>JAVJSW010000061.1:0-27113 GCA_040219255.1 Sumerlaeia bacterium
ACTCCGAACCCGCCGCGGCCACCGCTCCGGCGGTGGAAGCCTCGGAAGCGGAAAAGGTGGAAGCCCCCGCCGATGAGGACGAGTCGGAAGTGGAAATGACGGAGCGCGCGGTCGAGGAAGAAATGGCCGAAATGGACAAGACCGCCAAGAAGGGCGGGCTCGCCGGCGAACCGAAGGAAGAAGCAGAGGACGACGAGAAGAAGCACTGATCCTTCCCCGAATCCTGAGCCGTCCACCCGTTGGACAGCACCTGTTGAGGAGCACTATTCGGCATGGCCAAAGGCGTCAAAGAGCTACGTCGGCGTATCAAGTCGATCAAGAACACGAAGAAAATCACGCGCGCCATGGAAATGGTGGCGGCCGCGAAGCTGCGCCGTACCCAGCACCTGATGGAAGCGTCGAAGCCGTTCATGAGCAAGATCGAGACGCTGCTGGGCCGGCTGGCGCTGGACCCGAAAGTGGCCGATCATCCGCTGTTCAAGGTGAACCCGAAGGCCGAGAAGAAGCCGCCGCTGGTGGTTCTCTACACCAGTGACCGCGGTCTCTGCGGGGCCTTCAACGCGAACCTGATCAAAATGGCGTCGCGGTATCTGGCGAAAAATCCCGATGCGCTGATGTACTGCATCGGGCGCAAGGGCCGCGATTTCTTCAAGAAGCGCATCGGCGACCGGCTGATCGGCTTCTCCGTGGACCTGGGCGGCTCGGTCGATGCGCATGTGACGGAAGAAATCAACCGCAAGCTGTTGGCGATGTGGAACGACGGCGAAGTTTCGCGCATCGATTTCGTGAGCCCGGATTTCATCTCGACGAGTACGCAGCGCCCGCGTGTCAGCCGGTTCCTGCCGCTCGAACCCCAGGCCTTCGGTCTGAAGGAAGAAGACGCCGGCAAACCCATCGATTACATCCTCGAGCCAAGCCCGGAAGCGGTCTTCAACGCGCTGCTGCCGACGTACCTTGGCACGAAAATCTATCTCCTCGTCGCGGAGGGCATGACCAGCGAGCACGCCTCGCGTATGCTGGCCATGAACGCCGCCACGAAGAACAGCAACGAGCTGATGAACAAGCTCACCTTGCAGATGAACAAAGCGCGTCAGTCTGCAATCACCACGGAAATTATCGAGATCGTTGCGGGCGCCGACGCGCTCGCCGGATGACCCCAAGAGAGAAGCTGACCCATGAGCGACAACGGCAATAACATCGGCATCATTCGTCAGGTGATCGGACCCACCGTGGACGTCGAGTTCCACAGCGATTACCTGCCGGCGATCTACAACGCTCTGATCGTTGAGGACGCCGAGCGCGGAACCAACCTGACGCTGGAAGTGGCCAACCACAAAGGCAACAACATCGTCCGCTGTGTCTCTATGGCCTCTACCGATGGCCTCGTGCGCGGCATGAAGGTGCGCGACACGGGCCAACCGATCACGGTGCCTGTGGGCGACCAGGTTCTGGGCCACATCTTCAATCTGTTGGGCACTCCGCTCGACGATCGCGGCGCTCTGCCCCACCCCGAGTTGCGCCTCCCGATTCACCGCTCCGCGCCGGAATTCATCGATACGAAGCCGGCCACGGAAATCCTGGAAACGGGCATCAAGGTCGTCGACCTCCTCTGCCCCTATTCCAAGGGCGGCAAGATCGGCCTCTTCGGCGGCGCCGGTGTCGGCAAGACCGTCATCATCATGGAACTCATCAACAACATCGCCAAGGGCCACGGCGGGTACTCGGTATTCGCCGGCGTCGGCGAGCGAACCCGCGAGGGCAACGACCTCTGGGGTGAAATGAACGAGTCCGGCGTTATCGTCGACCCGCGCGATCCCAAGAACGAGGGCAAGACCTCGAAAGCCGCACTCGTCTTCGGCCAGATGAACGAGCCCCCGGGCGCCCGTCTCCGCGTGGCCCTCTCCGGTCTGACCATGGCGGAGTATTTCCGCGATGAAATGGGCCAGGACGTGCTCCTCTTCGTCGATAACATCTTCCGCTTCTCCCAGGCCGGTTCCGAAGTGTCCGCCCTTCTGGGCCGTATGCCCAGCGCCGTGGGCTACCAGCCGACCCTGCAGACGGAAATGGGCAACTTGCAGGAACGCATCGCCTCCACCCGCAAGGGCTCCATCACCTCGGTGCAGGCCGTGTACGTGCCCGCCGACGACTTGACCGACCCCGCCCCGGCGAATACCTTCGCGCACTTGGACGCCACGACGGTTCTCAGCCGCCAGATCGCCGAACTCGGCATCTACCCGGCCGTGGACCCGCTCGACTCGACCTCCAAGCTCAAGGACCCGCGTTACATCGGCGAGCGTCACTTCCGCGTGGCCAACGCGGTGCAGCTCACGCTTCAGCGCTACAAGGATCTCCAGGACATCATCGCCATCCTGGGCATGGACGAACTGAGCGAGCAGGACCGCCTGACCGTGAACCGCGCCCGCAAAATGCAGCGCTTCCTCTCCCAGCCCTTCCACGTCGCCGAAGCCTTCACCGGCCGCCCCGGCGTCTACGTCAAGGTCGAAGAGACGGTGGCCGCCTTCGAACGCTTCATCAGCGGCGAGTTCGACGATAACGAGAAGTACCCCGAGCAAGCCTTCTACATGTGCGGCGGCATCGAGGAAGCCCTCGAAAAAGCCGAGAAAATGCGCGCCATCAACGCGTAAGACCGGGTATGGCGCATCGCATCGTGCGGCGGATAACGTGGCGGCTTCACTTGCCTAACACACGAACGTCGCACAGGAAACGTCGAACGTTGAACGGACAGACCTATGGCTAACTTTCATCTCAACATCGTCTCCGCTTTGGAAACCGTTTTCAGCGGGGAAGCGACGGCACTGACGCTGCCGGGCGCGGAGGGCTACTTCGGCCTCCTGGCGCACCACGCTCCCATCGTGGCCGTGCTCGGCGAGGGAGAGGCGACCCTGCGGGTGGGAACGAAGGAAACGACGTTCCACATCAAGGGCGGCTTCCTGGAAATGTCGAACAACGTCTGCACGCTCCTGCCCGAGGAAGTGCGCGGCCTGGATCACCTCAAGCCGGCGGCGGCCGAGTAGGCGGCGCAGACGCTTTCACACTGGTCTCCTTTTACCTGGGCGAGAAGTCACCTGACCCCCCGACACTGTTTGGTGTCGGGGGGTCGGCTGTTTATGCGGCTTTCGTGGAGCACTCGACTTATTGTACTTCCGCCGTGGCAAACGGATGAGTTTCCTGTTGAAGCGCCTTGGCTCCGATGCTAATGATGCATACAGTTTAGCCACAGGAGTTTTATCCCCCATGAAACGAGTCATCGTGCTCGTGGTGCTTCTGGCGTCTGCTGGCGCTTTTGCAGTGGTTCATGCCATCAGCCCCCGAGCGAGCTCCATCGAGGTGGAGAATGCCACGGTGTCATCTGGAGGGGGAGTTTCGTCGTCTTCGACCTATTCCCTCGATGACTCCATCACCGTCGGAGACACTGTGGGAGACACCTCTTCCGCCTCCTATTCGATCAACTCTGAAACATATGAAACACCAGAGAGCGGACTTGACTGGCGCTCGGTGGAGGATAACCAATGAAGAATATCTTTTCGAGATTTCTATTCGTATTGTGCTGGGTTGCGCTGACCGGTCTGGTGCGGGCTGACGACACCGAGTTTAATTACAGGGGCGTCTTGAATACCTCTGGCAGTCCCTACAACGGCACGGCGGATTTTTATTTCGCCATACTGACGGTGGATAGCAGTCTGGTCGAGTCGGTCCAATGGACAAACGATGGCGGAGATTTGGATGTGGTTCCCCCCGCCAATCCGGTTTCACTTCAGGTCAATCAAGGCCGGTTTGCAGTCCAAATTGGCGATACCAGTCTCGCGAACATGACAGAATTGCCGGCTTCGATTTTCAACTCGGCCGACGATCTCTACCTTCGGGTCTGGGTGGACGCGGCGGGGGGCGGGCTAGAGCAACTGAGCCCGGATCGAAAGATTTCTCTGCCCGACGCCATCGGGATCCAATCCCGCAAGAGCCTCACGATTTACGTCGATCCAGTGATTGGCAATGATCGCTATCCGGGACATCGCGCGAACAAGCCGAAAAAGACGATCCAGGCCGCCGTGGATGTGCTTCCCAAGGTCATCACCGACGAGACAATTATTCATCTCGCGGCCGGCACCTATGACCAAGGCGCCACGCTGAAGAACCTGATTCTTTCCGGTCCGTCCTCCAAGCTTCTTATCGTCGGGGACATCGATAATCCTTCGAGCGTCGTTCTCGACGGCGGCGGTACTGAAAAGGATGGACTTTACATCAATTCCATCGCGACCACGATTCGAATCGAGGGTCTGACGATACAGAACTTCGAGCACAGCCTGCGGGTCGCATCGAGCAATCTAGTCGTCAAGGATTGTGTCTTCAAGGGCTCCGACTTTGGCATTCTCGCCCGCTACAATTCCGTTTTCACCACCACCGACGTCGAAATTGACGACTGTCTCTACGGAATCAACGCGGCCACGAACGTTTATCTTCGGATGGAAAACACGAGCATCACCAATTGCGCGAACGAAGGGGTTCACGTGAAGGCGATGTCAAGCTTCTATCTCGTTGGCACAACCCTCTTTGAGAATTGCGGGGTCGGCACCGGTTCCGCAGCCTTCCGCCTCAGTGGAAATTCCTTCGGAAATCTGGATGGCGCCATCACCCTGCGAAACAGCGGCGGAACGGCACTTCACTGCATTCGAGGCTCCTACGTGAATATCGGCACCAGTGGGACGACGCTCGTGGTTGAAGGCAACAACGTCGGCCTCTGGGCCGATCTCAGTTCCACAATCGACTACGAGCCAAGCCTGACCACCTTCTTGTCGAACACTCAAGACACCCAAGCGACGAACAACGGCTTCGTGTTCTGACGGTTCTTCATGCTCACTCTCCCTGCCACCTTGGAGACTTGAAATCTCTCGTGGCTGAGCACACTTCGCCAAGTTCGGAATGCCCGGCTCTTCTTCGCAAGCAGCCGGGCATTCCGTTATTTGGGCCACCATAACTGTGGCCCGATTTTGGCATCTTCTGATCGGACTTGAGCCAGACAGGATGGATTTTCCATGAGACGCTCCGTTTTGAAATCTTTTGGTTTGGCGCTCTTGGCTCTGGCGGGAACCGCCTGCACCCTCGCCAAAGGCGTTGTCGGCAACCGTTCCGGCTATGAGGAGCCGGACTACATCGTGAAGGAAACGCTGCCGGGAGGAATCGCGATCCGGCACTACGCGGGGCGCGTGGTGGTGCAGACCACGGTGGAGCCCGGGGGAGAAGCCGAAGATGCGGACGAACCGCGCGACGAGGCTTTTCAGCGGCTCTTCGACTATATCTCCGGCGAGAATTCGGCGCGAGGCGAGATCGCGATGACTGTGCCGGTGGAAACCAAGAAGTCCTCGCAGAAGGTGGCCATGACGGTTCCCGTGGAAGTAAGGGGCGAGGACGCTGGGAGACCATCCGCCGAACCCCTGACGATGCGGTTTTTCCTGCCGTCGAAATACACCGCCGAAACAGCGCCCGCGCCAGCGGACCCGCGGGTCGAACTGGCGACGCTTCCGGCCGAGACCTACGCCGTCGCGCGGATCGAGGGCGGTGTGAACGAGGAGGACTTGGCGGCGGCCAAGAAGGCCGTTTCCCAGGCGGTGGCCTCCAGCCCGCTCTACCGGGCGGCGGGCGAGCCGGTGGTGTGGTATTACGATCCACCCTTCACCCTGCCGCCGCTGCGGCAGACGGATGTGGCCCTCGCCGTGGAGCGCATCCCGGCACCAACGCCCGCCCCATGAGACAAACCGCCGTCCGTTCGGCGGGATGGCGGATTCTCCGGCGCGATGCCGGCAGGGGAAAGAGCAAGCGGCGGTCAGCCGCCGCGGTAGTCGCCGGTCTTCGGGTTGGTTTTCTGCTTAAGAATGTCCGCCTTGGACTTTGGGGGCTTGGCCGGATTGGCCCCGCCTGGCGAGCGCTCTTCCATTTCGGGATGAATGGGCCCCCGGTCGCTGTGGCGGGGAGTCTTGTCGTCGTCGCGGTGCTTTTCGCCTTTTCGAGTCATGGGACTTTTCCTTAATTGTGGGATTGGAAACTGGGGGCTGCGTGAGTCGGCTCCCAGGATGGCGCGTTGAGAAAAGCGTTCCAGCGCGGAGGCAAGATAAATCGGTGTTAATTTGTCTCGCTTATCCCGCACCCTGTGTCATAGGCGTTTCGCCGACTTAAGCCCAGGTTGATAGATGGCCACCCTAAACTCTCGATTGTCATGGATTGGTCTCCGAACGGATGGAACGCGTCCGAGTTCTCTTTGAGCTTTCAAAGCCTTTCATGGTTGACTTGATTAGGGTTGCCCTATGTCACAAGGTTGGGACAAAGTGCTTGTATGACAGGATGAAAGGAGGTTGCAGCAGATGCATTTTGACCTCAGCCAATATGGAGTGACGGCGGAAAAGATTCACCGCAATCCGCCGGTGGGACGGTTGTACGAGTTGGGTTTGGAGGAAAAGGGCACGACGTTCTCGTCCACGGGGGCGATGATCGCCTATTCGGGGGCGAAGACCGGCCGCAGCCCGGAGGACAAGCGGGTCGTTCGCGAGGCGGACAGCGAAGGCAATATTTGGTGGGGCAGTGTCAACCGCCCGATTTGCGAGAAGTCCTTCGCCTTCAATCGCGAAATCGCTCTGAATTTTCTAGCCTCGAGGCATCGAGTCTTCGTCATCGATGGATACGCCGGGTGGGACCCACGCTATCGAATCAAAGTCCGAGTGATCTGCTCGCGCGCCTACCACGCGCTGTTCATGCACAACATGCTGATCCGCCCCACGAAAGAGGAACTGGCCAATTTCGGCGAGCCCGATTGGGTGATCTACAACGCGGGCCAGATGGGGGCCTCGACCCAGGTCGAAAACGTGGACACGAAGACCAGCGTGGCGCTCTCCTTCAAGAACCGCGAGTTCGTCATTCTCGGCACCGAGTACGCCGGCGAAATGAAGAAGGGCGTCTTCACGGTGCTCAATTACATCCTGCCGCTGCAAGGCGTGCTGTCGATGCACTGCTCGGCGAACGAGGGCGGGGACGGCGACACAGCGCTCTTCTTCGGCCTCTCGGGCACGGGCAAGACGACGCTGTCGGCGGATCCGAAGCGCGCCCTGATCGGTGACGATGAGCACGGATGGAGCGACCGGGGCATCTTCAATTTCGAAGGCGGTTGCTACGCCAAGACGATCAACCTGTCGCGCGAGGGCGAACCGCAAATCTACGACGCCATCAAGTTCGGCTCCATTCTGGAAAACGTCGTCTACGATCCCTTCAGCCACGACGTCGACTACACCGACACGCGGTTCACGCAGAACACGCGCTGCTCCTATCCGGTGGAATTCATCGACAACGCCAAGATTCCGTGCGTCGGCGGCCACCCGAAGAACGTCATCTTCCTGACCTGCGACGCCTTTGGCGTGCTGCCTCCGGTGGCGAAGCTGACGCCGGGCCAGGCCATGTACCATTTCATCAGCGGCTACACGGCCAAGGTGGCGGGCACGGAAGTGGGCGTGACCGAACCCAAGGCCACCTTCTCGGCCTGCTTTGGCGCGGCCTTCCTGGTCTGGCACCCGGCGAAGTACGCGGAAATGCTGGCGGAGAAAATGCGCGCCCACGGCTCCACCGTCTGGCTCGTGAACACCGGCTGGAGCGGCGGACCGGCGGCCGACATGTTCGGCGTCAAGGCCAGCAAACGCATGAAGCTGGCCTACACCCGCTCCATCGTGGACGCCATCCTGAACGGCGAACTGGATCATGCGGAGTACCAGACCGACGAGGTTTTCGGCCTGGCGACTCCGAAGTCCCTGGCGGGCGTTCCGGATGAAATCCTCAATCCGCGGATGGCCTGGCCGGACAAGAACTCGTATGACCTGGCGGCTGGCAAGCTGGCCGAGATGTTCACCAAGAACTTCGAGAAGTACGCCAGCGAAGCGAGCGCCGAAATCCTGGAAGCGGCCCCGAAGATTCCCGCCGCCAGTTGACCCGTCAGCCTTGTGGCGTGTGGGACTTCTCGACGCGCTGACACAATGACTCCCCGGCAGACCCCCCGCAGGACAGCGTGGACCTGCCGGGGATTCTTCTTTGTATGACTTCACCCCTGAAATTATGGCGCGCTTCGAAAAATCGAGGAACCCCTTGCGATTCCGGAGCATCCGGCTCAAAAGATGCTTTTGAGCAGAAGACAAATTCTTTTCGGCGGGCCATCACGCAACCTGAGCGCCAGCCCTCGAGCCACTTATGAAGAACCTCAACCTCGTCCCCGGAAAAAACCGCATCCAGTGCGTCACGAACGCACCCCTGTCCGACTCCATGCTGGTCGAGCAGCTCAACCTGCCCATGGCGTGCGGAGGCAACGGTCTGTGTGCCACCTGTCACGTCGTGGTGACCGGCGGGATGGACAATTTGTCCGAGCCCTCCTCGAAAGAGTTGCGCACGCTCAACCGGTTGACAGGGCGCTGCGAGGGCTCGCGCCTGGCTTGCCAGGCGCGGATTCTCGGCGACGTGACAGTCCGCCTGCCGGAGGGCATTTACATCACCGGCACGGACGATCTGGAGAGCCTGATCGGCCGGCGGGCCGAAGCGGCCATCCTCCATCCCGCCGACGGCCGGGTCCTGGTCAACCAGGGCCAGATCATCAGCCGCTACATCATCCGCAAACTCGAAGGCATGAACTTCAACCCGTGGGATGTGGCGGCGGGCGAGGACGAAGGCGGCAAACAGGTGGTTTAGCCCCTCTTCCTCCGCGGCGGGCTCCTCCCCGATTTCGCTTGTTCGCCCACCGACATTTTTCTTAGACTGCGTTTACCTCAAAGAGTCTCTATCGCACCGATGCATTGCACCCCCAGGATTGTTTGACCATGTCCAAGATCTCCATCGAAGCCGGTGGCAGCCTCCATGGCATCCGCCACAACTACTACGATCCGGAGGATTTCTTCCTCCGCGATGAGCGGACGGGGGAAATTCGCCGCCGCGACGGTCAACGCACGATCGCCATCTCCGAAGATTTCGTGGCCGCCTTGATGGCCGGCACGGCGGAGGAAGTGGGCGACGAAGCGGCCCGCGCCATCATGTACCAGGCCGGTTTCCAGTGGGCCCTGGCGGACATGAAGAATTTCAGCCGCAACATGGAGAAGGAATTCGGCAGCATCGGCCTCACCGAGATGCAGCTCAATTTCGTTCTCGAAACCTGGTGGTGGCCGCTCACCAGCCAAGGCTGGGGCGGCTGGAAGTTCGACTTCGCCCATCGTAAGCAGGGCCTGATTTTCGTCGACCTCTACGATTCCGTCGTGGCGCGCAGCCTCGAGCGACTCGGCAAGCCGGTCTGCTACTGGTACGCGGGGCTCTTTGGTGGCCTGTTCACCTTCATGAGCCGGCGCGATTTGTCCTCCATCGAAATCCAGTGCTACGCCAACGGCTACGACGTCTGCAAGTTCATGGTCGGCATGGAGAAGCGCGTCAACGCCGCCGCCTTCTGGGTCGAAGAAGGCGCCACGTCGAAAGAAATCATGAGCCAGTTGCTCGAATAACCGCCGCGCCAGGACCCTTCCACATGCCCATCCGCATTGCCATACCCGAAGCCTCAGCGATTCGGCGCCTCGCGGCGTCGCTTGCGACCTCCGCGGCGGCCAAGACGCCTTCCTCGGGCGGCGGGCTGGACTTGAACCAGAACGTGCGCAACTACTTCTTCTACTTTCCCTGGACCGGCAAGCCGGTGGTGACCGGTGAGCGTATGCCGACGCTGGAGGAGGCGACGGTGGGACAGTATTTCTCAGCGTTCGACTGGGAAGGGCGCCGCAGCGGACCGCCCCCGGACGCTCCGCCCCCCGCCGGAATCTCCGCCGCCCAACCGGCCAAGGCCACAGGGTCTCCGCAAGAGAAAGGCTTCGACCGATTTTTCTCCAACTTTTTCCAAGATTGACCGCCGACGGAGCGTAGCCCATGTCGCATCCCCTTTTGCAGCAAATCTCGAAGGCCGAACCGGGCCGTTACCTGACCGAGCAGGAAGTCTATCGCATCGCCAGCGAAGACGAGTTCATGAAGCCCCGCCTGCAAGCCGCAAAGGCCGCCCAGGAAAAGGAGCAGGTCATCGTGCAGGCCGCCATCAAGGCGACCTTCAAGAAGTTCGACTTCAGTGTGCACGACTACTACGAAGGCAAATGCTACCGCGATGTGGCCATGGTCTATCGCTACTGCGTTTTCTCCATGCTGTGCAACGACACGTCTCTTTTGGAGAACAAGCTTCTCTATTGGATGCGGACGATCATCCAGGCGTTCGAATTCCCGGGACGCAACGACTCGATCAGGTTGACCTACGCGGGAATGCGCCGCGAGGCCTGGAACCACCTGAGCCAGGAGCACGCGCGGCTTCTCGATCCCTATCTGGAACTGGCCGAAAACGTGCTGCCCGCCACCGGCGAACGCCACAATCGCGAGTGATCCCACCTTCCCCTCGCCTCTCTCCCCAAAGGTTCCCTTTTCCATGACGAGCACCGACGGACATAGCAATGGCAACGGCCGGGAATATCTTCCCCCCGTCGCGTTCTACGAGAACGACTACCTGCGCCACGACCTGCGGGGCGGCACGCTGTTCAATCGCAGCGGCACCAAGATGTGCTATATGCCCAGCGAACTGCTGATCGGTTTGCAGCGCACGCTGGAGGATGAAACGGGCCCGGCGTGGCGGTTGATCCTCAAGCGTGTGGGCCAGATCTGGGGCCGGCGGGTGGCGCGCCGCTTCCGCCAGGAAATGCAGGAATTCTACGGCCGGCCGCTCTTCGATCTTCCCATGCGGGAATTCACCACGCTCCTCGAAGCCTATTTCCGCTACCATGGCTGGGGGCTGCTGACGCTCGATTTTACCCATGCGAACTCGGGGCTGATCGCCGCCAAGCTGGAGAACAGCGCCTTTGTCGAGGTGATCGGGAACTCTGACGTGCCCATCGACTCGATCGTTTCGGGACTGCTGGCGGAACTCGTTTCCGAGGTGGCGGAACGCGACGACATCGAGTGCTTCGAGACCGAGTGCTCGGCCATGGGCGCGCCCTGCTGCCGGTTCATCCTGGGAATCAAGGGCCGCATCGGCAAAGTCCCCGACTGGGTCGAGGAAGGCCTGAGCCATGAAGAGGTGCTCGAGCGCCTCAATTCTCCGGTGGAGGACTCGGCGACGGCATGATGACCGCGGCGGATCCTTCGGTGGAGGCGTGGCTTCCGAGTCAGTACCACGACCCGGCACTGGTCGGTGGCGGTGGACAGGCGGACGTCTGGCGCGCACGCGCCCGTTCGGGTCCCTCGCCCGTGGCGATCAAGCGCTACAAGAAGAACACGCCCCGGGGCGTGTTCTACCGGGAACTGGCGATGCTGGCGGAGGTGCGAAGCCCCCATGTGGTGGAGGTCTACGACCTGCTCGATTCGCCCGCTGGCGATTTGCTGCTGGTGATGGAGTACTGCGCCGGGGGCAACCTGCGCGACGCGCTCGAATCCGACGCCTCTCCCACCTACGGCGAAGCCTTGCGGTTGGCTTCGCAGGTGGCCCTCGGCCTTCACGACATCCACGGCAGGGGCTTGATCCACGGCGACATCAAACCCGAGAACCTCTTCCGCCTGAAGCGGACGGGGCCACCGGAATGGAAAATCGCCGATTTCGGCGTCAGCGAGTTCGCCCACGCCCGGGGCAACGGCTGCCGCTTCTACACACCGGCCTACGCGGCGCCCGAGCAGAAGGACCAGCGCATCTTCCAATCCTCTGACATCTACGCCTGGGCGGTGGTGCTGGCCGAGTGCCTGCTGGGGCGATTGCCCTGGGAGGAACCGGAACCGCTGATGGAAAACCAGCGCCCGCCGGCCTTCGACTCCCTGGAGGGTTTGCCTCCGGACTTACGCGATTTGCTCTTCCGGTGCCTGGAGGAAAGGCCCTCCCTACGCCCCGACGCTTTAGCTTGTCAGAAGACTTGCGCGCGCTGTTATTCTTTCTGGAAAGCCAGCGCCTACTGCCAGAACGATCTCTCCCAAGTTTTTGGCGAATCATTGTTTGTGGATCGAGGTTCAGCAGATGTCATTGCCCTGGAAACGGAAGAAGGATGGAAACCCTCGGAAGAAAAGTGAGGAAGACTCGGAAACGCCAGGAACGAGCAGAGAGCTTTTTCGGGAGTTCGACGAAGCCATCGACGAGCAGGGCGGCTCGAGCCTGGTGCGGGAACTGGAAGAAGCCTTCGGCGAGAAGAAGCAGTTCGATACACAAGAGGTCATCGACGAGCTGCGCCGCAAAGTCGCCAGGAAAAGCCCCGGCTACTTCGACCAATCGACGGTGGAATGGAAGCCGCGTCCGCGCGACGGGGAACCGGCAAACAGCCCGGACGAGGAAGACAGCAATCCGCGCCGGCCGAAAACCGCCGCCGATTTTCTCGACGATTTCGCCTCGGACGACGGGGCCCGGTAAGCCCTCCGCCGATCGGCGAGGGCCAACATTGATTGAAACGGACGGATCGATATGGCGTTCTGGAAACGATTTCTCGGCGAAGCGAAACCCGCTTCCCAATCCCGGACGGAAGCCCAGGGCCGCACCGGCAACGCCGCCGATGTCTTCGGCGAGTTCCTCGACGGTGCCGAATCGAAAGAGCCCATCGCCGCCGAACCCGCGGCGCCGGGCAAGAAGCGCCGCGACACCCACGCCATACCCATTCGCGCCGGGGCGAAGCTGGAAGCCGATCCGCCTCCCGGCCCCGAACTGCGCCCCCACGCTTCGGTTCCAAAACCCCCGGCCAAACGGGAAGAGCGCAAACCCGCGCCTTTCCGCGTTCGCTCCGGGCCGCTGGTGCCGTCCGGCCGAATGGATGACGAAGTGACCACTCGGCAGGTCGTCATGCCCGATAGGTCTCAGGAAGAAACGGAGCAGGAACTCCCGCCGAAGCAGAACAAGAAAGCCGACGATGTCTTCGGCGATTTCGGATGGGATAATTGATCGATGAAAACGATCCTGATCGCCAGCGCCACCGGCGGCAGCGCCAAGACCACCACCGCCGTGCGGCTGGCGGAATCCCTGAAACGCGCCCGCGTCCCCGCCGGCGTCATGGATTTGTCACCCTATCCGACGGCCAATTATCTGGTTCGGGAAAAGGACGTCTTCGCCCTCAATGGGCGCGGAGCCGCCACCTCTGTCGCCGTCGATGCGATGCTGCGGCCTCTCGAAGACCGGTGTCGCGCCCTGGTCATCGATACGGGACGGCTCGACGATCCGATGCTCGATTTCTGGATCGAGTTCTGTGACGCCATGATCCTGACAACCCGGGTGGACGCCTTCGCGCTCAAGGCCTTCGAGGGCATCTGGGACAGCCTGGAGCAGCGCCGCAAAGACAACCCGGAGATGAAATTCCTGGGGTTCCTACCCGTCGTCGTGGGCCCCGAGGAGAAAAAAAACGTCCGCCAGTTGCAGCTTGCCGCGTCCCGATTCGTCCTTGAAACCGCCGTTCCCTTCGACCAGCAGGAAATCCTGAGGGCCCAGTCGACCTGCATCGAAGGGCTGGACCCTTTGCCGGCCGATTACGGCGAGGCCTCCCGCGAAGCTTACGACGCCTTGGCGGCCCATACGATCGGACAGCTCGGGATCGAACAGTTGCCGCAAACCGAGCCGGAACGGAAAAAGGAAGTGGGACTCTTCACAAAGCTCTGGCGCGTCGCCTCCAAATCGGTGCGGCCCAAAGTCAGCACCCAGGGAGGATACTGAAATGGAAGCTGCCGATATTCCCGTCGTTCTCGTTCTCAGCCATCGCGGCGGCTCGGGCAAGACGGCCCTGGCGGCGGGAATCGCCTCCGATTGGGCCGACCTGGGCGAGAAGCCGTTGCTGGTCGATTGCGCCGCCGCCGGGGGAGCGTCCGCTCTCTTTGGCCGCTATCTCCCCGCCGATTTCGTTTTTCCGGTTTGGCGAGGCGAGGAGAAACCTTTCCCGATGGTTCAGGAAGGCGGGATGAGCATGCGCTTCCTGAAGGCCGGCCCGGCGCTGAAGGACCCGCAGGCCGCCGAGCGCCTGCGCGAGGGGGCGGCGAAGGCCCGCTGCACCTCCGTCGTGGTGGATTTGCCCGCCTGCGGCCGGTCCGAACTCGAACCTTTGCTGCGCGTCGCCACGCTGGTGCTGCTGGTGATGCCGGTGGACGCGCTCGCGTTCCGCGGCAGCCGGCCGTTTCTGGAAATGATTCAGGAGGAACGCGCCCGCCCCGGCCGCGACTTCCAGAGCGTGGTGGTGGTCAATGGCACCGGCGTGAAGAATCCGGCGAAGGAGCACACTGAGGTGTTCCTGCGCCAGTACCTCGGCCCGATCCTGGCCCCGGTGGAAATCCCGCACGATCCGTCTCTGAAGGCCGGAATGGCCAAGGGCATTCTGCCCGGATCGGAGGCCGAGCGGTCACCGGCCAGCGACGCCATCTTGAGGCTGGCCAAGCACCTGCGGCAAATGCTGGCCCAGCACGGGACCGCCGGAGCGATGGCGTGACTTCCAAATCTATCCAAGACCTGACGGAACGCGGCGTTCTCAGCACGCTGTGGGAAGAAACCTGCGCGGCGCTGGAGGGACTCTTTCCCATGAGAGAAACGCCCATCCCGCGAGAATTCGCCCTGCGCCTGCCCCTTAACCCAAAGAGCGACAGCGTTTTGACCTTCAACGACAGAGCGGTCGAGGGCGTCGGCGATTTGCGGGCCACGCTGATCGCCGGGTCACGGGCCGAGATCGTCAACGTCATGCTCTTTCCCGCCGACGTGCAACGCCATCCGGTGTTCGCGTCCGAAATCGTGGTCTTCGCCAAGGCCCTTCGGGTGGGGGTGATCGACCTGCAACCGCTGGTGCGGACCCAGGAGCAGGAGGGGCTGATCGAGGGAGACCTGGCCGCTCTGCGAAGCCGGTTTGGCGACCTGTCCGATGGCGGGGAACTGCCGGACTGGGCGCGCGAACACTTCACCCCCGCCTGCGTTCACGTGCGCGAGCCGGGCCTGGAGTCCCTGCCCCGCCTGCGCGAAGCCTATCTCGCCTATCTTCGGCTTTTCATCCAATACGTCCGGAACAATCCCGGAACGCCCGCCGCAACGGAAGATCCCGCCCTGCGCCACTACAAAGACCACCACATCGCCAACACGCCGGGATGGCCCTTCCTCTCGCGGCTTTATGGAGAAGACTGGACGCGGCGCTTCCTGCGCGAAGGCATGTACGCCTGACGGCCTACAATCGCACGTCGAGCGCGTCGCGCAACCCATCGCCCAGCAGATTGATCCCCAGCACCGCCAGCGCAATCATCAGGCCCGGGAACAGGACGATGTGGGGCGCCTGCAGGTAGGCGTCCTTGCCGTCCGCCAGCATCCGCCCCCACTCCGGGTCCGGAGGCTGGGCGCCAAGGCCGAGGAAACTGAGCGCCGACGTGTAGAGAATCGCCGTGCCTAGGCTGAGCGTGCTGATCACCAGCAGCGGCGCCAGGCAGTTCGGCAGAACGTGGTTCTTCAGAATCCGCACATGCCCCGCCCCCAACGTCCGCGCCGAATGGACATAGTCGAGGCCGCCCTGCTGCAGCGAGGACGCCCGCACGATGCGCGCGAACTTCGGGACGAAGGCGATGCCCACGGCGATCATGGCGTTCGAGAGGCTCGGCCCCAGCGCCGCGATCACCGCCAACGCCAGCAGGTAATCCGGCAGCGCCAGCATCACGTCCGCCACGCGCATGATGCTCGCATCCACCCAGCCGCCGAAATAGCCGCTGACCAGACCGAACCCGCCGCCGAACACGATGCCGATCGCCACCGTCAGGATGCCTGCCCCAAGAGTCAGGTGCGCTCCATAGAGAATACGCGAAAGAATATCGCGCCCCAACGCGTCGCGCCCCATCCAGGCCTGAGCGCTCGGAGTCTCGCGGATCGCCGACGCGTCCGTCACCTGCTCCTTGTAATCCTCGGGCGCCAACGCGGGCCCCGCCACCGCCAGGAACAGCATGAAGACCACGATCGCCAGACCGGCCAGCGCCGTGTGGGATCGCTTCATCCGCCGCCAGACGAAACTGACCAGGGTATCGGTTTGCATCTGTTCCGTCTCGGCCAAAAGCGCGGGTCCTCCGGAAGGTCGGGTGCTATGACAGTGCCCTCTGTGCCCCACCGCTTGGGGGAGCGCAAGCCTCGACTGGCCCTGGAGCGTGCCGGAATGGTACCACGCGCATCCGAGTCTGTGACCCGCCAGGCGAAGCCCACGCCATTCGCTGGCATCTGACAGGAGACCTTGAGCAGCGGGGGCAAGAGCGACTTCCAGGGCGGAATCGCCGCTCGACATGGGCGGGATGCCCATCCTACTCAGAAGGCGACCGCCCAAACAAACACCGCCTACAGCCGAATCCCCAGCGCCTTGGCCTCTTCCTTCAGCCCCAGAATCCCCGGCCGGGTCAGGGCGAAATCGTAGCGGCATGGGTCGGCCGGCGAGATGGCGGCGAAGGCGTCCGTGATCGCCAGCGCCGTCGAGAGCGTCGGCGCCCGCAGGTCCGCCAACCCCAGCGCCCGCGTGACCTGCATCACGTGCGTATCCACCGGCATGACGAGGCGCGCCGGATCCACCGGCCACAGGCCCAGATCGACGCCGTCGTCCGGCCGGCAGACCCATCGCAGGAACAGGTTCATCCGCTTGCAGGTGCTTTTTTTCTCCGGCGCCGTCAGCAGCAGCCGCGCCCCCGATGGCAGCGCCGACACCGAGCCGCCGGCCCGCTTCAGCCACCGCTCGCGCTCCGCCACGCCGTCGACGGGCGCGGCGGTGATGGCTTCGACAAAGCGCTGCATCGTGGGCAGAACGGTGGGATCCGCCGGGGCGTCCAGCGACTGCCAGAGCGCCCCGAGGCTCCCCTGGTCCCGCAAGACGCGGCCGATCCAACTCAGGTAAATCCAGAGGTCTTCCTCGCGCACCCAGCGATAGGTGAAGGCGGGGAATCGCCGTGTCCAGTGGCGCGGCTCGGTTTCGGCCAGAGCCGCCGCCGGCTGCGGGCCCAGTTCGCCGAGGATGGCTTCGAGGGCCGACGCGATGGACTTCACGTTGCCGAAGGCGAAGGACGCCGCCATCAGCGCCACCACCTCGCGGTCGGCGTGGGAAGGGTAGCGGTGGGCGAAAGCCAGCGGGTCCCGGGGCAGGAACTCGGGGCGGTGATAGGCGTGGTAAAGGTATTCGAGAAGCTCGCGCAACCGGTCGCGCGAGAGCCGGCGGCGCGGACTCACGGAAGCATCGAGTTCATCGGGCGCCGCTCGCAATCGTCCAGGTAGGCCGTGAAATGCTTTGTCAAGTCCGGGTCGAAGCACTTGCCGGCTTCGGAGCGGAGGACGTCGAGGGCTTGCCGGCCAGTCATGGGGGTCGAGTAGGGGCGCGAAGTCGTCATGGCGTCGTAGCTGTCGGCGATCTTGATCAGGCGGGCGCCGATGGGAATGTCCACGCCCTTGAGCAAGCCCGGGTAGGCGGGGAAGCGGCACGAGGTTTCCCCGTCCCAGCGCTCATGATGGGCGGCCAACAGCAGGGCCACCTCGCCGATGTAGGGAACTTCCTTGAGGATGTCCTGTCCGGCCTGGGGGTGGGTCTGGACGAGTTCGTACTCGCGGGGCGAGAGGGGGCCGGTGCGCGACAGAATCTGCGTGGGGATGGAAATCTTGCCCACGTCGTGCAGCAGCGCCGCCAGGGCAACCGCTTCGATTTCCGCCTGCGACCACTTGGCCCGCTGGGCGATGGAAACGCACAGGTTCATCACGCGCAGCGCGTGGGCGTGGTAGTAGGGTTCTTTTTCATAGAGGACGCGCAGGATCTTGCTGAGCGAATGGTTCCAGCGGCTCAGGTCTTCCGGGCGGGTCGAGATCAGTTTGCGCAGCAGATCGCGCCGCGCCTGCTCTTCCTTGTGGGCGTAGAGGGCTTTGTCGGCGCTGTCGAGAAGGTGCTGGGCCGAGGCCCCCTGGGCCGAGCGCAGTCCGCAGGAGAGGCTGTAAGCCCAGTGCTCGCGGTTGAGCGTCTTGGCCTTTTCCCGGGCGGTTTGCAGGATGCGCTCGCGCAGCACTTCCGCCTGTTCGGCGCTTGTGTTCGGCATCAGGACCACGAATTCGTCGCCGCCGTAGCGGGCCACGAGATCGGTTTCCCGGGCCGCGATGCGCAACACGTCGGCGGTCGCCACGATGGCTTCGTCGCCAGCGATGTGCGAGTAGGTATCGTTGAGCTTCTTGAACCGGTCGATGTCGATCATCAGGATGCTGAGCGGCAAATCGTAGCGCACCGCGCGCGCCACTTCGCGCTGCAGCGCCACGTCGAACCCGCGGCGGTTCACCAGGCCTGTCATACCGTCCTGCTCGGCCAGACGCCGCGCCCGCGCCAGCAGGTGGGCACCCTCGATAGCCGAGGCCACCGTGTTGGCATAAAGTTGCAGACCGACGAGCCGCTGTGGCGAGACCTGGCAGCGGTTCGCGTCGTGGTCGGCGAAGAGCACGCCGATGGGCCGGCCCGCCATCAGCAGCGGCAGCGACAGCGCGTGGTAGCGGAGCCCTTTCGAGGCCTTGGGGAAAAGGGTGGATCCCTCCACCTCGGGCAACCAATTGGCCGTGCCATCGCGATAGGTCCGAACCAGAAGGTTGTCGCTCGAGTCGATATCCATGGAAATACTGCGCAGGATCGTCGGGTCGAATCCCATGCCGCCGACAGCCTTGAGGCAGTTGGTTTTATCGATGTAGCTCAGGATCAGGCATCGGGTGGCGTTGAGGCGCTCGACCATGATTTCGCCCGCCAGTTCGGGGCAGCTTTGTTCCTGATCGGTGCTTTGCAACAGGGTGGCCGACTCGAGGATGTCTTGCAGATCGTTGCGCTCGCGGCGCATGCGCTCGTACTCGTGGCATCCGGGCAGCGCTTCCTCCGCCGCGGCCAGCAGCGGCGTCAGCGCCGGCAGGGCGGTCTCCAGGGCGGGCAAATCATCCTTCGACACCGCGAAGGCCATGTAGCCGCAGACATCGCGATGCGAGCGCAGGGGCAGCATCAGGGTGCAGACCGGGCCGGTGGGCGGGGGGGACTGAGCGCTGGAAGTTTCGCCCGCGCCAAGACGCTTGGCGATCGTGCCTTCGACGCCGTAGAGGGCGGGAGCCTGGAGGGAGAAGCCGCCTTGCTCGTCGCTCGGGCCCTCCGCCTCCGCCGGATAGGGACGCCCGCCAGTGAGGATTCCGTTGCGCAGCCGCAGACTGATGCGAACCGAGGAGTCTTCCGGATGAGCCAGCGTCATGCGGGCTTCGCGGATTTGAACGGCCGCCACACGCTCCACGGCGCTGCCGAATCGCTCCAACAGGGACGAGTAATCCAGCGCCCCGAAGAGAGACTCTCTCAGGGGTGGGATCAGGTCATCCGGTGTCTCTTTGGAACGCGGAAGCACGGTCGAAAAGGCCATTCAATAAAATCGGACCCGGCATTGCCCCGACGATACCCGCAGGTCCCGCAGCCGGACTCCACAACTCCTCGGCAATCTTTGGCGGTGAACTAAAGTTTGCTCAGCCAACACAGTGAACAGCGAACCAATTCTCAGCAGACTTGTCAGCAGGAAAGTGACTTTTGTGTGTCAATTTGTCTAGCAATTCGCACCGGATTTCTCAGTCTTTCAAATTGAAGTCGAACCGGTTCTCCACGCCCGCCTCCAGAGTGATCGACGTTCTCGAATCGCGCCATCTCGGCGTGGAGCGATTCGCGGACACGTAGGCCTCCGCCTCGCCTTGCGCCAGACCCTCGATCCGGTATCGGCCACGCCAGTCGGTAAAGGCCGCCACGCCATCCACGAACACCGCGGCCCCGGCGATCGGTTCGCCGCTGGCGCCATCGCGCACCGTGCCGGTCACGGTGGCGGCGGGGGAGAGAGCCAGCGAACCGAGATCGAGTGCGTCCTCCGCGAGTTCCCACTCGCGTGGCAGAAAACCATCCTTCTCCACCCGCAGAACCCAGCCTCCGGGCGGAATGGCCGAGAACCGGAAAGCCCCCCCCTCGTCCGTCCGGGTGCTGGCGATAGACTGCCATCCCACCGGCGTTTCCATTCCCAGGTCCACCCGCGCATCCGCCAGGCGTTGGCCCGTCGCGCCGGCTTCGACCCGTCCGGCGATCGAGGAATCTTCGAGGGAGCCGTCAGCCAATGTCAGGTCGAGGATCTGGCTGGGACCGGGTTCGGCGCGGACGCCCTCCCTCACGGCGGAACCGGCACCCTGCGCCCGAAGCACCAAAGTCAGCGGACCGCGCGGCAGCCCGGACAGTCGAAATTCCCCACTGGCGCTTTCCAAAACTTCGCCCCGCTGCATGCGGATCGGTCCCTGCGCGATCACGGTGCTTTCGACGCGAGGGACCGCCCCGCCCGCCGCGTCCCGTACCCGCAGGCGCAGCCCATGGCTCAGGTCGATGCGCAACGTGACAGGGAAATCTTCCACCCCATACATGCCGTGCTCCGCCAGGACGCGAAAGAACGCTTCCCGGCGAAGCACCGAGCCGTCCGATGTCAGGCGCAGCGAGCACTCCCCGGCTCCATCGAAGGCGAAGGCGCCCTGCGCATCCGTAATCGCTTCTCGGCGGCAGGCCAGATCGCAGGCCTCGCACAGCGCCAAGATCCGGTGATCGGCCAGCGGCAGCCCACGCTCGTCCACAAGGCGTCCCGCCAGGGCGCTGCCTCCGGCTTCGCGCTGGCGAAGCACGATTTCCAGACTCGCCGGCGCCTCCTCGTCAACTCCCGTTCGTTGACTCTCGAAACCGGGCGCCGTGGTTGACAGGGCCACCGGACCCCGCGGCACTCCGGCGAGCGTGAATTCGCCCCCGGCCCCCGAGGCCGTGCCGGGCGGCGCGGCTCCAAACGCGCGGTAAAGCGCCAACAAGCGAGGCTCGACGTCCTCGACATCGATGGCGGCGCCCTCGACGGGCGAGCCCGCCTCGTCGCGCACAACGCCCGCGAGCACCCGCCCCGTATCCAGGTGCAGCGTTTCTCGCAAAGCGACTCGCCCGCCGCTGGCCTCCGCGCCTTCCGGCGAGACCGCCGGCACATACCCGGGCGCCCACGCCGCCACCTGAAACGGCAGCGAGCCGTCCGCCGCGCGGGGGACATGGGGCATTTCGAAGAACCCGCCGGCTGCGGCTTCCACGGCGTGCGCGTTCTCCAGGTAAGCGGCCGGCGCCTCCGCCCCCGGCACCGCCAGGACCCGGGCCCCGGCCACGGATTGCCCGCCCGCGTCCGTCACACGGCCCGAAACCCGCACCCCGGGCAGGGGCTCCAATTCGACCCGCAACGGCGCGGCGCCCAAGTCATCCGGAATCGCCAGGTCAAGGCGCCGCGCCTCGAAACCCGCCAGATCGAATCGCACCTCGTAAGCACCGTCCTCCAACGGAGGAATCCGAAAGAACCCGTTCTCCAGGCTGAAGAATCCGGGGAAGGCGCCGGGCGGCGATTCCGCCAGAATCCGCACCCCGCCCAGGGGCGCGCCCGTTTCCGCGTCGCGGGTTTCTCCCTCCAGCGGCGGGTTTCCGGGCAGAAGAAAATCCAGCCCCGTCAGGGCCTCCCCCTGGCCCAGGGAAAACGTGCGCACCGGCCGCGCCGACGGGGGCGACACGAGCGCCAGCGAGTACTCGCCCGCCGCCAAATCCTCGAAGGCGAACTCGCCTTCGGGCCCCGTGCTCTGGCCCGTTTCCGAGGCGGAGCCTTCCCGCCGAAGGACCAACCAGCCGCCGGACACCCCCAGGCCACCCAGCAAGACCTGCCCCTGAAGAGAGCCGGTGCCGGCCGGGTCGGAAGGCGCGGGTTCGAGTGGTGGCGGGATCTGCGACAGTGCCGGTGTGGGCGCGGGTGTGGAAGAGGGCGTTGGAGAGGGCGTGGCCGATGGCGCGGGCGTTGGCCGGGGAACCGCCTCGGAAACGGTCTCGCGCAGCGAGCGTTCCGGCGCCCGCCGCCCATGCCAGAGCGCCACAACGCCCAAGCCCGCCGCCATCACCAGCAGCGCCATCACAACCACCCGCGTTTGGCGAACACTTCCCATGGGGCCGGTTATCCTTTGACCAGGTGAAGGATCAGACGCCCGCCCGCAGCAACTCGCGCAACTCCGCCGTCGAGCGCTTGAAGGTCTCGAAAGCATCCGTCAGGACCTTCGGATCGGTCAGGTCCACGCCGCCCATCTTCACCAAATCCAACGGATCGGCGGACCCGCCGGAACGCAGGAAGTCCAGGTACTGATCGCGCAGTTTCGCATCGCCGAGGATGCGCTGGCTGAACACCTGCGCCGCGCAGAAACCGGTCGCGTACTTGTACACGTAGAAGTCGTAATAGAAGTGCGGAATGCGCATCCATTCATAGGCGATGCGCGGGTCGGCCTTCACGCCGGGGCCGTAGTAGGCGGCGTTCAGCTCGTAATAGCGTTCCGCGATGGCCTCGGCGGTCAGGGGCTCGCCGCTCTGATCCATCTCGTGCAGGATGCGTTCGAACTCGGCGAACTGGGTCTGGCGGAAGACGGTGCCCTTGAACTGATCGCACTGGTGATTCAGCAGATAAGCGCGGAACTTGGGATCGTCCGTCGTCTCCAGCAGGTAATTCAGCAGCAGCGCCTCGTTCGTCGTCGAGGCGATCTCGGCCACGAAAATCGTGTAGTCGGCGTAGCGATACGGCTGCTTGCGATGCGACAGCCACGTGTGCATCGAGTGCCCCAGTTCGTGCGCCAGCGTGAACACGTGGTCCAGCGTGCCCTGATAATTCATCAGCACGTACGGATGCGTGCTGTAGCACCCGCCGCTGTAGGCGCCGCTGCGCTTGCCCTTGTTCTCGTACACGTCGATCCAGCGGTCGGAGAACGCGCTCTTCAGGCCGCCGAGGTACTCCTCGCCCATCGGCTCGCAAGAGCGCGTCACCCACTCGCAGGCTTCGCCCCACGAAACCTTCATGTCGTAATCGGGCACCAGCGAGACGTACTGATCGTACATGTCGAGTTGGTCGAGGCCGAGCATTTCCTTGCGCAGATCGATGTAATCGTGGAACGCGGGCAGGGCCGTATGCACCGCCTCGATCAGCGCGTCGTAGAGCTTCACCGGCACGTTGTCGGGGTGCAGCGCCGCCTCGAGCGCCGAGTCGAAATGGCGGATTCCAGCGGTATAGTTGTTCAACTTCACCGACCCGCCGAGCGTCGAAGCCAGCGTGTTCTTGTACCCGATGTAGGTGTCGTAGAGCGTCTCGAAAGCGCGGCGGCGCACATCGCGGTCCTTGCTTTCCAGGAACGTCACGAAGCGCCCGTTCGAGAGCGGCTGGGCTTCGCCCTTTTCATCCTTCACGTCCGGAAAACTCATGTCCGCGTTCGTCAGGTAAGTGAACGTCTGATAAGGCGTCGCGAAGATCTGCGAGGCTTTCGACAGCAGCGTTTCCTCGGCGTCGCTGAGGGTGTGGGGTTTCTGGCGGATCAGCTCCTTCATCGTGCGGCGATAATCCGCCAGCGCCGCGTCCTCCGCCCAGGCCCGCAGCGATTCCTCCGGATGCGCCAGAATCTCCGGCCGGATCCAAGCCGTCTTGCCGCGCACTTCCGCCACCTTGGCGGCGACACGCTGGTGCCGCGCCTGGTTCGTGCTGTTGCCCGTGTCCTCGTCCTCGCGGTGATGGGCGTAGGAATACAGCCGGTCGATCGTCTGCCAGAACGCGTCCTCCAGTCGGAAGCACTCCGCCAGCGCCGCGGCGCTGGCGAGCTTGCCCTGGAGCGCCAGGAGGGGCTTGAGCGACTCGTCGATGCGCCGGAAATCCGCGTCCCAGGCATCGGGCGTCGCGTAAATCGCTTCGAGATTCCACCGGTCCGGGGCCGGAATATCGTCCCGGTTGGGGATGCGCTGTGTCGCGGGAGCTTCGCTGGTTGCCGCCATGGAGAATTGAACCCTTGCAAGAAAATCGTCACCGGCCGCGCCGGAGCGAACCAACGGCAGCCAATCCCGGACCATGCCCGGGGCCGATGGCGCGGACAACGGCAAAGAGGAACCCCTGAACCTCTACCAGGTTGAACGCACCGATTCCGACGCCCGCGCGAGGAGTGGCCACGGATTGGCACGGATAAGCACACCATTCCCCTCAATGGACGGTGTTGAGCCCCGCGCCCACGCCCCTCACCCCTGGCCCTCATCCAAATCCCGATCCGTGCCCATCCGTGGCGATTCCCCCTCTGAACAGCGCCCGCGCTTCACCTCCGCGCTTCACAAAACCGATTGGCACCCCGCCCCGCCCCGCGCATAATCATCTCCAACGTCCCACCCCGGAATCGCGACCATGCCGAGTTGCCGCCCGCACAAACCGCCGCCCCGCGACGTCGCCGCCGATTTCGAGGCCTACTCCTCCGAAACCTGGGTCGATACCGATGGGCTCATCGTCCAGCCCCAGAGCGGTCTCACCTACACCACCTATATGGACGACGTCCGCCTCTCGAACGCCGTCACCGTCGAGCACAACGTCATCGGCCCCGGCAGTATCGCCCATTTCCTGCGCAACCGCGTTATCGAACCCGCCGTCGCCGCCCTGCCCACCGTCACCGACTCGTGGTTCCATTACGACCAGGTCGGCTCAGTCATGACCGTCACCAACCCGAGCGGCGCCTTCTCGCGCGAAGTGTACAAGGACGCCTTCGGCAACGTGATGGACAACTGGGCCACGGGCCTCTGGGCCAACGCCAACGGCCAGAGTGGCTGGGGACATAACACGAAGGAGTTCGCTGGGGATGTGGGGTTGGTTTATATGTACCAGAGGTGGTACAATGGGAAGATTGGGGTGTTCGCGAGTACGGCGCCGTATCCGCCAATGATTGAGCATAGTTACTCGTTCGCCGAGTCTGATCCAATCCAGAAGGTGGATCCTTATGGTCGTGTTGTGGAAGTTTGCTGGAGCAATGCGTTTGGAGCAGGAGGTATTTTGGGGCGGCACTTCTGGCTGAAGGGTGATGGAAGAGAATGTGGGCAAACTCAGTCTAGTGGGGGCGGTGACACAGATCACAGTGGTCGAACGGCTGAAGGCTGTTCGGAGGTTCCGGGATCAGAAGGAAAAGAAAAGGCAATTATGGACTGTATTTGTAGTGGAGGGACTAACGGAGGGCTTTGGTTTCCATGGGTAAAAGACTGCAAGAGCGAAGTAGGTGACTGCCTCAAGGAGCAAGGTCTGAATATGCCGGACGATGTGCCTAACAGACATCCAGGAATTGGGGTATTTTGAAGCATGAACGCCTATGCAAATGGAAAACAAGTGGTCACGATTTTATGTATAGCTGTATTGAATGGCATAATGATTTGTCTTAGCTCCTGTTCTTCTACGGCGGTGCAAAGTAGTAGCGCCAGAATGGCCAATGCTGAGACGCCGAATTCTTCCAATGAGGAATCTCGTGATTTGAAAATGGCTTCTAAAGGCTTCTCCGAGACAGAGATGTATTTGCTGGAAAATGAGAACTTGGAATCCAAGTATGGACACATGGTTACATTCAGCAAAGATAGTTTCAGGAAATATCTCGACACAAGGCGTGGTAATGAGCGGTTGTACATCGATTACGCAAGAAGTTCCGATGGTCGCTTCCTGTACATATGGGCTTATGAGTATGTCGAAAATATCCAAAAGTCCGATTTCTTTTGGATCGTCGACCACAATGGAAGTATAATTTCTTCCTTAGAGGGAGAGATGGCTCGTTCGGCTCACGAAGAATATATACACCCGCTTGCGCGAGGAATATACATGCCAGAATGGGAAATGCACTCTCCAACTGGTTTGTACGCTGCATTTATTGACAAATCAGGTGTTCTAAACGTCGGAAAGTTTGAGTCAGGAGAATATCACGTAATTCGCACTATGGATGGCGTTCCAGATGGACTTAATCTGAGCTTTCCACCCAATTTGATGTTTGAAACATCTGATGGAGTTGTGCTTTTTTTGGGAAACCGCATGGCTATCCACTTAAATGACGATGGTGTGATCTATAATAAAGAATTGGTCTTTGAAAATGAGGGAAAGTTTCCTGCTGAAGCTGTCTCCTTAGACGGTAATTATGCCATTTTAAAAGAATCTTATGGTGTTTTGCCCTTCTTCGGCGGCGTGAGACTGTTTCTTTATGACATACAAAATAGTGAGCGTTTGCAAACATTAAAGACAGCTTCAAATAGGGTTCTATGGATGAAATAGGCTCGTATCCCAGTGATATAGATCTCGCCACGCAAGTCGCCCACCCCCCCCCCTCTAATACTCCACCCGAAACGTCGGGCTCTCCTCCACCCTCTCCCCGCGCCGGTCATACATTTTCGTAGTCGAGATGT
Source organism: Sumerlaeia bacterium (assembly GCA_040219255.1). Classification (GTDB taxonomy): domain Bacteria; phylum Sumerlaeota; class Sumerlaeia; order SLMS01; family JAHLLQ01; genus JAVJSW01. The sequence continues at coordinate 26,286 of JAVJSW010000061.1, forward strand.
CCGCGTGGCCCAGCCACGCCTGCACCCGGGCGATGTCGGCGCCGTGGTCGAGGGCGTTCGTGGCCGCCGTGGCCCTCAGGGCGTGGGGGCCGATGCCTGAGGCGGCGATGCCCGCTTCCCGGCAACAACGCCCGACGATTTCGCGATGCACGCTCCCCGGATCGAGCCCCCGTGCTAAGCCGCCCGGCGCCGCATTGTTGACCACGGGCCGGAACAGCGCCCCGCCCGTGTCCTCGCCCCCAATCAGCGTCTCTCCGCGTCCATCTCGCGGTTCCAAACTCCTCCCTCTCCTCGACTTATCCGCCCCTAAGCTCCTCAACTCCCTTTAGTCTGATAAGTGTATTTTGTCTTTCTTGTCCCCGAAGCTCCACATGAGGGGACAAACGAACAAGCCTGTGAAACCCTTCCTCCATCACGCCTGACCCACAGGAACCACCCGCCATGAAACGGTAAGCGTCAGTTGAGCCACGTTCCCGGCGGCCTTGCCATCGTCCGTGGCAGGGCGTAGCGTCTCCACGAGCCTCGAGCCCGCTTGGCCTGAGGAACCACCGTTTCGCTCGCGTTGGTCTTTTGCAGATGTTGACTGCTGTCGAGTCTTCAGCCGATTTCGGCCGCATCCTCGGTTGCAGCCCGAGCCGCCGCCCAGCGGTCCGGCAACCATTGAGCCAATTGGCTTTGCGGCGAGTCCGTAAACGTCCTACGAGCCCCATCTTGACCATCGCCGGGGTCCTGTGCGATTCTGCCTCCTCATTTTATACACGGAGAGCAGGTCATGGAACACAAGACCCCCGGCTTCACATCCGGCGCGAAGCGAATGCACTGGCAGGC
>JAVJSW010000062.1:0-6688 GCA_040219255.1 Sumerlaeia bacterium
CAGCAGTCAACATCCGCAAAAGACCAACGCGAGCGAAACGGTGGTTCCTCAGGCCAAGCGGGCTCAAGGCTCGTGGAGACGCTACGCCCTGCCACGGACGATGGCAAGGCCGCCGGGGACGTGGCTCAACTGACGCTTACGGTCAGGCAGTCCTACATCTCCAACTACGAGACCGGAGAGCGACGGCTGGATGCGGTGGAGCTCATCTTGGTCTGCAATGCCATCGGCCTCGACCCGGCTGGGGTTGTCGAGCAGGTCGCCGAGGTCGTGACACAGTCCCCACCGAAAGTCATTCGGTCGAAGCGGGCATCACCTAAGGTACCCGGACCTGGAACGAAACGAAAGGGACCGAGGAAACGGAAGGAGTAGGCGCTGCAACTCCAGATCGTCACACTTGGTCCAAGCGCGTGCTCCAGTCGTACTTGTATCCCGGGAAAGCAGATTTTGCCTCAGTGCAAAGAACCTTTCCTGCACCCCTCCGTGCCTTTCTATACTACATGCTCGTCCACAAGCTGGAAGGGTCCTATCCGCTTGCCGAAGCGCTGCCACTGTTCGAGGTGGAGTGCCGCCTGCATGAGAATAATTGGCATTTCCCTCTGGAACCAGGCTCTGTTCGTGTCTAGACCAGACTCGACAAGGAGTCCAGCCCTCTCCGTGAGCGCATACCTGGCGTGGAACACGTCGCTGCAAGGTTTTTCCTGCCACCGCACTACACGGAAAGGCATAACGCTCGGCATGTGGGTTCTCATCTCCTGACACTTGACGAGCCACTCACTCCGGTCTTGGGCATCGTCGATTCCGGTGAGGGGATGCGATCCTCGATTTGATTTGCGAAGTGTATGATACTCCAGTGTCACTCCTTGAGGAAGCACCGCACTCAGTTCTTCCAGAAGGTGATACCAAGGAGTTCTATAAGTTTGACTTGGGTCGCCCCTTCTCCTCCCGATCGCTGGAGTGAAGTGTGGGTCAACCAGAACGATCCGAGGCCCTGTGATCGACAACCTGACAATCAGATCTGCGACATTTCTGGCTGTTCTCCTAATGGTGATCTGTTGCTCGACAGCGAATGGGCCAGATGCTGTGTCCACATCTTTGTCAGTCGTGATCACCGGATTGTTCTCCGGATTGCTTTCTGCGATGATGGCCTTGAAGGCCCTCTGCGTATGAGAGGATACGGCATTCTGCTGCCAGTCAAATGCCGGATCGTAGGTGCGATTAGAGTCAAGCAGCGCATACTTCTTTAGCCGCGCCAGCTTCTCTGTCAACTTGAAATCTGACAAACCCGTGGCCGTAGGTTTCCGCTTCCAGATCAAGAACAGCCAGTTTTCAGGGAACTGGGCAACAAACCTGCCCTTGTCAAACCCCAAGTGGCTCTCGTAATAGCGGAGCCGCTCGAATGACGTGAATAGGTCTGGATCAATGGCGAACTCATAGATCATTCGAACAATACCTTCCCCCGCTCGTCAAAGAAGCCACCTGGCCACGGGGTCTCAAAATCACCTCTGGCATTCACTTCGTGCAGTTGGAGCCTGAGAGCGCCATCGCTCTCCACCGTGACAGAGTGAAAAGCCACATCCTTAGGCTGTAACTCCCGCTCGCCGTCCGCCAGACTGTAGTTTGCTGTCTTCTCGATTTGCCTGAGCAACACCAGCGCGATATGCTCGCTGTGCGTTTCGAGAATCATCGTTATCGGGCTGTCATTATCGGTCGCTGCTTCGGCTATCAACTTGCCCAGGCCCACCTGAACGCTGGGGTGCACGTGGAGTTCGGGTTGCTCGATAGCGACAAGGCTGGTGCCAGGCACCATGATGGCTCCCAACACCCAAATCCCTCGGTTCAAGCTTGATGCTTGTATGGAACTCTACGAGTGATAGCCGCTGGATGGGGCGAGTGGTCAGCATCAATGTCTCCAGCTCACCGATCGCGCTAAGGAGCTCTCCTCGGCTCGACAGTTCCCGAAACCTTGAAGCATCCAGTTCGATGACCTCGCGGCGTTCAAGGTAATATCCTGTGTCTAGTCCTGCCTTGCCACCCAGCCACTCCGATATTCTTGCCACCAAAGAGATGGGGCCAAGATGTAGTGCGTCCCACGCGGCCAGGCCATCGCTCCATCGAGCTACTGTCGGTGTCAGAAAGGGGCGAAAATCGCGATCGGGAACTCTGCGCAACGGGCCAACGTAACGAAAAGGTGTCAGGTGTCGGAGCACGATTTCCAAAGGAGTTAGGACTGCGGCAGTCAGCGCAACCAGACCACCCCGGGTCCCTCTTCTCATTACCTCTTCGTCGCTTCCCAAATCTAAACCACCCAGCATCACGTCCTGAGCTTGGTCGGTAATGATCTCTCGAAGCGTAAGCCGTCGACCGCACTGAGGGATCGGAGAGAGAGTCTCCAACTGCCCTTCCCACCACTCCTCCGGTGAAGGAATCTCTACCGGGGCATCGGGCGCACGGAGATACTGCTCCACGAGAGTTACAACATCCGCCAGTGGTGCTATTCCTTCAGTATCTCCGCTCTGTGCCGCCGCAAGCAGCGGATGTAGCTTGTTCACCAGGATCGCTGGGGCCGTGTTCGCAACTCGTGCCTCGATTCGAGTGAAGGGGACTGCATCCCAGTCCACGGAAAACGACATGATTCTAGGCAGCTTTTCCAATTCGTCCCATCCGATCGCCACCTCAACAGAGGCGCCCACGAGGCTCGCCTCCTCCGGGCTTTCTTTACTGGGATCGCCAACTGCGAACCCTATGCTTCCCGTCATTAGTTGGCGCAGATCTGTCTCTTGCGCATCCCCTTGCTCTGCATCCGCGAACGTAGGGAATACCTCGTCGCGACAATCCAGGGTGAGCCGAAGCTTGATCGTACGCCTCACGTCCCTGCCATGCACCGTCGAGGTGAATCCTCCGAGATCGACCGAGTCGCCACCCAACTGCGTACGGTCGATGTTGGGCGTACCGTGAAGTAGGACCTCACGGGCGTACTGGAGCGCCTGAATAACGGTGCTCTTCCCAATACTGTTCGGGCCGAACAGCAGCGTGATGGGCCGGAGTTCTACCCGGACACCGGGCGAACCAACCGCCTTGAAGTTCTCGATTTCGATCGCAGTGATCATCCAATTGCCTCACGATTTCTCACCCTAGTTCTCTAAGCAGCAGGAGGTGAAAGAAGATTGAGGGACCTGACCTGCTCGTCTCTCATCAAGGGGGACATCCCGTAGATGGATTCTACGCCCCAAGCCTCCGAGGTGGGTAGGGGATTCTTGAGGATTGTGGCAACTCGCTCCCAGTGCGGCCCAGAAGAGGGATGGCATGTGTGTAACCACCGGCAAAAGGGGAAGCCAATAGCCTGCGTGGTCTCCCAGATGGCTGCATGGACTACACCACTCTTCCCGGATGCAAAGACAAGCGGGATGTCACGGCATCTCCACTTTTCGCACACCGCCATCAATTCCTGCGTAATTTGCTTTCGGACACCCGCAATGTTGCACGCGAGTTCAAGCTTGAGGTCGACCAACTTGCGACCCGTTCCCCGAGGGGCCGTCACACCCCCGTTTGCAGCGTAGCGCACTAAGTTTGTTAGATACACACCATGTTCCGAGAGCTGATTCCGCGTACAATTGGGAACACCGAAGCCCCAGAGCGTCTTGCACAGATTCTCTCCCGTCTTCCCGACACATGGCATGCCATCACGAACCTCAGCAGGCGTTGGTGACTCCAAGACGAGCACCAGCTTAGGTTTCTTTCCATTTGCTGGGTAGTCGGTATTGACCGGCATTGGGGGCGCGGCGAGGCGCCACGCCCTCATCAATGCGAGGCCCACCTTGTCCCCATTCGGCACTTCGAACGCCCTATCCATCACGCGGCATCCTTCTTCATCCGATGCAGGTGGTCCAGTGTACGCTTCAGGTCCTGACGGAGGCGTTGGACGCTCTTGCTGGGCTTATGGATCGTGCCGGTGTTCAGGTCCACGAACCAGACGTGCTTCGGCTCGGCGGTGAAGCGGTGCTCGGCAATGATGCTGAGGAGTTCGATGGTGGCCTTCCGCTGCTGGATGTCCTTGTCCTTCTCGTCGTCGTGGGACGATGCGGAGATATACAGATAGACGGTCTCACCCTTCTTGTTCAGCGCGCTGAAGTGAAAACCTCCCGAAAGATCGTGGCCTTCCCAGCGGCACGCGGGTTGCCTGCCCGTCATGAAGTTCTGCTGTAGGTCACCGAGCTTGGGCCGGATCGAGTCGATGAAGGTTTCGAGGGCGGCGTAGCTCTTCCTTCGCATAGCCTCCTCCTGCTTGTTCACGGCGGGCGAGGCAAACGACCGGACTAAGTGCGGGCGACCCGAACCAGCGTTGCGCATTTCCCGGACGACGGCTTCGCGCAGCGCCTTGTAGCCGAAGAAACGGAAGTCGCGCTCCTCTTCCAGCTTGGCGAGCATGTCCTCCCACCGCGCGGCGTCCTGCTTGTAAAGTCGGCTGATTTCAAAGATATGTGCTTTCATGATGCCCCCGATCAATTGAAGTGCGCCTCGCTGAGGAGCGTGCGATTCCCTTGCTCCTTCAGGGCTCCATCGTACACGACGCACAACTCGTTGAAGATTCGATGGAACGAAGGGAGCTTCGACCCCTTGTCAAAAATCACACGCGTATCGTCGACAACACGTAGGCCGTCACTGAGTACTTTGTTCTCGATAACTGATTGCATCCACAGTAGCAGATTCCGGATCAGATCAAGGGGCTGATTCAAGGCGAAGACGAAGTACTGGTCGGGCATCCGATAGACGACCGAGCAGAGATCAAAGCTCGATACTTCAAGACTCACTTTCTCGTCCTCTTCAAGGTCGGCTTTGATGGTCTTGAGCAGGCGGATGAACATTCTCGTCGTTCCCCTCCTGCCTTTGTCACAATCTTCTATCCGCGCGTTGAAGCGAAATGGGAAATTCTTGCGCCGTTCGTTGGCCTTTCTATCCAGAACCTGAACGCCACGGTCTGCCTTGAGCCTGGTCCGCGAGTAGTCAACTGTGTCGAACCAGTTCGCCGGTACAACGTCGACAGCACAAGCCAGGCTTCCCCCGGACATTCCGATTGCTGTGGCTCCGTCGGCATCAAACTGAACGGCGGGAAATGCGCCCCCCTACCTGCCTATACCCATTGAGACACCCGGTCATCGAGTTTACAGAGTGGGCGCTTTGAAAGCAGGTTCTCCTTCATGACCCATCCCGATCAACGTCAGCCGCCCTCACGCGCCACGCGACGCACCTTCACCCGTGAATATAAACTCAAGATCGTCCGCGAAGCCGGGCAGGCCGGCGATGTCCCCGGCGGCGTCGGCGCCCTTCTTCGCCGCGAAGGCCTCTACAGCTCCACCCTCGCCGCTTGGCGCCGAGAGTTCCCTCTCCACGGCGAAATCTCCCTCGCGCCCGTAAAGCGAGGTCCGAAAGCTAAGTACACGCCTGAGGAAAAAGCCCTCCAGCGCCTCGAAAGCGAGAACGAGCGCCTCAAAAAGAAGCTCGCCATGGCCGAGGCCCTCCTCGATCTGCAAAAAAAAGCCCAGGCGATCTTCGAGGAATTCGAAACGAAAGGCAGCGAGTGATGACGCTCGCCCTTGAAGCTCGCCAGCAAGGCCTTCCCACCCGCGCCGTCTGCCGGGCGCTCGTCTTGGCGCCCGCCACGATTTATCGTAAAATCAAGGCTCTCAACGCTCCGCCTTCTTTTCCTACTGCCCCCGCGGCAGTGGAACAAAAGACCTCTCCGTCCCCGCATCCGCGCGCCCTCTCGCCCGGCGAGCGCGCCGCCATCATGACCGAACTCCACTCCGACCGCTTTTGCGACATGGCCCCGGCGGCGGTCTGCGCCACGCTGCTCGACGAAGGCCGCTACCTCTGCTCGCCCCGCACGATGTATCGTATCTTGAACGATCACAAGGAAGTACGCGAGCGCCGCAGCCAGGCCTCGCATCCCAAACGGGCGGCCCCGGAGCTGGCCGCCACCGCCCCGAATCAGGTCTGGACCTGGGACATCACGCACCTGCCCGGCCCCGCGAAAGGCTCAAGCTACAAGCTTTACGTCTGCCTCGACCTCTTCTCGCGGTTCGCCGTCGGCTGGTATCTGTCCTTGAGCGAGAGCGCCGCCGAGGCACGCGACTTCTTTGCCGCCCTGGCGAAGAGGGAGAAGGTTGATACGCGGCGACTTATCCTTCACGCCGACAACGGCGGCCCGATGCGCAGCCGGCCGCTCGCCGACCTGCTCGAAAGCCTCGGCATCGCCCGCAGCCACTCGCGCCCGCGCACCAGCAACGACAACCCGTTCATCGAATCGCAGTTCAAGACGATGAAATACCGTCCCCATTATCCGGGCCGCTTCGCCTCGCAAGACGAGTCGCACCAATGGTGTAGAGAGTTCTTCGAGTGGTACAACTTCCGCCACCGGCACGAAGGGCTTGTGCTGCTGACGCCCGCCGACGTCCATCATGGCCAGGCGGCCGGGAAGATCGCGCGGCGCGGCGCGGTCCTAGGCGAAGCCTATCTCCAACACCCCGAGCGCTTCGTCAACGGCCCGCCAAAAGCCCGGGAGCCCGCGGCGATCGTGACGATCAACAAGGCGGCAAGAGACCCCGCGCCGACTTCGGCCAAAGGCCTCGCGCAAGAACAAGAAGTCGCTAATTAGCGGCCCCTGAGTGTCTCAAATGATTGACAGGTTCCG
>JAVJSW010000063.1:0-9327 GCA_040219255.1 Sumerlaeia bacterium
CAGCAGTCAACATCCGCAAAAGACCAACGCGAGCGAAACGGTGGTTCCTCAGGCCAAGCGGGCTCAAGGCTCGTGGAGACGCTACGCCCTGCCACGGACGATGGCAAGGCCGCCGGGGACGTGGCTCAACTGACGCTTACGCTTTTCGGTGAGAGGGTTATTCCTCCCGTGTTACACCATCGCATATAGATCAAGCCCCGTGCCACACGATGGCGGCACGGGGCTCGAACTTCGCAAGATCAGTTTTTTCAGTAGTTGAGCAGCCCTATCGGGCGAATTTACTCGCCGATTTCGGTGGTTTCAGCAGCAGCATCTTCCGCCGATTCTTCCGGCTCGCTTGTGCCCTCAGCCGACGGTTCGGCACTTTCGCCATGCTTTTGTTCGTTGTAGAGTTCCTGGTAGTAGGTGGCGGTGTGGCTGTGGCCCCGTTCCCAGAGCGTGTCGGCGTGGGGCTCCTTGATGGTCGTCCACATCATGCGGAAGAGCAGGGCGCTGGAGAGGGCGAAGAGAACGCCGGTGAGGAGGGCGCGGGGGCCGTATCTGACTTCGGATCGTTCGGCGGCCCAGAGCCGCAGGTTTTCGATCGTCATCGGGACCCAAAGGGCCCAAAGCCCAAGCGTCGGCGCGAGGAGGCGGAACTCGTGGATTTCGCCGCCGGAGAGCGCCGCATAGAGAAGATAGAACGCCAGCAAGACCGTGAGGACGAGGGCCTGGCCGGTGAGGGGGTTGCCCTGGAAGGCGAAGGCGGAGATGGCGACGATGGCCAGCGCCAGCGGCACGGCCCAGTGGAAGTAGCTTCCCTTGAGGAACAGGCCGGCCCAGACGAGGCCGCTGCGGTGGTCGGCACCTTCGCCCTGGGCGAGGAACTTGTCGGGGAAGAGTTCGCCGTAGTAGTTGTATCGCCACACGAAATGGAGAATCACGACGGTGAGAATCGGCAACGCCCACAAGAGTACGCGGCGCCATCCCATCCAGGCGCCGGGGGTCTTGCGTTCGCGGCGGCGGCGTTTACCGGTGCTTTCCAGGGCGCGCCGGGCGATGAGTACGGCGAAGAGCAGGATGACGATGAAGTAGGCCTCGGGCCGCGTCAGGACGGCGAGGGAGAGGGGGATGGTACTCCAGGGGTTGGGGGCGGTTTCGGGGGCGAATTCCTCGCGCAGGAAGCGCGCGACACCGATCAGCAGCAGGAAGCCGAAGAAATGCGTTTCCAGGCCGCCCATCATCCAATGGTGGAGGCTGGGGTGCAGTGCCGTCAGGCCGAGGGCGAGCCAGAGCCAGCGTTGGCCGAAGGCCCCGCGCCGCAGCATTTCCCACCACACGCCGAGGACGATGAGGACGCCGAAGAGGCGATTGTAGAAGAGCAGCGCGTCGGCGGGTTTTTCCATGTAGAAGGCGTGGACGCCGGCGATGAAGGTCCAGAGGAAGCTGGCGTAGCCCTCGGCGGGTGGGGCGTTGACATCGGCCCGCATCCCCGCGCCGTCGGACCAGTTCTGGGCGTACTGGAGCACCGTGTTGGCTTCGTCCAGGATGGCGTCGAAGCGCAGGGCGCCCAGCGACAGGGCGATAATGAGGGCGAAGAGGAGCAGGCCGAGATGGGTGTTGGCGGCGCGGCGCAGCGGTTTGCCGCGGGCGGTAAAGGGGGCCATGAACTCCGCTTCCATGCGATGCTGGCTTTCCGCCTGCTCGCGCGTTTGCAGGCCCGATTCCGGCTCCTGGCGGGGAGAAAACTCCTCCTCGGAGGATTCCTCCTCGCGCTTTGGCGGGTCCAGCGGTGGCAGGGGCCGGGCGGTGTGCGGCGTGTCGGGCATGGCGCATTCCCTTTGTCATGGGGTCCAGAATCTCTCACACCTGACGAAAGGATTGCCCCCCGGGTCAACCGCCCTTGCACATTCGCGTTCCACTTCCTCTGTCTTCACCATGACCCAGCAACCCCGCCTCGTCCTCTTCTGCCCGCACGACTCCGAGCCCTCCGGCGCGCCGCGGGTGACGTTGCGGCTGGCCGAAGCCTTCGAGGAGTTTGGCCAGCCAGCGGCCATCGCGTTTCCCGCGAGGCTGGGACTGGAGGACGTAGCGATCCGGGGTGGATTGAGGACGTTCAGCGTGGAGAACCCGGCGGTGTCGCTGGCGGGGCGCGGGGGTCTCTGGGGCAAGGCCAGCCTCGGGATGCACCGGGTTCGGGGGCTGGCGCAGTACCTGAGCGTGATCCGGCGGCCGGAAATCGGCTTGGTCTGGGCCGGCAGCAGCGTCGCCATTCTGCCGGTGATCGCGGCGCGGGTGGCGGGCAAACCGGCCATCGTGCACATCCACGAGGACCTGACGCCGACGCGGGGAAACCGGTTGCGAATCGCGCTGCTCAAGAAATGCGCCGCCGCCCTCGTCTTCGTCGCCGCCCACACCCAGGCGCCCTTTGGCGAGCGCCCGCCGCTTCAGCCTTGGGTGCTGCTGCCGAATTGGACCGAGCCCGCGCGCGCCATCCCGCCGGGCACGCGCGAGGCCATCCGGCGCGAGCTGGACACGCCGACGGACTCGCCGGTGTTTGTGACGCTGGCGTTTATCTCGCGCCGCAAGGGGATCGACCTGCTGCTACAAGCCTTCGCGAAGGTCCTGGATAGCGTCCCCGGCGCCCACCTCTGGATCGCGGGGGCCACCCCGGACGATCAGTTCCTGTATTCCATCGAGTTGCGCGAGTACGCCAAGGACCACGCGATGGAGGAGCGGGTTCATTTCACCGGCCACCGCGACGATGGGGACGCACTGCTGGCCGCCGCGGATGGGTTTGTGCTGGCGTCGCGCAACGAAGCGCTGCCGTTGACGATCCTGGAAGCCATGCAGGCCCGATGCCCCGTGGTGGCGACGGATGTGGGCGGTGTGGCCGAGGTGGTGCGGCCGGGCGAGACCGGGTGGTTGGTGCCGGCGGAGGACGTGGCGGCGCTGGCCGGCGCCATGGCTGAACTGGCCACGAACCCGGAAGAGGCCGGTGCCCGCGCCGCCCGAGCCGCCGAACTGGTCCGCGAGGCGTACTCTAAAGCCCACGTTATCAAGGAAGCGCTGGACTTGGCGCGGGGGTTCCTTTATCGTTGAAGGTTGCCGCTGAGATGGACAGGCCCGCCGGGCCTGTCCATCGCACCCGTTGCCCGAGTTTCCCCCGCCATGCCCCAAGGAAAAGTCCATTTTGTCATCGAAGCCAGCGTCGCCCTCGCTGCGGGCGCGGCCTACGCGTTCATCCCCGCGGTGCGCGAGGCGATGCCGACGGACGGTCTGCTGCGGGTGTTCTGGCCCGGCCTGATCGCGGGGTACCTGTTCGGGTTGTTCTTCATCAGCCCGGACCTCGACCTGCCCAACTCCTTTGTCCGCAGCCGTTGGGGGCCGCTGGGGTTCATCTGGGATCCGTACATGATCCTGTTCAAGCACCGGGGGATGTCGCACTCGTTCCTGTTCGGCACGCTGACGCGGCTGGCGTGGTTGGCGTTTCTGCTGGCGCTGCCGGTGCTGGTGGCGGGGATCGTGGTGGTCAAGATGGAGTGGCTACGCGCCGCCGACGCGCTGCGGTATTTGCCGGAAGGGACCATGGCCCTGGGTGGATTCGTGGCCGGGTGCTACCTGAACGATCTGGTGCACATCGCCACGGATCATTCCTGGACGCTGACAAAGCGCCACGCGCGTCGGAGGAAGCGGCGGTTGCCGCTGTGGATGCGGTTGTTCTTGCGATAGGTGGTGGGAGGGATTTTAATTCACCACAGAGGCACAGAGGGCACAGAGATGGTTGATAATAGGAAAGTTGAATAAGTCTTCTTTGGAAGTCGGATCGGAAAAAGCAGCAGGCGCGAGGGACTTATTATGATGACAGCACAAATTATTGGCAGCCCATTTTGATGTCCCTGCGATTTGATTCTCCTAGGGAGACTGGGAGATTCTGCATGGCGTTCCTGCTCCGCGAGCGAGCCCTTCTCCCCAACCCTCTCCGTGAAACTCCGACCTCCGCGCCCTCCGTGCCCCAAGGCCCAACCCGTGCCGGTCCAAAGTTAAGCCCAGCTTGACACCCGGGCCCCGATTCGCGAAATGGCGTCGTTGGTCTTTCCCTGACTCTTCCCTTCGCGAAAGGATGCGCACCCCATGCGTTTCGATACGATTATTAAGGGCGGCACGGTGGTCACCGCCTCGGAAACCTTGCCCGATACCGATGTGGCCATTATCGGCGAGAAAATCTGTGCGGTTGGCAAAGGCCTGGCCTCGTCGGCAGAGGCGGGCCGCGTGATCGATGCCACCGGCAAGATCGTTATCCCTGGCGGGTTGGACGTGCACGTTCACCTGGAACTACCGTTCATGGGCAGCGTGTCCTGCGACGATTACGACTCCGGCCATCGCGGCGCCGCTCGCGGTTGCGTGACCACGACCATCGATTTCGCTATTCCTTTCGGCGACGACACGCTGAACGACGCCGTTGATGGATGGATGAAGCGCGCCGAGAAGGCCTGCGTCGATTACAGCTTCCATGTGGCCATCACGGACTACGAGCGGCACGCGCCGGAAATGGCGTCGATCATCGAGCGCGGTCTGCCGACCTTCAAAGAGTTCATGATCTATGCCAGCCAGGGCTGGCAGTCCAATGACTCGGACATTTACCGCACGCTCCAGGACTGCAAGCGCCTGGGCGGAATGCTTCTGGTGCATGCGGAATCGAGCGACGTGCTGGATATGTTGATCGCACGCCACCACAACGAAGAGGACATGAAAAAGCTGGGCGCCCAGCTCCACACGATCACGCGTCCCCACGTGGTGGAATGGGAAGCGATCCAGAGGGCCATCACCTGGAGCGAAACCACTGGCGGCAAGCTCTACATCGTGCACATGAGCACCGGCGCCGGGGCCGACATCGTGAAGGCGGCACAGCAGCGCGGCGTGCCCGTTCTGGCGGAAACCTGCGCCCAGTATTTCGTGCTGCACGACGATCTGTTCGCCGGGCCGGACGGGCATCTGTACGCCTGCCAGCCCCAGATCAAACGCCCGGAAGACAGCGAGCGCCTCTGGAAGGGCGTCCAGGACGGCGAAGTCTGCATCGTCTCGACCGACACCTGCTCCTTCACGCGCGAGCAGAAGGATTCCTGGGGGGGAGACTGGATGAAGATTCCGATGGGCATGCCGGGTCTCGAGACCCTGATGCCCCTGGTCTATACCGAGGGTGTGCTTGGCGGGCGCATTTCGATCAACAAGTTCGTCGAGGTCTGCTGCGCCAATCCGGCGAAGAAAATGAACCTCTATCCCCGTAAAGGCACCATCGCCCCGGGAACGGATGCGGACATCGCGATCTTCGACCCGGAGAAGAGGAAGAAGGTGGATTGGCGGGAGCTGGAATCGCGCTGCGATTGGTCGCCGTTTCAGGGCTTCGAACTGGCCGGCTTCGCGGAGACGACGCTGTGCCGGGGCAAAGTCATCGTGGAGGGCGGGAAGTTCGTGGGCGAGAACGGCTATGGACAGTTCCTGCCGCGGCCGCCGTATGAGTATTGAGCATCTCGTGGTGCTGTGTGGTAGCTTGAAGACAAAGAAAATTCACCACAGAGCCACAGAGGATAACGTATAAGCAGATCCTTCAATTTTTGGAGTCTCCCGCCCGCGTTCTCATGTTGGCAAGAAAAGAACTTTGGCCAACGCTAGTTAACTTGATCGAGATGCCGTAAAACAAAGAAACTCTGTGTCCTCTGTGGCTCTGTGGTGATTCCAAAAAAAAACAAGTCATGGCCTCACAGCAGACAGGAGCGCCTCGGGCCGTAATGCCCGAGGCGCTCCTGTGTGAGGGGAGGATTTGTACCCGGACAATTCCGGATGAATGCGGAACGTTGAACGCGCTTTACTTAGTCGGTATCGCTGCTGCTGTAGAGCTTCAGGAAAACGGGCGCGTGATCCGAGAGGTTGTAGAAGGTGCACATGCTGGCGATGTAGTCCCGGCCACTGCTGCTGTATTCGGTGACGTAACTCGCCTGATACCAGAAGTGGTCGTAGGCGCTGGCGAAGGCGCAGGAGCTGTTGAGCGTGGTCAGGTCGTTGACTTTGTAGGAAACGACGGGCGACACATAGCTGGTGCTCTTGAGGTTGGCCCACCAGGATGAGGTGGCGCTGGCGTTGTGATCGCCGAGGAGGATGACGTCCTCGTCGGCGGTCGAGCCGTTCTGGACGCTGTTGAAGACCGTGGGGATGTTGGCGATTTCCGCCTGGCGCTGGGACGAAGTGCCCCAGATTGTGTGCCAGTTGATGAAGGTGTAGTCGGCGCTGGTGGATTTGTCGCGGATTTTCACGATTTGCGGTTCGCGCTCGTACTTGTCGCCGCTGTCGCTGTAGGTCGTCGAACTGAGCAGAGTGACACGGTCGGTGCGGTAAACGACGGCGTAGTATTCCTTGTAGGAAGACCGGCCGAGGAGGGCGGAGCAGGAGTAGCTCCAGGAGACGCCGCTGGCGCTGGAGAGGGCGGAGGTGAAGGAGGCGGCGCTGGAGGTGTACATCACCTCCTGGAGAAGGATGACGTCGCAGCCGTTGCTGGCGCTGCTGCTGGTGCCGTAGTCCTGCCAGACTTGATTGGCGTAGCCGGACCAGTTTGTTTCGCCGGACCAGCCCATGTGGCGAGCGTTCCAGGAAACGACGCGCATGTAGGCTCCGGCTTGGGTGAAGGAGGGAAGGCCCAACGCGAGGGCCAACAGAAGAGTGAAAACGAAGCTCCGCGAAAACATAAACGCCGCGAACCTCCAAGGTGCAAATGAGGGCCTAGAGGCATCGCGCCGCAGCCCTGCCGCCTAAAATGCAGGATGGCATTCCAGAACGTCCAAGACGAGCACCCAACACAAGTCGAAAGTGATCCTGACGATCGTTAGAAAATCGCGATCCGTGATCGGAGAAGGCATTTGATCGGTCCATTTCGCTTCACGATCGCCTTCACCGAGGAGACCCCTCGCCATCCGGAAGGGCAAAGGAAGGGCGTAGCGACGGGGCCAACGTCATCGACATGACCGGGACTTGGTAGATCGCTGATTTTAGTGAGGATAACTGGAGCGGGAAACGAGGCTCGAACTCGCGACCCTCAGCTTGGGAATCGACTCAGGCGGTTCTCTAGCGTTTTCATCCATCTCTCAAGCCGAGCATTTTCAGGCATGTGATGCTTGATGGGTTTTCTTAGCTACCCAACATTTCTCGTCTTTCTGCGACCATAAACCGACCATAGGACTGGACAGGGTCGTAACTTGATGGCCTCCTTTTCTCCGTGAATTGTTGACTACGGAGTGCGCGGAATGGCGGACAAGCCCCAGCCAAAGATCCCAAGCATTACACGAAAGCTGATCCGTGATCTTCGCAAGATGGCGGAGGAAGGGGATGATGTAGCCGAGAGGATGACGAACGACCTTGAAGCCTCTTATCAGGCGGCCCATCCTTGGGCGGGATGGTTGGAGGAGCTTACGTGGGTTGCTGACCATGGAGAAGAGGAGGATCGGTCTCTCGCTTCCTTTCTGCTTGAACGAATTAGCCAGCCTACAACTCCTCCTGTGCACAAAGGTTCCGCAAGGAATGTAACGCGCGAGAAGTTCGCGCGATGGTACCAAGAGCTTTCCGAAAGAAACCTCGTCATCGATGACCACGAGGAGGGGGCGGTTTGGGCACAGTCCCTTGCCGACCAGGTAGATAAGAAAGGCTGTGCAGAGCCCGAGGCGCATGAGCAAGATGCCAAGTCTGTCCAACTGGCGCTCGGAAGGCAAAGAAAGGCGTGGTCAGACAATCCTTATGATGACCGGCTAAAGCTCCATGAGCTCATTCAGAAGATCAGCGACAAGAAGGCTAGGCTGTTTCCCGCAGCCTCGAATTTCGCTCAGCCTGAGGCCAAAATTGGGGCTACGACCTGGGCTGCTCTGGAATCAGCAGAGATTGGGCGTGCATTGGGCAAGATGGAGCAGATTCTGGGAAGGTCTAACCTGCTATACTTCAATACGGGGACGGAGGCTAAGTACTTGGAGGCTCAACACCGTCACGTCCTACAGTGGGTAACGCCGTATCCGCTTCCCGATCGCCTGCATCCTTCGATGATCTGTCTCGGCATGGGCGAGACCAAATGGGTAAAACTTCAGCAGGCCAGGTATATCATCGGGGTGAAGGTTCCTTCCCCCGGAGTTTTGGGGAAACTCCTCGCGAACAATGATGAATTCCGCAAGAAAACCATCCCCAAGGTTGTGGCGCACAATCGCATGCTCAGCTATTACGGGGGGATGCTGAAGGAGATAAACCTTCTAGCCCGACTCTTTTTGTCAACTGATCCAGAGGACGACATGGTTCGTCACGTCGTTGAAAAGCTCCAAGACCTACACGTTCTCATACAAGAGGCACGCGGTCGGATCTAGCGTCCGGGTAGCCGCTTCGGCAATCTCACCCTCAGGATGTTGAGTGGGGAGAGTACACAGACCAAAGCAAGCTCACTCGGCTAAAGTCCAAGCTTCCCTGCCGCATTCTCAAGGAAAACGCCGCCGCTCTGTACGTAGCCGCGCAGGACCTGCATGGACTTGTGTCCGGACTGGCGTGCGATCTGGTATTCGGGGACACCGGCTCTTGCAGCAGCCGTGCAAAATCCCGAACGCAGCGAGTGCCCGGCGAAACGGCTCGGGTCGAGGCCAGC
Organism: Sumerlaeia bacterium; assembly: GCA_040219255.1. Classification (GTDB taxonomy): domain Bacteria; phylum Sumerlaeota; class Sumerlaeia; order SLMS01; family JAHLLQ01; genus JAVJSW01. The sequence goes on from JAVJSW010000063.1 coordinate 8,645, forward strand.
CAACTCAGCCCGGCGCTTGATGATCAAAGCGACCGAGTGTGGAGTAAGTGGAGTTGAGAGCGGTTTCGCCGAGCGGTTGAGACGGCGGAAGATGGGGCCGCTACTGATGCTTGCCGTGTCGCACCAAGCGCGGAGGGCTAGCACAGGGCAGAGTTCAGACTGCTTGCTGGCAGGTAGCCCGATTTCTCTTCCGGTCCCTTCCTGGTCAGTCTTGGACTTCGCGATCAGGAGACGAAGACCTTCATCCTCGAACTGAACGTGCTCGATGTTGAGTGCGACGAGTTCGGAGCGGCGAAGCGCTCCAAGGAAGCCGATGAGGAGTAAGGCCCTATCACGACGGCCTACCAAGTCGCTTTCGCAGGTCGCCACCAAGCCACGCAACTCGGTCAAGCTTACGGCCTTCTTCTTCACAGGAGCAGTTGACAGCTCCCTCCGGATTCCCTTCATCACCTCGCGAACGGCTGGCGAGGTCGTGGGTGTTGGATGCCCGGCAAGCTGGTGAGCCTGGGAGATGGTGCTCACTCGCCGCTGGATCGTCGAAACCCCTACCTGCCTATACCCATGGAGACACCCGGTCATCGAGTTTACAGAGTGGGCGCTTTGAAAGCAGGTTCTCCTTCATGACCCATCCCGATCAACGTCAGCCGCCCTCACGCGCCACGCGACGCACCTTCACCCGTGAA
>JAVJSW010000064.1:0-50541 GCA_040219255.1 Sumerlaeia bacterium
CAGCAGTCAACATCCGCAAAAGACCAACGCGAGCGAAACGGTGCTTCCTCAGGCCAAGCGGGCTCGAGGCTCGTGGAGACGCTACGCCCCGCCACGGACGATGGCAAGGCCGCCGGGGACGTGGCTCAACTGACGCTTACCGAATTTCTCACCCATCTGGTGGAATGGGGGCTGACGCGCGACCTTGTGCGCATCAACGTCTTCCGGCGCATCGGAGACATCAAAGTCCGTCCTGTCCGCTCCAGCGACCCCTTCACCCCGACCGAGGTCACTCGGCTTCTCGAAACCGCCCGCCGCGAACTGCCTTGGTTCTACGCCCCGCTCCTGACCATCGCCATCACCGGCAGCCGCCGCGGCGCCGTCATCGCGATGGGGGTTGGTGACTTTCGCCCCGACAGCAACACCCTTGAAGCCCGGCCGAACATTTCAAAGGGCCACCGAGGCCATCTCTATCACCTGCCGCCCATTCTGGCGGATGAACTTCGCTGTATCACTCAAGGCCGTGACCGCCATGAGCACCTCTTCCTCAACCCCAAAGGCCAGCCCCTGACGCAAAAAACATTCGACCGGCCCGACTCGGCGATCAAGCCACCAAAGACCTGCCGCGCGTGGTACTTTCTGTTGAGAATGGCCGGCATTCGCGAGCGCGGCGTCCACAACCTGCGCAGCGGAGCGATCACGAACCTTGCGCAAGCCAACGTCACCATGGAGCGGATCACGGCCGTCACCGGCAATACCGCTGAAGTCGCGCGCCAACACGACCTCTCGATCAACGCCACCACCCAACGCGCGACCATGGAGGTACTCGCCCAACTCTACCGCCAGAACCCTGAAGTGAACAGCCACCCTGACGCCTCCGATGACCCCGAACCGGCCGAGACAGACCCGCAGAAACACGTCGAACTCAAGCTCGCCCGAACCGACGCCCGAGCGCTCGCCGAACTGCTCATCGAGAAGGCGCAGCCGAATTCTGGCACACGACCCGGCTCGGGTGGCGGGAAACTCCGTTGTAACAAGGGACAAGAAAAACTGGCGGAGAGGGTGGGATTCGAACCCACGGTAGGCGTAAACCTACGGCAGTTTTCAAGACTGCTGCCTTAAACCGCTCGGCCACCTCTCCGCAAAGCGGGGGAAAGCTTGACGAGAGGAGCGGCGGCTCGTCAAGCGCTAGGGTGGATTACTGCTCGGCCTCGGCGTTTTCCGATTCCTCCATCGATTCGCCGACGGGGTCTTTCGATCCCGTGTCGGGTTTGCGTTCGAGGACGGAGAGGAAGAAGCCGTCGCAGCCGTGGTGGTGGGGCCAGAGTTGCAAGTCGCCTTCCGGCGTGAGCATCTGGCGCGTCACGGTCTCACCGCGCTCGAAGGGCACCCGGCGGAACTCCTTGCCGTCGGAGGACTTGAGGAACGTTTCGATGCGTTCGCCGTTTTCCGCGTGCAGGAGGCTGCACGTGGCGTAGGCGAGGCGGCCACCGGGGCGGACCCAGAGACTCCAGCGCTTGAGCAGGTCGAGTTGCAGGGCGTTTTTCTGCGAAATATCTTCGGGCAGAGTGCGCCACTTGTTGCCAGGGCTGCGGCGCAGCGTTCCCGTGCCGGTGCAGGGGACGTCGAGGAGCACGAGGTCGGCCTCCCGGCCGTCTGGGCTGGTGTCCGTATCCAGGTCTTCGATCATGCCGTGGATGCCGGCGCGGCGGGCGCGTTCGTGCAGGTTCTTGCGGCTGAAGTGGCGGGGCTCGTAGACGTAGAGTTTGCCTTTTCCGTCCATTTTGGCGGCGAGGTGCAGCGTCTTGCCGCCGCCCCCGGCGCAGGCGTCGATGACGGTGGAGCCGGGAGCGGGGGCCAGCAGCTCGGCGACGAACTGGGTGCTTTCGTCCTGGAATTCCACCACGCCATCCTCGTAGCCGGGCAGGCGTCCACGGCCGACGCGGTCGGCCAGAAGCAGGGCGTTGGGCATGAGGCGGCCGCGCTCGAATTCCAGACCCGCCTCGGTCAGGGCCTCGGCGTATTCGTCCACGGTGGCCTTGAGCGTATTTACCCGCAGACCGGTACGGGCCGGTTGGTTGAGGGTCGCGCCAAGGTCGTCGAGTTCCTTGGGCGGCAGGCCATAGCCGAGAAGTGCCCAGAGCCAATCGGGGAAGGAGTGCTTCCTGGCGAGGCCACTGGGGCGGAAATCCTCGCGCAGGCGGCGGGAGGTTTCGACGATGCGGCGCACCGTGCCCTCGGCCCATTCGCCTGTGAAGCGGGGATGATCCGGCATGGGCCAGAGTTCGGCGTATTCTTCCAGGAGGCCGCGCGCCAGGATGGCTCCCGGTTCCAGGTCCTCCATCGCCAGGGCGCACCGCATTCCATCGACCCACAGGTCCTCGTAGGAGGGTGTATGGGGCGGGTCTCCGGGGCGGGCCCATACGCGATCATTGGGCGATTCGTAGATCGGGAAACCGGAGGCTCGGTGGACGCTGTGCAGAAATTCGTCGGCCGAGTCCTCAAGCCCCGTGCGGATGGCTTCGTCGTAGCGGCGCAGATAGCGGATCGCCTGGAAATAGCAGTCGGCCACCATGCGGCGGTCCTGCGAACCGAGGAATTCGCGGTCGCGGAAGAACTGCGACGCCACCCGGTCCGGTGGTGCCATTTCGTGACGCCAGGTGGAAAGCAGATCCGACGCGAGTTGCGTGCGATAGCGCAAGCGCCGGTCGATATGCGGCGGCAGTTCCAGCTCTTCGTCGCGGGGGCGCAGTTCCGTCAGGCGCTTGGTGCGCTCTGGTCGGGGCTTGCGTTCGGCGAATGGCGGCCGTTCGCCCCGGTCGTCGAACTTCTTGCGGAAGGGACGGTCGCCCCGGCCTTCGAAGTCGCGCCGGGGAGGACGCTCGCCACCGGGGCCGCTCTTGCGGAAGGGTCGCTCTCCCCCGCCGCCACCGCCACGGTCGAACTCGCGGCGCGGCGGGCGATCGCTGCCTTCGCCTTGGGGGCGGTCTTTCCAGTGGGGGCGATCCCCACGGGGCTTGTCGAAATCGCGGCGGGGCGGGCGATCCGAACCCTCGCCCTGCGGGCGGTCTTTCCAATGGGGCCGGTCACCCCGGTCCTTGTTGAAGTCACGGCGCGGCGGGCGGTCGCTGCCCTCGCCCTGGGGGCGGTCTTTCCAGTGCGGGCGATCCCCACGGGGTTTATCGAAATCGCGGCGCGGCGGACGATCCGAGCCCTCGCGGTCGCCACGGTCTTTCCAGTGGGGCCGGTCACCCCGGTCCTTGTTGAAGTCGCGGCGCGGCGGGCGGTCGCTGCCTTCGCCCTGGGGACGGTCTTTCCAGTGGGGGCGGTCCCCGCGGGGCTTGTCGAAATCGCGGCGGGGCGGACGATCCGAGCCCTCGCGGTCGCCACGGTCTTTCCAGTGGGGCCGGTCACCCCGGTCCTTGTTGAAGTCGCGGCGCGGCGGGCGGTCGCTGCCCTCGCCCTGGGGGCGGTCTTTCCAGTGGGGACGATCCCCGCGGGGTTTGTCGAAATCGCGGCGGGGCGGACGATCCGAGCCTTCCCGGTCGCCACGGTCTTTCCAGTGGGGCCGGTCGCCGCCCTTCTGATAGGGGCGCTGCTCGCGGTCGCCGCCGGGGCCGGAGGGGCGCTTCTTCCAAGGCCTGTCTCCGCCGCCGCGGAAGGGGCCGCCTTCCTTGGGGAAGTTGTGGCGGGGCGGGCCGCCGGGGTGGCCTTCGCGCCGGGGGCGGGGGGCATCCCCCTCTTTCCAGGGCGAGGACTCGGGCGATGATTTGGGATTTTCTTCAGAGGGTTTCTCGGGGGACTCGGACACGATATACGACTGACACCTTAGGAGTTAGGAGCGGTTTCCCGCCAGGCACCGCCACAAAGACGGCAAAACGGGGCCAAAAGCAACGAGCAATGCGCGAAAATCGCACCAGGGGCCGTCTCGCGACCGCGTTGGCACGAGAGCGGCTCCCGCCCTTTTCAGACCCATCCCCAACTGGAGACTGAACCAATGCCGAAGTTTGCTGTGATTCTTGCCGCCGCGTTCCTGACGAACGCCGCCGCCAGCGCCTTTGCGGTCAGCAAGGACGACCTGATCGCCGCCCATGGCGCCGATGAATGGGAGGATGTGAAGAGCGTCGCGTTTACCTTTCATGTCGAAAAGCCGGGCCTTTCCGTCGAGCGGACGTGGGAATGGAACGTCGCCGAAGACACCGTGACCCTGACCGAGACGGGCGAGGGAGGCGTGGCAACCGAGACGAAGTATTCCAGAGACCCGTCCGTTTGTCCCCTCTTACGGAGCAAAAGCGACAAGAAAGACAAAATAGACAAAACGCACGAAACAGACTTACGGAGCAAAACAGACAAAAAATTCATCAACGACAGCTTCTGGCTGCTGTGGCCCGTACACCTGATGTGGTCCGAGGACGTGGAAGTGACCGACGAGGGCGTCGGCACGGACCCCATCTCGGGCGAGGAGCGCACCCGCGTCCGCATCGCCTATCCAGACACGGAAGACGCGGGCTACACGCCGGGCGATCATTATGTGCTGTATGTCGACGAGACGAACAAGCCGACGGCCTGGGAGTACTTTCCCGGCGGCCAGGCCACAGCGGCCCTGACGACGACCTGGGAGGAATACCAGGAGTTCGGCCCCCTGACCCTCAGCACAGAGCACGAAGGGCCGGAGGGGCGGTTTCGGCTGTGGTTCAGCGATGTGGTGGTCGAGACGGGGGAATGAGGAATTTGGAACCGCGGATGAACGCGGAGGGACGCGGATTGGGGGAGGATCAATCCTTCCAAGACAGGGCTAACTCATGAAAGTTCAGCGTGCTGTAACGAGTGCGCAACACAACGCCGATCGTTTCTCGGCGTCCTGTGCGTCTCTGCGATGAATTGATTTCCATGATCTAGGAATCATTCCGTGCGGATCCACACGCTCTTGATTTCGGTGTAGTTGTCCAGGGCGTACTTGCCCATTTCGCGGCCGTTGCCGCTTTGCTTATAGCCGCCGAAGGGCGAGGCGGCGTCGAACATGTTGTAGCAGTTCACCCAGACGCTGCCGGCGCGGATGGCTTCGGCGGTGCGGTGGGCTTTGCCGACATCGTTGGTGTAGATGCCGGCGGCGAGGCCGTATTCCGAGTTGTTCGCTTCTTTGGCCAGTTGGTCCAGATCGCTGAAGGGCATGGCGGCGACGACAGGGCCGAAGATTTCCTCGCGGATGATCTTCATGTTGCTGTTCACCTTGTCGAAGACGGTCGGCTTGCAGAAGTAGCCTTTCGACAGGTTGCCGTTGGGGCGATCGCCTCCGGTGCGGACGGCGGCGCCTTCGGCCTTGCCCGCGTCGATATAGCCGAGCACGCGGTCGAGCTGCTCTTTGCTGACCAGCGGCCCCATCTGGGTGTCTTCCGCCATGCCGGGGCCGAGCTTGATGCTCTCGCCGATGGCGGCGACGCGTTCGACCAATTCGTCGTAAACTTTGTCTTCCACGAAGAGCCGGCTGCCGGCGCAGCAGCACTGGCCGTGGTTGAAGAAAATGGCGCTGGCGGCTCCTTGGGCGGCGATTTCCAGATCGGCGTCGGCAAAGACCACGTTGGGGCTCTTGCCGCCGAGTTCGAGGGTGACGCGCTTGAGGTTTCCGGCGCTGGCCTGGACGATTTTCTTGCCGACTTCGGTGGAGCCGGTGAAGGCCACCTTGTCCACGTCCGGGTGCTCGGCCAGACGCGCGCCCGCGTCGCCGAAGCCCGGGATCACGTTCAGCGTCCCCGCCGGAAAGCCAACCTCGGCCACCAGCTCGGCGAGCTTCATGGCCGACAGGGGCGTTTGCTCGGCCGGTTTCAGCACGATGGAGCAACCGCAGGCGAGCGCCGCGCCAAGCTTCCAGGCCGCCATGAGCAGCGGGAAGTTCCAAGGGATAATCTGGCCGACGACGCCGATGGGCTCGCGCAGGGCGTAATTCAGGAAGCGCTGGCCGGGGGCGTAGGGCGGCGAGACGGGGATGACTTCACCGGTGATTTTGTCGGCCCAGCCGGCGTAGTAGCGGAAGTGCTCGATGGCCAGCGGGATGTCCGCCGCGCGGGCCACGGCGATGGGCTTGCCGTTGTCGAGGGACTCGAGCTGGGCGAAGACCTCCAGGTTGTCCTCGATGGCGTCGGCCAGCTTGTACATCAGCTTGCCGCGCTCGTGGACGCTCAAGCGGTGGTAGGCGCCCGATTCGAAGTTGGCGCGGGCGGCCTTCACGGCGCGGTCGATGTCTTCCTTCGCCCCGCGGCTGACGGTGGCCAGGATCGATTCGTCGGCGGGGTTGAGGACCTCGAAGGTCTCACCGCTGGCCGACGGCACGAACTCGTTGTCGATGAACAATTTGATGGGAGATTGGCTGAGGAAAGCGTCCACCTTGGGGTGGCGCTGAACAAGGCTGGGCGGTGCGGCGGTGGTCATGGATAAGAGGCCTCTCGTGTCAGGTGCGGGGAGATGGGAATAGCGGAGCCAGCCCATCCCCGATGTAAATCGTCCGATGAACAGGCGGTTAAGCGCTTCATCGCACCTCGTGTCAAGGAGAACGGGTTTTCACGCCTGAGGCGCCGCGGTTGGAAGACTCAACCCCAGCGACCCCCGAGGACCGAGATTATGGGGGAGATTTGAGAAGGAATGGCCTGCGAAGCGTTGGCGTCAGGCGGGAACTGGCGCCGGCCGCATCAGCAACTCCAGCACGTCGGCGGCGGTGTAGTTCATCAGCTTGTCCTTCATGATGGTGCCGAGGCGGAGAAAGTCCTCGCCGGCGGTCAGCATGGGCTTTTCGACGATGCCGTCCGCACGCGATTGCCCCAGGCCGATGTTGGCGATCAGCGCGTTGCAGAGGCACTTGCGGCCCTCCGTGTCGGCGGGGTCGCCCCCCTTGGCGGCGTAGGCGTCGACCGGCTCGGCGGGGCAGCGATAGACCAGGCGTCCGTCGGGCCGGCGGGCCAGAGCCCGCAGATAGCCCGCGTCGCAGAGGCGTCTGCGGCCAACGTACTCCTCGTCATCGGAGAGCGAACCGGGAACGGCGACAACCTTGAAGGGGAAGCCGGTGGGCGAAGCGAGGGGATCGGTGAAGACATCGGCCTGGCCGGATTGGAGGGAGGCGAGGGCCTGGAGCCGCAGATCGGGATCGAGGCCCGACTCGGAGCAGAAGGCGAAGAGCGTTCCGACCTGCACGCCCGCGGCGCCGAGCGCTTGGGCCTGGGCCACGGAGCCCTCGTAGCCCTGGCGCCCGGCCAGCCAGAAGGGCAGGCCGAGGGCGCTCATTTTCTCCAGGTCCGTTTCGTCGCGGGGGCCGTAAATTGGCTCGCCCCGGTCGTTGTTCTGGGCGGCGCCGCGCGGGGGCGCGTTATGGCCACCGGCGGTGAAGTGCTCGACGATGAAGCCCTGGATGGCGCCGGTGGCGCGTTTGAGGAGAGCCTGGGCCAGGGTGGCCGAGGAGACGATGGCGAGGAAGGACGGGCGTTTGAGGGGAGCGTCCGGGACCTGAACCACCTCCTTGGGATCGAAGGGGACGTCGACGGGCGGTTCGCCCCGTCCACCCGCCACGGCAACGGTTTGGGAGACGGCGCGGTGGGTGCTCAGGTTGTCGAGAATCCCCGGAACCTGCCAGGGAATTCCGGCCCCCATCAGCACATAATCCACACCCGCGAGCATGGCGCCGTAGAGAATGGCTGGGTTTGGCAGGGCGATTTTCTCGAGCAGGTTGATGCCGACCGGGCCATTGTGCCGTTCTTTGGCGCACCAGACTTCCGCGAACGCGGCGAGCACGGAAACGGCTTGGAACTTGGCCAGCATCCCAATCGTATGGGACGGGAAGGAACGAAAGGGTTGGTCGGGCGATTTGCCCCCGGGTACGTAGTAACGGCGCAGGGCGCACTCGGCCACGGACGGGTCGGGAAAGGCTTCGCAGGCCCGGCGCATGGCGCCGTCCTGATCGCCCTGCTGTAAACGGCGCACCATCACCTGATCCAAAGCCGTACCGGAAACCACGCCCAGCATGCCTTTGCGCGCTACGGCGCTGGCAAGGCGCCAACCGGAGACGCCGACCCCCATACCTCCCTGAATGACGGAGGGCAGGTGCCCCCCTGAACTGTTTTGCGCCTGATTCATGTTCCAATGACCTTTCGAGTCCCGCGGCCCCATTGGAAGGAGCTCGGCGGGTAGGAGGAAAAACGGGATGGGGAAAATAGAGCAGGGAAGTTTCTCATCCCCGCGGGCAATAGGTGGCTTGACAGTTGGGCGTTTCCCAGACCGTGACCTGGGTCAGGCGGACGGAGGGCGGAAACGACTCGGGAAGGGCGGCGTCGAGGCGTTGAAAGCACCACTCGGCGAAGTTTTCAGCGGTCGGCGCCTGATCCAGAACGAGAAGCCTATAACTCTGACCTTCGAGGAATTCGCGCAGGGCCGTGTCGCCCTCCCACACCATGAAGGCGTGATCGACGACGTCGTGGATTTCCCGAAGCATCAGGCGCTTGAGATCGCCAAAGTCGGTCACCATGCCATCATCGCTGGATCGATCGGCGCGAACGACCGGGCCTTCGAGGGTGGCCACGATGCGATAGCGATGACCGTGGACGTTGGCGCAGGCGGCCTTGTGAAAAGGAATCCGGTGCCCGATGTCGCACTGGATTTCACGCGAGACGGAGACCACCGGGCCTCGGCCGCCGCTTTCGGGTTCAGTCATGGGAAACTCCCGTCAAGATCGCGCCCTTACGAGCGCAGAGGTATTGGATGGCGTGAAGGGCGGCCGCCACGTCGTCTTCCGTGTTCGAGAAGCCGACGCTGAGGCGCACCGTCCCGCTGGGAAAAGAGCCAATAGCTTGATGGGCGCCGGGTGCGCAATGGAGCCCGGGCCGGGCCTGAACCCGAAAATCGGCGTCCAGGCGCCGGGCGAATTCCTGGGGGCTCGAGCCGGACGGCACAAAGGAAACCACGCCGGCGTTCATCTCCGGCGCCCGCTGGCCCACGACGTGAATGTCGTCGATGGCGGCCAAGCCCTCAAGAAGTTGGCCGGTCAGACGCCTCTTGTGGCCTCGAACGGAGGAGAGGCCCACGTCTTCGAGGAAACCCACGCCCTCCAGCAATCCCGCCAGACCCGGCATGTTGTGCGACCCCGCCTCGTGCCGGTCCGGCCACTCGAGAGGCTGGGATTCCCGTTCGGAAAGGGAGCCGGTTCCTCCCTCGACAAAGGTGTCCAGTTCCAGACCCGGCCGGACCCAGAGGGCGCCGGTGCCCTGGGGGCCGAGGAGACCCTTGTGCCCCGGCACCGCGATCATATCCAGGGCCAGGCTCGCGTCCTCGACCGCCAGCGAACCCGCCGATTGCGCCGCGTCCACCAGCACCGGCACCCCGTGGCCACGAGCCACCGCCGCGATGGCCGCCAAGGGCTGAATCGCCCCGGAAACGTTCGATGCCTGCTGCACCACGATCAACGCCGTGCGCGGCGTGATGGCTTTCCGCAGAGCGCCAGCGTCGATTTCTCCCGTCGAAAACGCGGGCAGACGAGAAATCGTGATCCCACGGCTTTCCACCAGAGCGTTGAGCGGCCGCAGGACGGAGTTGTGTTCGACGGCCGAAGTCACGACGTGATCGCCAGGCCGCAGCAGGCCCTTGAGCCCCAGGTTCAAAGCCGACGTCGCGTTCGACGTGAAAACCAGGCGCTCGGGATGATCCACTCCCAGAACACGACAGAGCGCCCGGCGGCATTCCAGCAGCACGCGGGCCGCCCCCGACGCCTCCTCGTAGGCGCCCCGCCCCGCGCTCGAACCGATCTCGCGCTGCCATTCCGCCACGCGGTCCAGCACGCGGTCCGGCTTGGGGAAACTGGTGGCGGCGTGGTCGAAGTAATGGCGGTGGCGCATCCGTGGCGGGATCATCAGGAGACCGCTCCTACAGAGACACAATAACAGACAAGCATAGACCGAATTATCCAATTTTCGGGCACAAGAAGAGCCCTTGATAACGCTCCCGAGGGCCGGGCTGGCTGGCCAACCGGGGAACCGTTCGGGATCACTGAGGTCCATTAAAGCCCGATTCCCTTCGTGAGACAAGGGGAAAGGAACCGCGCACCGGACGCGGCTCATGCGAATACAACGCGAATGGCCGTTTGCCCGAGTTCCGCCAGGGCTTGACGGATCGCCGCCCGCGAGGCGTCTGGGTTGAGCGCCAGCAAATCGCTCCACGCGAATTCGCCTCCCTCGAAGGCCCTTTGAATAAGGTTTGGCGGCAAGTCGGAATCGAAGTATTCCAGTGCCCAATGACGATAGTCTTGGGGGTCTCCGGTGACGTGGCGGAGCAGGAAGTTCCGCGCCGACGGGACGGGTGGAATCCAGCGCCAGGGATCGTGGCTGGTCCGGCGCCAGCCGAAAAAGGTGAGTTCGTCCCAGGCGAAGGCCGGTTCGTCGAAGAAGGCCGAACCGGTCTCCGCGGGCAGTTCGGCTCGGGCGGCGGCCACTGCTTCCGGGGCGCCGTCGAGGCTGCCGGCTTCGGCGTCGTAGCCCTTGGCGAAGAGCCCCAGCGGCGTCCAGACCAGGAAGACTTGGCTCCCCTGGCCGTCGCGAAGGGAGGCCAGTTCCTGCTGCGGGGCCCAATGGGCGTTGTAGCTGACGTGGCGGATTTCCCATTCGGGCGAGAGGACCGCGTCGAGAAACGCCATCGCTTGCAGCGTGCGTCGGAGTTGGCTGGGGGAAAGGGAGGCGAACATAACGCCCAATGCTGTGCGCGGGGGTGATCGACGGTCAAGGCCTGCTGTGCGAAGATGAAAGGAGCCTGCGCGGGATCGCTTGCCGGCGGCGCGCGGGAGAGAAGGAGGCTCGGAGCGGTGGGGTCTTGGATCAGGACGCCGGTTTCGGGCTCTGGTACATGGCGCCGATTTGCTTTTTGATGGTCGCGATGTCGGGGGCATAGCTATGCCACACGGGCCGGAAGGCTTGATCTACGAGAACGACATAGGGCAATTGCCGGATATTTTCCCGCTCGATGATGTCGCGGACTTCGTGGGCCGGCGTTTCGAGGCAGATGAAGTCTCGATCGAGCACAGCCACCAATTGACCGTCGCCGTGAATACGTTCCATCAACTCCTCCGTCAGGACCGAACCCGGTACGGTGACCACCCAGAGAAGCCGCTTCTTGCCCATGCTCGATTGGGAGAAGCCAATGTTTCGATCGTCGACCCAACGGAGCTTGTCCCCCCAGCGGCTTTCCACTTCTTCGCGTTGCACGCCGAGCGCGAAGCGAGGGGTAAAATTTGCCACCAACTGGCCTTTATCGAAGTTGATCCTCACGATGGTGTTTCCATGTGGATTGACTTCTTTGACGGATGGATCGGCGATCCACGAGGTATTGTCGAGAACGATCTTATACTCCAGCTGACCGGGAAGAACCGGGATGTAGTACTCGTACGCGTTGGGAACCCGGGTCGGGCGCATTCGGTGCGAGTCCCGATCGATGATCGACGCGTTGTTGGCCCACGAATCCCAGCTTCCAACGATGTGTACCTCCTCGGTCATGCGCGTGAAGTAGCGGACTCTAAGATAGCTTTTCTTGTCGTTGGGGTTCTTGATCAGCACGGGGCTCATCAGATCGTTGGAGATATAGGCCGGCCACGGCGGTTCCGTCAAAGCGAGATCGAAAACGGATCCTTTGAGTTCATACTTCCCTTGAATCTTCATCCCTTTGTAGACGTCTTGGGCGCGGGGAAGGGAATCATGACCATAGATCCTCTGGCGGCCGCCGAGATTATAGCAAAAGGCGTGGGAACCCGGAGGAACGGGGGCGAAGAATTCGAACAACCCATCCTCGTATGGACCGTACATCCGATATTTCGGATCGATGACCGGATCCAATCCGTTGCGGGTTCCCCACCCATTGAAGCTTCCTGTCAGGAAAATGTCTTTGTGGCCAGGTGCCACGATCCGAAAAAGAACACCGGTCGGCTGGACGATGATGGGGAGAGGAGTCACCCCATCAGGAGGTTCCACGGGAATCTCCATGCTGGAAACGACCGCTGTCGCCTGACTTGAAACGGAAGCGGGAAGAGCAATCAAAGAGCAAACAATAGCCCAAACAAAAAGACAATATTTCATTGGTACGGCTTTCTAAACCGAAAATTATTGAACGGCGGACATACGGAATCTCGGGTCGAGATTCCACTGATTGAACGAACCGCGCACGTAGACGCGTCCCGGGTGCTTTGAATCTTCGATCCGGAATGTCACCTCGCCCGTCTGTGAGTCGACCCGCGGCCATTCCGTTTCCGGCAGCTTGCGCTCGGCAAAGCTGCTAGGGACTTCAAATACGGAATTGCGGAACCCTTCAACCACCCGGGCGTTCGGATTAAGGGAATCCTCGGTCCAAACGTCCGGTTCGTAGTAGAAGCGATAGAGATAGATCCCGGGCTTGAGATTCACGGTGAGTCCCAGGGTTCGCTCCCCAGCGGCGGCGGCCGAAGCCGGAGCCACCGCGGGAGCCACGGCTGGGGCGGCCTCGCCGGGCGTCTCGGCCGGCCGGGCCGGTGAGGGCTCCGCGAAGGCGAACTGACCGGTCGCATAACCGAACGCGAAAAGTCCGGCCGCCAGCGTAAGCAGGGCCGTGGCGGCCAGTCCCGTCCACTTCAAGACCCCGTTGGCCGGCTTCGCATCCGCCTTGGCGGGACCCTGCGCGGCGGGAGCGGATTGGCGGAAATCGCTGCCGTACAGGACGGAACTGGAAGAAGCCCGCGACAAGGGCGTGGGGGGCGCCCCGGCCAGAGGGGCCGCTCCCTTGGCAGGCAACACGCCGGCCTTCGGCAACAAGACTTTAAGCAAATCGCTGGCGAATTCGGCGACTCGGGAATAGCGTTCGGCCTTCTTCGCCGCCATGCCACGCCAAAGAATCGCGTCCACCGCTTCCGGCAGCACGGGGTTGGTTTTCGAGGCTGGTGGACCGCCCGGAGCGGGAAATTCCCCCGTCAGCATCCGGAAGATCAGGATCGCAAGGGAATAAACATCCGTTCTTTCATCGATATCTCCCGAGCCATCGTACTGCTCCGGCGCCATGTATCGATGCGTACCCACGGAAGAGTTTCCCAGGACAACGGTTTTTTCGCCGTCGATCTTCTGGGATATTCCGAAATCCATAATCTTGATGTGGCCGTCGGAAGTCATCAGAATGTTGGACGGCTTGACGTCCATGTGGACGATACCCTTGCGGTGAATGTAATCGAAGCCCTTGGCGAAACTGACGACGATCCGGCACCAGTCCTCCCGCTTCAGCTTCCGGTCCTTGATCCATTCCTCCAGGCTGACACCGTCCACATACTCCATCACGACGTAGTAGAGGCCTTTGTGATAACCCCTGTCGAAGACGGTAATGATGTTTGGATGACTCAGTTCGGCCAGGACCTTCGCTTCCCGGTCGAAGCCTTGGATGAATGTTTCGTCGGTGCTCAATTCCGGATTGAGAACTTTGATGGCGACCTTTCGATCCAGCTTAAGCTGATTGGCCACGTAGACCTTGGCCATGCCACCCTGACCGCAAACGCCGAGAACTTCGTACGTTTCCGCGATCACCTCGCCGGGTTCTATCGTCAGTGGGACTCTCATCGGTCGGTGGTTGTCCTGCGTCGCGTCGGATTTCTGGAAGATGGGAGTTTCGGAAGTCGAGGTGGCGGAGACAATATAGGTCATCAATGTCAAGCTCTCAAATCGAGTCATTCGTGCAAAGCCACGCCCCCGCGTAAAGCGAGACCCAAACCAACCGCCTCGCCTCTGAGAATCAATGAGTTGCGAGGATAAACCGCCTGATTGCAAAGGAGACTGTCCCTCTTTGGGTCTCTTTTTGAGACTAGGACCGGTCGTCAATTGAGCCACACCACCGTTGCCGCCAGGTAAATTCCGCCCAGAAAGTTTCTCGCTCGTTCATCATAGCGTGTCGCGTTCGCCCGGTATTGTTGATGCCGGGCAAAGAAATTCTCGATCAGATGGCGCCGTATGTACAGGTGCCAGTCGGACTCGCGCGGCTTCTTGACGTTTGATTTCGAAGGGATTACGACGCCTCGACCGGCCTCCTCGATTATGTCCGCGACGCGCTTTTGAGCGTCATGGCCCTTGTCGGCGATGATCGTTTCCGGCCCGCCCGGCACCAGCAAGCCGGGCAGCAGCACGTCCGCCCCTTAATCGTCGCGGAAGTTGCCACCGGTCAGGTGAAAGGCCAGCGGATTGCCAAGCGCATCGCAGGCGGCGTGGATTTTTGTACTCAGCCCTCCTCGGCTTCGGCCAATCGCCTCGGCGGCTGCCCCCCCCTTTTGCCCCTGCGGAGTGCTGGTGAGCGCGCACGATGGTCGTGTCCATCATGGCGAATTCGTTTGTCAGGGTTCGCGGAGAGGGCGGTGAAAACGCGTTCCCAGACGCCCGTTTCGGCCCAACGCATGTGGCGCCGATGGACGTTCTTCCAGTCGCCGAAGCGCTCTGGCAGCTCACGCCAAGGGACGCCGGCGCGGTAGCGGTAGAGGACGGCGATAGCGTCCCATTGGGCCTACTCGGAGGGCGTCGCGGCGACTGGACATGGGGAGCGGACCGCTGGTCTGCGGTTGCAGAGATGCCTAGTGCTGGCGGAACGTTGCGAACAACGGCTGGCCTGTTTGACAACAGGCCCTAATAGAGCAGCCAATTTTGAGCGGCGGCCGGGCTCAAGCCCGATGCGCTCGGATCGATAGCAAAGAGACCGCTGTTGGACAACGTGGAGCCTTTTGTCGATTTAGTCGTACTTTCCTGATAAACGTAGAAGCGATTCTTCGAGTCGAGATCCAACCGGATGATATCTTGATTGGAATCGAGGATAAGAATCCGATCATCGGGTTCGGTCACCATATCGCCATAGATGTTAAAGAAGACAGGAGTTGGACCACCGCCCTCAGATTTGAAATCGACCGCAACTGACACGTTCTTGGTGACATGGTCGATTCTGTATAGAACCAGGGTAAATTGGTCGAGCACGAAGAGATCACCCTGAGAGTTCGGTGTAATCATGAGCGGTTGGCTAAGGGACGTTTGAGTCCCACCATCATAGAATGAGTCCTGCAGAACGACGCTTGTATCGCCTTGGGGCGAGAAAGAGACATCGTATACCTGAATTTCGACAGGGTTCAAAGTCAGAAGCGCCAGCGCACCATCGGGCATGAGGGCGATATCTCCCCGTGCAGAGGCAAAGAATTCGTATGACGTGTTGGAGAAGAGTTCAATCTCGGCGTCGAATGCACTGAATTCTGACAGGGAGGTGCGTCCATCGCGAAGGTCAAAAGCGAGGGAAAAGAACTGATTCTCAGCAAGCTCAAAAATATTCGTCTGGCTTGTGATGATGGGGTTGTCGGGAAAATCGGCGAAAAATGTCCGATTGCCGGTTTCCAAATCGACTTCGTATAAATCGACTGCTTTATCGCTATGTATGCTGTCGACCACAATAAGCGATTTTGTTTCATCGCGATAGAGCACAGCGGCAGGATACTCGATTTCCGGCCCGGCGCCGATTAGCGGACTGCCTAGGGACTCGCGACCGGAAAGCAGCGTCTTGATGCCAGTGGACGTGTCGATCTGGTTTATGCCACTGCCAGGCCCCCCGACTAAACGATGGCTTGTGTAGAGTGCACGCCGGCCGAATACCGGTTCCAGGCTGTTGTCAACGGTCACAATGGGGGAATCCAAAGGCGCATTGGCAACGCTGTTGCCCGAACGGTCGGACGCATCCGTCGTCATCCTCAAACCCAGAGTCCCGTTGGCGCTGGGGTCCTGGAGGGTAACGCGGATGTCGTAGTTGAAGAAACCCTGAGCCCCGAAGAGCTGAAATGTGGTAATTTCAGCTTGCGATGCCAAAGTCCCCACGAGTTCAAGACCCTGGAGAATCGACTGCGACAGGTCTTCACCAAAATTGATTCCAAAAATGGATGCTTGGAACCGTAGTTCATCCAGGTACGTGGGATTATCGACAACTGAAGTCAAAGTGGCGGTGGGAGGCGTGACATCGAAACGCACCGGCGCGGCGAAAACGGCTGTACTGAAGGACTCTCCCGCTCCGTCCTGAATGTCAGTTCCGACGGACATGACCAAGACGCCCTCCGTGGTGGGATCGTCCATCGTCACCGTCACCAGGTATTCAGGGTCTGCTCCCGTCACGTTGATCGTCGCGCCGGCAAAGGATTGACCCTCGAAGTTCAACAGAATATCATCTTCGGTAAAGGTCGGACTGACCGGTTCGGAGAACGTAACGATGTACGTCGTAAAACCGTCGTTCGTGTATTGATCAACGAGAACGGCGGGGGTTATCGGGGGTTGAATCGTTGCCGTGGGATTGGTCCCGATGCCTTTGAGAGAGGACCGGGAGGACGGGTGCTGGACCTGCTGGGCAAAGCCCTGTGCAGCGAAATGGCAAAAAAATGCGGATATGATTACGAGCCTGAGCATAATTACTCCCAAGATGACAAAGCAATGTGAGCGGGGAAAGTCGGACATCGTTTTCGCCCGCGCAAGTGAAATGGTTTATTTGATGGAAAAATTGACAGCCTGATGCTGGTTAGCCGCCGACCTCAACCGCCACCAGCGTCACATCGTCGCTCGTCAGGTTGCCGCCGGCCCATTCACTGACATCGTCGAGGATCGCGCCTTTCAACTCGGACAGTGGAAGGGCCGCGTGACGACCCAGGCTTTCACGCAGCTGCACCAGGCCGTAGCTCTCACCGGTTGCCGGATGGGGCGCTTCGAGTAGACCGTCGGTGTAGGCAAAGAGGCGGTCGCCGGCGGCCAGGTCCAAGTGGCGGGGTGTGAACTCGGCGTTCTCGAAAATGCCGAGAGTCAGGTTGAGTCCCTTGCGGGGCCGCCGATTGTCCACCGTGTCCCAGGCTCCGCGGCCACGGCGGTAAATCAGCACTGGCGGATGACCCGCATAGGCCACTGTGGCCGTCGGTCCGTCGGGGGTCACTGTCACGACGACCGCCGTGCTCATGGCCTCCAGGCCCCATTGGCGGGCGCTGGCGTTCAGCATTTCCAGCACCGCTTCGCCGTCGGCCTTGTCGCGGTGCGTGCGCAACGCTTCCAGGAGCCATTCGCTCACATGGGCGACGCTCTCGCCATGCCCCGCCACATCGGCCAAGGCCAGCCGCGTCACATAGCCCCCGCCGCATTGGCCAAGGCCAGCCGCGTCACATAGCCCCCGCCGCATTGGCTGACGAAGTAGATGTCGCCCCCTTTGGAGCCGCCGCCCGCCACGCCAGACCATGCGCTGAGTGTTAGCTGCGCGGTCCGCGCGTCCACGTCCAGATTGCGCACGCCGCCCCAGATTTCCCCGCAGGACAAGGCGTGAAGGGGCATCGGCACTGCCATTGGCTTAACCCCGCGTCTTCGTTTCCGTTGCCGATTTGCCGCCCTCGGCCACGGCCCCGCAGAGTTCCGCCTCGAAGATCGTCACGGCCTTGCCGCCGAGATGGACTCGCCGCTCGCCCGTTTCCTCGTCCGGGTTTTCCTCCAACCGGATGCGCACCGTGCCGCCCCGCCTGGAGGCCTGATAAGCCAACAGTTCAGTCTTCTCCAACCGGGCGCGCCACCAGGGGCCCAGCGCGCAGTGGGCCGAACCGGTCACCGGGTCTTCGGGGATGCCCGCGCCGGGAGCGAAGAAGCGCGACACGAAATCGTAGCGCGGCGACTTGGCCGGTGCCGTCACGATCAGGCCCCGTCCCGGCGGCCCTTCCTCTGCGATGCTGGACAGCGTGCCGAAATCGGGACGCAGCCCGCGCACGATCTCTTCCGACTCGACCACCGCGAACAGATCGAATTTTGTGCGGCCAAACCACTCGAGATTCGTTTGCAAGGCCGCTTCGACCCGCCCGCGAAGCTCCGGCCGGTCCGACTCGGAGAAGGGTCCGGCTGGCGTCTGAGGGAAGTTCAGCCAGATCAGGCCGTCTTCCTTCTTCGCCACCAGAACGCCGCTCTTCGTGTGAAAGCGCGCGGCCTTCGCCGCCGGGAGATAGTCGTTCTCCCAGAGCACGTGAGCGCTCGCCAGGGTCGCGTGGCCGCAGAGATCGACCTCGACCGTGGGCGTGAACCACCGCAGGTCGAAGCCTCCTTCGTGCGGTACGAGAAAGGCCGTTTCCGACAGATTCATTTCCGCGGCCAAGGCCTGCATCCAAGCCTCGTCCCGCGCTTCATCAAGCAGGCACACCGCCGCCGGGTTGCCACCGAAGGGGCGGTCGGCGAAGGCATCGACCTGATAGAGGGTAATCGGCATGGAAGAACCACCATTTCCGGCACCGGATCGCGATCATGTCACCGGGCGCCAGACAGGATAGACGAAAGAGTCGAACACCGGGGGCCAGAGGTCAACCTCGCCCATCGGCGGCGAGTCGCAGCGACTCGATCTTCTGCTCAAACGTTTTCAAGAATTCTTCGTCCCGGGGCCGGCCGTGGATCGCCCGATGATCGGGAATGAGGCGCTCGCCGCGCTGGGCGTCGCCTTGGCGATTGTGAAGAGCCCGCCGCAGCGCCTCCTCCAGCGCCGGCAGAACCGCCCGGATGGCTTGGCCCCACGGCTGTCGCGCCAGCCGATCCCACCCCGCCGCGGTCCGCGGCTCGTCGGGCAGGGCATCCAGTTCCGCGATCTCGGCGACCAGGCCCGGCTCCTTGGAACCCAGGCCTTCCCAGGCTTCGACGATCGTCAGTGCCAGGATCAGCGAACGGCCGAAGGCATAATCCTGAAGCGCGAGGACGCGGGATTTCTCCGTCAGGAAATTTTTCCCGATGCCCGGGGCCTGGATTTCCAGATAATACGGGTCGCCCTCAGGCGTGTAGCCTGCGGGGTTGTGCGTGCCGGTCTCTTCCAAACGCCGCTCCGCATCGAGCAGCGGTTGAAGGAACTGGGGACGTAACACCCGGGTTTCCAAGACTTCGCGTTTGGCATGATTGCGCGACCGGTACTTGCCGCCGCTGCGCAGCAATCCGTACACGTTCCCCCTCAGCATCCAGCCCGGCGTGATTTCGTTCAGCGCTGGCGACAGATCGGGCATGGTCACGGCCGGGGTGTTGATGAGCGAAAACGGGAAGGCGACCTTCTGCGGCAGAGTCGTCACCCCCGCCGCCACCAGCGTGTAGGGCGCCTCGACGAAGTTGGCGGGGAACTTGATCCGCGTCCCCAGGCCATAGAAGCACCCCTCCCCCGCCCAATGCTCCAGGTCCGGAGCCTTGCCGCTGTGGTTCGCGCCGACCAGCGCCCCCGCGCTCACGTTGCCTTTGCCGCCGGGCCAATACGTGGCGATCAGCAGGCTTTGATGATGGAAGGCGGTGAAGGGTCCCAGATAGGTGCTGCGGCACTCGCCCCCGGAAACGCCCGAGTTGGGGCCGATCAGGCTGCTCGTCACCAAGGCTCCATGCCGGGCCCAGGAGGATTCGCCGAAGGCCACATTTTCGCAGAAAGCCCCCTCGATCCGCACCCCGCCGCCAGTCTGCACAAAGCGCAGCGTCGCACCCTCTGACACCTCGGTGTTGTGGAGGGGGTAGGAAAAGAGACAGCATTCTTCCACCAGTTTCGCACCGTTGACCCGGCCGTAGGGGCCAAGCCCGCTGCGGAGAAAACGCGGCGTGTTCTGGACGATGGCGCCGTGGCCGAGCACCGTCTCGCCACGAGCGATTCGACGGAGCAGGCCGTCGTGGAACGCGGCGTATTCCTCGCGGACCGACGAGTCGCCGATGTTTTCCGCCAGCCAGGCCACCATGCGGCTTTCCATGGTGGGAAAGGGAGCGAAGCGGCGATTGCCGCCGCCGGGGGCGAAGGCGATGGCTCGCTCCACGCCGAAGTAATGGACGTCCGACTCGATGTCCGTCAGGACGCGCTGCATGCCCGGGCCGCCGGCGACGATGCCGCACTGAAAAATGCCCGCGGTCTTCATCAGCCGCAGGCGATACCCCTGGGCCAGCCCCCGCACGAAACAGCCGTCGCCAATCACCACGTCACGCAGGTGGGCATCTTCCAGACAGCGTTCCACGGGAACGCCGTATTCAAGACAATGAGCGTCGCCGCTCAGGTTTCCGATCCAGCAATCGCCCGCGAAGTGAACGTTGCGAATGCGGTCGAGGGGGCAGAAGGCCGCGATCAGAACCCGCCCCCAATCTTCGGCCCGGCAGCCCTGGGCCTCCAGTCGGCCGATGGCGCTGGCGGCGAGAGGCTGGGGGAACTCGGCGAAATAGGCGGAGTGCTCCTGCTGCGTGCAGGGCACTTCCAAGAAGGTCGGCTGGGCGATCAGGTCGGCGATGGCTTTGAGCATAATGGCCATTGGCAAAAAAGAAACATCCGGACGCAAGGGCTTCGAAAGCCTTGCGGTCCGGATGACCCAACTTCACGCGGCGAGGAAAAGCGCTAACTTCTCCGGATGCGGCTTACTTGTAGGACTTCCAAAGAAGTTCGGCGCTGGCGGTGTCGCTGACGGTCAGCAGCGTCAGCAACTCCTCCAAGGGATCGACAACCATCACCGTGCCTCCGCCCGCCTTGTTGGCGGTCAGATCGCCGGAAGGGATCACATAGGCCAAGGAGCTGGTATCGGCGGGCAGCGCGTAGGAGAATACGACGCCGCCTGTGCTGGCGTCCATGATGTGCAGGTAATCGGTCCCGGTGAAGTCGGTCTCCAAAGCGGCCACAACCCCTGTGCTGAGGAAGGCGGCGCCTTGGCTATGCTCGAGCGTGGCCACCTCGTTCAAGTCGGCGTCGAGGAGCAGTTCGTCAGCGATGAAGAGCGAACCGTCGGCGTTGACCGCCACATTGGTCACCGACCCGGAGAACTGGGCCGTCGCCGTGATCGAGGTGGTGGCGTCGAAAATGAACAGATCGTGAGGCGTGCTGCCACCTTCGCCCAGGATCGCGACCTGCTGGTCGGCGCTGCTGGCGACGTAGTGTGGTTCGAACGCGTCGCCGAACACACCGGGCAGAGTGATCTCCACAGCGGCGCCCGTACTGGGGGTGTAATCGAGGGGCCTTTCACCGCCCGATCCGGTGTAGGAGACGCCAACAAGAGCCTGATCGGCGCCGAGATAGGCGATCTGCAAAGGACCGACGTCGGTGTCGAGAACGCTTGAGAGATCGTCCGTGCGGCTGATGCTCTGGGTCGCCACGTCGATGACGGAAATGGATTGGCCGCCGATGTTGGCAACCAACAACTGGCCGTCGCCGCTCGAGAGCGCCAGGCCGTTGGGCAGGTCACCGACCGCGATGGAGGCGGAGATGCTCGCCGCCTGCACATCCACCACGTCCACGTTGTCATTGTCGCGATCGATGACATAGATCATATCGCGCGTCGCATCGTACACCGCGTCCGCTGCATGGCCGTTCAGGGCCACGACGCCATTGGGAAGAGGAGTCGGAGTGGGGGCCGGGGTCGGGGTCGGCGTGCCGGCGATAATGGAGATGGTATTGCTCTGGCTGTCTTCCGCGAACCCGGCGCCGGTCGCCGTGATGTCGAGTTCCTGGCCCGCGACGGCGGAGGGAAGGAAGAAGGTGAAGGTTTCCGTCTCGTTCACCGCCGGCGGAAAGGCGCCGTAGTTGATCGTCTGAACTTCGACGCCTTCGAGGGTCACGCTCAGACTGCTGAGTCCGAAGCTGGAGGTGGCGTTCACCGTCACGTCGAAGAGGTTGTTGGGCGAGATGCTGGCGCCATTGCTGGGCGAAGTGATGGTTACGTTGATTGCGGCGGTGGCGGCGGTGGCGGCGAGTGCGAGCGCACCGGCCAAGGGGTAAATCAATGTCTTAGGAAATCGCAAGGACATGGAGAACTTCTCACAATTGGTTTTCGCTTTAGGGTTAGAGCGAAGCGTAGATAGCATGAGAATGGTGGCAAGCAAAATAGTGCGGTAAACGAAAATCTAAAAAAAGACCCGCAATGCGTGCTGCCGGATCGCCGCCTTCGAAGCTCGCCTCTGGATGTCGTCGATTTGTGGGGACAGAGGGATGCGGAGGTCAGGTCCACTCATCCGCCATGGCGGCGAATTCTTCCTCGAGGGCGGCGGCCAGGATCGCGTCGTCGTCGCCGTCGCCGCTCCGGGTGGGGTCCGCCGTCAGGATCGGTTCCTGCGCGGGCGGCGGCTCGGTGGGGCGGGGTTTGCGGGGAAGCGTGACGATGAAGCGCGATCCTGCTCCCACGCTGCTTTCCACGGCGATGTCGCCGCTCATCAGGCGGGCCAGTTTGCGCGAAATGGCCAGGCCGAGCCCGGTGCCGCCGAACTCGCGCGTGGTCGATGCGTCCACCTGGAAGAACTCGTCGAACACGTCGCGCAGCCGGTCCGGTGGAATGCCGATCCCGGTGTCCGAGACGCTGATGGAAACGGCTGAGGTTCGGGTGCCGAGTGTGGCGCGGCGGGCGGACAGGGTGATGACTCCGTGCTGGGTGAATTTCGCCGCGTTGCCCAGCAGGTTGATGAGGATTTGCTGCAGCCGGATCGGATCGGCCTGGATTTGCCCAAGCCCCGGCTGGATGTCGAACTCGAGGCGGTTGTCGTTTTTCTCCAGCATGGGCGCGATGTGATCGGTGCATTCTTGCAGGAAACGGGGCTTGGGCTCGTCCAGCGAAATCGGCTCGTAGTTGATTTCGATGCGCCCCGCTTCGATTTTGCTCAGGTCCAGCAGGTCGTTGATGAGGGCGAGAAGGTTCTCGCCACTCGACTGAATCAGTTCGATGTTGCGGATTTGCCGCTCGTCCAGCCGGCCCGCCGCCTTCTTCGCCAGGATGCGCGAGAACCCGAGGATGGCGTTCAGAGGCGTACGCAGTTCGTGACTGATGGTGGCGATAAACTGGCTCTTGAGCCGGTTGCTTTCGATGGCGCGGTCTTTCTCGCCCGCCAAATCGCGGGCCCGGTTCGCGATCCGCTGCTGCAGCTTCACCCGCTCGGTGATGTCGTCGACAAAGATCACCGCGCCCAACACCTCCCCCTCGTCGCCCCGCTCCGGGATCGCCTTGATCGAGAAGGCCGCATGCAGTTCGTCGCCCGTGCGGAAGCGTGCCCGGGGCAGTTCCACCACCTGGCCTTTGAGCACCTTCTTCAGGTGCGGCAAGAGCCCCGCGTCCTCGAGAAAGGCCATCTGCAAAAGATTCGGTGACGCCTCGCCTGTCTTCCATCCGAACAAAGGGCCGATTCGCTGGCGAATGAGCGCGTTGGCGTCCGTGACGCAACCCACGCTGTCGACCACCAGAACCCCGATGGGGGCCTGCTCGAAGGCGGGCCAGCGGCTCCGGAAGCCCGAGCCGGCGGGCCCGGCGGGGGCGTCGTGGGCCTGCAAGAACACGACCGCTGGAAAGGATTTCCGGCTCTTGCCCACTCGCCGGCCAGAGTAGCTCAGGCGAATCGGCAGGCTCTCCTCGCCAGTCGTTTTCAGCGAGTAGAGTTCATCCCAACGAATCCCCTCGGCCACGGCGAGGCGCAATCTGCGCCAATCCTCCGCGCCGCCAAGACGTTGCAAGACCTCGTCGAAACGGCCACCCACCAGGGCGCCGCCCTCCATGCCGAGCAGTGTCGATGCGAAGGGGGTCGCGTAGCGCACGCGGCCCGTTTCCTCGATCACGAGCGCCCCCTTCTCCATCGCCTCCACCACGGCGTGCAACTGCTCGGCCCGCTTGCGGTGGCGCACCAGAGCCCGTTCGCGGGTGGACCGCTCACGTGTGTCCACGCCCAGCACCAGCCACTCCGATCCCATCCTCAGGAACGTCATGGAAAGAGCCACCGGCGCGCCCTCGCGGCTCTGTATCGTCATGTCCATGCGGCTAGTGGTGCCGATGGAGGAGTTGCGCTTGAGATCGAGCAATCGCCACGGGTTCGAAGGCACCAGATCGAGGAACGACTTGTTGAGCAACTCCTTGGGGCCGTGGCCCAGTTTAGCCACCGCCAGAGTATTCACGTCGGTGATCTTCAGGTCCTCGGACAGCCGGAAGAACAGGGCGTCCGGCAGGCCCTCCATGAGCAGGTGGAACTTCGACGAGGGCACGAAAGCGCGCTTGGTGGCGACGTAGAGCGCGATGGCTGCCAGAAGAATCCCGAAGCCAAAGCCGGCCAGCAGCAGCATCACGGCGTCGCCCTGCTCGCTCAGGGTCAGCATTCCCGCGCCGGTCAACCAGAGGGACTCGAGGGAGAAGTTGAGGGAACTCGGCAGAATCACGGCGGGATCGGAATTTCGTGGGATGGCGATTACGTGACGAGGCAAATTGGCACGGCAAAGGAGCAAAGACTAGCAGAAACCGCTTGTAACGCGCCTTTTTTCTTTAACTTGGTTCGGTTCCTGCGCTATTCCTTCTTCCGGACTTGGCAACGGGCGGGTCCCGGGAAAGGATTGGTCCGAAATGATACGCACACTTCTTCTCCTGCCCCTTCTACTGGGCTGGCTCCTCGCCGGCGGAGTCTTCGCCCAGGGCGACCGTCCCCTTGTGATCCAGGGCCTGGAGCCGCAAAGCGCCCTCCACAATCGCATCGAGCGTGACGCGATCGCCGCCCGGGCCCAGCTGCGCGATATGTCCGGCACCCAGTGGCCCGGTCCCCAGCGTATCATCTGGGTCGAGGACGAGGACGTGTTCCGAGCGATTACCGGTTTCCGCGCCGAACACACCGCCGCCGCCGCCCATCCCGCGCGCCAGATCATTTGGATCAACGCCTCCGCCTGGAACCGCGGCGCACCGGCCAACCAACGCCAGACCCTGACGCACGAGATGGCGCATGTGTTCATCGGCAGCCTGCCCGGCGGCCAGGACCTGCCGCTCTGGTTCGAGGAGGGCCTTGTGCAGCGCCTCGCCGGCCAGGGCGGGGCCGAAGAGGTCCTCGCCCTCGCCAAGGGGCGCCTCTTCGGGGGCCTGCCGGACCTTCGCGAACTCGAGCACTCCTTCCCCCGCGATCCCACACGCCAGCACCTCAGCTATGCGTTGTCCTATCAATCCGTCGGCGTCGTCGCCGGAGACATCGGCCGCGGGAGCGCGGCCAATCTCGTGGCGGAATTGGCCCATCCGCAGCTCGGCCCGCTTCTGTCCGAGAAACTTTGGAACGAATGGTCCCGCGATCGCTGGAACGAAGAAGCGCTGGACCTCATCGGCGAACCAGCCGAGAACGCGGTCATCGTTTTCGCCACCGGCACCCCATTCTGGGTCTTTATCGCTGTGGTGGCGGTGATTGGCTACGCGCTGACCAAGCGCCGGCAACGCGCCGCCGGTCAGCGGGAAAACGACGAGGAGCCCTGGATGGAATCCCTGACGCAGGACGACGTGCAGGATGTCTGGGGGGACCGCGAGGAGCGATGGCAGACGGAAGAAACTCCTTGGGAGCGTCACGAACGCGAGCGCGACGACGCCAACCGCGGCGGCTATTGACGGCGGCAGGCGCGGGGCATTAGTGCATCGGGAGAAGGACCGCCGGCGAAAGCAACACCCGGCGGGATTGCCCGCTCCCCTTGAAAATCACATCCCAGGAAAAACTCGTCCTCCTCGGCGGCTGCTGGCTGGCCTGGCTCAGCGCCGGGGTCAATGTCGGCTTCCTGATTCTTTACGGAACCTCCGTCAGCCACTTGACGGGAGACATCTCGAACGTGGCTGTCGACATTCTGACGTTCGGCCGGGAGTCGCAGACCGCCCTGCTGAACCTGGGCCTCGCCACCGCCGGGTTTCTTTCCGGTGCGGGGTTCGCCGGTTACTACATTCACCACCCCTCGCTCGAACTGACGCGCCCCTACGGCCGCACCTTCATCATCATCGGGGGGTTGCTCACGCTGTCGCATGCGTGTCTCGGATGGTCGGTGTCCACGGCGATCCTGCTGGCGAGTTCGGCCTGCGGTCTGCAGAATGCCATGGCGACGCATTATCGGGGGGTGGTGCTGCGGACAACGCACCTGACCGGCTTGATCACGGACCTGGGGAGCTACGCGGGCATGAAGTTGCGTGGTCATCCGGTCTCGAAGGCGAAAATCCTGATTCCGCTGGTGCTCTCGCTCAGTTTCTTCGGCGGTTCGCTCTTCGGAGCGGCGATCGTTCTGTGGCTCCAATGGCCGTTCCTGCTGGTACTGGCGGCGATCTACGTGTCGGGCGGCATTTTCTACGTGGCGATGAAACCGCGCCTGACGCGCCTGCCCGCCCAGAAGCGGCGCTAAACCCCGCTTACGCGCTTTATCAGACCCCTTTCCCTAGGACTCTTTCGCGCAACCCTTTCTCCTTGTCACTGCGTGGGCTCCATTCCAGACATTGCAGCCTCAATTAGGATGACCGCGGGGTCGATCGAGACGCACGCGTGGCATCGCCGCCAACAGGGAGACGCTTGTTCATGAAGAAGGCTTTGATTACTGGGATTACGGGTCAAGACGGCAGTTACTTGACGGAGCTGTTGCTGGATAAAGGTTACGAGGTCTGGGGCGTTGTGCGGCGGGCATCCACGTTCAACACCGGCCGCATCGACCACCTCTACAAGGATCCGCACCGCCCGGACGTGAAGCTCAAGCTTGTCTATGGGGATCTGACCGATTCAGCGCGCCTTCACCAGATTTTCGAAGAAGTGAAGCCGGACGAAATCTACAACCTGGGCGCCCAGAGCCACGTGCGCGTTTCCTACGACGAACCCGAATACACCGCCGACACCGTCGCCATGGGAGCCCTCCGGCTGCTGGAAGCGGCCCGCACGATCTGCCCGACGGCCAAGATCTATCAGGCTTCTTCGAGCGAAATGTATGGCAAAGTGCACGCCATTCCGCAAAGCGAAACGACCCCCTTCCACCCCCGTAGCCCTTACGCCGTGGCGAAGGTGATGGCCTTCTGGCAGACGGTGAACCATCGCGAAGCGTTCAACATGTTCGCCTGCAACGGCATCCTGTTCAACCACGAGAGCCCGCGCCGGGGGGAAACCTTCGTGACCCGCAAGATCACCCGCGCCGTCGGCCGTATCAAGATGGGCCTGCAGAACAAAATCTATATGGGCAACCTGGACTCGAAGCGCGACTGGGGCTTCGCCGGTGACTATGTCGAAGGCATGTGGCGCATGCTGCAGCAGGACGAAGCCGACGATTTCGTCCTGGCCACCGGAGAAACCCACACCGTCCGCGAGTTTCTGGAAGTGGCCTTTGGCCGCGTGGACCTGGATTACAATGACCACGTGGAGATCGATCCACGCTACTTCCGCCCCGCGGAAGTGGATCTGCTGCTGGGCGACCCGGCCAAGGCCAAGGCCAAGCTGGGCTGGGAGCCGAAGGTGACCTTCCAGGGCCTGGTGGAAATGATGGTCGACTCGGACCTCGCCTTGGCCCGCCGCGAAGCGCGCCACGCGGAAATCGATCTGGAGATGGCCGCGGAAGAGGCCACCGCCGCCCGCGTCTAGGTGACTCCACTAAAATCCTTTTGCAGGGAGAGTCGGAGTATCTTGGGGCACAAGAGAACCTAGGTTCGCTGCAAAACACCGGGAAGAGGGCCGAAGTCGTTCAGACGCTTTGGTCCTCTTTTTCCTTTGTGGCAGGCGCCAGCAGCCACCAGCCATCCCGGTCGCCGGCCGGCACGGGATCGAAACCGCCTTTGCAGAAGGGCTGGCAGCGGAGCAGGCGGGCGCAGATCAGCCAGACCGCCACCGGCGCGGGCTTGGTCCGCAGCGCATCGAGGCCATAGTGGGAGCAGGAGGGCACGAAGCGGCAGTGCCCCCCCATGGCCCAGCCGAGGCTGATCTGATAGGAGCGCACGGCTCCGATCAGGAACCAGCGGAGGGCTCGGTCGGGATAGAGGAGGAGGGGGTTTGGAGGGCGCCCGGCTCGCCGCTGGTGGACGGGGGGATGGGGGGAGTCTGCTGCTGGGAGGGGGGAAGGATTCCCAGTTGGCGGGCACATGCTCGGAACTCCCGGCGAAGGTCCGCGTAGTTGGCCTCTCGGGCGCCAAAGCGGGCAATCACAACAATGTCCCAGCCGGGGGCGAGTTCGCCGTGCATGCGGCGGAAAGCCTCGCGCAGGAGACGCTTGATGCGGTTACGGCCTACCGCGCGTTTGTCCACGCGGCGGCTGACCACGAGACCCATGCGGGTGGGGGTGTGCTCGTCATCGCGGCGCTCGGCCTTGAAGACGAGGCACTTACGGGCGCAACTGACGGGTGAGGATTGGACGCGTCGATAGTCGGCGCCACGGACGATTCGGATCCACGACGGAAACCCCTCTCCCCGGGGAGAGAGGGGTTTCGGCGCCGCAGGAGTTGGTGAGTCGGTCAAAAAAGGAGAATGCCCCGGCGATTAGACGGTGAGGCGATGGCGGCCCTTGGCGCGGCGGCGGGCCAGCACCTTGCGGCCGTTTTTGGTCGCCATGCGCGAGCGGAACCCGTGCTTTTTCTTACGGCGTCGAACGTGGGGTTGATAAGTTCTTTTCATCGGTTCGTATTCCTTAGGGGCTGTGTCACACGCGATGGGGGAACCAGGGCGCGAAAGGAAACCCGCGCTCAAGGGCCAAGGAGAAGACCCTCAAAGCCTGTCTCCCGTCAAGGCCGATTTCCCGTCAAAGCTGTGGAAAATTGCTACTTCTCGGCCGTGGTGGTCTCTGGCTTGCCGAACTTGTGTTGGTAGAGTTCGACGGCGTGGCGGATCGCTTCGCGGGCTTCTTCCGCGCCGCCCCATCCGACGGGGTTTACGCGGTGCCCCTCCAGATCCTTGTAGACGCTGAAGAAGTGGGCCACTTCTTCGAGGAAGTGGGGCGGGATGTTGCCCACGTCGCGGAATTCTCGGAAGAAGGGATTCCCCTCGGGCACGCAGACGATCTTGTCGTCGTTGGCGTCCTTGTCCCGCATGCGGAAAACCGCGATAGGGCGGGCCTCGACGATGCAGCCGGTGAAGGTCGGTTCGTTGCAGATGATCAGCACGTCGAGCGGGTCGCCGTCGTCGTAGTGGGTGCGGGGAATGAGGCCGTAATCGCCCGGGTAAATCATTGGCGAATAGAGGGTGCGATCGAGATGGAACAGACCGGTGGCCTTGTCCAACTCGTACTTGTTCCTCGATCCCTTGGGGATTTCGACAATACAATTGATGAGGTCCGGGGCGTTGTCGCCAACGCTGAGGTCGTGGAGGGGATGCATAGTGAACGGTCGTATCCTTAGCGATTTTAGAAATCCTCCCGCCCGGCGGGGCGGGGGCGCAACCATCGTTCAACAGGCGAGAGGGGAAAGCGGATCGGACCGGGTGTCAAGGGGCGGGGTGGGTGTCATCAGAGCGGGATGGATCGGCTCCGATTTCGTTAAGCTCAAACAAAATGCTGGGCACCCCGGTCGCTCCAGCCCTATGGTTTGTTGAAGTCATATCAGATTGGGCGGGAGTTTTCCATGACGCGCTTTTTCGCAATATTGATCCTTCTGACTTTGGTGCGTGCCGCGGGGACGGCGCAGGGCGCCGGTTTCGAGAGAGTCGAGAGCAACGGGGTCTTGGATGTGGCGGACTTTGTCGACGTGCCGCGGTAAGCTCCCGGCCAGCGAACGCTCCTACCGCGCCGCTTCCGCCACCAGCGCCACCGCGTCCGCTTCGTAAACCACCACCAATCGCACTCCCCCGCCCACTTCGAGGCCCTCCTCGCTGGCGAAGGTGCCGCTGACCGGGCCACCGGTGACGATGTCGAAACGGTCGCCCACGGTGGGCTGGAAGCCGTTGGCCAGGCTGACCGCCAGCGTGCCCGCCACGCGGGCGCCGGCGGTGTCGCCGACGCGCAGGTGGTCGTAGTCGGTGCCTTGGGCGGTGCCGCCGAGCTGGATCTCGATCCGCGCCGTGGAGGCCAGCGGGCAGGTGCCCAGGATCGTCAGGGTGCCAATGCCGTCGCCGCCCGGAGCCACCGTGCCCCGCAGGAAATCCTGGGGCGGGTTGAATTCGCGGAAGGTGATCTGGCCTGTGCCGGCGAGGATGCCGCTTGGCGCGAAATCGATGACTCCGGCCCGGGTGAAATCCATCACGGTGGGGGCGTTGACTTCGAAGGTGCCGGTATTGAGGAACTCGCGGGCGAAGATGCGCGCGTTGGATTTGAGGAACCGAATCGTGCCGCTGTTGTCGAGATTGGCTCCGGAACCGGGCACGGCGCAGTCGTTGTCCAGGTTGAAGGTGATCAGCCCGGCGTTCTCCAGGTGGCAATTGAAGGGGAAGTAGGGGGTCGAGCCGCCGTTCTCCGAGGTGACCGTCGCCGTGCCGGTGGGGTGGTTGATGAAGGCGTGCTCGCTGCCCGAACCGGCGCCGAAGGTCGTGGTGCTGAACCGGCGGTTGACGACGTTGACGGTGCCGAAGTTTTCGAAGTCGGCACCGATGGAGGTGTTGTGATCGGCGTAGAAGGTGGCGCCTTCCTTGTTGATCGCTCCGGCGCCGAAGAAGACATCGGCGGTGCCTTGGCGAACGACGCTGCCCGAGTTTTCGAAAGGCACGAGGATTTGAGCGGTTCGCAATTCATAGTCGCCTAGAATTTCCAGCGAGGCGTTGGACGAGTCGCGCGCGGGCCGGATGATCGTGGGGACGGTGTCGAAGGCAGAGACTTGGAACCGGTCGGTCCTGAGCTTCGATCCCGCCGCGATGACCATGGGCCCTTCGAGGTCGAGGACCGTGCCCAGCAGCGAAAGCGTGCGCATGCCTGTGCCTTCCGTACCGACGTCTAGCGATTCGGCGCCGATGGTGAATCGCGTCGAAGTGACCGTGTAGGTACCTGGCGCGTTGATGTCGACGGTGTCGCCAAAGGTGGGCCGGCGGCCGATGTCCCAGTTGGTGTCGACGTTCCAGTCGCCGGTGGTGCCTGTGGTCCAGGCCGCGGCGCCGTCCTCGATGACCTGGAACCGCCAAAGCGTCGAACCGGACAGGCGGTTTCCGAATTCATCGAGGATGTCGAAGCCGGAGAAGCGGACCTCGTAATTCCCCGCCGGGAATGGGACGGGATAGGTGAGCGTGACGGTCTTAGCGGCGTCATCGTAGGTGAAGTTCCCCCCCGGCACGCGGAAGGAGTCCTCATTGTCGGCGTCGTCAATGGGGAAGAATCCGTCGGGTCCGGCGGACCAGACGAAGAAGTTGGCGTCCGTATCGTCGGCGTCGAAGGTGCTGACATCGACCCCGAAATCGAAGGTCGCGGTGATCTGGTTCAGGGTTTCGGGCGTCTGGATCACGGTGCCGTCGGCGGGTGTGAAGGCGGTCAGGGTCACGAATTCCACGTCGAAGGACCATGAGAACTCTCGCGAGAGGGGGTTGCCGTTGGCGCTGCGGATTCCGGTTTTTAGCAAACCGCTCTTGAAACCCCCGGGGATCGGCGGGTCGAAAGTGGCGACGGCGGTGCGGGTATCGGGGAAATACTCAACCGACACGGGCTGAATTTCTGTTTGGCCAAAGCTGCCCTTTTCGGCGCCTTTCGAACCGAAGTCTTCTTCGATCAGGACAAACGTCCCGGTGGTCAGGCTGTCCGGATCCATGTCGACGCCAAAGGTGGCTTCCAGCCGATTCGTGCCCGGCGGCACGGTCGAGCCATCTTGAGGGATGACGCTCAGTGGCGACGGCCCTTCGACTTCGAACTCCCAGGAGAAATCTCCGGCCAGGGGCGAACCGGTGCGATCCCTGACATCCCGGCTGACCTGCACCTTGTAGCTCCCGGAATTGAGGGGGTCGGTGAAGGAACCGGTGACGGTTCGCGCCGCGTCATCGTAGACAAGCGATTCGAAGGGTACGAGGTTGTCGATCCCCTTGTCGCTCTGTGTCGTGGTTCCCACTTGGACGGTCTGGCCATTGAAGGTCAGCGGGTCCATCGGCCGGTCGAAGGTGAAGGAAATTTCGCTGACCGCGCCCAGAGGAAGGACCGCGAAATTCGGCGGCGTCGTCGAAACCACGGTCGGCCCCAGCAGGGTGAAGGACCACTGATAGATATTCGCCAGCGGATTGCCCAGCACATCCGCCACGTCCATGGTGACTTCGCCCCGGTATTGTCCGGGATCGAGGGGGCGGAAGAATGCGAGCGAGGCAACGCCCGTCTCGGGATCGAAGGTGAGGCTGTCGGGAATGACGGGTTCTTCCGCCGGATTGACGCCTTTCAGTTCGCCATCCTTCAGGGGTCCATTGCCCGAGTCCAGAATGCGGAAGAGTTTGATGGAGTCGCGTGTGATGGTGGAGGGAGCCATGGCGCCCTCGAAGCCGACATCGACGCGTGTGACCGAGGTATTGGCGATCTGCTGACCAGAGGACGGAACGGTGAATTCGACGCGCGGACCGCGGACTGTGAAGGTCCAGGTGAATTCGCTGTCCATGGGAAGGCCATTGCGGCCCTCGACGGTGGTGGTCAGCCGGCCGGTATAGTTGCCCACCGGCAAGGGCGAAGCGGGCAGGAACTCGGCGGTGGCGGCTCCGGCGATCACGCGAAGAGCGCCGGAAATGACCGCGTCGTCGCCCGTGCCCAGGGTGCCGTCGGCGCCGTGATTGACGATCTGGAAGGAATCGGCGGTCAGGCTCGCGGCGTTGGGGATCTGGGAGAAATAGGCCTGAACTTTGGTGTTCGTCGGCACATTGGAGAAGGCGGTGGGGATGGTCGCGAGGACCTCGATGGGTTCGGTGTTCTGCGCGATCGGAATCGATAACTCTTCGGCGAAGGTGAGGTTGCCGGCCGTATCGACGGCGAAGCCGGAGACGGTGAGCGATTCGCCCGGCGTGAACGGCACGCGCACCGTTGTCTGGAAGGGATAGGACGAGTCGTTGGTCAAATCCGCGCCGTCGAGGCGCAGCGTCACATTGCGCACTTGCACATCGTCGGTGGCGTTCGCCGTGATGACCAGTAGATCGCCCTCGGTAACGGGCCCGGTCAGGGGTTCGCCGTCGACGCAGGCTTCGAGCACGATCACCGGAGCGACGGTCCCGGTTTCCGCGGCCTGATAGGCCAGCACCGCAAGCCCGGCTTCCGAGTCGGCGACGTAGGCCAAGCCGTTGCCGATTTCCACGGCGGCGGCCAGGCCCGGCGTTTCGAACTCCTGGATGAAGTCGTTGGTGATGGCCGGATCGGACACATCGTAGATCGAAATGTGATGCGGGCCGTCGTCGGTCGAGTTGGGACTCACCGCGGCGACGCCTAGCCCAGCGCCGTTCGAGACGATTTGCTTCCATCCGAACTGTGCCGTATTGGCCTCGCCGAGGAGGGAGGGGCGGAAGGGATCGGACAAGTCGAAGGTGTTGTAGCCGGAGGTTTCGATGGCGAAGAGTGTGTCTTTGCCCACGAATAGGCGAGGCCGGCGCTGGCCCGCGCCAATGCCGCCGTCGTAGAAGGCGCTTCCGGTGCTGCGCAGCAGTGGCCCATCGAAAAGCGCGTATGTCTGCACCGAGAAGCCGTTGGTGCCGGAGAGCGAGTAGAGGATGCCCTTGCCCAGGCGGAGGTCCTGCACCGGCGAGAAGGTGGATTGGGTAGCCAGGAGCAGACCGGTGACCGCGTCGTACACGCGAATCTGGCCGTCGCGCCAGCCGCTGAAAACCAAGCCGGCGCCCACTTCGACGCTCAGGCATTCGTTTTCCGTTTCCTGCACAAGGCGCAGCAGAACCGGGTTGGCCGGGTCGGACAGATCGACCATGGCCATGCCGGCCCGGCCCAGCGCCAGCGCCGCCACGCCGCGGTCGTAGGCCACGGCGCCCGCTTCGCCAGGCAGCAGGAGCAGGGACAGCAGCACCGGCGACCGCCCCGCGAAGGCGTTGAAGACAGCAAGGCCCTGGCCTTCGGCGGCGACGAGGACAAGTCCGTCGCCACTCCGAACGTCCGTCGCCGTGCCGGGGAGGAGGGCCCGCGCGAGCAATCCCGTCTGGCCCGCGAGGCCATCCAGCGGGTCGCGCCCTTGGATCACCTCCTCGCCATCGTCCATGTCGTCGTCGTCCGTGTCCGGGTTCGCGTCGCTGGTGCCGATGATGGCTTCGATTTCGGCGGTCAGGCCGTCGCCGTCGTCGTCCGGTGCGGTCGAAGGCGAGAAGAGGAACGGGTCGAGCTGCAAGTTTTGACCCGAAGGCAGGCTTGTGAATTCCTTATCGGCCACGAGGAACGATTTGGGATGGAAAACGCGCGCGCGGTAGTCCGTCTCGGCCCGAAGGCGAATGGGGCGGGCGAAGACTTCGCCGTAGCTCTGCACCGTTCCCCGGCTGGTGCGATTGCGGTCCAGGTTGTCGAGACGATAGAACATCTTGCCGGTCAGGGTGCGGTTCGCCTCGGCGGCGAGTCCCTTCTCGGCGATGGGTTCGCTGGAAAGTCCCCGGGCCCGCAGGGCCTCGGCCAGCGGGTCGACGGTCCTGGACAGGGTTCCACCGTTCAGCCGCAGGAGCACGTCGTCCACAGAGGGCTGGCCGAGCGACAAGAGGTTCTTCGGAGTGGGCGGCGTTCCGGCCTGTACCGGGATGGTGACGGAGCGGGTGCATTGGGTCCCGCAGGGGGACTCGAGCGTCGCCGTCACCGTTACGTCTCCTGCGGTGGGCATTTCCACAATCCCGCAAGTGCCCGTCAACGGTACTCCGTTGGAGAGTTGCCAAGTCAATTCGCCGTCGGAGCTCTCGAGGCCGACATTGTTGGGGAAGTCGCGATACGAGCAAATGACCACCAATTCCCCCTCGAAGATCGAACGGTCGCCGGTTTCGACGAAGCGGGTTGTGACGGGAGCGAACTGCACGCTTTCCAGAGCGCAACGCGCTTGACTGCCAACGCTGATGGGGACGACGACGAGGCAGACATCGCCGCAGGCGGTCTCGTAACGCGCCCGCAAATCGAATGTACCCGGCGTGCAAACCTGGAATGCAACAAGGGGCGACTGGGTACCGAGCGCACCGAATCGCACATCGACTCCCGGAGGCGCCGACCATGTCAGGCTTCCGCCAGTCGTTTGCAGCGTTCTGCCGTCGCTGTCGAGGGCCTCGGCGAGGATCGTGTCGTTGATCTGGGCCGGGAATTCGCCGTTCGCATTCAGGATTTGCACATCCGCCAGATTGCAGGCGATTTGGTCCAGTTCTTCCTGTGGGATCGTAAAGCTGATCGTGCGTTCGCAATCGCCGTCGCCGCAGGGAATGCTCAGCTCGGCGGTGATGAAGTGGGGACCGGGGCCACAGAATTGAGCCATGAAGACATGGCCCGCGGCGGCCTGGGGCTCGGCGGTAGGGGCGAACCAGTTGACGATGCCCTGGGTGTGGTCGAACGGGACGCTGAAGGTGCGCCGGCCTCGTTGGCCGCCTTCGATCGTGATCGGTCCAAGGTCGCACTCGGCGGGCGTTACGCCCTCGCATTCGTCCCGGGCTTCGCCGCCTTCCACTGTCGAGCCGGGGGCGGTGCCGTGCCAGCCGGGTTGGGGAATGCCCACGCCCGGGTCTGTGCAGATCAGGGTGCCGTCCTGGGAAACCGTCATGGACCCGGCGATTTCAAAGCGCCCGGTGTCGTGATTGAAACTGAAGAGGGCGCTCTTTTCGCCCGGAGCGAGCGGCTGACCCGATTCCGGGTCGGGCAGGTTCGGGAAGCAGGCCACAACGGGTTCTGCGAAATTCTCGGGGCCATCGGTTTGCACCGTGATCACCAGGGGCATCGCCAGGTCGTCGGGCAGGGGCTCGGGCAGGCGGTCCGCCGGCACCGGGGCGATCCCCACGCGGCCGCCCACTTCGCCGTCGTCGGCGTAGAGGGCTCCCTGCGGGACGATCAGTCCGACGCCCGCGAATTCGGGGAACTGGGTCAGCACCGCGCCGGGGAATCCGACCGATGTGTCGCCCGTTTCGTTCAGCACAACGAGGGAGCCCTCAGGCACGAGCGGCAGGTAGATCTCCCCCACCGAAGTTTCCACGCCCGCGTTGGCGAACCACTTCTTGCCCACGAAGGGATAGTATGGCCCGCCGGGAAAGAGCGTCGGATCGCCGCCGGGAGTGGTGGTCACGGTGCGGCCGTCGATATAGACGAAGAACTCGCCTGCGGGGACGCCTTCCATGGTGAAATTCCCCGCCATGTCGGTCACGGTAAAGACCGTGTCTTCAGCGCCCTGGAGGTAAATTTTCACGCCCGCCAGCGGATCGTTCACGGTGACCGGCGAGCCCTTGGCGGCGGAGAGTTCGGAGGCGAAGACGCGGCCCATGACGGATGTGCCGGGCAGGCCAGCGAGAGAAAGAGTTTCGAATTCCAGGCGCCCGATGCCCCCGGGCGATCCGTCGTCATCGGCGTCCACCGGCCGGCCAAAAAGATCCCGCAGTTCTTCGCCATCGACGTAGATGCTGACGACGGCGGCGGAGGGCAGGACGGACTGATAGAAGAGCGAAACGGTCCGGCCATCGGCGGAGAGCTGCAACCGGGCCGGAAGCGCCTGCTTCGCGAAGAAGGCTCGGATCGCCTGAGAGGTCACCGTCGCCGGGTCCAGCGGTTCGTCGAAGGTCAGAATCGACTCGCGGTGAACGGCCACGCCGTCCTCGCCATCGGCGGGGGAAGATTTGAGCAGGCGGGTTCGTTCGCCGGAAGGCGTTGGCGTCGGTGTCGGTGTGCCGGTCGGCGTGGGCGAGGCCGTGGGCGTCGGAGTGGACGTTGGGGTCGGGGTGGGCGTGGGCGTGCCGCCCAACGTCAAAGACCGCACGAGGTCCGCTGAGTCAAACACGCCATCGGCGTTGAGGTCGGTCCGGAGGGGACCGTCTTCCAGCAGGCCGGTCACCAGGTCCCCGAAGGGTGGGGTCCCGGCATGGATCGCCGAGGACAGGAACGACGCCGCAAGACACACCAGAAGGGTACGGCAGAAAGACAGACAACGCATCAGGTCACCGCTTATTTCGAATTTTAGCTTCTGGAGCCAATGTCCGGCGACGGCAAGTTGAGTCAACGGCAAAAGGCGACAGGGGGAATCGCCGTTGCCCAGGGGCTTGCCGGATCCCTCCCTGACAGCCGCCGGAGGCGACTCGAGCGCCCCCCGGATTGGGACACCCAAGCCAAAGTTTGGCATACCAAATTACGGTTTGACTCCGCCCTCGCCCCCTCCCTTAATCGCTCTTGCCCTGCCAAGCGGGCAGGCCCCGTCTCCCGGCTTCCCTTCCTGGGTTTCCCGGGAGCCTGACGGCCGCCAAGCAGGCCACGGGATTCACCTCTCCGCGTACTCCAAAGGACCGACCGCTCCATGACGCAAGCCGCCGAAACGACCGAACTGACTTTGATCCAGCGCCTCAAAGCCGGTATCTGGGACATTCACGAAGGCGTGGCCAATCCCGCCCAGGAATCGTCGCCCAAGTCCGATGAGGACAACATCATGAAGGGCACGCTCCCCCGGTTCAAGTACGTCAACAACCTCAAGCAGCGCTACCTTCTCCAGAAGGCTTTCGAGGAAGTCCTCGCCGCCCACCGCGACAGCGAGCCGTTCCTCAACCGCGTCGTCACCGACGAGCAGTTCCACGCGCCCAAGGCCGCCGAGGACCTGCGCTTTTTCGGCGTGGATCCAGATACGGTCAAGTCCCTGCCTGCCACCGAGGACATGATCGCCTTCTTCCACGCGACCGCCGAGCGCGACCCGCGCTTGCTCCTGTCGATCCACTATATCATCGAAGGCAGCAACAACGGCGCGATGTTCATCGCGAAAGCCGTCAAGAAGGCCTACGACCTCGAAGGCACCGACGGCACCTATCACCTCCAGCCGTACGGCCCCGCTATCCGCGAGAAGTGGTCGGCCTTTGGCCAGGCCTTCAACACGCTGCCCATCGACGACGCCCTGATGGCCAAGATGATCCAGGTCGGCCGCGAGACCTTTGGCCACATGAACAAGGTCGGTGCCGAGTCCTACGCTCAGCCGGAGAGCGCCGCATGAGCCAGCCGACTCTCGACCTCGCCGATTTCGCCGACCTGCGCGAGAAGGTGGCGCGGAAACTCGAAGCCAACCCAAGCATCAAGACCGCCATGCTTGCCGACGCCCTCGGCGTTCGGGAAGACGACGTTCTGCGCGCCATGCCCGATGGCTACGCCACCGAGCTGGACCCCGCCCAGGCCGAAGCCATCGTTCGCGAAATCGAACTCCTCGGCACCCTCTACGTCGTGGTGCGCAATCCCATGACCGTGATCGAAGTCACCGGTAAGTTCGGCGGCTTCAGCCAATCCGGCCCGTTCTTCAACGTGGCGACGGAGCGCCTGCACATGCACCTGCGGCTGGATCGGGTGGCGGCGATCTTCGCCGTCCAGCCCCCGGCCAAGGACGACGCCGGCCCGTCCATGACCTCGATCCAGTTTTTCGATGCGGACGGCGCGTCCGGGCTGAAGACGTTCCTGCTGCCCTCGGCCATCGAGGCGGCGGGGGAATCGCTGGAGGCCAACCTGGCGGCCTGGGCGGCCCTGCGGGATCGCTTCGTGAAGGCCTGATCAATCCGCGCCCCGCACAGGCAAGAGTGCCTGTGCCACATTTCGCATCCATTCGCCACCGGCAACCTCTGTAGCACAGACTCTCCAGTCTGTGCCACTCTCCAGTCTGTGCCTCATACAGGGGCCCTTCAGCCTTCGCCGCCAACTACGAGCTTTACTCTCCCGGACAACTTTCCACGTCACCCGCCCCCGCATCC
Organism: Sumerlaeia bacterium; assembly: GCA_040219255.1. GTDB lineage: Bacteria > Sumerlaeota > Sumerlaeia > SLMS01 > JAHLLQ01 > JAVJSW01. The sequence goes on from JAVJSW010000064.1 coordinate 38,475, forward strand.
ATCCGGCCGCGAGCCCGTTCGCGGCGGCCTTCGCACTCCCGCAGGTCCCCCGTACCGCCCAATCCGAAGGGCGGCATGTTGATGTAGATGGCCTCCCAATCGCCCCCGCGTGAGAGGTAGGACTCGTGGAAGACGCCGACGTCGCCGCCGGTTCCGACGCGGCGGGTGAACTCCGCCCAGCCTTTGCTGTGCAGCCGCTGCGGGTCCTGGGCGTAGGCGTGCAGATCCTCGACGGAGCGCCAGTACTGAACCGTCATCATCACGCCGCCGGGGCCGAGGAGCGGCTCGTAACCGAGAAAGCCGTTGGCGGGGGCGCCGGTCTTCAATTCACGGATCATGGCCCAGAATGCGCGGAAGACAGGTAGCCACTGCCAGACCTTCCACTTGCGATTGATGCGCATGCCGATCAGCAGCACCACGACGGGGCCGGTGTGGGTGGTGGTCAGGCGGGCGGGGCGTACTGGGCTCATGGGGCGATGGGACCTTCCGCTCCCGCGCGACGCCAAGGGAATTCCCGTTGCCCGGCGGGCGCCGCGCCCGCTTTTTTGGCCTCCCGAGTTTGCGAAGGACCCGACCCGTTTCCCATGAGCCAATCCCAAACCCCCTCTCATTTGACCGCCTTTCGCGAGGAAATCGACGCCATCGACGCCGAACTCGTGCGGCTGCTCGACCGCCGCGCGGAGATCGCCCGCGCCGTCGGCGAGGCGAAAGAGGGCAGCGGCCGGCCCACCTTCGATCCGGGCCGGGGCAAAGCCGTCATCGAACGCGCGCTCTCGCGCTCGAAAGGCGACTTCCCCAAGAATGGCCTCGAGCACGTTATGCGGGAAGTCGTCTCGGCCTGCCTGAACCTGCAGAAGCCCCTGCGCGTCGCCTTCCTGGGCCCCGCCGCGACCTACGCCCATCTAGCCGCCGCCCGCGAATTCGGCACGTCGGTGACCTTTGAGCCCTGCGAGCAAATCCGACAGGTCTTCGAAGTCGTCTCTCGCGGAGAAGCCGACTACGGCGTCGTTCCGGTGGAGAACTCGACGGGCGGCATGGTGCATCAGACCCTCGACAGCTTCTTCGACTTCGAACTGCGGATTTGCTCCGAGGTGCTCTTGCCCATACGCCATTGCCTGCTGAGCAACGTGGACCTGGATAAAATCGAACACATCTATTCCCACCCGCAGACCTTTCAGCAGTGCGCCAAGTGGCTCCGCGAACACCTGCCCAGCGCCGAGCTGCACGAAATGGCAAGCACCGTGAAGGGCATGATCAAAGCCCGCCGCGGCAAGAACTCCGCTTCCATCGGCAGCGCCCTCGCCGCCGAAGAAGTGGGCCTGAAAATCGTCGCCGAAGGCATCGAAGACAACCGCAACAACACCACCCGCTTCCTGGTCATCGCCAAGAACGACACGCCGGCCTGTGGGGACGACAAAACCTCGCTGATGTTCTGCGTGAAGAACAAGCCGGGGGCGCTGTTCCATCTGCTCAAGCCCTTCGCCGACCGCGACATCAACCTGACCAAGATCGAGTCGCGGCCGTCGAAGAAAGAAGCCTGGGAGTACGTCTTCTTCGTCGACTTGATCGGCCATCGAACCAGCGAACCGGTGCGAGACGCCGTGGCCGAACTCGAGGCCCAGTGCCTGATGCTGCGCATCCTGGGGAGCTATCCCCGCGAGCGCAGCCTGCGCGAATAGGCCCATCCCCGCTCGATTTCCAGTCTTCGCGGGGAACCCCGCCGGCGCCGCTCTTGTCCCTCTCCTCGTGATACATTTCTCCTTCGCGAGGTTTCGTACAATGCGCGCTTTCATTCGGTTTTCAATTCTGATGGCTTGGCTGGGCGTGATCGCCCTGGGGCTGCTGGCGGGCGGTTGCGGCCGCAAAGCCCTGCCCCCCGGCGAGCGCACACCCACGGAAATCTCCATGTCGGAGGAACTCTCCGAAGACATGGCCATCACCATGGAGCGCCAGGCCAGCTATGGCGAAGGCGCCGCCTTCCGGCTCCTGATCGAAGCCGACGGCACCGTGTCATGGCAGGGTGTCAAGAACGTCTCGAAACCGGGATGGCACCAATGGCGCATCGCCCCCGACCGCATCGCGGGCATCCGCGCCGAGTTCCAGGGCGTCAAGTTCCCCGAGCTGGCCCAGGAATTCACCGAACCGGCTCCCGTCGGCCGGCCCACCACCATCATTTCCTACTACGAAAACGGCGAAACTCTGACCACCCACCGCGACCACGGCGATCCTTTCGCGCCGATGCGGATGAAGGTGCTGGAAGAGACAATTCTGGATTTGTCGGGGGCTGGGGAGTATCTCTGACGTAGTCCCTGAATCGGGAAATCCGGCTGCCGCGGGATCGGCATGCGATTCTGCCCGAGTTGCTTTGACTTATGGGTTATCGATAATATTTCGGAGGATATAGAGTGGGCGCAAGATCCAGGAGCGCTATCACTGGCGGGTCTCAGAATGTGGGTCCACCTCATACTCAACCAGTTTTGCTCAAGGATCGACGAGTCAAATCAAGTCGAGGTGAATCTGGGGCGAAAGATTGACGAGGAATCGGTCAGACGCGGGTTCACCCGCAGCAAAACGGCAAGCTTCCGGGAGGCTCCCGCAGGAGGCAAATGCTGGAATGCTTTTGCTGAGCGCCTACCCGGAACCCCAAATCACCCAGAAAATTCGTCCTACGCCGCCTCCCGACGATACTGCCGGACCAAGCCGCCCAGTTTCTGCCGGCACTGAACCTCGCTGATCGTCCGCACACGGAATCCCGACTCCAAAACCTCATTCGCCATCCTGACGCCTCGGTGCGGCCGCTCGGTGTTGTAATGCTCCGCCCAGGTCTGGACCGAGTGTCTTAGGGGGCATAGGCAGGCAGGGCCGCCCTGGTTGCGGTCGGCGGCGAGCGGCCGGAACTCGCCGAAGCCGTCCCCTGCATCATTGGCTCTCGTTTATGTCAGCGATGGATCGAACCCGTCCAGGAGTCAGTTGGCATTCCATCGCACGGATTGCGTGACGAGACGCGTGCATCAGGCATCGCGGCTGCCATGGTCCGGGCACATGAGTTGCGTAGATTCATGAACCGCAAAACTGGTTTTCGTCAGGAGGCTGCTCCTCCGCATGCCCGTCGGTCCTCGGGTTTCTCGCGATCAGACGCATGCCATTGCCTTTGCAATACAATTCCTCTTCTCCAGGAGCGAAACGTGACTGAACATACTGATGCTACCGTAAACAATCCCCGCCCCGCGGAAAGCGGCGACGTCGATTGGGGACGCCGGCGCATTGTCGTCGAGGCCGTGACCCCTCAGGTCGATGGCGGCCGCTTTCCGGTCAAGCGGGTCGTAGGCGATTCAATCGTCGTCGAGGCCGACGTTTTTGTCGATAGCCATGACGCCATCTCGGCCTTTGTGCTGCACCGCCGGAAGGGGGAAGAGCAGTGGCGCGAATCGCCGATGGAGCTTATCATCAACGATCACTGGTCCGGCTCTTTCCGCATCTTCGAGATGGGCGAATACGAGTACACCGTCCGGGCGTTTGTGAACACGTTTCGATCCTGGCGCCGGGACCTGACCAAGCGCGCCGAAGTCGGTCAGAAGGGGCCGGAGATGGAGGCGGAGATGAAGGCCGGCTCGCTGATGATGGAGGAAGCGGCCTCGAACGCGTCCGGCGAGGAGAAGGACTTCTTGCTGATGCAGGCCCGCCGGTTGGTGGACGAGAATCTGTATCTGACCGAACGCATCGGCTACGCCCTGGACGATCGCCTGCCGGAGCTGGTGGACCGGCACGGCAGCCGCTCGCTGGCCACCACCTTTCCGGGTATTCTGCCGCTGACGGTGGATCGCGAGCGAGCCCGTTTCAGCGCCTGGTACGAGTTCTTTCCCCGTTCCGCCGGCAAAGGCACACAGCACGGCACTTTCAAAGACGCCGAGAAGTTCCTCGACTACGTCGCCTCCATGGGCTTCGATGTCGTTTATCTTCCGCCCATCCACCCGATCGGCTTTGACCACCGCAAAGGCCCCAACAATGCCACCGAGTCCGGTCCGGACGATGTGGGGAGCTGCTGGGCCATTGGGTCGAGCGAAGGCGGGCACAAATCCGTTCACCCGAAACTGGGGACGATAGAGGATTTCGACCGCCTGGTGGCGCGCGCGCGGGAACTGCACATGGAAATCGCCCTGGATATCGCGTTCCAGTGCGCTCCGGATCATCCCTATGTGAAGGAACATCCCGACTGGTTCCGCCACCGGCCGGATGGAACGATCCGCTATGCGGAAAATCCGCCGAAGAAGTACCAGGACATTTATCCGTTCGACTTCGAAACCGATGCGTGGCGGCCGCTCTATAATGAATTGAAGAGCGTCTTGCAGTTCTGGATCGACCGGGGCGTGAAGATTTTCCGCATCGACAATCCGCACACCAAGCCCTTCGCCTTCTGGGAGTGGGTCATCGGCGAGTTGAAGCAGAAGCACCCGGACCTGATTTTCCTGGCGGAGGCCTTTACCAAGCCCCGCGCGATGGAGCGTCTGGCGAAGGCGGGATTCACCCAGTCCTACACCTACTTCACCTGGCGTAACACGAAGTGGGAACTGCAAGAATACATGCGCTATCTGACCAACCCGCCGGTCAGCGACATTTTCCGGCCGAACTTCTGGCCCAACACGCCGGATATTCTGCCGGAATACTTACAGACCGGCGGGCGCGCCGCCAGCGCCGCGCGCCTTGTGCTGGCGGGAACGCTTTCTTCCAGCTACGGAATCTATGGCCCCGCCTTCGAACTTGTGGATGTGGCGCCGCGGAAAATCGGAACCGAAGAGTATCTGAACTCGGAGAAGTACGAAATTAAGGACTGGGACATCGACGCCCCCCACAGCCTGCGCGACCTGATGACCGCGCTGAACAGAATCCGCCGGGAAAACACGGCGCTCCACGGCAACGCGGAGCTGCGATTCCATGAAACCGAGTGCGAAGAAATCGTCGCCTACTCCCATCACACGGCCAACCAGATCGTGCTGACGGTCGTGAATCTGGACGCGCACCACAAGCGGAGCGGCTTTGTTCATCTGCCCTTGCAGGAACTGGGCATGGACCCGCGCCGGCAATACCAGGTCCACGACCTGATTACCGACAAGCGCTTCCTCTGGCACGGCGAACGCAACTACGTGGAATTGGACCCGGCGCAAGATAACGCCCACATCTTCCGCGTCCGCCGCCACATTCGCAGCGAAGTGGATTTCGACTACTTCTTGTAACCAGAGCGCTTCACATGACCGACCGCGGCCCGGTTCGCTGGGCCGCCTTCCATCCCCAGACCCTACCGAGCAAGGAAAACTGACTGATGCCGACTTCCAGCCCGTCCAGGAAAACCACGCAAGCCGCTCACGATGGAAAAACCCATTGGCACAAGGACGCCATCATCTACGAGGTCAACCTGCGCGCGTTTCAGGACAGCAACGAGGATGGCGTCGGGGATTTCCCCGGGTTGATCGACCGCTTGGATTACCTCCAGGATCTGGGAGTGAACACCCTTTGGCTGATGCCGTTCTTTCCTTCGCCATTGCGCGACGACGGGTACGACATCTCCGACTTCAAGAACGTGCATCCCGAGTATGGTAACCTTGCCGATTTCAAGCGTTTGGTCAAGGAAGCGCACGCTCGTGGACTGCGGGTCATTATCGAGTTGGTGATCGCCCACACCAGCGATGAGCATCCGTGGTTCCAGGCGGAAAGAGCCGCTCCGAAAAACAAGCGCAACTTCTACCTGTGGAGCGAAACCGGGCGTGAGTACCCGGAAGCGCGCGTCATCTTCGATTCGGAAACGTCCAACTGGGCCTGGGATTCGCAGGCGGAAGCCTACTATTGGCATCGGTTCTATTCCCATCAGCCCGCCCTCAATTTCGAAAACCCCAAGGTCCGCAAGGAAGTCCTCAACATCGTGGACTTCTGGCTCAAGCTGGGCGTCGATGGCGTCCGGCTCGATGCGGTTTCCTATCTCTTTCAGGCGGAAGGAACGACCTGCGAAAACCTTCCGCAGGTGCATGACTTCCTGCGCGAAGTCCGCGGCTTCATGGAAAGCAGCTACAAAGACCGCATCTTGCTCGCCGATGCGAACCTTTGGCCCGAGGATGCGGCGGCCTATTTCGGCCAGGGGGACGAGTGCCACATGGCTTTCCATTTCCCCCTGATGCCGCGCCTGTTCATGGCGCTGCACATGGAAGATCGTTTTCCCGTGATCGATATCCTGGAGCAAACACCAGATCTGCCTGAAGGCGCCCAGTGGGGGATCTTTCTTCGCAATCACGATGACTTGACTTTGGAAATGGTCACCGATGAAGAACGGGACTACATGTACCGCATGTACGCTGGCGACGAACGGATGCGGGTGAATTCGGGCATTCGCCGCCGGCTCGCGCCACTCCTGGGTTTCAACCGGCGGCGCATGGAATTGCTCAACGCCCTTCTGTTTTCCCTGCCGGGCTCGCCCTGTCTCTACTACGGGGATGAAATCGGAATGGGAGACAATATCTATCTCGGCGATCGCAACAGTGTCCGCACGCCGATGCAATGGAGCCCCGACCGCAACGGGGGGTTCTCGCGCGCGAACGCCCAGCAACTCTACGCCCCCACCGTGGTCGATCCGGAAGCGCACTTCGAGTCCGTGAATGTGGAAAGCCAGATGCGCAACCCGCATTCCTTTGGCCGATGGGTGCGCCGGTTGATCGCGTTGAGGCGCCGGTACCACTGCTTTGGCCATGGCGACACGGAATTTCTGCATCTGGCGAACCCGAAGATTCTCGCGTTCATCCGCTCCGGTGAGAATGAAAAGATCCTCGTCATCGCCAATCTTTCCCGCTTCGTACAGGAGGTCGATGTCGATCTGACGGATTACTCGGGGTGGACGCCGACGGAAGTTTTCGGCCGCCAGGAATTTCACCAGATCCCCGAAGATGGCCGTTACTACCTGACTCTCGGCCCCCATTCCTTCTATTGGTTCGAGCTGCGGCCGCCGAAGAAAAAAGACGGTCGCCCCTCGCAAAAGCGCCCTCCGCTGAAAGCCGAGCGCGAATGGCAGGAGTTGCTGCAGCCGCGCCGGCAAGAGGACCTCGTCACCGTTCTCGAGAACTGGATGCCGCAGCGCCGCTGGTACGGAGGCAAGGCGCGCCGCATGAAGCAAGTCTCCATCGCGGAAATCCTGCCCCTTCCCGGCAAAGACATCGATGCGATGATTGCCTTTGTCCAGGTGGAGTATGCGGAAGGCGCCACGGACAATTACGTGATGCCTCTTTCGTTCGCCCGCGGGGCCGACGCGGGGGTGATCGAAGCCAGTACCCCCCACGCCGCGATCACCCGCGTCGTCTTTGAAAAAGATGGCTCTGAAGGATTGATCTACGATGCGTCCGCCCAGCAGCAGGCGTGCTCCGCCTTTCTGCGGTTGATCGAGAAAAAGAAATCCATCGCGGGACGCGGCGGCGAACTGCACGCGCGCCAGACCCCGGCTTTCAAGAAGCTGCGGGGTGACGAGGAACTCACACCCAAAGCCTCGCGCGCCGAGCAGAGCAACACCTCGATTATCTACGGCGACCGCATGATTATGAAGATTTTCCGCCGTCCGGACGAAGGCATCAACCCGGACCTGGAAATCTGCCGTTTCCTTACCAACCAGAACCAGTTTCACAACATCGCCTACGTGGCCGGATCACTGGAATACGCCCCGCAAAAGGGCGACTCGATGACTGTGGCGATGCTGCAAAGTTTCGCCTCCAACGAAGGCGACGCCTGGGAGTACACGCTCGATGAGTTGGGGCGCTATATCGAGCGCGTCATTTCCGAGGGCTGTCTCGGCAACCCAGCGCCCGTTCCGGACCTGCCGCCCTTCGACCTGGCGAAGTCGCAGCCGCCCGCACTCTTTACCGAACTGGCCGGTCACTTTCCGCCCCTCGCCGCCCTTCTCGGCAGGCGAACGGGAGAAATGCACGCGGCGCTGGCGAATTCCGAAGGGGACGCCGATTTCGCTCCGGTCAAGCTCGACAGCCTTTATCAGCGTTCCCTGGCGCAATCGTTCCGCAACCACACCAACGCCTCTCTGCAATTACTGAAGCGCAAACTGCGCGAGACGCCCGAGGGCGCGCGGGCTTCGGCCGAATGGGTGCTGGAACACTCGGACCTGGTTCGCTCCACCTTCGCGTCGCTTTCAAGACTCAAGGCCACAAGCATGCGAACGCGCATCCATGGCGATTACCACCTGGGTCAGGTGCTGTTCACCGGACGCGACTTTGTGATTATCGACTTCGAGGGCGAGCCCTCGCGCAGCATCGGAGAGCGCCGCCTGAAGCGGTCGCCGCTGCGGGACGTCGCGGGGATGCTAAGGTCCTTCCAATACGCCGCCTTCACTGGGTTGCGGGCCGCCGCCTCGCAGGGGCTCGTGACAGAGCAGGAACTGCCTCTCCTCGGGCCATGGGTCGAGGTATGGCAGCGTTGGATCAGCGCGATCTACCTGCGCGATTACCTCGACGCGGCCTCGAAGAGCAACTTCCTGCCGGACAACGAAACGGAACTGCGCCTCCTCTTGGTGATCTTTCAGTTGAACAAGGCCCTCTACGAAGTCACTTATGAGCTGAACAACAGACCGGACTGGGTTGCGACTCCCCTTTCCGCGGTGCGAGAGCTTCTTCAAGAAGCCAATGCGAACGGAAGAGAACCCTAGATATGCTTTCCGCCGATCCCTCGGAAATTGGAGCCGTCCGCCTCGCGGATGGCTCCTGGCAATTTCGCCTGTGGGCTCCGGCGGCGCAGCGAGCGGCCTTGCACTTTCCCGCGAGCGGCCAGCATCTGGAAATGCAGCCCGCCGATTTCGGCTACTTAACAAAGCGCGTCGCAGATCCCCCCGCCGACGGGCTTTACTTCTTCCGGCTGGATGGCGGTGAAGACCTGCCCGACCCCGCTTCCCGGTCCCAGCCTCATGGCGTTCACGGCCCGTCGCGGCTCGCTTCGGAGGAGTACGACTGGCGAAGCGAGAAATGGCCGGGGGTGGCGCGCTCCGAACTGGTGATCTATGAAATGCACGTCGGTGCCTTCACACGCGAAGGAACCTTCGCGGCCGCCATCGCCCATCTGGAGGAACTGAAATCCCTGGGCGTCACAGCCATCGAGATCATGCCCGCCGCCCAGTTTCCGGGCGGGCGAAACTGGGGCTACGACGGCGTTTTTCCGTTCGCGGTGCAAGACAGCTACGGCGGTCCGCTGGGGCTGAAGCAATTCGTGGATGCGTGTCACCTGCGGGGCATGGCGGTCATTCTCGACGTCGTGTACAATCACCTCGGGCCAGAGGGCAACGTCCTGCACCGATTCGGCCCGTACTTTACCGATCGCTACCGCACCCCGTGGGGATCGGCGCTCAACTTCGATGGAAAATCCAGCGATCCGGTTCGCGCCTATTTCCTCGCCAACGCGACCTATTGGCTCCGCGAATTCCGCGTGGATGGGCTGCGGGTCGATGCCGTTCACGCAATTTACGACAACACCGCCCAGCACTTCCTTCAGGACCTCGCCGAAGCCATCCACGAAGAAGGCCAATGCGCCAACCGCCAAACCCACATCATCGCAGAAAGCAAAGTCAACTCCCCCCGCCATACACAATCCCTCCAGAGCGGCGGCTTTGGCATGGACATGCAATGGAACGACGATTTCCAGCACGCCCTCCACGCCCTGATCACGGGCGAGAGAAACCGCCACTACGCGGACCACGGCGAACTCGCGCACATGGAGAAAGCCTACTCCCAAGGCTTTGTGCTGACGGGGCAGTATTCCCATTATCGCCAGCGCCGCCACGGCGTTTCGTCACGAGGCATGGAAGCGGACCGCTTCGTTGTCTTCGCACAAAGCCACGACGACATCGGCAACCGCGCCGACAGCCAGCGCCTCGCTCAACTCGCCGGTTTGGAGTTTGCCAAGCTGGCCGCCGCCGCGACGCTCCTTTCCCCCTACATCCCGATGCTGTTCATGGGCGAAGAATACGCCGAACCCGCCCCATTCCACTACTTCACCTCGCACAGCGGACCGGGCTTGATCGAAGCCGTCCGGCGCGGGCGGAGGCAGGAGTTTGGCCATCAATCCGAATCGCCCGATCCCCAGGCGGAGGAAACGTTCACCAACTCCAAGCTCAATCACGCGCTGAAGTCCCAATCCCCGCACCGGGAAATGCGGAGCTATTACAAGGAACTCCTGCACCTGCGGCGAGCCCTGCCGCCGCTGCGCACCTTGTCGAAGGAGAACATGCTCGTTCTGTCCGACGCTTCGCGCCAACTCCTCTCCGTTCGCCGTTGGGCCGACGACCAGCAAACGGTGCTCCTGCTGAACTTCAGCAACAAAACCCAGGTCGCGCCGTCCGATCCCGCCCTGCGGGTGATCCTGGACTCCGCCGACAGCCAATGGGCAGGCCCCGGCCCCGCCCCCGCGGGAAACATCGGCCCCGCCAGTTGCCAACTCCTCTCCACGTGACGAGCAAAGCTCAGCCAACATCCCGGAAGCGCAGCCTGCCAAAGCGCCGCCCCCTTGCAGCTTCGCCCGGTTAGCCGGCGAATGCCGGTCGTCGGCGTCGTGAACTGGCAGATCGATAGCCTTGGCGAGCGCGTGCCGGACGGTGCTTCTGCCCGCGCCCGAACACCATAGGGGCACCATGTACCTGTGCTTTACCTCTAAGCAAGCCTTCGCGCTTGGCAACTTTATGGGCGCAAGGTCCTTCGTATGACATTATGCCCTCCCTCGGGACTTCGGCCTGGACGGGTCGCTGGGGTACTTGACACCGCGCGAGTTCGCGGCACGATCAAAGGAGAAATCGCCCTCCCCCCGGGGGGAGGGTCAGCAGGAAGAAGAAACCGGAAGCCTCGCATAGCGGGTGGTACCGGTTTTGGGGGTTGATCACCGCGCCTCAAGGCTCGCGCACGAGAGTTAGGAGGCCATGGGAGCGTTTTTGGACTCGGGGTATATGAATTTTGCGTTGCCTTGACGAGAGTCTCGCTCTTTCTTTACTCTACCGTTAGAACCTTGGGAGTGTGCTATGTTGGCGACAATATTGAAAGGCGGCTCCACGCTCGTTGCGGCGATGCTCTTCGCGGGCTCGGTGTCCGCCGGTTGGGAAGAGGTCCCGGTTCAGACCGAAGGTTCCGGCGATTTCACTTCCATCGATTTCGTGGACGATTCGCTTGGGTTCGCGATGCGCGCCAAGGGCTTCGACTGGGAGCTTTACCGCACGCAAGACGGCGGCGATACCTGGACGGTGCTGGCTTCCGGCGAGGAGGACGCGGACTCGTCAAGGGGAGTCGCGGAGGTGGATTTCTTCTCGGCGACGAACGGCTGGATGTGGTTCGGCAGCGCTTTCGACGGACCTCTGTTGAGAACCACGGATGGCGGCGTGACCTGGACGCCGGTGGAAACCCCGCTGAGCACCGCGTTTGGCCCTGAGGTCGTCGCGGCGCACTTCTTCGACGACAACACCGGCATCATCGCCGGTGATGGCAGAGACGCCGATAACGCAAGGATCATACTGGCGCGCACCGACGACGCCGGCGCGACGTGGCAACCGGTCTATACGCCGAGCCGCTTCGACGCGGTCGGGATCGACTTCCGCGACTCCCTCGTGGGAGGCGTGACCGGCGGGGCTGGCAGTGTCCTGACGACCGTGGACGGGGGTATGACATGGAGCGCCCCCAATACCAATATCTCGGAAACCTGGGGCATCATTCATTACTCCCGAACCACATCGCAGGCCTGGGTCGGCGGCGAACTCGGGTCCCTGATGCAGAGCGACGACAGTGGCCAAACGTTCCTCTCAGCAAGTCCTCGCACCACCGGGCGTTTCGATCAGCTCTACCACGCGCCCGATGGGACGCTTTATGTCTCCGGCGAAGTGGGCCCGTCGGGGCTCTTCTACGTGGTGGATCCGGAACGGGGCCGCTGGTTCCTCGACAATGTGGTCACCTTTACCAGCCAGGGCATTCGTTACCCGAACACGGTTCTGGCGATCGTGGAGAAGCCCGACGGCACGCTGTACGCGGGGGGGCGGCGCATGATGCGCCTCGCCAACAGCACC
>JAVJSW010000065.1:0-122058 GCA_040219255.1 Sumerlaeia bacterium
CTGGGCGGGCCGGTCGCCGACGACCCGCACCAGCGAGGGGTCGTAAGGCGAGAGGATCGGGGCGGCGGGCCCAGTGGCGCCTTCCGGGCCCACCCGGAAGCGGTTTCCGCTCAGCCGTTCCAGCGGAATGGTGGAGCCCGCGCCGCCCGTTCTCAGGTTCAAGACTCCGGACGTCTGGTCGAGGCCGATGCCCACCCGCTCCCGTCCACCCCACCGGACATAGGAGCCCTCAATTTGGTGATCGGGATAAACTGGCTCCGCCTCGCGGACGAGCCTCGCCCGGGGGAAACGGGTTTGAAGCAGATGGCCCATGGCCTTTTCGACAAAGGCCGAGTCGAACGCGCCCCTGCCGAGGAGCAGGCAGCCCCAGCCGAGCGGTTCGCAAACGAGCAGGAACGCCACCGAATCGACGTCCTTGCCTGTCTGGAAGAGTACCGGATATGCCGTGTGATCCGATGGGTTTTCCGGATCGTTGGAAACCCGGAGGGAGGCCGGTTTGCCTGTGGCTCGGACCTGTTCGAAGAGGTGCTCGCCTTCTGGTGTGAGCAGTCGCTGTAGAACGCCGGCCAGATCCGGAGCCGCCATGCGGGCGCCAGCCGCCCCCTCGGGCACCGAGGACTGACGGGAAATCGTGAGGGCCGAGGGTGGGAGATCGAGCGCCCGCCAGAGAAAGGCATCCAGCCCTGGCTCGCCCGAGCGTGCAACCGCCCAGCGGGCAAGTTGGGCGTAGTTCCAATTGCAGTACTCGCGCGTGGCGTCGGGGGGGAAGAGCTGGATATACCGGGGCGGGTCGAGTTGCTCTGAGGACCGGATTTCGAAGACGCCGGATCGGTGCAGGAGAAGCTCAAGCGCCGTCGGCGGGGATTCGATGGCGGCCGGGACCGTGGCGGGTCCGGGTCCGGCGAGGGCGGCTATTTCACCGCAAGCGAGCCGGCCCTGGCGCTCCTCGGCCAGGATCGCCATGGCAAGCAGGGTTTTCGTGAGCGAGGCGAGTTCGTAGACTTCGTCTGGAGGAACTCGGTTCCCCGGACCGGAATAGGTTTCCATCGCGCCGGATCGGAAAACCACCGCCACAAAGGAATCGACGTTGTGCTCCCGGGCGGCGGAGGCGAGGCGCCGGTCGGTCTCCTCCGGCGTGGCGAGGTCCCAGTCGGGGGAGGATTTTCCGGAACAACCTAGAGCAAAGAAAATAAAAACCAAAACCAAAGAGATGGCACAATGGCGCCGGGCCGAAAGACTCGGCGCGGGTCTGGCGCCTGGGGAAAAGTCCCCATCGGGCAGGCCCTCAAAGAGCCAAACTGTTTGACTCATACCTGCCGGGTCGCCTAGCAATGGCTGATACTTCGTTTGCAAGTCGACCTTTCGCATGCCACAAGTCCTCATCGCGGCCGTAGACAATTCCACATTCCTGTACCCTTCGATCGCGATCGGGCTGACCTCGGCCCTGTTTCTGCTCGGACTGCTGATCTGCCTGTTACAGGGCAGGCCTCGCCTTCCGGGTGGTTTCTCGACCGATACAGGATCTTCACCGGAGAATCCGCGGCCGAATGTGCAGCGCTCCGCCGCCGATCCGCGGGCCGGGTCCGGGGAGCAGCGGCGCATCATGGAGGATGAACCGACAGAAGCAAGCGTCAACCAGCGCCCCCCGGTGGAAGACTCGACGGATGCGAAGACCGCGGCGCCGCCGCCCAGTGAATTCGCCCGCCAGGCGGAAGTGCACGAGAACTGGCTGAAGGCCGCCGATCTCTGGCGAGAGAGCGGAAACTTGCTGGCGGAGCGGGCCGCTCTTCTGAAGACGAAGAATCGCCAGCGGACAGCGCTGGTCGAGGCCGCCATCGGCCTCAACGACGAAGCGTTCGAGCGCTCGAAGCACCTGCTGGAAAGCAATCCCGCCGATCATTCGCTGCGCCTTCGTCTGATTTCGAATTACTTGCAGCGCGGTAACCGCAGCGAAGCGAAAGATTTGGCGGGCGTCCTGATCGAGCCCGGAGGCCCGATCAAGCCGGACGCGAAGACACTCGGGCGGCTTGGTATGCTGTTCGAGTCTTTCGGCGAATACGACTTCGCCACGTCGATCTACAAAATCGCCCTGGCCAACGACGCGATCAACGCCAATCTCTCCATGCGGGTCACCTATCTCCAGCATTTCGAGCGACTCGCAAGAAAGAATGAAGAAGGTGGGATCGCCCCCCCCACTCCCCTGCTGGGGCACAGCGCTCTGGGCGGCCTGAAATGCCAGACCAAGCTCCCGCAGGCGTTCCCCAAGGATCCTTTCCCTTCCGCTTTCGCCTTCGTCCGCTTACTGAAGGAAACCGAGCAATCGGTGATGTTCGAGGGCATCGACCGGCACCTGGACTTCCCGGTCGCCGTGAAGTTGCAGGAATTCCCGCTTCCCTCCGGCGAAATCGAGAACGTCCGCCAGCGGATGCGGGCCCTTTTCGGACTCAACCACCCCAATATTTCCAAGCTGACCTACGCCGATTCCATCGGGGGCTTGATCCGCGTGGTGTACGAATTCCACGGCGGCGGATCTCTTCCCGAAACGCTGGCGCGCCTCGACAATCTCGGATTCCCGATGGCGATGCGGTTCCTGATCCAGATCGCGTCGGCGCTCGACTGGGCTCATCGCAAGGACCTCGCCCACGGGAACCTGAAGGCGGACAACGTCATGTTCGGCCCGGATCAATTGGTGAAACTGGGCGATTTCCAGATATGGAAAGACCATCCGGCGCCGCTCTACGAAGAATTCCAGCAAGACTTGATCGCCTTCGGCTCCATCATCCGCCTCGTCATCTCGAAGATCACCGTGGCGCCCCCGACCCCGAGTTCTGGCGAGCATTTGAACCCGATGGAGGAGGCGGAAGATCTCGCCGGGAAGATCGAACGCCACGAAATCGAAGACTTGCAGACGATTCGCACCATACTTGGAAACCTCCTCGACCGCTCGCTTCCCTCGAAGTTCGGAACGAGAAAATCCTGGGAGTCCACCCACTAAACGCCACTCACTGATCGCTACTCACTGATCGCCACTTACTCAAATCGGGAGCCATTGAGTCCGCCGTGTTCCGTGGTCTAACGCGAGCCGAACAACTGATCGCCATCGCCGTTGCCCTGACGTTAGCGTTGGGGGCCACGTTGTCCCATCTCCAATCGAAGCGCCAGGCCCAGACCCATTCCGTGACCATTGTGTCTGCCCAGCCCTGGCAGCCAGCTTCGGCGCCTGTTTCCTTGGCGGCCGACGCGCCGCCGGCCGTGGCGAATGTGATCGACATTCCCGCGGCCAGAACGGGCGACCCGCGCGTCGATCTGAATACGGCGTCCGCCGAGTTGCTGGCGACGTTGCCCGGCATTGGCGAGGTGAAGGCGGAGGCGATCGTGATCGAGCGCGAGCGCAACGGCCCCTTCCGCAGTGTCGGCGATCTGCAGCGTGTCTCCGGCATTGGCGGGAAAACCGCCGAAGCCCTCGTCCCCCACGCGGTGGCCACGGCGCCGGAAACCGCTCCCCCGCCGGTTTCCGCGGGGTTCTCGCCGCGGGGCGCCCCTTCGGCCAACTCCGGATTCGCTGTTCAGGGTTCTCCGCCCGCCGAGGCCGGGTTCCGGGCGCCTGGCCGGGTGACTCCTTCGGCGCCAGCGCTGCCGGTGGTGCGGTTGAATACGGCGTCGCAGGAGGAGCTGATGAGCCTGGATGGGATCGGGGAAAAGATCGCGACCCGTATTTTGCTCGACCGCGCCGCCAATGGGCCTTACCGCAGTATCGACGATCTGGAACGGGTGCGAGGAATCGGCCCGAAAACGATCGCCAAGAATCGTCACCGATTGGCCCTTTAGGTTTCCCCCTGAACTTATGCGTTCCTTTGTTTCCGGCTTCCTTTGCTTGCTCGCGCTGCTGCTCGCCAGTCCCCTGAATGCGCAGGACTTGACCATCAATGTCACCGCGGGTTTCGGCGGCTATTACCGTCCCGGCCGGTGGTGCCCGGTCACGGTCTCCATCGACAATCGCCCCAAGAGCGGCAAGCCCGGCGACCGCGATCTGGATTACTCCGGCACGCTGGTAATCGAAAGCGAATCGATGGACCGCGAGCCGATTCGCTTCACACGCCAGGTGGAAGTGCCGGGGTTTTCGAGCCAACGCTTCACCGTCCTGGCCAAGTTCCCGGAGTCCCCTCTGCCGGCCCAGCCCACGGTGAAGATCCGCAACGAGAACGGCCGCCTTCTGCAGGAAGTCCCCATCGACATCCAGCCGCTGAAGAAATCGCAGGTGCTTCTGGTCACGATTTCCGAGGAGCTGCGCCGCCTGCGCTATCCACTGCTGCGCCAGGCGGAACTCTATCCCATTGTGCAGGCCCCCTTGGACCCGCGCGAAATGGCCTCTCATTGGGCAGGCTACGACTCCATCGATGTGCTGGTGGTGCCAAGCTGGCCCCAGAACCGAATCACTTCGTTTCAGGCCGAAGCGCTCCGCGATTGGGTGGCCATGGGGGGGACGCTGGTCTTCCTGGGCGGTGCGGGCACTTCGAGCTACGGCGCCACCGTTCCGGAAGGCCTTTTGCCGGTGGAGACGTCGGAGAGCACGCGCTTCCAGGTCGGCGGCCCCCGCGGCCTGGAGCCGACGGACGATGAGGGCGGCCTGGTCGAGGGCGAGGTGATTCTCGTCAGCAAGGTGGATCGCGTGGCCGAGGCGGCCACCGTGGTTTTTGCCAGCAACGACGCTCCCATCCTGATCCGCGAAGCCCACGGCAAGGGGCAGATTCTGTTCCTGACGCTGGACCTGGAGACGCTGCCGCGGGAGCTGCGCGAGGCGTTGACGCCCTACTGGATGGGCATGATGCCGGTGCGCAGCCTCACCGATTGGGAATACGAAGTCCCGGAAACGCTGGCCAAATTCACCACGCTAGAGAAAGCCCGCCCCCCCAACGTGGTGCTGATTATTCTGATTTGCATCGTGTACACGATTCTGGTTGGACCGGTGAATTTCGTGCTCCTGTCGCGGGCGAACAAGGTTCAGCTCGCGTGGTTCACGGTGCCGGCGATCGTGCTGACCTTCTCCGTTTTGATTTATGTGGCCGGCATGCTGACGAAAGGCGGCAGCACGGTGGCGCGCGAGTTGACGCTCCTGGAGAGCGTTTCCGGCGAGGCTGTCTTCGCCGAACGCAGCTTTATCAGCATCTTCGTCCCCAGCGCGGGCGACTACGAGGCCGTACCGGTCAAGGAACCGCAGACCGTGGCGGATACCTACGTCTGGCATGATGTGGAGATGTTCCGGGCCGACTCGGTGATCGCGGGCATTTCCCGGGCCGCCTCGACCGGCGGCGGGGCCCTCGGCCTGACCGACACGACGCCGGAGGTGGATTTCGATGGCTCGGTCGCCGCGGTGGACCGGTGGCCTCTGCGCACCTTCGACACGACGCAGTTCGAGGTACGCGGTCCGCGCGAGATGCCAGGAGGCATCAACGGTCAGCTTCGATTCCGCGCCCCGAACTCGCAGTCCGCCGTGCTGTCGGGCGAAATCGCCAATGCCACGGGATTGAACTTCGTGGGTTCGGCCCTGTTCCTCGGGGGCCGGGGGATCGACCTGGGACCCTGGAAAGCGAGCGAATCGCGCAGCTTCGCCGAGGGCGACCTGGCCTTCCTCTTCACCGGCGCCCGAAGCACCGCCACCGAGGCGGACGCCCTCACAATGATCGAGAAAATCAGCCCCGCGGCCCTGCCCGAAACCGACGAGCAGGTCGGCCGCCGCAATGCCAAGGAGCTGCTTCTCAAGATCTTCCGGCCTTATTCCGCCGGAGACATTCTTCCCCCCATGAACGGAAAGTGCGTCTTCATCGGCATAGCGGAAGACCCGGAGCTATCGGTCTCCATGAACCTCGAGCGCGATGCCGGAATCCGCACCACCGTGCTGATCGTCGAGATGGACCTGGTCCTTTCCGCCGGGCGCCATATCATCCCGTCGGCCATCGTGGACACCAAGCTGGTGGACTATCCGACCGACCGCTCCTTCACCATCGAGGGCGAATATGGAAGCCTGATGCGGCTCGACCGCCCGACGGACGTCTTCCTCACCATCGGCCTGCCCTTCAGGCAGCCGGGTCTCGACGTCCGCACCGTGATGAACAACGTGCTCAAGACCGATGAGAACAACTACGCGATCGACATCGGCATCTACGATCAATCCGGCAGCCAATTCCTTTCCATGACCAATTCCAGTTCGATCGGCAACACCGGAGGCCAAGTCATCTCTATGCCCTACAGCGGCCGCTCTTGGATTTTGTTCAAGGGCACCAAAAAGAACGAGGACCAGAACACCTTCATCGGCGGCAACGGCACGGTCCAGGACATCCGCTTCCTCCTGGAGGCCTACCGGAATTGAAGTTCCTGTCGTTTCTGCGCTCCCTCCCAGGCTTCATTCCGTCATGGATGAAACCGGCGTTTCTAATGGAGAAGTTCAATCGCCTCCCCAAGCCCGCCCGCATCGGTTTCTGGCTGGCGTTGCTCGTCTTCGCCCTCGCGATGCCGGTTTTTGGCTTCGACCAGAACGATCTCTACAAGTTCGTCCGCATCGGGATCTTCACTATCGCAGCCCTCGGCTTGAACGTCCAGGTCGGTTACACCGGCTTGCTCAACCTGGGCTTCGCTGGCTTTATTGCCATTGGGGCTTATACCTGTGGCGTCCTCATCAAGACCTATGAGTGGACCTTCTGGCTCGCCCTGCCGGCCTCCGTGCTGCACGCGGCTTTGTGGGGAATCCTGTTGGGCCTGCCGACATTGCGGCTGACGGGCGATTATTTCGCCATCGTGACGTTCGGGTTTTCCGAGCTGGTTCTGCTGGTCGCCAAGAACTGGGGCTCGGTCACCGGCGGCGCCCAGGGTCTCGTCGGCGTGCCCCGGCCGAGCCTCGGCGCCTTCGGCGAATGGCTTCAGACAATCGGCGTGGACAAGTCGTTGGTGGTTTTTTCTCCCATCGACAACGCACCCTACTGGTTCCTGACGGTCCTCTGCGTGGCGCTGTCGATCATTGTCCTGTGGAGAGTCACTCATTCCCGGGTGGGTCGCGCGTGGCGCGCCATCCGCGAAGACGAGATCGCGGCGGAAGCCTGTGGGATCAACGGCAAGTGGTACAAGACGCTGGCCTTCGCGGTCAGCGCCGGGCTCGGCGGGTTGTCCGGCGGCTTGCTCTGCCTGCTGGTGGGCGGGGTTTACCCGAACAACTTCCGCTTTCTCGAGAGCGTCATCGTGCTCGTCTACGTCGTATTCGGCGGGATGGGGAGCATTCTCGGCAGCGTGGCGGGAACCGTGGCTCTGATGTGGCTCTTGGAAAACCTGCGCGACGTGATCGAGAACTTCAACCGCGAGAGCGAGACCATCACCATCGACGCCGAAGCCCGCTATGTGATCTTCGGTCTGATCCTGATCGCGGTGATGCGCCTGCGGCCCGAAGGCATTTTTCCCAGCAAGCGCGTCAAGATGGAGCTTCACCCGAGCACATACGAAGAAGCGCGCCGCGAGGATGCCACGCTCTTCGACTTCGCCCGCGACGGCGAGCGGCCCCTGATATAGGGTCGCTGGTTTCAGGATCGGCGATTGAGAATCAGTCGCGGCCCCGACCGCGACCCCGGCCCCGGCGGTCTTCTTCGGGTTCGGGCTTCTCGACGACCAACGCGGCCCAGCTCTGGCCCGGGGCCAGCGTCTTCGGCGGCGTTATCGCCGAGTTCTTGTTCCGGTTCTGGAACCGCACGTCCAGCGTCCGCGTCGTGGACGTGTCGAACAGCAGCGGCGCCGTCAGCTCGATCGTCTTATCCAGAGCCTCCTCCTCCGGGGGCGTGATGTCCTCGCCGTTGACGGTCACGCGCAGCGATCCGGGAAAGTGGCGAAGGACCTCCCTCCCCCACCGTTGCGGCACGGCGTCGTCCAGTTCGACGGTCAAGCTTTGCGTCGCGCTCGCGTCTTCGGCGGCGGCGGTGATCTCCCATCGCGGGATGCCTGCCCGCGCCCACTCGCAGAGGCCCAGGAATAACGTGGCGGCCATCCGGTCGTTGTAGGCTTCCATGGCGAGGCGGTCTTCTTCAGGCGGATGCGTGTAGAAGGAACACTCCGCCAGGACAGCGGTCATTTCCGTCATCCGCAGAACCCCGAAACCCGACTCGTACATCAGGAAATCGCTGTAGATGCCGCTGTGCTGGGGCTCGCCGGGACGCATCCAGGTCACCAGGCTGGCGGCCATTTCGCGGGCGACGTCGATGCTGGCGGGGCGCTCGGCCCCGGTCCCGTGGTACCATACAGACGAGTAATCCGCGGAGGCCCGCGCCGACGCATTGTGATGAACGGACACATAGAGGTCCGCCTGCCACTCGTTGGCCATTCTGGCGCGGTCGGCCAGGGAGATGTCGATGTCCTCGGTGCGGATCAGGAGCACTTCGGCGCCGGCTTCGCGGAGCAGTTCCGCGAGGCGGTTCGAGGTGTTCTGGTTGATCACGGCTTCGCGCAAGCCGGAGGGACCGCGCTTGAAGCCCGCCCATTGAGGGCCGATGTCGCCGCCATGGCCGGGATCGATGGCGACGCGAAGTCCTCGCAGATAGCTGGCGGAATGGGGAAGCCCGCGGCCCATGTCGGGCAGCAGATCGGCCTCCTCGGGCGCGATGTTCTTCTGCGTCAGGCCGCGAATTTCGGGCGCGAGAGGCGGCGGCGAATCGGCTGTGGGCTTCATGTCCTGCGCGAGCAGGAGGACCGGCGCGGCCCATGCCATCAGCACCAGGCCGGTCGTAATCTTGAGGTTCATCATGAAAAACTCCTGGAGTACCTTACAAAGAAGAGATCAGCCCGCCGTCGACGAGCCAGTTGCCGCCGTTGAGGTAGGATGCCTGCGGCGAGCAGAGAAAGGCGGCGAGCGAGCCGAGATCACGGGTCGCCCCAAGGCGTCCGGCGGGGATGGACCGCTCGACCCGCTGGCGCTGCTCGGCGGCGGAAATGCCCGCGGCGGTGGCCTGCTTCTCGAACAGCATCGCCAGCCGGTCCGTATCGATGCGGCCCGGGGCCAGCGAATGACAGCAAATTCCGTGCGGCGCCAATTCCTGGGACAGCGATTTGATCAGCCCCAGCACGCCAGGCCGCAAGACGTTCGAGAGCGTCAGGCCCGGGATGGGCGCCTTGGTGGAACTGCTGGTGACGACGAAGAAGCGTCCGGCGGGGCTTTTCCTCAGGTGCGGCAGGGCCGCCTGCAGCAACGCCACCGGCGAAATCAGGAGCAATTCCGAGGCCCCGCGCCAGGCGTCGAGCCCCAAGTCCGCGAAATTTCCGGGGGGCGGGCCGCCGCTGTTGCACACGACGATGTCGAGGCGCCCGAAGAGTTTGGCGGCGCGGGCGGCAAGGCTGGCGGACGCGGCGGGGTCACCGCTGTCGCAGACGGCGTATTCGGCTCGGCCCCGTCCCAAGGCGGCGAGTTCGCCAGCCGCCGAAGCCAGCGGGCCCTCCGTTCGGCCGGTGAGGAGCACGTGGGCGCCTTCCTCCACGAGCGAGCGCGCGATGCCTAGGCCGATACCTTTGCTGGCGCCCTGAACGATGGCCGCATGACCGGTGATTTCTAGATCCATGGGGGGTGGTCTTTCTCGAAAGGTGGGATGCCGCTCAAGTCAGACGATGCCACTCGCCCTTGGCGTCCGCAATCTCACAGGGGCGGAAATTCGTTTTGTAGTTCATTTTCCGGCAATCCGGGATGTAGTAGCCCAGATAGTAATGGCTCAGGCGGCGGCTGCGCGCGAACTGGATCAACCAAAGGATCGCCCACGTCCCCAGGCTCCGCTCCGGCATTTCCGGCGCGAAGTAGGTGTACACCGAACTGAGGCAGTCGAAGTCCACATCGACGATCGCGCATCCGATCAATTCGTCGTTGTCCCAGAAACAGACCTCGAGCGTCTCCAGCGGCGACTCGTAAAGAAAGCCACTGAACTCCTCCCAGGTGCTGCACATATCGCCGACATGGCGGCCGCGCTGATAACGGAGGAAGAGATGGAACTTCTCCTCCGTCGGCACGGGGGCGCGAACGTGCGCTTCGAGGTGCCCGTTCCTCTTCAGAAGACGGCGCTGGGTGCGATTGAGCTGGAAATCTTTGACGGCGATGCGGATCGGGCGGCATTGGCTGCAACCGGCGCAGGACGGCTTGTAGAGGACGCGGCCGCTGCGGCGCCATCCCTGATCCATCAGGCAGCGGTAGACGCCAAAGGGCAGGCGGTCGGCGGCGAAGGCCCGTTCCCGGGCCATTTGACCCGTCAGGTAAGGGCAGGTGTGCTCGGGTCCGGTGGGGAGGCCGAGGTCGCTAAAGTCGAGGCCGAAGAGTTTCGGATCGTTCATGGGCCAGCCTCGGGTGGCAGGGGGGAAGGGTTCTAGATGCCGTGGCCGTGGACGTAGGATTCCATCTCGGGGGGTTGAGCCAGAGAGAAGCCCCGCAAGACGCTTTCCAATGTGGCGTCATCCATCATTCGGTCCACCGTTTCGCCGATTTCCCTGAGGATGCGCTGGACGCAGGCGGGGCCTTCGGCGGCGGCGAGTTCCGGCGGCAGGGCGCTGTCTTCATCCGAGTGGTCGCCGATGTGACCGTCGAAGGCCCTCAGGATTTCCCCAATGGTGATCTCGGCGGGCGATCTTTTCAAGCAATAACCGCCGTTCTTGCCGGCGGTGCTTTCCACCAGGTCCAGTTCGCGCAGGTCCCGCATGATGGCTTCGAGGAACTTGCGGGGGATGGCGTTCTTCAGGGCCAGTTGGCGCACCGGCACGGGGCCGTCGGCGTCGCGCTCGCGAGCGAGCGTGAACAGCACGCGCAGGGCGTAATCGGCTTTCCGGCTCAGTTTCACGGCGTCGAAGAACCTTTCCTCGCGAGAGCGAAGGAAATTAGACACCGCCGCCCCCGCATCGTCAAGGATGGTAAGCGCCCGGGTGGCGCTGGCGGAAGAAGAAAAAAAGCCGCCCCGGCAACGAAGCCGGAGCGGCGGGTCTGATAGGCTCGGGGTTCGAACGGAGCGGAGCTTACTCCATAAACTCGATCAGGGCCTTGCGGCGGCTCGGGTGGCGAAGTTTGTTCAGGGCCTTCGTTTCGATCTGGCGGACGCGCTCGCGCGTGACATTGAAGATCGTGCCGACTTCTTCCAGAGTTCGGGGGAAGTCGCTGCCGCCGATGCCGAAGCGCAGGCGCAGGACCTTCTGCTCGCGCTCCGTCAGGGTTTCCAGCACTTCCTCGATCTTCTCCTGCATCAGCTTGTAGGCCGTTGCGGTGACAGGACTTTGGGCGTCCTCGTCAGGGATGAAGTCGCCAAAGTGGCTGTCGCCGTCTTCGCCGATGGGCGTTTCCAGGCTGATGGGCTGCATCGCGATTTTGAACACGCGGCGGATTTTCTCCACCGGCATGCTCATCTTCTCGGCGATTTCATCCGGTGTGGGTTCACGGCCGAATTCCTGCACCAGATAGCGCTGCACGCGGCTCAGCTTGTTGATCGTCTCGATCATGTGGACCGGAATACGGATCGTGCGGGCTTGATCGGCGATGGCGCGGGTCACCGCCTGGCGGATCCACCAGGTGGCGTAGGTCGAGAATTTGTAACCGCGCTGGTACTCGAATTTGTCCACGGCGCGCATCAGACCGATGTTGCCTTCCTGAATCAGGTCCAGGAACTGAAGGCCGCGGTTCGTGTACTTCTTGGCGATCGAAACGACAAGGCGCAGGTTGGCTTCCACGACCTTCATCTTGGCCTCGTGGGCCTGCTTCTCGCCCTTGCGGATGCGGCCGACGATGTTTTTCAGCTCGTCGTACTTATTGCCGCTTTCCTTCTCCAGGCGCTTAATATTGCGCTGGGCCATGCGCAGGCTCTTGTCCAGGCGGATGAACTCGTCGAGCGTCTTGCCATACTTCTGGAAGAGCGCCTTGGCTTCCGGGCTGTTCTTCTTGGTCTTGCGGACCACCCGGCGCAGCTCGTCCTCGCTCATCATGGCTTCCAGGATCGTCTTGCGGATCTGCTGGTAGGCCTGATCGATCTGCTTGTAGATGTCCTTCACCTGATCGGCGACCATTTCGACGATGGAGAAGTTGAGGTCGATCTTGAGCAGGAGCTGGTAGATTTCCTCGCGCCGGCGCTCCGTGTCCTTCTCGGCCGCGTCCCGCTCCTCCGCCTCGAGGGTCGGGTCCTCGAGGAGGTCCAGATGATCCGCCACCGCTTCGAAGTTTTCGAGCACCTTGCGCAGCCGGTCGAGAATGACCTTGATGGCCAGGGCGCGCTGCTCCGGGTCGCTTTCGTCCACGTTGGTGCGCAGAATGTCGTTCAGGTTCACCTGGCCGACTTCGATGCGGCTGTAGATTTTGCCCAGTTCCTGGGCCGCGATGGAGGCGCGCGAGATGGCGGCGGTGATTTCGTGGCGGCCTTTTTCGATTTCCTTGGCGAGGAAGACTTCTTCCTCGCGGGTGAGCAGGGGCACCTTGCCCATTTCCATCAGATAGAGACGGACCGGATCGTCGATGCGGGTGTTTTCCGCGGCGGAGTCGCGGCCCGAGGCGGCCTTCGTTTCGCCCTTGGCGGACTTCTTGGCGGCGCTCTTGGGGGCGGGGGCGGCTTTGGCGGGAGCCGGCGCCTTGACCACCGGCTTGACTTCGGCCTTCTTCTTTGCGGGCCGCTCGGCGTCATCCTCGTCCACCACGATGTCGATGTCGTGGTTTTCGAGTTGCTCGATCAGTAGTTCCATCGCACTCGTGTCCGAGCCAAAATCCTCCGGCATGGCGTCGTTGATATCCTGCCAGGTGACTTGGCCTTGGCGCTGGCCGACCTCGATGAGGGAGTCGAGGGCGGACTCAGACACAGTTGAGGCTTTTTTCTTGGACATATTCGGGGCGAATGCTCCTTGGGCTGTCTGGGGCGCGAACTTCCCCGCCACCAACACCCGATTTCCGTCGGAGAAAAAGGTTTGGCGACAGGGCATACTTCCCCTTATACAGACTCGTAAGCAAATAAGATACCGCAAACCGGCGTCAAGCTGAATCGAACCCCGCCCTTGTTGGAAAATCGTGGGCCCAAAATGAGGTCCCGGTCTCTGCCCACGCGGCTTTCGCCGGGGCCGGGACCCTGGCGAGACGCACACGGGCGAGGCACCCGGCGCTCTCTGACACGGGCGCCGGTCCCGTTCCCCCAAGAAAGCTGGTGGGTAAAAAACGCCCTAGAACGGTACGTCGCCTTCCGTGACGTTGCACTGGCGCAACGCGGCGCGATCTTGCAGAAACTGGCGCAATTCATCCACCAGCTCCTCCCCCCGGCCGACTTGCACCGGAATCTTCGGCAGCGACCGCAGGAAGCGCTGGCCGTAGTTCATCTTCACCAGCCGCTCGTCGCAGACCAACACGCCGCCTCGGTCCGTGCGCGACCGGATCAGGCGTCCGAATCCTTGCTTGAATCGGATGATGGCGCGGGGCACGGCGAGATGGACAAAGGGATCGAGACCCAGCTTTTCCAGATACTCCCACTGCGCCTGCTGCACCGGATCGTCGGGAACGGCGAAGGGCAACTTGACCAGAATCAGCAGTTCCAGACTGCGGCCCTTCACGTCCACGCCTTCCCAGAAAGACGACGTGGCGAAGAGGACGCTCGTTTCGTCATCGCGGAACCGGCGGAGCAGCAAGTCGCGGTTCTCTGTGCCCTGCTTCAGGACGCGATAGCCCATGCGGTGGATTTCGCCGCTGCACGCCCGGAAAACGCGGTCCATCTGGGCGTAGCTGGTAAAGAGCACAAAGGCGCGGCCGTCGCTGGCCTCCACGGCGCGGGGGATGAGGGCGGCGAGGCGGCGTTCGAAGTCGATGTTCTTGGGCACGCCGAGATCGTTCGGCACGCCGAGGAAGACCTGCTGGCTGTAATCGAAGGGGGTGGAAAGCTTGAGGGTTCTCACCGGACGGGCGAAGGGCAGCCCCGCCCCCGCGTCGTCATCGTCCTCCCCCGGTTCGCGCACGCCGGCCGGCTGCACCGAGGGAGCCCCGACGCCGGTGCGGCCGGTGAAAAAGCGGAAATCCTCATCGACGGTCAATGTGGCGCTGGTCAGGACCTCGGATTTCATCCGCTGATGCAGCGACTCGCCGAGCACTTGGGCAACGCTGACGGGGGCGAGACACAGCCTGACCGACAGGTTGCGGCGCCGGTCCTCGGCCATTTCGACCCAGCGGCACTGGCGCTCGTCGTCCTGCAGGAAATCCAGAATCAGGCGGCGCTGCGCTTCGAGGCGCTCGACGATCGCGCGCCATTCCAGGATCAGGTTCGTCAATTCGTTGAGCAGTTCCTCCTCCAGGTCTTCCAGACAGGCCATGGCCTCGCGGTTGATTTCGGTGAATTCGGAGATTTCTTTGCCGATGGCGTGGAGCGCCGGGCGGCAGTTGTTTTGCCACACATCGAGCTTCGTCAGGTCCGGGGTGAGACGGGCTTTGACCTCCCCCTTGCCGTGGGGCGGCTTGAGGCGGGCAGCCTCCAGGAAGTAATAGCCGAAGTCCTCCATCAGGTGATCGATCTGACCGCGGACGTCGGCGACGCTGGGCAGGATCCGCACCGCCAGGACATTGAGCAGACGTGAATCGGGCGGCAGTTGGGAGCGCTGGCGCAGGTCCTCGAGTTTGTCCGCCAGCCCCGCATACACGCCCTTGCGCGATCGGCTGTCGCGCCGGTAGAGGCGGTGGAAGAGCCGCGCCAGGTTCGGCCGCGTGACCCGGAAACCCAGGTGCGACGTGGCGACGTCTTCCAGATGATGCGCTTCGTCCAGCACGACGCGCTGATAGGGCGGAAGGACGGCGGCGGCGGACCAGTTGTTGGACTCGCGGCGCACGGCGAGATCGCTCATCAGCAGCGAATGGTTCACCACCAGAACATCGGCCCGCGCGGCGCGCCGGCGCGAGTTGTAGAAAAAGCACTCGTTATAGAACGGGCAGCGCACCCGCAGGCAATTGTCCGCCTCGCTGACGACCCGCTCCCAGACGTCGTGCTGGGGCGGGATGGACAACTCGCTCACGTCGCCGGTCGGGCTGGCCGCCGCCCAATCCAGCGTATCGCGCAGCTCGCTGACCTGCTGGTCCTCGATCAAGGTCATCTGGCCACTTCCCAGCTCATCCCGCGCCATCTGCGCCTTGCGCTTGCACACATAGTTCCCCCGGCCCTTGACCAGTTCCGCCTTGATTTCACGTTCCAAGGCCTGCGCCACTAGCGGCAAGTCCTTATGGAGGATCTGCTCCTGGAGGTTGATGGTGCGGGTGCTGACGACGACGCGCTCTTTGTTTTGCAGGGCGTAGAAGACCGCCGGGATCAAGTACGCGAGGGACTTGCCCGTGCCCGTGCCCGCCTCCACCACCGCGATCCCGTCGGTGTTGAGGGCGTCCACGACCGCGGTGGCCATTTCGCGCTGCTGGGGGCGGTCTTCGTAATCGCCGAGCATGGTGGCGAGGGCGGATTCGGGGCCCAGCATCTTGCGGATCCTCGCCGGATCGACGGGCGTTTTCTTCTGCGCGTCGTGCGGTTTGACGACGATTCGGATGCGTTCGCAGCCGTTGTCGCAGATGTAGCTTCCGGCGCCGATTTGCCCGATGCGCGAGGAGACGTCGAGATCCGCCTCGCTCGGCGCCAGGTGGCCGCTCGGGTGGTTGTGGATCAAGACCTCGCCCGGCTTGACACGGTCGAGAATGACCGGCACCGCCGACTTCGTCCCGTAGGCGTAGGACTCGACTTCGTGGACAAGGCCGTCTTCGCCGCGCCGGCCGACAAAGAAGACTTCGGCGCCGTCCGCCTCGGCGATGGTCTCGCGGATAGCGGCAGCGGCGTTGGGGGCGATGGTATGTGAGGAGGGGCCTTCGATTGGCGGCATGGTGGCGCGGGCCTCTTTCCCGGCAAGGCAAAAAGAAAGCAAATCCCCCGCCGCACGCGCAACGGGGGATTTCAGCCTTCCTTGGGTTTTTCGACCGCCGATCGGAGAACTACGTCTGAATGACTTCCACTTCGGCGTCGAAGGGCTGTCCGTTGATCCGCATGCCGAGTTTCATCCGCGAACCAGCGGCCAGCGGAGCCCCCCCACGAGCCGGTGCCGCGGCGGGCGCCGCTGCCGGCGCGGCCTGGGGAGCGGCGGCGGGGGCCGGAGCGGGCGCTGGCTTCGACTCCTCCGGCGGCGCGTGGCGTTTGTTCCACCAATCCTCCCAGACCTTCGGGAAGAGCGCGTAGGACAGCACCTGATCCTCGTCGTCGGTCTTGTCGGCGACCTGCTTCTTCAGATCCTCGAATTCGTTCGGGATGTGATTGGCGGGGCGATCGGTGATGGGTTGGATATCGCCGAGGACTTTCTTCTGAATCTCGGCGTTCATCGGGGCGGGGGTGGCGCCATACCGCCCGGAGAACACGTCCCGGGTGTTCTGCGGAACGGTCTTGTAGCGCTCGCTCTGGATCACGTTGAAGACGGCCTGCGTGCCGACGATCTGGCTGGTGGGCGTCACCAGCGGAATGTAACCCATGTCGGCGCGGACCTTGGGCACTTCCTCCAGCACCTCGTCCATCCGGTCCAAGTGGCCCATCTGCTTGAGCTGCGACTCCATGTTCGACAGCATCCCGCCGGGCACCTGGGCCAGGAAAATGCGCGTGTCGGCGCCGGTGAAGGAGGACTCGAACTCCTTGTACTTGGGCCGGATCTGGCGCACGTATTCGGCGATGGGAGCGAGCTTGTTCTGGTCCAGGCCGGTGTCGCGGAAGGTGCCCTTGAGGGACTCCACCAAGGCCTCCGTCGGCACGTGACCGGCGCCCGTGGACAGCGAACTGATCGCCGTGTCCAGACCATCGGCCCCGGCGTCCGCCGAACGGATCAGAACCATGTGCGCCACGCCGGTGGTGGCGTGGGTGTGCACGTGGATCGGCACAGTCAGATTTTCTTTCAGCGCCTTGACCATCTGGTAGGCCGGAGTCGGGCAAAGCAGCGCGGCCATATCCTTGATGACGACCGACTGGCAGCCCATGTCCTGGAGTTGCCTGCCGAGTTCGACGAACTTGTCGAGCGTATGCACTGGGGACTGGGTATAGCAGATGGTGCCCTGGGCATGGGCGCCCGAGTCGAGGACGGCCTTGACCGCCGTTTCCATGTTCCGGGGGTCGTTCAGGGCATCGAAAACGCGGTAGATGTCCATGCCGTACTCGGTCGATTTATCCACGAAGCGCCGCACCACATCGTCGGCATAGTGACGGTATCCGAGGATGTTCTGGCCGCGCAGAAGCATTTGCAGAGGCGTCTTGGGGAGCGCCTTCTTTAGCGTGCGCAGCCGCTCCCAGGGATCCTCGTCGAGATAACGGAGGCAGACGTCGAACGTGGCGCCGCCCCAGACCTCGAGAGAATAATAACCGATGTTGTCGAGCTGCTCGCAGATGGGCAGCATGTCGTCGATGCGCATGCGCGTGGCGAGAAGCGACTGGTGGGCATCCCGCAGGAGCAGCTCGGTGACCTTGACGGGGTTGGCTGGGGCATCGCTGTCGGGAAGTGCCGGAATGGGGGCCATGGGGGTTCTCCTTAGAGGCTACAAGACAAAAGGCGGGGGCGCCTTTCGGGGGCAAAAGAAACATGGGCCGGTTTGGGAGAGCAATGCAAACTAAGATGAATGCACCTGGATTTGTCGCATATAATCCGGTTGCCCCCCATCGCGCTCCTGCGATTGCTTCTCCCCGTGCCGCCCGATGGACCGCCGCGGCCCTGTATCTTTCACTCTACGCGGGAATGACAACCATGACCGAATTCCGGATCGAAAAAGACTCTATGGGGGAAATCAAAGTCCCCGCCGACGCCCTCTACAAAGCGCAAACCCAGCGCGCCGTCGATAACTTCCCGGTGTCCGACCTGCGGATGCCCCGTCTGATGATTCGGGCCCTCGGCTTGGTGAAGCGCTCCGCCGCCGTCGTGAACAAGGACCTGGGGCTGCTCGACGCCGCCCTCGCCGATGCCATCGTGGCCGCCGCCGACGAAGTCATCGCCGGTCAGTGGGACGCCCAGTTCGTCGTCGATATTTTCCAGACCGGTTCGGGCACCTCGACCAACATGAACACCAACGAGGTCCTCGCCACCCGCGCCTCGAAGATCGGCGGAATCGCCGTCCACCCCAACGATCACGTGAACATGGGCCAATCCTCGAACGACGTCTTCCCGACGGCGATCCATGTGGCGGCGTACCTGGCGGCGGCGGAGACGCTGATTCCGGGGCTCAAGCACCTGAAGGGTGCCCTGGAGAAAAAAGCCGGCGAAGTCGCCCACATCACCAAGACCGGCCGCACGCACCTGATGGACGCGATGCCGCTGACGCTTGGCCAGGAACTCGGCGGCTGGGCGTTTCAGGTCGGCCAGGGCATCGAGCGCGTGGAAGCGACCCTGCCCCGCGTGGCGCTTCTGCCCCAAGGCGGCACCGCGGTCGGCAGCGGCATCAACGCCCACCCGGAATTCGGCGCCCGCGTCGCCAAAGAGCTGAGCAAGCAGACCGGCCTGCCCTTCGCCGAGTCACCCAATCACTTCGCGGCCCAGGCCGCCCTCGATGGCCCGACGGAACTGAGCGGCCAACTCAAGGTCACCGCCACGGCGCTGATGAAGATCTCCAACGACATGCGGTGGATGAACAGCGGCCCCATCGCCGGCCTTGGCGAAATCGCCCTGCCGAGCCTCCAGCCCGGTTCCTCCATCATGCCGGGCAAGGTCAACCCGGTCATCTGCGAGTCCATGATGATGGTCGCCGCCCAGGTCATCGGCAACGACCTCTCCGTCGCCATCGGCAACGAACGCGGCAATTTCCAGCTCAACGTGATGATGCCCATGATGGCCTACAACCTGGTGCAATCGCTGACGATCATGGGCAACGCCTGCGTCATGCTGGCGGACAAGGCGGTGGCGGGCTTCACGGTGAACGAAGACCGCATCGCCAGCCTGATCGGCAAGAATCCGATCCTGGTGACGACGCTCAATCCGGTCATCGGTTACGAGAAGGCCGCCAAGATCGCCAAGACCGCCTACGCCGAAGGCCGCGCCCTGATCGACGTGGCGCTCGAGCTGACGGACCTGAGCCGCGAGGAGCTGGAGAAGCTGCTCGATCCCAAGCAAATGACCGAAGGCGGCATCATGAGCTGAGGAAGACACCGCGGGGGCCCGAAAGGCCTTGAGGCGGGCCGGGATAGGAATTCTTCAGGGATAACTTCAATTCCTCGCCCGATGTCTTTTTTGTCTTTCTTGCTCCTTTAGTGTGACATGAGGGGACAAACGACACGCCCTGTGAGAGGGTTCTGACACTTCGCCACGAAGAGTGGCCCGCAGGACCCTCGATCATGAAAAGCCAAGCCCCCCGCCAAAGCGCGAACCGCCGCCCAGACTCGAACGTTCCTCCGCGTTCCCCGCGGCTCCGCGGCGATTTTTCCCCAATCCCTCCACCCCCACAACTTCGTCCTGGACAGCCCCGCCGCCCCGCGTGTTGGATGCCCCGTGCGGCGGGACCCTCTCCCACGCCCCCCATTTTTCTCCTCCCCATGGGGCTCATGACTCAGCTTTCTTTTCCCTACCCATCCGGCCGTCGTTTTTCGGCGGCGGACTTTGAAAATCGGCCTCCCGAGGGCTGTGGCGTCGTCGGCGTTTACGGTCATCCGCAGGCGGCGCACCTGGTGCGCATGGGGCTTTACGCGCTCCAGCATCGTGGCCAGGAAAGCGCCGGCATCGCGGCCTTCAGCGGCGAGCACCTCACCGTCGTCAAGAACCAGGGCCTCGTCAGCGAAGCCCTCCCTCCGGAGGTTCTCGACGAACTGCCCGGCACCAGCGCTATCGGCCACGTCCGCTACAGCACCACGGGCGCCAGCCGCGCCTGTAACGCGCAACCTCTGCGGGCCAATTACCAGGGCGGAAAGCTGGCCGTCGCGCACAACGGCAACCTGACGAACTCCGATGAAGTCGCCCGCGCGGTGGAAGCCAACGGCGCCATTTTCCAGTCCACCACCGACAGCGAACTCCTCCTGCACCTGATCGCGCAGAATCGCTCGACCGATTTCCGCGAAGCGCTCCTCACCAGCCTGCGGCGCCTGCGTGGCGCCTTCAGCATGGTCGTGCTGCGCGATGGCGACTTGTACGCCTGCAAGGACCCGAACGGCTTTCGACCACTGTGCGTTGGAAAACTGGAGGGCGGGGGCTGGATCGTGGCGAGCGAGTCCTGCGCCCTGGACATCGTCGGCGCGCAGTACCTGCGCGAGTTGGACGCGGGCGAAGTGATGTGCTTCAAAGACGGCCTGCCCGACCGGGAAGTGGTCCTGGACGATCCGACCGTCGGCGCGCCAAAGCAGACGTTCTGCGTCTTCGAGCTGATCTACTATTCGCGGCCCGACTCCCTGACGGAAGGCAAATCCATTTACCACAACCGTCAGAAGCTTGGCGACCAATTGGCCCGGGAGGCCCCCACAAATGCCGACGTGGTCGTTCCCATTCCCGACAGCAGCAACCCGGCGGCCATGGGCTACGCCCGGGCGGCGGGGCTGCCGATGGAGCTGGGCCTGATCCGCAGCCACTACGTGGGCCGGACCTTTATCCAGCCCACCCAGGGCATGCGCGATTTCGGCGCCAAGGTGAAGTACAACCCGGTGACCGACATCCTCGCCGGGCGCCGCGTCGTCCTAGTGGACGACAGCATCGTGCGCGGCACCACAGCCCGCAAGATCGTCCGCATGGTCCGCGACGCCGGAGCCACCGAAGTCCACCTGCGCATCACCGCGCCGCCGTGGCGACACCCCTGCTTCTACGGCATCGACACGCCGGACGAAGCGGGCCTGATCGCGAACCAGTTGTCGGTGGACGAAATGCGCGGACACTTCGGCGTGGATTCGATCGGGTTCCTTTCTCTCGACGGCCTGATGAAGACAGTTCCCAAAACGCAGTCCTACTGCACGACGTGCTTCACCGGAAAATACCCGTCGGGCCGCCCGAGCGGCGCGGCGGCGAGCAAGCTGAAACTGGAAGGGGCGGGCGTATCGTGACCGAGTCCGGAAAGAGCCTTACCTACGCGGATGCCGGCGTTTCCATCGAGGAAGGCGATGCCTTCGCGGCGCGCCTGTCCAAACTGAACCCCGCCATCGGCGGCTTCAGCGGAGCCTTCCCGCTCAATGTGGCGGGGATGAAAAAGCCTATGCTCGTCGCCGGCACCGATGGCGTCGGGACGAAACTGCTGCTGGCGCGCAAGATGGGCGTCCTCGACACCATCGGAATCGACCTCGTCGCCATGGTGGTGAACGACCTGCTGGTCTGCGGGGCGAAGCCGTTGTTCTTCCTCGATTACTACGCCGTGGGGAAACTCGTCGCGGACGAAGCCGACGCCATCGTGCGGGGCATCGTGTCGGGCTGCACGGAAGCGTCGATCCCGCTGATCGGCGGCGAAACGGCGGAAATGCCCGGGCTCTATGAGGCGGGCGATTTCGACCTCGCCGGCTTCGGTGTGGGCCTGGTCGATGGCGAAGCCATCATCGACGGCTCCACCGTGACCGAAGGCGACGTGCTGATCGGTCTGCCCAGCAGCGGCGTCCACAGCAACGGCTACACCCTGGTGCGCCGCATCATGGAGCACGCCGGGCTCGACATGACGACCGAGTACCCGGAAATCCAGGGCGTCCTGGGCGAAGTTCTGCTGCGGCCGACGCGGATTTACGCCCGGGCGGTCGCCGGGCTTCTGGCTCTCGGCCCGCGCCCCAAAGCCATGTGCCACATCACGGGCGGCGGACTTGTGGGCAATCTGCCGCGGGTTCTGCCGAAGAACCTGAGGGCGGCGGTGGACTACGCTTCCTGGAACCGGCCGGCGATTTTCCCGTTCCTGCAACGCCACGGTGGCGTGGCGGAGGAGGAAATGCGGCGCGTGTTCAATCTGGGCATCGGCTACGTGTTCGTGATGGCGGCGGCGGAGGCGGATGAGGCGATGAGGGTTCTGCGCGAGCGAGGGGAGACGCCGGTGCGAATGGGCCGAATCGAAGCGGCCGGCTAGGACATGGGCCAAGGCCAGGATTTTTCTTTGATTTTTCCCAAGGTCGATAATTTTTCATTTCATATCGAAAAGACTCCTTGGCCCTAAGGACGCTATGGGTTAATCGGAATGGTCCCGAAAGTGATGCTGGCTCTGCCGAGCAGAACCGCTGACCGGGCCGTCACGAGTCTAACGCGAAGGCGAACGAGTGAGCCCCGACTCCTACTCCGCCAAGCCGGACGATGAAATGCTGCCCCCCGATCCGATGGATTCGATGGGGTTGAAGCAATTCTATGCCGTGTCGGACCCGGAAAAAACCGTGGTGGACGCGCTCTCGACGCCTCTGCCGCCGCTCGACAGCGGCGAGGCGGAGGAAACGCCGCTGTCGATGTGGCACATCCAGCGCGACTGGGGCCACGAGCGCGAGGAAACGCCGCTGCCGCCAGACACGACGCTGCCATCGGGGGACTTGAACCCGCAGTACATCCTGGGCCGGATGATTGGCCGGGGCGGAATCGGCGAAATTTGGGAAGCGAAGCAGACGTCGCTGGGGCGGATCGTGGCGGTCAAACGATTGCGCCCCGAGGTCCTGAAGCCTTCCGGCAGGAAGACCGACGACACCAAAACCCGGGCCTACGAGCAGCTTTTCCGCCTCGAGGCGCTGAACGCGGGACGCCTTGAGCATCCCAACATCGT
Organism: Sumerlaeia bacterium; assembly: GCA_040219255.1. Taxonomy (GTDB): domain Bacteria; phylum Sumerlaeota; class Sumerlaeia; order SLMS01; family JAHLLQ01; genus JAVJSW01. The sequence goes on from JAVJSW010000065.1 coordinate 22,682, forward strand.
CCCCGTTTACGACTTGGGCATCGACTCGGATGGCAGCCCCCTGATGGCCATGAAGCTGGTCCGGGGGCGATCGTGGCAGCGGATCATCGACGAGGAATTCGGCGAAACGATCGCGACCGAATTCCTGGCGCGCCATCTGCCCATCCTGGTCGATGTGGCCCACGCGGTGGCTTATGCCCATTCGCGCTGCATTATCCACCGGGACCTGAAACCGAGCCAGGTGATGATCGGCGATTACGGCGAAGTGATGCTGATGGACTGGGGTCTGGCGATGAAGTTCGACCCGGACCTGAGACGCCGGGCGGATCTGAGTCCTGCCACGCCGGAGCCCGAAGCGCGCGCCGCGAGCGCCGCCCAGGGTCAGTCTCTGCCGTCCGGAACGCCCGCCTATATGGCGCCGGAGCAAACCTACCCGGAGAAAGAGCGGCTCGGGCCCTGGACGGACGTCTATCTGCTGGGCGGCATTCTGTACACGATGCTGACGGGTAAGCCGCCGCACGACGGCAAGAAGACGCGCGACGCGTTCCTGCAGGCGCGCCGGGGGATTGTCCGCCCCTTCGCGGAGTCGGCGCCGGACCGCGAAATCCCGCCCGAGTTGGGGCGTCTTTGCCTCGGTGCCCTCGCCCCCGAACCGATCGACCGGCCGGCGAGCGTCCAGGCCTTCATCGCCGCGCTGCAGGACTATCAGACGGGTGCGTCGCGCCGCCGCGAGTCGCAGGAACTGGTCGAGGAAGTGCGCCTGGGCATGGACCTGATCACCAGCAGTTACGCCGACGCCGCCACCGCGATCAATCAATTGGAGCAGGCTCGTCTTCTCTGGCCGGAAAATCCCGGCGTCGAACCCCTCCGCCAGCGCCTCCTGTTCACCTACGCCAACGCGGCGCTGGCGAACGACGATCTGGTGCTGGCTTCGGTGCAGGCCGAGTCCCTGGCTGACGGCGAGGAGAGGCGGTTCCTTCTGCAGCGGATCGCGAAGCTGGCGAAGGAGAAGGAGGAGCGGGCGGAAATGCTGGAGGGGGCGCTGCGGCAGGCCCGCGAGGAGCGGGCCCGGGCGGAAGATTTGATGAGTTTCATGATGCGCGATCTGCACAAAGCGCTGAAGACCATGGGCCGGCTCGAGTTGCTGGAGCAAATCGCCAACAAGTCGGTGGATTACTACGAGTCCCTGCCGAAATCCGGGCCGGATGGCGAGACGCTGGTGAAACGCGCCCAGGCGCTGGAGAACATCGGCGAAGTTCTGGAGGATCGGGGGAATCTGCGCCAGGCCCTGCGCACCTATCAGGACCTGCGCGATCTGGCGAAGTGTGGCGTGGGAAACAACCCCGGGAGCGAAGTCTGGCAGAGCCAGTTGGCCGGCGCCTGCGCCCGCATGGGCCAGGTGCTCTACGAGCAGCGCAATCTCGACGAAGCGCTGACCGCCCATTGCGAAGCGCTGGCTCTGCGTCAGGCTCTGGCCCACGCCCACCCCGAGGATCCGCGGGCCCACGACGAACTGGCGAGCATCCATTCCAAACTCGGGTCGGTGTACTGGCGAATCGGCGACCTCCGCAAATCGCTGAATCATCACCGTTCGGCCATCAACCTGCTGGAACGGCTGTCGGAGGAATACCCGGAAGTTCCCGAATGGAGCGATCACCTGGCGGGGGCCCTGAATGCGATCGCGGTGACCTACACCTCTTCGGAGCTTCTGGAGGAGGCGGCGCAAGCCTACACGCGCAGCATTCTGCTGCGCCAATCGCTGGCGCGCCGGGAACCGGACAACATGCCGATGCTGCGGGGGCTGGCCTGGTCCTTCAGCAGCCTGGGGCATTTGAAGGCGCGGCTGGGTGATTACGGCGAGGCGGAGGAATTCTATCAGGCTTCGCGCCGGATCCTGGACGATCTGGTGGAGAAGGATTTACGCAACGACCGGCTTCAACGGGAGCTGGCCTGGCTCCTCGGTTCGATGGCGGAAATGCGGCGCTGTCAGGGCAAGACGGCCGAGGGCATTCAGTTGGCTCAGACGGCGGTGGCGATGCAGCGGCGCCTCGCCCAGGAGCACCCGACATTCATGAGCCTGCGCTACGAACTTGGCTGGGCGACGCATCTGCTAGGGCAATTGCTCACGGAAGAAGGAATCTACGACGAGGCGCTCAAGACGTTCCAGCAGGCCTGGGTTCTTCGGCTGGAGACGCTGGAGAAGCGGCCCAAGGAGCACCGCAACCGTTACTATGTGCATGAAACGGAGGTGCAAATGGGGCGGCTGCTGGCCAAGCAGGGCCGCATCGCGGACGCGAGGAACTATTGGCTGCGGGCGGTTCGGGAACTGGCGCCAGAGGTCCAAAGCCAGGACCCGCCGAACCGCGTGGCGGTGGATGTGCTGATCCAGGCGCACTTGCTCCTGGACCAGATCGGGGAGGCGCAGAAGCTGCTGCGGCCGCTTCTGACACTGGGCCACCAAAACCCGGATTTGTGGAATCTGGTGAGCGAGAAGGATGCCATGCCGGCCGACACGGAACCTCCTGGGCCGGACGACGAACTTCAGTTTCCCTTCAACAAGTGGTAACGGCCGCGAGCGGCTTCCGAGACTTCAACGGATTCCGCCCCGAGACCATATCGCAGAACAGCCAGAGCGTTGCGCGGTTCGCAGGTTGGGCCGCAGGTGAACAGGTCGGCGGCGGCGAATCGGTGCTCGGGCCAGGTGTGGATGGCGAGATGGCTTTCCGCCAGCAATGCGACAGCGGTGAGGCCGTGGGGCGAGAAGGCATGGCTCGACACGCTGAGGACGGTGGCTCCGGCGGCGGCGGCGGCCTGGCGGAGGAGAGCCTCGATGGCCGCGGGATCGTTGAGGCCAGCGGCCGCGCAGCCGTGGAAGTCCATCAGCCAATGATGGCCGAGGGGCGGAATGGCGGTGGCGGTCGGCGAATCTTCCATAATGGAGAAGGCTAGCGCGGGGGCGGCGGGGTCTCAAGCGGCCATTTCGCCCTTATCCCGTCCGCCCCCGGTTGGCCTAATAGGTGAAGCATGAGCCGCCGATGAACTCGCGGAGGAGTGAGTGGCGGGGGACGAAGTCGGCTTCGACGTCGCGGAAATAACTCAGGAATTTCATGAGGCGGGCCGCTTCGCTGAATTCCGGGTGGGTGCGCTTCACCTGACGGAGGACGGGGATGGCGAACTGTTTGAGAAGGGCCACTTCGTAGGGCAGGGCGGAGTTGAAAATGTAGTCCGCGTTGCCTTGATAGGGGAAGATGTTGACCTCTTCGCCGCGTCGCACGGAGGGCCACCGCTGGAGGGTTTCGACGGCGGCGTAGCCCCGGTAGTGGAAGTCGCGGACGAGGCGCCGCAGAAGCCGCGAGTCGCCCGAGGAGATGCGATTGTGGTCGTCGATGTTGAGGTGCGTCAGAGGCGAGGCGTAGATCTTGAATTTAAGCCCGTCCGGGATGGTCGGCAGGAGGGCGTCGTTGAGGGCGTGGATGCCTTCCATGAGGATGATTTCGTTGGAGCCGAGGCTGATCTGGCGGCCTGGAAAACTGCGGCCTTTTTGGAAGTTGAACTTCGGCAGCGTGACGGTCTTGCCCTTCAGGAGGTCGCGCACGACGGCCTGGAGGCGGTTGACGTCGATGGCGCCGAGGCTCTCGAAGTCGTATTCGCCGGCTTCGTCGCGGGGCGTCTCGTCGCGGTCGACGAAGAAGTCGTCGAGGTTGATGACCACCGGGCGGATGCCGATAACGCGCAGTTGGATGGCCAGGCGTTTGATGGAGGTGGTCTTACCGGAGGCGGAGGGCCCGGAGAGAAGGACGATTTTGGGGTCTCGGTCGCCGATGAGGTCGGCGACTTCGGCGAGTTTTTTCTCATGCAGAGCTTCGGCGATCAGCATGTATTCGCGGACTTCACCGTTTTCGATGAGCTTGTTGAGGTCCGGAACGGTGCGCCATTCAAGGATCTGCTGCCAGGATTCGTATTCTTCGAGGACGGCGAACATTTTGGCCTGGTGTTTGTACGGGGGCATTTCGCGGGGTTTCGTGCGGCTTGGGAATCGCAGGACGAAACCGGGCTCGAGCGGCTTGAGTTCGAACACGTTGAGCACACCGGTACTGGGCGCCAACTGGCCGTAGAAGTGATTGATCGATTGGCCGCAGGTGTAGATCGAAACGTTGTCGTCTTCGCTGTACTTCAGGAGCTGGACTTTGTCGAGCATGCCGGCCTTGCGGAAGATCTCCGTGGCCTTCTTGATCGGATACTCGGCCCGGGTGATCGGTTCGTCGGCGGCGATGATGGCGCGCATGCGGGCCTCGATCTGGGCGATGTCCTTCTCGTCGGTCTGGACCGGGTCTTCGCCTGCCATTTCGTGGCAGTACAGTTCGCAGTAATAGCCCTGGTCGATGGAATGGTTGATATAGACGCGCATGTCGGGAAAGAGTTCGGTGACGGCGCGAATCAGAACGAATGTCAGGGAGCGGCGGTAAATCAGGGCGCCGTCGCGCGTGCCCAGATGGACGGGGGCGAGCAAGCCGCTCTTGTCCAGCGGCCGGTCCAGCGAGGTGACTTTGTTGCGGAAGCGCGCCGCCACGACGGGATAGGGGGCGGCGATTTCATCCATCAGGACCTTGACCGGCGTGTTCTTGGGAACGCTGCGTTTCGACCCATCGGGCAGGGTGATGCGCACGGCTTCGGACTTGGGGGCCTTCACGCCGAATTTGCCGGCCGCCTTGCGTTCGACCTTCTTCGCGATGGCCGGTTTCGCTTCCGGCGGCGGGGTGGGTTCGGCGTCGGCGGTGGCGGTGCCATGGCCGTTGAGCGGCTCTTCGGCCGGGTCGATGGAGTCTGGGGAGTGGGGTTTCTTCTTTGGCACGGCGGCGTCCTTTGGCCGAAACATTACATCACATGCGCTCAATTGAGCATCGTGAGAAATTGAAGAGAAACCCACGTGCTGTCAATCATTTGTGAAACTTCCGCCGGTTCGATGACTTCCGCCCAGATCAAGGCGAAGACCAGCACGCCGACGACGATCCGGTAGGCCCCGAAGGCCTCCAGGCCGATCGTCTTGAGGAGGCGCAGGAATCCGGCGATGGCCGCGAGGGCCACGACGAAGCTGACCACGATGCCGACGATCATGACCGTTGGCTCAAAGGCTCCAACGAGCGCCTCGCGGTCCGAGTAGGCTTTGTAGACCGTTGCCGCACCGAGCGTTGGGATCGCCAGAAGGAAGCTGAAGTCGGCTGCCAGGCTGTTCGTCATGCCGCGAAGCTGGCCGCCGACGATGGTGCTCATGCTGCGGGACATGCCGGGCCAGAGGGCGAAGCATTGGGCGCACCCGACGACGAAGGCGTCCATCGGTGTGATGTCTTCGAGGCGCGAGCGGTTGCGCTTCTCGGGGGGCAGCAGGCGCTCGACCACGATCATGACGATTCCGCCGACGATGAGCGCCAGGGCGATCCAGCCGTCCCAGGACATGAGTGTGTCGATGAAGTCCTCGAAGAGCAAACCGACCACGGCGGCCGGCACGAAGGCGATGAGCAGGTTGAGGATCAGCCGCTGGCCGTCGCTCTTGGCGACGAAGGCGCCCTTCGCCATTTGCAGCAGCCGCGCATGGTAATAGACCGCCACGGCCATGATCGCGCCGAACTGAATGACGATGGCGTAAGCGTTGGCGGCTTCGCCGCTGAGGCCCAGCAGGCTGTTGGTGATGAGAAGATGGCCGGTGGAAGAGACGGGCAGGAACTCCGTCAGGCCTTCCACAATGCCGAGAATGATCGCGTCGAGGAGAGTCAATGAACCGTTACGTCCCTTTAGAAAATCCGAGTACCGGTGACGTGGGGTGAGGGAGAAGGCACCGCGGGGTCAAGCGCAAGAGGCGGGGATGACGCGCGGAGGGGCGCGGTTTCTAGGCTTCGTGCGTGATCCGTTTGAGCATCTCGACCCGGTTGCCGCAGCCCTCGTAGTTGAGTTCGTCGAAGAAGGCGCGGGTGAGGAAGATGCCGCGTCCATTGAGGCGGTCGAGGGCTTCGGGGGCGAGCGGGTTGTAATGCTCCTGCCGGCGGTAGTCGAAGCCTTCCCCTTCGTCCTGCACCACGCATCGAAAGAGATCGCCGGTCAGGGTCAGATCGACGGTGACGCGGCGGGCGGCGAACTGGGGAATGGCGAGCCGTTCCGCCATCAGCTTTTGCAGGGCGCAATTGGCCAGGGCATCGGACTTTTCTTCGAACCCGATTCCGAGGTTCCCGTGCTCGATCGCGTTGCGGATCATTTCTTCCAGGCCGAGGTGGAGGCCGCTGATGTCGGCTTCCTGGTGGATTTCCCGGACGGAGCGCAGCAAGTGCTCGACGAGGGGCGTGATAAGCGGTGTTTCGTTGGGAATGCGGACGGCGACGGAGGTCGAGGTGATGTGGCTGCAAATGCGCTGGGCGTTTTCGCGGCCCTCGACGATGCGATGATAGCGGTGCAGCAGTTGCTTGAGGTAGTCGGAGTTGATGGGCTTGTTGAGATAGTTGCTGGCGCCATGGCGAAGGGCCTCGACGGCGACTTTCTCACCGCCGTAGCCGGTGATGAGCACCACCAGAACGTCTCGGTCGATCTTCTTGAGTTCGCACAGAACGCGGATGCCATCGCCCTTGGGGAGGATGAAATCGGTCAGCACCAGGTGGGGGCGGTATTCCAGGGTTACCTGGACCGCTTCCTCCAGGTGGGAAACGACGCGGGTTCGATGACCTTCGCCCTCGCAAAGAATGCCGAGCATATCGGCGACGTCTTGAGAATCTTCGACAATCAAAACGCGCATAGGTGGATCGCGGACTCCTGGATACCAGCGAAAGCTTCCTGGGGCATGACGCAGAATAGGCGTCCGGGCGCTTCCTGGCGCAAGAGAAAGCGAAGTGGACTCAGGGCAGGAATGACTTCAGCAGGAGGGCCAGACCCTGGGCGAAAATCGTCACGGTAATCAGCGCCACCGGGTAAACGGTGGCGTAGGCGACGGCGGGGACCTGGCTCCTGGCGGTGGAGCTGGCCATGCCGAGGCCGGGGGTGCTGGTCATGGCGCCGCAAATCAGTCCCATGGTGGTGGCGAGATCGAGCTTCAGCAGGCGTCGCGCGATCAGGTAGGCCGTCATCAGCGGCACGAAGGCCATGATGGCGGCCGCGAGGAGAAGCAGTGGGCCTTGAGACAGAAGGACTTGCACGAAGTCGGCGCCGGCGCTGGTGCCTGTGGTGGCGAGGAAGAGGAGCAGGCCGGCTTCGCGCAGGAGAAATTGGGCCGCCGCGGGGACGCGGAAGCTGAGCGGACCGATGCGGCCGACCTTTCCGATGAGCAAGGCGACCAAGAGCGGCCCGCCGGCCGCGCCCAGCTTGACGGTGATGTCGCCGGGCAAGTGCAACGGAATCAACCCCACGAGAACGCCCGCCAGCAGCCCCATGGCGAGGGTGACGAAGGGCGTTTCGTTGAGCCGTTCTTCATTGGCGCCGACAATGGGAACAAAGCGATCGCAATCGAGCGGCGCACCGGCGATACGGATCGTGTCCCCAAGTTCGAGCGTCGTGCTGGCGCGGGGGGCGAATTCCATGTCGTCGCGGAACAGGCGGGTGATGGTGACGCCATAGGTCTGGCGGATCGCCAGTTCGCGCAAGGTCTTGCCCGCCACGGCGTCCTGGCTGACGACGACGGTGCGGGTCTCGACTTCGCTGGAGGATTCGACGGCGATTTCGACGGGCGGGCCGATGAGGAACTCCATCCGGCCGATTTCTTCCTGCTTGCCGACGACGCGGAGTTTGTCGCCTAAGGCGAAGACGGTGTCGCTGTGGACCGGTAAGGCGTGATCGCCGCGAAAGAGGCGTGTCAGGTTCACATCGGAGCGATTGATTTCGTCGAAGTCGGCGGCGGTCTTGCCGCTGAGCTGAGGATTGCGAAGCTCGAAGTGGGCAATGACCAGTGAGGGCGAGCGCTGGGCCGCCTCGACGGTTTTGGCTTCGGCGGCGAGGTCTTTCTTGAGAATCTTCGGCACCGCCTGAACGAACAAGACAACGCCGAGAATACCAAAGGGATAGGCAATGCCATAGCCCACGGCGACGGAGGGATCGTTGAGGGCTTCCCGGGCCGCGGCGAGGCCCGGCGTGGTGGTCAGGGCTCCGGTGTAGGCGCCGACGGTGAGGGCGGGACTGATATCGAAGAGCAGTTCGCAGGCGACCGCCGCCACCGCCGCGGAGAAGAGGGTCGCGAGAGCCAGCAGGGCGAAGGAGAGGCCGCGTTTCTTGAAGGCGTTGAAGAAGCGCGGCCCGGCCTGGATGCCGACGGCGTACACAAACAGGACTACGCCGAGGGTGCTGATGATCGAGGGCAGCCGGACGCCGAGATGCCCCGCAAGCAAGGCGGCAAAGAGGACGCCGGAAGCACCGAAGGAGATGCCCTTGATCGAGAGACGGCCGAAGAGCAGACCGACGGCGACAATCAGGAACAGAGCGATGGCGGGCTGGGCGTTGAGGGCTGCGACAAAGGATTCCAAGGGGAAGGGTTGCTCCGGCGGCTCGAATTGAAAAAGGTGATGGCATAGGCGGCCGAGAGGAGGCTAGGATCAAGGTGTGTCCGAGTTATCCGGTTAGAGCCGGAGTGGCCGGTTTTTAGTAAAGGCGGGGCGGCGATTTTTCCGGCATGACCGGAGAAAAGGCTGGCTCCCTGGCTTGAAGTTTGCGCGGTGGGGGCTTTCGCCCCCGAGGCGTGCACGGAAGGACCCTCAGGATTCGATGATCAAACTCAGCGTGAATGTGAACAAGATCGCCACGTTGCGAAACTCCCGGGGCGGGAGTGAACCATCCGTGGTGCGCTTCGCTCAACTGGCCATCGACGCCGGCGCCCACGGCATCACGGTGCATCCCCGCCCGGATCAGCGTCACATCCGCACCCAGGACGTTTACGATCTGAAACCGCTCATCGCCGGCGATCTGGAGTACAACATTGAGGGCTATCCAGACAACCGGCTCCTGACCTTCGCGGAAGAAGTGCGCCCGCATCAACTGACCCTTGTGCCGGACAAGCCGGGGGTGCTGACGAGCAACGCGGGTTGGGATGTCGTCCGCAACCGGCGCGACCTGAAAGACACGATCCGGGGCCTGAAGAGTTTCGGATGCCGGGTGTCGCTGTTCCTGGAGACGGACCTGAGACAGGTGGAAGCGGCCGCCGAAGTGGGCGCCGACCGCATCGAGTTCTACACCGGTCCCTATGCCGAGGAATTCGCCGCGGGTCAGGGCCAGGCGGCATTCGAGCGCTACGCGGCTGCAGCCCGCAAAGCCATCGAGGTGGGACTCGGCATCAACGCGGGGCACGATCTGGACCTCGACAATCTGCCGCTGATGGCGACGCTGCCGGGGCTGGCGGAAGTCAGCATCGGCCATTTCATCACGCGCGACGCCCTGCTTTACGGCTGGGACACCACGATCAAGAAGTACCTGGCGATTTTGGAGAATGCGGAAAGCGAGTTGTAAGCCCTTGTCTGACAACGTAGGAGAGGAAGGCAGGGAGCCGGTGCGGGCTCCCGTCGCGGGCCGCTACGACGGCCTGATGCAAGGAGCGCTACTGGGGTTTCGCCGGTGGGGAGGCAGCACCTTCGAGGCGCTCTCCGTGCGCAATTTCCGGATTTTCTACATCGGCCAGGGCGCGTCCCTGACGGGGTCGTGGATGCGGCGGACGGCGCTGGGCTGGCTGGTGTTCCTGCTGACGGGATCGTATGAGCTGCTGGGGCTGGTGATGGGTTTGACGATGCTGCCGTTGTTCCTCTTGGCACCGCTGGCGGGCTCGATCGCGGACCGGGTCGACAAGAGGAAAATGATTATCGCGACTCAGTTGGGGGCGGCGGCCTGCTCGGCGCTGCTGGCGGTTCTGGTTGCAACGGATAACGCCCAGGTGTGGCAAGTGATGGTGCTAGCGTTTCTGGGCGGTGTGGCGTTCGCGTTCGAAATCCCCTCGCGTCAGGCCTTTGTGGCGGAACTGGTGGGGAAAGACCGGCTGATGAACGCCATCGCGTTGAATTCGGCGCTGGTGAATGGAGCGCGGGTGATCGGCCCGGCGGTGGCGGGGGTGCTGATGGGATTGGTGGGTGTGGCAGCGTGCTTCGCCATCGACGCAATCACGTACTTGATCGTGACGGGAACGCTGATGTCGCTGAAGTTGCCGCGCTTTTTGAAGTCGAGAGAGCCGATCGACCGGATCGCGCATTTGATTGGCGGCCTGCATGAGGTCCGCCGCAACCGGCCAGTGCGGCTGGTGCTGATTCTGCTCTTCTTCACGGCGTGCTTCGGCTGGTCGTTCATAACGCTGCTGCCGGCGATCGCGCAGGAGGAGCTACACCTGGGGGAAACGCAGTATGGTTTTCTGATGGCTGCGTTCGGCGTGGGGGCGGTGGTGTCGGCGTTGATCGTGGCGAGCCAGAAGGGCGGGGGCTGCGCGCGGAGACAGCTCTTCGTGGGCATCTGGACGATGATGGTGGGGCTGTTCATTTTCTCGGCGGTGCGGGGGTTCGTGCTGCCGATGGGGGCGATGGTGCTGGCCGGAGGGGGCGCCGTGATGTTCGTCAGCACGGGCAACACGGTGGTACAGATGGCGGTGGCCGACGACATCCGGGGCCGCATCATGGGGATCTGGGCGCTGACATTCGGCGGTTCGATGCCGCTGGGGGCTTGGCTGTCGGGTCAGTCGGCGGCGCTGATCGATCCGTTTTCGACCATCGCGCTGTTCGCGGTGATCGTGTCGGTGGCCAGCGTGGTAATCTTCCCGCACTTTCCCGCGGCCCTGGCGCTGAATGGGCAGAGCACATGCGGCGATGGGCGGGCGAAGCCGCCGGTGCCCGCCAAGGAAGAAGTGCGGGCTGCCTGAGGGAAAACGCCGAATGGTCCCGCCCATAGTCCTTCAAGAAATCACCGCTGAGACGCGGAGAACGCAGAGATGATTGGCGCTTTTGAACTTGGCGGGGACAACTCAGTTTCCTGACCACACCTTTCAACTGATCTCTGTGGAACCTCTGTCCTCTGCGCCCTCTGTGGTGATGGAACACGGTCCCGCCGTCCGGTGATGACTCCGCTTGCTCTTCCGCTGAAGCGATGGAATTGCTTTGGCCATGGATAAAGGGCCCAAGACCTCGAACAAGAAGAAGCCCGACCCAGTGCTCCGATTCTTCCGGACGTTGGGGTGGTTCTTCGTCTGGATGTCCCTGCTGATTCCGTTGCTGTGGATTTGGATGAGCCGGACCGACGGCGAGACGCCTTTCGAATTTTACCGCGCGGAAAGCCGGACTGGCCCCCGGACATCGGAGATCCGGGGCGAAACGGCACCCCCCTATCCCGCGGAGGTGCAGGCGCAGCCATGAGCACGGACGTCTCCCCCTCCCCCACTCGGGGCAAAGTTTCGTTACGCCGGCTGCTGGCGCTGCTCAACGTGTTCGTCCTGGCAAGCGTTCTGTTTCTCGGCATCCCGTTCGTTCATGAGGCCTATCGGGAATTGCCGATCGCGCGGCGCTTTCGGCCGGTGGCGCCGTTGCCATCGATAGCACCGCCATACGCGGGCGTGATGGAGAAAAGGGGTCAGTGGCCGAGTTCCTGGAATTCCAGCGGAATCGTGGCGGGCGAGTTCGACGAGCAACTGAAGGGAATCGAAGTGGTGCAGAGTCAGCACTTTGGCCCCGATCTGTCGATGAGCGAGCGGGGAACGGTAACTGTGCGCGACGGCAGAATGGTGAACACGGCGCTGACCTTCAATATCGTGGAGCAGAATCTGGCGGTGTACCGGCTGGATGGGGCGGATGTGTTGATCCGGTGCGACGCGGCGACCAATCGGATTGTGGCGGAATGCCCGGCCAACGATCGACTGAGTTGGTCGTACTCGCCGCCCGAGGCGCTTCAGCCGCCGATCGGCATTTCGACCGGCCTCGATCCGAGCGGGGCACCTGTCGTGGTTGTCTGCGACATCGACGGTCCAACGCGGCTGCTCTCGGACCGCGGGGAGGTGATTGCGGAGTTGGCCTCCGATCCGCCACAACGTTACCTCGTCGCCGAATTGCACGAGAACCCTGGCCACGAACTGTTCTTGCTCCCGCGTGATGTCAGTGGGTTCGCGATCTATGCGCTGGATGGCAGCCAACTGACGGCCAAGCCCATCGACCTGCGGGGCGCGGTTCCGCTTTCGGCGGTGCCATCAAGGCGTGGGAGCAAAGACTTCGGCGTGCGTCTCGACTTTCCATCGGGTTATCCGCTTCGGTTGGCTCTGGCCGATGGAAGCCTGGAAGACTTGGCTGGAGAGGTGGCCTTCCACCAAAGCCACGGGTGGATTGCCCGGTCGCATTACGCCATTCTGGAAAGCGGCTGGACCATCGTGCTGGACTGGTCGACGATTTTTCTGCTCGATGAAGAAGGGCTGGTCGTGGACTACGTCAGCGTGCGGCCGGCGATGGCGACAGCCGTGGCCGCCGCGCCCCCCGGCTGCGGATTCGACTTTGTCGTTGAAGTGCAGGATCGAAACCAAATGCGCGCGCAACTTCTCAAATACCGCCTCCCCTGATCAGATCAAATCGTCGGCGCGGAAGGCGTCGAGGAGGCAGTCGATCTGGGGCTCGTGCGGGTTTTGCGGGTCCGGCGTAATAAGGATCACGTCGAAGCGGACCGGCGGGTAGGGCCTCGGCAACCGGCGCAGGTAGGCGATGGCGGCGCCTCGGAGGTGGCGCAGGCGCTTGGGATCGCGGACGGCGGAGAGGGGTTCGAGGTCGCGGGGGTCGCGGGTTTTGACTTCGACGAAGACGAGGGTTTCTCGCTCGCGGACGACGAGGTCCAGCTCTCCCCCGCCGCCGCGCCAGTTGCGGGCGAGAAGGGCGGCGCCGCGTTCGCGGTGGTAATGGCGAACGGCCCACAGTTCGCCCCAGCGGCCGACGGCGTTGTGGTCCCATTCGGGGTCGAAGTCCGGCAGAAGCCAGCCGATGCGAACGGCGGCGGCCTTCAGGGGGTTCATTTTCAGATCGCCGGTTGCTCGGCGAAAGTGGGTTCCGCCTCGCCCTGCTGGTTTTCGCCCTGCTCGTTCGCCTTGGGTGCGAAGGCGATTTTGTAGAGTTCGGAGTAGCGGCCCTCGCCCGCCATCAGGACATCGTGCGAACCTTGCTCGATGATCTCGCCGTTTTGCAGGACTACGATTTCATCGGCGTGGCGGACCGTGGAGAGGCGATGGGCGATGACGAGGCTGGTGCGGTCCTCCATCAGGTGATCGAGAGCATCCTGGACGAGGCGCTCGCTCTCGTTGTCGAGGGCGCTGGTGGCTTCGTCGAGGATCAAAATGGGCGCGTTGCGGAGGATGGCCCGGGCGATGGCGAGGCGCTGTTTCTGGCCGCCGGAGAGGCGGTTGCCCCGTTCGCCGATGCGGGTCTGGTAGCCTTCGGGCAGGGCGGTGATGAAGTCGTGGGCGTTGGCGGCGCGGGCGGCGGCTTCGATCTGCTCCTGGGTGGCTTTGGGGCAGCCGTAGCCAATGTTGTAGGCGACGGTTTCGTCGAAGAGGATGGTTTCCTGGGTCACGATGGCGATCTGGTCGCGGATGCTCTTGATGGTGGCGTCGCGCAGGTCCACGCCGTCGAAAAGGATGCGGCCGCCGGTGGGATCGAAGAAGCGGGGAACGAGGCGGATGAGGGTTGTCTTTCCGGAACCGGCTACGCCGACGAGGGCGATCATTTTGCCCTTGGGGATGCGCAGGTTGAGGTTTTTCAGGACGGGGGGTTCGTCGGGGTTGTAGGTAAAGGCGACCTCCTCGAATGCGATTTCGCGCTCGAGGGTGGGGAGCGGTTTGGCATCCGGCTTCTCCACGACGCGCATTTCGGTGTCGATGACTTCAAAGACGCGTTCGGCGCTGGCGAGGCCTCGCTGGACTTTGACCCAGCCATTGGAGAGGCCCTTGAGGGGTTTGTAGAAGCGGGTGAGAGCGGCGAGGTAGGCGATGAACTCGGCGGTGCCAAGGAGCCGGGCCTTCATGACGACGTAGGTTCCGGCGAGGAGCACGAGGCCCATGGCGGCGGTGGTCATGACCTCGACGATGGGGCCGCCGGCGAGGCGGATGCGCATGCGGCGGATCTGGCGTTTGAGCTGACCCTTGCTGACATCGCGAAAGCGGCTGGATTCATGTTTTTCCGTGCCGTAGGCTTTGACGATCGGCATGCCCTGGAAGGTTTCCTGCATCACGTCGACCAGGTAGGCGTCTTCTTCCGCGTCGGCTTTGCTGAGGCGGCGCAGGGTGCGGCTGAGAAGGGCGATGGGCAGGATGATGAAGGGAAGGGCGACGATGGTGATGAGGGTGATCTGGACACTGAGATAGAGGAGGGCCGCGAGATAGCCGACGATCTGGAAGGGGACCAGGATCGATTGGCTGAGGGACTGCTGCATGATCGTGCGGATTTGGCTGACGTCGCTGTTCATGCGGGCGATCAGATTGCCGGTGGTGCGAGACTGGAAAGCGGCGAGGTCGAGGGCGAGGACGGAGGTGTAGAGGTCGAGGCGGATCTGATGGAGGCCGCGATAGACGACGCTGGTGATCTGGAGCTTGGCGAAATACTCCATGGCGGCGCGCAGAACGGTGAATAAGATCAGGATTCCGACGATATAGAACATCGCGGTGTCGCGGTTGTCTTTGAGGAAAAGGTAGGCGCGCTCCTTGAGGCTGGCCTGCCGGGCGTCGACCCAGGCCTGGGCGTCCTCGACCTGGGCGAGGCGTTCTCCGGCGACTTCCTTGAGGCTGTCGGAAACGGCTCGGGCCTGGGGCGGCAGGGCGGGCGCCGACTGGGGCTCGGGAACGGTTTCGGTCTGGGCGAAGCCGTCGGCGGCGCTCTCGGACAGGACGAACTGAATGATGGGAACGAGGGCGACGATGCTGATGGCGGCGAAGGCGGCGGCGATAAAGGAGCCGAGCATGGCTCCGGCTATGTTTTTTTTGAAGGGAAGGAGGTACGAGAGGATGCGAAAGAGCAGGCCGCGATGGACGATGACGGACTTTCTTCGGCGGGAGCGGCGTTCGGAATTTCGACTGTCCTTGCCCATAAAGCGCGTTGGTGCCTTTTTTCAGAAGGTAAGGAAGGGGAAACGCTCCGCCCTGCCATTGGGAGGCCAAGCCTTTTCCGTTCGCGGCGGGTCGTCAAGGGGGGAGGGCGGAAGCCGCTTGTCCCGCGGGCGGCGCTGGGTCATAAGCGCCGCCAGATTGCTCCTGGAGATCTCTCACCGTTGATGCTGTTTTCCCTCCGATCCTTCCTCAAATCGCTTGTGCTGCCTCTGTGGGCGGCGTTTCTGGCCATCGCGCCGGGCGGGGGGATGGCGGTCGGCCAGGAGCCCAGCCCGGAATACAGCGACGAGGAATCGACTCCGGCGGCGACGCTCCGCGAGGAAGGGGCGTTGGTATTCGATGGCATTCCCCCTCTGGACGATGAGGTCGAGCGGTCGCTGATTCCTTACCAGAACATGCGCAGCGCGGGCTTTCGCGACTGGCTTCCGGGTGGCGAGGGGTTGTTGATCTCGACGCGCTTCGCCAACACGCCTCAGTTCCATACGGTGCGGGCGCCTCTGGGGATGCGCAAGCAGGTGACGTTCTACGAGGAGCCGGTGAGCGGCGGAAGTTTCGGCCGGGAAGGGCCGCGGGATGCGTTTCTGTTCTCTCTGGACGCGGGCGGCAACGAGCAGTCGCAGTTGTACCTGCATTCGCTGAGCACCGGGCTGCCGCTTGGTTTGACCGATGGAGGGGTGAACCGGGGGGCGATTTGGGCGAAGACCGAGCCAATGATCGCTTATTCGTCGACATTTCGAAACGGGCAGGATTTCGATGTGACGCTGAAGCGCACGGATTTTCCGAATTCTCCGACGATCCGGCTGACGGAGAACATGGGCTATTGGTATCCCTATTCGTTTTCGGACGACGATCAGAAGCTGCTGATCGGGCGCTACGTTTCGGTGAACGAGACGGAGTTGTTCGTGGCGACGCTGGATGAGAAGGGGACCTCGGCGACGCTGCTGGAATTGCACGGGGATGCGGAGGGGCCGGTGGCGTTTGGGGACGCGGTGTTCGATCATGGCGGCACCGGGATTTTCTATTCGTCGGACCTGGATTCGGAATTCCAGCGGCTGCGGTATTACGACCTGGAGTACAACGTGTCTCGGGTGGTTCTGAACGAATTGCCATGGGACGTGACGGAGTTGGAGCGGGCGCATAAGAGCCGGACTCTGGCGGTGGTGACGAACGAGAATGGAATCAGTCATTTGCGTTTGCTCGACATGAAGTCGCTGGAGGCGAAGGAAGTGGAAATCCCGCAAGGGGTGATCGGGACGGTGGCGTTTTCTCCCGACGATTCGAAGCTGGCGTTTTCGCTGTATTCAACGGTTTCGCCAGGCGATGTGTATGTGCTGGATGTGAGTTCTCATGAGTTGACGCGGTGGACGGAGTCGGAGGTTGGGGGGTTGCCTCTGGACGGATTTTCGAAGGCGGATTTCTTCACCTATCCAACCTTCGACAAGGCGCCGGACGGGACGCCGCGGCGGATTCCGGCGTTCATCATGAAGCCGAAGGGGGAAGGACCGCACCCGGTGCTGATCGCGATTCATGGCGGTCCGGAAAGCCAGTCGCGGCCGTACTTTTCCGGATTCTTCAATTACCTGGTGAATGAGCTGGGCATCGCGGTGATTCAGCCGAACGTGCGCGGCTCGACGGGTTACGGCAAGACGTGGACGCGGCTGGACAACGGGATGCTGCGCGAGGACAGCGTTCGCGATATCGGGCAATTGCTGGACTGGATCGCACTGCAACCGGAGCTGGATTCCTCGCGGGTGGGGGTTTACGGGGGCTCCTACGGCGGGTACATGGTTCTGGCGAGCATGGCGCTGTTCGCCGAGCGGATCACTTGCGGGGTGGATGTGGTGGGCATTTCGAATTTTGTGACCTTTCTGGAATCGACGAAGGAGTACCGCCAGGATTTGAGGCGGCAGGAGTACGGGGACGAGCGGGACCCGGAAATGCGGGAGTTTCTGCAGCGGATCTCGCCGACGAACATGGTCGACCGGATCAAGAGTCCGCTGTTGGTGGCGCAGGGGGCGAACGACCCGCGGGTGCCGAAGTCGGAGGCGGAGCAGATCGTGGAAGCGGTGCGCGGCCAGGGCTTGCCGGTGTGGTATTTCCTGGCGACGAACGAGGGCCACGGGTTCCGGAAGAAGGAGAACCGGAACGCTTTCGAGGCGGTTGTCGTGCAGTTCCTGCGTGAGCATCTGCTGCCGGTGTCGAACGAGCCGATCGGCGGCGAGGGGGTGGAGAGCGCTCCGCCGGCGGAGCTGATGGTTCCGTGAGTTCCGCGAATGACATGGTTCAACCTTTCTCGGCCGTCCGGCCGGTGCCGCTGGTGTTGGCGTTCTTGTGGGCGGGGGCGGTGCTTCTGGTCAATTCACGGCCCAGCTCGGGTTTGCCGGACATCAGTTGGTGGATGATTCCGGGCCTGGATAAGGTGATTCATTTCTGCATGTACGGGGGCCTCGCGTTCTGGCTGTGGAAGGCGCTGGTGCCGGACCGGAAGACGTTTGTGCCGGCGGTGCCTTACGCGCGGCTGATCGTGGTGCTGGTGCCGGCGTTGCTGGCGGTGGCGGACGAGTGGAATCAGGGCTACGTGCCAGGGCGGAGCCCTGACTTCTGGGATTTGTGCTTCGATTTCGCTGGGATCGCGGCCGTCGTGATTCTGGGCACGATGACCCGCAATTCCATTCACCGAAGCAGCTCGCGTTTGACATGGCGTCATTGACCGTTACCTCCGCCGACATTTCAGAAATTGTAGCAGACGCGCTTGTCGTTTGTCCCCTCAACGGGTCACTCGGGGACAAAAAAGACAAGATACACGTAACAGACAAAACAGACAAGATGCACAAGACAGACATCGGCCCCCACGCGGGAGCTTTCGCCAAGGCGGTGCGGGCGGGGACGACGGGGCGCGAGTGGTTCTGCACGCTGGCGCCGGATTCGGGGGCACGGACGACGCATTTGCTGCTGGAAGCGGCGGAATTCGACGCGCCGCTGACGGGGCTGGCGGCGTTGCGGGCGATGGCGGCGCGGTGCGTGGCAACGTGCCGGGCCTACGACCTGAGGCATCTGGCAGTGGCGGCGGCGGGCGAAGGGGCGGAGCTGCTGGTGCGTGGTTTCGTGGAGGGGGCGCTGCATGGCGATTGGGTGGACGAGCGGTTCGTGGTGGGCGAAGGGCGTGGGGAGCTGAAGCTGACGTTCTGCGTAGCGGCGGAGCGGGTGGCGGAGCTGGAGTCGCTGGCGGAGGCGTGCCGGACGACGATGGGTTCGGTGAACTTGGCACGGCAGATGGCGACTTCGCCGCCGTCGCTGGCTTCGCCGGGGGATCTGACGGAGCAGATGGGCGAGTTCGCGCGGCGCGAGGGACTCGAGATGACGGTTCTGGACGAGTCTTCGCTGCTGCGGGCGGGTCACCGTGGGGTGCTGTCGGCGGGGGCGCGGGAGACGCGGGTGGCGGTGCTCAAGTACCGGCCGGCGGAGAGGCGGCTGCACCCGGGGCTGGGCTTGGCGGCGATGGGGCGGTTGCAGGCGCCGGAGGCTGAGCAGCCGAACGAGTACGCGGCGGCGGCGGTGGCGTTTGGGGCGTTCCACGGGGCCGTGAAGAGGCGGTTGCCGGTGCGGCTGACGCTGGCGGTGGGGTTTGCGCAGGGGCCGATGCAGGGCCAGGGTTGGATCCCGGGGGAAGTACTGGTGGACGCGAGGGGCCGGCGGGTGGAGTTGGGCGCGGCGGACCGGGCGGGGTTGCTGGGGCTGGCGGATTTGGCGGCGATGGCGGCGGAGGATGGCCCGGAGGTGGTGTTGGCGGTGGGAGGCACGACGCCTGGGGACGGCCTGGCGTACGGGGGGCATCTGGGGGCGATCGCGACGCGGAGCGAGGCGCTGGCGGAGCGTCTTCAACGGGCGGCGGCGGAGGCGGAGGAGGCGGTTGGGAGGCTGCCGGTGCTGACGGAGGCTCAGTTTTCGACAAAGGGTGAGCGGCTGGAGTGGCGCTTGCCGGAGGTGAAGGGGCCTGGGGGGCAGCTGAGGGCGGCGGCGTTCCTGGACCGGTTCGCGGGGCCGGATGCGGAGGCGTTCGGCTGGCTGGACCTGAGCGGGGGGCAGGGCTCGGAGGGCTTTGGAGTGAGGCTGCTGGGGCGATCGATCGAGGCACTGGGCGAGTCGGAAAGGTTGTCCTGACGAGGGGCGGAGGCGGGGTCGAAATTCCGGGCGGACGGGGGCGGAGTTGCTCTTGCTTTGGTGGGGTGGGGCCCCTAGGGTATGACTCCTTTTGAGAACATTGAACTTTCACGAGCGAACCCCATGACGGATACCAGCCTGAGCGCAACCACCCAGCCCAAACCGGGCGTGCCGACCGATGTGAAGTCGGAAGTCGTCTATATCGACGGCGAGTTTTTTGCCAAGGCGGACGCGAAGATCAGCGTGTTCGATCACGGCTTCCTGTATGGCGACGGGGTATTCGAGGGGATTCGGCTGTACGGCGGGAACGTGTTCCGGCTGAAGGAGCACCTGGAGCGGCTGTGGATGTCGGCCCAGGCAATCATGCTGGAAATCCCGATGACGCCGGCGGAAATGGCAGACATCGTGTGCGAGACCTGCCGGCGCAACGGGCTGGAGGATGGCTACATCCGGTTGGTGGTGTCGCGGGGGGCGGGGACGCTGGGGCTGGACCCGCGGAAGTGCCTGAACCCGAGCGTGATCTGTATCGCGTCGACGATTCAGATCTATCCGAAGGAATTGTACGATCAGGGTCTGGCGATCATCACGGCGGCAACGCGGCGTATCGCGCCGGATACGTTCAGCGCGCGGGTGAAGAGCTTGAACTACCTGAACAACATCATGGCCAAGATCAACGCGAACAACGCGGGGGTCCTGGAGGCGCTGATGCTGAACAGCGAGGGGCACGTTGTGGAGGCTTCGGCGGACAATGTGTTCCTGGTGAAGAACGGGGTGCTGATCACGCCTCCGACGTTCATCGGTGCGTTGAAGGGCGTGACGCGCGACGCCGTGATGGAGATTGCCGAGGGCCTGGGCATCGAGGTGCGCGAGGAGCGGTTCGCGCTCTATGAGGTGTATACGGCGGACGAAATGTTCCTGACGGGGACGGCGGCCGAAGTCATCAGCGTGACGAAGGTGGACGGACGCGTGATCGGCGATGGCGCGCCGGGCCGGGTAACGAAGCGTATCCTGGAGAAGTTCCGCGCGATGACGACCACCGACGGGGTGCGGATCTGAGCGCCCTGGACGCGGATTCGGCGCGGGTCTGCGTGATCATTCCAGCCCTGAACGAAGAAGAAAGCATCGGTCTGGTGCTGGGGGATTTGCCCTGGGACCGAATCGAGCGCGTTATTGTCGTGGATAACGGTTCGACGGACCGCACCGGCGAGGTGGCGGCCTCGGCTCATGAAAAGGTTCGCGTGGTGCGCGAGGAGCGGCGCGGGTACGGGCAGGCTTGCCTAACGGGGATCGCGAACCTTCCGGAGTGCGAGGTGGTGGCGTTTCTGGACGCGGACTACAGCGACCACCCGGAGGAGATCGACCGGGTGCTGGGGCCGATCCTGGCGAACGATGCGGATTTCGTGGTCGGGTCGCGGATGCGTGGCGAGTCGGAGGAGGGGGCGCTGCTGCCGCAGGCGCGGTTCGGCAATGCGCTGGCGTGTTTTCTGATGCGGGCGATCTGGCGTTACCGGTGGACGGATCTGGGGCCGTTCCGGGCGATCCGCCGCGATGGGCTGGAGCGTATCGGGATGACGGACACGAATTTTGGCTGGACCGTGGAGATGCAGATCAAGGCGGTACGGCGGGGCCTGCGATGCGCCGAGGTGCCGGTGAGTTATCGGCGGCGGGTGGGGGTCAGCAAAATCACGGGGACGATCAGCGGGACGTTCCGGGCCGGGTACAAGATTCTGTACGTCATCGGAAAGTACGCGATTTCGGGTGACTGATGCGGGGATCTGTGCCTAGAATTGACGGCATGATGCGCATTTACTTTAGTCTCTTCCTTTTGCTATTCTCTCTGGCTCTCCCCCGCCCTGGCGGGGCGCAATCTTGGCTGATGAATGGCCAACCGGCGACGGAGCGGGCCAGGAACGTGATCCTGATCATCGCCGACGGGATGTCGCAGACGCATGTGGATTACGCGGCCTATACGATGTTCGGCAGTCAATCGATGACGGGCAACGCGCCGCCGAGGCTGGCGTTCGAGGAGTTTGGCAGCAACGGGTTGCTGACGACGTATTGCCTGAATTCGTTTGTGAGCGAGTCGGCGAGTTGCGGCACGGCGATGGCCACGGGGCGTAAGACGAATCTGTGGCATGTGGGGGTGGGGCCGGATTGGGAGCCGATGGACACGATCGCGGAAATTGCCGACCGCCGGGGCAAGGGGGTCGGCATCGTGACGAACATGGCGGTGAACCACGCGACACCGGCGACGTTCTATGCGAAGGTGATGCACCGGCGATTGGTGAACGAGATCTGGCAGCAGTTCTTCGAGGTGCCGTTTGTGGATGTGATTCTGGGCGGGGCTGTGTTGCAGCAATACCCCGGCGAGGAGATCCCGGATCACGAGCCGATTCCGGAGTCGGAAATCGTGGCGGCGGCGCGGGGGGCGGGCTACCTGTACTTTACGCTGGAGAACCTGGAAGAGCTGGATCCGGTGGCGATGAGCGGGCGGAAGGTCTTTGGCACGTTCGATGACACGCCGGACGACCATATGGTGTTCGCGACGTCGCGGACCTTGGAATCGCGCGAACCGGAATTGGCGGAATTATCGGTGATGGCGCTGGATTTGTTGAGGGCGCATGAGGAGGGGTTTTTCCTGATGATCGAGGCGGGGACCATTGACCTGACTGGACATCGGACGGATCCGGAGATTTTGCTGGGGGAAATGAAGACGCTGCACGAAACGGTGCTGGCGGTGAGGAAGTGGCTGGAGGAGACGGGCCGGGCTGAGGAGACGCTGGTGATTGTGTGCGCGGACCACGATTGCGGCGGTCCGGCAATGGTGGGGCCGATTTTCCGGAATCTGGAACCGGGGCAGACGCCGGAGATCCGGTACGCCGTGGATAACCACACGGCGGTATCCGTTCCCATTTGGGCGACGGGGCCGGGGGCCTGGCGAGTGCGGGGCAAGAACGACAATACACATGTGTTCACGGTCATGCTGAACGCCTTTGGCTTCTACTAGGGCAGCTTTGGCATCAATGGCGCGTGGCGAAGGAGGAGCCGTTTGGGAGCGGCCCGACGCCATGCAACGTCCAACTTTTCTGAAGCCCTCGCTGTCCATTTTCAAGTTCGCGCTGAAGGCGCTGTTCTCGCCGACTTACGCGGTGGCGAGGGTGCTGAAGCACCTGACGGCGCGGAGAATCCGCCGGACGCCTTCGGTGAAGAAGTTCTTGCGTTATCGTTCGGCGAAAGCGAATTTGATGGAGTGGATGGATACGGGCTATTTGATTCTGAGCCTGATATTGTGTATGAGTTTCTTGGTGGTGGACTTTTTCATTGGAGAGTCGCCGATCCGCAATTGGAATCGAAGCCTTGGATATTGGCCGATGTTGATCGCGAGCTATCTGTATTTCCAATCGCGCAATAACGAGATCCTCTTGGCGTTTGTCTCGGACGCGGTGGACAAGGTGCGTATTCCGCACGGTTCCAGCGCGTTGAGACCGTCACAGCGAGTGGCGATGGCGCTGCGGAGTTACGGAGAGGCCATCATCAATGCGGCGGCGGTGTTCTATTTTATGCCGCGCGATTGGTTTGGCTCGAACCCGGAGAATCAGATCAAGGATTTTGCCGAGGCCCTTTATTATAGTGCGGTCACGGTAACGGCGGTGGGCTATGGCAGTATTTCTCCGCAGCACTTTATCGCCCAATGGTTGTCGGTTCTGGAAGTTTTCACCGGGTTCGGTTTGTTGTTTGTGGCCTTTACGATTTATACGAGCCTGGAGGAAAATCCGATGAAGCCGTTCAATTCCGAGTCTCAGAAATCTTCTTGAGTTCGGCGAGGACGGCGAGGGCTTCGAGGGGCGTGAGGCGGTTGGGATCGACGAGTTTGAGGCGCTCGACCGCCGGATTGGGCGGCGCGGTGTCGAACAGGGAGAGTTGGCGATCGGACCAGGGATCGGCTTTGGGCAGGATCGAGGCCTTCTTCTTGGCCGTCATGGCTTTCGCTTCGGATTCTTCGCCGACTTCGCCGACGCGTGGGGCGACGGCCTCGCCGGCTTCGAGGCGGCCCAGGATTTCCCAGGCGCGATGGACCACGGGCGCGGGAACCCCAGCGAATTCAGCGGCATGGATACCGTAGGACTCGTCCGCCGGGCCGGGGATGAGTTTGTAGAGGAAGACGATTCGTTGTTTCTCCTCGAGCACGGCGACGTGGAAGTTACGCAGGCGAGGCATGGCGGCTTCGAGGGCGGTGAGTTCGTGATAGTGGGTCGCGAAAAGCGTTTTGGCGCGCTGGCCGGGCGTGTTGTAGAGGTACTCGCAGACCGCCCAGGCGATGGAAAGGCCATCGTAGGTGGAGGTGCCGCGGCCGATTTCGTCGAGGATGACGAGGCTTCGGCTGGTGGCGTTGCGCAAAATATTGGCGGTTTCGGTCATCTCGACGAGGAAGGTGCTTTGGCCGCGGACGAGGGCATCGTGGGCGCCGACGCGCGTGAAGATGCGATCGACGAGCGCGATGTTGGCCGAGCGCGCGGGGACGAAGCTGCCCATGTGGGCCATCAGGGTAAGGAGGGCTGCCTGCCTGATATAGGTGGACTTACCCGCCATGTTGGGGCCGGTAATGAGGGCAACTTGGCAATCATCGGGGCTGAGCATTACATCGTTGGCGACAAACGGCGGGTCGGTCTGGATTGCCTCCAGGACGGGGTGGCGGCCGTCGAGAATCTCGATGAGTCCGTCGTCGTTGATCTGGGGACGGACATAGCGGCCGGAGATGGCAGTTTCAGCGAGGGAGCGGAGGCAATCGATCTGGGCGACGATTTCGGCGTCTCGGAGAACATCGACGGCGCGGTCGGCCACGCGGCGCCGCAGTTCATCGAAGAGCTGGGCCTCGAGGGCGGCGATGCGGTCCTCGGCGTGGAGGATGATGTCTTCCTTTTCTTTCAGTTCCTGGGTGATGAAGCGCTCGCCGTTGGCGATGGTTTGCTTGCGGATGTAGCCCTCGGGCGGTTCGCCGCCGATGGCGCGGAGCTGGGCTTTTGTGAGTTCGATGTAGTAGCCGAAGACTTTGTTGAAGCCGACCTTGAGCTTTTCGGCGCCGACGCGCTGGGCCTCGCGGGCGCGGAATTGGGCGATCCAGTCCTTGCTGTTGCGGGCGGTGAATTTAATTTCGTCGAGGTCGGGCGAGAAGCCTTCGCGGATGACTTGGCCGCCGGAGAGGGTGGTGGGCGGTTCCTCGACGAGGGCCTCGGCCAGCGTATCCGCGAGGTCGTCGAGCGGATCGATGCGGCTGCTGAGGTCTTTGAGAAGGTTGGACTTGGAGGAAGCGAGGGCTTGCTTGAGGGCGGGCAGGCGGCGAAGGCCTTCGCGGAGGGTGCCGAGGTCGCGGGGGCCGGCGTTGCCGATGCTGGCTCGGCCGACGATGCGCTCAAGGTCGCGGACGCCACGCAGGGCTTCGCCGACGACGGTGCGCAGGTTGAGGTGATCGACAAAATCGCCGACGGCTTCCAGGCGGGACTCGATATCCGATTGATTACACAGGGGTTGCAGCAACCAGGCGCGCATCATGCGGCCGCCCATGGGCGTCTGGGTGCGATCGATTACGGAGAGGAGGGTGCCCTCGCGGCTTTCGTGCTGGAGGCCGCGGACGAGTTCGAGGCTGCGCTGGGTGACGGCGTCGAGGACCATCGAGCCCTGAGCGAAATGCACCCGCAGGTCGGCGATGTGGGCGATGGCGGAGCGTTGGGTTTGCTTCAGATAGCGCAGCAGCGCGCCAGCCGCGGCGATCCCGGCGGTGAGGTCCTCGGCGCCGTAGCCTTCGAGGCTTTGCACGCGGAAGTGATCGAGGAGAAGCTGGCGGGCCGGCTCGGGCCGGAAGTCGTCGCGCGGACGATTGGAAACGGTGAGGTTGCGTTCGAGGAAAAGAGGTTCCAGGAAGGGAGCTTCGGCGTCGTCGGGCAGGAGGATTTCCTTCGCCTCGAGGCGCTCCAGTTCGTTGAGAAGGCGGCCCTGGGCATCGTCGGCCGACGTTTCCGAGAGGGCGAAAAAGCCGGTCGAAACATCGGCCACGGCGACGCCCCAAACGGGAGTGGATGACCCCTTGGCTTTGATGGGGCAGAGGGCGACGAGGTAGTTGTTGGCTTTGTCTTCGAGAAGGGCTTCGTCCGTTGCGGTGCCTGGAGTTACGACGCGCATGACCTCGCGCCGGACGAGGCCCTTGGCCTGCTTCGGGTCCTCGGTCTGCTCGGCGACGGCGACGCGTTTGCCGGCGCGGACGAGTTTGGCGATGTAGCCCTCGGCCGCGTGATACGGCACGCCGGCCATCGCCACATCGCCGTCCTTGCCCATGCCCTTGCGGGTGACGATAATGTTCAGCAGGCGCCCGGCTTCTTCGGCGTCTTCGGCGTAGGTTTCGTAAAAATCCCCGCAGCGAAAGAACAGAATCGCATCCGGATACTCACGCTTCAACCCCGCGTACTGGCGCATCATGGGCGTGGAGAAAGCGTCGAGAGAGGCGGTCATGGGAGAGGGAATGGGGTTGGGGGCGGGAGGTGGTCAAGGGGGGAGTTGAAGACGAGAGCAAGGGAACGTACCAATGCATCACGATAGAGGCATAATTCGAAACGTTGAACAACTTTATATTACAGTATAATTTTCCGGTATATCCTCGCATTGTTCGCCGACCTTTCCTGGAAACAATGCTTCAATACTCGCCTTCGTCTTGTTGCTGGAATGGCGGATTTCAAATTTCGTCAGGCTCTTGCTTTGGGAAAGCGTAGTGAAAGCGTTAAGGCTCAACCCCCTACACATAACACATAAGACTGTGTGGAGATTCGGGGCTTTGGCCAATCCCTCCAGCGAAGTCAAATCCTTCAACGACTCGAGGTCCACGCGGCGTAAACGAGTGAGGCCGGAGCAGTCAGGAAACGAGGAGACACCACTTACGGAGGAAACTTCAAGATACTGCAATTGAGACAGCCCGCTTATAAATTCCAAATTTTGCAGTTTCTTCAGGTCAACAAGCAAGAGTGCCTTTAACCTAGACAGTTTTCCGATACTTTGAACATTCTTCGGTACGGAGGAGAACAAGTACAGTATTTCTAGACAGGTGATATCCTTCAGAGGGTCCAGTGTCTCTATCTTCGTAGAAGTTAGCGACAAGTCTTCGAGTTGACTAAGCCCTGATATTCCCTCGAAATTCTTCGGGGTACCGATCAGTTGTAAATTCTTGACAAATGCCATCGCTTCCCACGGCACGTGGGCAAATGCAACGTCGTCCATGTCAAGAGCAAGACTTGTTTCTCCTCGATCCCTAAGCTCTTCACAGAAGCTGACGAAGCCCTCATCCGATACCCCGGACGGGTGAGTTGGCATTTGCTTGTAATCGCCGTATTCAATCATATGCAGCTACCTCCGCAGGGGATTTTTTCCACCACTTCGATTGATTCTGTCAAGGGCTTCTTTGAAGAGTTCTTCTGTCACGGCCTTGCGGTAATTTTTCGCATTTCCATTTCGATCAGTGAACGAGCGGATTTTATTCCACAATGGTGTTTTCTTGTTGACAGACTTTGGACCTCCGAATTCATCCATGAGCTTCTGCTCCAACCCGCGTGCTTCCGCTTTTGTGAGGCTGCCCGTCGTGAATAACGTCACGCCGATGTGCTTTGGCTTTGTCTTCTTATGTGATGCGAGCCGATCATTTACAACACCTATCCCTACATATTTGACATTCCTATTACGACTGTCCAGGAGTACATATAGACCGTACTGTTGATTAGACTTCGCACCAAGCGGACGCGCAAGTACCTCGATAAGGCTCCTAGAGAGTGAAGAACTCGACGATCTCGATGGCCCCGCTTCTTCCTCTTGCCCTGGCAGAGGTGGCGGTGGCGCACCAACAAAAACTTCATATGCCTCGACTACGGCTATGATAAAGTAAAAAATTGACTGTGCAAGTTCTATTAAATTCCCCAACGATCTACTTATAGCGAATTCGACTATAGATGTCAAAAGATCAACACCGGATATCGCTAGGACTATCAATGATATAGCCTTGCTGATCTGCAGGATAATCTCGTTCGCCTGCTCTTCGCTAACGGACTCCCAATCCTCAACTCCCAATACCGCTTCCATGAAGCGATCCATCAATATGTCAAAACCCATAACTTCCATCAGGAAGTCCAGAATTGGGATATATAATATGCTGGCGTCTATTCCTGAAGCGCTCACAATCGTTCTGAGCAGGAAAGAGGTGATTTCCGGAACTATTACATAGGCTAATAGAGCTTGTATTACGCCCGAAATGGAAATTTCCGCCAGCGAAAACCACCCAGAAGGATCAAACATCCCGATAGGATTCGCCCCTACGTAGCCGTAGCTACTAATATGGTTATTGGGGAAATCGACGTAGGTATCGATGGATGCCCACTTCCCAATGTCAGCGGTCAACCACCTTGCCCGATGATGCTGCAGCTCCGTCGCCCCATCGAGCCGTTGCCCCGTAAACGCATAGGCCGTTTCCTGGGCGCCGGGCTTCATGTCGTCCGACAGCAGTTCGCCAAACGCGGCGTAGTCGCGTGTGTCCTGGACGTAGCCTTGGGCGTCGGTGGTGGCACGGAGGCTGCCGAGGGCGTCGGCGCTGACAAAGCGTTCTTCGGCGCCGGTGGGTTCGACTTTGGTGCGGGCCATGAGGGTGTCGGCCCAGGTGTTGAGGGCGCGGACGCGGCCGGTGGTGGCGTCGATTTCGGCGAGGGTCTGGCTGTAGCCTGTGGGGTTTTCGCGATCGACGACGTAGCGTTCGGAAGTAAGGCGCTGGCCGTTTTCGTCGAAGACGTGGCGGCCGATGAGGTCGTTGTTGGTGTCGTAGTCGTATTCGACACGGAGCGGATCGGTGCCGGGGATTTCGGCGGCGATCAGGGTTTCTCCGCGGCCCCAGAAATAGCGGGTGGTGGCGCCGGTGCGGTCGTTGGTGCGGGTGAGCATCTGGCCGTTGGCGTTGTAGGTGAAGCTCTCGACGGCTGTGTTGGCGGTGGCGCGGGTGGCGCCTTCGCGGATGGCGGCGAGGCGTTGCGTGCCGGGTTCGTAGAAATAATGGCGGGCGGGCTTGTCGGCGGCGTCTTCGAGGATGCGGTTGCTGTCGGCGTCGTAGCCGTAGGCGACTTCGCGGACGATCTGGCCGCCCGCTTCGCGGCGTTCGAGGGTCAGCCGGCCGAGACGGTCGTAGTGGTAAGTCCAGACGGCGGAGTTTTCTCCGCGGCGCTCGACGATGCCGAGGCGGGTGCCATCGGCACCGAGAACGTAGTCGGCGGCGAAGACGACGGTGCCGTCGGCGGCGGTGTGGGTGATGAGTTCGAGGCGGCCGAGGGCGTCGTAGGCGCGTTCCTCGACAAGGCCGGTGGTCAGGTTTGTGACGCGCTTCTTCAGGCCGGCGCGGTTGTATTCGATGCGCCAGGAGGCTTCGGGGGCGAGGACTTCGGAGAGACGGCCGGCGAAGTCGTACTTATAGGACACGGTATGACCGAGTGTCGAAATGGAGGCCAGCGATCCGAATTGATCGTAGTCGTAATCGATGGGCGCGGGGTCTTTTTCGACGTACTCGAGGCGCCCGGTTTCGCGGTCGAAGGTGCGCGTTTCGGTACGCACCACATCGCCGACGGTGTGGGTCAGCGAGTCGAGGCGGCCGCGGGCATCGTAGCCGTAGGCGATGGTTTCGGCGATGGCCCCAGCGACGGAGGGGGTGTAGGTTTCCGAGTCGAGGCGGAAGTCATCGTAGAAGTAGCGGGTCACATCGCCGTTGGCTTTGACGAGGCGATCGCGCTGGCCGTCGGCGTTGTAGTATGTCGTCTTCCAGGGCAGGCTGGAGAGCGTGGGTTCGCTGGGGGGCGTGGCGAGGGAGGCTTGCGTTTCGACGACGCGTTCGAGGTCGCCTTCGGCGTCGAGGAAATCGCGCCATTCCTTGACGATGCCGCTGGGATAGATGGCTTTGGTGCGGCTGCCGGATTCGTCGTATTCGAACTGGAACGTGACGTTTTGCGTGGGCGTCTGGTTGTAATCGCCGGGGACGAGGCCTTCGCAGCCGACGCAATTGAAGATGACCGCTTCGGCCTGACCGTCGTCGTTGTAGCGCGTGTAGGTCTTGACCTGGGCGGTGATTTCGTTGGTCAGGGAGCCGTTGGCCGCGATGGTGGCGGAGAGACTGGCGGGTTTAACGACGGCGACCTGGCGGCCTTCGGCGTCGTGCTCATAGAGTTCCCAGGTGCCGGCGACCACCACGGAGCCATCGGCGGCGAGGTTGTTGGTCGCGACGAGGTCGGTGTCCTGGTGGAACAGACCGACGAGTTGGCCATAGGCCGGTTCGGCGACGCTGGCGATGTCGTCGGCAGCAAAGGGTGTCGAACCATCGGTGTCGGTGCGATAGAGATAGGTGCTGCGGACGCCGTCGCGGGCCTGGAGCGGGGTCTGGGCCCAGGCGAGGCGGCCGAAGCGGTCGTAGCCGCGGCGGGTGGTATTGGTCACGCCGTTGTAGGTTTCGTGGGTCGCGATTTCGCGACCGGCGGCATCGAACTCGGTTTCGGTGATCAGACCGCGAGGCGAGACGGTCTTGTAACGCCGCCCGAATTCATCGTAGAAATGGCGGGTTACGCGGACCGAGCCTTCGGCGCCTTCGAAGCGTTCTTCGACAGTACGACCAGAACCATCGGTCACGGAGATCGTGCGGTTGTTGTCTTGATCGGTGACGATTTTCGAGCGGGTGCCGTCGCTGTTGGTCTGATAGTCGGTCTGGGTGGCCGAGCCATCGTCGTAGATGACCTGGTACTGACGGCCGAGGTCGTCGTACTTGTATTCGGTGCGGCTGGCGCCGTTGGGGCCGGTGCTTTCGCTGACGAGGACGTTGCCGAGGCCATCGTAGGTCGTGCGGGTGGTCGAGAGCGCAGGGCCGCCATCACTGGTGGCGCTATAGACCGCGCGGCCTTCAGCATCGGCGATTGTGAAAGTCCAGCTTTCTTCCTGCGGATCGTAGCTGGCGAGGTTGTTGCCTTCGGCGTCGGAGTAGGTGACGGAGATGGTCTCGCCGCTGCTGGGGTTGCTCGTGCTAACGGTTTGCATTTCCAGCCAGACGCCGCTGGGCCAACTGGGCAGATGGGCCGAGCGGACGGCGGCGGGGACGGCGGCTTCCAGGGCGGTGCGAAGCGTGGCGAAGGGGCCCTCGTTGGCGTAGCCGGTGGCGTAGGTGTAGGTGACGGAGGAGAGAGTTTCCGTGCCGCGCTGGGAGACGGTCTGCTCGATACGGCCGATGAAATCGCCGGCGTTGTAGTAGGTGTTCCGGGTTTCGACTCCGGGGCCGGAAACGGCGCCGACTTCGTTGCGGGCGCTCTTCTGCACCGGGGTGTCGCCGCCTTCCTGACGGCCATAGTACAGGTTGATGTCGCGGCCTTCGGGGTCGGAGACGAAGTGGACCTTGCCGGTGCCGTCGGGCATGGTTCCATCGGGGGCCTGGCCGATGTTGAACTTGGATTCGTTGTAGCGAACCAGGACCGAGTTTTTCTCGCCGTTGTCGATGCCGTCGGGGCCGACGGCAGGGGTCTTGACGTTGGTCGGCTGAACCTGCTGGCTGGTCAGGTAACCGGGGCGCATTCTCCCGTTGTTATAATCGTCGTAGCCGGGGGCTCTGGCGGTGCGGCCTTGGAAGTGGGCGCTCCAGAAATCGAAGTAGTTTTGGGCCATGCCGTCGATGCCGTAGTACTGCTCCTGATAGGGTTGGAGGTCGTACTCGAAATCGGTCTTCACGCCGCCAACGGTCTGGGACCTGAGCACTCCGGGAGGGGCGGCGATGTAGTCGTCGCTGTCGTCGGGATAGTAGTCGTAGGTGGTGACCACGCCCGCGGCGTCGACTTGGCGGGTGACGCGTCCGGCGTCGTCGTATTCGACTTCGGTGCGGCCGCCAGTGGCTTCGTCGACGACGGTGTGGGTGCCGCCACCTGCTTCGTTGTCTTCGTATTCCATGGCGACATCGCCGGCGCCGGTTTCGATCGTGCTAAGGCGGGCGTCGTTGTCGTAGTCATAGGCAATTTCCGCGTCGCCCGAGTCCGGCGCGCCATGATTCGGATCGGCGGAGTCCTGGCGATCCACCACCATGCGGGTCAGGTAATGGGGAAAGTCCTCGTCCTCGTAATAGAGCCAGCGCTTGTTGCCGTTGCGGTCGGTGATTTCCGACAGCTCGCCCTTGTCGTTGTAGGTGTACAGGAAGAAGAAGCCACGCGGGTCGGTGATCTTGGAGATGCGGCCCTCGCTGTCGCGCTCGACGGTGATGCGGCGGCCGAGGTTGTCCTCGATCAGGACTTCCGTGCCGTTTTCTGTGTCGTTGTAGGAATAGTCCACGGCGACTGGAGCGGGTTGGCCGATTTCGCCGTGGCCGGCGTCCTGGCGCAGGAGCTGGCCCGACTCCCATTCGTAGATCAGGTAGGAACCGTCTTCCAACTTGAGGCAGGCCAGTGTTCCATCGGGGTTGGATGACCCATCGTGCCAATCGGGCAGAGCGATGCCTTGGTTATCGCGGAGCGCGATCAGTTCCTGGCGATAGGCCTGAACGACCCGGTGGCCTTCGTTGTTGTAGTCGTACTGGCTGAAGGGATTGCCGCCGTCGCCGAAGAGTCCATCGTAGGGCGTCGTGTAACCGGGCAGCCAGAGCATCTGGCCGTAAGGGCGATTGATGAAGGCGCGTTCGACGCCCCAGCTATTGTCGCCCTCGTCGATGAGGTCGAACTGGACGGGGGCGTTGGCGTAGGTGAAGGTGCGGCCGTCGGGCAGGGTGATTTCCGCTTCGATGCGTTCATCGCCGAGGCCCGGTTCGACGATGGAGGTCTTCTGGAGAGTGAGGTCCAGGCCTTCGAGCTGCCAGCCCCAGCCGAAGTCGCCTTTGGTGGTGGAGCGGAAAGAGTTGTACTCGCGGGCGATCTCGATGGAGATCCCTTCGAAATCGGTGGAGAAATCGACCTGTCGCAGTTGCAGGGAACCGGGCGTGCGGTCGTCCGTGTCCTCGCCGGGCAAGGTCGCGCTGTGCATGACCTTGTAGCCGGGGATGAAGCCCGTGGCGTAGCGCAGACCGTCGGTAACCAGGAGGCGGATGTCGTAGGTACCGACGGGGAGCTTTGAAATGTCCCAAGTGCCAAGCGTGGCGGTGGTGTTTTCGTCGCCGCGGTTTTCAAAGCCGTAGTCGATGGTCTTCCAACTGGACTCGAAACCGCCGTATACCGACATCAGGTAAGGCGTTTCGGTGCTGTCGATGACCGGTTCGGCGCTGTGGGGTTTGTAGGACAGGAGCCAATAGGGGCGCTCGGCGGGGAAGATCTGACCGATTTCCCCGCCGTCGGGCGCACCGACAGCGTCGAAAACAGGATTGAACACGTAGCCGTTGATGGGAACCTGAGGCGTCTTGTCCTTGAGCAGCAGCGTATTCAAGGGTTCGGAGATATCGAGGGCCGGGTCGGCTCCGCTGAGGAACAGGACCGGGTAAATCTGCGATTGGCCATTGATCGAGACGCGAAGCTGGTACTGACGGGCCGATTGGCCGGGAGGCAGCGAGGCGTGCTCGCCGCGCCAGATGTGTTTGGTCAGGAAGGTGTCGGCCTGAACCGGCGCGGGACCGAAGTCATAGGGCACGGCGCCTACGGGGGCGCCGTTCTGGTCGAGCAGTTCGACTGC
This sequence comes from Sumerlaeia bacterium, assembly GCA_040219255.1. Lineage (GTDB taxonomy): Bacteria > Sumerlaeota > Sumerlaeia > SLMS01 > JAHLLQ01 > JAVJSW01. The sequence goes on from JAVJSW010000065.1 coordinate 55,563, forward strand.
CGGTGTGCCGCTGCCGTGAAGGATATCGACGATGATGCGGTGGGCGGCTGGGTTGCCGGTCCATCTAGCCGGATCGATGACGGAGGAACTGCTGAGTGCGACGCTGTAGAGAGAGCCGGCGAGATTGTATTCGCGCTCGTCCTTGGTCACGTTGCCAAAGGCGTCTTCCGCGGCGACGCGAATGGTCAGGGGCCGGCCGCTGAGGCCTTTCTTGCCGCGCAGGTCGAGGGCCTTGGCGAAGGTTTTCGTGAGCTGGGGATTGAATGGCGCGGAGAAATCGAGCAGGTTTTCCGTGCGGTCTTCGACGTCGAGTTGGCCGGAAATGTTGTTCCAGCGCGCCCACGTGTAGTCCAGGTCCACGCGGAGGGACTTGATGCCGGAGTCTTCGGGCAGTGTGTTATCGAGCGCGTTGACGAGGAGATCAGCCGTGTTGCCAGTAAGCAGATCACCGGCGGGGGCTGCGAATTCGACACGCGGGAAGAGGCCATCGTTGCGGACGGTCAGGGGGGTCTGGACCTCGGCGAGATTTCCGGCGGCGTCGGCGGCTTGAAGACGCAGGACATAGTCGCCGTTGGCGCGCATGGCTTCGGCGGCCCAGTTCGCAAGGTTGCCGGAGCCCACTTCGCGGGTGCCAGTGTTGAGCAGCACCCAATCCTGAGTTCCCGCTTCGGCGAGATGAACGGTATAGGTGGTCAGGTGAATGTCTTCAACCGTGCCCCAAACGGCCACATTGCCGCGCACTTCGCCCTCGAAGGGCTTGAGCGCGACGTTCGGCGGGGTGACGTCGATGGTGAAGGTCTGGCTGACGGTGCGCGAGCGGCGCTCGTACACTTCGCCGTCGAGGCGCAGGTCGAGGGGGCCGTTGTAGCCGTCGAGACCCGCGAAGGCGCCGGTGAAGCCGGGGGTGGACTTGAGCTGCCAGAGGGCTTCGCGGACTTCTCCCGGCGTGTCCGGGTCGGACTTGCTATCGAGGCGGGCCAATTCCCCTCCCCCGCCGTCATAGGCAAAGAAGCGGAAGTCGGTCATGATCTGGTTGAAAAGGCCCTTGGCCGTGACGCGATCCCAGTGAGCCGGGTTGAAGACCGAGCCCGGGGCGAGTGTTTCTTCGTCACCGCCGTCGCGGGCGAGGAGAAGCTCCATGCCGAGGACTTCGGGGCGGGAGAACTCTTCCATCAGGGCGTGGAGGAACACCACGGCAGTGGCGCCATTGGCGGCGAATTCCGCCGGCGAGGCGGGGGCAGCCAAGGGCGCGCACAGGGCCGCCAGAGGATGGACGGCGGCCACGTAAGCTCGCGCCACGGCGACGGAGGCGCCTTCGTAGGTTTCCGCGCCGGTGATGGCGAGTTGGGCCAGGCGCAAGGCCGGACCACCGCCATCGACTGGCCCGAGGCTGGGCGCGACCAAGTGACCCGGGCGCACGATCATGCCGGAGAGGGCTTCCGTTTGCTGGGCGCTGAAGGCCTGGTGCGGCAAAACCGCCAAGGCATCGGCGGCTAGCGTTTCGGTCTTCCAGGCGGGGCCATCGAGGGCCAACGCGCCCCAGCCCAGGCCGAGGGCTCCGGCGGGTTCGGCGGGGCTGGCGGCCGCGCGGCCATCGGCCAGCAGCAGGGACGCTCCGGCGTCGGCGCGGGCCTGGAGGTTCGCGGCGAGGTTGCCAGAATCCGCTGGGACACGGTCGCCCGCGGCGTCGAGGACTTCGGCGTTCTCCGGCGTCACGGCGTATGCGGCCGCGAGGCCGGCGGAATTCGCGTCGCGCATGAGACGGCCTGCAGTCACGGGCTCGACAGCCTGGCCAAGCACCGTGAAGGGGCCATTGGCGAGGACGGCGGAGCGGGTGAGTTGGAGGGCCGACTGGACGCTATCGGTCGGGGCGTAGCGCGCGTCGCTCTCGCCCACCACCGGACCGATGGGCAGGGCGCCTTCCGAGAGGGCGAAGCGCCACTGGGGGGCACCAAAGGTGCCATCGGCGGCGGGGACGGGTTCGAAGCCCGCCAGGGCCCACTGGCCTGCCAGGGCCACGCGATGCCCTGCGGCCAACGCGCCCAGATCGATCAGTTGCTCGCTCTGGGACAGAAGGACCTGCGCCGTGAAATCCAGCGTCGGGGCCAGCGCGCGCGTCGGATCGCCGGCGGACGGGTCCTCCGAGAGACGCGAGAGGGTGGTGGTGAGGCTTTGCTGGCGCTCGCGGTAGTTGGGCAGCGTGCGCTCGTTGAGCGACGGAAGGGCCGCCACCGAGAATAAAGCACCAGCGCGGGTGGCGAGGGATTCACGGCGGGCGGCGGGATCGGCGGTGGGCAGGGGCTGGCCTTCGCCGGGGCCCTGGAGCGCGATTTCCACGCGCACCGGATCGCCGTAGCCGACGGCTTGGGACGCGCGGGCGATTTCGGACTCGCCGAGCGTGACTCGGCCCAGCACCGGCAGGGCACCCTGGGCGAGCGATGCCTGGTTGTAGGTCTCCGTCGTGGCGGCGGCGTCGGAGGACACAAAGCCCACAGAGAGCACGTTTTCGAAAAGCGCGGCGCTGGCGAAGTTGGCTTCGGCGAGGGTTTCGCCGGATTCGCTGATAATCCGCAGGCCGACCTCGTGGCGCATGGGCGCGAGGAAGTCTTCGATGTCGGCGACCTTCAAGACGGCCGGGCGACCCAGGATCGAGTAGGGCAGGGATTCGGGCAGCGTGTCGATTTTCTCGACCGTCGGGCGGCGGCGTGTCAGGGCTTCCTCGACCGTCAGGCCTTCCTCTTCGAGGAAATTGCGGAATACGGCGGCGGCGCTGTCGGCCTGGGTCAGCAGGTAGTCCTCAGGGACGGCGGAGGCGGAGGCTTCGGCTTCATCGACGGAGAGGAAGCTGAGGGCCTGCTGGACAAAGGCATCGGCGTCGAGGCCGGACAGTTCGAAAGGCGTGGGTACTTCGGCGACTTCTTCCTGGAGGACGAAGCTGGGGTCGAGGTCTGTTCGGATGCCATCGTTGCCGGCGACGAAGCGGGTGCCGCGCAAGGGGCCATATTCCAGATCGCCGCGGAGCCAGACGTGGTCTTCGAGCAAGAGGGTCCAGCGTTGGGTGGCGGTGTTGCCCTCGATGCGATGGGGAACGCCCGCCTGGGTCAGATAGGTCTGGATGGCCTGAGGTGTGTCGGCGCCGATGAAGTCACGGGCCTGACGCGATGTCAGACGCACGTGCCCTCGCACAACCCAAAGGTCCGGTTCGCCCCGGTCCAGGTTTCGCCACGCCGCGCGCAGCAGGGCCGCGAGAAGCAGAGCCTGATCGGTGTCGTTGCCCTTGCGGCGCTGGAGCGTGCCCAGCGCGCCGAAGCGGGCGCCGCGATAGGGTTCGTAGGCGATTTCGTTGCGGACGAATTCGTAGATCAGAACGGGATGGTTCGACAGCCGGCCCGCTTGGGCGACCAGGGGCGGGGTGACGCGCTGGCCGCTGGGAAGCTCTTCCACGCGGCCCCAATTGATTTCGAGGGGCGCGCTGTCCACCATCTGCAAGCCGTTCTGCGCATAGATGTGGGCGAGCTTGTCGAAGTGCGGAAAATAGACCATCATGAAGGCGGTCAAAAACGCCACCGGCCAAGAGAAGTAACGAAGGGTGCGGGGATTTCGGAAGAGCTTCATGGGAGGTTATCCGTGGGTCACTCGGGAGAGGGGTCGTTCGGGTCGCGGTCAATGTGGTCTAGGGGTTCTGATAAAGAAATCAGGGAGTCCGGCCAAAAAGGAGCAGGTCGTCCTGATAGAGCGGTATGTCCGGCGTATCGACCCATTGGCTGGAGATGCCCTCGCGGCTGGGATCGTTGGCACCGTCCCAGTTCGCTTTCCAGTCGGCCAATCGAAGCCGCATCTTCAGGTCGCAGACTTCGCCGGCGGGGATTGGCGTCTCCCATCGCAGGTCGACAAAGGCCAGCGACCCACCGCCATAGCGCTGGAGAGTGGCGGGCAAGACGGTTCCGCACTTGCTCCAGAAAATGTCGACGGTGACCTGAGACGTATCGATACCGGAAGCGGTCACTTCGCTGGTGTCGATGAAGAAGCGGGCGGTGATGTTCTCCGCCGCCATCGCGCTCTCGTTGTGGACGCGCAGGTGATAGCTGGTTTGCTGCGCGTTCTCGCCGGTCACTTTCGCGGTCACGCGCAGGGCGTCCTCCGGCAGTTCCGGGGTGGGTGGCGGAGGGACCTGGTGCGGCGTGTTCGACGAAGTTGTGCCCGGTTGGGTGCCAAAAACCAATTGGCCCTCCACATACACCGGAATGTTCGGGGCTGGCGCGAACGAAGTCGTCAGGTCCTGGAATGCCGGGTCGTTGGCGCCGTTCCAGGACTGCTGCCAGCCGGACAGACGGGGGCGGAGCTGCAGTTCACACGTCTGGCCCGCGCCGATGTCTTGGTTCCAGTCCACCTGCACGTAATAGATGTCGCCGCTCCAGGGCTGCGGCGGGGAGAGGCTGACGCTGCCACATTGGCTCCAGAACACGTCGGTGACGACGTGGCTGGCGGAGAGTCCGGCGGCGATGACTTCGCTGAGGTCGAAGTAGAGCCGCGCAGAGACGTTCGCATAAGGCGAAGCGCCGGTGTTGCGCAGACGCAGCTTGTACTGCGTTTCCTGCTTGCTGCCAGTCCAACCCTGAAGTGCCGCCTGCATTTCGAGGGACGCGGAAATCGGCGTCGGCGATGGTGAAGGCGTGGGCGTGTCCGTCGGCGTCGGGCTTGGAGTCACGGTCGCCGATGGTGTTGGGGTCGGCGTCGGAGTCGCGGTTGGGGTCGGCGTTCCGCCGCCGGGCAGCGGATTGCAGAGGCTGCTGGGGTGGTGGTTCGACTGACCGTAGCCGGTCAGCGAGGCGCCGACCAGTGTGCCGTAGATCACGCCGTTATCGAAGGCCATGTCGGCGTGAGGAGCGAGGAGGGCTCCCTGGATGCCGACCCCGTCGAGCGAAACGTGTGTCGCGTCGGGGAAGTTATAGACGATGCGTTCACGGGTGGCCCCGTTGCGGAGGTCGAAACCGAATTGGCGCATGCGGGCGTTGGCCGCTCCGCGCACGTTCAGAATCGCCGAGGCCCCGGCGGGGACGTCGATGGCGAGCGTGTTGGCGCTCCACAGATCGTTGCTCGGCACGTCGAATACGTTGGTGTTCGGGTCCGTACCGGTCAGGACGATCTGGGCCGTGGAACCGCCCCAGTAGTTGATCTCGACCTGGCCGTTGGCGGGCAGGGCCGCCCAGGCGTCGGAAAGGGCGAGCATTTGGGCCTCGGCGGCGGCGAAATCGAAGGGCGTGGCCTGGCGGACGTCGCCGCCGAAGCTGGTGTTGCCGGCGATCTGGGCGCTGAGGCCATAGGCCAAGGCGCCGTTGGGCACGGCTCCGTTCGAGAAGGTCAGATGGCCGCCCACGATCAGGTCGTCTCGGGCATTGCCTGCGAAGGGCAATCGGTCGCCGACGGAGTAGCTCGACAGCGTGGCATTGCCGCCGATGGCGAAGCGGCCTTCGACGTCGGTGCCGTTCTGCACGACATCACCGAAGATCAGCACGTTGAAATCCGTGGCGATGTCGAGCGGGTTCGCTGAGCAGGGGCTGGGCGTCCCCGTGGGTGTAGGTGTGGGTGTCGCCGTCGGCGTCGGGGTCGAAGTCGCTGTGGGAGTCGGCGTTTCCGTGGGCGTTGGGGTCGGCGTGGGTGTCGGCTCGGTACAGCCTTCGAACTCGTTGGGGCCGTTGGCTCCGACCCAGAAGGCGTTCTTTGCCTCGATGTTGCGGACGACGAGGGCCCCGCCGTCGAAGCGGCCGGAGCCGTCGAAGTCGAGGTCCGCGCCGGGGGCGTAGAGCACCATGCTGGCAGTCACCGCGCCCTTGAAGTGGATCAGGGCGCCGTCGCCGACGTAGATCGAGAGGCGGTCGCTGTCGTCCCAAATGCCGGTGGCATTGAAGGACGAGGCGCCCTTTGTGCTGAGGCCGTCGCGGGCGAAGAGGTGAGCGGTACCTGTGGCTCCGGCGATGTGCACCGAGGCGCTGCTCTCAAAGGCGAGTTTGCGGAAGGCATAGATGCCGGGTTCGAGCGTCAGGCGGCCGTTCTTCTTCACCGTGACGTCGCGATAGACGCCTGGGGCCAGGGTTGAGGTGCCCTGGAGCGTGCGATCCGCCGCCGAATCGACCGCGAAGGCTGAGAAGTCGGCGGAGGGCAGATCGAGGGCGGCGATGGCCGGATCGTAGGCGACATTGGTCGCGGTGGTCGAGCCGCGCTGGTCGATCTCGCCGCCAGCGCGAACCAACCCGGCCTGCATCGTGCCGCGAATCAAGGCGTCGCCACGGACCAGAAGGGTGCCTTCGTACCAGCCATCGAAGCCGTCGTTCAGCACCGTGGACCCGCGCAGATCCACATCGCCGAGAGCGACCACGGCGGCGTCACCGATGAGGCCGGTGGGCCATTCGCATGGAGCGGGTGTCGGCGTCGGAGTGGGCGTCTCCGTCGGAGTTGGGGTCGGCGTATCAGTCGGGGTTGGCGTAGGAGTGGGTGTCTCCGTCGGAGTCGGAGTCGGGGTAGGCGTATCCGTCGGCGTAGGCGTCGGGGTTGGCGTGGGAGTAGGCGTCTCCGTCGGGGTTGGCGTCGGGGTCGGAGTCGGCGTGTCCGTGGGTGTAGGCGTCGAGGTTGGCGTAGGCGTCTCCGTCGGCGTGGGCGTGGGTGTCTCCGTCGAAGTTGGGGTCGGGGTCGGAGTCGGAGTCGGTGTGTCCGTCGGCGTAGGCGTCGGGGTAGGCGTTGGCGTATCCGTCGGCGTGGGCGTGGGAGTCGGCGTCTCCGTTGCCGTCGGCGTAGGCGTCGGAGTAGGAGTCGGCGTAGGCGTCGGAGTAGGGGTCGGCGTGGGAGTCGGCGTGGGGGTCACTTCGAGTACCGTGATCGTCTCCGAGGCGAGCGCCGACGGGTTGCCGGCGATGTCGAAGGCCTGGATTTCGATGGTGTGGACGCCGATTTGCAGATCGAGCGGCAGCGTCCAGTCGGCATGGTCGGCTCCGTCGGCGGTGAGGAGCCATTGCCAGGCGCCGCCGTCGATGCGGGCGAAGACTTCCATCAGGCCTGAGCCCGGCGTGACCTCGTCGGCCGTGCCGGACAGCGTGACCGCGCCATCGTAGGCCGATGGCTGATCGACAGCTGTGATCGCCACCACAGGTGCCACGGTATCGATAGCGAAGAGGGTCGAGGTGGTCGGGGCGACGTTGCCGGCGAAATCGCGCCCGTTGACTTCGAGGAAATAAACACCGTCTTCTATAGCATAATCGCCGGAGGAAACCGTGCGTAGCGGGTCGTCGCCGCCCTCGAATTCTGTGCGGGCGAGGAGGCCTTCGCTCGTGGCGACGTCGTCGTCGGCCGATGTCCAGGTCAGCGCCACCGGTGCCGTGGCGGCATTGAACCAATAGTCGACGGCGGCCGGGTGTGTGATGGAAATCAAAGGCGGCGTGCGATCGATAGCAAAGGTGATGGTGCGCGGCCCAGCGGTGTTCTGGGCGTGGTCGGTGGACTGGACCTCGAGGGAGTAAATGCCCTCGGGATAGAAGCCCACGGGCACGGCGAAGGGTCCGTCGGCGGTGGCGACTTCGGTCCAGGTGGGGCCGTCTTCGAGGACGCGGCGCTCGACCGAGGCCACGCCGGAGAGCGAATCGCTGGTGAAGCCGGTGAAGCCCAGGTCGGTGCTGTTCGTGAGGATATACTCCGGTTTATCGAGGGTCAGGAACGGAGGTGTGCGGTCGACGAGCACAAACGCCGTGGCGGAGTTCGTGTTTCCGGCCGCATCGGTGGCGGAGAAGATCAGGGATTGGTCGCCCTCGGGCAGCGGCAGCGAGAGGTCCAGGCTGGCCGGATCGGGACCGTATGGCGTGATGCCCAGCAGCGATTGGAGGCTGCGGCTTTCGACGCCCGAGAGGTTGTCCGAAGTGGTGGCACGGAAGGCGACTTCGCCCGCGTTGGTGGGGCTGGGGGTCAGGCGCTGGAGCGCCACCGCGGGCGGCGTGCGATCCACGATAACGGTGTCGGCGTTCGGGCGGGCGAGGCCGCGGAAGCTGAGTTCCGTGGCGGCGCCATCATAGCCCAGCGCTTCGACGCGCCAGAAACGCCACGTGCCCGAAGCGTCGAAGGTCCAGGAGCCAATGCCCGGCGCATCGTCAGCGAAGTAGTAGGACACGGGGAAGTAAATGCGGCCATCGAGGGAGCCCTCGACGCGGACTTCATAGATCAGCGACTGGGCGGTGCTCCAGAGGGCGAGGCTGTCCGCCGTGACAACGTCCGGGAATTCGAGATCGAGGACGAAATCGCGATGCGCCAGGGGCGTCGTCATATTGCCATCGAAAAGTACAGCGGGATCGGCCAGCTGGCCATTGACCGCCAGCGTGACGGTGGCGGGGCTGTCGCCCGCGAGGAGGTCGATGACGGGTTCGGGCGAGACCACCTCGAACCGCGTCCGGGTGCGGGCGTGGACGGTGCGGGGACCATCGCCCAGGTCGTCGGCCAGCATCCAAGGCAGGGCGCTGTCGTACGGCGTCCAGAGGGCGCTGTACGGATCGGGGCTGGGCGCCGGGCGGGTCTGGCTGGGCACGGTGCCCGGATTGACCTGAATATCGGAGAGTTGGAGTTCAATCCGCGGATCCACCGTTTCCGCAACCAAGCGCAGGAAGCGGGTGGTGCGATGGGTGGTCAGGGTGCCTTCCAAACGTTCAACACCGGAGAAGGCCCCTTGCGGAGTCAGGGTCAAGCGTTCGCCCACTTCACGGCCAGCCACATTCGTCTGAATCAGTGTGACCGAAGTGGCGCGGTTGGCGTCGCGGCCGAGGACCGCGCCAAAGGCGTAGTCCTGGCGGGGGCGCACAGCGATCGGCTGGGGCATTTCCACGGAATAGGCCAACGGCAATTTCGCGAGATAGTTCAACGGAGCCAGATTCACAAGTGCCAGCGGACGGCTCCCTTCGCGGACCGCCATTTCGTCGGTGCCTACTTCGAGGGGGAACTCGCCAACGGAGGAAACCGCGAGGGAGGCCTCGAAGCTGTTCACGTAGTTTGGCATCGGCAGCCCAGCAAGCGTGAGGAGATGAAGCTCCTCAGCGGGCAGCAGGTCGGCGGGACCGACGGTGAAGGGGGCGCTGTCGGCGGCGGAGAGCGCGCGCGCCGTGTTCGTGGCCTGGGCGGCGACGATGTAATCCTGCTCGGGCAGGAAATCGAGGACCCAATTGACGGTGGCGCTCTCGCCCGGCAGCAGCGCGGCGAGCGTGGTGACGCTGGCCGGTTCGTAGTGCGTGCCGAGGGCGTCGGTCGCGCTGAGGGAGAGAAGCGTTCCGGCGGGCAGGGCTTCGCTGGGTGAGCCGTTGGTCACCACGGCGGTGATCTGAACCGGCTGGCCCTGATCGTAATAGCGCCGGTCCGGCTCCACATCGACCAATAATTCAATGCGGGGGATAATGGTGAACGGGGCGGACAGAGCGCTCGCACGGGTTTCCGAGGTCGCGTCGTCGATGGCCACGCCAGCGATGCGATAATCGCCCGGTGTCAGGCCCGTCGTGTTCCAGGTCAGGTCCACCGGACCGGGGACGTCCTGGGCATACTGGCGATGAGCCAGGGACGGTGCGGGGACTTCGGCAACGAAGCCACCCGCCGCGTTTTGAACCACGAGGTCGATGGAGCCGAAGAAGCTGTCGTGGGTGAAAAGTTCCACCTGGAATGCGACATCGCCGCCCGCAAAGAGTGAACTGGGTTGAGGGGCGGAGAGGAAGAGGTCGGTGCTTGAAGAAGCGAGGTTGATGGCGCGCTGCACCGTGTTGTTGCCGGGGTAGGCATCCGAAATGTTGGCCACGGCGAAGACCGGCAAGCGACCGAGGGCGTCACCGAGAAGGCCGGCGGTGGGCAGGTCGAGGACGAAGGTGCGGTCTTCGTTGATGGCCCATCCGCCGGACACAGGGATGCGATGGAAGTACGGAGCGGCTGCCGTCTGCGCCCGGAATTCCAGCCAGAAGCCGGTGTTGTGGGTCGAGAACCGGTTGCGCAGCGTGACCGTGGTCGGGACTAGGTCGCCCGGGAAGTAGGTTTCCGGCGAGACCTCGAAGGCCGTGACGGCGATGTCGACGGTGGAGCCTTCGACAATGGTGACATTGGCCACGGCGATATTGTCGTTTTCGTTCGTTTCGGTCAGGAGACCGGCGGCATCGTTCATCGCACGGTCCGCGCCGAGATTGACCCGGGCGGCGTCTTGCGGAGCGGCGGGGTAATTGAAATCGCCGGCGAGATGCTGGGCGTTGGCGAAGTAGGTCGAGCCATCGGCGCCGACCCACAGGGCCACGGCGGATTGCGCGGCGCTGCCGAGGGAAGCGGGCAAGGCGGCCTGGACGGAGAGCACCTGAAGCGTGGGCGTGGTAGCGGTCGGGTCGTCCACCACAGCGAGTTCGAGATCGATGGTGTCGCCGGGCTGGAAGACGGGGAGTTCGCCTGCGGAGTCGAGCAGCAGGAGCACCGGCCCTGCCCCAGCCGCGAAGGCGGGCATGCGGATCGTAGTGCCGGACTCGGAGGACCACTCGGCCACCGAAGTGTAGGTCAGCGTATCGGGGCCGTCAGCCACGGCGACGGTGATGCTCCAGGGCTCGGCGCCAGGGGACGCAAGCTGGGGCGCGATGGCGAAATCGCCAGCCACACCCTGAGCCAAAGCGGGAGTGCGCCCGGCGGTTCCAGCCAGTGATCGAGCCGCGAGGTGATCGCTCGGGTCGAGTTCGATGTAGAAGGTGTACGGCCCGAGTTTGTCGGCGGTGGGCCAGTAGAAGTCGTGATAGTTGCCTCGATCATCGTAGACGAACTTGAACAATTCGTCCACAATAACGCTGCCCGGGTCGCCGGGGAAGCCCTGCCAAAGGCGCAATCTGGTGTCGAATCCGTCAGGCTGGCCGGCGAAGTTCTGATCGAGACCCCACTCAATGATGATGTTCGCGTCCGGTCCTTGCTCGCGGGTCGATCCCCCGTTCACTCCAAAGCCATCGACGTACAGGTTGGGCAGCGGCGGCCGGGATTGAGTGACGAGGCGCGAGTTGTTGAAACGGCCCACCGCGGGGTGCTCGTTGAGGGCGTCGTAGGGATCCGCCACCACGGTCAGCGTGAAGGTGTTCCGGCCATCGACTTCGTATTCGAGCACCACGTCCTGGCGCGCCGGATCGCTCGGCTGCCATTCGACGATGTCTTCGTCATAGATCAGTCCATTGGCAACGCCCGCTTCGACCTGGCCGGTGACATTGCCTTCGTAGAGCGCCACGGCAGTACGGCTGAAGGCGTAGGCGTTCGCGGCGGCGGAGCGCTCGATGGTAGCGCGCACCAGCACTCGGCCGTTCTCGTAATCCGGCTCGGGGGTCGCGCTGACGACGATGGCGTCGTGGAAGAGGAATTGGACTTCCTGCTCGCAATCGAGGAGGTTGTCGTTCTCGCGGAATTCGGCGATGACATTGTTTGGATCCGCGCTCAGGCGGAAGTCGAGCACGGGGTCGGCGAAGCTGAGCGAGGCAACCGGCACGGCGAAGCGGTAGGGGGTTTCGCCAAGACCGCGCAGGCCGATTTCCTGGACCGGGAGGCTGTCGCGGCGAACCTGGGCGGAGGGAATGTCGGAGGGGCCGTCGTTGACGAGTTGGGTGACGACTTCGATGGTGTCTTGCTCGCCCCAACGGATGGGAATTCGCTGGTCCGAACCGCACACGAGCGAAAAGCCGTTAGCGGTGAAGGTGGGGTTCCAGCGCAGGTTCGGGGCATCGGCCGGCAGGGTCTGACTCAACGGCATGAAGGCACGATTGTTCGCCGTGTCTTCCACCGTGGAGGTGGTGACATCGAGGACGAGACCCTCGAGGCCCGAGATGCGGTCGTTGGTGAAAAGGACGGAGACGGGTTTGACGGCCTGACCGGGCAGATCGCCGAGGGCGATCCAGGGACTGACCGGCTGGATGGAGTCGTCGGCCAGAATGCGGGAGAAGCGGGCGAAGACGTTGACAAGGGGCAGGTCGCCACTGTTCTCGACCACGCCGACAAGACGGGCGGTTTCGCCGATGGCGGGGCGGCCATCAGGGAAGCCGAGGTCACCGCCGGATCCCTGGGCGGCCGGATCGTAGAAGGAGGGAACGAGGTCCGCCTCGGCGCCGCCGGGGCCTCCGATAAGGCAGATCACATCCAGGAATTCGTCGAAGGCCACTTCCAGGTTGGCGGGATCGGAAGCGTCGATGTCGAGCATGTACGGATCGCCCGGGGCCTTGCCAACGACGACGACGCCGTATTGGTAATCGTAGATCCGGTCGCTCGGAATGACGCCCGGGTTTCCGGCGCCAAAGAGGCGCACGGGATTTGTGTCGGCGGGACCGACGGCCTTGTAGTAGGTGCGCAGATTGCGCGTGAAATTGAGGTTGCCGCTCAAGTCGCGGTAGCGAACGCGCACGTCAGGAACGTAAGTGAGCGCTCCGCCCGGAGGCGGATAGGGTTGGAAGCCTTCGCTGGCGATCCAGGGCAGTTTGGCGGCGTCGGCGTTGCGGTCAACCAGGAGGAAGACCTCGGCCGGGCGGTCGACGCGGAAACTGGCGACTTGCTGCGTATGCGGATAGTTGACGATTTCGCCGGGTACGGTGATTTGCGTACCGCCGACGATGTGGAATGGGACGCCGCGATAGCCACAGCTATCGTAAGGACAACTCGTATAATCGTAGTACAGCCCGTTTCCGTTTAATGCACAGTCGTTTCGGAGACCATCCCTCGTAACGTACATGGCTGGGAAGGGTGTATAGCTGACTTGGCTTTGAGCGCCAAAAGCTGAGTAAGGATACACGCAGAATGGATAGCTACTGAGCTGGTTCTGGAAATCAACGATTTCCACATCGATGTTACTCGTGAAATGGCTCTCAAGAATGCGCCGGTCTTCCGATCGGAAGCCCTCACCGTAACTCATGTGCAGGTCGAGGATAAGGGGTTCAAGACCACCGGTGATTGCCTTGAGGTACTTCTTCGTCTCCGCAGCCGCCCGGAACTCGGTCTCTTCCGTTGTTTGTGCATCTTGAACGATGACGATGATTTTCCGCACGCCTTCGCGTGCCCCCGTGGCGGATGGAGCCGGCGGTGGAGTGAGGTACTGATGCGACAGATAGAATGCCAAATCGAGGCGATCATCGCTCCAGGCATTGAGTTCTGCAAGTTCCGCATATGGGAATTCGAGAGGATTCACCAGTTCAGTGACGAGTTCAGCTTCGTTATCTAGACGATAACGAATTAGACCAACGCGGTGCAGTAAAGGATCGAGAGATTGGACGAAGTTAGCAATAGCAACCTTGGAGTTATCCATCAAGCTGCCTGGGCCACCGCCCATCGACCCCGAGTTATCGAACAGAATCATGATATCCGCATAGGCGTTGCAATCCGCCAGATCGCGCTCGGCGAGGTTGTTTGTTTCGATGGTTTCGGCGACCTCATCCTGGAGGTCGACTTCCACCTCGATGCGGTTCACGTTGCCTTCGATGGGGATATAGAAGGCGGTGTCGCTGGGTACGCCGGTGAAGAATTCGCGGTTGTCGCTCTTGAATTCAAACGTCGCGCCGCCAGCGATGCCGCCGGTGAGGCGTTGGCTGAAGGTTCCCGCCAGGAATGGCTGATTGGTGGCCAGGTTCACGGCGTACAGGCGGACCTGAGCGTTGAACGGTCCGGAGGGCACGCTCTCGTAGTTGGTGATGTCGGTGCGGATGCGGATGGGCGTTCCGGGGCTGAGGGCGACAGCACGCTCGGGCGATTCGAGTTCGCTCCAGCCGTTGCCGTTGAATTGATCGACGCGAATGGTGATGGGCGAGACGCCGAGGTCCACGCCGGTGGAGAAGATGGCGCGGAAAATTTGACTGGCGGGGCCGGAGACAGGCTCGCCGCCGAAGGTGGCGGAGGGGCGTACGAAGAAGCGGTTCTCGCCGATGGCCGCGGCGACGCCGGTGGCGCTCCAGGAACCGTCGCTCTGGCGGGTCAATTCGCGCAGGAATTGGCCGTTCTTGTAGAGAGCAACGCTCTCGGCGCCGGGAGCGGTGGCGGCAATGGCCAGCAATCCCGCCGAACCGTCGGCCAACACGGGCACGAAGGCCCCGTTTTGAATGGTGGTGGAGCCACGGCTGACGCGTGTGATGGCGGCACGCTCGCCGGATTGGAATGGCGCCGAAATGTCGGCGCTCTCGAGACCGGTCCGGGAGATTGTCGCCACCCGGTATTCGTAGGCCTGATTGAGCGCAAGCCCTGTTTCCTCAAAGGTGTAAGGAGAGCCTGCGGTGGCGCTGCGGTCGATGAACGCAATGCGTTCGATTTCACCGCCGCTGAGCCGCACCACGCGGTAGCCGAGGATCTCCGAGAAGGGCAGATCCGCCACCGGATCGGAGACGACTGGGTCGCTCCAGGTCAGGCTTGCGGAATCCAGGAAGGCGTATGCGTCCACATCGGCGGGGGGCTGGATGCGCCAGAGCCGGTAGGAGCTGGAGTTGTTTTCCTCGTTCGATTCCTCGACAGCGAGGTCCGCGTCGAGGAGGAGAACCAGGTTGGCGCCCGCGGGAGCCGGCGGATCGATGACGAGCGAAACTTGGCGGGCCGCTCCGCCCGCCATCGGCGAGACCGAAACGCGGCCAAGGAGCGCGCCTGTGGCGGAGCCTTCGCGGACCTCGAAGGCGAAGGGGACCGTTACGCCGCGGGGAGGATTGGCGGCGAAACCGTTCGTGACTATGGCGCTGACGAGGGTGAAGTCAGCGGTCTGAAGCGCCCGGACGGAGCCGGTCTCGAACGCGAGGTCTGGCGCGGGGCGCGACGGATCGTCCTGGATCACGGCGGGCGAGCACGCACGATTGTCGTTCTCGTCACTTTCGATGATGGCCGAGAGCGGGTCGGCCACGGCGCACAGTGTCGAAACGCCAACGGGCAGCGGAACGTTTTGAATGCGCAGTTCCAGCGTTGTCCGGGCCTCCAGGGACTCCAGCACGTCGCCCCAAAGGATCTCGCCCGATTCGTCCCGGACGAGTTGCACTTCCACGTTCGTGAAGGGCTGGGAGGCCTGATTTTCCAGGGTCAGGACGGCTTCCGCGGGAAACGCGGCGGAGTCGCCCTGAAGCGTGCCGAGGGCCGGAATCAGCTCCAGGCCGAGCATGCGGAGATTCGTCGAGGTCTCACCGGTAAAGGGAGTGATTTCAATATTCAGAGTCATCGAGTCGTTGAACGGCGAAGCGTCGGCGTTGCCAGCCAGATCGACGTGGATGACATTGAGGCCTTCGATGAGAGCGAGACCTTCGAATTGAGCCCACCAGACCTGGGTCGGTTGGAGACGCTTGTTGACCGCCTGGACGCCCAGCTCTCCCCCGCCGTCTTCCGTCAGTGTCAGGAACGGCACATCGCCGAGGCCTGGGTAGGTCACCGTTCCGGACGTATTCTCGACGCCGATTCGGAGGGTCCACAAGCCGCCGCCTTCGCTGAGCAATTCAAAGCGCTCGGGCGAAAGGGCGAGGTCGTAAGTCGTTTCAGCGGAGGGATCGAGGACGGCGGCTCCGGCCGAGGCGATGTTGTTCGATTCGTCGCCTTCGGCGATCACATTGTCCGGATCGACCTCAAAGCGCAGCGACGCGCCCGGGGCGGGCAAGGCAAGGCGGAAAATGGCGGACGCCGCGCCGCCCGCGGGCATGGACTGGGGCAGCGACACGCGAAGCGGAACGCCCCCGTCGATGCGCAGTTCGACCACGGCGCCGGTGGCGGAGGCGCCGCCGAGGTTGCGGACCACCGCACGAACTTCGAAGGACTCTCCGGCCAAAATCGGGCTGGGGAGGGAAATCGCCTGAGGCACCAGAACGAGATCGGGAAGATCGACGGCGAATGAGGGGCGCAACGTGACCGCCGCGCGGCCGGCGTTGTTGGCAAAGCTGCGCTCGGGCTGGGAACCGGTTTCAGCCTGGGCGCTGAGAAGATAAGTCCCTGGCGAACCGAAGAGCGGATCCTCGGCGGGCAGGCTGAAAACCACGTAGCCGGAGCCGCCCGGATTGAGCGTGTGGATAACCGAGAGCGGCTGATCCAGAAGAATCGCCGCATCCGGGTTTGCCGCCACGTCGCCTCGATAGAGGCGCAATGTGACCGTGTCGGCAGGAAACGCTGTTGAGCCGAGGTTCTGCACCCTGACGCGCACGGCCCAAGGCTCACCGAACAGAGGAGGTGCGAGGAGAAACTGGCCAGAAGCATTCAGGCGGCCGAAGGCGAGGTCGTTATTGGTGACCACGGCGTCGGGCAGAGCGCTCAGAGTCAGAATCGCCGTGTTGTTCGACTCGTCGAATTCCGAAACCTGGCGGGACCCATCGGCGTAGAAGTGGATGACTTGGCCGGTGGCTACGACGGGCACTTGGAGTGTGGCTTCATCGCCGGGGGCCAGGTTTAGGGCGGCCGGGCTGGTGCCGTAGCGGCTCGCCGCCAGTTCCGAGTCCGTGGCGCCCTCTGGCGCGATGCCGTGGGCCGAAACCACAAACTGGGGCGCGGGGGTTGTGCCTTCATTGCGCACCACGACTGGATAGACGGTGGCGCCGGTGGAGGAATTCTCGGTGGCGGTACCCACGGAGACGATGGACAATTCGGGGCGGAGCAAACGCAGCGCGAGAGCGGTGTCGAAGGCCGAGTCGTTCCAGGACCGATTTTCGAGTTGCTCGCCACGAAGCCAGCGGACGCCGTTACCAAGGCCTTCGAAATCGATGCGGCCGGCTTCCCAAAGCGCGGCCAGCGCCAGTGCGGTATCGGCCACCGAAGTGGTCAGCGGATAGGTGCTGTCCTGGCTGGCGGAATCGCCATAGGCACGCTCGTTGGGTTCGATGGTCTTGTGGACATTCAGGTAATCGGCGGCTTCGTCGAAGAGCGCGGTGAATTCGGGGAAGGACCCGATGCGGTCTTCCGCCAGAGCCATGGTGCGGACGATTTCCGAGGTGGTCCAGACGATGCGGCTGGCGTTGGCCGTGTCGGTGGGGCTCAGGCCCCAACCGGCGTAATCGGGGCCGGTCTGGTCGGACCACGCGCGTGAGCCAAAGTAATCGAGCAGGGTGGCGTTCGAGCCGCCCTCGAGGATTTCGTCGAGAACGCGGTCGTCCTCCAGCAAGCCGATCCGCATCGCCAGGGCGCTCGCCAGGAAGCTGGAACCGGCGGCGTCATAGGGCGCGTAACCGCCATCGAGGCCTCGGCGTAGCGAGGCGAGGGCAAAGCTTCGAGCCACAGCGGTGGCGTCCTCCACCGGAATCCAAGTCCGCGAGGCCGAGGAGTAGGTAGTCACCGAGATGTCGCGCCGGCCGCCGAGCAGCAGAGCCTCGGCGACGGTCATGCGAAGCGCCGGATCGGTGAGACGGCCCTCAATCAGGTCGGTGTAGAGGCGCGAAAGAGCGGCCTCCAGGGCTTGACCAACGGTGGTGCGGACGCCGCGGGATTGCAGGGCGAGGTTGGACACACCGGACTCGTAGGTCAGATCGTAGTCGAGCAGCGTGACGACCACGGCGGCCGTTTCCTGAGCGCGGGCTCCAGGAACTTCGCGGCCCGGGTCGGAGCCCTCGGCGTGTGCCAGAGCGCGGCCGCCGGCTTGGGTCCAGGAACCGTACAGTTCGATGTCGTCGGGATTCTGGTTTTGAACGGACAGCAGCCAGTCGAGGGCGGTATCGGGCTGGGGGCCGCCGGTGGTGCCGACCTGCTGCCGATAGGGCGAAGGCGCGCTGGTATTGCCGAGGGCGTCGGTGCTGACGACTTCGATGATGTGACGACCGGGGCGCCACGCGGTCGAGTCGAAGGAAATGTCGAGTTCAATGGACTCGGAATTGTAATCGGTCTGGACAGCCGTCGCGAGGAGAGTACCGCCGAAGTTCACTTCGTAGGTGGCCGGCAGGCTGTGCTCGCGCAGGGGACCGGCGACGGGAATGCGGAGGAACACATCGTAAACGCCATCGAGGGTTCCGCTCGTGACAACGGAACCGTCGGCGAGGCTGAGGAATTCGACCTGGATCACACGCGGCGCGCGGCCATCGACGGTGAGGTCGACACTTCCCGCCACGCCAACGTCCTGGATACGGTCGCGGACGGTCAGCGGGGCCTCGATTTCGTCGCTCGTCGCCAAGGCGCGGAAGGTGCCGTTGGCATTCACTGACCCATTGGCCCCCGCGAGCCAGATCGGATCGAGGACGACGGGATTGCCGGCGGGGTCGAATCCAGCGGCGGAGAAGCGTTGGAATCCGGCGCTGGGAAGAACCACCGGGCCAGCCGGATCGACATTGATGCGGGCCAGCGGGCCGGGCGTATCGACATGAACGGTCAGGGCAGTGCTAAGGCGGCCACGTGCCGAATGGCGGGCTTCGAAGCGAGCGATGCCGAGCTTCCAGGCCTCGAACTGGAACGCCAGCGGGGTGGACCCGGCGTCGCGCAAAGCGTCCTGCGGGCTGCCGCTCAGGGAGGTGCTGAGGAAGGGAAGGTCGTCGGCGAGGGAATAGTCGTCTCCGTACTGATCGAAGCCGCGCAGGAAGGCGGGGAATGTCACGCCGCTGGAAAGTTCCTGGAAATCGGGAACGAGAGGTGTAGCTTGGAGCGGACCGCTGGTGGCCTCGGCGGCGAAGCGCAGGTTCCAAAGCACCGGCGGTTCCACAAAGACGATGGAGTCGTTGACCACGAAGGAGTAGTTGTTGGACGCGTCGAGGAACTGGGCGTAGAGGCTCTTCTCCGGTATGCCGGTCACCGCCAGATAGAGCGGGGAAATGGTGGGCGACGGGAACGTGTACCAGGTATGGGAAATGCCTGGCTGGACCTCGATATCGTCGCCAAACAAGAAAACTCGATTACCCAGGTTGCCATTGTTCAGGGCGACCTGGGCGGTGGTTTCCCATTGGTCGCCGAGAACGACTTCGTCGTTCCAATCGAGGAGGGCGCGGTCTTCGCCGTAAAGGGTTCGGATGCGGCTTGCCGTGAGGGGGGCTGTCACATTGCCCGCGGCGTCGCGCGCGCGCACCGCCCAGCGGGTTGTCTGGCTGCGGTCGAGACCGGCCAGGGTCCATTGGATCTCGTCAAACTCGCCTCCCCGCTCGAACTCGCGCTCGTCTGGAAGGGGAATAGCATACTGAGGAATTTCCAGGACCAGCTCGGCGCCGGGCTCTCCCGGGGCCGGAATACCGGTGAGCGAGTTCGATTTCCAGATTTCATAGACCACTTGGGAGAAAGCGGAGACTCCCCCCCCGGCGTCGTAAGCGTAATCGAAAGTCAGGGTGGCTGTCGCGGAGGAAGCGGGGTCCACCGTTCGCGGCGGAACGATGCTGAACAAACCGGCAAAGGCCGGTGGCGTCGAATCGAGCGTGAGGCGAATCGCATTGGACTCAGCGGCGTTGCCAAACCGGTCTTTGCTGAGGGCGACGATTGCGTACTGGCCATCGCCGGGCAACGCTGACAGGGAAAGAACCAGCTCCTCGGGTGTGTTCGCCCAATCGTTATAGGTCGCGAGCGATGTAGCCGTACCCGTGCGCTGGCCAAGGGAATTGAGCCGCCAGGCACGCACCTCGATATCGACCGATGTTTCATCCGTCGCGGGCCCCATTTGGTTCAGCGCGATCACCTCGTTGACCGGTGTCTTGGCTTGGCGGAGGGTGGGCGATGTCGGAGGCCCATCGCCTCCGAGGTCCAGCAATGCGGGACGCACGCGGGCGTGGGCGGGCGATTCGGAGTAGAGTCCGGCGAGTGGCGAATCGCCCTCAAGGCTAACCAAGACGGGAGCCTCCGGGGCCGTCCGGTCGGTGCGGAATTGCGTCGTGCTCCAGGGGGAAACGTTGGCCGGGGTCGCGCCGTCGGCGGCGCGCAGGTGCAGATAGAGCTGTGAATACTGATCGTAACTGAGCGGCAGCGGAATTTGCAGAGAGGTCTGCGTCCCGGGAACGGCGTACTCGGCGAAAGCCGTCGCGCCCGGGTCAACGTTGGCGGAAACGGCAACGCGGTAGTTCGCGACGCCGGTGCTGATCGCGACCTTCTCGACGCGGTGGAGCGAAATGTTGTCGTAGAAGACCTGGCCTTCATTTGAGTCGCGAATCTTTTCTAAGCCAACGCTGATGTAAAGCTCTTCAAATTGCGTAGCTGGCAACGTGAACCCGAGAGTATGCTCGGTCATGCTCCGGTCGGTGGCCACCGCTGGATACTGAATCGCGAGGACCGGTCCGTCCTCTGACCCGGTGGTCACCTTGACGAAGGGAATGCCGTCGCTGCGAGGGTCCTGCGCCACGGAGTATCGGATCATGTAGTGGTCCGATACCTCCAGTTCCCGCGCGTCGAAGTAAGTGACGGCGGCCACTTGTGCTTCCCGCTCCAGAAATAGGCGCAACCAATGGCGTTCCGAGCCAATCGGCACGTTGGGCGAACGGACGGACTCGATGATGGCGCTCCCAAAGCCTCCCCCACCACGGTAGTAGAAGCGGCCAAGGCTCGAACCGGGTCCGTTTTCCTCGAAACGGCCGCGATTCCCCAGCAAATCGTCGGAGGGAAGACCATGATCGTCGGAGGCGATCAACGCGTAATAAATATTGTCCGCTGGGATGGCGGGGTCGCTGGCGGCAAGCCAAGAAACATTCATATCGAGAGTGGTTGCGAATCCACTCGTAAGTGGTCCAATACTGGAGAAAATGGGTTGGGTCGGCAGGCCGGAATCGGAAACATCACTATCAAGATAGCAGCCCGCAGAGGCGGCGGATGGATTGGCTCCGTTCTCACACGAAACGCCATCGATTACGCTGACTGCGTCATCGGCTAAAACAAACTCGCTTTCCCCTTCATTCGCGCGATAAACCGTGATCGCTTCCAGGTTGCCATCGAAGACTCTTCCAGTCCAATCGAGAATGACGTTCAGAGGCGCGAACGATCCAAGGGAGGAGGCTTGAGAGGCCAGAAAGCTGGAAATCCGAGGGGCAAGGTTCAGGTTAATCGGACGGCTTCGATAGGGGAGAAAGTTACTGAGAAGGCGAGAGGAAGATGACGTGGTTGATCGGGCAAAACGCCAGTTGATTGTCTTCGTTCCTTCCCCCCCGCTCAAATACGCATAGAAATCCAGCCCCCGCCCGCGAAGACCGGCAAGGGAGATATTGCCCGACAAATCCGTGTCCGCATTCAGCCGGTCCGCGGGGTCCGACTGGAAGCGGGCCCATCGATGGTCAAGCGTATCGTGTCCATCGTTCTCGATGATCAATCCATCGTTGTATCGAAGGAAGTTCAAGGTGGCGATGGGATAAAGAAGTATCTGCGAAACACTACCACCCGCTTTCCCTTTCCAATGGGGAAGCGGGTTCATACGAGTCAGTTGATTCGCACGCCACACACCAGCGGATTGTTCGTTATAGAGCTGAAGGGATTCCTGTGGAGTTGCTGGAGAATTCGGATCATAGAAGCGCATGCGGAAAAGCCGATTGAGGGCTCCTCCCGTACGACCATTCGATTCATCGGAATAGACGACGCCGAGGCGCCTTCCGTCATCCCAATGAAATGCTTGACCCAAACCCGAATTGTAGATAGGAGAAGAGAATGAATTGACGGAGGGTCTTCCCGCGCCGTCCAAACCAATTCGGAAGACATTTTGTCTCAACACGTTGTCAGTGCCGCGCAGCGTGAGCGAAACATAGGAAGGCGTGCGGGCATCGCCTGATTCGTCCAAGAGCGCTGGGAGGAGGAACAAATCGGCGAAGGAGAAATAATCCTGTGTGCTGGCATCCTGATCGACGAATATCGTCGCTTCGCTCCAGGGTGAAGCAGGTGTTGCCGGATTGAAGCCACGGATTGCGAATTTTGGCCGAGCCTCTGTCGCTTCCGGCAATTGGTACGCGACTAAGAGCCGGTCTCCGTGCCAGGCCAGGCCTCCCCAGTCACCAAAACTGAAGTTCTGTCCGTTGTAGGTCTTTTCAACCTGTCGCCAGGTGATCGCGCTTCCAACCACAGAGCCCTCCCACATACGAGATTGGCCATTGGCGAGAGACTCGAAAAAGTAGACTTTTCCGTTGGTGCCGTAGCTGGCTCGAAGCCCGCTGTTGAAAAGGGTGTAATCCGTATTGTTGCTGAAGTTTTCGGAAATGACAGTGCTAATCTCACTAAATTGACCGTTAGCAGGATTGTATTCGCGATACTTCAACGCCTTTGTTGTCGCAGTCCCTTGATCGATACGCCACTGTGCCGGCCGTTCTCGCCAAAGCAATGTGATGCGCTCGTCTGAATCGGAAAGCCGCCGTGTTCCAAGACCATACGGAATCCAAAGCGTCTCGCTGACCGTATACGGATTGAGGCTTGGCTGTGAGGCGATCAAAATCGCGGGGTCCGGTTCGGAAGCGCCAGCCCGCCACTGGACCAAGTACAATTGAATCGTGTTATCGAAAGTACGACGCCGCGCGAACAGCCATAGATCTCCGTCCTTGTCCTGTACGCTTTGGAAGGAAGAAAATGCCACTTCGCCATTGTGATCAAACGGCTCGATAATGGGAGAGCTAATTAACTCCGGAGGCATGATATCGTGCGACACGTTCGAGTGGGTAAATGAAGTCCCGGTGTAGAGAGCGTGGTTTTGAAGTTGCAGGGTAAAGCTTAGGTTTTTGCTGCGCGGTGGAATGACAACGGGATAACCGCCCAGGCTCGACTTTTGAACGTCCGCGCTGCCGGGCACCAGAGTGTAGGAGGAAAAGAGAATGTCGTCGAAATCCGCCTCACCCTGAACCTGTAGATCGAAGCTTCTGAGACGGATGTTCGTGATACCATAAAAAAACTGACTTGAATTGTCTCTGAGATCTTGAACCAGCTCGCGCTCGATCCATACCCAAGAAGCTCCCGAAGGCGGGTCAAATGTTTGAATCACGATGTTCGAACCCGAGGAACCGGTCGATTGATCGGAGCGATAACTGATGTTGAATGTTTGCATAACAGGAACGACAATACCTATATTGTACAAGTACGTAACGTCCGCTTGTATCGTAAAATTATAATCCGCCGTGTTCGGCTTGAGGTGCATCGAGAAATAGGGAGTGGCCACTTCGGCGCCGTCTTGTTGAACCGGGACGATCGACCGCGTGGCCTGCAAGTCCCGGGCGCGATAGACATGGCTGCGTCGCGAATTATCCCAAACGGTATCGAAGGTATCGCCTTGATCTTGCCACTGTTGCTGCGTTTCCGCATCGTCGAATGCGAGGATGGGTCCGGCCTGCTCGGGAAGCGGCCAGGGCCAGGGAATCCCCGCCTCCATGTGGTAGTCCTGAGCGAGGGACTGACCGAAACACACCGCGACAACGGCGGTGAGGCAAAGCCGCACCACCCGGGCATGAGTTGGACCGAAGAGTTTCGAGCACGCAAAACCGGACATCGCAGACGGATCCTCGATAGGCGGGCAAGTCATGCGGAATCCAAAGAATTCTTGGATGCAATGACTTGCGTATAGATCAATGGCGAATTGAGTTGCTAGCCGCTCCTCGCCGGTGAATCAACGCGAAATCGACCCCGCAGATGAATTTTTACGAGAACTAAATGAAACCCTTTGCTGACAGCACCGGACGGCTACGTCTCGGGTTCGATTGCGGATCGTGCCGAGGACACAATCCGGGGAAGTGACCGCCGCATCACACTCGCCCCGAAAATGCCCGGCTTCGAATTCACCGTCGATTTATGGCGGCGAATGGACGGGCCGAAAATATTCGTGGTTACCGCGAAGCGACATCTGGTGCTATGCGCGCCGCGCTCTCTGGTATGGACGGAGGGTTGGCCAGGCGCCGTTTCAGGTCATCCAGGATTGCCCGCGAGGGAAACAGGAGGTCGCGGTTTGGGGCCGGTTTCAGCGCGGTGTAGATCCGGAGAAACGCGTCGATCTTCTCCCCATCGAATTCGCTTAGCACGGCCGTCTCGCCCAATCCCTCCCGGCGCTCGGTTCGCATCCGCAGGAGCAAGCACGGCTTGCCGAGATAGTGGCATTCTTCCTGATTGCTGCCTCCGTCGGTCGCCAGGAATTCGCTTTTCGACACCAGCTTGATGAAGCTGAAGTAATCGTATCGAGGACGCAGTTCGATGTTCGGATTGCGACTTAGCCGCTCCATCAGACCCCGCTTTTCGAGTTGCCGCCGGGTGGGGGGATGAAGGATAAACAAAAGGGGCAGGCGTTCGGCGATAAGCTCCGCTATTTCAACGATGCGTATCAGCGTCTCAGTGCGAAAGACATTCTCGAAACGATGGGTGGAAAAGACGCAGAAGGGTTCGTTTGGCAGAGCGATTTCGATGGCTGACTCCT
The DNA here is from genome assembly GCA_040219255.1 of Sumerlaeia bacterium. Taxonomy (GTDB): domain Bacteria; phylum Sumerlaeota; class Sumerlaeia; order SLMS01; family JAHLLQ01; genus JAVJSW01. The sequence continues at coordinate 79,819 of JAVJSW010000065.1, forward strand.
TCTCCTTAGCAAGACGGAGGGAGTCCAAAAGCGTATTCGCCAGGGTGTCGATCTTTTCGCCGCGAAACTTCCTAAGGTTTTCGACCGCCCATGATCCAGGACAATAGTAGATGTGAGCCAGGTAAAAAGTCAGAATGCGAACGAATTCTTCCGGAAAGGGGTGGAATAGGTCAAACGACCTGAGCCCCGATTCGACGTGGGCGACGCGATGGCTATGGAGGCGTCCGAGAAGCGCCCCGAGCAGGCAAGAGAACGTATCGCCGTGGACCAGAACGATCCCCTTGCGGTCTTCCTGGAAAATCCGCCGGCGCTGGCGCAAGCTTTGAAAGAGGACTTTGACGATCCACAACGCCATCGCCGGGATACTCTTGATGTCCTTCCCCTCGTGAAGGATCACATCCGGATCGCGAACGTTGAAGTTCTCGCGCAGATCGCGGATGGTTTCATGGTGCTGGCCGGTGAAGATGAAGTTCCAGGGCATGCCCTCGCGCTCCAGCAGGTCCATCAGGGGGCCCATCTTGATCAATTGGGCTTTCGTGCCGATAACGACGTGAATCACGGTGCTGGACGCATTCCCTCAGAATTGGCGCGGTCTTGCCGCCGGAGCCACCAAACCCTTCACAAGACAGCCCGGGATCACAAGGAGGAAGGGCCGCTCCGCGAGGTTTCCCTTGCCCCATCGCCACGTCCTGCGGGGGTTTGAGAATAGAGACTTTGGCCCCGGAAGAAATGGAAATCGCGCGATGCATTTGGTCGTCGTCATGCCAGCTTTGAACGAAGCCGCCACCATCGCTGACGTGGTGCGCGCCGTGCCACGGGACATCGCCAGCATCGACCGTGTTTCGGTGATTGTGGTGGACGATGGATCGACCGACGCGACGGCCGCTGAGGCTCGATCCGCCGGAGCCAAAGTGGTCAGCCACGGGCGCAACCTGGGCCTGGGGCGCGCCTTTGCCACGGGGGTGGATGCGGCTCTGAAAGCCGGGGCGGACCTGATGGTGAACATCGACAGCGATGGCCAATTCAACCCTGGAACCATCCCGCGTCTGATCGCGCCCATCCTGGAAGGCAAAGCCGATTTTGTGAGTTGCAGCCGCTTTGGCGATCCGGCCCTCGTGCCGGTCATGCCCGCGGTCAAGCTCTGGGGGAACCGCCAGATGACGCGGCTGGTGAACCTGATCGTGCGGCCGCGCAAGAAATTCACCGACGTCAGTTGCGGGTTCCGCGCTTACACGCGGGAGACGCTTCTGCGGCTTAACCTCTACGGCAGCTTCACTTACACTCAGGAAACCTTCACCGATCTGGCCTATAAGGGCCTGCGCATGGAGGAGGTTCCGCTGCCGGTGCGCGGCGTGCGTCAGTTCGGCCAATCGCGGGTCGCCCGCAACCTGTGGAACTACGCGCTCCAGACCAGCACGATTCTCCTGCGCTCGCTGCGCGATTATCGGCCGCTGTTTTTCTTCGGCGTCCTCAGCGCCGCCTTCATGATTCTCGCCTTGGCCCAGCTAGGCGTCGTCACGATCCATTGGCTCGGCACCGGTAAGACCACTCCGTTCACCTCGCTCATCGTCACCGGCAGCACCACCTTCCTCTCCTCAATCCTGCTCCTGGCCGTGGCACTTCTGGCCGACATGCAAGGCCGCTCGCGGCGGATCCAGGAGCAACTCCTCTATCTGGCCAAGCGCGCGTATTACGATCAGTCTTCCGAGTCCGTCAAGGGTTCGACCAACCAATGAGTCTTCGCGCCCACTTGCTGGCGATGCTGGGGCTGGCTGTGCTCTGGTCCGCAAACCTGGGCTGGGCTGGGTGGTCGCCGGGGCTGTTCAATATCGACGAGCTGCACTATGTCCTGGCGGCTCAACGCTTCGCCGAAAACCAGAACTTCGAGGTCGCTAACGGGTTCGCCTCCTTTCGCGACAGCCTGCTCCTCTTCATGCACCCGCTGAGACTGAGGGCCTTGCCGGAACAGGACGTCATGACCACTTTCATCCCGCCCCTGTGGACGTTTCCCGCGGCGGTGGCGTGGAGCGTCGCCGGGGCGGCGGGGATCAAGGTTTTCAACCTGCTCTGCTACGTCGTTGCGCTCATGGGCATCGGGTGGCTCGGCGGCCGGCTGGCGAGCGACCACGACGGCTCCTCCCCCGCGGACGCCTCGTGGTCCCCGCGGGCGGGCTGGATCGCGCTGGCCTTCGCCGCCGGAGGCACCTACTTCGCCGAGTACGCCGTGTCCGCCAATAGCCATATGCTGACCCTGGCTTTGGTACTGGGGGCGCTGGCGGCGCATCCCTTGATGCTCAGCCGAAACCCCTCCGCCGCAGCGCCCGCCCTCCTCCTGGGCGGAGCCTTCCTCTGCGGTCTGCTGATCGGGTGCGCCGTGGGCGTGCGGCTGCAGAGCATCGTCCCAGCGGCGGCCCTCGGAGCCGGCATGCTGCTTCTCCCCCGCCGGGCCGTTTCCGCGGCGCTTGCGTATCTGGGCGGCCTGGCGGGTCCGATGGCCTTGACCAGCGCCATAAACGCCCATCGCTTCGGCATCGCAAATCCGTTCACCTATGGCATACCGGTTCAGCGCCGGCTCCAGATGTTCCTCGACCCCATCGAGCGCCACCCCGCCCTCGCCTTCCTCGTCATCGCGCTCGCCATCGCCGGGGCCCTCGCCGCTTATCGCTGGGCCGCCGGGTGTTGGATGACAGTCGAGCCCACGCGGCGCCAGCGCCTGACCCTCGGCGCGCTGTGGGCGGCGCTTGGTTTGTTGCTGGCGCTGGCTTTCCTGACGCCGCTGCGAGGGAATTTCGCCGAGCGCGTCACCGGCCTACTCCTCTTTGGAAACCCCAACGACTATTGGCGCGGACTCGACCCGATTGCCATGGTCTGGACAGGCTTTCGCTCGGCCCTCTTGCCCACGGCGCCCGTGCTGGTGCTCGGTCTGCTGGCACCGCTGCTCCTGCCCGCCGAAGCCGCCGCCGATCCGCGCCGCCTGCTGCTGATCGGCCTCGCGTGGTCCAGTGCCCTTTTCGTCTGTCTGCTCAAGAACAACGGCGGGTTCTTTATGAACCAGCGCTACCTGATCGAGGCCGCCGTGTTCGCGCTGCTGCTCTCGGTGGATCTCATCGCCCGCTGGAGCCCCCGACTCCCGCGCGGCTCCCTTCTGGCGGGGGCCGGTCTTGCGGTGGCGCTCGTGGGCGGGGTGATCTCGCTCGGCACCCCGGGCCTTGTGGTGGCCTTGCCCCTGGAACAGGGCGTCTCGTTCTGGGCCTTGCCCGACTTCTGGTTCAGCCGCGTCGTGCCGATTCTGCTGGCTCTCGGGCTGCTCGTTTCGGGGCTCGCCCTGCGGTGGAGCCGTGGCGCCCCGCCCGCCCCCGCGCGCTGGGTCTTCGGCCTTTGCCTCGTGCCGTGCGCGCTCCTGCCGTTTGTGCTGCATGCCTGGTACCATTGGGTTTTCACCCACGAATATCGCGAGACCAACTGGGCCGGCACCCAAGCCATGGCCCCCCACATCCCCGACGGCAGCCTGATCCTCGTTTCGGGCCGCGAGCGCGAAATCGCCGGCTACCTCAAACTCGACCGCGACGTCTGGATCGCCGACACCCAACGGGCCCCCGCCGCCGACACCCAGCGCGTCTTCCGGGACATCCTCGCCTCGGGCCAACGCCCCCACATCTACGCCACCCTCACCGCCCTCGGGGCCTTCGAAGGCCAGCCCTACGAATGGCGCCTGGTGGTGGATGGGCCGGTCCGGGTCGCGGAGTTGGTGGGGGCTGGGGTCGAAGACTGAGTTTGACTTCCGGCTTCTCTTGCTGAAGATATGCGATCATAATTTTCGACTCGCTGATCGACCCATGCCCCTCACCCTCACCGACCCCGAAGCCAACCGCCTCGCTCAAGAACTCGCCGAACTGACCGGTCTCTCCCCCGCCGAGGCCGTGACCGAAGCCATGCGCCGCGCGGTCGAGGAGCAGAAGCGCTTGAAGAAACGCGAGGGGATGGCGAAGGAACTACTCGCGATCGGAGAAGAGTGCGCTCGTTACTTGGACAGGGGACTGACTTCGGTGAATATGAGCGATGAGTTGTTTGATGAGGAGGGGTTGCCTCATAAGTCCCTAGTTCACAAACTCAACAAGACCCTTTAACGGAGCAATTGATGAAAGATCAAGCCTTGTCAGCCAACGAGAAGACCCAGCCACCAAGCACTGAAGCGGAGAAGGATGAGAACTATTTTCACAGCATAATACGACGTATTAGTAATTTGATTCTTCTTGAAAATACTGGAATGTTCAGTATATCCGGCTCTTGGGGAATAGGCAAAACACATTTTCTAAGGGAACGGCTCATCGAAGAAGTCTCCAAGCGTGCGCCGAATCGTGCCGTATTTTATACAGATGTACATGGCGTGCGATCTGTGACGGAACTTCAACAGAAGATTCTTTTAGGAAAGACTCATTCACCGCAAGAAAGTATGGTCCCAGCTTTTGAAAAGGGACTCAAGAAGCTTATCGGAATTGCAACCCATGAAGACATCCAATTAGCTCTGAAAGACATCAACTACCTCAGCCTGCTGCCTAGTGCTTCGTTTTACTTGGCACAGCGAAAGCTCATAGGCAAGGCGATTGTAATTATTGACGAAGTTGAGCGAAAAAACTCAGCCCTCAGTTTAGAGGTCATTGTCAACTTCCTGGAAGCCCTCTGCGCGGAAAATGGCTGCTTTATTGTTCTTACGCTGAACCACGATAAATTGCAAGAGCCGGACGAGAAGTTTTACAAGAAGGCATATGAAAAGTATTTTTTAGACGGCATGCTCTTCGATCCCTCGGTTGCTGATTTGTTCGCGGATTACAAAAAGGAGGCAAGATGGGAGGGGAAGGAGGCAGAAATCGCGCAGAGAGCATTTAGCATATTCAACTGTAAAAATATTCGGATTCTTCAAAGATATCGAAGAGTTTGCAACCACCTGAGAAACAGCTTGCCCACGACTGACACAGATAGCTCGAATGATGTATTGTTTCATGCAGCAGTGGGCACTCTAGTTCGACATCACCTTACAGTAACCAATACGGCGGAGTATTCGAGTTTCTATCAAAACAAATACTTAATTAGAAGGTATTCTCAGAAGTCCAATAATGAGAGCTGCGACATCCCATTCAATGAAATTAAAGAATTACTTGTGTCTGTCCCATACATTGAGATGTCGTATGACAACTGGTTGAACTCATACCTCGACGGACAGAATGTATTGCTGAGCGATTTCGAAAAGACCCTTGACTTTTTTGCCGAAGATATACTGCGTTCTAATGTAAACGCAGAGCTCACTAAAGCCCTAGAGAGATATAATTTCAATTTTCTGACGACCAGGATCGAGGTCCAGGATTTATTGCTCCGCGCATTAGAGGAACGCTTTGATCTCCTGTCCCTAGATACTTTGTTGAACGCACTTGAGTTTCTTGAGAAGGAGTGTAATAGTCAGGCCAAGCCGGAGCTCATCAGGGAAAAGGTTCGACAAATGAAATTGAGCGTTATCGAGCTCCGCATGCTTAAATCACAATTTAGCTTTCCACGTCGCTTTTGTAACGATGAATTGCATCTAATCATAGACGAAATGCTAAAGACCGGACTCCGCGACTTGTACCCTAACCCCTGGACTGTAATTGTTGAATGCGCTGAGGGAAGTATCAGCATAGAAGACAGCTTATTTATTCTAAGTGAACATGGGATAGATCGCATAGCCGACGCCTTTAAAAACTCTGACAAAAATACTAAGTTAAATATTTATCTTAGTAGCATTGCCGAATCCATAGGCATTTCGAATAATGAGCAAGTTAATGTTGATTTGAGAAGTCTTCTGTATGAAGCACTGCTTTTGGTAAAGTCTAAGCACCATTCGTTGGACGAACGCTTCGAACATATATTACACTTGTTCACCCCACCTCCCCCTCCATCCGATCCAGCTCCTCCAACGCCGCCTCCGGATCCACAATAAGGTCCCTCGGCTTGCTCCCCTGGAACGGCCCGACGACGCCCATTTCTTCCAGCATATCCATCAACCGCCCGGCCCGCGCGAAGCCGACTTTGAGGCGGCGTTGGATCAGCGAGACGCTCGCTTTGCGGTTTTCCAGGATCAGGCGCGCCGCCGCCCGCACCAGGGCTTCGTCGATTTCGTCGTCGCCGGCCCGGGCGCTGCCGCCTTCGTGGGGGGTGAACATGCCTTCCACCACTTTGCCCATCGTGTGATTCGTGCCGCGCACCACGCGGTCCTGCGCTTCCAGGTCCTCCATGCTGCTGACCTCGGTGCCCATCATTTTCGCCAGCTCCTTCATTTCCTTTTCGGACAGCTTGGGCTCGAATTCATCGATGTCGTAGGCCGCGCCCATTTGCGCCCGGCAGTGGTCCGCGATGCGTTCCACTTCGTCGTCGCTGAGGAACGCGCCCTGGACGCGGATCGGTTTGCCGGCGCCGCCTGGGGCGAAGAGCATGTCGCCCCGGCCCAGCAGATTCTCCGCGCCGTTTCCGTCGAGAATCGTCCGGCTGTCCACCTTCTGGCTCACCTGGAACGCGATGCGGCTCGGGAAGTTGGCTTTGATGATGCCCGTGATGACGTTGACCGACGGGCGTTGCGTCGCCAGGATCAGGTGAATGCCGACGGCGCGGGCCATCTGGGCGAGGCGTTGGATGCTTTCCTCGACCTCGGCCTTCGCCACCAGCATCAGGTCCGCCAGCTCGTCCACGATCACGACCATGTAGGGCATGGGCTCGACGAGGCCTTTGCCGCGCAGTTTGTGCGCGTGCTTGTCTGGATTCTCGGCGATTTCGTTGAAGCCCGCGATGTTTCGCACGCCGTAATCGACCAGCTTTTGATAACGCTGTTCCATTTGCTCGACGGCCCAATCCAGCGCCGAGGCGGCGGACTTCGGCTCGCACACCACCGGCGCGATCAGATGCGGGATGTCCTGATAGACGGACAGTTCGACGCGCTTCGGATCGACCATGATAAGCCGAACCTTGTCCGGCGAAAACCGATACAGCAGCGAGCAGATGATCGTGTTCAGGCAGACCGACTTGCCCGCGCCGGTGGCGCCCGCGATCAGCAGGTGGGGAGCCTTGGCCAAATCCGCCACGTAGGGCTGGCCGTCGATGGTCTTGCCCAGTGCGATCGGCAGGAAGCCGTCGGCGTCGGTAAAGCTCTCGTGATTCAGCAGTTCCTTCAGATAAACGCCCTGGCGCTTTTTATTGGGCAGTTCGATGCCGACGGCCGCCTTGCCCGGAATGGGGGCCAGGATGCGCACGCTCAGGGCCCGCATATTCATGGCGATGTCTTGTTCCAGGCCGCTGATCTTGCTGACTTTGATGCCGGGTGCCGGTTTGAATTCGAAGCGCGTGACGACGGGGCCTTGCTTGACCTCGACGACGCGGCCCTGAACGCCGAAGTTCTCCAGTGTTTCCGTCAGACACTGGCTCATCTCGATGATTTCTTCGCGCGTCATGCGCGCGTCCACCACCGGCGGATCGGCCAGCAGCGTCACATCCGGTAGGATATACCCGGCGGAACGCTCGATCAACGAAGGCTCGAACTCGGGATGAACGGCGCCTTCCGGCCCGTGGGGGCGGGTGTCGGCTTCCGGATGGAAGAGGGGGTCGCTCTCCTCGGCGTCATCGGCCAGGTCCTCGGGATCGACGCCCGTGCCAATGCGGCGGAACGCGCGGGCTTCGCTGGCGTTTAGGAAATCCTCATGGGTCTCGGCAGCCGCGTCCCAGGGCGGTGTGTCTTCGGCGGCTTCCGCGTCGGGTGCGGCGCCCGGCGCTTCACCTTCATCGGCCTCTTTGCCGACGCGTTGGCCGTCGTCCTTCCAGCGGGTCGGAAACAGACGCGCCAGCCCAGCGCCGAGCTTGGCTTTCGGGGCGGCCGTTGCGGCGGGCTGCAGCGGACCGGAGCAATCCGTGAACTTGATTTCGAGGTCGTCGTCCGGGGCGTCGGCCTCCGCGGTTTCCTCTTCCGCGTCTTCCTCGTCCTCTTCGTCCAGACCGATAATCACCGGCTCGTCGAATTCCGGATCATCGTCCTCCACATTCGTATCGACGTCTGCGGTGTCCTCCTCCTCGTCCAGCTTCGGCACGTAAGTGCTGGAAGTGCCGAGAAGCATGGCGAGGCGTTCTTCCTCCTCCTGCTCCTCGAGGGCGCGGGCGGCGGCGAGGACGTCCTGGTCCAGGTCGTCCCAGGAATCGTCCTCGGCGGCGCCGGCGATTTCTTCGGGCAGGAGGGTGCTCCGCGATTCGTCCGGGCCGGGTTTGCTTCCAAAAATTTTCGCAAGAAGTCCGCGTCTGGGGGTGTCCTCGTCCTCTTCGCCGGAGTCGTTGTCGCGCGGCTCTTCTCCCCTGCTGCATGCCTTCGGCTCGGGCTCCAAAGCTACCGAGTCGGACGACTCCTCCCACTCCGCTTCCTCAGTCTCGGGCCCTGCGAGTTTGCGCGCCAGATTGCCAAACCCGACCTGCGTGGTGAAAATTAGCCCCAGCAGCACCATCCCGGACAGGATCATTCCGGCGCCGATTTCTCCAAATTGCCCCACGAGCCGCAGTCCCTCCCACTCGACCAGAAAGCAGCCGAGGGCACCGGCGCGCTCGAAGGTCAGCGTCCGCATTTCCGGCTGATCCGCCCCCGGCAGGGCGATCAGCCCGGCGCAACCCATCACGAAAAAAACGAACGCCACGAGCCGGATTTCGCACCACCGCAGCCGCATCCCGACAATCAACGCCACGCCGAACAGAAGCATGACAGACGGCAGCAGGAAGGCCATATAGTTGCCCAACAGGAATCGCAAGCCCTGACTGACGGCCTGGCCTATGGAGCCGATCCAGACCAATCCATCGTAGGAATACCAGAAGGCCTGGCTGATGATCAGGCTGGCCAGAAGAAAGAGCGCGGCGATGCTGATCATCAGGCCCAGGGCCTCGCGCGTCAAATCGCCGTAGCGGGTGGCGGAACCGCCCCGGGGCAGAAAGGAAGGCGTTTCGGAGGAAGCTTTGGAGGTCATGCGAACCCGTTCCGGAAGGATATTCAGCCAGGGTGGTGGCGCGGAAGGAAGCACCGCATCAAGAATTTTCGGCCACGGAACCGGGGGAAAAACGCTTCTCCAACGATCTTGTCATAGGGGCCGACAATGGCCTTGTGTCATGATGGCTGGCGGCGGAACGTCGCGCGGGAACGGCAGATGGCTGACAAAACCCTTGCGGCGCTTGGGTCTGCTCAGGTCATAGGGAGCAGCTTTGCGGTCGTCGGCAAGAAACCTGCTTCCCCGTAAAAACGAATTTGCCGATTTCGCTGTTTTACCCCGCACCAGAACAGCTTGCTCGTAAAAACCAAGGACGTGATTGAGGGTCTACCATGCCGAATTCGAACGAACAGATCTTAGCCAACGGTCATTCCCCGTCGTGCTCTCCCGCAGAGCGGAACGGGCATGCCGGCGGCTCCGGTTCGAACGGCAACGGCCACGCTCCGGCCACCTTGGCGGAACCGGCGGCCGCCACCGCACCGATTTTCCAAAAAGCCGTTCGCTTCACCAAGGCCGACGAAATGCGCGAGGCGGGCCTCTACCCCTACTTTCGCCGCATCGACAGCGCCCAGGACACCGTCGTCACCATCGATGGCAAGCCGATGCTCATGCTCGGCTCGAACTCCTACATGGGACTTACCAACGACCCCCGCATCAAGGAAGCGTCCAAAGCCGCCCTGGAAAAATACGGCAGCGGTTGCGCCGGCTCGCGCTTCCTCAACGGCACCCTCGACATTCACTGCCAACTCGAAGAAGAACTCGCCGATTTCGTCGGCAAGGACTCCGCCCTCGCCTTCACCACCGGCTTCCAGGCCAACCTGGGCGCCATCAGCGCCCTCGTCGGCAAGGACGACGTCGTCTTCATCGACCGCGCCGATCACGCCTCGATCATGGACGGCTGCCGCCTCGGCTTTGGTAAAATCCAGCGCTTCCCCCACAACGACATGGCGCGCCTCGAGCGCATGCTGGCCGCCTGCGACGCCGACGGCAAATTGATCGTCGTCGATGGCGTCTATTCCATGGAGGGCGACCTGGCCGATCTCCCCGCCCTGGTGGACCTTTGCCACCGCTACAAGGCAGGCCTGATCGTGGACGATGCCCACGGCATCGGCGTCATGGGCGACATGGGCCGGGGCACGGCGAACCACTTCGGACTCGAAGCGCAAACCGATCTCGTCCTCGGCACCTTCTCAAAGTCCCTCGCCTCCATCGGCGGCTTCGTCGCCGGCAGCAAGGAAGTCATCAACTACCTCAAGCATCACGCCCGCGCCCTGATTTTCTCCGCCAGCATGGCCCCCGCCTGCGTCGCCGCCGCCCGCAAGGCCCTGGAAATCATCAAGTCCGAGCCCGAGCGCCACGAAGCCATGTGGCGCAACACCCGCATCATGATGGATGGCCTGAACCACGCCGGATTCGACACCGGACACACACAGACCCCCATCATCCCCGTGGCCACGGGAGATATGATGACCTGCTTCCGGTTCTGGCGGGCGCTCCACGACGCCGGGATCTTCGTCAATCCGGTCGTGCCCCCGGCCACCGCCCCCAACCAGACACTCCTGCGCGTCAGCGTCATGGCCAGCCACACTCCCGAGCAACTCCATCAGGCCCTCGAAGTGATGGAACGCATCGGCCGCGAAGTCGGCCTCCTTCAGGCCGCCGCCTAAGTCGATTTTCCCCTGATCGACCTCACTTGCGCCTTGACCTGACGGCACCCCGGTGTAGCCTCTCATCCCTTCCGCGCGGTGAGGTGTCCGAGCGGTTTAAGGAGCTCGCCTCGAAAGCGAGTGTGCGCTTTATCGCGTACCGTGGGTTCGAATCCCACCCTCACCGCCACTGAATTTTTCTTCAACAAATCGCTGCGTTGCGCGATTCACCCCACCTTGGGCACGAATCCGGCTTCCCTAGGGCCATTCATGATTTGGCCCACCTGCCCGGAGTTCATCGCCTCTCTGCGCCTGCGCGCGACCCTATTCAGCCATCTGGCCGATAACTTGTCCGATCGCTCCTCCGGCTCCCACACTCTTTAGGCCGAGCCTTGAAGCATTTGATCCCGGACCCTTTGTTATGAGAATCACATTCGCCTACAACCTGCGCACGGAACTCTCCGAGGCGCAGGCGGAATTGCTTTCGCAGGAAGATGTCGATCGCATCGGCAAAGCCCTCACCGACCTCAAGCACAAGGTCACCCGCGTGGAAGTCTCCGGCAGCCCGGAACGCTTCATCGCGGAATTGATCGCCAGCGAACCGGACCTCGTCTTCAACGTGGCGGAAGGCCACGTCGGCTCGAGCCGTGAGGCCTTCTACCCGGGCCTCTACGAGCAACTCGGCCTGCCCTTCACCGGCGGCGACGCCTCGCTGCTGCACATGAACCTGGACAAGAATCTGTCGAAAACCGTCCTCTCGCAGCGGGGCGTGAACGTCCCCAAGGGCTTCTACGTCACCCGCCCGAACCAACCCATCCCCAAGAATGTCAACTATCCGCTGATCATCAAACCGAACAGCGAAGGCTCCTCGAAGGGCATTACCCGCGACAGCGTCGTGGAAACGGCGGAGGCCTGCCGCAAGCAGATCGACAAGATGATCGCGCTCTTTCCAGCGGGTCTCGTGGTCGAGGAGTTCATCGCCGGCCGCGAGCTGACCATTCCTTACTTGCAGGCATTTCCCGGCCAGTTGATGGAGGTGGTGGAACACACCTTCGACATGGGCAAGCTCGGTGGGAAATACAACATTTACGACTACGACATGAAGCAGGGCGGCCAATCCGCCGAAGCCGTCGGTGTTCGATGCCCCGCCCCCCTCACGACCGAAGAGCGGGAGGCGGTGTACGAACTGGCCCGCCACGTCTTTGAAGTCATGCCCTGCCCCGACTTCGGCCGCGTCGACGTCCGCATGAACGAACGAGGCGAACCCTACTTCATCGAGCTCAACCCCCTGCCGAGCCTCCACCCGAACGCATCGTTGATGACCGCTGGGCGCCACGCGGGGCTGGATTTCAAGGAGGTCATGCGGCTCATTATTCGCAGCGCCGCCAAAAGATACAACATCCCTCTGCGCCGCCCGCGCGCCATCGACATCACCAAAGTCCAGCAAGACGGGCAGCAGCGGCCCACCGCGCGGGAACTCGGAATTCGGGTCGGCCGCTTCGACACCGGCCGCAACAATGCCATCACCGACGTCAAGGGCGTGCGAGTGGGCCATGTGACGACGATCAAGGACAACGTGGTCACCCATGGTGTGGCGGGATCATCCTGTATTCGCACCGGGGTTACAGCCATCGTCCCCGCCAGCGGCGACGTCTTTCACCGCCGATTGGTGGCCGGGGGTTTCGTCCTCAATGGAGTCGGCGAAATGTCCGGCCTGACCCAGGCCATGGAGTGGGGATGGCTGGAATCGCCGATTCTGCTGACCAACTCTCTATCCGTGGGGCGCGTTCATGCCGGGGTCGTGAACCATTTCATGCGCCAGTATCCGGAACTCGGAAAACACACCGACGTGATGCTGCCCATCGTGGGAGAGTGCGACGATTCCTGGCTGAACGACGCCCGCATCGGGTTGAACGCCAGCCAGGACGCCAGCCGCGCCATCGAAGCCGCCACCCCCGGTCCCGTCGCGCAGGGCTCGGTCGGCGCCGGCACCGGCATGACCACCTTCGATTTCGCCGGAGGCATCGGAACCTCGTCGCGAGTGGTTTCAACCAGCCAGGGCCACTATACATTGGGCGTACTGGTCATGTCGAATTTCGGGCTGATGCCAAACCTGACGGTGGACGGACGGGTGGTGGGGCGGAAACTGGATCCGCTCTTCGATGTCGAACGGCGCACGAACAGTTACGGCTCGGTCATCGCAGTCATCGCGACAGACGCCCCGCTTCTCAGCAGCCAACTGAGCCGCGTTGCCAAGCGCGCCGCACTCGGCCTGGGCCGGGTCGGCTCCCACGCCGCTTCCACCAGCGGCGAAATTCTCATCGCCTTCAGCGCGGCCAACCGCCTGCCCCGCGTGCCGGAAAAAGCCGGCAAGCTCCTCAGCGTGGATTTCATCCCCGATCAGGGCATCAACGGGCTCTACGAAGGCGTCATCGAAGCCACCGAAGAAGCCGTGCTGAACGCGATTTTCTGCAGCAATGGCATGACAGGCCGAAGCGGCCGAGTCTGCCCCGCACTCCCGCAAGACCGCGTTCTCGAATTCCTTTCTCAAGGTACTATCGCCAATGTTAGTAATCAATAACCCCCACTATATGCATCACCTTCCCGTCTGGGAATTTCGTCTGGGCACGGAGACCTATCGTACGCGCGACATTACAAAGCGCGCCGAGATCATTCAATCTGTATTGAAGGAAGAAGGAAGCTTTACCTTTCGCGACGCGAGCGAGTTTCCAAAGGAACGACTGGCCGCTCTCCATACCTACCACGATTTCATCGAACAAATCTGCGCCGGAATCGTGAAGGAGGACGAAGAAATCTACCCGGACCTCTTCCCCGGCGAGGGATTCGAAGGCGAACGCAAAATCCACCCGCTCTGGATGGGGATGTACTGCACGGACGCCGTGACCCCCTTGAAAAAGGGCACTTACCGCGCCGCCAAAGGCTCCGCCGATACCGCCATGACAGCGGCCGAGATCCTGGCCAAGGGCGAAGAAAAGCGTGTGTACGCCCTCTGCCGCCCCTCCGGCCATCACGCCGGCCCTCGGGTCTTCGGCGGCTATTGCTATTTCAACAATGCAGGCATGGCCGCGCAGCTCTTGAGCGAAACGTTCGAACGCGTGGCGCTGCTCGATATCGACTTCCACCACGGCAACGGTACGCAGGAACTTTTCTACGAACGCGGCGATATCTTCACCGCTTCGATGCATTGCGATCCCGACGTGGAATATCCTTACTATACCGGATACAAGAAAGAGACAGGCCGGGGCGCGGGCGAGGGCGCGAACCTCAATCTGCCCCTCGCCCGATCGTCCGATACGCACGCCTACCTGCGTGCGTGCGACGAATTCCTGTCAGCGATGGAGCGCTACCAACCCGAGGCTCTCGTCATCGCTGGCGGCTGGGACACACACGAATTCGACCCCATCGGCGCCTTCAAAGGCGGCTTCCCCACGGAAAGCTTCCGTCTCGTGGGCGAACGCCTCGGACAAATCGGCTGCCCAACCCTCGTCGTGCAGGAAGGCGGCTACAACCTCGAGGTCCTCGGCGAAAGCGCCCTCAACTTCCTTCTCGGTTTCCGGTCGTCTCACAACCGCTGAGTTTTGGCCGGTGCCCTACCCCTTCTTCGGCCACTGAACCAACTCGGTAAAGTCGATGCCGTGCTTTGCCCGCGCGGCCGCTGTCAGGCGCGCCGTCGTCACGTTCGCCCGGCATACCACCGTCTTCTCGGACTGGCCGCAGATTTTGCCGCGCTCGACGACAATTTTTCCGTTTATAATACTATAATCGACGTGAGTGTTCGTCCCGCACATCAGCAAACCCGCCACCGGGTCCGTGCTCGGCCCGCCCGCGTAGCCGTACTGATCCAGGTCGAACAGCACGATGTCCGCCGGACAGCCCTCCGCGATCTGGCCCAGGCTCGGATTGTCCAGCACCGCCGCCCCGCCCCGCGTCAGCATTCGCAGAACATCGCGCGCCTGCAGCGAATGCACGCCCCAGGTGGCCCGGTGAACCTTCAGCGCGAAGGCCGCCTCGCCCAGCAAACTCCCCGAATCGTTCGATGATGTGCCGTCCACCGCGAGGCCCACCTTCACGCCCGCCTCCAGCATCTCCGGCACGGGCGCCACGCCACTACCCAGGCGCGCGTTGGCGCTGGGGCAATGGGCCACGCCGATTCCGGCGTCGGCGAAGTGGCGGATTTCCTCGCTGTTGAGTTTCACACAGTGCGCGAACCAGACGTTTCCGCCGTCCCAGCCCAGCCGCCGCACGTACTCGAAGGGCCGGCAGCCAAAACGCTCCAGGCAATAAACGTCCTCGTCGCTCGTCTCCGCCAGGTGCGTGTGGATGCGCACCTTGTAGTGCGTAGCCAGGCGGGCGGTTTCGCGGAAAAGCTCTTCCTTCGCGTTGAAGGGCGCGCAGGGCGCCAGATGCACCCGAGTCATCGCGTCATCGACGGGATTGTGGTACTTGCTCACCACGCGGTCATAATCCGCCAGAACCCGCTCCGGGTCCTCCGTCAACGTCATCGGCGGCAACCCGCCATCGTCCACGCCCAGCGTCATGCTGCCCCGCGTCGGATAGAACCGCAGCCCCAAGTCCGCCGCCGCGCGAAAAGTCTCGTCCAGCAGTTCGACCGGCTGAGCCACCGGAAAGAGATAATGGTGATCCGTCGAGGTCGTGCAGCCCGTCAGGATCAGCTCCGACTGACTCAGCAGCGCCCCGGTGTAGATCGCGTCCGGGTCGCAGTTCTCCCACACCTTGTAGTTTTCCACGAGCCACTCGAACAACTCGGCGTTCTGCACCCGAGGCAGAACCCGGGTCAGCACCTGCCACAGGTGATGGTGGCAGTTCACGAAGCCCGGCAGGACCAGGTGACTCGACGCGTCGATGGCGGGCGTATCGGCGGGGATGCGCTCCGGCATGGCGGCGCGCAGGTTGGGCCCGATGGCGGCCACGCGGTTGCCCTCGATCAGGATATCCTGACCGCGCAGCTCGCGCTCCTGGTCGTCCATGGTGGCGATGTGGCGGCAGTTTTCGATCAGCAAACGTTCGGGTTGGCTCACGGCGCGGCGGGTCTCCTTGGCGAGGTCAAGCACAGGAGGAAACCGGCCCGGCGCCGCAGATGCAAGCTGGAAAAGCCACGGCGCGCGGTGTCCCGGTCTGGAGCCGTGGAACGGATGTAGCTTCATCCCAGTCTCCAATCTGTCAGAAGAAAGGAAGAGCATGCTCTCCGGAACTCTAGCCCACCCAACCGGCTCGAATCACCGATGCCCGATTTTCGGCACACTTCTTCTCGCGTTCGCACTTGTGTTCGTTTCTGATCCAAAGCCGTGCGCCGCAGATTGGAGCACACACCGGGCCGACGCCGGCCGGTCCGGCTCCGTCTCCGGCGAGTCCGCTCCAACCTGGCCACTGGAAATCTACACCAAGTTCAACGGAGGTCCCGACAGCCGCTACGCGAACCTGATCGTGTCGGACCGCCGGGTTTTCATGCAGAACGCATCCGTGCTTTGGGCCATTCAATTCGGAGGCAACACGGTCCTCAACAACGTGTGGACCCGGCGGATCGAAGAGTTCACCGATGCCGAGTACTTCATCAATCACCCCGCACTCTATGGGGACGAGATCGTGGCTGGGGTTCAAAGACCTTCCGGCATTGAAATCATCTTCCTGGACCGCGAAGACGGCCAGACCCTTCGCCGCTTCACGATCGAGAACGGCACGAACGTGGACATGACCGCGACCTCCAGCGATATCTTCATGCGCTGGAGCGAGGAAACGGCCGACGACACAATCCCCCGTCTTTCCCGCTTCGATTTCGCCACCGGCAACGAAGACTGGACAGTGGAAGTCGATCAGCGCGTCAAGACTCAGAGCATCTTCTACGGCTCTCCCCACATCTTCCGCCAACTCGACGACGGAATCGCCGCCCATGACGAGGCGACCGGCGAGGAGCGCTGGCGCTACGATCCTAACGGCGGCTACGGAGGCTATGCGGTGTGGGAAGACAGCGTGTTCTTCGTCCGGGACGGCAACCTGGAAAAACTTCAAGGAAGCGACGGCAGCCTCCTGTGGGACACCGATCTAAACCCCGAATGCACGGAAGGCAGCAAAACGGTCGTCACCGACGGCAATCTCGTGGCGGTGCATGGTGTCTGCCGCAGCTTCATCGTGGTCGCCGATTTCGACACGGGCGAAATTCTCTGGAGCCGCGACTACACCGAATTGCCCATCGAAGGCGGTTCGGCCGTTCTGCCGATGGTTCTCGCGGACGGGATTCTTTATGCGATGATCAATCCCGAGGGCGGCCTGCAATCGGACAAGGTCGCCATCATCGATGCGGCCTCCGGAAACGAAATGGGCCGCATTCCGGTTGGCCCGCTGATTCCGCTCAGCCTCGCCCTGGAGGATAGCCTCCTCTACATCGCCTCGGAAGAGGGCGGCCACGAACAAGCTCAGGCGCTCGAAGTTTACGAAGGCGCTCCTTCCGACATGCGCCTCGAAATGGTTTCCCAGCCAAGTTGCACCGGCATCGTCGATCAGGAACTCAGCTATCGTTTCCGGGTTGTACAACCCCGTGATGTTCTGATTCGGGACGTGGAACTCTCCATCATGACCTCGCCCAGCGACAACACCGTCAATTCGCCCATGGGTTCCTGCTCCGGCAATGCCGTCATCACCTGCGTTATCGGAAACCTCAAGGACTCGCAGAGCTTCGAAGTGGAACTCATCGCCAAGCCCAAGAACCCTGGCCGCTTCGTTGTGCAGGCGTCGGTCTCCCACGCGACGCGCGATCCCAATGGCAAGAACAACACCCTGACCCGGGAGATCGACGTCACACAGCCGCCGCCGGGGGACTACGACTTGCGAGCCGACTGGATGGAGATCACGCAGGGCATTCAGAACAGGGCGCTCGATGTCCCTCTGGTCGCGCACAAAGGAACTTACGTCCGGCTCTATCCCGACTTCGACGAAATGAGCATACCCAATGTAACCGCCGAGCTTCGTGGCACGCGGGGCGGCGAAGCCTTGCCCGGCTCTCCCCTCCAGATGGTGCGCCCCTGCATGACGCTGGAGAAAAGCAGCACCAATCTGCGCGAGGAACCGCTCAAGACCATGAACTTTCTTCTGCCGCCAGAGTGGCGCTCTGGAGAAGTCACCCTGGAGGCGGTCATCAACCCGACGAGACAACTTCCCGAAAGCGATTACGATAATAACAGCATCACGGAAACCGTGCTCTTTGCCGACAACCCCCCAATCTGCCTCAAGACTTATTCCGTCCTGACAGAAGACAGTAACGGCAACGAACTCACGTCCTCGATTTTTGGGATTTTTGGCGGCCGCCAGCTCCAGCAACGCGAGGACGAATTCAAGCAGCGGGCACTAACCCGGCTGCCAACGCACGAAATCGACGTCCATCCCCAGGCGGTTACCCTGACGGGCTTCGGAGGCAGCGCCATTCCGCTGACCGACGATACCGACCAGTCCAACCAAATCCTGCGGAAACTCTACTTGATCGATCAAACGTCACACGATCCCCAATCGTGCAATGACGCGCGGTCGCGAACCATTTACACCGGCACCATCGCCGCCGACACCAACACCGACTATGGCGGCAAGGCGATTCGTGGCCACGACTCGATGCTCGTGACATTCGAGGGAGGAAGCTTGACCGATGGCTCGCAAAGCCCCTCGGGCGCCCTTTCCCTCGCTCACGAAATCGGCCACGTCTATGGCCTCCGCCACATCGACTGCGGAGGCCCGGACGGCCCGTTTCAAGACGACTACCCTTACGACAACTGCGCGATGGGACCGTCGGGTTTCGATCAGTTCTGGGCCACCGACTTCGTCGTGCCGACAACGCCCACTGTCCTCAACCCCGACAACACCGCCCCGATGATGAGCTACGCGGACCCTTCGTGGATTCCCGACGTAAACTGGAACCACATCGCATCCCAGGTTTATTGCAACGACTTCACCGGCGTCTGCACGTGGCCGCCGGGTCTCAAGCAGGCGCAACAGTCTCCCCAGACCGGCAGCTCGGAGCTGGCGAACTACGGCGAATTCCGTCAATCTTCCCAGGTACTCCTGATCAGCGGGATCATCCAGGGTGGCTCCACAACCCTTGATCTTAGCCGTGTCGAACCTTCCACGCTGCCGGAGAAAAAGCTGCTCCGCCTATGGAAGGAGACCCAGCGCGGCACCAAGCAAGGCAGCAGCTTCGCGGCCCAGCTTCTTGACGAGATGGACAACGTGCTTTCGGAGAAGGCTTTCGAAACCGTTGAAGTGGCGGAGGACTTCGAGGGAGCCAGCTTCTTCGATCTGACCATGGAGTTCGATCCGCAGGCTCAATCCCTTCGCATCCTCCAGGATGGGACGACCCTCGTGGAGCGGACATTTTCTCCGAACGCGCCGACGGTCGAGGTGCTCATGCCGGAAGGCGGAGAGGAAGCTGGCGAAGAATTGGACATCTCCTGGAACGCCAACGATCCCGACGGTGACGATCTGACATATTTGATCCAGTACAGCAATGACAACGGGTCGCGGTGGAACACCCTCGAAGCGAACTACGACAGCCAGCAATTGACCGTTCCGACAGAACTGCTGGAGGGAAACGCCCAGGACAATTCCTGTCTCGTTCGTGTGATCGCCAACGATGGCGCCAATACCGCAATGGACGTTTCGGAGGCTTTCACCGTTTCAGACCGCGCGCCTCAGGCCGCCATTCTGGCCCCCAATGAGGGCGAAACGTTTTCCATCGAGGCGACGGTGCTCGTCCGCGGAACCGGCTACGATCCCGAAGGCGGCGAATTCCAAGGCCAAGAAATGACCTGGTTCCTCGACGGAGAGGAACTCGACGAAACCGGTCCGGAAATCCACCTGACAGACTTGTACGCTGGCACTTACGAGCTGAATCTCGAAGTCACCGACAGCGAAAACCAAGTCGCCACCGACACACTTACTTTTGTCGTGGAAGCACCGGCTTTCGAACCCACGTTCGAGCGTACCGGATGGATGATCGATTAGCGTGGGCCGGCCCAACGGAGCGGCTAGGCAGGCCTTCGGCACAACACGGAGGTGGCGGTTCGGCCTCAGCCTTCCTTCCTCTCCTGCCACGGCCATTTGCCCGTCAGCTCGACCTCCAACGTGAAGCTGAGGAACGTTCGGACCAGGACGATGATGGCGAGCACGCCGACGGAACGAAAGCTCAGCTCGACAGCCACCGACTCGATGATGTCCGCCGCCACCAGGTATTCCAGGCCCAGCAGGATTCCGCGGCCGAGCCGCTGCCTGACTTGCTGGAAGGCGTCCTCGGAAGCCCGCCGCACGAGCATCGTCAAGGCGTGGACCAGCGAATAGATGGTCGCCATGGCGATGACGGCGATTCCGACGGCCTCGACTCCCGCGGCGCACCATTCGGCGAATGGTTTGACGATTTCTGACATCTCGGTGGCCCTCCTTCAATGCTGCCGGTGAGCCCCATCGCCGTAGCCAGTCCCACGCCTTGGGAGACCGTTCGGGCTTTCGCGGCCCCCAGGAAGCCGCTCGTCAAATTGAGGGTTGGCCCGTCGGCTTACCCTTTGCTAAGTCTTTTCTACCCGAACCTCGAACCCAGGGATTTGACAGGAGCCCACATGACTCTCCCGCAAGACATTGACATGACGCCCAACGCCATGGCCGCCAACGATTGGTACAAGGACGCCGTGTTCTACGAAGTTTTCGTTCGCTCCTTCGCCGACGGAAATGGCGATGGAATCGGCGATTTCAACGGCCTGCGAGAGCGCCTCGATTACATCCGCGATCTGGGCGTCACCTGCATCTGGCTGCTCCCTATGTACCCCAGCCCCCTCAAGGACGACGGCTACGACATCGCCGACTATTACGGCATCCATTCCGACTACGGCACCATGCGTGACTTCGAGGACTTCCTCGACGCCGCCCACGAACGTGGCATCCGCGTTATCGCCGACCTCGTCGTCAATCACTGCTCGAGCGACCACCCCTGGTTCAAGGACGCCATCGAGCGCGGCCCCGCCTCGCCCTATTACGACTACTTTGTCTGGACCGAGGACCCGAACAAGTACTCCGAAGTTCGCGTCATCTTCTGCGACACCGAACCGAGCAACTGGACCTATCAGCCCAAGGTTGGAAAATACTACTGGCACCGCTTCTTCAGCCACCAGCCGGACCTGAACTTCGACAACCCCGAGGTCCAGGAAGAAATGCTGAAAATCATGGACTTCTGGCTCGGCAAGGGCCTCGACGGCTTCCGGGTGGACGCCGTGCCATACCTGATCGAGCGCGAGGGCACCAACTGCGAAAATTTGCCGGAAACCCATCAGTACCTGAAGAAAATGCGCGCTTTCGTCGAGCAGCATCACCCGGGCGCGGTGCTGCTGGCCGAGGCCAACCAATGGCCCTCCGATGTGGCCGAGTACTTCGGCAAGGGCGACGAATTCCACATGGCCTTCAACTTCCCCATCATGCCCCGCATCTTCATGGCCATTCGCAAGGAAGACCGCCAGCCGATCGAGAACATCATCAACCTGCTGCCGGAAATTCCCGCCGACTGCCAATGGGCCATGTTCCTGCGCAAAGACGACGAACTGACCCTGGAGATGGTGACGGACGAAGAGCGCGATTACATGATCGGCGAGTACGCCCGCGACAAGCGCATGCGTATCAACGTCGGCATACGGCGCCGCCTCTTCCCCCTGATGGAGCGCAACCGTCGCGCGATCGAATTGATGCACTCGCTCTTGATGACCCTGCCGGGATCGCCGATTCTCTACTATGGCGACGAAATCGGCATGGGCGACAACATTTACCTCGGCGACCGTTCCGGCGTCCGCACGCCGATGCAGTGGAATGGCGACCGTAACGCCGGCTTCTCCAACTCGGACCCGAGCCGCCTCTTCCTGCCCGTGATCCAGGACCCGGGCTACAGCTACCAGGGCGTCAACGTCGAGGAATCGGAGCGCACGCCGTCCTCTTTCCTCAATTGGCTCAAGCGCGTCCTGCGCATCCGCCGCGACAATCCGACCTTCGGCCGCGGCAGCATCCAATTCCTCCACCCCGCCAATACCCGCGTCCTGGCCTATATCCGCACCTATCAGGACGATACGGTGATGGTGGTAAACAACCTGAGCCGCTTCTGTCAATACGTCGAGATCGACCTGCGGGCCTACGACGGATGGACGCCGGTCGACCTCTTCGGAAAGATCCCCTTCCCGAAAATCGGCGAACTGCCTTACCTCGTCACAATGGGGCCCCACGGATTCTACTGGTTCCGCCTCGTACCGCCTACCGTGCCCAAAGAACACACCGTCGAAGCCGCCAGCGGAACCTATCCCATCCCGGCGGACTCATGATCCATGAAGCCACTCAGCGAAGCGGAAGAGCTTCGTCTTCAGCAGTTCTTCGAGAAGCTGGCGGCGTCGAAGACAAGGCTGCTGCTGCTGGACTACGACGGCACGCTGGCCCCGTTCCAGGAGCGGCGCGACCAGGCCTTTCCGGCGCCCGGCGTTCGCGAAGCCGTGCAGGCTATCCTGCGGCAAGGCCGCACCCGCGTCGCCGTTATCAGCGGCCGCGCCATCGCCGACCTTCGCCCCCTCCTCGGCATCGAACCGCCGCCGGAAATGTGGGGCAGCCACGGCCGTGAACACCTGACGCCGGATGGCCACTACGAAACGTTGGATCTGACACCGGCCGCCGAAGCGGGGCTGACAAGTGCCGAAAAATGGGCACTCGAGCGCGATCTCCACCCCCACATCGAACGCAAACCCGGCTGCATCGCGATTCACTGGCGCTCGATGAACGACGGCGAGCGACAGCAATTTCCAGCCGCCGCGAAAACCGCCTGGTCCGCACTGACTCGGCCGGCCACGCTCGAACTCCATGAGTTCGACGGCGGACTTGAGCTGAGAGTGCCGGGCCGAAACAAGGGGGACGCCGTTCGTGCCATATTGGACAATATGGACTTAGATGGCCTGACTTGTGCATTCCTGGGCGACGACCTGACGGATGAAGACGCTTTCGCCGTTCTCCGTCCGCTGGGCCAATTGTGCGTCCTCGTAAGACCCGAACATCGCTCGACTCTGGCCACGGTCTGGATTAGACCCTATGACGACCTGCTCGAGTTTCTCTATCGATGGAAGGAGTCTATCGCGGACTGAACCACCCCGTTTATTGATCTGAGGTTATGCAAACGACACCGACCCTTAACACCCTGACCCCCACAGCCACCCCAATCCCTTCTCCCACCCCGACGGACCGGCCGCTCGACCAGGCGGAGCTGCAGGCGCTCATAGACCGAGCATTGCAGGAGGCCCAAACTCGCCGTGCCGACGATGCCGTTCCGTCGAATCTCGACGAGCAATTCGCCTTTTTCCAGCAGCGGCTCGACCAAATGCAGGCTACCCTCGCCGAACCCGCGGCGGTGGTACCGGTGCAACCCCCGCTCGAGGAAATCTCCTTCATCGATCGCATCGTTCCGCCGGAATCGAAAGTCGGCCAATTCTTCGAGTACATCGACCGGTTCGGGCTCTTCGGAACTCCGCTGAGCAACTGGCTGGTCTTCATCGCGCTCTTCCTGCTTGTCTTCTTCGCGCTCTGGTTTCTTCTGCGAGTCTTCAAAAAGCGCGCGGAGCGGGCCAGCGTCGAATCCGGTCCCAAGATGGACCTGAGCGATTACGTCCTGAAAATGCTCGACCGGGTGAAAATCTACGGTCTCGTCGGCTTGGCTCTGTTCATCGCCTCGCGGTTCGATTTGCTGGGGCGTTCCCATCTCACGTTTCAACGCATTTCCATCGCCCTCGTCTTCTTCCAGTTCGCCATGATGCTGATGGCGGTCCTGGATCAAGCCATCGAGCAAACGCTCAAGGCGGCCCGCTTCCGCGTCGAAGCCGTGCAAACCGCCTCCGGCGTCCTGCGGTTTTTTGCCCTGGTGACACTCTGGTCGCTGATTCTCCTGCTGATTTTCGATAACTTCGGCGTGGAAGTGGGGCCCCTCATCGCCGGTCTCGGTGTGGGTGGTATCGCCATCGCCTTCGCGCTGCAGAAAATCCTCGGCGACATCTTCTGCTCCGTGGCCATCGTTCTCGACCGGCCCTTCGAGGTCGGCGACTTCATCATCACCGGCGATCACCTCGGTTCGGTCGAGCGCATCGGAATCAAAACCACCCGGGTGCGCAGCCTGGGCGGCGAACAAATCATCTTTCCCAACAGCAACCTGCTCGACAGCCGGATTCGCAACTACAAGCGCATGCGCGAGCGCCGCGTCGTCTTCGCCTTTGGCGTGCTGTACGCCACCCCGCCAGAGAAACTGGAGAAGATTCCGCTCATGGTGAAGGAGATCGTTCAGGGCGTGGAGCAGACCCGGTTCGACCGGGCCCACTTCCAGAAGTTCGGGGATTTCAGCCTGGACTTCGAGGTGGTGTACTACGTGCTCTCGCCGGATTTCAATATCTACATGGACATCCAACAGAAAATCAACCTGGGCATCTTCCGCGGTCTCACCGCCGAAGGCGTGGGTTTTGCATTCCCGTCCCGTACGATTTACGTGGAAGGGACGGACGTTCCGTTGAGCGTCAAGAATCTCCAGTAAGCCCAAAATCCCGAAAGGTTTGTCTCAGCCATTTATGTCCGATACCGAACGGCGACTCGTCGTTGTCTCCAATCGATTGCCGATCCGCATTTTCGAGGAGGAAGGGGGCGGCAAATCCGTCCGCGTCAGCCCCGGTGGCCTGGTCACCGCGCTGACGCCGATTCTCGAGCGCCAGCGCGGCACCTGGATCGGCTGGGTTGGCGGAGAAGAAGATGATGAGATTCGGGGCCTGATTCGCCAGGCGAGCGACGACCTGCCTTACGACATTAAATCCGTGCCGCTCTCCGAGGGTGAGGTTGAAACCTACTACCGGGGGTTTTCGAACGAGACCATCTGGCCCTTGTTTCACGATCTCCTCGGTTACGCCAAATTCGAGAAACCCAATTGGGAATCCTACTTCGAGATCAACGAGCGCTTCGCCAGGAAGGCGGCCGAAGCGGTCGAATCCAGCAGCGATTTGATCTGGATTCAGGACTACC
This sequence comes from Sumerlaeia bacterium, assembly GCA_040219255.1. GTDB lineage: Bacteria > Sumerlaeota > Sumerlaeia > SLMS01 > JAHLLQ01 > JAVJSW01. Next base: position 104,582 of record JAVJSW010000065.1, read on the forward strand.
AACTCCTGCTGGTGGCGCATCATCTGCGGCGCATGGGGATCGAAAATCCCTTGGCCCATTTCCTCCACATCCCCTTCCCGACGCCCGACCTCTTCCGGCGCCTGCCATGGCGCCGCGAGGTCATCAAGGGCCTGCTGAAGTTCGACCTGCTCGGTTTTCAGACGCTCCGCGACCGGCGCAACTTCGTGGCCTGCGTGCGCGACATGCAGCCCAACGCCCGGATCGAAATCGGCCGGCGGGTGACCTCCATCACCAGCGACGGCGGCCGTGTCGTCAAGATCGGCAACTGGCCCATCAGCATCGACTACAACGATTTCAATCAGGCCGCCAGCAGCCGTGAAGCGGCTCAGGCCGCCTGGTATTTCCACGAGCATTACGAGCGCCGCAAGATCGTCCTCGGGGTCGATCGTCTCGACTACACCAAGGGCATTCCCGAGCGCATGCTGGCCTTCGAGCGGCTTCTGGAGAAATATCCGGAGTGCCGCGGCAAAGTGTGCCTGCACCAGATCGTCGTCCCCAGCCGCACCCACGTGCCCGACTATCAAGACCTCAAGAGCCTCCTCGATACGTTGGTCGGGCGCATCAACGGGCGCTTCACCGCCCCGGGATACGTACCGATTCACTACCTCTACCGAAGCCTGAATCGCGTGGACCTGATCGGCCGCTACAAAGCCAGCGAAATCGCCCTGATCACGCCCCTGCGAGACGGCATGAACCTCGTCTGCAAAGAGTATTGCGCCAGCAAGACCGACAACGAAGGCATCCTCGTGCTGTCGGAATTCGCCGGAGCGGCGGAGCAAATGGCCAAAGGCGCCCTGATGGTCAATCCCTTCGACCAGGAGGGAGTCGTCGACGCGCTACACCGGGCCATTAGCATGCCCTACCAGGAACGAATCGAGCGCATGCAGCGGCTGCGCGCCGAAGTCCGCCGCAACGACGTTCATCGCTGGGCGGCGGGGCTACTGGGTGCCTTGAATTGAGTTCCCTTCGCTCGCATGCCGCGAGCGCATCAGGGCATGAACGCCCTCCGCGAGCCTGGCCATCCTGGGCGCCGCCTCTTCGCGGGGCTGGGGCACGATGGCACACAGGATGTATTTCACCTCGCCGTCCTCGACCAGAGCGGCTTCGCCCGTGAAAATGTCCCAGGCTCCCGTTTTGGCGTAGACGGTCGCCGAGTCCGGCAGCCCCGCGCGGAATCGGTCGAAATTCGTCCGGCACATCGCCAGGTAGCCCTTGATGAGGCCGCGCCCCGCTCCCCCGCTGATGGCGCCCTGCTCCGCCGCCCACAGAAACGTCGCCAGATGGTTCGCGCAAGACGTCGTTCCCGGCGCGTCGGCCCATCCCGGGTCCTCCTTGCCGCGGGGCAGGAACTTGCGGGTGATTTCCGACTCGCCACAGCCCAGGGCCCGGAGCAGAGCCGTGACGCGCCGGCGGTCTGCCAAGTCGATGGCTTCGTTCGCGGCCGTGTTGCTTGAGTCCTGAATCATCAACCGCAGTATTTCCGAGACCGTCACCGTCGTTCCAGAGGTCAATGGCGCCTCCTCGCGCACGTTGTGCCCGGCAATCGTGACCGGATCGTCGAGTGACACCTCGCCCTCCCCCACCTGCCGGATCACTTCCCCCAGGACGTACATCTTGTAGAGACTCGCGGGATAGATGAGATTGTCGCCTTTCCAGGAGCCGACGACCGGTTCGCCGGAGGTCAGATCGACCACAGCGATGGATGCCCACTCATCCTCCGCATCAGGATTCCGGGCGGCGGGAGTCATCGTGTCCAGACCCGTCGCCGAGACCAGCTCGGCCAGCTCCGCGCTCAAGGCGGCCTCGGGCGCGGGCAAGGCGCGAAACCCGGACAACTCCGGTATGGGGAAGTCTGATTCGGGTCCGGTCTGTGCCATGCAGACGATCGCGATCTGGGTCAGCATCAGGCCCGTGAGAACGGACCGGAGCATACTAAGGGTTCGGATTCGCAAGGGTTGAGTGCCTCTTTCCGCGGGTTCAACGGGAATGCCAGAGAGAAACTCCACACACTCCGCGAAGCCTGATGAGGAGCGTCCCTCGGAAATGCCGCAAGTCCATTTCCGGATCGACTTTGGCGAGCACTTCGTCCGTCCGGTCCGCTGAGGCCTGGCAAGATTCCTGACCCCGGACGATGGATGGCCGAGCCAAACCGCTGACTTTCAAGCTCCCTCGATGCTTCCAAAATTTTGAGTCTTAGTTTCCCCGGATGCGCTTGACGGAGGCTTGCCAAGCGGCGATTAACTCCGCCCGTTGACTGGATCGAATTGCCCCGGGAGAAGGACGCCGACCCGCCTCTTCCGGAACCATTAGACTACGCCCCGTTTGCAGAATTGGTGAAGAAAAATGAGCTTGGTTGAACAATGGAAAGCCCTGAACGTTCCCGCCGAATTGCAGGAAATTCTCTCGGTTGCCCCATCTTACACCATTGCCAGCCGCAGCGATGATCTGATCGACATCGCCTGTGGCGGCAAAGACAGCGATTACTTCGAAGTGGCCTACGACTTGCCCGATGGCAGGCGATACGTCGAGGCTCAGGTTTCCCGTGTCCGTAACGGTATCTCGGCCAACTACACCGAAGCCTACATGCGCCGCCGCGATCCCGACTGTATGGTGATCGCCGACGATCGGCTTTCCGACAAGCCCCGCTTCCGCGATCGCTTCGGCAAGGAATTCGACACCATCCGTCAGGAAGCCTTCGAATGGCTCAAGACGCAAGACCTGATGATGTTCGCCTTCATCTCGGGCCAGGAAGGCCTCGGCGTGGATTCGCTCGTCATCGCCCCCGCCAATGCCGGCTTCTTCGCCTTTGGTCTGGCGCTTCTCCAAGGTATCGTTCCGCTCGATGAAGTGGGTGAGGAATTCTCCCCGAAAGCCATCATCTACGTCGTCCCGCCGTTCCGCCACACGCACTTCGAAGGCAAGCAAGTGGTCGTCCACAACCGCCGTTCGGAAATCCATGAACTCTTCAGCTTCAACCTCTATCCCGGCCCGAGCGCCAAGAAGGGCGTCTACGGCGTTCTGATCGCCCTGGGCGAGCGGGAGGGCTGGGTCACCGCGCACTGCTCGACGGTGCGGTCGCGGACGCCCTACGACAACCACGTTACCTTTATGCACGAAGGCGCCAGCGGTGGTGGGAAGAGCGAAATGCTCGAGCACCCGCACCGGCTGCCTGACGGCCGCCTTCACCTCGGCCACAACATCGTCACCGGTGAAGACCGCTATCTGGAACTGCCCCGAACCTGCGACCTCGAACCAGTTACCGACGACATGGCGCTGTGCCACACGTCTCTTCAGGACGAGCGAGGCAAGTTGGTGCTGACCGACGCGGAAAACGGATGGTTCGTGCGCGTCAATCACATCACCCAGTACGGCACCGATCTGAACCTGGAGACGTTGACGGCTTGCCCACCCCGGCCGCTCCTGTTCCTGAACATCGACGCGGTCGCCAACAGCCGCGCCATGATCTGGGAGCACACCCAGGACGCCCCTGGCCAGCCATGCCCGAACCCCCGCGTCGTCATTCCCCGCGAAATCGTCCCCAACGTCGTCAAAGGATCGGTCCGCGTCGACGTCCGCAGCATCGGCGTGCGCACACCCCCCTGCACGCGCGAAAAGCCATCCTACGGCATCATGGGCCTGTTCCATCTCCTGCCGCCGTCCCTGGCCTGGCTGTGGCGCCTCGTCGCCCCCCGCGGGCACGCTAACCCAAGCATTGTCAGCTCCAAGGGCATGAGCAGCGAAGGCGTCGGCTCCTACTGGCCTTTCGCCACCGGCCGCCGCGTGGACCAAGCCAACCTGCTCCTGGAGCAAATCCGCGACACGCGCCGTGTTCGCTATATCCTCACCCCCAATCAACACGTCGGCGCCTGGGAAACCAGCTTCATGCCTCAATGGCTCGCCCGCGAGTACCTCTCGCGCCGCGGCAATGCCGTCTTCCGCAGCAATCAGATCGAGCCCTCGCGCTGCCCACTGCTGGGCTACTCGCTCTACAGCATGCAGATCGAAGGCCGCCCCGTCCCCCGCTGGTTCCTGCAAGTCAACACCCAACCCGAAGTTGGCAACGAAGGCTTCGACGCCGGCGCCGAAATCCTTTACGATTTCTTCCGCACCCAACTCGCCAAGTTTCTCCATGAAGACCTCGACCCACTGGGCAAAGAAATCATCGAGTGCTGCCTCAACGGCGGCGCCATCCAAGACTACGAGGGGTTCATCCCCCAAGAGTAGCCCCCGGTTTGGGCTCTAGATCTTCCAAACCTGAGTCCTCAAACTGTAAACCCTGGGACGGTGCCTTCCGCGTCGCCCCAGGGTTCGGGTTTTCTCATGGTGTCAAATCGGACACGTCGCGCAGTCCGTCGCGGTTAAGGTCCAGATTCTCGATCGGAATGACCGTACTGCCTCCGAGTCCAAGCAGTGTGGAGATCAGATCCGCCTGGATTTGAGGGACGTCGCCGAGCGTGTTGACCACTTCGTTGGTCACAATGACTTCCTCCGTATCGAAGACGATGGAAGCGGTGTTGGGGATATCCGTGGTCAAATCAAGGGGCTGCCCTGGTTTTGCTTCGACCGAGAAGACCACACGGCCTTCTCCGCGCCCCGTCGAGTCGTTTGGGGGCAGGAATCCAGCGAAGGCGTCCTCAGGCCATTCGCCGGTGGCCGGATCGACCGTGTGGAAGATGAGCTGAACGCGCCCATTTGCGCGGTCGATGGAAGCGCTGACGTCGACCCAATACTGCGTAGCGACATCGGGCCTGTAGTCGCCGATAATCACGCGTTGATCGATCGCTCTTGCATGCTCGGCGATGGGAACAGAGGTTTCGCCCCAGCCTATTTCATGGACACGGAACGTAGACCAGTCGAGGGTGTCGTGCAGATCATCGGTGATGAAAACGTCCTGCGCCGGAGCGGCGGCGTCAGGCTTGTTCTCGAACAGCACGGTATAGACCAGCCTTTCGTCGCTTTCAATCACATGGCGCACACCCCATCCATCGGGTCCGATTTTCTCGTTGGGGTCACGTGGCACGATGGCGCGGCCACCGTTGGGTCCGAAAGGTCCACCGTTTTGCGGGGGGGGGAGGTGTGGGCGGCGGCGGGGGCGGGCACTTGGGCGGACATCCGGGGGTCTGGCAGCACTCGGCCGGTGGAGCAGGCAGCCGTTTGCCGCTCTTGGCGATTTCCTTCGCCGGGCGGCGCAAGGTCTGCGGCGCTGTCCGAACCGGATACATGCTCTCTGGCAGGGGCCGGGGTAAGGCCCAAACTGTGCCATTGGATGATGTGGTATACTTTAAGGCCGTATCGCCGAGGGTTTCCAGGCTGCCGTCCAAGTCCTCGGTCCACACCGCGAGGAAGCCGGTCCCCGTGCTGGAAAGCACAGGCGGGCCGAAGAGTGGCGAGCGGCTGATTTCCAAGGGAGCCGACCACGTGGTGCCATTTCCACCCGACGCCTGCACAGTGATTTGGCCATCTCTGGAATTCAGCCAGACGACGGCCCGATTGCCCGCGGCGTCGATGGCGATTCGTGGCCGATCATTCTGGCCAGACGGCATTGGAGTCAATCTCGCCGGGGTGCTCCAGGCTCCCATGCTCTCTGCCGCGAAGACGATTTCCGTCCGATTCTGAGCCTTGAGGATGTCTGTGACACTCGACTTGGCCGTGAGGCCCGCCGATTCGGCGCGAGCCCAGACGGCGATCAAGTTGCCACCGGCATCGTACGCCAATGACGGGTCATTGCTGAAGGAAACTTGCGAATCGATGTGGGCGAGACCCGAGGCGGAGTTACCGTCGCTGGTCGCGATCGTGATCAGAGACCCGAGAGCGGTGTCGTAATCGCCCGTCTCCTTTTTCCAGATAACCTGTACGCCGCCGCCTGGCATGCGCACCGCCGTCGCGGGACCATCGTGATAGAGATCGGCGGAAACGTTTGCCACAACGGGGGTTCCTTCGTAGTGGCCGCCGGTTCCCGTGAACGGATCGATGGTCGTTTCGAGGGTTTCTATGACCGGGTAGCCCTTTTCGAAACGCCTCCAGGATTGGACAATCGACTTGTCGGTGATCTTGGTTTCTTCGCCCAGGAAGAATGCGTCCTTCGAACTGCAACGGCCACCCATCTTCTTGATGAACTTCCGGTTCATCACACCCCGGAAGACAGAGATCGTCCCGTAGACGGTCAGGCACAGTTGATCAGCGCTGGCGCCGGGGGTCGGGCCGCCAAAGGTATAGGAGACCGTGCCCGTGATATCGAAGCCGCCACCGAGGTCCGTCGCTCCCAGGTAGTCCGTGAAGTTTGCTTTGCCGCCACTGTTGAGACTCAATTCGGCGGCGCCATAGTGTGGCCAGGCTCCCGGTTGGCTAGCAAACCATCCCAGTTTGCCGCCCAGGCTGCCGCCGGCCGTTGCGGCGGGTTTCAGAGTGCCCACCGGAACCCCGCCGATCAGAACGGGAATGGGTGTGTCCACCGTTCCCTGCAAGATTCCGTTGAGGGCAATCGTCGTGCTCTTCTTCAGATAATAGCACTGAGGCTGGCGAAGGTAATAACTGATAGTTCCTGTCGCATTGCCGCCGATGTCGAGCTTGTCTCCAAGAGTCACCTTCAGTTCCGACGTCACGAGGTCGGAAAATCCCTTGCATGTTGGCGTATCCCGGCAGACCTGCCCGGCGGCCACGAGAGCGAATTTCTTCCCGATCGTCTTGTCCGCCGGTTCAGGCACCGGCAAATCGAACTTCAATTCCCATCCCGCGCATTCCGTATCGGGGGTGATGAAGACCTCAGAGGTATCCAGAAGAGGGCCTCGCCTCGCCCAGTCTTTCGCCTGGCTGATGTCGATGGTCGCGAAGTAAAGGTCAGTGTCGTCCTCGCTGTTCCCGGTGGAATTTCGCTGGAGCCAGAACACGATGACCGTGCCAGAGTCAGCGACGACGACTTCCGGCATGGCATCCTCGTTCGCATCGTTGGTCAGCGGGACGGGCGCCGACCAACGCAGTTGACCCTCTTCGATCTGACCAGCGGACCAGCGGATCGTGGCGGCCTCCGCTGCACTACCGATCGACTGCCAGACAGCCACATACCCGGGCTGGCCCGAGCCGAACAGCTCTTCGTGCCAGGCCACGGCCACTTGTTCGCCGTCGATGCCCGCAAGAGCGGCTGAATCGACCCAGGCTCCGCCGGACCAACGGGCGGAGCGCAGCGCGCCTCCATGCTCCCAAGCCAGCAAGACCTCGCCATCAGTCGCCGAAGCGAGAGCGGGATTGTGGTCCTGGACTGGAGTTTCCGCGATTTCCAGTGCCTCCGGAAGCGGCCAGACGATCAATTCCAGATCGCTGATGTCCGACTGCCCGGCGATGGGAACGATGGGATAGGGTTCGAGCGCGAAGCCATCCACGCTGATGAGGTAGCTGCCATCAGCCAATTGAGGAATCACATAGTGACCGGATGCATCTGAGAAGCCCACCGAGAAAACCGACTCGTCCTCTGACAGGGCCGTCACGGCGACGCCGGACTTGGCGGCACCGGTCTGGCCGTCAAGGACCACGCCGCTGACCGCAGCCAAAGGTAGACCGGCTTCGGCGCGAATTTCCAGTTCCAGCAGTTCGTCGATCGCGTAAGATGTCTCTCCGCGGGCCAGCAATCGTTCTGCATCTTCATGCAGGACGCTGCGCAGCATCTGCCAGGACGTGCCAAGGCGAGCCTTCAAGCTGGGCCAAAGGGCCTCCCAATCCCCCGTCATCAGGTAAGCCGGGCGCATCGTTTCCTTGTAAACCTCAAGGTCCAGAGTCCCCGTGTCGGCCGCATACCACGACCATTGGAAGGAGTAGTTCTTCTCGCCCTCCACACGGTAGCCGATCGGGATGCGGTTGATTTCGCCGGGCGAGAGGACGGATGCTGGCGCTTCTTGACTCGTCGCAAGAACGTGGATGTCGCCCCGAACGAATTCGTCCTCAGCATTCAGGCGCCATTCAACGTCGTCCGTATTTCGAATTGTCACCCAGGGGGCAGGCAAATCGGAATCGCCGATGTTCTCGTAAATCAACATCATGGTGGCCGTTCTGTTGGGGCGGATGAATGGATTGACGTCCAGCCAAAGGCGCAACCTTGGCCCCGTGCCTGGCAGAATGATGAAGGCGCCTGTGAGAAGACGCTCCTCTTCGTCTGGCCAGACGGTAGCGACGTCCACGGTCCCGGGCGAAAGGCCGCTGAGGTCGCAGGCCATTGTGAGTTCGGATGGGTGCTCCTCGCTGGGAGAAAAAGACCGGAGGACCGAGGTTCCTCGGCGCAATTCGACCCTCATGCCGTTTTCGAAGCCTGCGCCGATCACACGCTGTGTCGTTACACCGGCATTTCCCCCCGATGCCACGGCCACATGCGAGACATGGCGCGAGACTTCCCGGCAGGAAATCTGGAACCGGCCGTCGGGAGCTGGCTCATTTTCCAGGTCCTCGTACAAGACCGTGAAGATGTAAGCTCCCGCAGCCGGTTGGCTGATCACAAACTCAAGACCTCCATCGCGGGCCGCGCCCTCCCAATCGTGAGAGGATTCGGTGGGAGCCAATCCACGACGTCCCCACAATTGCCAGGAGCCAGACCCTTCGATGGGTTCCATGCGGATCAGAACGTTGTCTGCCTCACCTTGCGAAAGGTTCAGGGTATAGTCTGCTAAGCCCAGGCTTGGCGCAGTTCCCTCGAGGCTCTCTCCGAGGGCGATTTCGGTGCCGGCTCGCGAGGCTGCCCCATCGGGAGAAATCGCCCAAGGCAGGAATTGGATTCCGTTGCTGATGGCCATGCCTTGGCCGTCCGGGTTCGAGTAGTGCTTTGGCCCCGACGGATGCCCCCACCAAGTGAACCGTGCATCCACGATGGTGCCTGGCGAGCTGTTCACCATGCTCGTCTGGCCATTGTAGAGTTGGTTATTGACCAAGGTGGGCTGGGCGCCGCTGTGGATACGGATGCCGCCCAAACCATCATGGAATTGGCAGTTTCGGACGAACGTCTGCGACGAACCGATCAGAAGCATGGCGTCGTGGAAGGTGACTTGCCCGCCACCCCAGGCGAATTCGCAGGAATCCAGGTGGGCCGATGCGCCGGGCTGCACGTCGACATACCACCATTCGCCCAGGCTCGGCGGATTGTCGAAGGGGACGAAACGGATCGGCTGGGCCGCCGTTCCCCTCGCTTCGATCCGGCCGCCTGCCTGCACACCGATCGAGGAACCGTTGCACAACAGAGTTACGCCGGGATCGATAGTCAAAGTGGCGCTGGTGGCGACATTGGAGCCCCCGCGCAATTCATAGGGCAATCCGCAGCGGGACAATCGCACGTTCATGGTGAGCGTCGCTCCATCGACCCAAACCACATTTCGGCCAGTGCCCGCCGCCGAGAGATTACGCAGGGTCGGCTGCATCGCCAAGGTTTGCATTCGAAAAGCCACCCCGCCGGTTTCGCTGACGTCCACTGCCTCCAAGGCCGGCGTTATCCCCAGGCCATCAAGGTTCACCGCATCCCGGCCAAGGAAACGAAACCGGCTGTTGCGCAGAGTCACATCCGAGCTTTGGATACGAATGGCCGGATTGTATTGAGCACCATACTCGAACACGCAGTGATCGAAGGAGGCTGCGCCGCCAGGAGAAACGAGAATCGAATCCCAGTCTCCGCGGTTCGGTGAACTGGCATTGTAACTGGTGAAGAGGATCGGGTTCTGCTCGGTTCCATTGGCCACCAAAGCACCGCCATCCTGAACCGTCATGACAAGGTGAGACGTGGAACCGGTCGATCCCAGCCGAACTTCGACGCCTGGATCGATTGTCAGACTCGCCCCGGCGGAAATCGTGGGGTAGGAATCTAACCGAACGATTCCATAGTCAGCCGGCCAGACAGTCCGGCGCGTCAGGGGCTTTTCTGGGCGTGCCACGATGTGTACGCCGTCGGTCGCGTTGCGCTCCATGCTCAGGTTTTCGAAAACGGGCGTCATGTCGATGGAACTCATCCGGATCGCGTAGTCGCCATTTTCGACAAACGCCGCATTCCGAATCTCAGGCGCCTGATGGCGATCCTCCAGAAGCAAGCCGTTCAAGCTGTTGCTTGTAAATGTCACATCGGCCAAGACCGGGCTGATGCCTTCGCCCAGGACGCTCAGCCCGTAACCGCTCGAAAACCCGAATTCGCAATGATCCGCACGGAACGCGGAGCTGAACACGTTCACCATTCCGCGTCCGTGCCGAATTGCGCAATATGACAGGTTAGCCCGCGCTCCGGCGGCGATGTTGAGGCTGTTCCAGTCTCCGCGCGCAGGGTTCTCGCTGGCGGACACGATCCGAACTGGCATGGCTTCCGTGCCGAGAGCAACAAACTCGCCCCCCGCCTGAACATCCCAACTCAGACCGCTGGTAAAGCCGCTGCCTCCCATCAGGACAACCACCCCGGCTTCGATCTCGAAACGCGCTCCGTCCACGACGGATAGGTTGCCTCCGCTGGAGAAGTAGTACGGAATGCCGCATTCGGTCAGGGTCGTCGCTCCCGTGATCGTTCCGTTTGTCACATGGATGACATCGCGCCCGGTATTCGAAAAGGAGAGGTCGCGATAAAACGGCGACATGTTCACGGTGCTTTGCCAAATCGGCCGTCCCGTGCAATGCTGAATTGACACGCGCTCGAACCGGGGCGCGATGCCCTCCGTCTGCAGTGCGATGCCGTCTCCTGAGCCGTGCTGGAACACACAGTCCCTCACATCGACATCCGAACTGTTAACTGCCATCAGGCGCGTTCCCGCGCCTCCATATTCGATGGTGCAATGCTGGAATCGTCCTGTGGCGCCTGGATTCAGGTCGATGCGGTTCCAGTAACCAGGGGTTGGATCGGCCTGAGCGGACGTAATCCGGATTGGTTTCTCCGCAGAACCCATGGCGATCAGTGCGCCGCCAGCCTGGACATTCCAGGTCAGCCGCGAGCTGAACCCAGAACTCCCCATGAGCACCGTAACCCCAGGATCAAGCGTCAGGGAGCCCCCGTTCAAGACTTGAAGGTCGCCGCCAAATTCATAGAGGTAGGGCAGACCGCCATCATGCAGCCGCGCCGCTCCCGCGACGGCCGTGTTTCGAACAGTCATTCCATCGAAGCCATTTCCGCTTGCGGAGAGGAAGGCGTACTCCGGCGCCATGTCCGCCGTACCCTGGTAGATCGCGCTGTCCACCGATCCGGTGATCGTCAGAGCCTCAAACTCGGGAGCGATTCCAGCCCCATCGAGGTACACGCCATTGCGCAGGCTGTTCTGAATCGAGCAATTGCGCACCGTCGCATCCGACGTCTTGATGACCAGCGCTCCGTCCGTCTCGCCGCCCCTCAAGAGCAAGCAGTGGTCCATTTCGAAGGTCGAACCGAGAGCGGCCTCGATGCGACTCCAGTGGCTTCCTTCTGCCGAACTCACGAAGGTGATCGGTGCTCCGACAGACCCCCGGGCCACCATCGACCCATCGGCGGAGATCGTGATTCCCCGTGATCGATCCATCTCAACCACCACCCCCGGCTCGATCGTCAGCGTCGCCCCGGAAGCCACCGTCACCCACTGCGTCACCGAAATCGGGCTATCCGCCAACGCCCAGGTCGTATCGACCTGAAGCTCTTGAGCCCATGCGCCGCCAGCGCATAAGCCTCCGGCAAGAGCCGAATGGAAGATTACTTTGAGATCCTTCGAAAGCATCATGTCCCAACTCCTTCTACCAGCCCCAATAAATACCTATTGGAACTGTCTTTTATAACCCTGACAACGCCTCTCTTTACCCCGTGGATCAACCGACGTCAACTGTTTACACATTGCGACCGAAGCCATCCTGTTTTACCGAATTGAGCCCCACTATAAAACAAAATAATTTACTAAATACTCTTTCTGTTTGTCGATCCCAAAACCGAATGAAATCGATCTATTGATTTTCCCAAGCAGAGATCCTTGGCAAGTTCAGGGATCCCCGCATTCGATCTGCATCGCCCGGTGCAAAGCGATCCCGCACCGCCGCCTTCGAATCCAAGCATTTCTCCCCTTGATCCAAGAAACCCTTCGCCCTTAGTCACACGCGCTAGCCCGCGCCCGGTCACACTTGCCGGTTCTCGCGCGGGTCCATTTCCGACGAAGGGGTGACTCGCACCACGATGTCCCACACCGATCACGATGCCTCTGTCGCTCAGCAGCAGGCCGACGATCCGTCCCTCATGAGCGCCAAAACTCTTCCGCCCAAAGCCAGCTACGAACCCGGTGGCAGCAGCCAAAAGCTTTCTCTGCGCCCCACCCCGCAGGAAGAGTTGCCCGAGAGCCGGCGCGGTGTGAAGAAGTGCGTGCTGGCCTATAGCGGCGGCCTCGACACCAGCGTCATGATTCCCTGGCTGATCGAAAACTACGGCTGCGAAGTCATCGCCTTCGCCGCCGACCTCGGCCAGGGCGGCGATATGGAATCGCTGCGCCAGAAGGCCATCGATACCGGCGCCAGCAAGGTTTACATCGCCGACCTGCACGATGAATTCGTCCACGATTACATACTGCCCGCCATCCGCTCGAACGCCATGTACGAGGGCCGTTACCCGATGCACACCAGCCTCGGCCGGCCGCTGATCGCCAAGCACATGGTGCGCGTGGCCCAGCAGGAAGGCGCCGACGCTGTGGCCCACGGCTGCACCGGCAAGGGCAACGACCAGTGCCGCTTCGAATTCACGTTCATGGCCCTGGCGCCGGAGATGCGCATCATCGCCCCGCTGCGCGAGTGGGAAATGACCTGCCGCGACGACGAGTTCGCGTACGCCGAGGCCCGCGGAATCCACCTGCCTATCAGCCGCGAGAAGCCTTACTCGATCGACAAGAACATTTACGGCTGCGCCATCGAGTGCGGCGACCTGGAAGACCCCTGGAACGTGGCGCCGGAGACGGCTTTCCAGGACACCAAGAATCCCGTGACGGCCCCCAACGAGCCGCAGGATGTGGTCGTGTCCTTTGAGAAGGGCGTCCCCGTGGCCATCAATGGCGAGGCTATGGGCCTGCGCGAAATCATCGAGCACCTGACCACGACCGGCAACATCCATGGCATCGGCCGCATCGATATGGTGGAAAACCGCCTGGTGGGCATCAAGAGCCGCGAGGTCTATGAAGCCCCCGCCGCCACGATTCTGCTGGCCGCGCACCGCGAAATCGAATCGCTGGTGCACGATAAGGAAACCCTGCGGTTCAAGGAAATGGTCGAGCAGAAGTTCATCGACATCATCTACAACGGCCTGTGGTTCAGCCCGCTTCGCGATGCCCTGCAGGCCTTCGTCGAGCAGTCCGATGAGATGGTCACCGGCGACGCGAAAATCCGCCTCTTCAAGGGCAGCGCCCGCCCCATCGCTCGCCGTTCGCCCAACTCGCTCTACGACCGCGAACTGTCCACCTACGAGGCCGACGACAAGTTCGACCACAGCAAGGCCGAAGGCTTCATCCGCCTCTACGGCATGCCGCTGGCCGTGTCGGCCCGCCGCCAGCGCCGGTACATGGAGAACAGCGGCAAGGGGTAAGCGTAACGGTGCCAGGTGCATAGTACAGGGTACAAGGTCACTCAGCCCAGGCCCGAAACCTTTGTACTTTGAACCTGAAAATTTGAACGATTCGCCGGCCCCCGCCCTCGAAATCCGAGCGCGGGGGCCGCTCCGTTTTTATCCCTTGGAGCGCCTCAAAGAAAAATTCCCGTTGCAGAGCTTCTCCCAAAGCCTCATGCCCTCGCGGTTGAGCTATGAATCGCGAAGGAGATCGCAGGATGACACAATCTGGTACCGCCCCCGCCGAGGACATCGACGCCGAAAAGGTTTGGGAGGCCGCTAACGCCCTCCGTCAAGACATTACCGAGTTCATGATGGATGTCGTCAGCATCCCTTCCCTGTCCATGCAGGAAGGCGACGTCATCAAGCGCATCGAACGGGAAATGGTCCACGTCGGTTTCGACGAGGTCAAAATCGACGCCATGGGCAACTGCCTCGGCCGCATCGGCCATGGCAAGACCGTGATCCTGATGGACGCCCACATCGACACCGTGGACGTCGGCGATCCCGCCGAGTGGAAAAACAACCCGCCCTATCCCGCCACCCTGAACGACGGTGTGATCTATGGCCGCGGCGCCGCCGATCAGAAGGGCGGCATCGTGGGCCTCGTTTATGGCGCCAAGCTCATCAAGCAACTCGCACTCGAAGGCGACTTCACCGTTTGGGTTCTCGCCTCCACCCTCGAGGAAGACAGCGACGGCATCGCCCTGCTGCACGTGATCGAGACCGAGGGCATCAAGCCCGACTATTGCCTGGTGACCGACTCCACGGATATGAACCTGTACCGGGGTCAGCGCGGCCGCATGGAGATTTCCATCACGATCAAGGGCCGATCCTGCCACGGCTCCGCCCCCGAGCGCGGCGACAACGCTGTCACCAAAGCCGCCCCCATCGTCCTCGATATCGATCAACTGAACCACCGCCTGAGCAACGACGACTTCCTGGGCAAGGGCACCATCTGCGTCTCCAAGATCGAGTGCAAAACGCCGTCGCTCTGCGCCGTGCCGGGCGAGGCGACCGTCTATTGCGATCGGCGTCTGACCATCGGCGAAACGCCGGAGGGAGCCTTGGACGAAATCCGAGGCCTGGAAAGCGTCAAGAAGGCCGGCGCCGTCGTCGAGATGCTCCAGTACAAGGCCACCTGCTGGAACGGCTACGAAATTGGCCAGGAGAAGTTCTATCCCTCCTGGGTCGTCGAGGAAGATCACCCGCTCGTGCAGACGGGTGTGGAGTGCGCGCGTCTGTCGAAAAAGACGCAGAGCGAAAAGGCTGGCCGCTGGATTTTCAGCACAAACGGCGTAGCCTGCTGCGGCCGCCTGGGCATTCCGACCATCGGCTTCGGTCCCGGCGCGGAAGCCGACGCCCACACCGTGAACGAAAAATGCTCGGTCGATGACCTGGTCACCGCCGCGACGTTCTATGCCATGTTCCCCCGGATGTTGGTGAAGGCTATCCAGTAAGCTCGATCCCCTGCCTCTCGGCATAGGTGCTTCCGCCCGCCAGACCAGCATCCGGCGGGCGTTCTTTTTTGCCTCCGGCTTTCAACCCCTTGGTGCCCCTGACTTGAGGATAATTCCCGTCTCAAAAGTTTTGCTTGGAAATCGCTCCCAACCGAGGCTACAAAGAGAGAAGATAAAATAAACCCTCGAAGATACCACCCGAGCGATGAACCCGCCTCCGTCCAGCGTTTACGAGACCATCTTCCACCAGACCTATCAGTTCATCGGTCTCCTGAAACCCGATGGCACCGTCTCGACCGTCAACAAGACCGCGCTCGACGCCGCCGGGGTGACCCTTGCGGAGGTCGTCGGCATGCCCTTCTGGGAAACGCCTTGGTGGCGGTCTTGCGCCGAGGCCCGGGCGACCCTGAGGGAAGCCATCCGCCACGCCGCGGCGGGAAAATGCCTCACCTACGAAACGGAAAACGCTGGGCAGGACGGCAAACCCTTCTCCGTCAATTTTTCCATCAAACCCCTCTACGATCACGATGGCCGCATCGAATGGCTCCTGGTCGAGGGCAACGACATCCGTGAACTCGCCGAATCGCGCCAACTCCTCGCCGAACGAGAAGAGCTTCTCAATCAGTTTGTCCGCCACGTTCCCGCGCCCATTTCAATCTTCAGCCTCGATGGCGAATGCCTAGCCAGCAGCCAGCACTGGATCGACTACCTGACGCGCCATCTGCCCCGCGCCAACCTCGACGCAAACCTCAGCCGCTTTCCCGAAGACTTTCTGTTTTCCTGGTCCGAGTTGCGCCAGGTCCTTACTGGCCGGCCCATCGCCTCCGGCACGCGAACCCTGCCCTCCCGGGTCTCCGATGACGGCATCCACGCCGCCTGGATCGCCACGCAATTTCACCAGGACAACGGCCCCAACTATATCGTCGTCGCCCTCAATGACATCTCCCAACTGACCGAGGAGGCGCTGAGGTCCAAGACCAGCGAACTCAAACTTCGAACTGTCTTCGAGACCGTTTCCGCCGTGATCCTCGTGCTCGACATGGAGGGCCGGATCCTCGACCTCAACCCTGCCGCCGAGGCCCTCTACGAAGTCTCGCGAGAGGACGCCATCGGTCTCAATTACATGGACCATTTCGTCAGCCGCGAAGTTCGCCAGCGGATCGAAGCCGCCAATTTCCCCAAACTGCAGGCCGGACAGCGCATCGAATCCTTCGAAAACCCCATCGTCACCCGCTCCGGCCAGGAGCGCGAAATGATCTGGAACATCACCCCCATCAACTTCGCCGGACCGGGACCGGCCGAACTCTACTGCTTCGGTCTCGACATCACCCACCTCAAGGAAATCCAGGAAAAGCTCGAGCTGCAAACCGCGACTCTCGAACAATCCAATCGCGACCTCCAGCAATTCGCCTACATCGCCTCCCACGATCTGCAGGAACCGCTGCGCATGGTGGCCAGTTACCTCCAACTCATCGAAAAACGCTACGCCGAGCGCCTCGGCCCCGACGGCCTTGAATTCCTCGCCTTCGCCGTCGATGGCGCCAAGCGCATGAAAACCCTCATCCAAGCCCTTCTCGACTACTCCCGCATCGAATCGCAAGGTCAGCCCTTTCAACCCGTCGCACTCGACGAATGCGTCGACGCGGCACTGCGTCATCTCGGGCCACGAATCGAGGAATCGGGGGCCCGCATCGATCGGCAGCCCCTGCCGACCATTTCGGGCGACCCGTCCCAAATGACCCAGGTTTTTCAGAACCTGCTGTCGAACAGCCTCAAATTCCAGCCATCGGGCCAACAGCCCCGCATCTCCATCTGGTCCAAGCAAGCGGAGGGTATCGCGGAACTCGAATTCCACGACAACGGCATCGGCATCCCCCAGCCTCATCGGGAACGCATTTTTCAGATCTTCCAGCGCCTTCACGGCCGCGACCAATTTCCCGGCACCGGCATCGGACTCGCCGTCTGCAAACGGGTCATTGAACGCCACAACGGGACCATCCGCGTCGAACCCTCCGACCGCCCAGGCACCACCTTCCGCCTGACTTTTCCGAGAAAAGACCCCTGATCGTGCCGACATCGTTTTCAAGCCTCCCAACCGTCCTGCTGGTCGAAGACAACCCCGGCGATGTTCGCCTCACGCTGGAAGCCTTCAAGCTCAGCGGCCGTTCAACCCACCTGCAAGTCGTCCACGACGGCGAGGAGGCGCTTCAATATCTGCGCCGCCTCCCGCCTTATGAAGCGGCCAATCGGCCCGACCTCATCCTCCTCGATCTCAATCTCCCGCGCCTCGGCGGACGGGAAGTCCTTGACCGAATCAAAACTGACCCTCATCTTAGAGCCATTCCCGTCCGCCGAGGCGCGGGAGATTGAGATCGAGGAGGATGAGGTCGGGCCGATTGGCCGCTTCATAAGGCGGGAGGCGGCGCAGATATTGAAGCGCCTCCTCGCCGTCGTGG
>JAVJSW010000066.1:0-40981 GCA_040219255.1 Sumerlaeia bacterium
CGGCGACCGGCCCGCCCAGCCCCACGGGGTCCTGTGGGGCGCGGAGTACTACATCAAGAAGTGAGGCGGGGGCTCTGCTACGCGGTCGGAGCCGAGAGCGCTATCCGACCAAAGTTTTCGAGCAGTTTCAAACCCACCCGCTGGCTTTTCTCGGGGTGAAACTGGGTCGCGAAGAGGTTCCCGCTCCAGAGCACGGACGCGATCGGGTGGCCGTAATCGACCTGGGCCGCCACGCAACCGGGGTCCTCCGGAAGGACGTGGAAACTGTGCACGAAATAGGTGTGGGAACCGGGGTCGATACCGGCCAGCAGCGGGCATTCGGGCCGCAGGAACTCAAGCCCGTTCCATCCCATGTGGGGAACTTTGAAACCTGGCCCCGGGCGCATGCGTGGGCAACGGCCGGGGATTAAACCAAGCCCCTCGACGCCCGGGTCTTCCTCGCCTTCCTGCACCAGCAGTTGCATGCCGACACAGACGCCGAGAAAAACCCGCCCGCCCGACAGGGCTTCCCGGCCCCGGTCGAGAATCACGCCCAGCAGTCCGCGGCGGCGGATCTCCGACATGGCGTCGCCAAAGGCGCCCACACCCGGCAGGATCACGCCGGGCGCCTGCGCGATAACCGCCGGATCGCCCGTTACGCTCGGGTGAAAGCCCAGATGCGCGAGGGCTTTCTCGACGCTCCGCAGGTTTCCCATGCCGTAATCGATGACGGCGATGTCGGGGGGGCTGTCGGTCATTTCGGTTTTTCTCCTACGGCGATCACGCTGTTGTGCGTGTGAAAGGGCACTTTCTCGACAAGCTTCACCAGCGGCATGAGCATTTCGAAAACCCGCATGCTCTCCGGCGAGATCGTATCCTTGCCGAGCAACTTGCCATTTACGCGCCAGCCGAGCGCTCCAAAGCGGTTGAAGCCCCAGCAGTCCAGGACCTTGAATCCGGCCGCGGACAACTTGCCGGACAACTCATCGCGCGTGTAGCGGCGGTAATGGCCAATGGCGCGATCGACCTTTGTGTAGAGGGCCGGGTCGTGCGGAACCAGAATAATGGCTTTCCCGCCGGGCTTCAGAGCCTTGAAGAAATTCGCGAAGACCTGTTCGTCTTCCTTGATGTGCTCCGCCACATTGATGCAGATCACGGTGTCGAACAGTTTTCCTGGGGAAGCGGTCTCGATATCTTCGAGTTTCGTCAGGTCGGCCTGGTGCACATCGAAATTCTGCATGTGGCCGTATGCCTGGTGCAGCCGCTTGACGTAGAAGTCCTCGTAGTCGAGGCAGACGATTCGCCGCTTGCTCAGCATCAGGTCCGTCAGATTTCCGATGCCGCAGCCCGCTTCCAGAACTTCCTCGCCGATGTGCTCCTCGAACTGATCCATCAGCCAGCGATTGAACTTCTTCGCGCGGCGTAGCGATTGCAGGATGATGAAGCCATCGTGATTCGTGTAGCGCCGGTCGAGATAGCGGTACTTGACCATGGCCCAGAATGCCTGCACCGCGTCCTTCGCACCAATCTTCTTGCCCTCGGCGTAACTGCGTCCCTGATAGGAAATGGGAACCTCGTAGATGCGCGCGCCCCAGCGGGCCAGCTTGGCGGACAATTCGGGCTCGAGATCGAAGCCGTTGCTCCGGATCCGCAGGCTCTTCAAGATATCCGACCGCACCAGTTTATAGCAGGTTTCCATGTCGGTCAGGTTCAAATCGTTCAGCACGTTGCTGGCGAAGGTCAGCGTCTTGTTCGCCAGGGTGTGCCAGAACAGCATGGCCCGGCGGTAACGGCCCGTGAGAAAGCGCGAGCCGAAGACCGCGTCGGCGATCCCTTCCTGCACCGGCACCAGCATCGTCGCCCAATCGCGCGGGTCGTACTCCAGGTCGGCGTCCTGGATGATGGCCCAATCGCCCGTCAGATGGCGAATGGCGGTGCGGATGGCCGCGCCCTTGCCCTGGTTCTGGCGATGGAAAATCAACTTGGTGTCGTCACGGGATTCGGCGAACTTGCGCAGGATCTCTCGGCTGCCGTCCTTCGATCCGTCATCCACGATGACCAACTCCCGTTCGCACGGCAGGGGAGCACTGACGACCCGGTCGAGAAGTTTCTCGAGGGTTCGAATCTCGTTGTAGACTGGGATCAGAATACTGAGTTTCTTGATGTTGGCGTTTGGTGCGGGGGAATTTGGGAGGGTCATGAGGGGCGAGCCTGAGGCGGATTCCGAGAGTCGAGGCTACGGTCTTAGATTTTGGTGGCCGCCGGGGGGCAAGGCGGATATGGTTTTCCACAGCCTGAATCGGCGCCGTTTTTCCTTGCGGCAGCCGCCCCGTGCCGCTTGAAACGAAGGCAACCGCGGAGGATCGCATGACCACTTTTCGACTCACTCTGACCGCTGCCCTGCTCGCGTGCCTTGCCGCGCATCAGGTCTTCGCCCAAGACGACCCTTTTGCCATGCCGGAGGACAGCCCCTTCGAGGTGGTTGACGATGGCGCGGGCGAGGGTGCGGCGATCGATCCCTTCGCGGCCAGCGGTGAGGAATTCACCGAGGACCCCTTCGCCGGCTCGGGCGAGGCCATCGATCCCTTCTCCACCGAAGGAGCCGATCCCTTCGCCGGACCGGGCGCCGGCTCTCCCGGTCCGGCCGATCCCTTTGGCATGGATGCTCCCGCCCAATCCCCCTTTGGCGGCGGCATGGGCACCGATACGGGCGATCCCTTCGCCGATCCAGGGGCGGCTCCTTTCGGCTCGCCGGAAGGCGCCGGTGACTTCAGCGGTTTCGCGACGCCCTCGGAAATCGGCGCTTTCGAAGATGTGACGCCTGCCAGCGACGAAGATCCCTTCGCCCTCGACGGCGGGGAAGACCCCTTCGCGGTCGGTGCGGCCGAGGACCCCTTCGGCGTCCTGCCGACGCCCGACACGGATCTGATCGGGGGTCCGGGCGCTGGGCCAGCGGGAGGATTTGGCGCTCCCTTTGGGGAAGACAACCCCTTCGCGGGCGCTACCGACGTGGCGGAAACGCCCGCGGAAGCCACCGCCAAGGTGAATCCGGATCAACTGGTCACCTTCCGCTACGACACCGAATTTCTCTGGAACGGCCGCGAAATCGTGGTCCGCAAACGCATGTCTCTGGCCGAGGCGCAGACCTTTGACGACGCCGAAATCAGAGAGCAGCGGGACCGCCTCGAAGCGGGCGAGATCGCCATCCAGCCCGGCGCCAGCCCCCAGGACTACGCCCAGTGGCTCTACTACTACGACCAACTGGACCTTTGGAGCCAGTACGTGGATGACGTGGTGCTGGCCCGCCAGGCTGACTCACCCGCGGCGGTGAGCCAGGTGCAGTGGCCCGGCTCGGGTCAAGCTGGCCCCGGCCAGCAGGGCCAGCAGCAATTCGTTTCCACCGGCGGTGCCAATCGGCTCGTCGAGCAAACTCAGAACCAGTCGCTCGACGATCAGGTCGGGGGCTTCTTCGTCTCTCCGCAGGCGGACGGACAGAATCAACCGGCCGGTTTCCCCCCAAGCACCATCGAGACCCAGGTTGTAGATCTTTACAACACGAAGCTGACGGAACTGCGTCAGATGGAAGAAGAGCAGCAGTACTTCATGGCGGGCTTCCTGACTCGCATCCAGGAGCGGATCAATCGTCGGCTCGCCTACCAGGACTGGCTGAACGATCAGCAACTCCTTCTGCGGGAATTCGCCCAGGATTGGAACCGCCGATACAATGGCGACGTCGAAATGATCGGCGGTGTGCGCTATGAACTCTATGCCCCCGGCAACGTCCCGAACCGTGTGCCCCGCAACACCAATGTCGTCATCACGGATCACCGGCTCACGCCTTACGACATCCTGACTGAAGACGGCCAACTGCGCGAGGCGGCCCGGCAGTAAAGCCGGCACCGGCTTCTTTCCGCGGCCGGTCCAGGCTCGCGCTCTCTAGACAGGGGCAGCCGCCGGCACGGGGGCTGCCTTTTTTTGACTCGACGACTCCTTGCTGGAAAGCTTTCCCCCGAAAATGAAACGGCGCCAGAAAATCAAACGCTCCACCGCGGCCTCCAAATCCTGGGAAATGTTCGCGGTGGCGACTCCCACGCGCGAGTCGCAAAAACTGCCGGAACTCCTCCCCGTGCCGCCCCGCGAACTGCAACGCGCCCAATCGGGCCGCGTCTCCTACACAGAGTTCGCCCAGTGGCTCCGCAAGTACCTGCGCGAAACGCCGGAGGCGGAAAATCGAGAGGTCCTCGAGAAAACCGCCGAGCGCTTGGCGTTGCTCCAAGAGTCCAAGGAGGCGGCGGCCGGGGGAGACTTTCAGACCGCCCGCGAGAAGCTACTGCGGGCCCATGAACTGGAGCCGGGCGACGCGCTGGCGGCCCTGGACCTCGCGTCCATCGAACACAATCTGAATAACAACCAGAGGGCGGAGGAACTCCTTGGCGGTCTCCAGCAGCGCCTCACGGGCGAAGCGCGTTTCGAACTGGTTCGCAGCCGCGTCGCCGGTGCCCTCGGCAGGGGAGACGAGCAACGGGCCATCCTTTGGTCCGCCTACGAGCGCAACCCCAAGAACGGGACCCTTCTGAACGAGTTGCAGTCTCTCGGCGAAGTCATCGCGACAAAATTCAATACGGAAAAGCCCGATCAAATCCGTTTCACCAAACGCGCTGAGTACGATCAGGCGGTCAAGAAAGCCTTCGCCGACCTGGAAGCCAAGAAGGACTGGAAAGCTCTCGGGGCCCAGGTGAAGTTCCACCTGGAGGACGGGCGCGCCGATCTCGCGATGGATGCCGCGCGTATCCTCTACAAACACAAGGACGTATTCCCTCGCGCCGCCCACTTCCGAGGCCTCGCGCTGGTCGAGTTGAAGAATCTGCCCGAGGCCCTCCAAGTCCTGGAGCCCTACTGCGCGGCCAACCCAGCGGACACGGCGGCGAAAGTGGCCCTGGCCCGCGCGCAGGGCGCGAGCGGCAATGCGGAGGCGGCACGGGCGACCCTGCGGGAAACGCTGGAGCAGGATCCGGAGAACCTGACGGCGGCGGAACTCCTGATTCTTCAGTACCAGAGCGATGAGGAACGGTGGCAAATGGCCGAGGAGCTGGCGCAGAAGTACCCGGCCGCCTGGGTTCCGCATAAGACGAAGGGCGATCTTCACTTCGCGAAAGAGCAGTTTAACGAAGCGCTTGAATGCCACCTCAAGGCTTGGTCAAAAGGCCACGCCGACGACGCGCTGACCATGGCGCTGCACGAAATGGGACGCCTGGGCAAGATCGGCGAGGCGGTGAAATTGATCAAGACCGTCACCGACCTCGACAACCGTGGCGCCAAGGTGCGCTGGAATTCGGCGAACCTTTTGATCGAAGCCCGCCGCTATGAGCCGGCCAAACAGATTCTCCGCCGCATGGTCGCCGATAAACGCCTGCCCCACGGGGCGCGGCTGGCGGCCAACAATTTGCTCCGCGAGTTCTAAGGCCGCTCCGGCCAAAGAAACGCCGCCTAAGCGGGGGGACTCGACCGCCTGGTATATCTCGATCACAACGCCACCACGCCTCTGGACCCTCAAGTTCTGGAGGCCATGCTGCCCTATTTGACGAACCATTTCGGCAACCCGTCGTCGACGCATCGCTATGGCGTCGAGGCGCGTTATGCCGTGGAAAAAGCCCGGCGCCGCATCGCCAAGCTCTTGTCGCTTCCCAACCCCGATTGGGCGATCTTCACCTCTGGGGCAACGGAAGCCAACAACCTGTACCTGCGCGGCATCGTCGAGCTACGACGGCGCGGGGGAGTAGCTTGCCATCTCTTGTCGGCGGCGACGGAACACAAAGCGGTGCTCGATCCCCTGAAGGAGGCCGCGAACGCGCCAGGAGTCGAACTTACGCTTGTGACACCGGACTCCGAGGGCCGGGTCACTTCGAGCGAACTTGTCGATCATTTACGCGCGGAGACAGCTCTCGTCTCCCTGATGTTGGCAAACAACGAAATTGGAACCATCCAAGCCGTTCCGGAAATCGCCGCCGCGGTTCGTGAACGCTCTGCCGCCATGATTCATTGCGACGCCGTGCAAGCGGCGGGCAAGCTGCCGCTGCACTTTCCAAGCCTCGGCGTCGACGCCATCACGCTGTCCGCCCACAAGTTCCACGGCCCCAAGGGGATCGGCCTCTTGGTCTGCGACCCCGACAAAGCCCTCGCGCCGCTGCTTTCCGGCGGAGGTCAGGAGCGGAACCTGCGTGCCGGCACCGAAAACGTGGCGGGTATCGTCGGCATGGCCAAGGCTCTGGAACTGGCCATCGAAGAGCTGGAGGAACTGAACACCCGCCTTGTCCCCTTGCGCGAGCGCCTATGGGCGAGCATCGCGAGTCATTGCCCAGGCGCCGTTCGCAACAGTCCGTCCGAGGGTTCCCTGCCCGAACTGCTGAACGTCTCGCTGCCGGGTTTCGAAGGCTCTCGTCTCGTTCAGGCGCTCGACGAACGAGGCTTCGCCGTCTCGGCGGGAAGCGCCTGCGCCAGCTCGCAGTCCACCGGCAGTCATGTCGTCCTGGCGATTTCCGGCGGCGACGAGGCGCGGACACGCGGGGCACTGCGAATCGGGCTTGGCCGCGACACGGGATGGGCGCAAATTGAGGGGTTCGCCCCCGCGCTGGCAGGCATACTTGCGGAAAGGGATTCTTGATGCCCATGGATAGGGTCAAGAGTCTCCAACCTTGGAATCCGGCTGGCGAATGCCGAGCGTTTTTCACTTCGTTAAATTGACATTATTTACGCCATGCCGATTTCGGCCTCCGCGATAGGGGAGCGGCCGGCCCAGGGGTGCCTCGTTGACTTTTTCGAACTTGACGGGGTGTGGAGCCTTGGGTCAGCAGCAGGGCGTTATGAAGCTGTCCTCCGCCATTGACGATTTCCTGCGCCACGTGCGCATCGAGCGCGGTCTCTCGCCGCACACCCACCGGGCCTATCAGCTCGATTTGCGGAAGCTTCTCGCCTACCTGCAAGAGGTGTACGATCCCGAGCCACGCGCCGCGGAGGTGCGCACGCTTTGGCTGAAGGATTTTCTGGCCCACCTTCGGGATGAACGGGATTATCGGCCGCGGAGCCTGAGCCGGATGATGAGCACGCTGCGGGTGTTTTTCGCCTACTGCCTGCGCCAGGAATGGGTGGCCGCGGACCCGGCGGTGGCGCTTCATAACCCGAAAATTCCCAAACACCTGCCGGTGTTTCTTGTGGAGCGGGAAATCCGCCGGCTCCTGGAACCTCCCGCCGATCCGGACCCGATCGCCCAGCGCGACCACGCCATGCTGGTGCTGTTCGTGTTCTCCGGGATGCGATTGTCCGAGTTGGTGGGACTCAACCTGCGGGACCTGGATTTCACGAGCATGGTGCTGCGCGTGCGGGGCAAGGGGAACAAGGAGCGCCTGCTGCCGCTGCACCGGGAACCGGCTGTCGTGGTTCGGCGCTATATTCGGGATTTCCGTCGGGGCGCGCCGGGGGAGGAAGCCTGCTTCCTGGGGAGGGACGAGGCGCGAATCACGCCGCGAGCCGTATCCTACGCGGTCGAGAAAGCGGTGCAGCGGGCCGGCCTGAGCCAGAAGATCACGCCGCACAAGCTGCGCCACACGTTCGCCACGCAGTTGTTGCACAACGGGGCGAGTCTGATCGAAATCAAGGAATTGCTGGGGCACTCGCATGTGGTCACGACCAGCATTTACACGCACACGAACGTGGCGCGGCTGAGGGGAGCGGTGGAGAAACTTGCGAACTGACGCTGGATTTGCCCTCGACTTCTCCCCCGGCCTGACTCCTGCTTTTGCTCTGATCGAGATTCCTGCCTCGCGCCGGAAAGCTACCGGGCGCGACCGCCAGGAGGATATTTCTTATGAAGTTACTACTGAAGGTATTTCTGGCTTTTGTCGTTCTCTCCGCCCTGTTCGTGGGCGGCTATCACTTCAAGAAGAAGATGGACGCGAAAGATTTGTCATCGATGTTGACGGCTCAATCGGTGGACAAGGACGCGAAGCGGAAAGCCGCGGAGGCGGCCGCGCCGAAGCCGGCGCCCACGCCTCCGCCGTTTACGGAAGCGCAGTTGGCAACGTTGCAGAACGCGCTGGCGAACGCCGCCAAGGCAGCTCAAGTTTCCATCAAGGGCTACCAGGTGGGCAACGGGCGGCTCTATGTCACGGTTCAGTGGAAGGGTGGCAACATGGCGCGGGGCGGGGATTTCGTGGATGCGCTGCTCAAGAGCGGGACGATCGTGGACTTCAACGATCGGGGAAAACAATCGCAGACGGTTCAGGGAGAATATCTGCACACCCTCGCCTTAGAGCTTGTCCCGGCCTGAAGGTTCTTTTCATCATCCCTGGCTACGATATGTCGACCCCCTGGCCGGCGAAGGCCGAGGAATCGGGGGGATCGTCGCGAAAGGAGCCGGAGATGGCCACTGTCAGAACGGACGACGGCGCGGAAATCGATCTCAGCAAAGCGCCGCGGACGCAGAATGACCTCGTGCGGTTTCTCTTGAATTCCCGTCTCGTTCTGGAAGAACCCGACGAGATGGATGGCACAATCCCACAGGACCGGCTCGCAGCGGAACTGCGCCAATGCGTGCGCCGTGACTTCGAGCTGGCTGGCGATCCGGTTCTCGAGTTCCGCCTGTTGGGCACCATTGGCGACTCGTGCTACTGGATTTACTCCTGCACGCCGCTGCCCGATCATCCTCTCTTCGTGTACATGGTGCGGCACGGCGCGATCGCCGAAATTAAGTACAGCGAGATTTCCCTAGCCTATCGCGACGGCGACGGCACGCTGCACGACCGCCTGCTGAGCGCGGAGCAATTGGCCGTGATGGACTACATTCTTTCAAACCGGCGCGAGGAGGGATGGCCATAACTGTCATGCCGTGAAGTGCGCCGGTGTTCTTGCTTGAGTGCGCTTGTGTTCTTGCGGTTGCGTTCTTCCGCGGAGACTGTGGCACCGTGCGGTTGATGAACGGCTCTGCACACCCGGATAATTGGCTTGGTCCGCGATCCCATGAATGAATACCAAACCGGCGACATCGTCCTGGAGAAATACGAAATCAAGGAAGTGCTCGGCTCCGGTGGCATGGGGAAGGTTTACCGTGCCAAGCAGATCGATCTCGGCCGCGATGTCGCCCTGAAGGTCCCCAGCCGGCAGGTCCTTGAGTCTCCCGCGATTATGGCGCGCTTCTCTCGCGAAGCGAAGACCGTGGCGCGCCTCTTTCACGACAACATCGTTCAGGTTTACGAGTTCTGCCACACCGACCAGGCGACTTTCATCGCCATGGAATTCGTGGAAGGGCAGGACCTGAAGGATCTGCTGACCGATCCGCCGCCAGACCTGAGGGTGGCCGATATTTCGCGCATCATCGAGGGGATCTGCGAAGGCCTCGGCTACGCCCACGAGCAGGGCATTATCCATCGCGACGTGAAACCCCACAACGTGATGGTGGCGCGTCTGGGCAAAGGCAAGTGGCGCACCAAGATCATGGACTTCGGCATCGCCCGCGTGGAGAGCCCGGAGTCGCAACTGACCGGCGGCGGTCAGTTGACCATGACCGGCCAAGCCATCGGGACGCCCAGCTACATGTCGCCCGAGCAAATCCGCGGCTCCGGCGTCACGCACCTGAGCGACATCTACTCGCTCGGCTGCATGCTGTTCTACATTTTCGCCCGCCAGACGGTGTTCATGGGCTCGGGTCTGACCGTTGCGGTCTCGCACCTGAACGAAAAACCGCGCTCGCTTCAATCGCTCGTACCCGCCCTGCCGAACGGCATCGATCAGTTGATTCTGCAATGCCTGGAGAAGGCGCCGGAAGCGCGCCCTCAGAGCGCCAACGAAGTCGGCGACCGCGTCGTCGAGATGCTCGCTCCGCTGACCGACACGTCGATGCAGGAGATGTGGGAAGAGGCCCAGCGCGCCTCCTCCGTCCTGCCTGTGATGACCGAGACGCCGTCGTCCGGCATGAGCGGCGGCAGCGCGCTCCTCGAACTGCAGACGGAAAAGACCATTCCCATGCCGGGCCTGACCCGGACCCATGGGCCCACCGGCATTTCGCAGGTCAATCCGAACGCGATGGAGGCGACGGAGATTTCACCGCCTCGCCGCGGATCGGACACTCCCCCACACTCCGGCACCCAGTACGGCGGGGCCGCCTATCCCCCCCATCGCACCTCCAATCTGCTGACTGTGGTGGTCGTCTTGACGATCCTCGCGTTGCTCGCGGTCGGTGCGCTCGGTGGCTACCTGGCCCTGCGCTCCGAGAAGTTCGAATTGTTCGCCCAAAACGATCCGGGCGAGTCGGACGATGGCCCGGCCGATCCGGAGGCCACGCCGACGCCCGCTCCGGTTGAAACGATCGCTCCCACGCCGACGGCGTCACCAACCCCGACGGCCACGCCCACCCCGACTCCGACCCCGACCCCGACTCCCACGCCGACGCCTCACCCGTTCGAAAACGATCTGTTGCAGGCGCAGAAGAAGATCCAGAACGCGAGCGGCGTGGTGGCCCTGGCGCCCCTGATCGAGGAGTTGAAACTGCTGCGCGATCCCGACGTCCCAGCCTTCGACGCCAAAGTGGTGGCCCTGATGGAGGAGGCGCGGGAGAAGGCGGCAACCAAACCCGAGATGGTGCGCTTCGATGGCGCGACCTTTATGATGGGTTCACCCGATTACGCGGACACCTCTCCGGCGCACCGCGTTTCTCTTTCACCCTATGAAATGGGCAAGTACGAAGTCACCGCTTTGGAATTCGCGGAGTTCCTCAATTCCTTCGAGAACAGCGACGACGCCCCCTATCGGAAAGTGTATCCCGAGGAATCTGGGGACTACACAATCCGCTTCAGCCGAGAAGAACGCCGGTTTGTGCCCAACCAGAGTTGGTCCCTCTACCCCGCCAACTATGTGACATGGGAAGCGGCCCAGGCTTACACGGAATGGCTCTCGAAGAAGACGGGTGAGTCATACCGTCTGCCGACGGAGGCGGAATGGGAGTATGCGGCGGGAGGCAAGAACCCCAGACTCTACCCATGGGGCAATCAGGAGCCTTCTGGAATGTGGTTGCACTTCAACGCGGACAAGCCTGTCTCCGTCGATCAGAAGAACGGCGGCGCTGCGAACGGGTTGGAACACATATCCGGCAACGTCGCCGAATGGATGCGGGACTGGTACAGTGTAGACACCTACGACATGAACAATGGCTCGCTGCGCGAGAATCCGATAGGTCCGGATCTGACCGGAGTGCGGCGTGCTAAGAAGGTTCTTCGCGGTGGCGGTTACCTTCAAGCCGACCCGGTGGCCTATCGCGTAGTCTACCGTGCCAGCCAGGAACCGGATAAGACCTATGGTGACATCGGCTTCCGCCTTGCTCGTGATCCTTGACGCGGTGAAATGAAGGTTCAATTCTTGTCGCCTGAATCCACTCTCTCCCCAACAGGATCCGACGACAATGCCACGGTGGACCTTTGCTCTCTTCGCCCTTTGCGGGCTTCTCCTCATGACCGGCGGATGCGCCTACAAGGACCCCCTCAAGGTTCTCTCCACACGCGACAAATACGAAACCATTCCGTTGCGCGTGGGCATCTACGAGTTCAGCGACGAGCGGCCCCTCGACACGCTCAAGAGCCCCCGCAATTACGACACGCCGCTGTTTCTGTGGTCGAGCTACCGCTATCCCCGTCCCGACGAAATTCGGCGAACGGACGCGATGGAGCAGATGCTGGCCCGCGATTTCGCCGACCGGCTGAAGACCGCCAACACCTTCCAGGAAGTGCAGTACCTCAATCAGACGATCGAGAATCCCCCGGCCCCGAGCGATTACGACCTGCTGATCTACGGCAAATTGAGGGACACGACATCCAAAGGTGTGCGTTCCGCCTACGGGCTGGCGCTGATCGGCCGATACCTGTGGTTCCTCGGCTTGCCCAATGAAACCGAAAGCTACGACTACAAGGCCGATCTGCAACTGATCGATGGCTACACGATGGCCCCCATCGGCGATCCGATCACGGTGGAGGGCGATACTGGGGCCCGTATCCTGACGCGCTACGCCAACCGCAAGAAAATGAAGTTCGCCCGCCGCAACGCGAACGAACTGTGGGATCGGTTCCTGGTCGAGTTCCGCGACGAGTACCCCGCCGGCAACGCGGAACTCTGGGACAATCTGAAGAATTCCGGCTTGGCCGTGCTAAGGGAGGAAGCGCTGGAAACGCAGCGCCAGGCCCGCGGCAAAGCGCCAACCATCGTCTTCAACTCGCCTGCCGACGGCAGCCAATTCCGCACACCCTCGACCACGGTTCAGTGGAGCGCGGAAGCCCCCAACGCGATGCGCCAAGTGTCGCTCTTCGTCAACAATGTGCCCATGGACATCGGACTTCCAACCTCGAGCATGGCCAACGAATCGAGCGCCCCCCGCTCGATCCCGGCGAATCGTGTCACGGCCAATCTGCGGTTGGGTGCCAATACGGTGAAGGCTCAGGTCGTGGACTATCGTGACATGATGACGGTCGAGGAACTGACTCTCTACCGCATCCCGAAGGCCCTCAATCCGGTTTCGCGGCACGCACTCGTGATCGGCGGAGGCTCTTCCGCGGCCCAGGCCACGGCCCAGCAGTTGTCGAGCACCCTGACGAATCCGGCGGTTGGCCAATTCCCCGCCGGCAACGTTTCCACAGTGATTCAGAGCGGCCTGGACGCGGCCGCGCTCCGGTCAGCCATCGCCAACTTTGGCCGGGCACCGCTGGCGAACGAACTCGCTTTGATCTACATCGCGGCCCCGGGCGACTCGCGCACGCTGACGGTTGGCGGCGCGAATGGTCTCACGCTCGAGGAACTGGCCATGGAAGTGCGCCGTTCGCTCGCCACCGAGGACGTGGTGCTGATCCTCGATATCGCCTGGGATCGCGCCCGCGGAGGCATTGGTGTGCTCGACTCGATGGGTCAATTGCCACAGCGCTGGGCGGTCACCACCGCAACCTCCGATGTGGCACCGGCTCCGGCGAACGGGGGCCGGCATACCTTCGGAACGGTTCTCGACGATGTACTCCAGGGCCGCGCCGGATCGGGCGGCAATACGCTGACCCTGGATGGATGGTTGCAGCAATCGCTGACCGAGACTGATCGCCGCGCTCCCCAAGCCCAGCCGGACTTGCAAGGCCGCTACAGTTCGACCGTCACCATGGCGGAACGGCAGTAAGGCGCCCTCGCCAAGGCGAACAGACCAACGAAGCGAAATGAGATGGGCTCGGCGAACGCGTTCGCCGAGCCTATTGTACTTGGAGGATCGAGGGAGTCTCTACCGCGATGGCATGTCGAAGTGATAATCGAAGCCGCGCCAGCGCTTGTAGCGGAGAATTTCACCGTAAACCAGGAACCCCACCGCCAGCAAAACGAAGAAGGCGCTGGCGGCGAGGCCGTTGACCATGGGGAAATCGAGAGTCTTGTACATCTCCGGGGCGCCGATGCCCTCGACCATGACGTAGATGGGGGAGACGCGCGACACGCCCTGGAGGAAGGCGCCGGGCAGAGTGTCCTTAAGCGAGAAGGCGGCGTGGAAGGCTTGGGCGAAAATCGGCACCGCGGCCCAGAAGAAGGCCATCACGCCAATCGCCCAGCGCCCGGCGCCTTTGCGCCCGACGGTGATCGCGGTGGCGAAGCGCGCGAAGGTGCAGAAGAAGGCGAAGCCGGCGAGGCTGACCATGGCGATGCTGAGCAAGAGCGGCGCCGGCACGGGGCTGTTGCCCGCCTTCGCCGTGAATTGCAGCACCGCGAGAGCATACCACCACCCGAACCCCACCAGAACCAGGAACGGCAGCGTTTGATCGATCGGCCTCAGAAACGGAAGCAGGCGCTTGAGGTGCCAGATTTCATCTCCGACCTCCATGCGCCCAACGGCGAAGCATCCCACCGCGACCATCAGCAAAACGCAGCCGACGACGACGAATGCCAGCGCGGCGGCTTCGGAGACGGTCGTCCCCCGGAACGCACCCAGAAAAAGCGCGATGATGCCGCTGGCGATCAGTGCGTATTGCCAATGATTGAACGCGCGAGTTTCCTCCGGCTCAAAGAGCTTGCGAGTCGCCAGCAACAGGAAAACAGACGTCAACGCCAGGAAGCCCAGCGCCACCACCATCCATCCCGGAATGACCAGATTGAAGACAGTGACGCCCTGCGCCAGCGAGGACAGGCCGGTCCCGGTGCCAAGCCAGGCCTGAATCTGCCGCAGCAGCGCCACACCCACGAAAAGGAACGTGAAGATCATGAAGACGACGACGCCCTGGGCCGTGCGGGTTCTTTCGCGGATCGAGGAAATGTAGAGTCCCAGGGACGACAAGATCATCGAACCGCCCAGCAAGGCCCCCACGACGCGCAACACGTCGTCACGGCCGACCCCGCCATAGAGGAACGCGATGCTGATCAGCGGCAGCGCGCACAGTAGCGCCAGCGTGACATAGAAAAAGGTCGAAAGAAAGCACCCGAGGACGTACATCCACGGCGTGATGGTGGTGACGCGCAGGAAATCGAAGGTTTTCTTCTCCTTCTCGCCGGTCGTCATGCCCGCGGTGATGGTCGGAGCGACTATCAGAACCAGGAGCACCTGGATGATGGTGATCGAGGTGAAGAGGCTGCGGCCCGTGGCGGTCAGGGCCTCGAGCATGGCCTGGCTGTCGCTGCTGCTCCAGTTCGCCATCTTGAAGAGAAGCACCAGCACGGTGACGAGCGCCATGAGCATGATGTAGCCGATCATGCTGTAGACGAGGGCCTTGCCACGCATCCGGCGGCGCAGTTCACGCGTCAGGATCGGGTTGTCGAAAAAGTTCTGGAGAATGCCTCGCATGGGGGAAAGAAACGCCTCGGTTCAGCAATTCGGACTCGGTCTCTCCCCCACTGCCTAGCGGGTCCCGCGCAGCGTATCAACGCATAGCTGAATGTCGTTGAGCACTTCGGTTTCCGACCGATCCTGGATATTGGCGATTTCGTGCGCTTCGAAGCCCTCGACGCGGTTGAGGAAGAAGGCCGAGCGCGCCTTGGGTGAGTGGACGCTCAGGGTCCTGAGAATCTCACGGTGGTCGTCGAGGTGCGTAAGCTTCAACTCCGGGTCCTCGGCATGCTCGTCGATCAGAATGTCCTCCATGCGCAGAGCCTCGAAGGGCATGAAATATTCGCCCTCTTCGCGCTCCGGAGTCGAGTCCCATTGGCGTTGTTCACGGGGGACGCTGGCCTCCAGAGAAATGGACCCGCGCGCGTCGGGGCCTTGCTGCGACTCGACCTCCCGGGCCAGGAGGGCGTCCAGCTCGCGGAAGAGGTAGGCTTCGAGGCGCTCCGGGTCTGAGGGCAGCGAGCCCGGGGCCGAGCGATTGATGACGTCGACCACGACCTGATCGACCAAGTCCGTCGGCTCGAGGTAATCGCCCGGCAGTTCCCCCGCAAGTTGTGCGGATTCAATGATGCGAGCTGAGTGGGCGTACATCGGATCGAGAAGCGGGCGCAGGCGGGCGAACATGCGGTCCGCTGGCACCGTTTCGGGCGTCAGGGGCTGCGCGGGCGACAGACCGGTCATCTCGGCACCGAATTGCTCGAAGGCGCTGCGATGTCCGCTCCGGCGCTTGCGCAGGTGATCCTTGCGGATGCGCGCCAGAGAGCGGCTCAACTCCCTGGACAAGGCGTTCAGTGAGTCGCGCACCAGTTCCTCGATATCCGCACCGTCGCGCTGTACCACCAGCGGGTGATCCGGCAGGTGGAGGCTGAGCGTGAGGTGGTAGTGGTGATTGACGGGTGACAAGTGCGACCTCAGCGTCAACTGGTCCGCTGGGGCTTTGTTGCCGATTTTCTTGCGAAGCTGCTCCGCGCCTTCCTCGAGCTGGAACTTCAACTGGTGGCGAACTTTGCGGTCTGCGCCGTGAACGGAAACGATAACTTTCATGGGAAACTCCTTCCGGCATCCAATGGCGGTAGCCCCAAACAAGAATCCCGCCGAAGGCCCCCCTCTTATCGAAGGGTTACTCGTTCCAATACACCGCAACCTTGTCGTGGACAAGTAGTACTAGGTCCTTCTTGCCATCTAAATTCAAATCCTCGAAAGCCAGATCGCGCGGCTCCGTCGGCGCCGTCAGCCGCGAGCGCATCCCCAGGCTACGCTCCGAGTCGAACATTTTGAACCGGTAGAATTCCTTGAGGGACGAGTAGGGGTCCAACTCGAAGAACACCAGCAGGTGTTCGGTGTTCTCCACCGCCGCCAGAAGGACCGGCGAGTCCTCGCCCGCCAGTGTCGCCACTCCGGTGAAGCCGCCCTCCTCCAAGTCCGTCTCCGCCGACTCGACGGTTACGAGATCGCCGAGCAGGGGCTGAGATGGATACACCACGGCGCGGTCCTTGGCCAGCAGCACCAGTTCGTCGCGCCCGTCGCCATCCAGGTCCAGAGCCAGAACACGCTCGAAAATGCCACCCTTGAGGTCCACACGAGTCAGCAGGTTGGCCGCGTCGGAGGCCTGCGAAACCGCATAGATCAGCAGGGCGCTGGCTCCGGCGTCCAGGATCACGAGTTCCTGGCCATCGGACGCGTCGACGTCGGCGAGGGCATAGTCGACGAAGCGGCTGCGGTTTTCCTCGGCGTTGATCTGGAGGCGAATTTTTCCGGCGCCGGAGTCGAGCCGTTCATAGACACGGAGGAACTTTTCCGCCAACTGCCAAAGGGTTTCGGGATTTTCCGCGACGCGGAAGCGTGTCAGTGCCAGCCGCGCCGGATCGAACACAAACGCCGAAGCCTCGGCTTCCTTCCAGCTTTCTGCTTCGCCGTCGTCCGGGGCCGTGTACACACGGGTCGGATCGTACTCGAAGGACAACATCAAGTCCCAGGACCCGTCGAGATCGAAATCCAAAGCCTTCATGCCTGTGGGTGCATCACGGAAGTCCAGTTCCGTCAGCAGTTCCCGCGTCTTCTCCAGGCGCCCCTGGGCCGCGTTCAGAGTGTAGACGGCCACGGCGTACCGATCCTCGCCGGTTTCGGAGAGAACAACCACCTGGTCTTTCGCGTCCGGGTGGGGCACGACGCCGAGAGGTTTGCCCGCGAGGGAAAGGAGCACCGGCGCGGACAAGCCTGAAAGGCCGCCGGCAAGCCGGACCAGGCCGATGGCGTTTTCCTCGGGGCTGAGGAGAAGCAGGGCGCCGGCGCCGTTTTCGTCCATGGGGATCAGACGCTCGATGCCGCGCAGCGAGGGCTGATCGCTGAGCGAAAGAGCGCCGGAGCGGGTCTGTGAGAGCACCTGGAGGAAGGGCTCGCCGGTGTTGAGAATGAGGTCCGATCGCCCGTCGCCATCGGCGTCGGCGACGGCGACTTCGCGCAGGCGGGTGCTTTTCTCGGGATCGAAGGCGATGCTATAGGGCTCGGCGAAGCGTGGCTTCTCCCCCGCCGCCATGCGTTCGGCGCGGTCCTGAAACGTCAGCACGTCCAGCAGGTTTGTCTGGGCGTGGATCGTGGCCAGGCCGCCGCGCCGGCCGGGGGGCGAGAACACGTCGGCCGATCGCAGCACGCCGGTCTCCAGGGGAACCTCGAAGGGGAAGGTGCCCTGAGGCGATTGCGGGCGAACGACGATCACGTTGCGCTGGTTGGCGTACAAGTAAACCATGTCCAACAATCCGTCGCCGTTGGCGTCGAGAAAGTAGGGCCGGTTGGCAAGTTCCTGCGCGGCGAAAAAGGTTTCCCGCGCGGTGAGCGAGAGGCCGCGGGCTTTAGAGGGGTAAATCGAAATCTCCTGGCCTTCAACGGTGACGAGGTCTAGACCGCCATCTCCGTTCAGGTCCGCCAGCGCAACCTGCGACGCGCGGATGTCGGGAAAGGTTTCGGTGCGGAAGTCCTGCGTCTCGGTCTGGAACATCACGGTCAGCTCGCTCGGCGAGCCAGCGAGGAGCAGGTCGATCCGCCCATCGCCGTTCACGTCGGCGGCGCCGACGGAGCGCACGGTCTTGTTCAGCGTGATCTTGCGTTCCTTGAAACGCGCTTCGTCCGGGTCCCCGGAGCCGCTTTGCTGCACCAGGAACTGCATCAACGACCGGTTGTTGTTCACCGTCACAATGTCGAGTAGACCATCGCCGGAGACATCGGCGACGGTCAGCTCCGAGGCGCCGTTGTCGGCCTCGTAGAGGTAGGGACCATCCAGGTTGAGGCGCGTGTCCCGGGCCCCCGCGGTGGACACCAGGGCAAGCGCCGCGATCGACGCGAGGGCCGAGCGCATGCCGTGGGACTTCAGGGATTCAGACAATGGGGCCGGGGAGGAAAATGCCATTCAAACGGACAACCTGATGGAAGGGTAAAAACCAAACTGCCCCCGAGGACGCGCCCGGGGGGCAGAATGATATCCCGCTCTGCCGTGGTGAGAGACCGTCCTTGAACCAGAATTCAAGGTGGGTGCTCGCACGATGGCCTCATGTTCTTTCCGTCGTTGCCGAGGAAACATCAATCCGCCACCGAATTTAGAGCTCCCTGGGTAGGAACATTGGTTCAGAGCTAATCTCTCGTAACCCACGCACGTCGCAGGACGATTGCGTTTCAGCTACTCTCCAAAGCCTGTCGTGACAAGGACAAACGCCACGCGGGCGGAGCGAAATCCTTAGGGGGCGGACTCTCCGCCCTCTTCGATTCCACCCGTCATAACAGAGAGCACATCGTGTGCCGAAGTTTGCCGCGTCCGCCCCGTCGCCAGAAGGGCGGGAAGCGTCGCAAGCGACGGCGCATCGGCGGCGCAGCGACCCTCGGGATGATCCAGGTTCGAGAGGATAATAAGATAGTTGCCATCCTCCGGCGCGATCCACATCCCGCAACCGTTCTCGGCCAAGTAACCGAACGTCCCGGGGCCCCAGCCGTCCGCTTCCCAGCCGAAGGCGTGGCCGGGTGCGCTCTCCCGGCGCATCGTCTCGCTGGTCAAGAAATCCGGAGCCAGGCCATGGTAGGTTCCGATGAGAATCTTGGCGTACAGGTCCAGGTCGTCGGCGGTGCTGTAAAGCCCGGCGTGAGCCGTCGAAGGGCCGAAGCGAACCTTCGCGTCGTCCGAGGGATCGCCCCAATTCATCTTCTCGCCGGTATATCGGCCAGGGGCGGCGGTGCTGCGCCAGTTCGCCGGCAATTCGATCGCGCTGTTCTTCAGGCCGAAGGGCTCCAGCCATTCGCGGAAGGCGTGGTCAAGGACCGGTTCGCCGAGCCGTTCGGACACGCGAAGAGACTCGGCCACGAGCCGCTGCGCCGCCGGGCCGAGACAGGGGGCGAGTTCGGCGCCAGACTCCTCCCTGTCTGTCCCGGACGAACGATCCCACTCCCCCGCCTGAATCAAACGAAGGCGGGCGGGCAGGAGCGTCAATTGGGCCGTCAGCGTGCCGAGGTGGTATTTTGTATCCCAGGAAGCGGGCCAAAGCTGCGGATCCGTTTGCTTGTAGCCGACCGGGATCGGCATTCCGTCGCCGAAGAGGCTGCCCACATGGATGACGGCACCGGGCAATTCGCCCTGGCGAACGCCATCGGCGACCTGCACGATGCCTTCGATGAACACTGCGGGGTCCATTCCGGTTGACGCGATACGGTCGGTGTTGATTCCGGGTGGGATCAGGTCGCGATGGGCGTCGAGTTGTCGGCGAAGCGCGTCCGGGATGGAATGGCTGCCGACGAGGGGGTAGACGGTAGGCTCCTGCGCCAGCGCATGGGAAAAAAAGAATAGGCCCAGCACCGCCAAAACGGCGAGACGAGGTGGCGCGGGGCGGGTCGAAATCATGGTCGAGGGCTCTTGGATTTGGCGGACTGGCTTAGTTCGTTAAATCTTGAAAAAGCGAAGCGGGGCTCACTCGCGGCTTCCGCCCGCGAAACGCATGATGAAGTACAGCAGCGTCACGATGGCCGTCAGCGTCGCGGCGACGTAGGTCAGGGCGGCGGCGTTGAGTACCTTTTGAACGCCATTTTCCTCCTGCCTGCCGCTGATCAGACCGAGTTGGGGCAGCATGGCCTTGGCCCTCTTGGAGGCGTCGAACTCGACTGGCAGGTTGACGATCTGGAAAATCACCGTAAGCGAAAACAGACCGATACCCGCCAGGATGGCCCATTGGCCGAGGGGACCGGCTCCCATGTAAGCCAGCAGGAATCCGCCCATGAGGAAAAGCATAGAGAGGTTGGAGCCGACGCTGGCGAGCGGCACGATGCCGTTGCGGAGCTTGAGGGGGAAGTAGTGCTTCGCATCTTGGATGGCGTGGCCGGCTTCGTGGCAGGCGACGCCAAGGGCCGACAGGCTGCGGCCGCCGTACACGTCGGGCGAGAGGCGCAGGACTTTTTTCGAGGGATCGTAGTGATCGCTCAGGAAGCCCGACACCTGCTCAATGCCGACGCTTCGCATGCCGGCGTTGTCGAGCATGCGGCGGGCGGCTTCGGCGCCGGTGACGCCAGAGGAGGCGCGGACGCGAGAGAACTTCTTGAAATTCCCCTTCACCTTGAATTGGGCCCAGACGGTCAGGAGAAGGACGGGCGCCAACATCGCGATATAGAGAGGATCGAAAAAGAGCATCGGTGGTGTTCCTCAATCGGAAATGCAATCCGCACCAAGGCGGCTGCCAGTCGAATAGAGAAAGGCGTGCCCAGTGGGGCAGCTTTAGGTCAGGATGATCTTCGGGGCTTTCGCGGTGAATGCCACGCCGGCGAAAGTCACCATGCAGTCGCGCTGCGGATCGTTGGATTGACTGTAGATAAGGGTCTTGCCTTCGGTGTCCGGCGCCAGCGCCTGGAGGAGACAGTAGATGGGGGCGATGGAGCAGACCTTGGTTTCGTTGAAGTCGCCTCGGAAGAAATCGAAGAAGCCCTTCGCGTCGAGTGTGTCGATATGCTTCAACATGACCGTGTCGCGTTCGCGGACTTCCTCCTCGCGCTGCGGAGTGTTCTTCACTTCGTCGCCGAATTCGGGGCCGCAGTGGGAAAAATCGACGCCGCCGATGAGAAGGCCGCGCTTGCCAAGGTGGGCCATGGTGGCTTTCAGGGCCTCGATGAACTGGGCGATTTCCGGCACGTCGGTGGGCTGCATCGGCGGATCGACCATGAGAAGCTCCTCGAAGGAGCCCACGAGAATCGGCACGATTTTGAAGGGGCGATTCTGGAGAAC
Organism: Sumerlaeia bacterium; assembly: GCA_040219255.1. Taxonomy (GTDB): domain Bacteria; phylum Sumerlaeota; class Sumerlaeia; order SLMS01; family JAHLLQ01; genus JAVJSW01. The sequence continues at coordinate 21,102 of JAVJSW010000066.1, forward strand.
GTGCTGCAAATAGACGACTTGCAGCTCAATGGTGTGCTCCTGAGCGTGGAGGTATTCTTCGTCGTAGAGTTCGCCGCCGAATTTGTTTTCCAGAAAATCGAGCGCCTCCCTGTCCACTTCGGCGGTCCCCAGGGGCGTTTCGTAGGCCTTGCGGGTGGCGATGAAAGGATGGCCGCAGGGCCGGTGGAGGGTGCCGAGAATGACGAAGGTGGTGGCCTGCGAGTGCTCGGCCACGGCTTTGTAGGCCCAGGCGTAGGCTTCGCCGCCCCGCATGTAGTCGATGTGGGGCGCGAGGATGGCGCGGAGCGAGTTCGGCGCGAGGTCGAGTTTGGCGGGCGGAGACTTGGCCGACATCTTGTGCCGGCGGAATTCGTCGCCCAGTTGCTTGAGCAGCAGCAGGCGGTCTTCGCTTCGGAAGACGGTGGGTTTACGAGCCGTGAGACTGGCGTAATCCTCTTTCTGGCGGTCCCAGGCCTCCTCGAATTTCGGCGAGAGAAGCATCAGCGCGTCGTCCAGCTGCTTTGCAATCTGGAGCATTTGGTCCTCGGTGATGATGTGACCGGTGGCGTGGGTCGCCTTGACGGCCATCTGTTTCAGGGTGGTCTTGCCGTTGGCGTACTGGAAGAAAACCAACAGGAGGGGGTCTGGATAGAGGGCGGCCATCTCGCCCTCCATGAGACCGAGGGGGTCGCGGACCAGGAGAAGCGGTTGGCCCTCGTGTTCCGTGGGGATGATTTCGAGGTGGCGCAGAGCCGGCGTTTCCAGAGGATAAGAAGTGAATGGGGCCACGGCGGGAAGGTGCTTTCTCTGGGATGAATTGGAGAAATTCTGGCAGTTTGCGCGACCCGCCGCAAGCGGAGGTGGAGGGCCCGGCGTCTTGCTTCGATGATTGCCGCAGAAGGCAAGCAGGAAAGCGGCTTGCGAAGTGCCTGGCGCCCCATGTCACCGTTTCCAATCGGTCCTGTGCGCCGAAGGGCGAATCCGAGGCTGCCGCCTCCAGCGAAAGGGTTGACCCCGAGCGGGCGGAGGGATTGGGCTAGGGCTTCAATCCACCAGGTGTTGCCATTCACATCCATGCCGCCGTTTCGATTCCTCCTCTGCTTCCTTCTCGTCGCTTGTGTTTCCATGGGTTGCTCGCGGGTGCCGCGCTATCGGACGTTGCCGCCTTCGGTGCGGACGATTTCCGTTCCGATGTTCGTGAACCGCACCGCCGAGCCTCAAATCGAAGAAGACGCCACCCGCTTCACCCAGGAAGAATTCCTGGCCGATGGCCGCCTCGACTTGGTGCGCCAGGGCGAAGCGGACGCCATCGTGCGCGTGACGTTGCGGGATTTCATCGACCGAGGCGCGACCTTCGACGCCGACGATTTCCCGTCCTCGCGGGAGTTCACCATCATCGCCGACGTCGAAATCGTGCGCAACGTGCCCGAGCAACCGCTGATCGGCGGCCGGCGCACCGTCTCCGCGACGACCTTTTTCAACAACGAGACGCGCAGCGCGGACTTCGTCCCCGAACCCCGCGGCATGGATCAGGCGCTGCGGACGCTGGCGCAGAGGATCGTGTGGGAGGTCTTGACGGGCGCCTACGAAACGGAGGCCACCGATCCCGGCTGATCCCGCTTTGCCCGCCCGATGCTGACTCGCCTTTTCCCCTTTCTCGCCACCGAGCGATTCCTGCCGGTTCGCCAATTCATCCGGCGCAATTTCCTGACCACGGTCACGTCGTTCATCTTCCTGGCCAGCTTCGCACTGGTCGTGATCCAGGTGGACAGCGCGTACAAGGCGCAGAAGAAGGAACTGGTCAACAACCTGATCAGCAGCGGCGAGATCTTCGGGGCGGATGAAGGGCGTCAGAAGCTGAGCGACGCGGTGGCGCGCTATCTGAACGATCTGTCGCGGGCGAGCACGCTAAATCCCCGGGTCAAGCCGCCGCCGGAAAAGCTCCTCGACGAAGTCAAGAGCCTGATGCGGCAGGTTTTCGAACAGAACCCGATGATTCACGCGATGGCGCTGCGGGCGCCAAACGGCGATCCGATCTACGAAATCGCCGATCCTTCTCGCATCGGCGAGCAGAACGATTTCAGCAACAGCTTAATCCGGCGGGATTTTTCCACCCGGTTGATTTCCGGCAAGAGCGACTCGGAGCGCGGTCAGACCCTTGGAACGCTCGAATTCCAGTTCACCACCCCCCGCGGCATTCCGGCCATCGAGGAGTTGACCCGCAAGTGGTGGACCCGCCTGGGACTCATCAGCGTGGTTGTCATCGGGCTGTACTGCACGCTGATGTGGTTTGTGATCTGGCCGGTGCGGAGCCTGATCGAGGCGCTGGACAAGGGTCCCAAGTGGGGGGCGCCGTTGGTCAGCAACCCCAGGACGCTGCTGCTGAAGTATTACAACAACCTAGCCCGCGACGCGAACCTGTCGCTATTTTCGCGGCGCCTGCGGGAATTCGTCAGCGAACGGGCGCTGCTCGATCCGGTGCCGCTGCTGGGCTTCATTCCCCAGGAGGCGAAGGAACTCTTTCCCATCACCGAGGCCCACGTGCTGCTCTTCCGCCAAATGGAGGAAGAGGAGGGCTGGACGCTGGAGGAGACGATTTCTTCGGCGGGGGCGGCGCCCTGCCGGGGCGACGCGGTGGCGGTGATGAATCATCTCTTGTCCATGGCGTCGGAGACGGATGGCAAGACTCCGCGGGGCGAAACGCTGGCACGGGGCGGCGGCGAGCGCGAGGTGCTGGAGGTGCTGGGCCTCTTCGAGGGCATGTCGGCCGGTCTGGTGGTGGTGCCGGAGAAGGCGCCGCATGGCGACCACGGACCCTGGCTCGACGATCTGTGCGCCCGCATGGCTCAGGAGGCGCGCTATGTGCTGAGGGCGTTGGCGGGCCAGCGGCGCCTCGTCTTGCAGGAAAAGAGCAAAGCGAACATCTCGCTGTCGCGGAACCTGGGCCACGATCTGACGAACATCATCGCGACGAGCAAACTGGATCTGATGGCGGTGAAGACGTTTCTCGACGCGCCGGCTGATGCGATTCGCTCGTCGCCGGTTAAGGAGAAGATTTTCCGCGAGTCGCTGGCCTCGCTGCTGAACAACACGAAGTTCCTCCAGGAAATCGTGAACCTTTACCGCTCCTTTACTTACCTGTCCCGACCCCGGTTCGAGCGGGTCGAAATCAACGATATGGTCAACGACGTGGCGCGGCTGTTCCAGCTTTCCCTGTCGAGAAGTTTCGCGATCCGGGTGGAGTTGGCGGAGGGTCTGCCACCCGTCCAGGTGGAGCCTCGGCTACTGCGCCTGGCGTTGTTCAATTTGCTGTCGAACGCTGCGGAGTCGATCAAGCGGGCGTCGTCTTACGAGAACCCGAACGGCGAGATCGTGCTCGCCACGACGTTGCAGGAAAGCAACGGTGCGATAGAAATCGTGGTCGCCGATAGCGGCACCGGCATCTGCGGGCCGGACGGCGAGTTGCTGTCGAGCCGGGAAATCGAGGAGATTTTCCGCTTGGGCTATAGCACGAAAGACAAAGAAGACGGCGAAGGGCTCGGCCTGCATTGGGTCCGGCAGATAATTCGCGAGTTCCACCACGGCACGATCCGTCCGCGCAACCGCTCCGATGAGGAAGGCGGCGGGGCCGCGTTCCACATTTGGCTGCCGATCGATGCCGAGACCGCCGGGCTTGCCCCTTCCGAGCGCATCGAAGACAGTCGCCCCCATCCCCCTCTCGTTCCGGAGTCCCCTGCCGTTCCATGACCGTTAAAGTTCTCATTGTCGACGACAACGAAATGTACCGCAGCGCTTTCAAGCGCAACCTGATGATCCGCGACTACGATGTAGTGGAAGCGGAGAATGGCGAGGAAGCGCTCGAAGTCTTTCGAACCGAACGGCCCGAGGTGGTCGTGACGGACCTGAACATGCGCACGCCCACCGAGGGGCTGGACCTGATCCGGTCGCTCAAGCAGATCGAGCCGCTGGTGCCGGTGGTGATGATCAGCGCCGTCGGGACCTTCGAGGAAGGAGCCGAAGCTTCGCGTCTGGGCGCCCACCGGGTCATCAGCAAAGCCCGCATCGACGATGAAATCGAAAGCCTCTACGCGACCATCGACGAAGCGAACGCCAGCGGCGCCCGCAACCGCCAGGTGCGCGATGAAGTGGAATCGATCACCGCGAAGCAAACCCGCGGCGACGACGCGGAAACGGATTGGCCCGAGGATCTCGCTCCGGAAGACATCGCCCGGCTGCGGGAAATCGTGGCGGACCAGACGCTTCACGACACGGTGCGGGGCGAAGCGTACGACAGCCTGATCAGCGCCACCGAGCGCGACCGCCTGGAGGATTTGCAGGGCGCCGTGGAAGATGCGGACCGCAAGGATCTGGAACTGGCGGAACGGCAGTTGGCCGAGGAAATCCACAACCTGGCCGAGTTGGACGAGGCTTCCTATAAGGAACTGCGCACCGCCGAGTATTTCTTCATCCGCCAGGGCGGCGATCAACCGCGGGCCGACGCCGATTTCTCGCGCACCATCGGCTTCAGCTACTGCTTCGCCGTGGAGAACGAGGCGAAGTCGCGGCTGCGCAAACGGCTCCAGCGGTTCTTGGGCAACAAAGCGTCCTTCAACCTGATCCGGGGCCTCATCGACGAGCGGACCGGCCAGCTCGATCTTTTCTATCATCAACATCTGGCGCGGCTGCAGCAAACCATCCAGTTCGATTTCACGGTGGACAACGTGCGGCAGGTCTTCCAGCGCATCCTCGAGCACGGGTCGCGCTATAAACCCGATGGACTCAAAGCTTTGGGAATCATGGTGCTGTGTTTCGGGCGCAAGTACCAGATCCGCAAGCGCAACGGCGTCATCACCATCGACAATCCGCTGGGTCTCAAAGGGCTGGACCGCGACGAGGAAGTGATTCGGTTTGCGTATCTGCTGGTGGCGTTGCAGCATTTCCGCAATCCCTACATCCACCCGGAAATCAGCGAGATGGAAAAAGTGTCGAACATTCGCAAGACCGCCATCGAGTGCCTGAAGGAAACGGGGAAATTGGTCTGAGGCAGGCCTGAAGAACCACTTGATCGGAGATTCGCCGCAGCATGACACACGTATTGGGACTCGACATCGGGGGTTCGGGCATCAAAGGCGCCATCGTGGACACGGAAAAGGGCGAACTGGTCTCGGACCGCATTCGTCTCGAAACGCCCCAGCCGGCGACACCGGAAGCAGTCGTTGAAACCGCCGCCGAAGTGGTGCGCCAAATCGGATGGACCGACGCGGACGGACCCATTGGTGCCGGCTTTCCCGCCGTTGTGCGTAACGGCCACGTTCTGACCGCCGCCAACATCGACAAGGGCTGGATCGGCCAGCCCCTCGATCGACTGCTTAACGACGCCACCGGCTGCGCGTGCTATGGCATCAACGACGCCGACGCCGCAGGCCTCGCCGAGATGCGCTTCGGCATCGGACGAGGACAAAAGGGGGTGGTGTTCATGCTGACCTTCGGCACCGGCATCGGCTCCGCCGTCTTCACCGATGGCGTCCTGGTGCCCAATACAGAGCTGGGTCACATCATCTTTCACGGCAACATCGCGGAAAAATACGCCGCCGCCAGCGCCCGCGACCGCGAAGACCTGAAGTGGGTCAAATGGGGCAAAAGGGTCTCCGAATATCTCCAGGAACTCGAACGCCTCTTCTGGCCCAACCTTTTCCTGATCGGAGGCGGCGCCAGCAAAAAGTTCCACAAATGGGCGGAAGGCCTGGAAGTCAAGACACCCGTGAAAGCCGCCGAACTGCTCAATCTCGCCGGCATCATCGGCGCCGGCATGTGGGCCTACGAACGGCACCGGGCGGTCGTCGAGTCGCCGGCGGAGGTGGCGGTGGCGGGGGATTGAGGGGCGATGAAGCCAATCCCAAAAACGTTTACCTCCCCTCTCGCGGCGCGTGAATTCGAACTGGTCTCGAATCAGGACTCGAGGTGTCTGACGATCGAAATCGGCGTCCCCATCCGGGATGTGGAAACTGCGATGGGCGATGACTGGCGCTGTCCGATTCGGATAACCTGCGGTGGGAAGGTCGAGCTTACGTGTGCCTGCGGCGTCGATGCCATGCAAGCCATCGAGTTAGCGATCCGCCTTGTCCCGGTTCTTGCCCGCAGCACTTGCCAAGAGGGCGAGCGGGTGATGCGGTGGGGCGAGACGCTCGAGCGGGATGATGCCGAGCCGGATTGAAGATGGGATTGATAGGATCGGCAGAGTGTTGAACACTCTATTGTGTTTGGGAGGTGAAACCGATGCCCAGTGTTCAGATTGAAATTTCCAACGAGGTTCTTCTGAGCCTGAAGGAGAGCCCCGAGTCCATGGGCCGTTCGATCCGTTTTCTCGCCGCCGCGAAGCTGGTTGAGCTTGCCAAGCTCTCGACAGGCCGCGCCGCCGACCTCGCGGGGATGGGGCGGGTGGAATTCCTGCTGGCATTGCGTGACTTGGGTGTGTCTCCGGCAATGCTGAGTTTTTCGACTGTCGTGGAAGACGCAGGTCATGCCCGTGTTTTTCTTGATCAGGTGTCCTGCAAATTTTCGAACTGTTGAGGCCACAAATGATTCGAACAGTGGTGTATGTCGAGACAAGCATCCCGAGCTTCTACTTTGAGACTCGCTCCGAACCGGACATGGTGGCACGCCGCGATTGGACGAGGCAGTGGTGGAGCAAAGCCCTGGATCGACACGAGTTAGTGACCAGTCCTGCGGTGATTGACGAACTCGAGCGCGGAAACTTTTCCGCTCGCGACGACTGCCTAAGGTTGGTGGAAGATTTGCCATTGCTGCCCATTGAGGACTCGATCACCGAAATAGTTGAGGCCTATATCGCGCGGAAAGTCATGCCAGCCGATCCAGCGGGCGATGCACTGCATCTGGCTTTGGCCTCTTTTCACCGCTGCGATTTCGTCTTGACTTGAAATTGCAAACACCTTGCCAACGCCAATAAATTTGCACATACACGCCGCGTGAATTCCTTGTTGGGGCTCTACGTTCCCACCTTGGTGACGCCGCTCGAACTGGAGGAGGCCTAACATGAAGACTGAGAGTGGCCTGGAAGCCACAAGAGAGATCAGAAAGCGAATCTCGGCCGAGAATCACAACGACCCTCGCCAGCTTTGCGATTACTATCGTGAGTACCAAAGCCGTTTTGCCGAGCGGTTGAAGAAACCGGTCGTCCGCTCGGAAAAGCCGGCAGAGACCGAGGAACGCGAGTCAGGAAACTGACTCCGCCCCTCACCCCCCATACCGCCGCAAAATCTCCAAACACCCGCCCATATACCCGCCACCAAAAATGTTCAGGTGGTTCAGCAAGTGATACAGCTTATAGATCTCCAGCCGTGTCTTGCTCCCCGGGGCGAGGGGCCAGACGGATTCGTAGCCTCCGTAGAAAGCGTTGGTGAAGCCGCCGAAGAGGAGCGTCATGGCGAGGTCCGCTTCGCGCCGGCCGTAGTAGGCCGCCGGGTCGATGAGGACCGGTTCGCCGCGGTCGCTGCAGAGGTAGTTGCCGCCCCATAAGTCCCCGTGCAGCAGGCAGGCGGGCTCCACCGGTTCGCCGATCAGATCCGGCAGGCGGTGGAGAAGCGACTGGCCGAGCCGGCGCATTTCCGGGCTGCTGCGGTGATTTTTCTCCGTCAGATCGAGCTGAAACCCTAGCCGCCGCTCGGCCCAAAACGCCACCCAATCGTCCATCCAGCCGTTCGGCTGGGGCGTGGAGCCGATGTAGTTGTCGTGGTCGAAGCCGCACCGGTCTTGTCGCGTGGCCTGGTGCAGGCGCGCGAGCTGGGCGCCGAATTCGTGCATGAAGCCTTTGGGTTGGGGGCCGCTGAGGATCGCTTCCGTCAGGAGAAAGGGCGGCGCGCCGCCTTCTCCCCCGCCGTGGCCGATGACGCGCGGGACGCGGATGGCGCCCGGGGCGGCGAGGGCCCGCAGACCATCCGCCTCGCGCGCGAAGAGTTCCGGCAGCGGGTCCGCGTTGCTCTTGAGAAAATACCGCCGGCCGTCCTCCAGCGTCACCACCTGGGCTGCGTTGATACACCCGCCGCCGACCGATCCCGAGGAAGCGATCCGCGAGCGCTCGCCCGTTTCCTCCGCGATCAGAGCCTCGACGGCGGCATAGAGCTTGTCACGCGAGGCTGTCACGACGCGGCCCCTTCCCGCCGCCCGGCTTCCAGCTGCTCCAGGAGTCGCTCGCACGCGGCCGTCACCAGGTCCAGCACCTCCTCGAATCCCTGCGGTCCGCCGTAGTACGGGTCCGGCACGTCGGGCGTCGGTGGGTTGGGGTGGAGCGCCATCATGCGGACGACCTTTTCGCGCTCGGCGTCACTGCGGTACAGGGCGAGGAGATTGCGTTCGTTCGCCCGATCCATGGCCACGATGACATCGAAGTCGGTGAAATCGGCGCTGGTGGCCTGGCGGCCCCGGCTGGTCAGGTGGATGCCGCGAGCGGCGGCGGCGCGGGTCATGCGCTCGTCGGCTGGTTCGCCGATGTGATAGGCGCTGGTGCCGGCGCTGTCGATTTCATAGTGCTCGCCCAGGCCCCGCTCCTCCACCAGATGGCGAAACACAGCCTCGCCGGTGGGCGACCGGCAGATGTTGCCGAGGCAGACGAAGAGGACGCGGATGGGGGACGGATTACTCATTTCCTTCTCCTTGGAGGACCGATATGGTCCACCGCTGCAAAAAATCGGCCACGGGGACAAGGGAAGCTTGCCCTCGTCCGCCGGCTTGTGTCCCCTGATCGGGATTTCGAAACCCCCTATTTCCCAACAGAGGACCCCGATTCGATGATTCTGACACGCGTTGTCCCCATTTTTCTCCTGGCCGCCATGGCCTCCGGCTGTGGCGTGGTGACCCGCTCGACCACGACGACCCGCACCGCCGTCGAGGTCGCCCTGCTGACTCAATCGCTGGAAGACGCCATCGAGGAACTCGGCGTCGAAGCCCCCACCGGCGGCGAAACGCAAGTGACCCAGGGCCAGTCTTTCCACCTCGTCACCTCCGAACTCGCTTCCGCTGTCGAGAAGGACTACCTGATTTCCAAACTCCGCGAACGCCTCCTCAAACTCGGCCTCGTCGAAGCCAAGGACAAGGACTCGGCCAACCTCGTGGTGTTCCCCCGCGTCGACTACAATCAGATCGACGACCACGAAACCCTGATCGGCATTCCCGAGTTGGAGTTCCAGGGCTTTCAGACGCCTGAGGTCAAGCTCTTCAAGTTCGACAAGCAGAAGGGCCGCTCGAAGGTCAGCATGTACGGCACCGACGCCAGCTCCGGCGTCATGGTCTTCGCCTCGGACCCGGTCGGCCAGCAGCGCTACTACGACCGCGTGACCTTCCTGTTCATCGCCAAGTTCAAGAGCACTGACCTGGAAGAACCGTTCTAAATCGTGGACTTAGGGCGTCCACGGTTTTCCCGTTGACGCCAGACATCATCATATCATGATATTTGAAAACGCCCCCTTCGCAGAGGCTTTCATCACGTTCCCCAGTTAAGGCCCTATGACCACCAGCACCTCCTCCCCCACCACTTCGCAAGCCGCCAACGCCCGGCCGTCGCTCCTCGATACCCTGGCCCGGCGCACCGTTCTGGCCGATGGCGCCATGGGGCCGATGATTTATCGGCAGGGCGTGTTCATCAACACGTCCTTCGAGAGCCTGAACCTGGGCCGCCCCCACGTGGTCAAGAACATCCACCTGGAGTTCAAGCAGGCCGGCGCGGAAATCCTCGGCACCAACACCTTCAGCGCCCATCGGCGGAAACTGGCAAAGTACGGGCTGGCGGATAAGACGCGCGAAATCAACCTGTCGGCCGTCCGTCTGGCCCAGGAAGCGAGCCAGGGCGACTGCTGGATCGCCGGCGTGGTGGGGCCTCCGGGGGAAGACGCCGAGGGCGACCTGGAAGCGATGGACGAAGCGGCCCTGCGGGAACTCTACCGCGAGCAACTCGCCTACCTCGTCGAAGGCGGCGTCGATGCGATTTTCCTCCAGTCCTTCAGCCACCTGCCCACGCTGGCTCTCGTGGCCCAGGAAGCGCGCCGGGCCGCTCCGGGCCTGCCCCTGGCCGCCATGGTGCTGCTGAACGAAGACGGCCAGACGCGCTTTGGCGACGACGCCCCCGCCATCGGCGCGGCGCTGGAAGGCTGCGGCGCGGATGTCGTCGGCTTCAACGACGGCCCCGGCGTGAACGTGCTTCTCAAGGCCATGGAGCAGGCGAAAACGGCGACGCGCAAACCCTTCGCCCTCCTGCCCGGCACCGGCCTGCCGATCCGCCACGAAGACATGACGCTGCACATGGCGACGCCCGAGTACTTCATGGAGCTGCTGCGCCGGGCCATGCAGAAAGGCGCCCGCATTATCGGTGGCAGCGGCGGCTGCACCCCCGACCACATCAAGGCCATTCACAGCTCGATCAAGATGCTCCAGCCCGGCGCATCCACGATCCAGGTCACCGACCGCGGCCCCCTGCAAGTCCAGAAAAAAGAAGCCGCCACGCCCTCGAAATTCGCCGCCAAGCTGCGCGCCGGCAAATTCGTCGTCTCCGTCGAAATCGACCCGCCGGTCGGTACCGACGCGACCCACTCGTTGGAGAAGGCCGAGGAATGCGCCGCCGCCGGCATCGACGCCATCAACATCGCCGACGGCCCCCGCGCCACGCCCCGCATGGGGCCGGTGGACATGGCGATCCTGCTGCGCCAACGCGTCCCCACCATCGAACCCATCGTCCACTTCTGCTGCCGCGATCGCAACCTGCTCGGCATGCAGGCCGACCTGATCGGCGCCAACGCCATCGGCATCCACAACATCCTGATGATTACCGGTGATCCGCCCAAGCTGGGGGCCTATCCCTTCGCCACGGCGGTTTACGATGTGGATGCCATCGGGGCGCTGCGGATCGCGGATAAGCTCAACAACGAGATGGATCTGGCCGACAATCCGCTCAAGGGCGGGGCCACCCGGTTGCACCTCGGCTGCGGCGCGAACCCGGGCGCCATCGATCTTGATCTGGAGGTGGATCGCCTGGCCCGGAAAATCGAAGCCGGCGCCGAGTACATCCTCACCCAGCCGGTGTACGATTTCAGCCTCTTCGAGCGCTTCTGGCAGCGGGTGAACCACTTCGGCGTGCCGATTCTGATCGGGATTCTGCCGCTGGCGAGCTATCGCAACGCCGAATTCCTGCACAACGAAGTCCCCGGCATGCAGGTCCCGCAAGACATCCGCGAGCGCATGCGGCGCTGCGAAGACAAAGAAGCGGCCCGCCAGGAAGGCATCGCCATCGCCCGCGAAGCCCTCGCCGCCGCCCTGCCGGAAATCCAAGGCACCTACGTCATGCCGCCCTTCAACCGCGTTGACTCCGCGCTGGAGGTGTTGGAGGTTGCGCGGAACAGAATGGGAGGGTGACCGGTCCATGTTAAGGCAACACGTAATAAAGAGAGTCCAAGACCTTTTGGGACTCTCGATTTTTACAGCCCGGAATTTCGAAGTGACAACCACCTCTGAACAACCGCTCACTATTCGATTTGCACTGAATACTAATTTTTATTTCATTGTTGAACTTGATGAAGTTAATTTGGATTCTTGTACAATTGAGATGGCCCCAGGCAAAGTCGAAAATGTAGCTATTCAACATTATGAATATTTTTCTATTGAAGAAATTTATCAATTAATACCCACATGGATCGAATGTTTAGAACAAGAAGTCAAGGCGCTGGCGGGCGACGGACCAGAGATTCGAAGATGCATTCAAAAATTTGAAGAGTTATTGGAAGAGCACATAACAGACCCAGACTCTCATTTTACAGAGGGTGAGAAATCTGAGTGGATGGAAAGACTAAGCGCTCTCGAAGAGAGTTTTGTTTCACTAAGGGAACAAAACAGCGCAATGTCAGAAAAGCTTACACAGGCAATCGAGCAGATTGAAATGTATAAAGTGTTGTTGGATGGAACGAAAAAAGGTGCGTGGATTAGGTCTTTTGGAAAAGCAATAATAGGGACCTTTGGAGTCGTATTAAACTCAAAATCGGGGCAGGTCATTACTGGAGAAATTACAAAGAAATTGATCGGTGAAGAATAACACATATTGAAGGTACTTTGCCAAAATTCCCCTACCCAACCAACTTCCCCCGAAACACAAAAAAAACCGCGCCCATCAAACACAATCCCGCCCACAGATAATCCCACGTCAGTTTCTCCTTCATGTAGAACACCGCGAACGGCACGAACACCGTCAGGGTGATGACTTCCTGGAGCAGTTTGAGTTGGCCGACGGACATGACGCCGTGGCCGATGCGGTTGGCGGGGACCTGGATCAGGTATTCGAAGAGGGCGATGCCCCAACTGATGAGTGCGGCGACGATCCAGGGTTTGTGCGCCAGATCGCGCAGGTGGGCGTACCACGCGAAGGTCATAAAAATGTTGCTGGCAATCAGCATCACCACGGTCAGAATGTAGGGTTTCAAGGGCGGGGGCACCGGCGGGCGTGAGGTCGGGGACGGGGGCGATGGAGCCTCGTCGTCCAGGCGGCGGGAAGTAGCGCCGGAGGCGCGGGGAAATCAAGGCCGTTCGCGGGCGGGCTGCGGATTGTTGAGGTGGCTTTACTTGGGAGAAAGCTCCACCCCGTCCTCGCCATCGTCCTCCGCGAACTTGACCTTCACCACCTGATCCAGCGTCGTTTCCACCCGCAAGCCCACGTAGTCGGGCTGGATCGGATACTCGCGATGGCCGCGATCCACCAGACAGGCGAGGCGGATGAGTTTCGGACGGCCGTAATCCACGATTTCGTCCATCGCCGCGCGGATCGTGCGGCCCGTGTAGATCACGTCGTCGGTCAGGATCAGGACCGCGCCATCGACATCGTGGGGGAATTCGGACCCGCGGACGATCGGTTGGTTCTTCAGTTCGGAGAGGTCATCGCGGTAGAGGGTGATGTCGAGCGTGCCGAAGGCGACGGCGCGGCCGTAGTGTTTCTGGAGCCGTTCGTGGAGGCGGTCGGCCATGGTGACGCCCCGGGTGCGGATGCCCAGGAGCATGAGGGTGTCGGGCGGCGTGGGGAAATCGGCGGCGATGGTGGCGGCCAAATCGTCGAGCGCGCGCGCGACGCCGTCGGCATCGAGGAGGGATTGGCTGTTGGGCGAGGCGGCGGTCATGATGGGGCGGACGCTCCTATTTTCCAAGGGCCCGGTGGGCGATGTCGCGGCGGAGCCATCCGCCGTCGAAGCTCACCCGTCCGGCCAGGTCGTAAACGGTCGAAAGCGAGCTTTGCAGCGTCCGGCCCCAAGCCGTCAAGCCTAGCACGCGCCCGCCTTTAGTCAAAACCTCGCCGTTCGGCCCAGCGGTCGTTCCGGCGTGGAAGATCATGGCGTTCGAAAGGCCGTCGGCGGCGTCGAGGCCGTGGATCGGCTGGCCATCGCGCACCGTGCCCGGATAGCCTTCCGACGCCATCACGACGACGACGGCGTTGTCGGGACGCATGCCGATGGTCTGGGCGTTGCCTTCCTGCCAATGGGGCGGCAGGAGGATTTTGCCGAGGCGGCCTTCCGCGCACGCCAGCATCGTCTCGCCCAGGTCGCCCTCGAACAGCGGCAGGACCACCTGGGTTTCCGGATCGCCGAAGCGGCAATTGAACTCCAGAACCTTCGGCCCGTCCTTCGTCACCATCAGGCCCGCGTAGAGCACGCCCTTATAGGGAATGCCGCGGCGGCGCAGTTCGGCGATGGCGGGACGCAGAACCATGCTGAGGGCGGAGGTCAGGTACTCCTCGCCGAACCAGGGCACGGGGGCGTAGGCGCCCATGCCGCCGGTGTTCAGGCCGGTGTCGCCTTCCCCGGCGCGCTTATGGTCCTGGCTGGGCACGAGAGGAAAAACCTCCTCGCCATCGGTCAGGGCCAGGATCGAGACCTCCTCGCCTTCGAGCCATTCCTCGATGACGATGCGGGCGCTCGATGCGCCAAAACGGTGTCCAGTCAGGTTTTCCTCGATGGCGGCTCGGGCGTCGTCCAGCGTCTCGCACATGGCGACGCCCTTGCCCGCGGCGAGGCCGTCGGCCTTCACCACGCAGCGCCCGCCGAGGGACTTGGCGAAATCCAGGGCGCGGGTGGCGTCGGAGAAGGTTTCGCTGGCGGCGGTCGGAATGCCGGCGGACACCATGATGTCTTTGGCAAAGGCCTTCGACGCCTCGATCTCGGCGCCGGCCTTTGTGGGGCCGAACACGCGCAGACCCTTGGCTTCGCAGGCGTCGGCGACGCCTTCGGCGAGGGGTTGCTCGGGCCCGATGACGACCAAATCGGCGCCCATTTCGGCCCCGTATTCGGCCCAGGCAACCGGCGATGCAAGCTCGGCGCGCGGCGTTTCCGCCTCCCGCGCGATGCCGGGATTGCCGTTGGGGCAAACGATTCGGGTGACTGAGGGGGAGGCCTTGAGCCGCCAGGCAATGGCGTGCTCGCGGCCTCCGCCGCCGATCAGAAGGATTTTCACGGGAGTGACCTTTCCGGGGAAAACGTGCTGGGTGCTAGGTTGTGGGTGCTGGGAGGGGGGCGGGGCAAGGTTCAAGGTGCCACGTTCAACGTGCAACGCGGGGGGGAGCGGTTGGCAGGCATGAGCGCAGGTCTCCTCTCAGGGGAAGTGGGGGGACTCTACAAGAGAAGGCGCTGCGTGGCGCGTGACAAACTGCGGTTAAACTTGTGGGTTTTAACGGTGTGGGGATCAACGCCCTCGACGTAGTTGTTTCAACGGGATGCTCTCTGGCTCAACCATGGAGTAACCGGCAGAGAGACCTAAAGATGTGAACGTGTCCTCAATCAGCATCTCGTAGGTCATACATCGTAACCACTCGCAGCCTGCATTATCTAGGTAGTAGTAGAGATAGGGCGACTTGGATTGTATTATCAGGTCTTCAGATTCAGGACAATCGCATCGGAAGTCTGGTTCGGCAATGATGAGGAAACCGTCTGCATAGTTCCGTACTGAGTCCACACGACCTACATCAAAGGCAACACCGGGTGCATCGCCGGATACAAAGGCTCCGTCTTTGTATAACGGCATATCAATAAGCGTCCAGACATCCTCGCCGCACTCCATTTTGTACACCATGGCTCTTTGATTTTCGCTGACAAAACCAACCATCCGAAGCATCATCGGGCCCGCGACGCAAAGAACAGTAACCAAGACATAAAGGAGAAGAAAACCCATAACCATCTTCCAGAGCTGTAGCCTCTCCGATGAAGTGGCCTCGCCATTGACAGGCTCGAACCTCTCGGGAGTAGATGGGGGCTGATTCACGGCGGGTGGGACTCGCGGAGGAGATGGCGGTTTTGACGACCCAAGATTGGCCCTACGAAGTCAGCGAGTTCAAGTGTCATCTCTGCGGCAATTGTTGCCGGGGCGATGGCTATGTGGAGCTGACGGAGACGGATATCGAAGCCATCGCGGAGTACCTGGGCCTGCGGCGGCGCGAGTTTCTGGATACCTGCTGCAAGTGGGACGAGGAGACGCGGCGCTGGCACCTGATCGATCAGAGCGACCCGGAGCAGTCCTGTGTGTTTCTGAGCACGGACAACAAATGCCGGGTCAACGAGGTCAAACCGTCGCAATGCCGAGGGTTCCCGATGCGGTGGCGGCCGGAAAATATCCTCGATTTCTGCGCCGGGTGGCGGGCGGCGGCGGGGTTGCCTCCGGCCGAGAAGAAGACGATGACGTAGAGGCCGTCTTAGCGTTGCCCCGCCTTGCGCGCCTCGGCCAGCCGCCGGTTCCCCGCCCACAACAGCGCCAGCGTTTCCTTGATCGTCGTGCCGAGGGCTAGTTTGCTTTCGCCCTCTTTCTGATCATAGCGCAGGATGAAGGGGACTTCGTGGCATTTGGCGCCGAGGCAGACCATGTTCACCAGCAACTGATCGGTGCAGGCGAATCCGGCGCGGGTGATGATGTCGTCGCCGTAGTGCTCGAGGGATTTCTTCACGATGCCGATGCGGTACGCGCGATAGCCGCAGGTGTAGTCGCGGACGCCGGGGACGTTGAGAAACATCGTGAACAGCCAGCGGGCGCCGTAGCTCATCAGTTGGCGGTTGAGCGGCACGCCGTGCTGTTCGCTTCCCTGGCGGTACCGGGACGCGATGACGATGTCGGCATGGTGCTCGTGGAGGGCTTCCTCCATCGGCACGATAAAGCGCGGCGGGTGGGTGTTGTCGGCGTCCATGCAGACGACGACGTCGTCTTCCGTGGCCGAAAGTTCGGCGGCGCGGCGCAGGCCGGTCTTGATGGCGCCACCGAGGCCGCGATTGACCTCGTGCTGGACGAGGTCGAAAGCGAGGCCGGTGCGCTCGGCGGTTTCGCGGGCTACGGCGGCCGTGCGGTCTTTGCTGCCATCGTCCACCACGATCAGGAGCGGGTCGCGGTCCGCCGGGAGTTGGGCGAACAGCTCGGCGAAGGCCTCCATCAGCGGCGGGAGGCAGGCTTCTTCGTTGTAGGCGGGGAGAAAGACGAATAGGCGGGGCATCGGAGGGGCGCTTGTTGCTGAGTGCTGGGTGCCGTTCGGTGTTCCGCCTTCAGGCGGAATGGAGAATGCAGCACCGGAGGCCGAAGGAACGGGGTTTCCAGGCGGGAAGCAACCCGAACCGAAATAAAATGACCCCAGAGCTTTTCGGCTCCGGGGTTATGAGGTGGCAAGAGTGCCGGTCTGGGGCCGGACCGTTTACTTCGCGGCGGCGTAGTTCTTGGCGACCTGATCCCAGTTCACGACGTTCCAGAAGGCCTCGATGTAGTCGGGGCGGCGGTTCTGGTAGTTGAGGTAGTAGGCGTGCTCCCAGACGTCGAGCCCGAGGAGGGGGGTCTTGCCGTCCATCAGGGGGCTGTCCTGGTTGGGGGTGGAGGTGACGGCGAGCTTGCCGCCATTGAGCACGAGCCAAGCCCAGCCGCTGCCGAAGCGGGTGGCGGCGGCGTTGGCGAATTCTTTCTTGAAGGCGTCGAAGCTGCCAAAGGCGCTGTCGATGGCGCTGGCCAGTTCGCCGCTGGGGGCGCCGCCGCCGTTTGGCGAAAGCACCTTCCAGAAGAGCGAGTGGTTGGCGTGGCCGCCACCGTTGTTGCGGATGGCGCCGCGGATGTTCTCCGGAACGGCGGAAAGGTTGCTGACCAGGTCTTCGATGGACTTGGCGGCCAGGTCGGCGTGGCCTTCCAGGGCGGCGTTGGCTTTGCTGATGTAGGCGGCGTGGTGTTTGCCGTGGTGGATTTCCATCGTCTTGGCGTCGATGTGGGGCTCGAGCGCGTTGGCGGCGTAGGGAAGGGGCGGCAATTCGTAAGCCATAGGATTTTCATCCTCCGTTGGGATCGTGAGTTGACAAAATAACGTCCAGATTTGGATCGGGCGTTGATGGTATGCAAAAGCCAGTCCCACCCGCGGGGGACTCCGCATTTTTGTGCCCTGCGGGCACGGAGATTCCTTTCACTTGGGCCTTTCCCTTCTTCGCGACAGGTGTGAATAAATTCCCCCGCCGCGCGTAGAGCGCAAGACCACCGGGTCATTCCGATCCCCCCACAGAAAAGAGGACAGTCATGTTGTATCGGTATCTCATCCTGGTTTTGGCGCTTGCCGCCACACCGGCCTTCGCCGATCTGGCCCCCGCACCCGATGACTCCGTCACGACGCAGAGCAGCACCGCGATCGCTTCGCCGGACACCACCGAGACGCTGCCCCTGGCCCAAGCGGTTCAGGGCACCAAAGTCCCCGTCATCGTGCTCAGCGGCCCGCTTCTCGAGGTCACAAACCCGCTCGAATTCCTCGCCCCCAGCAGCCAGACGCTGCGCTCGGTGACCTCGACCATCGACAAAGCGGCCGACGACCCGGAGGTCGCGGCAATCGTCGTCAAGATGGAGGCGCCGATGCTGAACGGCGCCCAGGCGCTGGAGCTTTACGACCACCTGATGGCCGCCCGCGACGCCGGAAAAACCGTCTACGCGGTCTCCGACGGCGCCTCGCTCGGCCAGTACCTAGTCATGAGCGCCGCCAACCGCATTGTGCTGCCGGAGGTCGGCGGCCTTGGCATCTTCGGTGTTTCCGCCGAGATGTATTACTTCAAGGAATTGCTCGCCAAAATCGGCATCCGGGCCGAAGTCGTCAACACCGGCAAGTTCAAGAACGCCATGGAACCGTTTACCCACAGCGCCATGTCGGATGGCACGCGGATACAAATTGGTGAGGTGGTGGAGGACTTCGCCGAGATCATCAGCGAGCGCGTCGCCCGAGGGCGCGACATGAAACCGGAAGCCGCACGCGACGCCCTTTTCAGCGGACCCTATACGTCCCTCGAAGCCAAGGAAAAGGGCCTCGTGACGGACATCGCCTATCCGGATGAGTTCCTGGGCCAACTCGAAGAGCGCGAGGACCTGGAACTGGATTACGAATATCGCGGCATTCCGAAGAAGAAGCAACAGGCCCCGAGCCTGTTTTCGATCTTCAGCGGCGTCGGCGGTGGCGGGAAGGGCTTTGGCGGCGGCGGCGACCGCGTGGCCGTGGTCTATGCCCTGGGGCCGATCATCGACGGCCGCGCCGAGGAGAACTTCTTCGCCCAGGAGCAGGTCATCGCCAGCGAGGACTTCCTCGATCTGCTGGACGAAATGATGGAGGACGGCAACGTACGCGCCGTCGTCCTGCGCGTCGATAGCCCCGGAGGCAGCGCCATCGCCAGCGACCGCATCTGGAACCGGTTGGAAAGCATCCAGGACGAAGGCATCCCGGTCGTCGTCAGCATGGGTAGCGTCGCCGCCAGCGGCGGGTACTACATCAGCATGGGCGCCGATAAAATCTACGCCCAGCCCACCACCATCACCGGCAGCATCGGCGTCATCGGTGGCCGTTTCGTCATGGGCGATCTGTACAACAAGATCGGTGTCACCAAGCAGCGCATCGCCATCGGCGAACACAGCGATCTCCTCGATGAAACCGAACCGTGGTCGGACGCGCAGCGCGAATTCATCGCCCATTTCCTGGACACCGTGTACGAAACCTTTACCAGCAAAGCCGCCGAGGGCCGCGGCCTGACGCAGAAACGCATCAAAGAACTGGGCGGAGGCCGCGTCTGGACAGGCGTGGCCGCCCGCGACCGCAAACTGATCGACGAACTCGGCGGTCTCGACGACGCCCTCGCCGCCGCCCGCGGCATGGCGGGCGTGGACGACGCCGTTCCGGTGGTTTATTACCCGAAGGAAATGACGCTCCAGGACCTCATCAACGAAATGCTGAGCGGCGTCTCCGCCGGCCAACCCACCGGAGCCCTCAGCGTCCTGCGGCCGAGCGTCTGGCAAGAAGCCGCCCGCCTCATCCCAAGCCGCCACCTGACCACACTCCGCGCGGCGTTGACGCTGGCGGGGGGCGAAGAATTCCAGGTGATGCTCCTGGAACCGATGGCGTGGGAGGTGAAGTAAGCGGGGAGGCGAACCCGCTCAGACTGGAGACGCACAGACTGGAGAGTCTGTGCGACATCAGTGGCTCCACGTTAGTTATCGTCACTATGAAGCGAATCACAGCCATCACAGGCAACACGGCCGAAGTCGCCCGCCAGCACGACCTCTCGATCAACGCCACCACCCAACGCGCGACCATGGAGGTCCTCGCCCAACTCTACCGTCAGGACCCCGAAGCGAACAGCCACCCTGACGCCTCCGATGACCCTGAACCGGCCGAGACAGACCCGCAGAAACACGTCGAACTCAAGCTCGCCCGAACCGACGCCCGAGCGATCGCCGAACTGCTCATCCAGAAGGCGCAGCCGAATTCCGGCACAAATTCTGGCACACGACCCGGCTCGGGTGGCGGGAAACTCCGTTGTAACAAGGGACAAGAAAAACTGGCGGAGAGGGAGGGATTCGAACCCTCG
>JAVJSW010000067.1:0-2573 GCA_040219255.1 Sumerlaeia bacterium
CAGTAAGAGCGCTTTGATAGACCCCGTGTGCAGGTCGTTCGTGTCCCACGCGTACCACCACCCCGGCTCCTCGGTGGCGAGCGTCCGCCCCACCTCCGCGAAGATTTGGTTCGCCGACTCGACCGCCCGCTCCACCTCCGACGCCATCGCCTGCGTCCCTGTTAAGACGAAGAACTGGGCGTCGTTCGGACCGGCCGGGGACGCGCTGTCGCCCCGCCCGGAAGCCCGCGACACCTCGCCCACGAAACCGCCCGCCAGCCGTCCGTCCATACTCGTCAGGAACATGCGGGCGCTCTTCTCCAGCACCCGGTTATGTCCCAGCGCCAGAAGAATCGATGCCGCATAACCGCCCGCTCCCCCCGCGCCGTAGACATTGGCCATGATCTCATCGTTGATTTCATAGCCGGAATTGACCCTCTTCTGCACCCCTTGCCACATCACAAAATCGGCCAACACGCCCCAAAGGGTCCACGCCCGCCGCCCCATCGGATCGTGCATCGCCGCCGGGTTCGCCTGCGCATAGGCGTAACGCGCCAACGACGCCGGATCGGCCAGGTCGCCCTGATAGGGATCCTGCGACAGGAATCGTCCGTCCTCGGGCCTGTAAAAGCGCGCACGCAGATCGTAGCCCTCGAGTTCCGGCACATACGCTCTCGGGGCTGTTACCGCCAATCTATACGAGAAATAGACAAGAAACGTAGCCACCGTATCTACAATATTTTTTATAGATTACGCAATGGATATCAGCGCTGCTTCAAGTTCCTTGCTACGAAGATACGACTTTGTAATATCAGTGATCTTTGGAACAATAAGGGCCAGCAAAGAGTATTCAGTTGGACGGACGATCACCGCAGTGTATTGCCCTTGACTCCAGATCAATGGTAAAATCTTATTTTCAACCAGTCTGAAAGCATCATGGACAGAAGGAAAGTCGAAGTAGTGGGCGAACCGTTCCTCATCGGGTGTGGAAGGAGAACCGTAGGTGGATTTTGATTCTGGTTCAAGAATATACCCGATCGCATAGTGACAACCAAAGGCGTCCATGACCTTTTTTAGTTCCATGGCATTCAAATTAATTTACCCCCGGATCCATCCAGATACCAGTTTGTACTTCAACCAACCGTTGTCCCTTATGTTTCCAGTACTCGCGAATCTCCTTAGCACGTAATAGTTGTCCAGACCGTCCTGCCATTCTATTGAATGCAGAAGGACCAGGATGCCTTGTAGGTGTACCAGCAGTGTGCTGGTTCCCTTCGATGTGTCCAGGTCCTGGAAGTTCGTCAATTACACCGCCATCGCGCACCGCAATCTGGTGCCTGTGATGAGGAGCGACTCCCTTTTCACCAGCCAATCCTTTCAGCATCAAGTCACGCTGAGACGAGCTAAATGGACCTTCTCGATACAACGGTGGTGCATCCATCCGAGGGTCCCTTGGGCTCATAACATGATCAGATGCAACATAAACTCTTTCACCCTTATAGTTCCTAAGGCCCTTCTGATGGGTCCTCGATACAGCTTTCGGAAGTATTCCCTCGTTTCGCTTTGCTCTCCGCAGCCCCCGTGCTCTCCGCATGAACGACCCATTATGCGCCAGCACCCCCACATCCCCGGCGAAGAACACATGTTCTCCCTCCACCTCCAGCGTCCACACCCGCTGCGCCGGGCCCGGTCGCGCTTGCACGCTTTCCACTTCCGCGAAACCGCTGATCGTCCGCACGATTTCGCCAACCGTCAGCGCTCCGGCGGCGACCCAGGTGCCGCGCGATTCGCTCCAGAGCGGATGCTCCGCGGTCACCCCGAGGGGGCTTGTAAACCCAACAAAACCAATGTCAAAGATCTGATCCGACATCCCGCGGATGATGCCCGTCACCACGCGGCCGTCGCCGTGGATCGGCGGCGCCTCATCGACACTCTCGACCCGCCACACACCGGGCGCGCCCAGCTCGCCCAAGTCAAGCCAAATCTCGGAACCGGCCTCCGCCCCTTCCTCCATCAACCAACTCTGTGGCCGTAATAACTCCGCGCCGAAGTCTGTAACCACCGACGCGCAATCGCCCGCGACCAGGCTCAGCCTGACCCGCCTCAGGTCGCTCCGGCCCTTCAACTCGCCGCTCGAAGGCTGCGCCTCGCCGAAGCCCGACGTGCGGACTAAGGCGCCTGAAATCAACGCCTCGACCGGCGCCGTCGTCGTTCCATCGGCCAGCGCCACCGCCGTCCCCTCGACGAAGCAGTTGCCCTCCAGGGCCCCCGCCCACTCGCCGAACGCCGCCGCGCTCTCCGCCCCCAGGATCGTCCACTCAGCCGCATCGATGGCATCACCCAAACGCCCCAACGCCCCCACCCCGGCCAAACCGAACGCCACATCGAACGCCCCGCCGGTCGCTTTATCATAGTCCCCCGTCGCCAAACCGTCCAGCGCCGTGGCTCCGCCGTCGATCGCCTGAAACAGCGACATCGCCTGCATCGCCGTCTGGAACGCCTTCATCGGCCCCGCCGCGATAATCGCCGGAGCGCTGAACGCCGCGCCGAGGAAAAATAAATATCCTTTCGACAATGTCGTGACGAAGAAAACG
>JAVJSW010000068.1:0-337799 GCA_040219255.1 Sumerlaeia bacterium
AACCGCCGCCACATAGCCGTAGGGATCGGCGAGAGGCAGGCTCAGGGCAAACGGAAAGGAGAAAGGAGCGCGAGCGTCCCGCTCGCATTGTCTTACGAATTCGATACTGCGGGCAGGATGCCCGCTCTCCCTTCATAAGGGTCTCTTCCTCGTTCCAACTCCCCCAACGGCTCCTCGGCCACAGCGGCCATTTCAGGGACACGGTCGATCAGCCGCGCACGCACCCAGCCTTGCATCACTCCTCCTCCGGCAACGGCCCGCTCAAGATCGGCCAGCACGCGGCCCAGGTCGCTTCGTAGTCGGCGAGGGTTTCCCTCAATCGGGCGATGTAACGTGCTTCATAACGAGGAGCCAACTTCATCAGGGTATATCCGTACCCCACCGCTAAAATTCCGGCACCGAGGACACCCAGCAGCGCGCCTGCGGTTCCGACGAAGAAGGTCAGAAGGATCGTGAAAAAGGGTAGAACTACCCCGGCTATACCGATCGCAATCACCCCGAGCAAGCCTTTGATAGATGGCGATGGAGGCGGCACGTCGCCGAGCGCACCCATCCCCTCTGGATGGGTGCGCGCCCGCCGCGCCAATACGCGGGCGTCTGACGAGACCACCCAGACCATTTCCACTGGTAAGAGCAGGGGGTAGGCCTTCATCAATTGACCCACACTGGCCCCCGTCACCACGACAAGAACCAGCCCGACGAGCAATGTGAGGGATAAACCGGACAGGTCCGGCCGGAGAAGCCAATAGGCTATTCCGGAAGCGTAGGCCCCGAAGAACAGGCTCAACCAAACTCCGAGAAGAGAGAGCGTCCCAAATTTCTGGCGCGCACGCTGATACGCGACGATGGCCGCCGCACGTTTTCCCGTGAGAGGTATCAGCGTCCACGAGTGCCAAATGCGCGGAGTCCCCGCTGCCACCAAGGCCCCCAGGTCGCTCCATAGCAAACAGGGCATCCCCGCGGGAATCGGTGCAGACTTGATGATCAAGCGCGTCAACGGGACAACGACGGATGGTATGGCAAACAATATCATCCAGAAGCTAGAGAGGACATCCATCATCGTCAGAGCCAGAGCGGCGAACGGCACCAGCGCGGCGAAGACGAGAACCAGCAAGTGCCATTGCCGCCGCGCCCGCTGATAGGTCCACCGCCGATGCTCATCGAACCACTCCACCAACGGGTCCTCCGCCCCCTCGCGAATTTCCGGGATGTGCTCGGCCAGGCGGGCGGCGGCTTTGGGCAGAGGGCGGGTCGGTTTCATTCCTTCTGCTCCGGCAACGGCCCGCTCAGGATCGGCCAGCCGATCTGCCACGCGTAGGTGTACTCGGCGAGGAGACGCTGGGCTTTCTCCTGTTCCCCGGGGAACAGGTTCTGGGCCATGTAGCGCCCCGCCGCCCACAGCGCCACCCAGTCGGCCACGACCAGGATCACGAAAACGGGAAACAGTTTGAGCATGAGGAAAACCGGCGGCAGCAGGTACACCGCGCAGATGATCAGAAAGAGCAGGCATCCCCAACTGGGGATGGGCCTCTTGTAGAAAAACGCCTCGGTTCCCACAAAGGCCGGGTGCTGGCGGATGCGGCGCAATAGCAGGTTCAACTCCTCGGTCATGCCGCCCCGGAATTCCATCAGGCCCACGCATGGGGTCATGCGCCGGGCCATCCAGTAACTCAGCCCCATCAAAATGGCGAAGGCCACTCCGCCCACCAGATACGGCACCGGCGACTGCGGCCCGTACGGCAGAGGCATCAGAATTGCCGGTAACGTCAGCAAACTGAGGAACACACAAAAGGCGCCCACGATCGTTGGGCCGTTGCTTTTCTGGCTCAGAACCTCCCACGCCACAATGCTCGTAGCTCGCTCGGGCGTCAGGGGAAGCAGCGCCCACTCGCGCCATTCCTGAGGCGCGCCGATCATCACCAGATGGCGGAAACTGCGAAACCGGGTGTAGGGCCTCAGCGATGGTCCGCGACCCTTGCGGCGGCGTTTGGTCACCAGCATGTGCGCCACCACCGCCATGGGGATCAGAAGAAAAATCACCGCATTGACCGTCTCCTGCAAATGGGCCGGCAGCAACGCGAAGCCAAACGCCCAGAAAATCGCCAGCCCCGCCACGAGCGCGATCAGCGTGGTGTTCTTGCGGAGCAGGTAGCCCGAGGGCCGATCGAACGCCAGCCACATCGCCAGCGGGTCGTTGGCGCCGTCTTTGGCCTGGGGCAGGGCCCCCATCAACGGCAGCACATGGCCGGGGATCGGTTGCTGAAAACCGGGGGTCGGGCGGGCAAGAGGCACGGGGTGGGGGACCTTTCGGACAAAAACCTGAGCGATTCCCGCCAGGGGGTAAAGATGATTTCATGACAATACCTTCGGCACCCGCGGAAAATTCATTCTGTGGCGTTTAGGAGCCTCTTGCTCGCCCTCCGCTCGCGACCTTCTGACGCCGAATTCACGTGCCTCGAGGGGGCATCCACAGGAAATTGGAGCCGTCGAAACATTCTCAGGCTTGATTTCTGGCCGGGCTTTGTTACGCTGCTCGGTTGATTCGAGAGAATCCGGTTCGATTTCCGCCTCAGAAAGTTCCTGAAACGACCATGCGCATGTCTCCTTTCCTCTCCGCCACGATCGCCGCCGGGGTGCTGCTCTGCGGGGCGCTGGCCCGGGCGGAACAGACTCTCGTCGAGCCGGCCACGGAAGCGGTGGATTTCGCCACTTCGCCCTCGGCGCGAATGCTTTCCGTTTCCGGCTACGAAGCCGATCCGGAAATCGCCGAATTATTGGCACCCTACGCCGCCCAGGTCGCCGTCCTCGAAGCCCCCATCGCCCTCAACGCCCAGGAAATGGACCGCACCATGGCCGGCGATTGGATGGCCGACGTCGTGCGCGAGGCCGCCAGCCAGGCCCTCGGCGAGGACGTCCACCTCGGCTTTGTCAATCGCGGCGGCGTGCGGACCCTCATGCCCGCCGGCAAGGTCTCGCGCGCCACCATGATGGAAATCATGCCCTTCGACAACGCCATCGTCGTCTTCACCGTCCCCGGCGACCAGATGCTGCTCCTCGGTTCCATCATCGCCAGCCGCGTGTACTCCTCGCCCGGATTCCCCATCAGCGAAGGCGCCCGCATCACCGTCGATGATGAGCGCCAATTGGTCGAATTCACCATCGGCGGCGAACCCGTCACTCCCGAGCGCGATTACCTGGTCGCCACCAGCAGTTACCTCGCCGGAGGCGGCGACAACATGGAACTGCTCAGCGAAGACATGGCGCCGCCGCGTGACACCGGCGTTCTGATCCGCGACGCCATGATCGCCCACGCCCTCGCCGTGGCCGAGGCTGGCGGCGAAATCCAGCCCCCCGCCCCCGGCCGCTACGTCCGACCCGAATAACCCGCCGCCACTCCGTAAGACGCATTTTCTCAAGGAACCACTCCTCATGATGAACCGCCGTTCGTTTCTCCGCAATTCCCTCTTCGCCTTTGGCGGCGCCGCCCTCGCCGGGCCCATGGCCCTGGCCCAGGAATCCCGCCCCAGCATGGGCAAACGCCTCATCTTCCTGCACACGAACGACGTCCACTCGCACCTGAATCCGCGCAGCAGCGGCCCCTACGCGGGCCTCGGCGGCGCCCCCCAGCGCGCCTCCCTCATCAAAGCCATGCGCGCCCGCGCCGCCGCCAATGGCGACGCCCTCCTCGTCGTCGATTGCGGCGACATTTTCCAGGGCACCCCCTACTTCAACCTCTTCGAGGGCGAACCCGACATCAAAGCCATGAACGCCATGGGCATCCAGGCCTCCACCATCGGCAACCACGAGTTCGACGCCGGCATCGAACGCCTCGCCGAAATGGCCCAGCTGGCCGATTTCCCCTTCCTGAACTGCAACTACGATTGGACCGGCACGCCCATGGAGGGCCTGACGCACGAGAGCGTCGTGCACGAATTCGACGGCCTGCGGGTCGGCCTCCTCGGCGTCGGTATCAGCCTCGACGGTCTCGTCAGCGCCCGCCTCTACGGCGACACCAAGTACCTCGACCCGGTCGAAAACGCCCGCCGCGTGGCCCGCCGCCTGCGCCAGGACGAAGGCTGCGACTTCGTGGCCTGCATCTCCCACGCGAGCTTCAGCGGCCGGGGCGACGAACCCGGCGACCGTGACATCGCCCGCGAAGTCCCCGAAATCGACATCGTCATGGGCGGTCACGACCACGACCTCTACGACACCCCCCGCCGCATCGAACGCCCCGGCGGCTCCCTCGGCTGGGTCAACCAGGCGGGCTGGGCCGGAACCCACATGGGCATGGTCGCCTTCGACGTCTTCGGCCCCGGGCAACGAGAGATGGCCCAAGCCGGGCCGGTGGCGGTGCGAGCGTAGGGAGGAACCTTTCCCTTTTATCCAAGCCACTCGCGCTCAAAATTCCCTCCGTCGGCCACTTCGCTCGCCTATCGCCCTTTTTTCCCCGCGATTCCTGCGTTCCCTTGACAGCCTTCCATTTCTGCCCGTTAATAGACCCCGAGATTCAGGCCGGAGGGCAGTCAGGCATTTCCTATGGCCGTGCAAAACGCGAAAGAGGCGTTCTCCAAGGGCGATATCATCGATATCCTCAAGCAGAACGTCTCCCTCTACAAGAACGAACCGGAATTCGTCGACTACATCGTCAACCTGGCGCTGTACCTGATCGATCAAGCCTACGTGATGAGCGGCGAGCGCTCGAGCGATCTGGAGTCGGTTCTCGAATTCTACGAAAAATCCCGCATCGCCCGCGGAAGCGAAGGCCTCCCCATGCCCCCCGCCCGGCCTCCGCGGCTGGAGGAAGAAGCCCTCTTCCCTTCCATGGACTCCAGCATCGAAGAGGAAGTTTCCGCTTCGTCCCAGCCCTTCGGCGATGAACCGCCGACCGTCAAGGGTCCTCTCAAGGACGAGGACGGCGAACCGGCCACGAACAAGTTCTACGCGAAGGGCTTTCAGCCCACCCTCAGAAAAGGCGAAGGCGATGAGGACGAACCCGCCGCCGACGCCTCCAAAGCCCCACCCCAAGGGCCCGAGGCGTTCGATCCCTTCGATCGTTCCTCCGCCTCGGGGGAAATCCGCAAAGAAGATCCCCCCACCACCCGCCGCGTCGTCGTCGACCGCCGCTCCCTGATGGCCCCGGGCGCCTACACGCCGGAACCGGAAGGCGGTCTCGTGAAGGATCGCGGCGGCTCGGCGGAAGAGCGGGTGACCGACAAGATCAATCCGGACCTGGACGCCGACCCGCCAACGCGTAAGCTGAGCCCCCAAATCCAAGTCGATCAGCAAGGCAAAGCCCGTATCTACAAGGTTGTGCGTTCCTACAGCGCCCGCGAGGGGGGGAAACTCATTTGCCCCATTTGCGGCACCGACACCAAGAGCCAACCGACCTGTCCGAATTGTGGCCACATGCTGTAAATCTTTGGCGTGCCTTGATTTACATGCCCTGCCAGGATTCCACATCCGGTTCCTGCCACAGTTCTTCCCCCGGTTCCGGCATTGTTTCCATCCAATCGCCGTAAATGGGATTGGGCAGGATGAGATATTTGTCGCCGAAGAGTTCGAACGGCCGCGCCGCATCTGGCTCTGGCTCCGGAAAATCGCCGATCCGGTCGCCGAGATAAAGCACCACCTCCAGCGGTGGCAGCCCCTCGTCCTCCAGACCCTCCCCCACCGCATCGAATCGTGGTTCCTTGAACCCGTCCAGGCTGATCGGATGGCTGAGTACGGCGTCGTAGGGCAACCCCGCCGCCGTCAGGTTTTCCCGCGTCTCATCGTTCTGAAAAGCCGCCCGGTTCGTCACCACCACGATGCGCCCGCCGAGGCTTCGCACTTCTTCCAGGAACGCCTTGGCGGCGGGCAGGGCGGGAGCCTCGCTACGCTGCTGCCAAGCGGTGCGGCCCAACCCCGAGCCGTTGTCGCCTTCGCGGACTTGCTCGATGTAGTAAGGCAAATTGCTCAGCACCGTCTCATCGGCATCCACGATCACCGCCCATGTACCCGGCTCGCGGGTGGCGGCGGCTTGCCGGACGCGCTCGGTGGCGACGTTGTAGGCTTGGTGAACCAGCGCCCGGTATTCCGCCGAGGTAGACATAAACTGAACGGAGCGAGCGATCTCTGGCGAATTGTCATGGGCGCAATTGGCGGTTGTGAACACCAGGGAAAGGCCGAGCAGAAACGCCAGCCCCGATCGGGACCAGGCGCGCAGGGCGGGATTTCGAAAAATGGGGCGAGAGGACGAGGACTTCATACTCCAGGGGGGAATCAAGACTCGGGCCGGAAAGCCCGAGAGCCGCGTACGGACCTCAATCTTCCGGCGGAAACAGAACGGCGGCGTCGATCACCACGTCCGGAAATGCCAGCGGGGCGATGCGGCCGTCCTCCGCGAGAGAGAACGACACGCGGTAGGTCTGGGCCTCTGGATCCGGCGACCGATTGATTTCCAATCTCTTTTCGGGCAGGTTGATAATCCAGTATTCGCAAATGCCCGCCTGCGCATAGACTTGTTTTTTCCAGCCACGGTCGGTCTTCAGTGTCGTGTCGCTCACCTCGATCAGAAGCAAGACGTCGGCTGCGGCGGGACCGCGCGATGTGTTTCTCAACTTCGACGACACAACGGCAATGTCTGGAGAGAGTTGGGATACGGGTGATAAATCGATGCCACCCTGGATCTCGACCTCGGCTACGCTGCGAGGCAACTTCTCGAACAAGAGGTAGGAAAGGGTTCGCACGACCCAGCGATGCGGCCCCCCGATCGGTGACATCATCAACAGTTCTCCGTCGTAGAGTTCCAGCCGCTCGTCGCCGGAAAGGATGCCCGCCTCCTGCATTCGCAGGCATTCGTCGATGGTGAGACGACGGCGCGCCGGCCGCTCCTCAAGGGATAAATCGGATTTGGGGGCGGTGGGTTGGGCGGTTTGAACCATGGCGGAAATGCTTGGCCTCCGGTAGGGAATCCGTTTACGCGGACTCTATCACACCCCGCGGTTCAGGCAACGTCAAATCCGACTCGCGGGGCCCGACATCGCTTGACGTCGAAGCCGATTTGCCCCATCTCTCGGACACGAGCGAATCCGGCGGAAAAGTTGCTTCCATCCGCCCCACCCCGTGGAGAGTGCACCAAACCATGCACATTGGCTTTATCACTGCCTACGACATCCGCAGCCCCTATCAGGTGAGCCTGCCGCCGTTGGGCATCGGTTACCTGTCGAGCTGGATCAAAAAGCACTGTTGGTGGGCCACGACCAGTTTCCACCATACGGTGGACGAATTGGTCCACGCCAAGCCGGACATTATCGCCGTTTCCTCCACGACGGAGAATTTCACCGACGCCACCAAGATCGCGACGGAAGCCAAGGACCGCCTCAATGGCGTGCCGGTGGTGCTGGGCGGGATGCACATCACCAGTCTTCCCCAGAACCTCCCCGCCGTCTATGACTGCGGCGTCATCGGCGAGGGCGAGCAGACATTCCTGCAGATCGTGCAGCTCTACAAGGACGCGCCCCGGCCGTCGGTTTCCGACTTCGAGAAAATCAACGGTATCTGCTATCACCGCGACGGCAAAGTGGCCATCAACCCCTCCGCCGACCTGATCAAGGACCTGGACGATCTGCCCTATCCGGACCGCGAAGTCATCGACCACGGATGGAAGATCCCCTCTCGCGACACGATCCACATGATTTCCAGCCGGGGCTGCCCCTACAAGTGCAGCTTCTGCTCCTCCTCGCTCCACTGGAAGCGCTTCCGATTCTTCAGCCCGGAATACGTGGCCAAGGAAATCGAGTACCTGCGCGAGCGCTACGACCCCGAAATCGTCTACTTTTTCGACGATCTGTTCGTGGGCCACATCGGCCGCTGGCGCAAGATCGTCGAACTGTTCCGCGAACGCGGCCTGCACAAAGGCATCCACTTCCGCGCCTACGCCCGCGTGGACCTCGTGACCGAGCAAATGGCCGACGAATTCGCCGAGCTGAACTTCAAGTACATCGACTTCGGTTTCGAATCCAACAGCCAGCCGGTCCTCGAATTCCTGACCAAGACCCGCGTGACGCCGGAAGTCAACCAGCGCGCCATCGACTACCTGGCCAAGAATCGCCTTTCCATCGGCGCCAACTTCATCATCGGTTCGCCGCCGGAAACGGCCGCGATGCTCGACGAATCCTACGCCTTTGCCGATCACAACCGCGATCATATCGACCGCTGCTCGGTCGGTCCCCTCCAGCCCCTACCCGGCACCCCGATCTTCAATTACGCCATGCAGAAGGGCCTCGTCAATCCCGACATGGACTGGGGTTATCTCGGCGTTTCCTACGACAACTTCGACTTCTCCACCTTCCCCTTCATGGCGGAAAACATGACGCCGGACGAGTTCTGGGCCGGATGGACGAAGTTCAACACCTTGTCCAAGGAAATCAACTACGTCGGCCAGATGCGACGCCTGACCGAGCAGCGCTGGCACCGCGAGCAGGAAATCGCCCGCCTCGAAAGCGAACTCGCCTCCCTCAAGGGCTCGCGCGTCATCAAAGCCGCCAACTGGGTTCGCGGCCTGCGCCAGCGCGTTCTCGGTCCCGGCGAGGCCACAGGCCAACCGGCCGCCGCGTAACGGTCTCGCGCCCGTGACAAACGCTCTCGCCGCCCCCACTCTTCAGGTCGAGCGACCGAACAGAGCCGGGGGTTTTTCTTTGGTGAACGCATTCCGCCCAACAGTCATCCTTTCCAGCGCCCTCGCGGGGGCGCTGGCCCTCGGCGCCTGCGGCGGCACCGAACCGGCCCGCCAGACTCAGGCCCCCGTCTTCGCCGCTGCCGAATCGGAAACCACCTCCACAGAACCAGCGCCCGCCGCGCTCGCTCCCGACGCCACCGATCAACTCCTGGCTCGCTTCGGTCTCAAGGCCACGCCCACGCCAGCACCCACCCCCGCCCCACCGGTTCTCCGGGGCAAAGCCTTCTTCAAATTGCCGCGCTCGGTGGACCCTTTGGCCGGGCTGGCCATCGAAGTCTACAAACCCGGCTTCCGCGAAGCGCTCGATCAGCAGGCCCTGGCCGCCGAGCAGATCGAGGAGGAGCTGGATCAGATCGCCCGCAACGGCGAGATCCTCGAACGCGCCGGGAAAAACCACCGCGTGACCCTGGAGTGGGAGGAACGGGCCCATAACCTCAAGACCCTCAAGTTCGACTTCGACCGCGCCGGATATCGCGATTATCGCCTGACGAACCCCTTCGACCCGGACGAGGTGCATCTGCTCGACTGGCATCGCGACCGCCGCTTCGCCATGATGATCTTCGACCGCTACATTTCCCAATGCGAGGGCTTCGCCGAAAACGCCGCCCTGCGCCGCGATACGGCGCTGGATGGACTGAACCTGGAACTCTCCGGCGTTCCCGCGTTCCGGCGCCGGGCCACCGAGCGGCGCGCGGAGCTGCAATCGCGCCGCGCCCCCTTCCACGAACGCTGGCTCCGCGCATCACAGAAAAGTCACCACTTACGCACGATCCTCACCGACGACAAGGGCAACTTCGAATGGCTCGGCAACCCGCCCGGCACGGTGGAAATCATCGCCCACTACCACGACGAACCGACAGGCACCGACGTTTATTGGTTGTTACCGATAAATTTATCGACTTCACGAGAAGAACAGCTTGTGCTCTCTCAGAGCAATGCGTTATCAATATCACTCTCGGGCGCATCTGATCCCCCCTTTGTCCTTTCAATGGCGGGCTCCGCAACGGATTCGTAAACCAGTCCATGAGGGTGTCGGATGACTTCTCCCATCGAAATACGCCACGAGCGCAGCCGCGTCGGCAAAGGCCGCAGCGCGCTCAATACGTTCACGGCACATATCCTGGAGCACTGCCTCCAGCAAACCGGCCAGGCCGGCGCTCACCTCAGCATCATGTACTGCGGCGATGAAGCCATCCGCCGCCTCAACCACCGGTTCCGGGGCATCGACAAAGCCACCGATGTGCTCAGCTTCCCCTCCTACGAACCCGACGAATCCCAGGGCGGCTCCCACTCCTACGATTTCGGCGAGGACGAAACGCCCCACTTCGGCGATCTCGCCATTTCCCTGCCGACGGTCTTTCGCGAAGCCGCCGAGCAAGGCAAAGACCCCGTCGATCACATCGCCCTCATGCTGATCCACGGCTACCTCCACCTGCTCGGCTACGACCACGACACGCCCGACCGCGAGGCCCGCATGTGGGCCGAAACCGATCGCCTCCTGACCGTCCTCGACTCCATCGACAAGCCCCTGGTCCTCCTCGACGACTGGGAAGGCGCCGCCGCCTCCTGACCTGCGCCCTGATCCTTCAAGAAAATTCACCGCGGAGACAGATCGGCACGGAGACTTTTCGTGCGAGAGGCTGGCGATCGTCGCATGTTCCAAATCACAAGTCATCGAATAGGATGATAGATTCAGTCCCCCGGCCGATTCCTTTCCTCTCTGTGTAACCTCTCTCCTCTGAGTCCTCTGTGGTTATGCACGAGCGACCCTTCGCTTTCCTCCAAGCCCACGCTTGCTTCCTCCCCGCCCCGCTCGCCATGGTGGGCGAACCTATCCCCTTGTCCATGCAGGAGCGCCCCCCACCCATGACTGACCTGACCTACACGCCCCCGAAAACCATCGAATGGACCGGTGACGTCTGCCGTTTGCTGGACCAGACGAAATTGCCGGGCGAAGAAACCTACCTGGACATCGCCGACGAAACCGCGATGTGGGGCGCCATCAAGCGTCTCTCCGTCCGCGGCGCCCCCGCCATCGGCGTCGCCGCCGCCTATGGGCTCTACCTCGGCGCGCGCAACCGCCAGCCCCAGACCCGCCAGGACGCCATCGCCGCCACACGCGAAGTGGCTGATTACCTGGCCACCAGCCGCCCCACCGCCGTGAACCTGTTCTGGGCCCTGGACCAATGCCGCAAGGTGGCCGAGGAACGCCCCGCCGAAGCCTCCGCCAGCGACGTCCTCGACGCCCTTCTCAAAGCCGCCAAAGCCATCCACGCCGACGACCGCGAACGCTGCGCCGCCATCGCCCGCCATGGCGCCCCGCTGCTCTCGGGCAAGGCCGGCGTGCTGACCCACTGCAACGCCGGCGCCCTGGCCACCGCGGGCGTCGGCACGGCCCTCGGCGTCATCATCGAGGGAGCCCTGCGCGAAAACGCCGCCATGACCGTCTATGTGGACGAAACACGGCCTCTGCTCCAGGGCGCCCGCCTGACCGCCTGGGAGCTGAAGAATGCCGGGGTCGCCCATCGCCTCATCGCCGACAACATGGCCGCCACGGCCATGCAGCGCGGGCTCGTCCAAGCCGTCGTCACCGGCGCCGACCGCATCGCGTCCAACGGCGACAGCGCCAACAAGATAGGCACCATGCCCCTGGCCATCGTGGCCAGGCATTTCAACGTGCCTTTCTACATCGCCGCCCCCCTCTCCACCGTCGATCTGAGCCTGGGCACGGGCGCCGACATTCCCATCGAAGAACGGGACGGCGAAGAGATTACCTCCATCCGGGGGCAACAAGTTGCGCCGCTCGGTACATCCACGTTCAATCCTGCATTCGATGTCGTTCCCGCCAGTTTAATCGAAGCCATCGTCACCGAAGTCGGAATCGTGCGTAAACCGTTCAGTATCAATCTCCGAAAGGCTTTTGAGGTCGACTTCCGGGGTGGCGAAACCTTGGCGTAAATGCCGCTGTTTAGGGGGCTTGACCGTTCCAAATTGAGACGCCATTTTGTCCTTGGCGCGGGGGGTCTCGGTCCCTAACGTCCTCCTCATGCCACGCCGAGATGGACGCCCCGACAACACACCACGCGTCCGCCGCCCTCCAGGGCTTTTTGGAACCCTGTGGCGATTGGGAATCGTTGGTGGCATTCTCTTTGTCCTCGCCGGACTCATTGCCTACGGGCTGATTTGGAAGTTCGTGAAAACCCCGGAAGTCGAAGCTCCCGACCTGCTGGCACTGCCCGCGGGTGAGGCTCTCCTTCGCGCTTCCGAAACCGGTTTCGCCCTCCGCGTCAGCGCGTACGAGCCGAGCGAACAGTTCGAGCCTGGAACCGTGCTGGCACAACGCCCGCCACCAGGCGCCTGGGCAAAGAGTGGGGCGATCATCTCGCTGACGGTTTCGGAATAGCGCGGACCCGCAACGGTCCGCCTCCGGACCGCTCGAGCAGCATCGGGGCTCGCCGCTCTCCCCTCCCAAGGGGAGACGCCGGCGAGCCCTCTTCTTTTTCCCGAGCAGGCGAACCCTCTGTATAACCCCCGTCCTCTGAGTCCTCTGTGGTTAAATGCCAAGAAACCCGGCTCCCCCCGCCATCTCCCCTTGCCCGCCGCCGCCAAGGAAGCGAAGAAAAAGCGCCACCCCCTCATTTTTCCCTCGACACAGCCCCTCTCTTTTGTTTCGCTTTTGCTTCGTTGGACCGGAAACGAGCGAGTGCCTCGCAGGCTGGCGCGGGCGGCTTTATTTTGGAACACACGTTTTTGACGAATAGGACTTGGCATCATGGCAAAGGCAACGAAATCCGCCCCGGCGGCAATGAGCGCTTCAGACCGGGAAAAGGCGTTGGAGGCGGCTCTCGCCCAGGTTCGCAAGAACCATGGCGACGGCCTGATCCGCCGCTTTAACGACGAGGACACAACGGTGACGGCGGTGATTCCCACCGGCTGCGTCTCGCTCGACCGCGCGCTCGGCACCGGCGGCCTGCCCCGCGGGCGCATCGTCGAAATCTACGGACCCGAATCGTCGGGCAAGACCACCGTCGCCCTCCACTGCGTCGCCCAGGCCCAGGCCATGGGCGGCGTCGCGGCCTTTATCGACGTCGAGCACGCCATCGACCCCAAATACACCCAGGCCCTCGGCGTGAACCTGGACGAACTCCTGATCAGCCAGCCCGACTACGGCGAGCAGGCCCTCGACATCGTCGAGACGCTGGTGAAGAGCAACTCGGTCGACATCATCGTCCTCGACTCGGTGGCGGCGCTGGTGCCGCGGGCCGAACTCGAAGGCGAAATGGGCGACAGCCACGTCGGCGTCCACGCCCGCCTCATGAGCCAGGCGCTGCGCAAACTGACCGGCGCCATCAGCCACGCCAAAACCACCGTGATCTTCATCAACCAGATCCGCGAAAAAATCGGCGTGATGTTCGGATCCCCGGAAACCACCACCGGCGGACGCGCGCTCAAATTCTACTGCTCCGTCCGTATCGACGTGCGCCGCATCGGCGCCATCAAGGACGCCGGCGACAACGTAGGCAACCGGGTCAAGTGCCGCATCGTGAAGAACAAGTGCGCCGCGCCCTTCCGCGAGGCGGAATTCGACATCATGTTCGGCCAGGGCATCAGCCGCGAAGGCGACCTGGTGGACATGGGCCTGGAAATGAAAATCGTCGATCGCTCCGGCGCCTGGTTCTCCTACAAGGGCGAACGCCTCGGCCAGGGGCGCGAGAACGCGAAGACCTTCCTGCGCGAGAACCCGGACATCCGCGCCCGCATCGAAGCGGAAGTCCGCGAATCGATCGGCATCGCTCCCGTCAAGGGCGGCGATCCCGACGAAGCGGTGACGGACGACGACGACGCGGGTTCGAGCGGCAACGGGCGAAAGTAAAGGGAAATCCCTCGGCGGGACGGAAACGCGCTTCCTGGCGTTGCAAGGCGGCAACGCCCGGTGGCAGTATCGCCGGTCCGTCCGGATGCGAACCCGCCGGGAATGGCTCAGGGGCGCCCCTTGCGGACTGGCACCCATTTGGCACTCAGGCGGTGCCGCTCTGCTGACTATCCCGT
This sequence comes from Sumerlaeia bacterium, assembly GCA_040219255.1. GTDB lineage: Bacteria > Sumerlaeota > Sumerlaeia > SLMS01 > JAHLLQ01 > JAVJSW01. The sequence goes on from JAVJSW010000068.1 coordinate 13,769, forward strand.
TTTAGGACCTGCTTTGACCGCCGAACCGCACGTTTCCACCGACCAATCCCTGCCCCGGGCCCTCAATGGCGCGCCCCTGCCGCCCGAGGGCTCCACGATGCGCTTGTGCCGCATCGCCACGGAGGACAACCCCCTGACCCTGGAGGGTGGCTCGCGCATCGGCCCGGTGGATATCGCCTTCGAAACCTACGGGACGCTCAACGAGGAGGGCTCGAACGCGATCCTGGTCTTTCACGCGTTCAGCGGATCGCCCCACGCCGCCGGTTTCGACCCCGTCGGACCCGGCAACGGGCTCTGGACCGAGGAGAATCATCAGGGCTGGTGGGACGATTTCATCGGCCCAGGCAAAGCGCTCGACACGCGCCGTTACTGTGTCATCTGCATGAACTTCCTGGGCGGTTGCTACGGCTCGACGGGCCCGATGTCGCCCAACCCGGAGGACCCGGACCGCAAGCCCTATGGCTGGAACTTCCCCTTCATGAGCATCGGCGACATCGTGGACAGCCAGGTGGCGGTGCTCGATCTCTTGGGCGTGAAGCAGTTGGCGGCGATCCTGGGCGGCAGCATGGGCGGGCTCTGCGTGCTGGATTTCGCGGCGCGCTATCCCGAGCGGGTGCGCTGCGTGATCCCCATCGCCACCGGTTTCCGCGCCACGGTGCTGACGAAGACCTTCAATTTCGAGCAGATCCTGGCGATCGAGACGGACCCGAACTTCAAGAGCGGGAACTATTACGACGGACCCCGTCCGGATTTCGGCCTGATGCTGGCCCGCATGATCCAGCACAAAACCTTCTTCTCCCTGCAAGTCATCGAGCGCCGCGCCAAAAATACCATCGTCCAACCGGGCGATGTGCTCTCGTGCTATGAACTGCGCCATCAGGTGGAAAGCTACCTGCTGCATCAGGGCCGGAAATTCGTGAAGCGCTTCGACGCGAACAGCTACCTGCGGATCATCGCCGCCTGGCAGTCCTTCGATCTGCCAAAGGAAGTGGCCGGCGGCAACTCCGCCGAGACGCTGCGGCGCTGCAAGGGCCAGAAGTGGATCTTGTTCTCCATTGACTCGGACGTCTGTTTCTTCCCCGACGAGCAGGCGGAGATCGAGGCCGCCCTGAAAGCCAACGGCGTCGCCCATCAGTACATCACGGTCCACAGCGATAAAGGCCACGATTCGTTCCTGCTGGAACCGCACCTCTACGCGCCACATATCAACTACGCCCTGTCCGACTTGATGGAGGGCTGAGGGCCGAATCGCGGCACATTCCAGAGCTTGATTCTCTGCCCCTGGCCTTCTCAGGGTGAATAACCATCACGGCCAAGGCGTAGGGCCGTGACACCTGTGACCGACTGCGGGGGGGCCAATGGGCGATCGAACTTTTTTGCCAGCCGTACCCCGTTTCGCCATCGGAGCCTTCGCCCTGATGGCGCTGGTGATGGGCATTCAGATGGCCTGCCACAAACCCCCGCTGCGCGAGGCGGGCCCGTTCCCCGAGCCGGTGCAGCGCGACTTGGCGGAATCGGTGGAGCTGCCGGCGCCGCCGGGCTACGCCATCACGGGTCTCGCCGAGTACACGGTCGAGGCCCTGATCGTCAGCCGGTCTCGTTATCGGCACGACCGCGAGGCGGAGCTGGCGCCGGTGGATTTGCTGCTGGCGTGGGGGCCCCTGACGCGCGAGCCGAACCTGACTGGCATCCGGTGGAGCCAGGGCGGGCGATGGGGTCAGTTCCGCTATGAGTACGGCACGTTGACCGTGGACCAGCGCGAGATCGAGCAGTGCAGCGCCAACACGCACATCATTCCGGCCTGGGGCGACGAGGCCCTGCGCGGCGAATTGCTGTCGCTGCGGCGGGGCGACGCGGTGCGGCTCGAGGGGTATCTGGTGCGGGTGCGGGCGACGGACGGCAACTGGCAGTGGAATTCGTCGCGGCGGCGCACCGACACGGGGTCCGGGGCTTGCGAAGTCTTTTACGTGACGGGCTGGACCTACCTGAACTGATCGCGGCGCAGCGACAAAGCCCCGAAGACCCGTCCCACAGGAAAGCCCATGCTCTTCGACTCCAGCTTCATCGGCTCAGCGCTTGGCGGCCTCGCCTGCTTCGGGGTGATCGTGTTTTGTGTGCTGGCGGTTTGGGGTTGGGACCGGGCCCGGGGGAGGGAAGGACACGACGAAAATGAGTAGCTGCGGAGGGCGCGGTCGCCAGAAGTAACGAAACAAGAAGCCCCGCCAGAGAACCGGCGGGGCGAAGACATCAGACTTTCTGTTTGGCGGTCCGGGGCCTGCGGGTTTCGGGCTTCTTGCGATTGTGGGCGAGGGCGGCGTTGAGTTCGCGGATGCGTTCGTCGCGTTCGGCGATGGCTTCGCTCATTTCGCGAAGGCGGCTTTCCAGGAGGCGATGGGGGGGATTTTCCGCGGAGGCGGGGTGAGTCGATTCGAGCGGCTGGCGCTCGGTCATGCGCATCGCCGCCGCCGCCAAGCCAAAGAGGGCGCGGAGTTCATCGTCGGAGGCGTCGAGAAAGCGGCCCAGGTAGAAGGCCATGTCGGGCGTCGTGGCGAGGGCGATGAAACGGTCCTCGGCGCGGCGCAGGTCGAGAGGGTTCTTCGGCGAGGGGTCTTGTGAGGCGGGCGCTTTTTCCTGTTCATTGTGGAACGGTTGGCGGCAGAGAGAGAACGTTGAGGCGGCGGATTTCACGGGTCAAGTAACCTCCGGGACAGGGTAGGGCAGAGTATATATTGGGTCGGAGAGCTGGAATTTCTAAGGTTAGCGGTAGCTGTTGGGAGCATCCCCGGGTGCCCAACTCTCGCGTCGGCACGGACGGAACCTCTTATAAAGCCTTTTCCTATGCAACCGGATTCCGTGTCACGATTTTCTTTTTGGTGTCATTAGGTAAACTATCGTTGACTAATAGCGCTTTCGCCCGCTATCCGATTTTTCCGCAACCCAGCCTCGACACGGCTTGGCTGTGACGGCCATAGTCCGCCGCCTTATGATGCTCGAATGCGAGAGGAATGCCTAACTCGATGGCCCACGCTCCGGAACCCGAATCTGTTGAAAAAGTTGAAGATGCGACCGCCGATTCGCCCGGCGGGATGGACACGGCGGACCCGCCGGATAGGACCGAGGGTGCGGAAGACGCGGTGGCCGGCGATGGCGATTCGGAGCCCGGGCCGGAGTCTTCCAGAGAACCGGAAGCGGTTGCCGGCGTGGCCTCTGACGCGACCGATTCGGACGATCCGGAGGAGGACGGGGAGCGGCCACCGAACGAGCCGGAGAATCCGGATTTGCGCAGCTTCCGGGCGTTGGCGGCGATTTTCCTTCAGGGCGATTTCGTCGGCAATGTGGTCCGTTCGCTGATTATGCTGATGATGGGCGCCACGGTCCTGGGTTTCGAGGACCATAGCGACCGTAACCGGACGCTGCTCCACTTGGCGGCGACGGTTCCGTGGGTTCTTCTGTCGGTCATGGGCGGCCATCTGGCGGATCGCTTCTCGAAGCGCAGCATTGTGGTGTGGGCGAAATCCGCCGAGATCGTGCTGATGCTTCTGCTGGCGCTGACGGTGTCCATGAACGTCGCTCATTCGAATTTCTGGTTTGTCAGTCTGATCGTGGTCTTCCTGCTCAGTTGCCAGACGGCGCTGCATTCGCCGGCGCGGGTCGGCCTGATCGCCGAACTGCTTCCCGAGCGGCGCCTCTCCTGGGCCTTTGGCGTGCAGGAAGGCCTGACCATCGTCGGGTTCCTGGCGGGAACCATCCTGGCCGGGTGGTATCACGGGTCCTACTCCGAGTCATTGCCGTTGCTGGCGCTCTTTCTCGCCGGGGTGTCGCTCTGCGGGCTGATCCTTTCGCTGGTGATTTCTCCCATGCCGGCGGCCGAACCCCATCGCCGAATCCACCTCTTCGATGTGGAGCAATTCACGGCGAATTGGAATGAAATCTATCATCACAAGGGACTGCGTTGGACGTCTCTTGGGACTGTCTTGTGGTGGTGCATGGCGACCCTCACCGGAATCACGGTGTATAAATATGGTCAGGACTACCTGGCATTGGGGTCCGTTGGCACAACGATGCTTCTCATCTGTGTCGGGGTCGGGATCGCGAGCGGCAGTCTGGCGGCGGGCTACCTGTCCCGGGGCCAGATCGAGGTTGGCCTGGTCCCCTTGGGCGGCATCTTCTCCGCCCTGTCGCTGCTTCTGATGTATGTGGCGATGCAACTGGATGGTCAGGTCGTGCTGGGATGCGTGTTCCTGACGCTCACCGGATTCTTCGCGGGCTGGTTCCTTGTGCCGCTGAGGGCATACGTGCTGCACAATACCCACCCGGAAACGCGGGGCGGAATTCTGGGGGTCATCAATTTCCTGCAGTTCAGCGCGGTGGCGTTGTCTGGCCTCTTGTATTGGGTGCTGACGGACTTCGCGGAAGTTCAGGCACCAACGGTCTTCCTCTTTATCGGCCTGTGCTTCCTGGTGATTGGCTTCATCAGCCTCAAGTTGATCCCGGAAGCCGGGGTGCGGTGCGCGTTGCTTTTGCTGACGCGGGCGGTGTACCGGATGACGGTGCGGGGCGAGGAGAAGGTACCGGCGAAGGGCGGGGCGCTGCTGGTGAGCAACCACGTGTCGTTCGCGGACGCGCTGTTATTACTGGCGGCGACGCACCGGGCGCCGCGCTTCGTGATCTTCGAGGACATGTACGAGAAACCGCTGGTGAAGCCGTTGGCGAAGCTGGCGAACTGCATTCCGATTTCGACGAAAATGCCGGCGCGCGAGGTGCTCAAGCGGCTTCATGAAGCGAGCCAGGCGCTGCGCGACGGGGACCTGGTGGTGATTTTCGCCGAGGGCCAACTGACCCGCACGGGCAACCTGCTGCCGTTTCGCCGGGGTCTGGAGCGCATCATGAAGGACGTGGAGAACGTCCCCATCATCCCGACGCATCTGGACCGTCTCTGGGGTTCGATCTTCAGCTTTAGCGGCGGCACGTTCTTCCGGAAGCTGCCGGGACGGATTCCTCATCCGGCCACGGTGAGCTTCGGCGAGCCGATGCCGGGGGACACGCCGGCGTGGAAGGTGCGCCGCGCGGTGCAGCGGCTGGAAAGCGACGCCTGGGAAGAGCGCAAGACGGATGCGCCGCTGCTGCACCGGGCGGCGATTCGGGGGATGCGGCAACGGCCCCGGTTCGTTTCCGCGGCGGATCACAACACGGTCGAAGGCCTGCCGAACTGGAAGCTGCTGACGGGCATCGTGGCGATGGCGCGGGTGCTGCGCGAGGACTGGCGCGGCCAGGACATGGTGGGCATCTGTCTGCCGCCGAGCATCGCCGGGGTGCTGGTCAATTTCGCGGCGATGCTGAGCGGCAAGGTGCCGGTGAATCTGAATTACACGGCGCCAGGTACGTTCGAGAAAATCAAAGAGCTGTGCGAGCTGAAGACGGTCGTGACGTCGCGGGCTTTCATGGAGAAGCTGCCGCTTGATTTCCCCTGCGACGTGATTTACGCCGAGGACTTGAAAGAGCGCGTCACGAAGCCGGTGCGGCTGCGGGCCATGATCGACGGGCTGCTGTGCCCGGTGCGGGTGCTCGAGCGCAGCCTGGGCGCGCCGCGCAAACGGTCGGTGGACGATCTGGCGACGATCATTTTCAGCAGCGGCTCCACGGGCATGCCGAAGGGCGTTCAGCTTTCGCACTGGAACATCCAATCGAACTACGAAGCGGTGGCGCAGATCTTCAAGCTGAGCCACGAGGACGGGATCCTGGGGGCGCTGCCGTTCTTTCACAGCTTCGGGTTCACGGTGACGCTGGGGATGCCGTTCGCGATCGGAGTGCGGGCGGTGTATTATCCGAATCCGGTGGACGCGCGGGCGATCGGTTCCCTGGTCGAGAGGCACAAGCTGACGATGATCGTGGCCACGCCGACGTTCTATCAGACCTATAACCGGCGCGTGGAGCCGGGCGAGTTCGGAAGTCTGCGCATCGTGGTGGCGGGGGCGGAGAAGCTGCGCGACGCGGTGGCGCGGGATTTCAAAGCCAAGTTCGGCATCGAGATCCTGGAGGGCTACGGCTGTACGGAATGTGCGCCGGTGGTCACGGTGAACACGCCAAGCCACCGGGAAGCGGGAATCTATCAGGTCGGGCACCGGCCGGGCACCGTCGGCCATCCCATGCCGGGGGTCAGCATCCGGATCCTGGACACGGAAACCGGCCAGGAGTGCGATCCAGACAAGCCGGGTCTGCTTTACGTCAAGGGCCCGAACGTGATGTCGGGCTACCTGAAGCGCGACGACCTGACGGCGGAGGTGTTGAAGGACGGCTGGTATTCGACCGGCGACGTGGCGGTGATGGAGGAGGACGGCTTTATCCGCATCACGGACCGGCTGTCGCGGTTTAGCAAGATCGGCGGCGAGATGGTGCCCCACATCAAGGTGGAAGAGGCCCTGCAAGCGGTTTTGGATCAGAGCGACCGCGTTTTCGCCGTGACCGGTGTGGAAGACCCCGGCAAGGGCGAGAAGCTGGCGGTCCTCTACACCTGCAAGGACGAGGAGATGGAGACGGCTCTGAAGGGAATCAAGGGAACCGATTTGCCGAACTTGTGGATTCCCAAGCGTGGCGATTGCCACCGGGTGGACGAATTGCCGATGCTGGGGTCGGGAAAGCTGGACCTGAAGCTGATCAAGTCGGTGGCGGCGGAGCGCTGCAACGCCGTCAGTTAGGCCGTCCCGGGCAGAATGTCGAAGATCACCGCCCCGACCAGCAGCCCAAGAAGGACCGCCACGGTGAGGCCGACAGCGAGGCCGCGGTTCCAATTGCTGGCCGGTTCGGCTTTGGTCAGGCCCGCGGAGGCGGTTTTCCCCAGCGTGCCGGCGAGGTTCCAGATGATGAGCGATACGATGAAGATGGCGAAGACGGCGAGAAAGATATAAAACATCATGATTGTCCTTGGCCCTTTGCGGCGAACGATCGCCGCCAAAGAGCAGCGTTCTTATTGAGAACGTATGCGCAAGAGCCGTGCACAGTTTCCGCCGGGGCGGCGATTTTTTCCTCAGGACAGGCGTAATAGAAAGGAATTCAAGGGTTGCCGTCGGCCTTATTTTCCGAAACACCGCCCTCGTAGCGGCGCTGAGTGCGGATCAGGATCGCCGAGCCCCGGGCGATGACCTTGGGTTCGGCGTCTTCGTCTGCGCGAAGTGAGACGGTGGCTTCGCCGTACAGGACGGTGCGCCCGGCGCGCGGGACGCGGCCTTCGACGGTGATGATGCCTTCGCGGGCGGAACCGAGATAGGTGATGTCGAGGTGGGAAGTGAGGGCGACCTCGCGCTCCAGGTCCAGATAGCCGTTCGCCGCCCGCCCCAGCGTATCGTCGACCAACGCGGCCACGATGCCGCCATGGAGCACGCCGAGGCGCTGGAGCAACTCGGGCCGCATGATGAGGCGCTGCTCGACATGGCCGGGCTCGACGATGAGGAATTCGGCGCCGAGGAACTCGAAAAAACGATCACGCATGGGGGATAACCACAGAGGGCTCAGAGGTTGGAGTTTCACTGAGGGGGTAAAGTAATTGGCCGCGGATGAATAAGATAAATCAGATTGTTTTCAAAACCTTTGATCCTATTCATCCCATTCATCGGCGGCTAATTTCTATCACGACACCGCGTTGGCGACGATATCGCGGAGCTGGATGAGGCCGTACTTGGTGACGTTCATGAATTCGCGGGGGGTGGAAACGCCTTTCAAGGTGCGCATGATGAAGGCGGGGCGCATGTAGAACTGGCGCAGACCCCGGGTGCGGAGCTTGGCCAGGTCCTTCTTGGAAATCTTCATCGTGCCCATGGCGGGTTCGCCGTAGGCTTCGCGGGGGATGATGCCGTCGGGCAGGAGGCCTTTCTCCACCGCTTCTTTATAGAGCGCGGTGCCGGGGAAGGGATAGGGGTAGAAGATTTCGAGGAAGTCGGGATCGACCGCTTTGGCGAATTCGATGTCCTTCTTCAGGGCTGCTTCGTCGTCGTCGGGCAGGCCGAAGAGGAGGTACATGCTGCGCTTGATGCCGGCTTCGCGGGTGATGCGCAGGGCGTGGTGGGCTTGTTCGACGGTGGCTTTGCCGCCCTTGTTGATAGCGATCAGGGCGTCGTCGTCGCCCTTTTCGACGCCAAAGGCGATGATCCAGCAGCCCGCCTCGCGCATCGGCCCGAGGACTTCCTCGGTGATGGTATCGACGCGGCTGTTGCAGGCCCAGGAGATGTCGAGTTTTTCCTCGAGAATGCGCTCGCAGAGCGTGCGGACCCACTTCTTGTTTTGGGTGAAGAGGTCGCTGCGGAAGAGAAAGTTGCGGATGCCGTACGTCTCGACGCACTGCTTGATTTCGCCGATGACGTTTTCGACGCTGCGATAGCGATTCACGAGGCCGCTGACCTGGTTCGCGAGGCAATAGGTGCAGGAGAACGGACAACCGCGGTTCGTGACCAGGGTGGTCTGCATTTCGTCCGTATCGGGCCGGCGATAGAGCGCGTTGTTCGTCAGGTGGCGGGCCGGATAGGGGATGTCGTCGAGGTTTTTGGGCAGTTCGCGGTCCGGATTGCGGACGATGCGGCCGTCGGCGTCGCGCCAGGTCAGGCCGTGGATTTCCGCCGTGGGGCGGCCCTCGCCCAGCTCCAGGCAGGTGAACTCGTACTCGCCGCGCAGCGCCAGGTCGAGCGACGGGTGCTCGGTCATGGCGCGCATGTCGAGCGTGTTGAAGTGGGCGCCTTTGGCGATCGTCGTGCAGTCCGGCAGAACCTTCTTGATCAAGTCCGATGCCTTCATGTCGTCCTCGAAGGACGGCGTGGTGATCGACATGATGACGATGTCGGGGGCGAATTCCCGAAGGTCGCTTTCGAGGCGTGCCCAGCCCCAATCCTCCGCCGGATAATCGGTCAGGCGGCACTCGGCGCCGGCCTTCTCGAAGCAGGCGGCGGCGTACATCAGGTCCGTCGGCGGACGGAGAGCCACGGTGCGGAGCTTCTCAATGGGCGTTTGGCATCGGTCTTCGCGGATAAAGCGGCCGGTGGGGGGAACGATGCAAAAGACGCGTTCGGGTTTGTTCATGGCGAAGGGGCGGGAGATGTCCTTGGGTCATTGGCCTGGAGAATCGAGGACCCAGGCTGTCGGTTGAGGACGCTAGGAGGAAGAGGTGGGCTCGTCAAGCGAAGGGAGAAGCGGGGCGAGCGTTGGCGGCCCGTGTGATGCGAGCCTGCCCCACGGCCGCCCTAATCCTTCAAGAAATCACCGCTGAGACGCGGAAAACGCAGAGCTAGATGGCGCTTTTGAAGTTAGCCGGAACCACCGGCAGGCCTCGGTTCCTGGCTGGATGACCGGGAAACGGCGGCCGATTCTTTTGAAAAGTGCTTATCCATGCAGGAAATTGCCAGATTTGCCGCGACTTTGGTTGGGCCTGGCAAGTATTCGGATTTCGGATTCATTTGCAGATTTCTTCTTTCGTTCGACTTAAAGCAGGCAACTCACTTTCCTGACCACACCTTTCAAATGATCTCTGTGGAACCTCTGTCCTCCGTGCCCTCTGTGGTGAAGGATCGCGGCCACGGCCGAATCGGATCGGCGAAAAGCCTTGCATTGGCGCCGCCAATGGGTAGTTTTCCAGCCCCGCGCGACATGCGGGAGTGTGAGGAGACGGTGCCGTCATGGCGACAACATTGCCCCGGGAACTGCTCGACATCCTGATTTGCCCGGAAACGCGCGCCCCGCTGGTGGTGGATGCGCAGGGGCATCTGGTCTCCACCGATGCGGCTTGCCGCCGGCGCTACAGCGTCGAGGACGGCATTCCGAACATGCTGATCGAGGACGCGGAGGTGCTGAGCGAGAGCGAGCACGCCGAGGTTCTCGCCTGGGCGAAGGCGAATCCCGACGCTCAGCCGGCAGCGACACGCGCCGCATGGAAATCCGCCGGGGCCAACTGAGCCGCCACCGAGTGAGCCTCCGGCAAAGTCTTACATCCCCCCAGGCCTTCGCCCGTCGAAAACCGTGGGCCGCAACAAACACCGAGGATTTGTCTCATGAAGCAAGACATCCACCCCAAGTACGGTCGCGTCATTTTCCGCGACATCAACACCGGAGACCAATGGATTGGTTCCTCCACCAAGCTGAACGGAAAGCTGGAGACGATGGACGGCGAAGAACTGCCCGTCGTGCCGTTGGACATCAGTTCGCAGAGCCACCCGTTCTACACTGGCAAGGGCAACTTCCTGGATACGGAAGGCCGCATCGACCGCTTCAAGAAGCGCTTTGCCGCGCCGGTGAAGGGCAAGAAGGCGACGAAGGCCGAGAAGGCCGCCAACCGCGCGAAGGCCGAGGAGGAAGCTCCCTCGACCGAGGAAGCCCCCGCCGCCGAAGGCGCCGTGGCCGCGGAAGAAACTCCCGCCGAGTAAGTCGCCGGCTTGGCGATCAAGCAGGAATGAGGAACGGCGCCCCTGAGAGTGGGGGCGCCGTTCTTGCGTTTTGGGTATGCTTCAGTGTTCCGTTCTTACCAGCTCAGCACCCACGCGCTCGCGCTGTAGGGCTGGTCTTTGATGACGAGGGAGCCCTTGCGCAGGGCGACATCTTTGGCGGTGGCGTTGAGGAGGGCGAGGGATTCGAAGCGCGAGGGCTCGCCCCAGGCTTTGGGCAATTGGACGGTCAGGTCGCCGCTATCGGGCTTGCGGGCGAGGGAGACGACGACGACTTCTTCGGGCGCGACGCGGGCGTAGACGAGGCGTTCGGCGTCCATGTGCAGCGGCACCAGCCATCCGCGGCGCAGGGCGACGCTGTCGTGGCGGGCCTTGGCCCAGGCGGCGACGTGCTCGAAGGTGGCGCTCTGGTATGCGTTCCAATCCGCTTCGGGGATCATCATGCGGCGGTTGTCGGGATCGTGGGCGCCGGTCAGACCGATTTCATCACCGTAGTACACCAGCGGCATGCCGGGGATGGTCATCAGGTAGGCGAAGGCGAGCTTGATTTTCTCGTAACTTTGCGGGTCGTCCACCTGGGGGGCGTCTTCGCTGAAGGCGAGGAACTTGGCCTTTTGATCGTCGAAGGGCACGTCTTTGTCGGCGTAGCCCATGAAGCGGGGGAAATCGTGGTTGCCGATGAGGGGGCTCATGGTGGCGGCGAGGGGGTATTCGCGCTGGCTGGCGAGGAGGGCTTCGCCGACGGAGTCGAGGCCGCCGGTTTCACGTGAAAAGGCTTCGCGGGTGGGCCAGAAGAGGGGGAAGTCGAACTGGCCATCGAGGAGTTCGGGGCCGACGAATTCGTTGATGGTGCCTCGGCTGGCGATGCTCTCGCCGACTTGGTAGAGGCGTTTGTTCTGAGGCTTGGCGATTTCGGTGATGAGTTTTTCGGTGAGGCGCTCCCAGAAGACAAGCGGCACGTGCTTCACCGCGTCGTGGCGGAAGCCATCGGCGCCGGTTTCCTGAAGCCACCAGACACCCACGTCGGTCATTTTCTCGACCAGGTCGGGATGATCCGGATAGTTGAGAGAAGGCAGGAAGGTGTCGAACCAGGTGGTGAAGGGATGGGCGTCGAACTGGCGGATGTTCTTGGAGCCGTCGGGCAGTTCGAGGGGAACGATCCAGTCGGGGTTGGTTTCGAGCATGGGGTGCTCTTGGTGGACGTGGTTGCTGACGAAGTCGAGGAGGACGGCGCGCGATTGGCTGTGGGCGGTGGCGACGGTTTCTTTGAGTTCTTCGAGGGTTCCGAAGCGCGGGTCCGTTTCCTGGTTCCGGGTGGGCCAATAGCCGTGGTAGCCGGTGAAGTGCTCCTTGGGCGGCATGGCGTCCTGCCAAGCGCCATCGGGCTGCTTGTTGACGGGGGACAGCCACAGGCTCGTGATGCCGAGGCGGTCGAAGTAGCCTTCGTTGAGGGCCTGGGTGACGCCGGCGAAATCGCCGCCCTTGAAGTTCCCCTGGTGCTTGAGGTTCGGGTCCTGAACCGGGGCGTCGTTCTCCGGGTCGGCGTTACGGAAGCGGTCGACGACGACGTAGTAGAGGATGTCGTCCTTAGGCGCGCGGGGGGCGTGGGAGAAATCGAAGGGGCGGGTGATGGAGCCCCGGCGTCCGTCGTTGGTGACGGCGACGAGGGTGACGAATTGCTCGGGCCCCCACTTGTCTTTGGGCACATCGAGGCGCACCACGCCGGTGACGGGGTTGACCTGGAAGCCATCGTCCACGGGGGCGTTGTTGACCAGGAGGAGCATGTGGCTGGATTCGAGGCGCGAGGGCGTGGTGAGGGAAACGCGAAAGCCGCCCTGGGGCCCGACGCCGGGGGCGTTGGCGGGTAGCATGGCGATTTCCAGGGGTTCCTTGGGAGCTTCGCCGTCGCCGAGGGGCGCGACGGTGAGCTTGGAGTTGGCGTAGCCGCCTTCGGAAATGGTATTCGGATTGTCCGGATCCATGATCCAGTTTCCATCGACTACGAATTTATAGGGGTAATCGCCGGCCGGCAGGGAAAGCGTGGCGGTATAGGTGCTGTCGCCATCGGAGTCGGTGAGGGTATCGCGGCCGGGGGTCCAGCCGTTGAAGGGGCCGGCGATGGAAACGGAATCGGGGGCTTTGCCCTTGTGTGAATAGGTCACCTCGACCTTGGGCATGGGGGAGACGGTGAGGGGAACGGCGACTTCGTAGGTGCCGCCGCCTTCGAGTTGCAGGTCGGCGATCAGGAGGCCCTGGCCGTTGGCGGATTCGTCGCTGTGGACGCGGAGGGCGGCGGGGGACTGGCCCGAGGCGAGGCGCACGCCACCGAGGTCGCCGGAGAGGCGGAGGCCGCGGAAGCCGATGGCGGGCCGGGGGGCGGCGTGGAGGAAATCGACGGTGCCGCTCTCGCCGGAGACGATGGTCAGGGGTTGGAGGGGAATGGGGACTTGGCTCGGGGCCCAGACGGGGCCGGTGGCCGGGCGGGTTTGCGGAGAGACCGGCATGGTGGCGGGGCGGGATTGGGCGTCGCAGGCCATGGGCAAAGCGGCCGCCCCCGCCAGGAGCGAAACCGCAAAGAGACGTTGCGGGCTGGATTGGGTTTTCATGGGAGGTTCGTCGCTCGGAAAGGATGTGAAATGGCTCCTAAGACATTGCGGCCCGCAATCGGCGGCGTCAAGCTTGGGCGGAGGATGGAAGCCCCCCGCCCATGATCGCCCGCGCCCGCCAGTGCATCGCCGACGTGAGAGACAACCCGCTGGTGCGGGCGACCTCGCCGTTTCGGACGTGGTGGGGAAGGATGTGGGTGGCGGTGCTGGCGGTTGGGTGCTTGGGGGTTGGGATATTTTGCGTGGGGTGTTTTGTGGCCGATGTGCGGCAGGGGGGGATCGAAAACTATCGAGCCTATTTCCACCCCATTTATGTGAAGTATATCCTTTGGCTCCCGATCGTGTTCGGCGCGGCTGTATTTCTGGCCATGGCAGCAATCTGGAACAGGTGGAAGGATCGGCTGGAGGAGATCGGGCTGACGGAGACGAGGGCCGGGGAAGCCGCCTGCGGGCTGCTCTTTTGGCCGGTGGCGTTGGCGGGGTTCTGCGCGGCGTTTCTGATAGCGCCGCTGGTGTTGGCTTCCTCAACCCCCTACATGGTGTTTCGCGGGCGCCATGAAGCCATCGAGTTCTTTTTGATTCTCCATTCGGCGTCTGAGTTTTCTCACCACGCAATCAATATGACGATGGGGATCTCGGCGGGAGTTCTGGTTGCTAGCCTGGATTGGGCAAGGCTGTTCACGAAAGCATTCATTTTCTTCGCTTTCTCTTTTTTATTTTACTATGCCTTGTCGATTCTTGTGCCCGAAGTCACACATTTTTTCCCTGATACTCTGATCATGTTCCTGATTCTGGAAGCCATCCTCTTTGTCTCTGTGATCTTGGCCCTCGCTTGCTTCGTCATCCCCCTATGCCTGCTTGCGTTCCATTCCTTTCGCGCTCTCGTGCTCAGCCGCCTCGACCCGGTCCGTTTCGAAATGAACTCCTTTCGCGGCATGCGCCGGAGCTGGAATGCGATGGACAAAGCCAAGCGCGTGGCGAAGGTGGAGAGGTGGAAACCCTTGAGACGGACGGGCTGGAACACCGGATCCGCCATAGCCATTTCCGTCGTCTTCGCCGGCTTCTGCCCTCTCTTGTTTCAAATGGAGGATGCGACCGGTCTTCTCTTGGTTTTTTCTTTTGTCCTTGCATCCTGTTTCTCGCTCTCGATCTTTTCTTCAAAGAGCGTGCTTCTGGCGGGAACCAGTAACGGCCTTTGGCGATTTGATCTCTATTTACTTCTGAGTTGCTTTACTCTCTTGCTTTTTTTTCAAATGGATTACCTGGATCTACGCTTTCATATCCTTCAACTTATCATCGCTTTCTTGGTGCTTTCTTTTCCGTACTTTCTCTTGCTGTCGGCTTACCTTTACGCTCTCTTCGCCGGTCCGTCTGAGAAACGACTTCTTCTGTTGGGAGCCTTGTCCTTGGTTGGGGCGCAGGCCTTCTTGTGGGTGCTTTACAACGGTCTCGTGGCCTGTGGTGCGGATGCTGCTTTCGCGCTGAAAATCCAAATCGAGGCCCTCATTTCCTCCTCCATCGCCCTCTTCTTCTCGGGCCCGATCCTCCTCCCCCTCTGCATTCACTACATCCACCGCCGCCACTTCGCCGGAGCCAACCCTGGCGACATCGTCCGGATTCATCGCGGCAAATCGGAGGTCCTCCCATGCCCCGTTTCCTAATCCTCGGTACCGGCCCTCTGATCGACGAAGCGGGCGCCCGGCAGGTGTCGGGGCAGTGTTTGCGGACGGTGCGGCCGGCCTGTCCCATTCTGCGCAGAGGAGATACAAGCCGCCCATGATCGCTCGCGCCCGCCTGTGCATCGCCGACGTGAGAGACAACCCGCTGGTGCGGGCGACCTCGCCGTTTCGGACGTGGTGGGGAAGGATGGGGGTGGTGCTGCTGGGGGTTGGGTGTTTGGGGGTGGGGATGTTTTGTGCGGGGTGTTTTGTCGCCGATGTGCGGCATGGCGGGATCGGAAACTATCGAGCCTATTTTTGGATTGCTTCTATTGACTTCACACGTTGGTTGCCCATGTTTATTGGAGCAGCCGTCTTTCTATCAGTCTTGGCCAAATTGCACAAGTGGATGGGACGGCTGGAGGAAATCGGCATGACCAGAATGAGCGCTGGGGAGGTTGTCCTGGGGCTGTTGTTTTGGCCGGTGTTCATAGCGGCGGTTTCTGGGCTTCTATTGATACTGGCGCTTCTCTTGTTTCGCATTACTCCGATTGTCGCCCTTCGTTCGAGGTACGATCTCACCTTACTTGGGCTTACTTTTCAATTCGCCATGGAATTTATAGATCTATTTTTCCCAATCGCGATCGGCATACTCGTGGGACTGCTTGTGGCGATTTTCGATCAAGTGCATACCGCAGTTAGACTTGTTGTATTTCTTGTATTGTCTTATCTCGTAGTCGATATGGCCTGGTGGTTGACGCCAGATTTCGATCCTGCCGTTCCGTCAGATCCCGCCTACATCGGCTTGTTGACTCTCATGGGAGGAATCGGTATACTTTGGCTCTTTCTGGCGTTGGTCATTCCGCTAATCGTGCTGGCCTGCTTTCTGTTCCAAGTCGCCTCCATCAACCGCCTGCGTCCAACCGTCATGGAGCGACACTTCTTTCGCGGACAAAGACAAGCATGGAAAGAATTGCCGACGCGAGTGCGCGCCCAGAAGCTAAGGCACTGGAAGACAGCCCAGAAAGTCTCCTGGAACTGGCGAGGCATGGCAGCGATATCCGTGCTCTTATCCGGGTTTTGCCTGTTTGTACGAAATACCCAGCAAGATTTCTGGCTTCTGCTAGACTTCTCCTTGGTACTCTCAGCATGTTTTATCTTATCAATTTTTGCAAGGCAGACCACTTTTATGGCAGGGACTGCAAAAGGGGTGTGGCGCCCTGAGCTCATTTTCGTATTATTGCTTTTTTGCACCGTTTTTTATTTAAAATTCAATAGATCTACAATTGCCCAGGACGGAATAGACCTTTTATTAACCATATTAGTTTCATCTTTTGCATTCTTCTTCGTCTTATCAAGCTACCTTTTTGCTGCTTTTGCCAACACCGCTGCTAAAATTTTTTTAGCAGCGGTGGCATTGTCGATTCCGGCGACATATTACGCATTGCAACTCGTCGTGTTGAACCTGATTTTCCTAGGGTTTGATGAGTATCTGGCCGAAAGATTTGCGCGCCAGATCTCAGGTTCCATCGCCACTGCCCTTTTCCTCTCCGGCCCGATCCTCCTCCCCCTCTGCATTCACTACATCCACCGCCGCCACTTCGCCGGTGCCAACGCCGGCGACATCGTGCGGATTCATCGCGGCAAGTCGGAGGTCCTCCCATGCCCCGTTTCCTAATCCTCGGTACCGGTCCACTCATCGACGAAGCGGGCGCCCGGCAGGTGTCGGGGCAGTGTTTGCGGACGGTGCATTTTGTGCGGCCGATGCGGGCGGCGGGGCATGAGGTGCGGCTGCTGACGGTGCCGATTCCGGGGGCGGAGGACGCCAGGGCGGGACGGTTGGAGACGGCAGATGGGATTGTGTACGAGGCCTTGGCGTCGCACGGGCAGGACGCGGCGCTGGCGAGGCTCCGTGAGGTGCTGGCGGCGGAGGCGTTCGACGGCGCCGTGGGTATCAATGCGTATCCGGCTTACCTGCTGGCGCGGGCACTGGCGGGGCGGGGGCTGCCGCTGTGGGCGGATCTGAACGGGTGGACGATGGCCGAGGGTCAGACGCGGGCGGCGCTAGTGGGGCACGATGGCGACATGCCGCATTTCTGGCGCCTGGAGGCGGAGGTGCTGCTGCGGGCCGACCGGTTTTCGACGGTGAGCGAACGCCAGGGCGATGCCCTTTACGGCGAGCTGGCGATGGTGGGACGGTTGAATCGGCACACCTTCGATCATCCCTTCGCGGCCCCGGTGCCAAACGCGGTGCATGCGTTGTACGCGGGGCTGGAGCGGAGCGCGGATTTGCCCGCCTGCCTGGCGGGGCGCGGCATCGCGGCGGACGCGCCGCTGATTCTGTGGAGCGGCGGGTTCAACACCTGGACGGACGCGGGACTGCTGACGGAGGCGCTGGCGCGGGTGCTCGAAACCGTGCCCGAGTCTCATTTCGTGGCCACTGGGGGCGCGGTGACGGGGCACGACGACACGACCTACCGGAGGTTCCGCGAGATGGCGGCGGAGCGGCTGCCTGCCGGGCGGGTGCATTTGCTGGGGTGGGTGCCGATCGAGGACGTGGTGGCGCTGCACGCGCGGGCGGACGTGGGACTGAACGTGGACGCGCCGAACACGGAGACGCGCTTTGGGGCCCGCAACCGGCTGACGAACATGATGGGCGCGGGAATGGCGGTGGTGACGACGGCGGGGACGGAGATCGCGGCCTGGATCGCGGAGCGGGACGCCGGGTGGGTGGTGGCGCCGCGGGATGCGGAGGCGCTGGGCGGGGCGATGGCGGAGGCGTTGACCGGCCGCGATTTGGCGAGAGCGCGGGCCCAGCGCGGCCAGCGGGCCGCACGCGAGGCCTTTGCCCCGGAAGCGACGTTGACGCCTTTCCTGTCGTGGTGCGAGAAGCCGGAGTGCGCTCCAGACCGCGCCGAAGGCCCGGCCAATCCGCTTGCGGAATGGACCCGTTTGCAGGCTGATGGAGCGGTGGAAGGATTGTTGCTCGACCGGGCTTCGCTGCGCAATTTGCGGGCGAAGTGGCCGTTGCGCCTCTGGCGCGCGGCGAAGGGAAAATTCGGGCGGCGGTCCTGACCGATAGAGGCATATTATAGGCAAACACTCGCGCGTGAGGGAGTTGAACTTTGCGGATGCGTCAAGCGATCAAGAGAACACTGAACCGGGTCAGCGGGGTGGCAGGGGCCGCGCTGCTGCTGAGCGCTCTGGCGGGTTCGGCCCGCGCGCAATTGCCCGGCACCCAGGCCTACTACACCGATCCCTGGCGCCCCGATCCGGGCGTGGCGGTGGCCACGGTGGGACCGGAAACGATTTCGGAGGCCGACGTGTACGTCTGGCAATTGATGGTGGGGGCGGACGCGCTGGTGGTGAAAGACTGGGGCGAGGCGGAGCCGGGCACGAACGACGCGCAGTTGCTGGCGCTGGAGCGCGCGGTGCGTCAGATGCTGGAGTACCGGTTGCTGGCGGAAACGCCGGAGGCGCGCCAGGGTCTGGGCGATTCCGCTGCGGAGAAGGGCGCCCGGACGTACTTCGACGCGGTGTCGGAATGGCTCTTCGCCGACGAAATCGTGGCGCCGAAGCTGAGAATCGACGAAGCCGACGTGGCGCTCTACTACCGCACGAACATCGCGACGGGGGCCGAGACGGGCACGGGGGCGTTCGGGGCCGCACCGGCCCGGCTGGTGGTGCGGCGTCTGCGGGTGCCCTACGATCAGCCGGTGTCGGAAGATTCGCGGGCCCGGGCGCGCCAGACCGCCGGGTTCCTGTCGGCCCAGGCCCAGCGGCGCGGCGGGTTGAGGCCGCTGCTGGAGATCAACCCGCAGTTCGTCGTCGATCCGCTGCCCGAGGGTTCGCGCGAAATCACCGTGGGTCAGCGGGAAATCAACCCCCTGGTCGAGCAAGTGGCCCTCGGCCTGGAGGAAGGCGAGGTGAGCCGGCCGGTGTCGCTGCCGGACGCGGTGGTGCTGGTGGAATTGGTGAGCCGCATCGAGAATCCGGCGCCTTCCATCGAGGAAGTGGCGCCGGAGATTCGCCGCATCCTGCGCAAGGGGCTGATTTGGTCCCAGACGTCTTATCGGCTGGGCGAGGAATTTCGCAATGCCCGCCCCATCAATCGGGTGCATCTGCTCCCGTTCATGAGCGGCGACACGGAATTGTACCGCGTTCGGGATTTTCGGATGACCAATGAGGAATTCGCCGACTTCGCGCCGGAAATCGCCGCGCTGGTGATGAACGAGGGGACGGTGCCGTTGCCCGTGGTGGGCGTGGTCGCCGATTGGGTACGGGGCGAAGTGCTGAATCAGACGGTCGAGCGCTCCGGTGTCGCGGCGGGCGATCCTCGCTTCGCCGCGGCGCGGGTGATGGCGGATGACCTGGTTCTGGGAACGCAGGCGCTGCGCGTGTTACGGGCGCAGGTAAAGCCCACGACGGAGGAAGTGGCGGCCTACGCCCTGGAGAACCGCGACGCTCTCTACCCGCCGACCCAGAAGGGCATTTGGCGGATGACCCTGGCGCCGCAGGAAAGCGCGGCCCTCTCGGCGGCGGAGCAGGCGCGGCTCGCGGCCTTGATGGAGCTTTACCTGCGGGGGTTGCTTCAGGACGCGAAGCGCCTCCTGGCAGAGCGCGCGGAGTTGACCGGACCGGGGGCTTTTCTGGTGCCGCAGGCGGTCGTCGATCGCCTGCCCCAGCCTCCCGACGACCGTTATCGGCGGACCATGGAATTCGTCGCGGATCTGGACCCGCGGGCGGCCCGCGAGCAACTCGGTTTCGACGTGGCGGGTTTGACGCCGGGCCAGTTCTCCGAGCCGCTCCGGCGGCCCGACGGCAGCTTCACGGTGTATTATGTGGCCTCCGAGGTTCAGCGCCCCGCCCCGGCCCCCAAGGCATTGGAAGCGCTGGCGCGGCGAGAGCTGGTGCAAGAGCGGGCCCGGGGGGCGGCGTTGGAAGAGTTGGCGGACATGGAGATCGAGGGGCGGCTGCGCTTTAATTTCCCCACCGCTGGAATAAGCCTTGCCAACATGACGGCAGAATAAACATAAAGATAAATCTTGTCACAAAAGGAGCCCGCCGGGACGGTCGCCATGAGCCCCTCCGACCACTCGAAATGGCAGGCTGGAGGACGCACGGCCTCTGGCCGCGGCGCCTGGGGACGGTTGGCGCCGCGGACGCGCCGGGTGGTGGCCTGTGGCGTGGGGGCTCTGCTGCTGGGGGCGGTGGTGCTGATATCCGTCTTTCTGCTCCGCGCCTATCGGTTCGAGAAATGGGCGGTTCGCGACGCGGTGGAGCTCAAACCCTACGAGCACGTTCTCTATTCGGTCCATTCGGACGCGGCGACGGATCGGCAGTTGCCGGCGGCGCTACTGGACGGGCTGGACGGTCCGGACCGGGTCGTTCTGGCGGAAACGGCTCGTGGGCGCCTGGCGATTCATGTGTCGCGCAGCGACTACCGGGCGGATTGGGACGGCACCGGCCTTTGGGTGAAGGTGTATCTGGAAACGCGTCATCCATCGAATCCGGCGGTGACCAAGGCGGTGAAGGTGCTGAATCATTTGGAGCAGCAGCCAAACGGCCAGTGGTACGTCGCCGAGACGAGGGCGCTGACGATTCCTTAGCGTTCGCCGCCGCCGAGCAATGCCGTCCTCACATCCGGCGACCGCCAAAGGCGCATGGCCAGGTAGATCAGCGTCACTAGATTGCCCAACAGCAAAAGCCCCAGGGCCCAGATCGGCACCGTCCAGCGGGGCCGTTCGATCGCGCCGATCCAGGCGATCACGAACAGAAACCCCAGATACAAATCGATCGTCGCCACCCACCCCCAGCGATAATCGAGCAGCGCGCCGAAGCCGGCGAGGACGTCCGATTCGGCGGACGCCCAGACGATGGAGCCGGTGAAGCCAGCCGCCAAAGACAAACAGATGAGGAGGAGAAGGTGGCGCATGGCAGAGGGAGAGTCCTTTTCGAGACAGAAAGTGGAGAGAACAAAAAAACGACCAAATCAATCAAATCGTTCAATTCGTTCAAAAACCTCTTGCCAGGATCGGGCCACTCATGATGACCTCCTTTCGTCAGGCCCCAGGGGTTGATCCCGAATGGCGGCCTATTGATTGGTACGATTGATTGATGTCCGATTGGCTTCACAGAACTCCAGCAGAGGACCGGTTGCTGACCTCGCGCGAAGTAGCCCAAGCGCTGGGCGTAAGCGAGTCCTCGGCGAAGAGATGGGCCGACAGCGGTCAGATTCCTGTGACGCGAACTCTGGGGGGACACCGGCGCATTCGACTGTCCGATGCGATCCGGTTCATCAGAGATAAGCGGCTTCCGTTGGCGCGCCCCGATTTGCTCGGGCTGCCGGCGGGAGCCACTTCTTTTTCCGCCGCGGCCACGCCATGGGCCGCGCTGCGCGACGCTCTCCTGGCGGGCGATGAGGAGCGGGCCCTCGAGTCGATCTTCTCCGCGTTTCTGGATGGCGACCCGCTGGCCGAAATCGCCGATGGTCTGATTTCTCCCGCCATGGAGCATCTGGGTACTCTCTGGGCCCATTCGCCCGATGGCATCCTGGTCGAGCACCGGGCCTTCGACATCGTGATGAGGGCGCTGCGCCGGATTCAGGACTTGCTGCCACGGCCGGCCCCAGGTGCACCCGTGGCGGTGGGGGGCGCTCCACCAGGCGACGTCTATACGATGCCGAGTCTTTGTGCCTCCCTCGTCTTTCAGGAGGCTGGCTTTCGAGCCATCAATCTCGGGGCGCAAACCCCCTGGGAGACATTGATCTTGGCGTGCCGGCAGTACGGCCCCAGGGCGGTGTGGCTTTCCTTTTCGACGGAACGGGAAAACGGCGAGGACACGATTGCATCTTTACGCCGCCTGGCCCGCGAGGGTAGAAAGTCCGGGGCCATCGTCTATTGCGGCGGGGCCGCGATGCCCGAAGCGATCGAGAAAATGAAGCCCGAGAACATCCAACCCCTTCGCCGGTTGGCGGAGTTGGAGTCGCACCTGAAGTCCGGTGGCGAACCGAGGGAAAGGAGCCGAGTTTGAAACGGTCCGAATATTTCCACGAACGTGTTATCTGGATCACCGGGGCATCGTCGGGGATCGGCGCCGCCTGTGCGCGGCTCTTCGCGAAGGAAGGCGCCCGCATCGCCCTCTCGGCCCGCAGCGGGGACAAGTTGGCCCAGTTGGCCGATGAAATCGGGGGCGGCGATTGCTTGGTTCTGCCGTTCGATGTGACCGACCGCGAAGCAAACCACCGAGCCGTGGCGGCGATCCGCGAACGTTTCGGCGGCCTGGACACGGCGTTCTTCAACGCGGGCACATGGAAGCCTATGGATTTGCCCCATTTCGATCCTCGGGATTTCGACAAGACTTTTCAAGTCAACGTGATGGGGATGGTCAACGGCATCGAAGCGGCCCTGCCGGAACTGGAAAAATCGGAGCGCGGACATCTTGTGGGAATGTCGAGTTCGGTGGCCTATCGCGGGATTCCGCGAGCCGAGGCGTATTGCGCTTCGAAGGCCGCAACCCGCGCCCTCTTGCAGGCTCTGCGCTGCCAGCTCAAACCGCGCGGGGTGCCAGTCTCCATCGTCCTGCCAGGGTTTGTGAAATCTCCCCTGACGGAAACCAACGATTTCGACATGCCTTTCCTCATGGAGACAGAGGATGCGGCCCGCAAGATCGCCATCGGTATGGCACGGTATCGCGGCGAAATCGCCTTTCCATGGCAGATGATCGCGATATTCCGCCTGCTCGCTTTGCTGCCCGATTCTCTCTACACATCCATGATGGCGAAGAAGGTGGTTCGCGGATGAAAATCGCCATCGTCGGGGGGGGAATTTCGGGTCTGGTTTGCGCCTATCTGTTGCATGAAGAGCACGAAATCGTTCTCTTCGAAGCCAACGATTATGTCGGCGGACACACCAATACAATCGATGTCGAACGTGCCAGTGGAAGTGTCGACGCGGTCGACACCGGTTTCATCGTTTTCAATGATTGGACCTATCCGAACTTCATCCGTCTTCTCGATCGCCTCGGCGTGGAGTCGCAGGATTCCAGCATGAGCTTTAGCGTCCGTTGCGAGAAGACCGGGCTCGAGTATAACGGAACCTCTCTCGACGCACTCTTCACGCAGCGGCGAAATCTCTTGCGTCCGCGCTTCTTGCGAATGATCCGCGACATCCTGCGCTTCAATAAAGAATCCGTGGAAAGCCTCGATTCTGGCGGATTGGACGATGGCATCAGTCTAATGGATTATGTTCGTCGGAATCGCTACTCCGACGCGTTCATCGAATACTATTTGATCCCCATCGGCTCTTCGATTTGGTCTTCGGATCCTCGTAACTTCGGTGTGATTCCAGCCCGCTTCTTTGTGGCTTTCCTTCGCAATCATGGCATGCTGACGGTCGATGCACGGCCGACTTGGCGAGTTGTCAAAGGGGGATCTCGACAGTATGTCCGCAGACTGCTGGACTTCTTCGGCGACCGGGTCCGCACAAGTTGCCCCGTTATGGAAGTTCGCCGAAGTGACAAGAGTGTCACGGTGACGACCGATCAACACGGAGCGGAGGAATACGATCATCTGATTTTCGCCAGCCACAGCAATCAATCCCTGCGAATGCTCGCCGACGCCACGGCCGCGGAGAAAACGATTCTGTCGGCGATTCCGTATCAAGCCAACGATACAGTCCTCCACACCGATTCAAGTATTCTGCCTCGCCGGAAGAAGGCCTGGGCGTCATGGAACTATCAC
This sequence comes from Sumerlaeia bacterium, assembly GCA_040219255.1. GTDB lineage: Bacteria > Sumerlaeota > Sumerlaeia > SLMS01 > JAHLLQ01 > JAVJSW01. The sequence goes on from JAVJSW010000068.1 coordinate 37,191, forward strand.
AGGCTGAGCCAAGATCGGAACCAGGTGGCTTTGACTTACAACATGAATATCTTGCAATCGTTGTCGACGGACAGAACGTATTGCGTCACGCTGAATCATCGCGAAGCGGTGGATCGGAGCGCGATCCTGAAAGAATTCGTCTATCACCATCCCGTCTATACCTCTGACTCGACACGGGCTCAGGATCGCTGGGAGGAAATTTCCGGTGTTGATCGGACGCACTATTGCGGCGCCTATTGGGGGAACGGCTTTCACGAAGACGGCGTCAACAGCGCGCTGCGCGTTTGTGACTTCTTCGGCAAGTCGCTCGTTCAATGAAAAGCGCGCTCTACCTGGGATGGATCAGACATCGGAGAGAGGCTGTCATTGAGCATGCCTTTCGGTACAATCTCTTCATGGTTTATCTCGATCTCGCGGAAATCGATCGCTTCCTTTCGTTGACTCCGCTGTGGTCCGCATTCCGGTGGGCGCCGGCCCGGTTCGACCGTCGCGACTACCATGGGCCTGCGAGCCTGCCGCTGGATGAAGCGGTCCGCCAAACGGTGGAGCGGGAAGCCGGACGAAAGCCTGGCGGGCCGATCCGTCTTCTGACCCACTTCCGCTACTTCGGTTATCTGTTCAATCCGGTCAGCTTCTATTTCTGTTACGATGCGGCCGATGAGCGGGTCGAATTTATTCTGGCGGAGATCACCAATACCCCTTGGAAAGAGCGCCACAGTTATGTTCTCGTTCCCGGCAAGACAGCGTCGCCAGGGAGCGTGATGCGCTTCGAAATGGCCAAGACCTTCCATGTCTCGCCGTTCCTTCCAATGGAACAAATTTACCATTGGACATTTTCCGAACCCTCGGACCGTCTTCTGGTTCATATGGAGAACTATGAGGAAGACCGTTGCGTTTTCGATGCCACGTTGTCGATGTCTCGCAAAGAAATTACGCCCCGCGTTCTCAATCTCACTCTTTTGACCTATCCCTTCATGACCGCCAAAGTCATCGTAGGGATTTATTGGAACGCGTTGAAGTTGAAGTGGAAGGGGGCTCGATTCTACCCCCATCCAGATCCCGATCTATTGCAGGAGGACAGCCCATGTCCGAGTCCATTGTCCCACAACCAGCCACCATCCAAACACCTTCCCGAAACGACTGGATGAACGGCCTTTTCAAGAAGGCGATCCTTAAGGCCTTGTCTCAATTGCAATGGGGCCGTATCGTCCTCGTCGAATCATTGGAAACACATTCCCTTGGTTCCGCAGATGTGGGCCCGAACGTGCAGCTCACGGTCCACAATGACCGGTTTTATGAAAGCGTCGCCTTGCGGGGTTCTGTCGGTGCGGGTGAATCGTATATGGCTGGCGACTGGACGTGCTCAAATTTGACGGAGCTGACTCGAATATTCGTCCGGAACTACGACGTCCTGAACCAAGTCGACTCGTCCTGGCTGAACAGTCTTAGCCGCGAGGTCCTGCGGCTATATCACCGCATGCGCTCGAATACCCGAAGCGGCAGCCGCAAAAACATCGCGGCCCATTACGATCTGGGGAACGACTTCTATTCGCTGTTTCTGGATGAGACGATGACCTATTCGGCTGGCCTTTTCGCCACGCCGGAATCAACGCTCAAGGAGGCTTCCGTCGCCAAGTTGGATCGCATTTGCAAAAAGCTCGACCTTCGACCGTCGGATCATTTGCTAGAAATCGGCACCGGGTGGGGGAGTTTCGCTTTGCATGCCGCCAGGCACTACGGTTGCCGCGTGACGACAACGACCATTTCCGGCGAGCAATATGCCTATGCGAAGACTCTCATCGAGAAGGAAGGTCTGACCGATCAAGTCAATCTCTTGCTGTCCGATTACCGCGACCTGAACGGACAGTTCGACAAAATTGCCTCGATCGAAATGATCGAAGCCGTTGGATGGCGGTATTATCGAACGTTCATGAAGAAGTGCTGCGACTTGCTTGCTTCCGACGGGTTGCTGGCCATGCAGGCAATCACCATTCAAGATCAATACTATGATAGCGCAAGGAAATCGGTGGACTTCATCCAGCGCTACATTTTCCCCGGCTGCTGCATTCCCTCCACCACCGCGCTCATCGACGCGGCAACATCGGCGTCCCAACTCAAACTGTCTCACTTCGAAGACATGACGCCCCACTACGCCCGGACGCTTGCCACATGGCGGGAACGGTTTCTGGCCCGGCAGGAGGATGTGCGGGCTCTCGGATTCGGGGACGAATTCATCCGCATGTGGGAATTCTATCTGTGTTATTGCGAGGGCGGTTTCACGGAAAGACACATTGGATCCGTACAAATGCTGTTCGCCAAACGCGACAATCGCCGCGCTCCCATCCTTGCCCCAATTCAATGAAACGATCCGACCTGATCAACGCGGCGGGATTCCAAGCCGGATGGTGGCTGACGATCTTGGGGGCGGCCCACGGACTCCCGTGGCTGGGGCCGCTAGCAGTGTTTCCTCTAATCGGCCTGCATCTCGTCTATTTCTCGTCCCGCCCGCGAAGCGAGTTGGCCTTTATCAGCCTTTGCACGGCGGCCGGTTTCGCCATCGATTCCGCCATTTTTGCCGCTGGTATCGCACAAGCAACGAATCCCATGGTTCCCGGTTGGCCCATATGTCCGCTCTGGCTATTGGGATTGTGGTTTCTCTTTCCCGCAACGCTTAGCTACTCGCTTGGCTGGCTTATCGGACGCCCGTTGCTTCAGGTCCTCTTCGGAGCCTTCGGCGGAGCGACGTCCTATATCGCAGGCGTCCAACTGGGCGCGCTTTCATTTCCCTCCGGATGGTGGGCCGGCGCGCTGACGTATGCCATCGTCTGGAGCTTTCTTCTGCCCGCTCTCTACGCATTGTCCGGGTGGCTGAGTCCTCTTTCAGAGCCGGTTCTTGATGGTCCGAATGAGGCCGCCTAGAACGGGCACTCGCTCGTAAATCAGCTTTCCCAGATCGAAATAGTCGTGGTGGTAGATGATCTTGTCGCCGAACTCCAGATAGCTCGCCCCGGGCACTTGCACGGTTTCTTTCGGCTTGAGCTTTCCATGGCGCAAATGCATCACCCAACACAATGTCGCCGCATTGCCAGAAGCGATCTCATGCGTAAATTCAAACCGGCATTCCTCGACCCCATCATAGAGGTCGCGGAAATAGGCCTTCAGATTTTCCAAGCCCTGGATCTCCTTCACGGGATCGACAAATCGAATCGCGGGATCATACAACTCATCGGCCAGATTCACATTCGTGGCATCGAGTTGGTTATAGATGGTCTTGAATCGGTCAATAGGGGTCATTCCTCGTCCTTTCGCGGCGCGGGTCGCCGCGCCATTCTGATGGGAGCACGCGGCGGGCCAACTCTTGCTGGCGGTGTTGGGCCTTGCCAAGCCCCCCTCCCCTGGCACATGGTCTTTCCCCCGTTCAGACCGCAAGGCCGGGCGGCCAAACCGACGACGAAAGCGACCCCCGATGGCTGGAGCCACGCACACCCTGTCCGATACGATTTCCACGCTCGAGGCCATCGCCGCGGCCTGCGAGCAGAACCGGAGGTGTCTTTGACTTTGCTGGCAAACACCAGCAAATCGAAGCCCTGGAAGTCGAAACGCAGCATCCCGAATTCTGGAACGACAACGACCGCGCCCAGGAAACGATGCGCAAGATCAATGAATTGAAGGCTGTCGTTGAGCCATGGGAAGCGCTGGAAAGCGAAGCCCGCGAGAATCTGGAAATGGCGCATTTGCTCAAAGAAGAAAGCGCCGACGACACGGGAGACGACGCGGTGTCGCTGGCCGAGCTGACCAACGAGTTGGAGAAGCGCCACGAAAAGCTGGAAATCGAGGCCATGCTCTCCGACGAGGAAGACCGGCTGAATTGCTACCTGCAGATCCAGGCCGGCGCCGGCGGCACGGAAGCCCAGGACTGGGCGCAAATCCTGATGCGCATGTACATGCGATGGGCCGAACGCAAAGGCTTCAAGGTCGAAGTGGTGGATGTGTCCGAGGGCACGGAAGCGGGCATCCAGAGCGCTGAACTGCACATCGAAGGCTACAACGCCTACGGACTTCTGAAGGCGGAGAACGGCACCCACCGCCTCGTCCGCATCAGCCCCTACAACGCCCAGGGCAAGCGCCAGACCTCCTTCGCCGCCGTCTTCGCCAGCCCCGAGGTGGACGATCAGATCGAAATCGACATCGGCGTGAAGGACAAGGACTGGCGCATCGACACCTTCCGCGCCAGCGGCAAGGGCGGCCAGAAGGTCAACAAGACCTCCTCGGCGGTGCGCGTCGTGCACTTTCCCACGAACACGATCGTCAGTTGCCAGAACGAGCGCTCGTTTCACCAGAACCGCGACCTGGCCTTTCAGATTCTGCGTTCGCGCCTGTACCAACTCGAGTTGGACAAACGCAACGCGGTGCGCCAGGCGAAGGAAGCGGAGAAGAGCGACATCAATTTCGGCAGCGCCATCCGCAGCTACATCCTGCAGCCCTACACGCTGGTTCGCGACGAACGGAGCGCTATCAAAGTCACCGACGCCCACGCCGTTCTCGACGGCGATCTGGACGAATTGATCGAGGGCTACCTGAAGATGAAGCAGACGAACCAGACCGGTATCGGAGCGGGTTAGGACGGCGCCTTTTCGAAGTCGCCGGACCGCAGGGAAATGGCCGGCAGTTCCTCCTCCTTGCGGCTCGCCCGCTCGTCCAGCCACTCTTCCAGTTTGGGCGACAGCATCTGGAAGAGCTCTCGCATGGCGGGGGTTACGATCTTGTCCTCGCGCATCAGGATGCCGACCTCGGTACTGCCCACCGAGTCCGCCAGGTTCAGGATTTCCAGTTCCCGGCGATTGTTCACCAGGGCCGTTTCCGGAACGATGCCGACGCCCATGCCGGCTTCCACATAGCAGCAAATGATTTCCGAATTCGTCGTGATCATCCGCACGTTGTCGTGATGGGCGATCTTGCGCCGGTGGAACGCCGCGTCCACCCGGGCGCGGTCGTCGCGCCGGCTCATGTCGTGGATCAGCATGATCAGCGGGTGCCCGGACAAATCCTCCAGCGTCACCTTCTCTTTCGCCCCCAGCGGATGGCCCTTCGGCGCGATGCCGATCAGTTTGGAACGCTTCCAGACAGTGTACTCCAGGCCCGATCCTTCCGGCGGATGGGTGCCGATGCCGAAATCGATCTCGCCCCTCCGCACCATGGCTTCCACTTCCTCGGGGTTGGCGGCTCGCATTTCGATCTGCATGTCTGGATAGCGATCGGCGAATTCCTTGAGGGGCTCGACGATGCGGTGCAGGATCACCAGTTCGGTGGCGGCGAAGGCCAGCCGCGATTGTCCCAGCGAGTGGAACATCGTGCGCCACTGGCGGATGCGCTGATGGAATTCGATGGCTTCTTTCAGGAATAGATTGCCCTCGCGGGTCAGCGTCACGTGAACGGCTCCGGGCGAGCGGTTGTACAGCGTCACTCCAAGTTCTTTTTCGAGGGACTTGATCCGGTACTGGAGCGTTTCCGGCGTCACATAGTCGTCCTCGTCCGAGTCGAAGTAGAGCATTTCCGCAGCCCGGGCGAAGTTTCCGTGACGGCTCAAATAGATGATGGCTTCCAACTGTTTGTGGTTCATGGCACAGCTCGGTGAGGAAAGTTTCTTGGAGGATAACTGGGCTTTTCCACAGGCGCTCGCAATCGTTCCAGGAAAAAACACCTCCTCTTAAGCGATTTTTGAGGCCCGCACAATCGATAGGTTGTCTTTTGGCCTCCCGCTCCATACAAATCCCATCCTAACAGCCCCTCGAATGGGACTCCTCAAGCGAAGGACGGCCGAGTGACCACCGAAAGCGCCGAACAGCCCCGCCGCGCCGCCACTCTCGCCGAGGCGTTTTTGCCCCTCGCCGCCGTGGCGATTCTCTTGCCTGTGGGTTACGGCGTCCTCGGCCTCAACGTCGAAGTGCTTCTCATCGCCGCCGCCGTCATCGCCGGATTGGTCGGTCTTCGGCTCGGTTATACCTATCGCGAGATGCAGGACGGTATCAACGAAACGCTGCACAAGAGCATGACCGCCCTTCTGATCGTCATCGTGGTCGGGGCGCTGATCGCCGCATGGATCGCCTGTGGCACGATCCCGATGCTGATTTACTACGGCCTCAAGATCATCGCGCCCCAGTTCCTCCTGGTGACCGCCTGCATCGTTTGCAGCCTGGTTTCGCTGATGACCGGTACCTCCTGGGGAACGGTCGGCACGGTGGGACTGGCGCTGATGGGAATCGCCCATGGCATGGGTTATCCCCTCGCCCCCGCCGCAGGAGCCATCATCGCCGGGGCCTATTTCGGCGATAAGCTCTCCCTCTTCTCCGACACCACGAACCTCGCCCCCGCGGCGGCCAAGACCAACATCTACGATCACGTCGGGCACATGATCTGGACCACGGCGCCAGCCTATGTGGTGGGGCTTGTGATCTACCTGTTCCTGGGCCTGGGCCATGCCGGCAACGGCGCCAGCGACCAGGTCCGAGAACTCTCCGAAGGCCTCGCCGCCACCTTCCGCATCACTGGCCTGTGGGCCATTCCGCTCGCCATTCCGCCGGTGATTACGCTGGGCGCGGCAGTCATGAAAAAGCCGGTTATTCCTTCAATGTTGTTGTCCTGCGTGGTGGCGTGGGTTCTGGCTGTCGCGATTCAGGGCGACGCGCCCATCGCCCGTCCCTACGTCACCGCCGACCGCGTGGAATTCGCCAACGCCCAGACCTACGGCGCGCTCTTTGGCGAAGGGGAAATCGCCGCCGTGCGAGACAAGCTGCAACTCGACAGTTGGACGCTCTTCCACCCGCTGTGGGCCATGGTGAAGGGGTACGAAATCAAGACCGGTACCGCGTCGGTGGATGCGCTCCTCTCTCGCGGCGGCATGATTTCCATGATGGACACCTTTCTGCTGGCCCTGACGGCGTTCGCTTTCGCCGGGATTCTCAGCGTCACCGGCATGCTCAAGACCATCCTCGACGCGCTCCTCAAGCTCGCTTCGACCACTGGCCGGCTGGTTCTCTCCACGGCTTTGTCCTGCATGACCATCGCGCTCTGCACGGGCAGCAGCTATCTCTCGATTCTGCTGCCCGGCGAACTCTTCGCCCCCGCCTACCGCGAGCGCGGTCTGGCCGCCAAGAACCTGTCCCGAACCACGGAAGACTGCGGCACCGTGATCGTGCCCCTCATTCCCTGGAGCGTCGCCGGTGCCTACATGTCCGGTATCCTCGGCGTCCCCGTCCTCTCCTACGCGCCCTTCGCCTTCATGTGCTACCTCGGTGCCGTGTTCGCCGTTCTTTACGGCTTCACCGGCTTCAAAATCGCCCCCCGCGTCAAAGACGATGAAACCCAGACTGGAAGCTGATCGATCGATGCAGACCACCCAATTATTGTCCACCTGCCAGGCCCTGCTGGAAACGCCCACCGCTCCGTTTCAGGAACGGTGGCTGGCGAACACGTTGCGCGGCCTCTTGAACGGCGTCGCGGGGCTTTCGATCCAGCAGGACCGCTGGGGCAATATCGCCGCTCGACTCGATCCGCCCAGCCAATCGCCCGCCGCCGCGGCCGAACCCCTCGTCCTCGTCGCCCACATGGACCACCCGGGCTTCGTGCTCGACGGCCCCAAGCGCGCCAGCCGCCTGCTGAGCGGCACCTTCGAGGGCCGCGTCTTCGACGAGTACTTCGAAGGCTCACCTGCCGTGCGCATCTATCGCACCGCCAACGATCCCGGCGTCCCCGGCCGGGTGCGCGAATACAGCGAACGGGGCGGCGCCGACGACAACCGCTCCGTCGTCATCGAAGCCGAGGAACCCGTCAGCGAAGCCGTCCTGGCCATGTGGGACGTGGAGCCCTACGCCCTGCGCGATGGCCTGATCCGCGGCCGGGCCTGCGACGATCTGTGCGGCGTGGCGGCGATCGTGGAAGCCCTGCGCCAACTCGCAACTAACCCTGGCGCCCTGGCGTGCCCGGTGATCGGGCTCTTCACGCGGGCCGAGGAAACGGGCTTCTGCGGCGCGCTGCTGCTCGCCAGCAGCCCCGAACGCGAGGCCATGCTGCCCCTCGACTCCGCCGTCATCTCCGTCGAAATCAGCAGCCTGCGCCCCGGCATGAGCCTCGGCGAAGGCGCCATCTTGCGCGTCGGCGACAAAGCCGGCTCCTTCGACTCGGAACTCCTGGGCCGCCTCTGGGGCAGCCTGCTCGGCGACGATGGCATGACGCCCCGCCTGCCGGTGCACCGGGCGCTGATGGACGGCGGCACCTGCGAAGCCACCGCGTTTATCGCCCAAGGTTATCGCTCCGCCGGGGTCTGCGCCCCCGTCGTCAACTACCACAACATGATCGCCGAGCGCCCCGGTCATGTCGCGGCCGAGGTCGTCTCCGCCAGCGACCTGCAAGCCCTGAGCGACATGATGGTCGTCTTTGGCCGTCATCTGGCTCCGACCACGGTGCATCGCGAGCAGTTGCGCGGGCGAATGGAGATCCTCGCCGACCGGGGCAGGCGCCGCCTCAACCCCGGTGGCGACGCCTCCTCCGCCTAGGCCCATTTTGTCGACAAGTTTTCAACGCGCTGCCGAGAAGGAGTGCTTGAGAAAAAAGAAAACCCAAACCCCACGGAGGAACCCTCCCATGAACAAGACCCTTTTCACCCTCGCCCTGGCCACCGGCCTTGGCGCAACCGCCGCCATGGCGCAAACCGTCACCGAACTGACCACCGAAGCCGAAATCAACGTCGTCCTCGGCGGCTCCGATGATTTCCGCCCCAGCGGCTCGGCCGTCAGCGCCGTTGGCGAAGTGTTCTTCATCAACCGCGGACCCGCCAACGAAGTCCTGATGCGCTACACGCCCGGGTCAGACACCCTGGAAGTCATCGCCGACGCCGACGCCATGTTCGCCGCCATCGACGCCGTGAACACGGACAACGGCGCCACCGCCTTCAACCCCCGCCAGCTCGAAATCGCCGCCGACGGCGACCTCATCGTCCTCGGCTTCGCCTCCGGCGCCACCGCCGACGCCGTGGTCTCGGTCTCCAACTCGACCAGCCCAACCATCACCGTAGTTTACGCCCCCGTGGGCGCGGCCACCGATTCCGTGCTCGACGGCAGCAACGGCCTCACCGTGCTCGGCAACACCGCTTATGTGACGGTGGATCAGGCGAACGGTTCGGAAAACGCCGTCTTCTCCATCGACACCAACACAGCCCTCGCCACGCCGAACAAGATCGTCGCCGGCACCGACATGGCCACGCTCTTCCCCGCTATCACCGACACCGCCGGCAATCTGGCCATCAACGACCTGACCACCGACGGCACCGATCTGCTGGGCATCGTCAGCAACACCGCCGACGCCCCCGACGCGATCGTCCGCATCACCACCGCGGGCGTGATTTCCGAGGAAGTTCCGGCCAGTGAAGTCATCGCCGACCTCGCCGCCATCGACGCGTCCGTAACCGACGTGGGCTACGGCGCGATCACCCTCGATGGCACGGGCCGCGTGGTTCTGGCCAATGGGTTCGGCGATGGTTCCTTCGACGAAGGCTTCCTGTTCGTGGACATCTCTGGCGCCACCTCCTCCACCACCGGCCTCACCGGCGATGAACTCGCCGCGTTGATCGGGCTGACGTCGCCGGACTTGCCGCTCGTGCGCTCGGACACCATCTCCTACGACAACACCAACATGCGGCTTATCTTCGGCCATGACGCCACCGGCTTCGAAGGCATGTACGCCCTCGAAAGCGTCAACACCGCCGACGTCGAAGGCTGGGACCTCTACAACTAAGACATTCCCCCACCACATCTTTCCGCAACGGAAAGGGGACAAAGGGTCCGGGGCAGACCGTTCGCGGTTTGTCCCGGCTCTTTATTTTGAAAGCGAATTGTCAGCCTTGCGGACGACGGAGCTGGCGTGTTTTTTGTCAATGACAATTCCTCGCCGCGAGGTGCCCAACGCTCCCATGCTCCGACGCTCCCTTCTTCTCCTTCTCCTGCTGGCCGCCAGCGCCTTCTCACCCGCCCTGGCCAAGCGCACCAGCGACACCCTGACCTGGACCGATGCCCGCGAACTGACCCTGGAAGGCATGGGCTGGGACGATCCCGACACGCCCTTTTCCCGCCTCCCCACCCGCGCCAAGGACGATGTCACCACGTCGGTCTGGTGGCTGTCGCACCACAGCGCCGGCGTCGCGGTCCGCTTCCTGAGCGACAGCCCGGAAATCTGGGCCGATTGGGACGGCGGCGGCGCCATGGTCCACATGCCCCGCACCGGCGTCAGCGGCCTCGACCTCTACCACCGCGGCGCGGACGAGGAGTGGAAGTGGGTCGCCCTGGGCAAACCGGACACGACGCGGACGACCAAGAAACTCTCCAACGCTCCCACCACCGGCACCCTTGAGTACCTGCTCTTCCTGCCGCTCTACGAGTCCACCGACACCATGCGCATCGGCACCGTACCCGGCAGCACCATCACCCCCGCCCCGCCGCGCCAGGACCCGCCGCTCGTTTTCTACGGCACGTCGATCACCCAGGGCGGCTGCGCGTCCCGCCCCGGCATGGCGCATGTGGCGATCCTGGGGCGCTGGCTCGACCGCGAGACCATCAACCTCGGCTTCTCCGGCTCGGGCCAGATGGAAATAGCCATCGCCGAATTGCTCGGCGAAATCGACGCGTCGGTTTACGCACTCGAGGCCCTGCCCAACATGACCGACACTCTGGTGGCCGAGCGCGTCGCGCCCTTTGTCCGCCGCCTGCGCGAGCTGCGCCCCGATACCCCGATCCTCCTCATCGAGCACTGCCTCTTTCCCACGGACCACCCGCGCAACGTCCTTTACCGCAGCATTTACAACGATCTGCGCGCCGAGGGCATCATGGACCTGCACTACCTGGCCAACACCGGGTTCCTGGAAGGCCGCGAGGAGGCGACCGTCGATGGCATCCACCCGACGGACCTGGGCTTTTTCTGGATGGCCGAGGCGTATGAGGCGCCGCTGCGGTCGCTGCTGGCGATTCCGTGAGGCACCCTACTTTTTCTTTCCCCGCAGCGCATTCGTGAACCAGTTCCCGCCGCCTTCCTTCTTGGCCGGTTTGGGGTCTTCGCGGTGGGCGGGCGCTCCACCGCCGCGCTGAGGGGGCGCCGAGGGATTGGCCTTCATCGAAAGGGCGATCCGTTTGCGCGGGATGTCCACTTCCATCACGGTGACATGGACTTTCTGGCGGACTTTCACCACGTCGCCGGGGTCCTTGACGAAGTGATCGGCCAGTTGGCTGACGTGGACCAAGCCGTCCTGGTGCACGCCTAAATCGACGAAAGCCCCGAACTTCGTAACGTTCGTCACAATCCCCGGCAGCTTCATCCCGACCTTCAGGTCCTTGATGTCGTGCACGGATTCGTCGAAAGCGAAGGCCTCGAAGGCGGCGCGCGGATCGCGGCCCGGTTTGGCCAGCTCCTCCAGGATGTCCTCGAGCGTCGGTAACCCGACCTTGTCCGTCACATAGCGCTTCAAATCGATCCCCGCCCGACGCTTCGGATCGGTCATCAGATCCGCCACGGAACACCCCGCGTCCTTGGCCATTTGCTGGACGATGGGGTAGCTCTCCGGGTGGACGGCGGACGCATCGAGCGGGTTCTTGGCCCCGCGAACGCGCAGGAACCCGGCGCTCTGCTCGAAGGCCTTCGGCCCCAGCCGCTTGACCTTTTTCAGCTCGGCGCGGCTCGTGAAGGCTCCATTCTCGTTGCGGTATTCCACGATGTTTTTCGCCAGCGTCGGCCCCAGCCCCGACACGTAGGTCAGCAGTTCCTTGCTCGCCGTGTTGACCTCGACGCCGACGCCGTTCACGCAGCTCATCACCGTGTCGTCGAGCGACCGCCGCAGCGCCGGCTGATCGACATCGTGTTGGTATTGCCCGACCCCGATGGATTTCGGGTCGATTTTCACCAGTTCCGCCAGCGGGTCCATCAGGCGCCGGCCAATGCTGACGGCGCCGCGCACCGTGACGTCCTTCTGCGGAAACTCTTCCCGGGCCACGTCCGACGCCGAGTAAATCGACGCTCCCGCTTCGTCCACCATCATCACTGTCTGTGGCAGCCCAAGCCCCCGCACGAACGTTTCCGTCTCGCGGCTCGCCGTGCCATTGCCGATGGCAATGGCGTCCAGCTTGTGCTTCTGGCACAGGTCGCGCAACACGCGGCCCGCCTCCTCCTGCTTCCGGCCCTCGCCCAGTGTCGGGTAGATCACCGTGTCGTCGAGCAGCTTGCCCTGCGCATCCAGCACGACAACCTTGCAGCCGGTGCGGAAACCGGGGTCGATGGCCAGAACGCGCTTCTGGCCCAGCGGCGGCGCCAGCAGCAGTTCCCGCAGATTCGACACGAACACGCGGATCGCCTCTTCATCCGCGCGTTTCTTGAGTTCCGTGCGCATTTCGTTTTCCATCGAAGGCGCCAGCAGCCGCTTGAACCCATCCTTCACCGCCAGGGAAACCTGCTCCGACGCCGGACCCCGGCCCGACACGAACTGCCGCGCCAGCGCCTGCTCCGCCTCGGCCTCCGGCGGCGTCACGGCCAGCTTCAGCACGCCCTCGTTCTCGCCCCGGAACATCGCCAGCAACCGGTGAGACGGCGCCTTGTCCAGCGGCTCGCTCCATTCGAAGTAATCGCGGAACTTGGCGCCTTCCTCTTCCTTGCCCTTCGCCACCGTGCTGCCCAGGGTCGCCTTCGTGCGATAGAGGCCGCGCATACGCTCGCGTGCCGTTTTGTCCTCGGCCACGCGCTCGGCGATGATGTCGCGGGCCCCGGCCAGGGCGTCCTCCACCGAGGCCACGTCCTTCTCCGCGCTCACGAACTTCACCGCGAGGGCCTCTACTTTCCCTCCGCCATCCTGCGCCAGGAGCGCGTCGGCCAGCGGTTCCAGCCCCTTCTCGCGAGCGATCGTCGCCCGCGTCCGGCGCTTCGGCCGATAGGGAAGGTAAATGTCCTCCAGCTCCGTCAGCGACCGCGCCGCCTCCACCTTGGCCCGCAACTCCGGCGTCAAGAGGTCCCGCTCCTCCAGCGAAGCCAGGATCGCCTCGCGCCGCTTGTCCAGCTCCGCCAACTGCTCCAGTCGGTCGCGAATCGCCGTGATCGCCACCTCGTCCAGAAGGCCCGTCGCTTCCTTGCGGTACCGCGCGATAAACGGCACCGTGCCGCCCTCCGCCAGCAACCCTGCCGTCGCCGCCACCTGCTCGGTGCGAATGCCGAGTTCCTTGGCGATCAGTTGGTGGTACGTGTGCGACATGGGCGTGGCCTCTTCCGGGAGCGTTCGATGCGGCGGCGGGGCATCGGAAACCCCCTCCGCCAAAGCCACCATTATCCGGCGCCCGGGGAGGGGGTGGTCAAATGGGATCGGGAGTGACGGGTGGGACGCCGCCCTTCTTTACCACAGAGGACTCAGAGGACAGAGGTTGCACAGAGAGTAAGGGGAACAGGGGCTACTCCGCTACGGGTGGTCCGCTCTCGGCTGAAATCCGCCGCATTCCCTCGATCAGTTCTTCCACCGGACGATCCGCGAAGATTTCGCGGCGCTCCTCGGTCCAGTTGCCCAAACCGAGTCCGAGTTGCCGGAGAAACCGAGCCCTGCCAACGATACCCAGCTCTCGCGAGAGGAGTTCGAGGCCCGTCTGGACGATTTCGTTGGGAGACATGTCTCTTGTTTGAATCATCGGTGCTATCTCCAGAGACACCTGCAAGAGTGGGGACAGGGCGCCTTATTCACTTTGATGGCCAATCGACTCAAGGAGACGAGGGATGCTCAAGTCCTCGTCGATCAACGGCCAATGGATTCCATAGCCTCCCGGAGACAATTCCATCGCGGCACGCTCGGCATCCGAAGCGCTAGCCAAACGAGTGGAACACTCGGCCCAGGGAATGGAAACGGAGGCACCGTCTTTGAGATGCAATTCAAGGCAGTTGGCCGTGGCCGAGCAATTGGCTGCGAGGCTTGTGGGGGAAAGGCTGGCATTAGTCTTCATTGCCGAAGTACTCCTCCCAAGTTGTCACAATCAAATCAAAATGGTCGAAAAGAATTTTGCGAATCTCACGCCTCAATCTGAGCGTGAGATTGTGAGAGTATTCTTCCGCCAGATCGTACTCGTCAACCAAGACCCAGAATTTGCACTCTGCGTCCCCTTTGCGTGCATGAACAGGGACGGGCTCATTTCCTTCGTTGCTGTAGAAGAAGACACGCCATCCAAGTAGAGTGAGGACTGTGGGCATTGTCTTACACCTCGCCCACAACTCACCCATCCAACCGCTTATACAGCTCCCCGCCCTCCTCCTCGAACTTCGCGCTCATTTCGCGCATGCCTTCCTCGCGGGCTTTTTCTTCGTCCATGTAGCCGTTTTCTTCGGCGTAATCGCGGATTTGCTGGGTGATTTCCATGCTGCAGAACTTCGGGCCGCACATGCTGCAGAAGTGGGCCACCTTGGCCCCCTCGGCGGGCAAGGTTTCGTCGTGGAAACTGCGCGCCTTCTCCGGGTCCAGGCTCAGGTTGAACTGGTCCTCCCAACGGAACTCGAAGCGCGCCTTGCTGAGCGCGTTGTCGCGGGCCTGCGAGCCGGGGTGGCCCTTGGCCAGGTCGGCGGCGTGGGCGGCGATTTTATAGGTGATGACGCCCTCGCGCACGTCGTCCCGGTTCGGCAGGCCGAGGTGCTCCTTCGGCGTCACATAGCACAACATCGCGCATCCATACCAGCCGATCATCGCCGCGCCGATGCCCGACGTGATGTGGTCGTAGCCGGGCGCCACGTCGGTGGTCAGCGGCCCCAGGGTGTAGAAGGGCGCTTCGTGGCACCATTCGAGCTGCTTGGTCATGTTCTCGTGCACCATGTGCATGGGCACGTGGCCGGGGCCTTCGTTCATCACCTGGACGTCGAAATCCCAGGCGCGCTTGGTCAGGTCGCCCTGCACCTTCAACTCGCCGAACTGCGGTTCGTCATTGGCGTCCTCGATGCTGCCGGGGCGCAGACCATCGCCGATGGAGAAGCTGACGTCGTAGGCCGCCATGATTTCGCAGATTTCGTCCCAGTGCGTGTAGAGGAAGTTTTCCTTGTGGTGCGCCAGGCACCATTTCGCCATGATGGAGCCGCCCCGGCTGACGATGCCGGTGCGGCGTTTCGCTGTCAGCGGCACAAACCGCAGCAGCACGCCGGCGTGGATCGTGAAGTAATCGACGCCTTGTTCGGCCTGCTCGACCAACGTATCGCGGAACAGGTCCCAGGTCAGGTCCTCGGGCCGGCCGCCGACCTTCTCCAGCGCCTGATAAATCGGCACGGTCCCGATCGGCACGGGGCTGTTGCGCAGGATCCACTCGCGCGTTTCATGGATGTTGGCGCCGGTGGACAAATCCATCACCGTGTCCGCGCCCCAGCGCGTCGCCCAGACCATCTTCTCCACTTCTTCAGCGATAGAAGAAGTCACCGCCGAGTTGCCGATGTTCGCGTTGATCTTGACCAGGAAGTTGCGGCCGATGGCCATTGGCTCCAGTTCCGGGTGGTTGATATTGGCGGGGATAATGGCGCGGCCGCGGGCCACTTCGTCGCGGACGAATTCCGGGGTGATTTCCTTCGGGATCGCCGCACCCCAGGGCTGGGCCGGGTGCTGACGCAGGATTTCCCGCCCCTCCGGAGTCGCGCGCAGGGCGTCGAGCTTCTGGTTCTCGCGGATGGCGATGAACTCCATTTCGGGCGTGATTTCGCCGCGGCGGGCGTAATGGAGCTGTGTCACCCGGGCGCCGGCCTTTGCGCGCAGCGGCGGGCGCTTCTCCGGGAAACGCACCGGCGCGGTCTTCTCATCGGACCAACGCGCCTGGGTGTATTCGCTCGAGTAATCGGGCAGGCGCTCCACATCGCCGCGCCCCTCGATCCATGGCGCGCGGATCGGCGCAATGCCGCGCGTGATGTCGATCTGCGCCGAGGCATCGCTGAAGGGGCCGCTCGTGTCGTAAACCGTGATCGTCGGGTTCGCTTCGTTCTTGGGCGATCCATCCGGGTTCAGGCCCGATTTCGTGATGGCCTGGTCGATCGCCCGCATGGGCACGCGGATGCTGGGGTCGCTGCCTTCGACGTAAATCTTGCGGCTGCCGGGCAGGGGGCCGCGCGTGATCAGCTCTTCCTGGAGGGCGCGAATGGCCTCCATGTGCTTGTTCGTCTTGCTGCTGGTGCTTTGCGCGGTGCGGGGATCGGTGATGCTCATGATGGGGGTGGGTCTCCTGCGAAGTTTGAGGCAGGAAAGCGCACGCCTTGCGAACGGCTGATGGAGCGGAGAAATCTGGCCGCGCCGGGCCCGAGCCAAGAGTCGCTTCCCTACGCCGGTGTCGATCCGGATCAGGTTCCAGGGCTTCCCCGCGCGCCCGGCCAGCGGCCAAGAGCGGGGTCTCAGGCTGTCGTTGCAGCCACACCCAGCGAATTCCCCCCACCCCTTGCAAAGGCCGGGCCCCATGGCAAGGGACTTCAGGCGAAGGTGAGGAAATCGGGGGGCGCGAAGATATTGCGCTTTTTTAGAGGCTCCGGGCTTTCCGCTAAACACAGAGCTCGTAACCGGGGCATTCGCTCGGCGGCCGCGACGGCGAAGAAGGGTTCCGGCAGCGCGGGCACTGACCGGGTCCACTCAGGCGGTGTGACGCCAGCGCGGTCGCAGAGGAGTTCGAGCACGGCGGCGGCGGCCGCCAATTCCGGCCCGCCGCCTGCCACAGGTTCGGCCAGGTCCAACAGGCCGGACTCCGGCGAGAACAGTTCCATCGCCAACCTGCGCAGCTCAAGCGTCTCGCGGTTCAGGAGGGCATGCCCAAGGGCGATGGCGTTGGGAGGCGATTCGAGGTTCATGGACTGCTCCTGGGCTGGATTTCTCTGAGCGAAATAAAAGCAAATCACCCCCTTGGCAGTCAAGCCCGAATTCGCTAAGGTTTCGCATCTTCTTCGCGGAGGCCCAACTCCCATGCCCGGCACCTACATCACCCCCCCGAGACTCTTGTCACTTCAAGCGCCGATTTCGGCTTCCGCCCGCCCCGCGCCCTGCGCTAACCCCTCATCCCATGCTGTCCTCGCTCCCCGCACCACTCTTCTTCGCGCTCAACGCCTTTCTGGCCAGCGTCGCCTTGTGCGGGGCGTTCGTCTGGTTCTACAACCGGGCGCTCTGCCGCATGCACGAGAGCCTCATCAAGAAAGTCATGGCCCTCGTGCTCTTGCCCGGCGGGTGTTTGCTGGGGCTTTGGGTGGGGTGGATTCTTACCCGTGATCAAGCCACCACCGCCGCCGACCCTTGCGATTGTCCCTGGCTGGGGTACTTGCCAACTTGGGGAGCCTTCATCTGCCTTGCCTACGGAATAACCGGATTCCAGAAGTGGCGCCTCGCCCGCCCCTCCACCCTCGAACGCCTCCCGCCCTTCGAGCCCGGTATCAACTGGGCCGCCATGACGGGCTGGCGCGGGGTGTTGCTCAGGATTCTGGCGCCCATCAATGGCGTCACCCGGTTGCGGATTCATCGGCGCGAGCTGTGGATCGAGGACTTGCCCGCCGCCTTCGACGGCTACAAGATCGTCCACGTCACCGATTTCCACATCCACAAGACCCTGACCTTCGACTGGTTCGACTACGTGGTTGATCGGGCCAACGGCGAGGCCCCGGATCTGATGCTCTATGGCGGCGATTTCATCAGCAAACCGCCCCACATCCCCGACATTCCCCGCGTCATGAGCCGCCTCTCGGCCCCCGACGGCGTGTGGTTTGTGCGCGGGAATCATGACTTCTGGCGCAGCCCCCACCGCATCACGCGCCTGGCGCGAGAGTCGGGCATGCGGCTCCTCGACAACCGCGCCGTCACCATCGCGCGCGGCGCCCAGGCCATCGCCCTCATAGGGATCGAAGATCCCTATGTTCGATTGAGACCGGAAGACTTACGCGAATTGTCCAGAGGCCTGCCGCCCGTCCGCATCGGCATGGTCCACGCCCCCGACGCCTTCGTCCAAGCCGAGGCTCTCGGGTGCCAGGTTGCCATCGCCGGCCACACCCACGGCGGTCAAATCCGCCTGCCATTCTTTGGCACCACCATCAGCAGCACCGCCGCCGGATCGCTCGTCGCCAGCGGCCCCGGCCGCGTCGGCGACATGCTCACCATCACCAGCAACGGCGCCGGGGCCTTCATGCCTCTCCGGGTGCTGTGTCCGCCGGAGATGGTGGTGCTGACGCTGAGGCGGGGGCGCGAGTAGAGGCGCCCCTCCGGCACCACAAGCCCAGCCCCAGCCCCGTCCCGATGCCCAGGCCCAGAACGATCAGGGCGCTCCACACGCTGGCGAAGCCGACCAGGGCGAGAACCAGATTATGGACGCCCCAGAGCAGCAGCAGGAGCGGCCCGGACAGGCCGAGGACAATAATCTCACGGCGGGCCAACTGTTTCGCGAGCCACCGCCTTCCCAGCTTCGCCGCCATCGGCGTCACCACCGCCATCACGGCCAGGCCAATCGTCAGAAAAGTGGTGTTCAACAAAATCGACAGCACGCGGTCCTAGTCCCAATACTTGCGATGAAAAAGCCGCTCGCCCAGCAGCGTCCAATTCGACGGCTGAAA
The DNA here is from genome assembly GCA_040219255.1 of Sumerlaeia bacterium. GTDB lineage: Bacteria > Sumerlaeota > Sumerlaeia > SLMS01 > JAHLLQ01 > JAVJSW01. The sequence continues at coordinate 55,791 of JAVJSW010000068.1, forward strand.
ACGCGGCGAAGGGAGTGAACTCCGCTTCTGTAAGAGACCCAAGCCAATTCCTTCGAACGTCGGCAGATTGACCCACTGGTAGCGGTCGCGCGCTTTCTCACCCAATTCCTGCATCAGAAACCGGGGCCCCCGCCATTTGCAGTTTTCGTCGTTCGTATCGTGCAGCAGGATCAACCCGTCCTCGCGCAGCCGCGCATCGATGGCCTCGAAGTCCGTCCAGGCACCTTCTCTCCAATAGTTGTGTCGTCGAGCGGGAATCGCCACGCGGCGCGCAGCCGTTTTATCAGATGGGGGCGGTGTCATTTCCCTGAATCCCCTTGGCCTCCTCCCCGCCCCCGCGCTACACACGCGCCATTGAATGCTCCCGAGTTGGAGCGATCCGCCTAGCCATGCCCAGAGGACGCCACCGATGACCACCCAAGCCTTCGATTTCGAGCAGCCCATCGTCGATCAGGAAGAAAAGCTCAAAGAGCTGCGGGCGCGCTCGGAAGACGGCGACGAACAGGCCCGCGCGGACCTCGAAGCGGGCGAGGCGGAGTTGACGCGAATCAAGGAAGAGGTCTATGCGGGCCTGACCCCTTGGCAGCGCGTGCTCTTCGCGCGCCATAAGGATCGCCCCCGCGCCCCCGATTTTATCGCGGGCCTCTGCACCGAATTCATCGAACTCCACGGCGACCGCAATTTCGGCGACGATCAGGCCGTCATCACCGGCACGGCCCGTTTCCGGGGCCAGGCCGTCGCCGTCATCGGCCAGGCCAAAGGCAAGGACACGCGCGAGAACGTGACGCGCAATTTCGGCATGATGCACCCCGAGGGTTATCGCAAAGCCCTGCGTGTGATGCGTCTCGCCCACAAATTCAAGATGCCGATCCTGATTTTCGTCGATACCCCCGGCGCCTATCCGGGCCTCGGCGCCGAAGAGCGCGGCCAAGCGGAAGCCATCGCCTACAACATTCAGGAAATGATGGGCCTGGAAGTGCCCATCGTCATGACCGTCATCGGCGAAGGCGCCAGCGGCGGCGCCCTCGGCGTGGGTCTGGCGGACCGCGTGCTGATGCTGGAAAACGCCTGGTACTGCGTGATTTCGCCGGAGGGCTGCGCCGCCATTCTCTTCCGCGACGCCAGCCACGCCCCCCGCGCGGCGGAGGTCCTCAAGCTCACCGCCAGCGACCTGCTCGACCTCGGCGTCATCGACGAAATCATTCCCGAACCCCTCGGCGGCGCCCACCGCCACCCCCAGCAAGCCTTTGCCAACGTGGGCGACGCGATCGAGAAAAACCTGAAAGACCTGGGCGCGCTGAAACTGGAGAAGCTGATCGACGAGCGCTTCGAAAAATTCCGCCGCATGGGGACCTACCGCGAGCTGGAGTGAGACCCGCGGGTCAGGAACCCCCCACCGGGACTTCGCGCCCCGAAGCGACGGCCGCCTCCCCGTCTCCCCCCTGGTTCTTCGAGTATTCAGCGGGGTGGCTGGAATGCCCCCCCTCGGCGCTTGACCACCCGGCGCCGGTTTGCGCACACTCCCCGTCTCATCATTCCCCGCCCGAGGATCGAGCATCACCGTGACCGCCACCATGACCGAATACGAAGCGATTATTGGATTCGAGGTCCACACCGAACTGAAGACCGAGTCCAAGATGTGGTGCGGCTGTCCCACCACCTTCGGCCAACCCACCAACACCCAGGTCTGCCCCGTCTGCCTCGGCATGCCGGGCTCGCTGCCGGTCATCAATCGGAAAGCCTACGAAATCGCCCTCGGCGTGGCGCTGGCGCTGAACTGCAAGATTCCCGAGCGCATGTCCTTCGACCGCAAGAACTACTACTATCCGGACCTGCCGAAGAACTACCAGATCAGCCAGGAGTACGAACCGCTGGGCCGCGATGGGCGCTTCGAATTCACCATGCCCGATGGCTCGATTCATTCCGTCGGCATCCACAACATCCACCTGGAAGAAGACGCCGGCAAGAACATCCACCCCGAAGGCCGCGCCCACGTCGATTACTCGCTGGTCGATCTGAACCGCGCTGGCACGCCGCTGCTCGAAATCGTCTCGACCCCCGACATCCGCACCAAGGAAGAGGCCGAAGGCTTCATGCGCGGCATGAAGGCCCTCCTGGAGTACCTCGACGCCTCGGAAGCCAAAATGCAGGAAGGCCGCCTGCGCTTCGAACTCAACATCTCCATGCGGCCCAAGGGCACCGACATCCTCAATCCCCGCATCGAGGTCAAAAACCTCAACTCCATCTCCACTGTGCTCAAGTGCATCGACGCGGAAATCGAGCGCCAGGGCGAAGTGTACGCCAACGGCGGCACCGTCGATCCGGAAACCCGCCTCTGGGACGAAGCCAAATTCGAAACCCGCGCCATGCGCAGCAAAGAAACCAGCTTCGACTACCGCTACTTTCCCGAGCCCGACCTTGTGGACATCGAGATCACCGAAGACATGCGCCGCCGCGTGCGGGACTCGCTGCCCGAACTGCCCGCCGCCAAGCTCCGCCGCTTCGTCGAGGACTACGGCCTCTCCGAATACGATGCGGGCGTCCTGACGGGAACCCTCGCCATGGCGGAGTACTACGAATCCGCCGTCCGCGCCCACAACAACCCCAAGGCCATCGCCAACTGGGTGACGAACGAAATGGCCCGCCGGCTGAACGAAATGGGCGAGGACGCCACCGCCGCCGACTTTCCCGTGAAGCCGGGCGCTCTGGCCGAACTCGTCCAGATGATCGACGACGGCGCCATCACCAGCAAAATCGCCAAGGACGTCTATCCCCTCATGCTCGAGGAAGGCAAAATGCCATCCGCGATCGTGGAGGAAAAGGGCCTCAAGCCCATGGACGACAGCGCGCTCGGCCCGATCATCGACGACGTGATCGCCAAAAACGAGAAGATGGCCGCCGACGTCCGAGCCGGCAAAATGAAAGCCATCGGCGGCCTGATGGGCCAAGTCATGAAAGCCACCGGCGGCAAAGCCAACCCGAAGACCGTGCAGGACGAATTGAAGAAGCGGCTGGCCCCGGAAGCATGACCAAGCCCGCACTCCTCCTCGCCCGCCTCGATGCCATCGCCGCCTCCCTCGCCGCGCGGCCGGATGCTTTAGCGTTGCTGGGGTTGGGCTCCGTGGGGCGGGAACGTGAACGGCTCGACGCCTACTCCGACCTCGATTTTTTTGTCCTCGTGTCGGAGGGCGCGAAGGGGCGTTACGTCCAAAACCTCGATTGGCTCACAGAGATCCGCCCCGTCGTGTTCCAGTTTCAGAACACCGCCGATGGGTACAAGCTGCTCTTTGACGATGGCGTGTTTTGTGAATTCGCGGTCTTCGAATTGTCTGAACTCGGCCAAATTCCCTATTCTCCCGGGCACATCGTCTGGAAACGCGAAGAGGTACCGGACAGTGTCGCCACGCCGGCCGTGCCCATGCCCGCGCCGCCCGCCAAGCCCGATGTGGACTGGGCTTTGGGCGAAGCGTTGACCAATCTTTATGTCGGTTTGGGGCGTTACCGGCGCGGCGAGAAACTCTCGGCGTTCAAGTTCGTGCAGAGCTACGCGCTGGATCGCGTGGTGGACCTGGCGAATATCGTTTTCGCGGAAAACGACGCCGCCCAGCGCGACCGCTTCGACCGCGAGCGCCGCATCGAGGCGCGCCTCCCCGGCGTCGAGGACCTGCTCGCCTCGCTGGCCCTCGGCTACGCCCGCACCCCCGAAGCGGCCTTGGCGATCCTGGACTTCCTCGAAGCCCGCTTCGAGGTCAACGCGGCGCTCGCGGAGGAAATCCGGCGCCTGGCGAACTCCACTTAACCCTATGACAGGTCCGTGTGGCACGAGTGTCCCGCCCGTGTCCGGCGGCGGTTTCTCTCAAAGAACCCACTCCGCGCCTGCTCTGTGAAGAGCCGCCGTCCGCCCACGGAATCAAGCGTGGGCGGACGGGTGGCTGGTCTCGGGCGGAAGGACCGCCGCCTTACTCCGTCATCGCCTCGCGCATCATCTCGCCCCACACCGCGTAGCCGTCGCGGTTCATGTGGAGGCCGTCGGTGGTGAGGTCTTCGGGCAGGAGGCCGTCTTCGCCGACCAACGCTTTCCAGACATCGACGACCGGGAAGCCTTTTTCTTTGGCGAGGTTTTTCAGCTCTTCGTTGTAGGCGCGGGTGGCGTCGGCCAGATGGGCGTAGCGGCCGCTCACCGGGGCGCAGGTCACGACGTGGATCTTCGTGTCCGGCAGGTTGGCCCGTAGCGCTGTCAGGATTTCGTCGTATTCCTCGATCATGCGGGCGATGGAGGGCTCGCCGCCCTGGGCGCGCACGCCAAGGTCGTTGCGGCCGTTCTTGATAAAGAGGAAGTCCGGCGCGATGTCGAAGGCGCTGGCGTTGAGCCGGTGCGAGACCCCCCGGCTGGTGATGCCGAGCCGGTCGGCGGAAATGCCCCGGTCGAAGACGCGATAGCCATAATCGGTCAGAAATTCCTCAGGGAAACCCTCCGCGCTCGAGGAGCCGAGCAGCACCACGGTGGGGCTGCTGGCGATGTCGGCGTCCAGTTCCCACTGGGCGTTCTCGTCCACGAACCGGTTCATGCGGGCGTAGTAGTGGTTGAACCACTTGGGCGCGTTGGCGTCGGCGGCCAGCAGGTTGGCCTGGTGGAAATTGAGGTGCTGGGGCAGGTGCTCCCGCCAGTAATCCCAGGTGTGGCCGCCGGGGAATTCGCGCCAGATGTGGGGCACGCCCAGGTCCGTCAGGCGGTCGTGGAACTGGCGGTTGTCGCCGATGGCGGCAGTGTCGCTGGTGCCGCTGTCAAAGAGCAGGGCGATGTCCGTGTCCTGGAACGCGGGGGCGAGGTGCCAGGCCGAGTTGTCCTCCCAGGACTCGGTGTTTTCCTCATAGCTGCCCAGCCGGCCCAGCATGTGCCATTTGTCCGGGTGGTTCGTGATGTTCAGGATGCCCGACAGTGATGACGCCGACGCGAAGGTGTCCGGGTGTTTCGCGGCGAGGGTCATGGCGCCGTGGCCGCCCATGCTCAGGCCCATGATGCCGCGGCCTTCGCGCGTGCCGGTCGTGGGGAACATGCGGTCGATCAGGGGGATCAGCTCGCCGATCATGTACGACTCGTATTGAGAGTCCTTCTCGATGGGGCTGTCGAGGTACCAGCCGAATTCCCCGCCGTCGGGAAAGACCAGGATCAGGCGATAGTCGGCGGCGCGCTCGATGATGTCGGTTTGCGAGGGCCAATCGCGGTTCGACCCCCATGCGCCATGCAGTACGTAGAGCACCGGCATGGGCTTTTCGTCCGTGGCCGAGGCGGGCAGATAGACCTCGAAGGTTTGCTCGCGCTGCAGGGCGGGGCTGTAGTGGTTGATGATAAGGTGTTCAGGCGTCTGGGTCTGCGCCGCGACCCAGTTGGCCGCGAGGACGAACGCGCAGAGGAGACTGAGAAAGTGAGGGCGATACGTGATCATGAATAAGCGTCCCGAATTTTGAGGGATTTTGTATGCAACTGATTGCATGAGGAATTCCAGAGCGCAAGCCCAGCCACTCTCTGGATTCTCCGAAAATCACCGCTGGGGCGCTGGGATGGTTGGTCGAGGGAATTGCCACGGATGGGCACGGATATGCTTTCGATTTCTTTGTTCAGACAGACAACCACTCCCAGCCGCCGGAAACAAGGGTCCGTAAACCATCCGAATCCAATCTGTGAAAATCCGTGGCCACCATTCCTCACCTTGCGTTGACGGCACGACTTCACGAGGCATGCTGTCCTCCTGGATCGCCATTCCGGGGACCGACGCCATGCCGCTCCGCTTCGCCTATCGCACGTGCGCCTGCGCGCTTCATCGGCTCGAGGACGCCCTCGAACTGATCGCCGAAGCGGATTACGACGGCGTTTGCCTTTGCGTCGATTTTCCCCACTTCGATCCCTTCGCCGATCACTTCGAGGGCCGGGCGCGGGCGCTGGCGATGCGGCTCGAGACGCTGGGCCTGGCGCTGGTGATCGAGGCCCGGCAGCGCTTTCTGCTGAACCCCGCCGCGCCCTTCGAACCGACCCTGATTTCCGCTGAATCGCCCGGCCGCAGCACCGCCCAACGTTATCTGGCCCGTTGCCTGAAACTGGCGGCCTTGATCCGCGCCGAGGGGGTGCGGGTCGCGTCCGGCGTGGTGCCGCCCGGGATGCCGCCGGAGGAGGCGCGGGTGCTGCTGGCCGAGAACTTCGAAACCATGATGGCCGCCGCCCGCCGCGGCCGGATCAAGGTTTCCGTCATGCCGGAAGCGGGCGCCCTGATCGACTCGGTCGAACAGTGGAAATGGCTCGAGAAAGCCGCCCGGGGCCATTCGCTCGCCTTCGATGTGGCGCTGGCGCACGCCACGGACGAGCACGCGCCGGAGGAAACGATTTGCGAGCTGGCGCCCCGTATCGGCTCGGTCACGCTGGCCGACAGCCTCCACGGCAACCCGGAGGCCCTGCCGCCCGGCCAAGGCGGGGCGGATCTAGTGGCAGTGCTGGCGGCGCTGGAGGAAATCGGCTTCGGCGGCCTGGTATGCGTAGGGCTTTCTTCCCAGAGCGAAACCGCCCACCGCGCCATTCCGGAGACACTGAGGATGCTGAAATCGCTCCAGCGGCGCAGCGACCAGTAGCGGCGGCTCTTCGCACGGAGACCTCAGACCCACCCATCATGCCCTTCCTGACCGCCGACTGGCGCCACATTCTCCTCATCACCTACGAGGTCGCGCCCGATCGCCTCGCGCCCTACTGTCCCCAGGGCGTTGAGCCCGAGATCGCTCGCGGCGGCCGGGCCTATTGCAGCCTGGTGGCCTTCGACTTCCTCAACACGCGGGTGCTGGGTGTGAAATGGCCGGGCCACGTGAACTTTCCCGAATTCAACCTGCGGTTCTATGTCACCTCCAACGGCCAGCGCGGCGTCGTTTTCGTGCGCGAGTTGGTGCCCCAGCCGATCACCTGTGCCATGGCGCGCGTGCTCTATAACGAACCCTATTCTCCCGCCCGCTTCCGGCGGCGCCTCGACCGCGAGGCTGGACTCATCAAGTACAGCCACGACGTCATCTTGCGCGGCACGACCCATCACGTTTCCGTCGAAGCGGAGGACGCGCCCTTCGAACCCGCGCCGGACAGCGCCGAGCACTTCTTCAAGGAGCAAAGCTGGGGCTTCGGCCAACGGCGTAGCGGCACGCCCCTGGCCTATCGTGTGGATCATCCGACTTGGCGCGTGTACCCGGTCCGGAGCTGGAGCTCCCGCGTCGATTGGGGCGCTCTTTACGGCCCGGCCTGGGTGGACATGGCGGGTGCTGAGCCAGAAAACGTGACCTTTGCCGAGGGCTCCGCCGTCACCGTTTCGCCCTGGCGAGGTTTGCCGGGGAAGGCATGATCCGCCGCAACACCTCGCCGGCTAATACGTCGTCGCGTACAAACCGCCCGTGCGTTCCATCCAGTCGGCGATGCGTTCCACCGCGCCGCCGATGTCGTTGTCCGAGACATCGACCGTCAAAGTCCGCAGCCGAGACTCGCCCACAAGGCAGTCCATGAGGCGCTGCTCTTCGATGAAAACATCGAGTGAGTCGTATTGACTCGGGTTGCCCGAGACTTTCAGGCGCCGTTCGCGGGCGGCGGCGAAGGAATCGGGCGAGCGCCGGCAGTAAATGAGACGGAAATCCAGGGCGGCGAGGCGATCCTCGAGCCAGCGGAAGTCGAGGTCTTTGCCCCGGTTGGTCAGTTGGAACGACCGCGTGGCGATGTGGAAACGGTCGACGATCCAGGAATAGTAGCGCTGAAGTTCGAAGAGGCGCATCCAGGTGGCGTAGGTTTCCATCGCCATGGCTTCTTCTTCGGGATTGAAATTGATCAGCCCCCGGCCCCAGGGAAAGTTCGAGAAGGCGCACCATTCGCCGGAGACGACGGGCGAGTGGTAGCGGTATTTGCGGGGACCGACGAGGCGGGGATGCTCGTTGAGGGCGAAGGCGATATCGGTCTTGAAGGTCAGGCGGGTGCCTTCGAGGATGATTTTCGGAACCAGTTTTCCACCCATGGCGGTGCGTGCCCCCTTTCGGTTTGGAGCGGTCGAATCACCCGGCATTGAGACTGGTGCGCCGGGGCGAGGGCAACAAGTCCCCTCCTTCGCCGCAGGTCATAATCGGCGGCTGGGGAATTTCGCCGCGATGGACGGTCGATGGGTTCACGCGCTGAATTTCGAAGGGAGGGTTTGCCGGCGCATTCTGTTCTTTGGGGAATCGAAAAAAACAAAAAAGCCCCTCTCCTCCTGTGGAAAGCCTTGCAAACGCTGGAGTTCTCTGCTATCCGCACTCCAGAGTCCCTCTTTCCAGCTTTCGATCGTGTGATGAAATAGGGTTGACCGACTCGCCCCCAAGCCGGAAGTTTGGAAGTCACGACAATGGCGTGGAGACTGTAGGGTCAACAATTCGAGGCGATCACCCGCCCCCGAACCCGGCCCCCGGTTCCTCCCCCCCGTCGTTATGAGTCCCTATTTTTTCGCAACGATCGCCCCTCGCCGATGCCTATCATCAACTACCGCACTCGCGAGATAAACTGTAAAATCGTTTACGTCGGCCCCAGCCTCGGCGGCAAGACGACCAATATCAACGTTATCCACGGCCTGATCCCTCAGAACAACCGCACCGAACTCCAGTCCATCGACACCGAGGGCGACCGCACCCTGTTCTTCGATTACTTCTCGATGGACCTGGACGACATCCACGGCTTCAAAACCAAGTTCCTGATCTACGGCGTGCCCGGGCAGCCCTACTACCGCTCGACCCGCAAGATGGTCCTCAACGGCGTCGACGGCATGGTCTTCGTCGCCGACAGCGACAAGTCGCGCCTGCAAGACAACATCGAGTCCCTGCTGGACCTGAAGTCCATGCTCGCCGAGTACGGCTACGATTACAGTTCCATCCCGCTGGTGTTTCAATACAACAAGCGCGACCTGTTTTTCATCACGCCGGTGGAAGAGTTCGAGGAAGTGTTGAACGACCGGTCCTGCCGATCCTTCGAAGCCATCGCCATCGAAGGCAAGGGCGTGGTGCAAACCTTCCGCGCCGTCTGCGCCGAGGTGATCCTCAAACTCAACGAGACCCTCAGCCAGCAGTACGGTTCCTACAAATCCTAACGCAGCAGCCCCGGCCTGTTCTTCCATGACCTCGAAAAAAGACACCACGGCTCCAGGACTTTCCAGACGCAGACGGCGCGATCCCTCCGCCACCGGCTTCTACTCGCTTTCCTCCCAGTGTCTCGACACCGTTCAGGAAGCTCTCAAGCAGTTGACCGCCGACAGCCAGGCCCGATGTGCCCTGGTGGTGGACCGTACCGGTTGCGTGATGGCCAGCGAAGGCAAGTACCCGGAAACCATGGGCGCCACCGCCGCCGCCACCATCGCCGCCCTCAACGAAATGGTCGCCACCGCCAGCAGCCCCGAAGTCTCCGTCCGCTTCTATGGGTCCGAAGTCGATCAAATCCACTTCGTCCTCTTGCAGAAGCGCTTGGTCCTTTGCCTGCTTTACAGCCGCAACGTCACCACGGAGCAGGTCCGCTCCGCCGCCCGCACCTTCGTCAATGCCATCGGCCCGCAAATCGAGCAGGACCGCCAGCGCAACCTCGAAGACGAAGCGACCCTGATTCAATCGGTCAACTACATCGAGTCCAAGCTCGACGAACTCTTCAAGGATCAGTTGCACTAGAGGCCCGGCGCCTCCGGCCCCGACGCGCCTACTTCTGGCTCATCAGGTTCGCGATCAGCTTCTGCAAGCCGTCGTCGCCCTTGTTCTGCAAGAAGCTGATGACGATCGGCGCGAACTTCACGATCATGTCGCTGTCCAGGCCCAGCTTGTCGAAGCCCGATGCCAGCTTCGCCATGTCGGCCATTTGACCGCCCTTGCCTCCGCCCAGGGACGACGCCAGTCCCCCCAGCAGCCCACCCAGGCCCCCGCCCCCCGTCGAAGGCGCCGCGTTCATCATGTCCTGCGCGTCCTTCTGGCCGATCGCGTCGAGAATCTTGCTGAAATCGCCACTGCCCAGCTTCTCTTTCGCCATCTGCAACATCATGCCGACGCCGCCCTTGGCCTGACCTTCGTCCACATTGAGCTGCTCGATGAGCTGCTTGATCAAATCGTTCACGGTTATTCTGTCCTTACGCAGTCGTTTTGGTCCGCCAGGATGGTTCTCAGGCCTTGCGCTCCGCAATCCCAACCCGGCGCGCGACGCGCAGCAAGTCGCCCCGCACGCGCTCCACCGCCGCGACCGCCGCGGGATCCGCGCCAAAGCCCCCGCTTTCCAGCAACTCCAGCCGGTCCAGTACATCGGACGCGCCCTCGTGGCGGTTGGGCCGGCGCTGATCGCCGCGGCTCACAATGTCGCGCTCGCTCAAGAGCGCCGCCATCGCCGCCGCTTCCTCCAGCCTCCCCTGGCGCGCGCCCTCGAGCAGCAGCATTCCCAGCCTCGGGTGCAGCGGCAGCGCCGCCAGCTTTTCCCCCTCCGGAGTGAGCGTCCCGTCCTCGCGCGCGGCGCCCAGCATCCACAGCAGCCGTTCCGCCCGCGCCAGCGCGTCCGGCCGGGGGGGCTCGAACCAGGTGAATGCGCTGAGGTCCCGCACGCCGTAGCCGCGCAGCGCCAGCACCGTCGCCGCCAAGTCGGCGCGGTGGATTTCCGGCGCGTCGTGCTCGTCCAGCGCCAAGTGCTGGCTCCGCGTCCAAAGCCGCAGGCATCGCCCCGGCCCCGTCCGCCCCGCGCGACCCATGCGCTGGGTGGCGCTCGCCTGCGAAATGCGCCGCAGTTCCAGCCGGTCGATGCCCAGCCGCGCGTCGCTCATCATCACCCGCGCCCAGCCGCAATCCACCACCGTGCGGACGCCGTCGATGGTCAGCGACGTTTCCGCGATGTTCGTCGCCAGGACGATCTTGCGCCGGCCGGGGGCGCTGGGGCGCAGCGCCGCGTCCTGATCGGCGGCTTTCACGCTACTGTGCAGGATGTGGCGGTCGAACTCGCGGGGCAGATCGGACAGGAGCTGCTCTGTGCGGCGAATCTCCCCGATTCCCGGCAGGAACACCAGGATGTGCCCGCCCGGATCCGCACCGGGAACCAGAGCCCGCCTCACCGCCCGTGCCGCCTGCTCCGGGATCGGCGCCTCGTCGGCCCGGTCCAGGTGCTCGACCTCGACGGGAAACATGCGGCCTTCGCTCTCAAGGGCCGGAACGCCGCCGAGGAACTCCTGCACCGGAGCTGGATTCATCGTCGCGCTCATCACGACGATGCGCAGGTCCGGCCGCACTGTCGTCTGGATTTCCCTCAGCAGCGCCAGCGCCACGTCGGTATGGATACTGCGCTCGTGAAACTCGTCCAGGATCACGCAGCCGATGCCCTCCAGGAACGGATCGCCCTGGATCTGGCGTGTCAGAATGCCTTCTGTCAGAACGCGGATGCGCGTTCGGGGGCCGATCTTGCGGTCGAAGCGAATATGATAGCCGACCTCTTCGCCGACGCGCCAGCCGTTCTCCTCGGCGATGCGGGACGCCGCCGCGCGGGCCGCCACGCGCCGGGGCTGGAGGAGCACCACCGCCGGGTTCTCGCGCGAGAGCCAGCCCGCCCCCGCCAGCGCCGGAGGCAACCGCGTCGTCTTGCCCGCGCCCGGCGGCGCGAGGAGCACCGCGCCGGGTGCTTGGGAGAGGGCGCCGGTGAAATCCGGCAGAAGGGGATCGATGGGCAGCGGGTTTTTTGGCGGCGTCTTCGGCATGGGGCGGGCTGGCGCGGGCGTTCGTCCTTTTCCAACGCGAACGATCACAGGGGCGAGGGCCCGCCGCTGCAAGCCCACTTCCCGCCCGGCGGCTCCCTACGGATTGGGGATGTAGAGAATCGCCAGGTTTTCCACGCTGGTGTTCACGGTTTCCGTCAATCCGACACCGAATCCGCCGGGGAAGCTATCGCGAACCCGGAAGGAGACCGAGTAAGCCCCAGCCGTGACCGGCGTGGCGTAGGACACGTCGAGGGAGACGTCGTATTGCTCGCGGTGGATTTGAGCGGTCGAGGCGTATTCCCATCCGCTGCGCTTGGTGAATTCGGGCGTATCGATCGTTTCCGGGCCCTGCAGCCGCACGGAATAAGTGACGCGGGAGCCCTCGAGCGACAAGCCCGCGTCGGGATCGAAGCTGACCGACACATCGCCCGTTCCCGACATCAAGATCACGCCGTCCGATGGGAAAACCACGTCGCCCAGATCGATGGTGCGTTGCGTCGCATCGAGCCGGTCCGCCAGGAAACCGCTTAGATTATAGGTCCGCATCGCGCCCGAGCGCAGCGGGCTCAGGTCCACGGTGCCGCCGCCTTTGCTCAGCGACAGAAACGGATTGCTGAAGCTCAGCGCCTGGATTTCGTTACTGGCGCTGGCATCCGCGTCGTTGATCAGCGAACTCAGGTTCACAGTGCCCCCGCCGTCGGAGAGCGTCAAATTCGGGAAACTGAACGACAGCCCCTGGAATTCGTTGAGCGGGTCCGGGTCCGCGTCGTCGATCAAGGAGGCCAGGTTCGCCCCCCAAACGGAGCCGCCCTCGTTGATGCTCAACTGCGTGCCGGACAGCTGCATGCCCGTGATGCGTTCGTTGGTGGGGTCGGCGTCCGCGTCGTCCACCAAGTCCGGACCGGGGCCGGTGTAGGCCGTGCTCTGGATCGTGCCGTCGGGGAATTCGATGCCATTGCGGCTGACAAAGGTACGGAAGATCAGGTCCTCGCCGCCCAGCGGATTATAGCTGCCGCCGGAGAACTGGAACATCTGGCCGTCGGGGTAATCGTCAGTGGTCGTGATCCCCACCACGCCCGCCGGATTGGGGCCGCCGAACCACTTCAGGCCGATCGTGTACTCCTGGCCCGCTTCTACAAAGCCCGGTGTGTCGAAGGGAACGTTGACGAAGCCATCATCGGGTATGAGCGTCAGATTCACCGGCTCTACGGCGATCCGCGTGCCGTCGATCCCAACGCCCTCGTAGAGGCTCACCTCGAGCACGAGGACGCCGGGGGCTGTCTGCGAGCCGAACAGGAAGATCGCGAGGGAAGGCACCGAGCCTGATTCTCCCGCGAGGAAAGTCTGGAAGATACCCTGGTTCAGCCGGTCCGTTACGATGCCGAGATTCTCCTGGTCCAGCCTCAGATCGCCGCCCCGCACGATCACCGAACCGTCCACGTCCAGCTTGGTCCCAGGGGCCGCGGTACCCACGCCGACGTTGCCTTCGCCATCGACAAAGACCACATCGCCCGGCGAGCCGTCCTGAGCGTCCAGCGAATGCCCGTCCGGCACCCCCGCCAGCAGCGGCGCCAGATCCACCCCGGCGCCGCCGGAAATGTTCAACTGCGAGCCCGTCAGTTCCAGGTCCTGGAGTTCATTGGTTATCGACTGATCGAATTCGCTCGCTTCCTTCCCATCGAGCAAATCCGCGTTCATGGCGAACGGCACCGGCAGAATCGCCACGCGGCTGCCCAGCATCGTGTAGAGCGACTCGTTCGCCGTCTCCACCGCTTGTCCCGTGACATCCACACCGATTTCCAGATAAAGAACCGAGTCGCCATCGATGATACCCGGTCCGAAATCCAATTCCGTACGCACGATACCGTTTTCGATGACCAGATCGTCCGCCACGTCGGTCCCCAAGAGCGCCCCACCAACCGGGGCGTCATAGAGCCGGAACCGCAGATCCGCCGTGGCATCGACGGCTTGCGTACCGTCGGCCAGGTATCCTTGATAAGAGAAGCTGCTCCCCAGGGAACCGCCCTGGGCCACAGCGGTTGTAGCATCGGCTGCGGCGAAACAGAGCGCGCCGGCAGCAATCAATCGAATGGGCAACACCATCATACACCTCGTACCTTGTAGGATAAACGAGTGAGGTGGAGAGTGGAGCGACGAATCAAGGTTTTATTAACACTCAATGTTTGAAGAATCGAAATCTGAAAATATATCTCCGTCACTAATAAGAACCGCCTTGAATGTCTCTATGTCCAAGAAATCCAAGTGCGGGCAAGGAACATTGGCTGGTTCTAGAGCTTCATTCCAGCCCCGAAATCCACTCGTCCGTCGTCTTCACATCCGCCAGCAGCCAACTGTGCGTCACCAGCACCGCGCGGTGCAGTTCCTCCGCGCTGACCTTGCCCTGGGCCGTTTCGAAATCCAGGGTCCCGGTGCCGTCCGACAGGAACTCGACCTTGTAGCCGCGATGAAAGGCCTCGCGCGAGGTCGTGTCGCAACACATCTGACTCATGTAGCCCGCGATGACCACCGTGTCGATGGCGCGCTCCCTCAGCCACGCGTCCAGGTTCGTGTTCGTGAAACTGCCGGGCAGGTGCTTCTCGACCAGCAGATCGTGCGGGCGCCTGGCGATTTCTGGATGTAGCTCGGCCTCTGCCGAACCGGCGCGAAAGGCCGGCGCGTCCGGCGCCTCGAACGTATGGCGCACCACCACCACCGGCACCCCGGCGGCCTGGGCGGCGTCCATGGCCTGCAAAATCCGGGTCAGCGTATCCGCCGGGTAACTGATCGGCAAGGCGCCGGTGAAGTATTCGTTTTGCACGTCGATGACGATGAGAGCGCGTTTCATGGGGCGGGGGTCCTCTTCGATCCAAAGCTCCCACGACCCCAATTGTGCGGCCTCTCTGGTGCAAGCGGACTTCCGGATTCCGGGACATGGAGTTAACGGACCGAGGAGACTCACAGAAAGAAACGCCGCCACGGATTTTCGCGGATCGGGAGCCAGATCGCTTGCGAGGTCTTGTTCCCCGCGGCTGTTACTTTCCGGACCACCTCACAGGCAGACATCCAAAGTCCATCCGTGGCAATTCCCCTCGGCCAAGCACCGCCAAGCCCCCGCTCCGTGCCCCCGGCCGCGCCGGGTTGAACGTGAAGGATCGAGGGAGCAAAGGTGCGCGGCAGGAAAGGGATTGCGTCTTGTGTCATCAATTCCTTTAGATGCCTGCAAATAGTTTCGCACTGAGGCACTATGAGGTACCCCATGAACATTCGAACGACTCTCGCCGCCGCGGCCTTCGCCCTCGCGGCCGTTCTGCCGCTCTCCGCGGCCGAATCCCTCCCCGAAGTCCCCCGGGAATTCCGGGCCGCCTGGGTGGCCACTGTGGCCAACATCGACTGGCCCACCAAACCCGGCCTTTCCACCGAAGAGCAAAAAGCCGAAGCCATCGCCATCCTGGACAAAACAGCGGACATGAACATGAACGCCATCGTGCTCCAGGTCCGCCCCGCCGCCGACGCCCTCTATCCGTCCAAGCTCGAACCCTGGTCCTACTACCTGACCGGTCAGCAGGGCAAAGCCCCCGAGCCCTATTACGATCCCCTTGAGTTCTGGGTCGATGAAGCCCACGCCCGAGGCATCGAGCTGCACTGCTGGTTCAACCCCTACCGCGCCGGCCACCCGACCCAGAAGGGCGAGTTCAGCGACGACTCGGTCCAGAAGACCAAGCCCCAGATCGTCCGCCAACTCGCCAGCAAGGGCTTCTTCTGGATGGACCCGGCCATGAAGGAAACCCAGGACCACAGCATCGCCGTGGTGATGGACGTGGTGAATCGCTACGATGTGGACGGCATTCACTTCGACGATTACTTCTACCCCTACCCGTCCTACAACGATGGCGCGGATTTCCCGGACGACGAATCGTGGGCCGCCTACCAAGCCAGCGGCGGCACGATGGAGCGCGGCGATTGGCGGCGCGAAGCGGTCAACGATTTCGTCCACCGCCTCTACGATGAAATCAAAGACGCCAAACCCCACGTCATGCTCGGCATCAGCCCGTTCGGCATTGCCCGCCCCGGCAAGCCCCGCGAAATCAAGGGCTTCGACCAGTACGCCACCCTCTACGCGGACACGGAAAAGTGGCTCGACGAAGGCTGGGTCGATTATTTCACTCCCCAGCTTTACTGGAACATCAATCAGGTCCCGCAAAGCTTCCCGCTGCTGCTGGGCTGGTGGGTGCAGAACAATCCCCACGACCGCCACATCTGGCCCGGCCTTTACACCAGCCGCTTTGGCACGCCGGGCGACGACCGCTATAACATTGAGGAGTTGGAGAACCAGATCCTCATCACCCGCGGCATGCCGGGCGCCACGGGCCATGTGCACTTTAGCATGAAGGCGTTCATGAACAATCCCGAGGAGCTGGCCGCCCGCATCGCGGACAAACTCTACTCGGAAGCCGCCCTCGTCCCCGCCTCGCCTTGGCTCGGCGACGACGAACCGGGCCAGCCCGCCGTGACCGCCACCGCCAACGAGGCCGCCAATCAGGTGGTCGTTTCCTGGAAGCCCGAGGACAAGGACGAAGCGTTCCTGTACCTGGTGCAGATGAAGCGCGGCGGGGATTGGGATCACCGGATCGTTTCCGGCTCCAGCGACTCGGTGACGCTGCCGCTGCGCCGCACCAAGGTCGTGACCGAGGCCTCGAACCAGGGCCTGGACACCAAGGAGACGGAAGTCATTGGCGACCCGATCGGCCTGGTGGCGGTCTCCGCCGTCAGCCGCAACGGCATCCAGGGCGAAGCCGTCCTGGCGGAAGTCAAGGCGGAGTAACTCCCGCCGCATCGCCGAGGAAGATGGCTCGAACGCCCTGGGGTTTCCCGGGGCGTTCGCACGTTAGGGGGTCAGGCTTCTTCGGCGCTCGGTTCGCGGCGCAGGGCGCCATTGCTCTGGGCCGCCACGGCGTCGTCGACGAAGCTGCCTTCCTCCGGCGTGAGGCGCAGCTTTTCGAGCCCAAAGCGCCCGATCAGGTCCTGCACGGCCTGGAAGCGGGAGATGTGACGGGACCGTGCCACCAGATCGATGAAATCGTTGGGTTGGTTGGCGGGACAGCCGGTGTATTCGCAGTGGTAGGTATTGCGCCGGGGATTGATGACCAAGGTGCGGAACACGTGGTCCTCGTGGATGGGACAGAAGCAGCGCCAGAGGCCCTTCACCTTGTTGGCCCGCGCCGCGTTATAGTCGAGGAAGTCGATGAGCTCGCGCGCATCCAGAGCCGCGTTCACGCGGGCGCAAATCATGGAGAACTGGTGCTCGTTGACTTTCACTGTCGAATCCCTTCCACAACATCTCCTCTTCTGCCTCAGAGGAAGCCCAGTCGCAAGTCCGAAAGGGAAGAGTCGCACATGCCGAGGAATTTGCGACAGGGAAATCAAATCCACTCCGGTCCATAAATGGGTGCGCCTTGGTCTGGCTTGACCCGGCGGCGGGGCCGGGCGTCTCGTTCTGGCCATGCTCGACGCCCTGACAAAATCCCGGCCGCTCCTCTTTCTGCTCATCAAGCGTGACTTGCAGGCCCGCTATGCGGGCAGCGCCGCAGGCGTGCTCTATCACGTGATTCAGCCCCTGGTGCTGATCGTCATCTACATCGCGATTTTCTCGCACCTGATGGCTTCCAAGGGGGGCGCCGGCGTTTCGCGCTTCGATTACGCCATTCATCTCACCAGCGGCATCATTCCCTGGTTCCTGTTCAGCGAAGTGCTGGGCCGGTGCACTACGGCGATGGCCGATCACGCCGAGTTCCTGAAGAAAATGGCGGTCCCCGAAGTCGTCGTCCATGTGGCGATTTACCTGCAAAGCCTCCTGATTCATGGTGGTTCGATGCTCGCGCTGGCGGCGCTGCTGTATGTGGCGGGGGGGCCCATTACTCCGGTCTTCTGGCTGGCGCTGCCGATCATGGCGGCGCTCGGGCTGGTGGCGCTGGGGGTGGGCATGGTGCTGAGCGTGCTGCACCTGGTGGTCAAGGACGTGGGTCCGCTGGTGCAGATCGGGTTGCAGTTCGCCTTCTGGCTGACGCCCATCGTGTACCTCTTCAGCGTGGTCGAGAGCGCCGGCCTGGGCATTCTGCCACGCATCAATCCGGTCTTTCCGTTCATCTCCCTCATCCAGCGCCTCTACGGATCGCCCAGTCATGCCTTCCAGACCGACGCGTACCCGCTGCTGATCATCCTGCCGCTGTTCGCGATGGGGTTCGGATTGCGGTTTCTGGAGCGCCATCGCAGCGAAGTCCTCGATCAACTCTAGGTGTCTCAAGCCTTTGATTTATCGCCACGGTCGGGCCTTGCTTTGCGGCGGGTGATCGCGTAAACGCGAGGGCCGCCGCCGCGGGAGATACCTATCTTTGTCGAAACGGGAGGACAGCGAACATGTTGGGCAATCTGCTGGCTCCTGAAATCGAGGAACTCCTCGCCGCCCGCGACTACCGCGCGGCCAAGACCCTCCTGGGCGACCTGACGGCTCAGGACCTGGCCGATATCATCACCGATCTGCCCAACAAGCACACCACCATGGTGTTCCGCCTCCTGCCCAAGGACAAGGCGGCGGACGTTTTCGAGTACCTGGAATTCAGCGCCCAGGAGGAACTCCTCGACGAGCTGAAGAGCGAGGAAGTCGCCCACATTCTCGAAGAGATGGACCCGGACGACCGCACCGCGCTCCTCGAAGAATTGCCGCCCAAGGCGGCCAGCGCATTGATCGCGATGCTTTCGCCCGAGGAACGCCGCATCGCCACCACGCTCCTCAATTACCCCGAGGAAAGCGTCGGGCGTCTGATGACAACCGACTTCGTCTATCTACACCCCGAGATGACGGTGCTGGACGCGCTGAAGAAGGTGCGCCGCATCGGCATCGACCGCGAGACCGTGTACGCTCTCTATGTGGTGGACAAGGCTCGGACCCTCCTGGGCAGTGTGTCGTTGCGCCGCATCGTCACCAGCGATCTCGAACAGGTCGTGGGCGATCTGATGGTCAGCGACCCGCCGAAAGTCACCACCACGGACGACCGCGAGGACGCCGCCGAGCTGATCCGGCGCTACGACTTGATCGCCCTGCCGGTGGCCGATCAGACGGGCAAGCTGGTCGGTATCGTCACCGTCGACGATTTGCTCGACGTGATCGAGGCGGAGCACACCGAGGACGTGCAGATGCAGGCGGCCGTCCTGCCGGACGAGCGCAGTTATCTGGAGGCGACGGTTTTCGGGTTGGTGCGGCGGCGGATCGTTTGGCTGGTGCTGCTCCTTGGGGCGGAAATGATCGGTGTCCTTTTTCTGAGACGATACGAGGAGACGCTGAGCGCCTACATCGCGCTGGCGCTTTTCCTGCCGGTGATGATCGCCACCGGCGGCAATACGGGGACGCAGAGCGCGGCCCTGGTGATCCGCGCCATCGCCACCGGCGAAATCGACCTGCGCCACGGCATGAAGGTGCTGGGGCGCGACCTGGTGGTGGGGGTTGTGCTGTCCGTGACGTTGGGGGTTCTGGCGGGGTTGCTGTGCTGGGCGATGAGCGGTATGGGCGTCATCGGGTTGTGCGTGGGGTGCGGTCTGGCGGCCATCATCGTCATGTCGAACCTCGCGGGGACGTTGCTGCCGCTCGTTTTCGAGCAGCTCAATATGGATCCGGCGCTGATGTCGGGGCCGTTCATCAGCACATTGGTGGACGTGTTCGGGCTGGTGATCTATTTGCAGATCAGTCTGGCGATCATCGCGAAGTTCGGAAGCTAACCAGGCCCTCGGTCGAGGACGTGGCGGACGCTGAGGAACCCGGCGGGCGCCACCAGCCAATCGGGATCCGGCGAGTCGACGGACGCGCGGGCGCGGTGCTCTTCCGGGGTGACCCAACGCACCGCCGTGACCTCCGCCGGGTCGGGCGAGAGGCTGCCGGGATCGACTTGCGCCGAGAAGATGTGGATGAACTCCCAACCCGTCTCGAGCGACGGCGAGAACACGCCTTCATGGCGTAAGTTCTCCGGCTTCAGGGAAACGCCCATTTCCTCGCGCGCCTCGCGGAGGGCCGTGGCGAGGTAACTCTCGCCTGGATCGACGTGGCCGCCGACGCTGATGTCCCATCGGCCGGGAAAGCGGTCCTTGGCCATGGAGCGGCGCTGCATGGCAAATCGCCCCGCCCCATCCCAGAGCAGCACATGGACGGCGCGATGCCACAAATCCCGCGCGTGGATTTCGGCCCGCGTCGCGAGCCCCACAACGCGGTCTTCCGCGTCGACGACCTCGAGGAGATCGGTGTCGGTGTGAGAGAGATGGTAACCGAGTTCGCTCATGGGACGGCACTCCGGAAAGGATGAGTGGAGCCTAGGCGAAGAGATGGCGAAAAGTCAAGCGGGAATTCGCAAAAAATTCGCCGCCCCCCTAATCTTTACAGAAATCACCGATGAGACGCAGAGAACGCAGAGATGATTGGCGCTTCTGAAGTTCGCCGAAACAACCGGCGGGCCTCGGTTCCTGGCTGGATGACTGGAAAACGGCGGCCGATTCTTTTCAAAAGAAATGATCGATGCAGAAAAATGCCAGAATTGGCGCGACTTTCTTTGGGTCTGGCAAGTATTCTGTCTTGGGATTCATTTGTATCCTTCTGATTTCGTTTGACTTGATACAGACAACCCACTTTCTCAACTGCACCTTTCAAATGATCTCTGTGGAACCTCTGCCCTCTGTGGTGAAGGAGAACGGGGAGGTCCGAGTTCTCCAGGAGAGGCAATCGAAACGACCGAAGGGTTTCTGCTTAGGCTCAAGAATTTCAACGGATCACGACCTGCGCCAGGTTGCCATTGCTTGCGGGGTTTCTCGGGGCGCAACGAGTTCACCAGTCCCTAATTGCGCGAGCGACCTCCACCGGAGCGGCTTTGGCCTCCGCTGCGTTCGCTCTGTTGCGCACCGCGCTCGGGGGCGGAACGCTGTGTTTGCTGGCGTTGGGCCGGTTGCTGGGCGTTACCGGAGCGGCTGGACGATCCTTGCACGGTGACGTTGTTGCCGTCGACGGTGCCGGTGCGGTTGCGCGAGGTGGCCGCCCAGGGCGATGTGGTGGTCCCGGTTCTGGTCCAGCCGGTTTCCGTCGGGGCCCAGGTATCCATCGAGGTGACTTGCTGGCCCTGTGGACCGGTGCGGGTGCCCGAGCGGTTCATGGTTTCGCCGGATTTCCAGTAGCTGGAGTCCGAGGTGTAGGTGCGGCCGTCGGGGCCGATAACGGTGCGGGTGCCATCGACGCCTTCTTCGGTGCGGGTGTATTCGGAGGAACTGGAGGCGGTTTGGCCATTGGGGCCTGTGGCGCTGGAGCTGCCGGTCCAGCCGTCTTCGGTCTGCTCAAAGAGGGATTGGCTATTCATGGTCCGCCCGCCAGGTCCGTTGGCGGTGGTCCTGCCGGCGACGCCCGATTCGGTGCGCGAGTAAAGCGAGTCGGTGGCGGCGGTGCGGCCTTGCGGTCCGGTGGTTTCGCTGGAGAGTTGGAACCCCATTTCGGACATGAGCCATTCGATGTCGGTGATGGCGCTGTTGCCCTGGGGGCCGGTCTGGGTGAGGCGGGCGGAGTTTTCGCCGGTGCGCTCGGCCAACTGGCTCGCGTTGAGCGTCTTGCCGCCGGGCGTCTGCGTTTCCACAAGGCGCAGAACGCCGTTTTCCACTTCCTCCAGGGCGAAGTAGCGGGTCACTGGCTGGCCGTTGAGGTTGTAGGTGAGGGAGCGCGCTTCCTGGCCCTTGGCGGCGAGGGCGGTCTGGGCGTCCTGCGGGAGGGCGGCGGTTTTGTCCTGGAGGCGGGCGCGGCGCTCGGCGAGGGATTGCTGGGCGGCGAGGGGGCTGGCCACGAGGGCGAAAACGGTGAGAGCGAGGACGAAATTCATAAGGGGCTCCTCGAGAAAGTTGCTGGATTCTTCCCGCTTTCGTTGGCGAATCGGAGGCCGCGAGCGGCGGGATTTCGCCGATCGTTGGTATGGCTTGGCTTCCAGACGTTCGCCGATGACCGGGACGATGAAGGCGTACGATAGCGTGCGGCTTTTCGCAATCGGATGTGCGTTGCGGAACGGGTGGGTCAAATTTTTTCACCACGGAGGGGGCACAGAGGACAGAGTTTCGCGGAGATCCTCAAATCTATGACGCGAGAGGCTTGGTGAAGTCCAATAGAAGGAAGGCTTTGCATTGCTGCTGCCTCTTGTCGCTCGAACTTCTTTTCCTCAGAATCGACAAACTTGTCGATCATTGCGTCCTCCCATCGACCTTCAGCCCTTTCGCGAAATAATGAGAGTTGGTTGTAGGAGTCACCCGCACAAGCGTTCGCTGCTCGATTTTTCCCTGCCGGGTCGGAATAACCCCCAATTTCTCGGTGTTCTCGCTGGCTCGGCGGTGAGTCTTTCAGGAATAGGGCGGGTGGGTTCGCTCAACAGCCGGCCACATTCGGGCCGACAGGTCCCCTTCCATGCTTGTCACCCCGCCGCGGTGGTTGTGATTCAGGGGGGCGGACGGGGCGTTTGCCCGCGTCCATTCGCCAGTTCGCGAGGGAAGATATGGCCGACGATTCATCGGAATTGGAGAGCGCGATTCCGCCGATGGCGCTGCACCGGAGCGCGCTGTTGGGTTGGCTGTTGCCGGCGGCGGCGATTCTGGGGGTTTACGCGGCGCTCTCGCTGGCGGAACTGGGGTCGAAAGATTTGAACGTGGACGAACTGGTGACGTCGGCGCTGGCTCGGGTGTCGGCGGGCGAGATTCTCGACGACCGGCCGCGCCAGGGGCACGGGCCGCTGTACTTTCTGTTGGTGCAGGGGTGGGTCGAAGTGGCCGGCCATACGGTCGAGACCCTTGCGCTGTTCTCGGCGTTGCTCGGGGCGTTCGGGATCGTAGCGACGGGCTGGGCGGCGAGGGAGTTGGGGTTTGGGCGATGGAGCTGGGTGGCGATGGGGTTGCTGGCGGTGCATCCGGAGTTCGTTCACCTGGGGCGATTCGTGCGGCCCTATTCGGGTGCGGTGGCCTTTGCGGCGCTGCAGATCGCGCTGGCTGGGTGGGCGTTGCGCGGGGGGCGCCGGGCGGCGCTGGCGCTGGCGTGTGCGGGTGTGGCGGGGGCGCTTTGGCATCACAGCCTGGTTACCGGCTGGATCGCTCTGGGGTTGGCGGTGGCGGCCGTGCCGGCCTTGCGCCGGGGGTCGGGCGCGGCGTTGTGGGTGGCGCTGAGCGTGGCGTTGCTCGCGCACGGCGGGATGCTGTTTTGGGTTTGGAAAGCTTCGCGGACGGTGGCCGACCCGCTGGGCTGGATCGAGCCCGCTGGCTGGGCCGAGTCGCTGTCGGTAATGCTCAAGGTTTTCGGCGGCAAGGATCTCTGGGCCGGGCGGTTGGAATTCGGGTGGGTTGTGCCGCTGGCCATCGCCGGAGCGATCGGCTGGTGCTTCCAGGCTACGCGGCGCCGGCCCCGGCTCGCGCTGGCGCTGGCGGGGGCGGTCGTGCCCCTCGCGCTCCTCGGGGCCGTCACGTTGCTGGCGCAGCCGATGTGGCGGGAACGCTACCTGGTGGTTTGCCTGCCGGGAGGGCTGCTGTGTCTGGTGGCGGGGTTGAGGTGCGTTCCGTGGCGCTGGCCGCGGGCTGGAGGAATCGCCTTGCTGGCGGCGGTGTCGCTGGTTCGGGCGGAGGGCGTGAGCGAGGAGCGGGGCAGCGGGCTGCGGGAGGTGGTGGCGCGGCTCGAACGCGAACGCCCAGCCCGTGCACCCCGGGCGCCCATCATCACCACCAGTGCCAACGCCGTGGAGGGCGTGCGTCTGCACAGTGGTGGGCGGCTGGAGGCGTTCTTTCCCGGCCGGGCGGACTACGCGGAAAGCTGGGTCCGGGTCCGGGAAATCACCGAGGGCGCGGACCACCTGTGGGTCGTTGGCTACCGGAAAGTGGACGAGTTTTTCGGGGCCGAGTTCTGGCGACGGGAGGGCGTGCGGGAGGTGTGGAGGAAGGAGGAGAACGTTTCGGAGGTGAGGCTGTACGCGCTGGAGTGAGAGGCTGGCTTTCGCCGGTGAATGGCCGACTAATAGGCTGCTGAGAAGTGAGATGAGGGCGTTGTTTCAATCCTTCATCGAAAATTTTCGATAGACAACATCCGCTTTCCATTCCAACCTGCGCGCGTTATTGTGAAAATTTTTAGCCTCCGCGGTTGGAAGTCAAAATGCCAATCCTTACGCGACGCCCCGGCGTCCTGTGCTTGCCGATTCTGGTTCTGTCGGCTCAAGCCCTTCTCGCTCAAGGCGATTTCAATCAAGACGGAGTCGCCGACTCGGCCGATCTGATCGCCTATCAGGGGGCCGTCGCGGCGGTCGATCCGGCCTCGCCCGAAGCGGTCGACGCGCTGGACTTCGACCAGGACGAAGTGCTGGGGAAATT
Source organism: Sumerlaeia bacterium (assembly GCA_040219255.1). Taxonomy (GTDB): domain Bacteria; phylum Sumerlaeota; class Sumerlaeia; order SLMS01; family JAHLLQ01; genus JAVJSW01. The sequence continues at coordinate 79,937 of JAVJSW010000068.1, forward strand.
GGACTTGGAGATCCTGGCGGGCTGGCTCCTGGGGGAAACGTTCACCCTTCCGCCGGACCTCGACGTCACCAATCCGCCGAAGGGAACGATCTACACCGCCACCTCTTCGATGATGATCGAAGGCACCGTGTCCCAAGTTGTCGATCTGGTGATCGGCGACCTCGAGTTCCCCAACACCACGGGAAGTTTCAGCCGAACCGTCTTTTTCGAGCCGGGGCTCAACATCGTCGAGATCACCGCGTCGGTGCCCGGTGACGACTCGGTGCCCGACGCGCGCCAGACGCGCGAGGTCGTGCTCGATCTCGATCCGCCCGTGCTGGAAATCACCGCGCCTGTTCCCAACGGTCCCGCCCTCGCGGGCGAAATGGTCATGGTGAGCGGCATCGTTACGGATGAAACCCCGACCGAAGTGCGCATCGTCACGTCGCGGGCCAACGTGCGCGCGACCCCCGACATTTTCGGCGAATGGTCCACAGAGGTTCCGGTCGAGCCCGGACTGCGCGACATCACCGTGACAGTCACCGATTCCGCCGGTCTGCAGAACAGCATCGTTCTGCCGGTGCGGACCTTCCTGTCACCCGAGCAAACGCTGGTCTCCAGCGGCGGAGCCCTGGCCATGCTGCCCGAAGGCGCCATCCCGATGGAAGACATGGTGGTGCGCATCGACGACGTGGACAACGCGGAACTGGAGGGCATTCTCGGGGTGGACCTGTTGACGCAGGGCCCTGCCGGGGGCTTCGAGGAACTGCCCGAGGGCGCGATCATCATGCCGAGCGCGATCATGCTCGAGGTGCAGGACGGCCCCGAACAGGGCGAGCGCCAGTTCATGAAGGACATCGAAATCGCCCTGCCCAACACGGCCAACGCCAGCAATCAGATGCCGCTTTGGATTTTCCAGATTCAGCCCGACGCCGACGGCGACGGCGAACCGCAACTTGGTCTCGTCTCACGCGCCCGGGTCAGCGACGACGGCCAGTTCATCGTCCCCATCACCGACGGCGACAGCCCAGCGGACGAGGCTCTGCCCGGGTTCCTCGATGGCGCGAACCCGCGCTTCGATGAGACGACCCTCGGCCAGGTGGAAGCGGCCAAGGCGGTGCAGAACCTCAAGGCGCGGCTTGAAGGCAAAGCCGCCTTCGATCCGCTCGCGATGAACGTGGGTTATGCGATTCCGCCCTATCAGGCCGCGATGCCTTCGGCGCTCGACACGATGGAGCCGCCCCCGGTGCCGGCGGCGCTGGCGGATTTGCTGCCCTCGACGAAGCGTGGGCAGGTGGCGGGCAAGCAGGCTCTTCCCTTCCGCCTTCTCATTGAGGATTACGAGGACCGCATCCCGGTGGGCGTTCCGGACCTGCTGAACTTGCTTCAGCCTCCTGGCGTGACGTACTTTTCCGCACCGACGACGGCGACTTTTTCCGGGATCGTACCGAATCCTCTCCAGGCCAACGATCTGATTGGGCAAGGCAACCCCGCCCGGTCCAGCGCGCCACGCATCGTGGGCGGCGTCCCCGTGCGGGGTCAGTTGGGCCCGCACGCGGACCCGGACCGGTTCTCGGTCTACATGTCCTTTTTTGGCCAGGAGCAGGCCTTCGATCTGATGGCCGCCGGATTCAACGGCACCGGTCAGGTTCAACTCTGCTTCGACACCCGCGGCCTCGCCGCCTCGAACCAGCAGTTCTCCGTCACCATCCACGATGGAGACGGCCCGGGCGAATTCATCGACTTCACGCCCGCCGACGATTGGCGAGAGATCGGCATCAACATCAGCAACTTCGACATCGATGTGACCGATATGCGGCGCATCGAATGGCGCCTGACCGGGCCGAGCGGCTCGCCGGTGAACTGGAACCTCGATCACGTCGTCCTCAAGTCGACCGTCGAACTCAGCCCGCCCCCCACCGAACCCCCGCCGCCGACGCCCACGCCGACGGGCACGATCGTCGATCCGACACCTCCGCCGACCCCTCATCCAACCGCGACGACGGAGCCGCCGGTGACGCCGACGCCTTCGCCCACGCGGTCGACGACGGGCGGCGATCCGACGCCGACGCCGGGACCGACCTCGCCACCGACACCCGGGCCGGACGAAACGCCCACGCCCATGCCGACGGCGACTCCGCCAATGCCGACGCCTCCGCCGGACCGGCCCAAGACGCAGGTCACGTTCTACTGCTGTGCCGCTTCCGCCGTCATTCCCTATACGGGTAAGACGAAGTGCGACGACGACGAGAACGTGGACCAGCAGCGGCTGCGCGATTGCATCGCCCGCGAGCAGGCGGCCCTGCGCCGCTGCGAGGCGGATCTCAAGAGACTTCAAGACGAAATCGACCGCCTCGCCAATGGCGGCCTCCAGGGCCACCGAACCGCCTTTGGCAGCACCGTCAACGTCGGCGGGGTCAACGTTCCCACCGTCCTCGGCGGCTCCGCCTTCCGCATGTTCCCCTTCCTCAGCCCCGCCTCCAAGGGTCTGGGTGTGGGACGGGACGTCGCGGTAACCATCGCCGACGGCTACATGTCGGTCGAGGACATCGCCGCCGCCGCTCAATCGGGCGACCGCAATCAGCAGACGCAGGCGGCCGTCACGACCACGGCGCGGGTCCTCAACAACTCCGTGCGGTTCCTCGCCAAGGACGTGGAAGACGGCCAGATCACGTCGCAACTGCAACGGCGCAACGGGTTCAAGAACGCGCTGTCGGCCACCCGCCTCCTGACCAACCTGTACAAGACCGTGCAGGCTGGCTATCAGATGATCGACGCCCTTTATCTGGTGGAGCCGCTGACCGAGCAGGCCGATCTCGATCGCCAGCGCTGCAACCGCCTCTTCCATCGCGTGCGCGACCTGAAGAATTGCGACAAGGGCTCGGCGGCCTGGATACAGTGCAACACCGATCCTCTCGAAGCGCCGCTGCCTCCCGAACTGCAGAAGCGCCTCGTCGAACTCGACAAGAAGCGCACCCTCTACAAGCAGAACCTGGAAACCGCCCGCAGCGCCGCGAACGAATTCGTGGCCCACGTCGAGAACTACCAGACCTTCCTGCTGCTCCTCGCGGACGCCATGGAACTCTCGGTGGACATCGAGGAAAACGGCGCCTCGATGAGCGACGAGGAGTTGACCGCCAAGATGGAGCAGCTCGCCGAGCTTCTTCAATTCTCCATGGAAGCCCTCAATAAGTACTACGACAACGTGGACGTGATCGAGCGCACTTTCGACGAAACGACGAAGAGCCTCGACGCCCTCGAGCAGGCCAAGATGATCGCGGCGGAAGAAGCCGCCATCGTGGCCAGCCTGATCGCCATGGACGAAGAATCGGACCAGGGCGACCCCGGTATCCTCGTCAACATCGGCGGCCAATCGGGCATCGCGGCCACCAAGTCCGGCCCCGGCGGCAACTTCGTCGCCTATCGCTTCGCCACCGTCGGCCGGCGCGACGACGCCGTCACCTTCGACGGCGGGACGGTCAACCTGAACGGCAGCCTGCCCGATACGCTCTTCAGCGGTCAGAAAGAACTGGCCTTCGGCACGCTTGCCTTCCCCTTCACGCCGCAGCAGACCGTGGAATTCGACATCGCCTTCGACGCCGAAACCATTGGCCTGGCGATCGGCGTTCAAGACACCGCCGGCATCCCGCCGGTGGTGGAATTGCTGGTCCCCGCGCCTTCGAAGGGCACCGGCGGCGGCCTTGTCATTCCGCCGGGCGCGCCTTACCTGGTGCGTGGCACGGCCAACGACGATGTGGTGACCTATTCCTCGCGCTTCCAGATCAACGGCGTCCCCACGGTGGCCCTCGGCACCACGGACACGCCCAACAATCCGAATCCGATGACGTTTGAAACCTTCCTGCAAGCCCCCGCCGGGGACGAGGACGGTGGCAAGGGCGGCATCCAGATGCTGACCGTTCTGGCCGAAGCCATCGACTCGGGCGGCAATATCGGCCAGAGCGGCGTCGGCACCGTCACCGTGGACCCGGAGGCCAGCTTCGCCGCCAGCATCGTCCCCGACGGCGCCATCACCACTGCGGGCGGGGCGCCCATCCAGTTCACCGCCACCATCACCGATTCGGGCGATCCTCTGCCCTCGCCGGTCTGGTTCATCGATGGCGTCAACGGCGGCAACGCCGTCAGCGGCACCATCACGCAAACCGGTCTCTACACGCCTCCGGCGGAGTCGGAAGCCTTCGTCGATCAAGTGGACATCCAGGTGCTCAGCCTCGATCAGCCCCAGCTCGTCGGCCAGACGACCGTGACCATCGTGGCCAATACCATCCCGACAACGACCGTTTCGGTGCTGAACCTCACACTGCCCAACGAACGCAGTGGCCGCACGGCTAGCGAACCGGTCTCGGTCCTCGGTCTGTTCCTCTCCAACGAGAAGAGCGGCCGGGTCGCCGCCGATCCGGTTTCCGTGCTCGGTCTCTTCATCTCGGACGAACGGGGCGGGACATCGAACTCGGATCCGGTTTCCGTTCTCGGTCTCTTCCTGCCCACCGAACAATCCGGGCGCGCCAACTCTGAACCCGTCTCCGTGGACAACAACTAACCTCCTAGAATTCTCGAAAGGACGCAGCTCGATCATGGCTCCTTCAATTTCCTCCTCAATTCTCCGTTCACTTACTCTGGGAGCCGGAGTCTTGGCTCTGCCGCTCCTGGCCGGCGCCCAGTCTTTCAGCAGCGGCTCCGATGGCTCCGACGGCGCGTTCAACCCGCAGTCGGACATGACCTTCGATGTGACACAGGCCGAGTATAATTTCACCACCATCGACATTCCGCAAGGCGTCACGGTGACGTTCAACCCGGACCTGACGAACAACTCTCCGGTGGTCTGGCTGGCCAGCGGCGACGTGACCATCGCGGGCACCATCAATGCCGACGGTGAGCAGGGCCACGATTGCGACGCCGCGTTCTTCACCCGGTCGGTCGGCGGACCCGGCGGCTGGAGCGGCGGCACCGGTGCGCAGGCGCCCATCGGGGATCCGGACGTGTCTCTGCAAGCCACCGCCGGCCACGGGCCCGGAGGCGGCCGGGAGGCACAAAGCGATTTCGACGGCGGCAACGGCGCGGGGCACCTCAACCCCGGCAATCGCGGTCAGGGATCCCAACCAAACGACCGCATCGCCAAAGCCTACGGCAACTCCTTCGGCGTTCCGCTCCAGGGCGGCAGCGGCGGCGGCGGCGGCGGCTTTCAAACCAACACCATCGTCAAAGGATCTGGTGGTGGCGCCGGCGGCGGCGCTCTTCTCATCGCCTCTTCTGGGGACATCGCCGTCAGCGGTTCCATCTCGGCCGACGGCGGAGAATCCGGCGGCCGCACCACCACAGCCGATTGCTACTTTGGCGGTGGAGGCAGCGGCGGCTTCATCCGCCTCGTCGCGAACGACATCACCGTCTCCGGTTCTCTCTCGGCACGGGGCGGTTCAGGCGTTCGTCAGGACAGCACCAGCCGCTCCGGCGGCGATGGCTCCCTGGGCCGCATCCGTCTCGACGCCTTCACCTTCGATCTGTCCGGCTCGTCCGTTCCCAACGCTTCCACCGGGCCGCCGGTGCTGCTCGATCTGCCCAGCGCCGCCCCGCGCCTGACCATTGCGACCATTGGCGGCAACGCGGTGCCCAGCGATCCGAGCGGAACAACCAGCAACCCGGACGTGACCATCATGTCCAGCGACCCCGTCGCCGTGGTGGTCAACGCGGCCAACATCCCCATCGGCACCACCGTCGATCTGCTCGTCTTCGCGGCCAATGGCCCGAGCGCCATTGTCACGACATCCGGTCTCACCGGCAGTGTCGCCAGTTCGACCGCCACCGCCAACGTCACCTTCCAGCCCGGCACGACCCAGATTGTCGCCACCGCCCAGTTCACCCCGTCCAAGAGCCTGACCGCCCCCAACGGCGAAGCGGTCGCCAGCGTCCGCATCTCCTCGACCGCCGATGGCCAGCAGGAAGTGGCCTACACGACCGTCTCCGGCGAAGTGATTTCCGTTTCGCAATAGACCCCGCGGCTTCCGCTTCCTCCCTTGTGTCCCCGGCCCGCTTCCTTCGCGAAGCGGGCTTTTTTGTACCCACCGCCCCTCCTTTTCACCGATTCTTGGCATCATATTCTCAAAGGTGCATTCCAAGTACCCTCGTGATAGGGAGGAAAACAATGACCGCCAGGCAAGCAAGGGAATGTGTCCGGCGAGCGGCCCGGCCAATCACAGACAATCCCAAGGATTTCACGCCGCTTCTCGACTTGATCGGCGACGCGCGTTTCGTTTTGATCGGCGAGGAATCCCACGGTACGCAGGAGTTCTATCGAGACCGTGCCGAACTGACGAAGCTCCTCATTCGCGAGAAAGAGTTTTGCGCAGTCGCCGCCGAGGCCGATTGGCCCGACGCGCACGGCATCACGTCCTACGTCTCGGGAAAATCGAACGGCGGGGCGGCTGGGGCCGAGCGCAGCCTCTCGCGCTTCACCCGCTTTCCGCTTTGGATGTGGCGAAACACCGAAGTTCTGAAGTTTGTCCGCTGGCTCCACGATCACAATGCGGCCTCTGACGAAGAACCGGTCGGTTTCTACGGGCTCGATCTCTACAGCCTTTTTGGGTCGGTCAAGGCGGTGCTCGATTTCCTGGAGAGCACCAACCCCGAGGAAGCCCGCCGCGCCCGTGAGCGCTACGATTGTCTCGGGCTCCTATCCTCGGACGATGGCCAGGCCTACGGCTACCGCCTCACCGCCGGTCAGAACGGCGATTGCGAGGACGAAGTCCTGGAGCAACTGGTGGCCCTCCGCGAGCAGCAGGCCGCGTTCCTCAGCGCCGATGGCCGCCGCGCCCGGGACGACTTTTTTTACGCCCATCAAAACGCCCGCCTCGTCCACAGCGCCGAGCAATACTATCGGGCCATGTTCAGCGGCAAAGAAAACACGTGGAACCTGCGCGACCGCCACATGGCGGAAACGCTCGAGGAACTCGCCAACCATCTCTCCCAGCACCAACCCAACCCGAAGATCGTCGTCTGGGCGCATAATTCGCACATCGGCGACGCGCGCTTTACCGATATGGGCATGCGGCGCGGCCAGCTCAACCTCGGCCAATTGGCCCGCGAACGTTATAGAAGGGGAGCAATCCTGATCGGGTTCTCCACTTACTCGGGCACCGTGACGGCGGCCAGCCGCTGGGGCGGCGTGATGGAGCGCAAGACGGTGCGTCCCGCTCTTGAGGAAAGTTACGAAGCCCTCTTTCACGAAGCCCGCAGCGGCGAGTCGTTCCTATTGCCGCTCCATGCGAACCGCGAGATTTTCGAAGCCCTCCTCCCAGAGCGCCTCGAGCGCGCCATCGGCGTCATCTACCGCCCGGAAACCGAGCGCTTCAGCCATTACTTCGACGCCTCCCTCTCGCGACAGTTCGATGCCGTCATCCATCGCGACGTCACAAGCGCGGTGGAACCACTCGATCATTCACTACGATGGAACAAGGAGCGCGTGCCGGAAACTTATCCTCACGGCCTCTAACGCCGACCATAACTCAACTAAACGAGAGGAATTTACCAATGGCTCACCGCACCGTTCAACACGATCAAGTCGTGATCCAGACGGAAGGCCTCACTCTCGAAGGCGACCTCCAGCGTCCCGGCGGCGCCACAGGCCTCGTGATCTTCGCCCACGGCAGCGGCTCGTCGCGCCACAGTTCGCGCAATCGCTACGTCGCCCGCAATCTCAACGACGCGGGCCTCGCGACGCTGCTGTTCGACCTCCTGACCGGCCAGGAGGACGTCATCGACCGCCAGACGCGCGAGCTGCGGTTCGACATTCCGATGCTCTCGGCCCGCATGGCGGGGGCGGTGGATTGGGCGCAGAAGGCATTGCAGACCGAGGGCCTGCGCATCGGCCTCTTCGGCGCCAGCACCGGCGCGGCGGCGGCTCTGAACGCGGCGGCCGAGCGCCCGGCATCTGTGGCCGCCGTGGTCTCTCGCGGAGGCCGCCCGGACCTCGCGGCCCCCAACCTCCCTCGCGTCAAAGCCCCCACCCGCCTCATCGTCGGCGGCGAAGACGGCCCCGTCATCGGCATGAACCGCGAGGCCTACGATCTCCTCGACCTCGAAAACAAGGACCTCACCATCGTCCCCGGCGCCACCCATCTGTTCGAGGAACCGGGCAAGCTGGACGAGGTGGCGCGGCTCACCGCCGAGTGGTTCGACCGCTTCCTTCAGCCCTGATCGTCAGGGTTTCAGCACGACCTTCACACAGTCGTCTTTCTTGTCGCGGAACATCTTGTAGCCCTTGCTGACTTCTTCCAACGGCAGGTGATGAGTGATGATGTCGTCGAGGACCACCTTGCCGTCGGCCACGAGACGCAGCAAGTCGTCGATGTAATTCTGCACCGGAGCCTGGCCCAAGCGCAGGCGGATGGCCTTGTCGAACATCTGGTGCAGCGGGAACTCGCGGTAGGGCATCCCATAGACGCCGACCACGGTGACGGTTCCGCCGCGGCGCACGGCGTCCAGGCAGGTCGTCAGGACCTTGTCGCTGCCGCGTTCCAGCAGGGCGGCGGCTTTCGCCTTCGTCAGGAGGCCGCGGTCTGGCTCCATGCCGACGGCGTCCACGCAGACATCGGCGCCGCGGCCGCCGGTCATCTCGCGGATCGCGTCCACCACGTCCACCTCGGTCGCGTCGAGGACCTCGGCGTTCGATGCGCGGCGGGCCATTTCCAGGCGATAGGGCTGGACGTCGATGCCGATGACTCGGCCAGCGCCTTGCAGCCAGGCCGATTTCTGGGCCATCAGCCCCACCGGCCCACAGCCGAACACGGCCACCGTTTCGCCGCCTTTCAGTTCGGCCCAATCGATGGCGGTCCAGCCCGTGGGGAAAATATCGGTCAGGAACAGGACCTGATCGTCCGACAGTTCTTCGGGGATGATGCGCGGGCTGACGTCCGCATAGGGAACGCGCACCGCCTCGGCCTGGCCGCCTTCATAGCCCCCGTAAAGATCCGTGTAGCCGAACAAGCCTCCGCCCTTGCCCTTCAGCAGGCCGCCCTGCGGGCCGTAGTGCTTCTCGTTGCTGTGCTCGCAGGCCGTCGGCAGGTGGTTGCGGCAGAAGTGGCACTGGCCGCAAGCGATGGGAAAGGGCACCACCACGCGGTCGCCCTTTTTCAGGTTGCTGATTTCCGAACCGACGTCCTCCACGATGCCCATGAACTCGTGGCCTAGGGTCATGTTGCGGGGCTGGGGGAACATGCCGTCGTAGATATGCAGGTCCGACCCGCAGATGGCGGTGGACGTCACACGGAGGATGGCATCGCGCGGGTGCTTGATTTCGGCGTCCGGAATGTTGTCGCAGCGAATGTCGCCTTTCGAGTGAAACACGGCGGCTTTCATAGGCTTTGGCCCTCTCTTTCCTTCAAAGTTGTTCTGAGGGTCAGCAAGCCACGTTCCCCCGTACCGGAGACCACTTTTCGGCACTCGGGCGTGAGTCTAAATTTGAGGGCAAACCTTCTCCAGATAAGACTTCACCTTGACGGTTCGCAGCCCAGAGTTTTGGCTAAGGGCGCAAATTGAAATCATTACTACGTTGGCAGTCCAACTCCGGGAGATCGCCCCTCCATGTCTTGCGTCTTCATCAAGCGGCTCACCGCCGCCATGCTTCTTCTTTTGTCCATCGCGCCCGTTGCGGGTGTTGCCTCCTCGCCCGAGGTAGCCGTTCAGAAATCCCACCACGAAGACCACGTCATCATCGTGAAATTCCGCGACGGACTGAAGGTCCGCTTGCGGGCGGGCGAGCTAAAGGAGGAATCGGGCAAGGGCCTCAAGAGTGCGGCCGAAGCCAAGGTCTTCTCGCGCTACGACGCCTCGACCTGGAAACGGCTTCATCAGGCGCCGGAGAAGGAACTCGATGGCCTGCGGGCCTTGGGCGCGAGCAAGTCGGGCAAGGCGCTTCCCGACTTGAACAACTACTATCATCTGTTCCTGGCGGACGGCGTTTCGGCGCAGGAAGCCGTGAACGACTTCCGTGGCTTGGAGAGCGTGGAAGGCGCCTGGTTCGTCAGCAAACCGCTGCCCTCGGCGACCCCCTTGGAATACACGAACCCCGACCCGGCCGATCCGGCGTTCACTTATCAGGGCTATCTCGATCCCGCCCCCGAGGGGATCGACGCGCGCTATGCGTTTGAACTGGGCATCAACGGGTCCTTCATGCGCGTGGCCGATGTGGAGTATGGCCTGAATCACAGCCACGAGGATTTCCCCTCCATCACGCTGATCCAGACGCCGAACCTGCCCCAGGGCTTCACCGACGACCACGGCACCGCCGTCATGGGGATGCTGTCCGCCGATCCGTTCAACGACTTCGGCGTTTCCGGCATCGCCTCGTCGGCCGATTTCTTCTTCTCGCCGAGCTACTACACCGGCGTCGTCAACATCCCCGCGGCGATCACGAACATACTCGCGGCGGGCGGAGGCGGGTTCGAGGAGGGCGACATCATCCTCCTGGAAGCCCAATCTGCGGGGCCCAACTTCGACAGTGACCAGAACCCTCAATTCGGGCTGGTACCGGTGGAGTGGGAAAAACCCACCTACGACGCCATCATCACCGCCACCGCCAGCGGCGTCATCGTCGTCGAAGCCGCCGCCAATGGCTCGCAAGATCTCGACAATTCCGATTACACCACCGGCAACGGCGGCCATTTTCCCTTTCAGATGGCCGGCAACACGCGGCTCAAGGACTCGGGCGCCATCATTGTGGGGGCTGGGCGGGGGCCTGCCTACGGCGACGATGCCCGCAGCGCCTATGGCTATTCGAACCATGGCGGGCGCGTCGATGTGCAGGGCTGGGGTGGTCTCGTCGTGACCTCCGGTTACGGCTTGCTATACCCGGGTGAGGACGAACTGGACGCGGACTCGGACAACGATCTGTGGTACACGGGGGAATTCGGTGGCACGTCCAGCGCCTCGCCCATGGTGGCGGGCGCCGCCGCCCTGATCCAGGACTTCCACAAGCGCTTCGACAACTACGCTGGCGAGGTCCTGTCGCCTTCCGAACTGCGCCAGCTCCTGATCGACACCGGTACGCCACAAACCGGCAGCAACGAAATCGGTCCGTTGCCGGATATAAGAGCGGCGTTCACTTCGCTGGCCGGGCCGGACCTGCCGCTCGCTCCGGTGATTACGCCAAACGGAGGTCCCTTCGATGCGCCCGCCCAAGTCACCATCGACTTCGCCCCCGCCGATACCAACGGCATCAATCTGCGCTACACGCTCAACGGCAGCGATCCCACGCCCGAGGACTTTCAATTCATCCCGAGCCAGGGCGACCGGCTTTATCTGAACTATTCCGCCACCGTCAAAGCACGCGCCTTCAACGGTCTGGGCCTTCCGGGCCCGGTCACGACCGCCGAATTCGTTTCGACCACGCCCCAGGTCGAGCCAGTTGCCATCCTGCCGGCCAATGGTGAGTTCACCGGTTCGGTGCAGGTTTCCCTCAGCACCGCCACCCCGGGCGCCACGATCCGCTATCGCACCGATGGACGGTCGCCGTCCTTCTTCTATCCCGGCACACTGTACAATGGGCCATTCACCATCGACGACGACGCCACGATCACCGCCCGCGGCTATAACGACGGGTTCTACAAGAGCGACGTCAGCACAAAGGAATTCACCCGTTTGCCGGATCCGGAGGTCACTCTGCCCAGCCCGACGATCTATCCAGGCACCGGAGAATTTGCCGGTGGTCTGACGTTCTACATGGGCACCACGATCCTCGGCGGGGAAATCCGCTTCACGATCGATGGGTCGGAGCCCACGGTTTCCTCCCCGGTTTTCTCCGACCCCATCACGATCCAGAGCCCCCTCGCCCGGACGACCGTCACCGCCAAGGCCAAAGTCTTCCTCGATGGCTACAACCCCAGCGACACGGCGACGGCGGAATACACGATCTTCAACGAACTCGACCCGCCCATCATCGAAGTCTCGCCCGGTACGGAAGCCGTTGGCCAAGCCACCATCACCATGACCAACCCGAACCCGAGCGGCCGCATCCACTACTCGCTCAGCGGCACCGTCCCCTACCTCTTCGATCCGGTCTACAGCGAGCCCATCGAGTACGACGACCCGGGAGGCCGGACCATCTATGCCGTGGTGTACGACTCCGGCGTCTTCAGCGACTTCGCCGAGGTCCGCATCACCGTCTACAGCGAAGACGCCGATCAGGTGGAAGACCCCGTCCTGACGCCGCTCTTCGGCACGATCATCGGTGGCTCGGAAGTCACCATGACCTCTCTGACCCAGAACGCCATCATCCGCTATGAACTCGGCGACAATGAGGCGGCCAGCCCCGTGACGACTTCCAGCCCCATCTACAACGGCCCCATCGAACTCCTCGATCAGGATGGCGACCCCTTCACCAACGACTTCTACTTCTTCCGCGCCAAGGCCTTCCGCACGGGCTTCATTCCCAGCAACGAATTCTTCAAGACCTACTCGGTCAGCGATCCCCTCGGCACCATCGCCAACCCGCAGATCACCACCGATGATGGCCTCGACCCCGCCACCGGCAAGTACATCAACCCCATCGACCTTGAATTCATCATCAGCACCACACCACCGACGACAGGCCTGCGAGTGTACACGACGCTCGACGGCTCGGATCCCATCGTCCCCGACCCGCCCGGCGTGGGCGACGAGAACGGCATCACCCTCGACGGCAACGCGGTCGTGAAAGCCATCGGCTACCGCACCTTCTTTGGTCAGAGCACCAGCAGCGAACGGCCCTTCTTCTTTCAAACCGCCGCCCCGGTCTTCGATCCTCCGGGCACCAACCACGCGGGCTCGGTCGAAATCACCCTGACCAGCGCCACCAACGGCGCGGACATCCACTACACCCTCGACGGCACCGACCCCACTCCATCCTCCACCGAATACACCGGGCCGTTCACGCTCGGCGTCGGCGACCACATCGTAAAGGCCCGCGCCTTCAACACGGACTACGACGACAGTTTCCTTGTCAGCCGTCTCTTCAAGGTCGCCGTTCCGCAAACCGGCCCCGCCATCACCCTGGCGCCGCAGGATCAAACAGTCGATGCGGGCCAGGACGCGGTTTTCACCGTCGAAGCCGACGGTAATCCGGAGCCGGCTTACCTGTGGGTGCGCGACGGATTCGTCCTGCCCCAGGAAACCGACGCGGAGCTGGTGGTCCCCGCCGCTCAGGTCCCCGACGCCGGCATCTACACCGTCTTCGTCAGCAACGCCGTCGATACCGTCAGCGCCTCCGCCGACCTGACGGTCAACGGTACCCCGACTCCCACGCCGACCCCGACGGATACCCCAACACCGACACCCACGGAAACCGCAACCCCGACCCCCACTCAGACGGCGACTCCCACGCCCACCGGCACGGCGACTCTAACCCCGACCCCGACAGCAACCCCCACTCCGACGCCGACACCGACGCCGACCAGCACTCTCACTCCGACCGCGACGCCGACGCCGACGGGGACTGCCACCCCCACAGGAACCCCCACACCAACAGGAACGCCGACGCCGACCGGGACCGCGACCCCAACGCCCACACCGACCACCACCCTGACTCCGACGCCAACCGCGACGCCAACGCCAACGCCGACACTGACCGCGACTGTCACACCGACGCCAACCCCAACCCCGACTCCATTGCCAGAGGGGGTCCTCCCCGCCTTGCTGGGTATGGAAAGCGTCGATCTGGAGAACGACGACGAGAACGGCGACTCGGTCGTCGATGTGGCCGATATTCTGGCCGGGGAAGGTTGACCAGTCCTTTGACTCGCCGGCGGCTTATCCATTCTTGACCCCTCGGCCCTGGGCGCACTAACTGGTTTGAAGCAGTCCAAACCGGAGTTCGTCCATGCTTGTTCGTCCCCTTCTTGTCGGTGGAATCCTTTGCGCGGGAGGAATCTCCGCTGGGGCCACCGATTCTTCCCACGGCACCGCCCTTCCCGCGGGTGAGCAATGCATCGAAACCGTGGCCGACGGCGGCCTCGAAAACACGGATGGGACAACCATCTGGCGCCAGGAATCGATGGCCTTCGGTTCGCCCGTTTGCTCTGTCGATCTCTGTGGCGGCCCCGAGCCCCGCAGCGGATCCTGGCACGCCTGGTTCGGTGGTACCACCGGGGCGGAAACCTCCTTCATCGAGCAAGACGTCACCTTGCCCGTCGCTGCCTCGGCCGAACTCGTCTTCTGGCTCGAAATCCAGGGCACCGCCCTCGACGCCCCCGGCGAACTCACCGTCAGCCTCGACGACAACGTCCTTCTTCGTGCCGACTTCTCACGCGGAGCCCGCCCCTACGAGCGCCGCGCCTTCGACGTCAGCCGCTTCGCCGATGGGCTGACGTATACACTCCGCTTCGCTTTCGACAACGGCGGCGGCGATCCCACCGACCGCACCAGTTTCCTCGTCGACGACATCAGCCTGGAGGTCTGCACCACCTCCGTTCCGCCTCTCCTGCGCACACAGACCGAGCACCTGCTGGGCCTGCGAAGCGACGCCGCCGACCAAAACTCCGACGCCGTCCTCGACTCCGCCGATGTCGTGATGGCGCTTCGAAATTCTTAGAACGGCCGATCATTCCCGTTGCCACCGGCGAAACGAAATCGGTGGAACGCTCCATCCCCCGCCGCATTCCCCCCTTGCCTCGCGGCGCGCGTCCGGCTTTCCATGGCGCGCCCCGGCAACGGGGGCTTTCTCATTCCTCGTTAAGGACCCTTCCATGAAAGTTTCCCAGCGCGTTTCCAGCCTCACCCCCTCTCTGACGCTGGCGCTGACGGCGAAGGCCAAGGCCATGAAGGCCGAGGGCATCGACGTCGTCTCCTTCGGTGCCGGCGAACCCGATTTCGACACGCCGGACTTCATCAAGGACGTCGCCATCGAGGACCTGCGCGCGGGACGAACGAAATATACGGCCGCCAAGGGCGGGCCGGAAATCCTCAAAGGCGTCCAGGAAGCCCTCAAGCGCGACTACTCGCTCGAATACAAGGACACCGAAATCCTCGTGTCCGTTGGCGGCAAGCACACGCTCTATAACATCTTCATGGCCGTCGTCGATCCCGGCGACGAAGTCATCATCCCCGCGCCCTACTGGCTCACCTATCCCGAGCAGGTCCGCGCCGCCGACGGCGTCCCGGTCTTCGTCGATTGCGGACCCGAGCAGAACTTCAAGCTGACCGCCGATCAGCTTGAAACCGCCATCACGGATAAGACCGTCGCCGTAGTCCTCAACAGCCCCAGCAATCCCACCGGCGCCGTCTATACCAAGGCCGAACTGCTGGCTCTCGGCAAGGTCCTGGAGAAGCACCCCAAGGTCCTCCTCATCAGCGACGACCTCTATCAGCTCCTCGTCTATTCGCCGGCCGAGTTCCACTCCCTGGTCACGCTCATGCCCAGCCTGCGCGAGCGCTCGATCATCGTGAACGGCTGGTCCAAGGCCTACAGCATGACCGGCTGGCGCCTCGGCTGGTGCGCCGGACCGCAACCCCTCATCAAGGCCATGTCCACCCTCCAGAGCCACTCCACGTCCAACGTCACCACCTTCTGTCAACGCGCCGCCGCCGCCGCCATCACGAGCGACCATGCCTTCCTGCGCGAGTGGAAGACCGAATTCGACGCCCGCCGCAAACTCATCGTGGACCTGTTGAACGCCATCCCCGGCGTCACCTGCTCCGCCCCCGAAGGCGCCTTCTACGCCTTCCCGGACATCTCCGGCCTCTACGGTAAGACTTACGGCGGCAAGGTGGTCAAGGATTCCATGGACTTCGCCGACGCCTGCCTCGAACAAGCCAAAGTCTCCGTCGTCCCCGGCCAGGTCTTCGGCGAAGACCGCTGCATCCGCCTGAGCTACGCCACCAGCCGCGCCAACATCGAAAAGGGCCTCGAACGCCTGAAAGACTTCGCGGCGTCGGGGAAGTAAAACCACACAAGGTAACACGGGCGTCCCGCCCGTGCTACACAACTGATTCCCCTTGATCTTGTTCAGGGGACGGAGCGACAGCAGCCTCCATGATGACTCTGCGCCGCTTCCTCCCCATTCTGCTCCTCACCCTCGTCCTCGCCGGCTGCGGCACGTCGAACAAGGGCACCGCGTCCTGGTACGCCGACCCCTTCACCGGCCGGCCCACGGCCAGCGGCGAGCGCTTCAACCCCAACGACCTGACCGCCGCCCACGCCCATTACCCCTTCGGCACACGGCTCAAGGTCACGAACCTCGACAACGGCAAGAGCGTCATCGTTCGCGTCAACGACCGCTTTCCCGGCACCAAAGGCCGCGTCATCGACCTCTCGAAAGCCGCCTTCGCCCGCATCGCCCACCCGGATCAGGGCCTGGCGCGGGTGCGGATTCAGGTGGTGTCGGGGCCGTAATTTCCTTACGGTGGGCGTGCCGCCCGTGGACCCGCCAGCCATAGCCCACGCCCGGGTGGCGAAAGCTTCCGATGACCGTTCGCAGCGCCCATAGGAGCCACCTCCACGAATACGCCTACGACGGCTTTGGCCGGCGGGCCGAGAAGACCGTGGACTCGGGCGGCGCGAACGAGGAGCACACGCTCTTCCTCTATGACGGCCACCACGTCATCGAAGAGCGCGACGGCGCCACGGGCAGTCTGCTCGCCAGCTACGTCCACGGCCTCGGCATCGACAACGTGCTGACGATGCAGCGCGATGTGGATGGCAACGGCACGGCGGAGGACTACTTCTACGTGCAGGACGACATGGGCAGTCCGGTGCTCCTGGTGGACGCTGCGGGGGCCATCGTCGAACGCTATGACTACGTCGATTACGGCCGGGCCATCGTGATGAACCCGGGCGGGGTCGAGACGGGCACCGAGTCGCAGTTCGGCAACCCGTACCTCTTCGTCGGCCGGCGGTGGGACGGCGAACTGGGCATGTACTGGAACCGCACGCGTCATCTCCATCCGCTGCTGGGCCGCTTCACGACGCGCGATCCGCTGGGGATTTGGGGGGACGCGTCGGCCTGGGGGAATGGGTACACCTACGCGGGGAATAATCCGTGGACGTATTTTGATCCGTTCGGATTGGAGAAGGAGGAGGTGGATAAGAGTAGGGGGCTGCATTGGGATGAGCCATTTAATGACGCTATGGAAAGACTTCGAGAGCACTCTACTTACTATGGCAGTATTATTGAGCACTTGGAAAACAGTGAAAACAAGCATTCCATCCACAGTCGTGGGAGACGGCGGGGGCTATTCAATAAACCAAATGACGACATAGGAATTCATGTGCATGGCGAGGGTGGAGGTGACGGAAGTGGGACATCTTCGCAGATATTCATACCTAAAAAGTACTTGGAGGGTTTGTCTGAAGATGAGCTAGCACTTGTCTTGGGAAATGAGTTGTACCATGCCTTTGAAGCAGACCTTGGGGTGTTGACAGAGTCCACCTTGTCCAACCGAGTGGACATTATTGATAAGGGAAGATCTAAGTACGGCGGTGCAACTGGTACTAGGGGTGGTCATAAGAATGAGACTGGAAACGTTTATCATTGGGGTGAGTTTAGATCGGATATAGCAGAGCAGGTGGTAAGAAGGGATCTGAAGATTGATAAAGAACTGCTGCAAAAGCCGTTTATTTTCCCAACATATCCCCATTACACAAGAGAGCAAAGGGCTCTCACCAACGTATGGGACGATGACAGATCTCAGCTTGCGACCGTTACAAACGATCCGGCGCCAAATATCGATTCGCTGGCGTCCGTTGACCCCAATATCAAAGAGGATTAAATAAATGTTGACAAAGCGCAATGAGAGCACTCTAAACTTTGGGTGGTTGAATTGGTCTAAGCTACAGGTGATTCTTGTCGCTGCGGGAGCAGCCGTCCTTATTTCTTGTGAGGCTCGTCGCGATTATCAACTTGTGAATGTTGGAGAATACAATCCATATGTAAGCAACAGAGTTGAAACGGATCGCATGGCAGTAGATCGGCTCGGCTTGGGGGAGACGCTGGACAAGATTGATCTAAACAAGAAGTATTTGTACGTCTTCGAAAACTATGGCTATGGTTGGTCTTTCTCGGGCAAGGTGTCTCTTGAAAGCCTTGGTTTTGAACTTGGCCAGAGGGAGGAATTCTTGATTGAATTGAGAAATGATTCTGTTTTGATTGCAAGTGATACGCCTTCTGATTACGTTGATATGTACGTTGCCGTGGCTGTGTTTGGGGATGACTACCTAGTTGTAAATTGGCAGTCACCTTGTAGCATGCTCGATGAGTCCGCGAAATATGCGCACGACAGCATGAGATACAGCTTTCCTGTTAAGATACTGGAGCTTCTCAACAATAATTTGCGTGCAGACTGTGACTAGCTATGGGCCGAGACTTATTGCGAGATTCTCAAGTTCTTCTAAATGGAAGTGGCTACGAATGACAAAACATTTTCTATTCGCACTGTTAATCGGAACGGCGGCCGACCATGTCATCGCCGCCGACTTCCACTACCTCCTGGAAGACCACGCCGACCCCTCCGCTCCCGTCATCGAGCGGCGGGGGCGGGGGACGGCAAGCGGTGAGGTGTTGCATCCGGTCGAGAGGGATCGCCAAGCCAGAATAAGACGCACTATTCGCGGCTTCACGAGCCACTTTACAATCCCTTGCCTGCGGAGTAAATCAACAATGCCAACCTTTCGTTTCTTAGCCTGCACTTTGGCAATCACACTATACCTTTTGGGATGTGCCGCTCCTAATCAAGTGCGACTTGTGAGGATTGGTCCATACAACCTGGGGTTCGACAAACGGGTGGAGGAATTGCAATTAAGTGATTTTGAGAAAGAGTTCCTGAACGAGAACTCTGATAGAGAATATGAAAAATCAAATCATGTAGCTGTCTATCAAAGAATTTCTGGAAACATTATCTACTCAGGGACCATAAATTTTAAAGAGCTTCGAATGACCGAGGAATATCTTCGAGAACAACTTGAGGCAGTGCGCGACGAGGCGGTCTACTCTGAGCCAGATGAAAGCCAGTGGAAGAACCAGCATCTATATATTGCCATTTTCAAAAAACGGGTCAAAGGCGAGATATATGTCTTGATTTGGCATGAGCCGTGCAAGTTGTTATTAGGAGAAGTAAGTTACGTTCATTGGACCATGGATGTGAGTCGATCGCAATGGCTTCTTGAAGATCTGGACAAAATAATTCCCGTCATGTGTCCCAGTGACCATGTAGATCCCGAGGATGGTCGTGATGCGAAAGTCAAATAAAATCTCGACGAGAGTATATAATAGAAAATGTCTTGGTCTGAACGTGATTGCCTCCGATATGTTGGCAATTTCGGTCCATTTGCGGCTGTATGCGCAAGGTTTCCAATGGACGATATTTTTTTTCATACTTGTCGTATGCTCATCACTTCAAGCCGTCAACTTCCACTACCTCCTGGAAGACCACGCCGACCCCTCCGCTCCCGTGATCGAGCGGCGGGGGCGGGGGACGGCGAGCGGTGAGGTCTTGCATCCGGCGGGTTTGATTCTGCCGGCGGACCGGCTGTTTCGCGAGTTCGTGCTGGATGCGGAGACGCTTCAGGTCGGGTACGCCGACTTTGTCTCGCCAGCCGTCGGCCTCAGCATGGAGCTGCCGACGTTCGATCTGGGTCCGGACCCGTGGGGCGACGCCGATGGCGACGGCCTCGGGGGCATGGGCGAGTACATCGTGGGCACCGATCCTTCGCAGTGGGATACCGACGGAGAGGGTGTGTCCGATGCGGCCGAGGTGCGCCAAGGCACGAACCCGACGGATGGCATGGGCAACCTTTAGGGAGAGAAAGCGCCGCCGGACATGGGCGAGACGCCCAGGCTACACGGATTAGTCAAAATCCAGATCGTCAAAGCCCGAGTCGAACACGTCCGAGTCGCTTTCCTGGCGTTTGAGGACGATCAGGGTGAAGTCGTCGAACTGGTCGGCTTCGCCGCGGTGGCGGACGCAGGACTGGTAGATCGCGTTGCGGATTTCCTCGGCGCGTTTTTGCCGGTTTTCCCGCAGAATGGTGAAGAGCCGTTCCTCGCCAAAGATTTCGCCCTGGGTGTTTTGAATGTCCGTGACGCCGTCGGTCGAGAGCAGCAGCACGCCGCCTTTGGGGAAATCGATGGTTTCCGCTTCGTAGTCCACTTCCGCGCTGATTCCCAGGAACAGGCCGCCCTTGTCCAGGAACGTCATCGTCCCATCGGGCTTGAGCAGCACCGGATGGCAATGGCCGGCGTTGACGTACTGTAATTGGTCGTCTTCGGGTTTCAGGATCGTGTACACCATCGTGACATACATATCGTTCGTCACGTCGCGATAGACCATGCGGTTCATGCGGGCGACGGCTTCGACGATGTTGGTGCTGGGGCGTTCGCTTTCGCCCTGGAGGTAACTGCGCGTGGTCGCCGTCAGGATGGCCGCCGGGACGCCCTTGCCCGACACGTCGGCCACGGCGAAGACGAAGCGGTCGTCGGGCAGTTCGAGGAAGTCGTAGTAATCGCCGCCCACCTGCTTGGCCGGCAGCGACATCGCCGACACATCGTATCCGGGCACGTTGGGGTACACCTTGGGCAGCAGGTTCATCTGGATCGTGCGGGCGATTTCCATCTCGCGGGCCAGTTTGTACTGCTCGACCAGTTGGCTGTGCAGCCGCGCGTTGATGATACCGAGCGCCGCCTGGTTCGTCAGACCCGTCAGCAGCTCCAGCTCCTCGCGGCTGTAGGGCATCATCCGCGTCCGGGTGTCCACATAGACCACGCCGAGCGCCTCGTCCTGATACACGATGGGGGCCACCATGGCGGTGCGGATGCGATTGAGGATGATGGACTCGCTGCTGGCGAAGCGCTGGTCCTGGGCCGCGTCCGACACCAGCATCGACACCCGGTCGGCCATACACTTATCCACGATGGAGCTGGACAGCTTGACTTCCTGATCTTCGCCATCGCGGGCCCGTACCACGCGCGGTTCCA
The DNA here is from genome assembly GCA_040219255.1 of Sumerlaeia bacterium. Taxonomy (GTDB): domain Bacteria; phylum Sumerlaeota; class Sumerlaeia; order SLMS01; family JAHLLQ01; genus JAVJSW01. The sequence goes on from JAVJSW010000068.1 coordinate 100,867, forward strand.
GCTCGTTGGTTTCCGGATTCTTGATGAGCAGATAGGAGATGTCCGGCTTCAGGATTTCCTGAATCAGCTCGACCACCTTCTCCAACACCTGGTCCAGGTCCAGGAGCGAGCGCATCGCCTCGCTGATCTGGTAGAGGATTTCCAGGCGCTTGGACGCGTCTTTGAGCGCCATGCCGTGATTGGTGTCGATATTGACGGTCTGGGCGGGTCGGACGCCGGCGCGCACTTCGCCGCGGGTCGATCCCCACTGGTTTTCGTCCACCACCTTGTAGCTTTGGTTCGGCCGGCCCACGGGCGGCGTGCCCATGAAGGTCTGGCCCGAGGACACGCTGTCCATCGCGTCGGCGATGCTGTCCTCTTCGAAGAGCAGCGTGGTGTCGCCGATCTGCAAAATGTCGCCGCTGCGCAACTGAGTGGGGCCGCCGATGGTCGCGCCGTTGAGCTGCGAGCCGTTCTTGCTGCCCAGATCCCGCATGAAATAGTGCTTGTCTTCCTCGTACACCTCGGCGTGGTTGCGGCTCATGCGCCGGTCCACAACTTGCAGTTCGTTGTTTACGCTTCGGCCCACGCTGATGCGCCGGCCAGCTCCGAGCTGGATCACGCGGCCTTGTTGCTCGCCGGATTGGATGATCAGTTTGGGCATGGCGTCGTCGGTGGCCGGGCTGGGGGCGCTCCACAGGAAGATTTATCCGGTGAGGACAGCAGTTAGGGTTGTCCCGCTTCGACTCAGAGGGCAAGACCATTTGGGTTGACAGATCAAGGGTCGGCGGAGATATAGCGAAACCTCGTGTTCTGCCTCGACAGCACGGGCGCCGCAAAGCCAGCCGCACTCCATACGGTCGCGTCGGCGCCCGCCCCGGGCGGAAACAGAAAGGCCTCGAATATGCGCATTGGAAATCGCGAACGCATCGTCATCGGAGTGATCGCCGCTTTGGCCGTCATCGGCGGATTGCATTGGTTTGTCTTCCGGGAACGGGCCCGGGAATTCGAGGACGCCAGGAACCAGTACAACAGCCTTAAGAGCCAGCTCGAATCCCAGGGCAACGCCCGCGCCTGGGACGAAATCTATCGCTTCCAATTCCGGACCATCAACGCCGAGAGAGACCTCTTCGAGGTCTTCCGCGACAGCCGCCTCCCCATTCCCAAGGAATACATCAAGGGCGGCGAGACCGAGGAAGAGAAAGCCCTCTTCAAGCGTCTCCAGAAGGAAAATATCTGGCAGCAGCTCGAGCGCCTTCAGACCCGCGCCGCCAACCGCGACGCCAACCCCCGCCTGACCTTTGTCGAGGCGCGCGTCCAGGCCCCCAGTCCCTTCATCGAAGGCCGCCCCGTCGATCAAAACGACGCCTTCCGCTGGGGCCTGCAAAGCGCTCCCCCGCCAGTCGTCCAGCGTGGCGCCGATCCGGGCGACCTCATTCGCCGCCTCCGCGACACCGACGTCGTGATTTCCCAGCTTCCCGACAACAGCGACCTTCTCCGGCAGAAGGAAACCGAGTACGAGCGCATGCTCACCGCCCTCGGATACAACCCCGAGTTCAAGGACTTCCTCGAGGAGCGTTTCGGCGAAACCACCGGCCTGCTCTACCACCTCAGCGCAGTCGACCAATTCAAAGAAATCCTGCCCAAGGACACCTTGCTCGAGCAGCGCGAACGCCAGATCAGCGACGAGGAATTCGAGCGGCGCCTGAGCGATCTCTTCCGCCTCGAATGGCCCAAGTCGCTCCTGACCGTCTACAAGCAGATCGACGCCCTGCTCGACATCGTCGAAATCGCCGAGCAGAACGGCATCGAAGAAATCTCCTACGTCGACCTCGTCGACATGACCCTGATCAAGTGGCCTCCGCCCGAGAAGAAGAAGGCGGACGAAACGGAAAGCCAGACCGACACCAGCGCGGCCAGCCAGGAAGCCCTCCTTTACGAGCAGTACTACGGCGGCGGGGCCGGATACCCCGGCGCCGGCGGTGGCTATCCGGGCGCCGGCGGCTACGGCCCCGGTGCGCTGGGCGCACCCGCGGAGACAGGCGAAAAGAAAGACACCGTGGCCGCGTCCGTTCCCATCGAGATCGAATTCTCAGGCACGAACTCGAACGTGATGGCCTTTCTTCACGACCTGACCCACAAGAAGCGGCTGTATGAGGTTGACGCCTTGAAGATGCAATCCAATCCTCGCAGAGAAGGTCAGGTGATCGTTCGCGCTTACATCAACGTGATCAGTCACTTCGCTTTCCCGGATTTCCTCCTGACGGAAGAGGGCGTTCAGGAAAAGCTTGCCGCTCTGGAAACCCGCAAAGCGGAAGTCGCTCAGAAACCCGGCGCGAAAGATCTGGCGGAGCAGGAAGGTTACACCCCTGCCGCCAACACCACGCCCAACACCTGAGAACCGGGCTGACCGAGTCGCAAAGGTCCGCTCCACGAGCGCAAATCACAAGAGGTCCTGCTTCACACAAAGATGGATATTCAAATCTATCAAAATTCCGACAAGATCCTCGTTCAGCTCTCGGGCCGCGTCGTCCTCGACGAGTGTGATCGCCTCAAGAGCGCCGTCGTCCCGCGCATCGTCCCGGGTGTGGCCCAGGTGAACCTCGACCTCTCGAAAGTCGAATTCATCGACAGTGCCGGCCTCGGCGTCCTCGTCGGCATGAAGGTCTCCTCCAACAAGAGCCGCTCCCGCCTCGCTCTCGTCTCCCCCTCCAAGAGCGTCAGCGACATCCTTACCGTCTCCAAACTCGACGCCATCTTCGACATCCTCACCGGCGCCGAAGCCAAAGCCGTCCTCCAGTCCCTCGCCCGCCCCGAATTCAAGGCCGATGGCACCGCCGGCGATACCTCCGGTCCCCCCGCTCCGCCTTCTTCCCCCACCTTCCATGCGCCCCCGCCGACCCAACCCACGGTGGGCCCCGACGCCTCCACCCTGAGCCCGAAGGAAATGATCGACCGCTACTGCAAAGACGCCGTCGATTTCATGCGCCAGCGCGACTATGAGAACGCCGCCGCGTGCTACAAGAAAGCCCTCGGCATCGACGAGCAGTACCTGCCGGCGCACAACAACCTCGCCATCGTCTACGAGAAAAACCCCGCCACGCACCAACAAGCCATCGAACAGTGGAAGCGGGTCCTGGAAATCAGCCGGTCCCGCAACGACGACAAGCACGTCGACCGCGCCCAGAAGCACTTGGAGGCTCTCGGGGGGGTCTGAATTTCCCCGGCCATTCTCCGCGAAGCACTCCCCCTCAGAGATCTTCGCTCCCACCCGTACCCATGGCCCGCTCTGACAAGCCGACCCTTTCCCACCGGTCCGAATACATCGCCACCCTGGCCCTCTCGAACCTGCTGGGGCACTTGCCTCCAGCGCTGGCGCTGAATCTCGGCGCCTTCTTCGGCGCAATGGCCGGTCGGATTGCACCCGTGCGGCGAAGCGTCGTCCTCGAAAACCTCCAAATCGCCTTCGGCGGCGACATCAGCTCCGGCGAACGCTCACGCCTCGCGCGCGAAGCCTACACCAGCCTCGGTCTACTCGGCGCCCAAAGCCTCTGCCTGCGCGTTTGGGACCGCCCCACCACCCAGGCCCGCGTCGTCGAAGTCGAAGGCCAGGAGCATGTCGACCTCCTGCGGAGCACCGGTTGGCCTCCCATCGCCGTCACCGCTCACTTCGGAGATTGGGAACTGCTCGGCGCCGCCATGAGCCAGCGCTACCCCGTCACCGTCGTATCCAAGCCCCTGCACAACCCGTTGCTTCAACGCGACGTCGAGCGGTGGCGCCGCAAGGACGGTCTGGAAATCCTCTGGACCGACGAGGATTCCCTGCCGCGCCGCATCATTTCCGCCGTCAAGAACCAGCGCGTCGTCACCTTTTTCCCCGATCAGGACATGCGCACCCATGGCGTCTTTGTCCCCTTCTTCCACCAACAGGCCTCCACGACCCCCGCGCCCGCGGTGTTCGCGCTGCGTCTCGGCCGGCCCCTGCTGCCCGCCTATCTGGTCCGTCTCGGGCCCACGCGCCACCGCCTTGTCTTCCGGCCTCCCATCTGGCCCGCCGAGGCCCAAGGCGCCACCCGCGACGAGCAGGTCCTCGACCTCACCCGGCGCCACGTCGCCGTGCTCGAGGACATGATCCGCCTCTATCCGGCCCAGTACTTCTGGTTCCACCGGCGCTGGAAAACCACTCCGGAGGCCGCTGAGAAACGACAGGCCACCATCCGAAAACGGCGCAAAATCGCGGAAGAAGACTAACTTACGATTTGGCCTCGCGGAGCCGCTTGTGTTCTTGCAGGCGCCCCTTCAGTTCGCGCAGCGCCTCCTTGCTCCCCGCACTCTCGCCGCCATAGCGCCATTGCTCGTAGCGCCGCTCCGCCTCACCGACGATCGCGGCGGGCGCGCCGCCCACCGCACCCGCTTTCCGGATCAGTTGTTGGGGCGTCATATGGGTCCAGCTCTCCGGCGCGGGAAGCCGTTCCGAGCCCTCCAGTGCCAGCCCCTTCACCAACTCCACCAGCGCTTGCGGCGGTGCCGGGATTGGAGACTCATCGGCCCGCGCCGCGGGCCGGCGCCGTTTTCTCCCCGACCAATGCTTTTCGATCCAGTAGGCCCCGCCATTGATCAGCAGGAGCGCCACAAACGCCAAGACCACCCGGGGCTTCGCCGCATTCTCTTCGATGCGGTTCCATGTCCTCGGCAGCAGACCCCGCTCGAACGCGCCCAGAGTTCCGGCCACTCGGTTCTTCGCCGTGCGCAGCAACGTCTGCTGATAGTCCGCGTCGTAGCTCAGGAACCGCTGCCGCAGCCCGTCCCTCAGGGCTCCAATGGCCGCCCCGGTCTGCGCCAGAAGCGGTTGCGTCGCCGTCAGGGTCGACACCGGCGCGCTCGGCGTCGGATCGAACGCCACCCAGCCTTCCCCCTCCAGGAAGATCTCGACCCAGGCGTGGGCGTCCGCGTGGTGGAAAACCAACTCACCCCGCGCCGCGTCGAAGTCGCCTCCGTGATAGCCCACCACAACCCGCGACGGCAGATCGAGGCTTCGGGCAAGAATAGCCATCGAACTCGCGAAGAGTTCGCAATGGCCCTCCATCGAACCGCTCAGGAACCGCAGCACCGCGTCCGGCGCTTCCGATTCTCCGCCGCTCTGGCGCAGCGATCTCAAGTCCGTCGTGTAGCGCCCGTTACGATGGAAAAACGCCGTCAGCGCCGCCGCCTTCTCCCGGTCCGTCGAGGCCGTTCCCACCGCCTGACGCGCGAAACCCAGCAGGTGGCGCTGCGGAAAATGAGCGGGCAGCTCACGGTGCGACGCCAGGGGAAGCGCCATGTTGCGCGCGTTCTCCCGCGGCGTTGTCGTGACCTCCAGGGTTCGGGGATAGGAGCCGCCTTCCGGCAGCCGCACACTGCCGTCGCGCTCGGCGAAGGCGCCCTGGCTACCCAGACCCCCGATCGTTACCGTTCCTTCCGGCAGGGGCAGGAACGGCATCGGCAAATGCGACAGCATCAGTCCGTAGGTCTCCCGTCCCGCTTCCGGGGCCTCGCTTTCGCCTGGAAGGCGGACGATCCGCTGAGGCGACTCCTCCAGCCGCACGGCGCATTCCGTCAATTTCGGGTCCCGATACCAGCGGTCGCCGCGGAATTCCGACAGCGACATCGTCCGGATGCGCAGGCCGCTCAGCCGCGGAGCCGGCCCTTCCCCCGTCCGCAGACGCATCGCCACGCCCGGCATGGCCTTCAGTTGGCTGAGGGAACGCAGGTCCATCGAGGCGCTGCCAAAGACCTGCTCCAGCGCCACGGCACGCCTCTGGGCCATGCCCATCTGCGCCAGCCAGCCGCTCTGCTCTTCCCCATTCGAACGGGGTAAAATCAGAAAAATCAGTGTGCTGAGGAGCGCGCCCGCCATCGCCAAGGGAAATTTCGGATGGGCCGCCAAGCGGGGGTTCGCGGATCGAAGATTTTCCACCGCCGCTCGATTGGGGGCTGCCGCCAGCCTCTCCGGCGGCGCGCTTCCCAAAGCCAAAAACGCCCCCAAAGACAAAACGCCCCAGAGGAGAGTCAGCAGCATGAGCGTCAGCGTCGCCCCGCCCATCGCCGAAAAGGCCAGCAGCGCGGACGCCAGAAGCCACGTCTGCAAAAGGCCCCGGCGCACCGAGCGCACCGGCAGCGAGAGGGATCTCAGCAGAAGGAACGACCCGCAAAGCAGGCAGATGTGGAGCGGCGAATAGCCCGAATGCACCACCGATTCGGTGATCGCCAGCACCAGGAAGAGGCCCGTGGCCCAGTTCCAGGCGGAGCGGTAGGCGGCCGGAAGCCGCAAATGGCTCAGCACATGGCCCGGCAGGGCCAGCACCCCCGCCAGAATGACCCCCAGCGGCGGACCATAAGCCACCGCCGCCGCCGCGACGAACCCTAAAGCGGCCAGCGCCAGCCGATAGCGCCCCAGCCCACGGCCGAAGGCCTGGCCCAACGAGGGCTCAGTAGCGCACGATGGTGATGATGTCGCCATCGGTCTCCGTGGACGTCGGGGTCCAGTTGCGAGTCTTCATGTAGCGTTGCAGCTTCTCATTCATTTCCCGTTGCCGATTGTAGGCCCGTTCCTGCGCCAGTTGGATTTTCTGCTCCGCCGTCAGGGGAGCGATCAGTCCCAGCCGCTCCATCTCTTCGGGCTCCAGCGCGCCGCTCGAACCGGTCTCTCCCACCTCCGCATCGCTCTCCGAAACCGACAGGGCGGCCGATTCCACAGCCATCGGGTTCAGATCCGAGTTGCCCCCACCCAGCGAACCAACCCCTGGACGAGCCGGAACGAGGCCGATCGCCTCCGCCAGATCGCGAGGCAAATCGTAATCCCCGTCGGGCCCTTGACTGATCAGCACGAAGGCGACCCCGGGAATCTTCGGCCGCAGATAGACGTAAGAGGCGTTTCCCGGCTGGGAAGCGAAGGGGTCTTCCGGCAGCGAACCGATGTAGGCGGTGGGGCGTTCGAGCGATTCCAGGTGGACGTCTCCCGGAAGGGCCGAGTAATCCATGCGGTAGTTTTCCAGGGCGCGGGTCAGCACCCGGTGATCTTCCTTCACCTTGCTGTACTTCGTGCGATTCACCAGGGCGCCGGTGGAGAAGACCGCTAAAACGGCGAGAACGGCCGCGACGGTGACGACGACGGCCAGTTCGAAGAGCGTCATGGCTCGGGCGTGGAAGCGGTGGTTGGGTAAGCGGCGACTCATGGGGCCTCCGGGCCATGACAACGGATCGTGGGCAAGACGCCCCTTGCATCACAAGCGCTTGCCGGAAAATGACTGTTGCCGGTCGCCTCGGGACCCATGCTTTTCGGAAATTTCAGGGCCATGCTTTCACTGTTCCAGAATACATTTGTCGAGACGCTCGGCCGACTTACCATGCGATTGATGCGGGAAACAGGCACGTTTGCACGCTTCGTCTTGCAATCTTGGGGCCGATCCCTCTCCCCCCCGTGGAATATTCGCCTCATCCTCGACCAGATGGGCGCCATCGGCGTCAATTCCCTCCCCATCGCCCTGCTCACCAGCATTTTCGTCGGCCTCGTCATGGTGCTTCAGATGGGATGGCAGCTGATCAAGTTCGGCTCGAAGAACTACGTCCCCGGCATCTCCTTCATCGCCAACGCCCGCGAACTCGTCCCCGTCTTCACCGCCTTCGTCGTCGGCGCCCGCGTCGCCAGCAGCATCGCCGCCGAACTCGGCACCATGCGCGTCACCGAGCAGATCGACGCTATGGACATCCTCAACGTGGACCCGATGCGCTACTTGGTGGCGCCCCGGGTCATCGCCGCCACGGTCATGCTGCCCATTATCAGCGCTCTGTGCCTGCTGGGCGGTTTTTTCGGCGGCATGGCGGTGGCCGCCGGTCCGCTCAACATCAGCCCCGCCGAGTACTACATCATCACCACCAAGTTCGCCTACCTGGAGGACGTCTTCTCCGGCCTCTTCAAGACCATCGTCTTTGGCAACGTCATCGCTTTAGTCGGGTGCTATTTTGGGTACAGCACCCGGGGCGGGGCGGAGGGCGTCGGCAGGGCCACCACAACGGCGGTGGTCATCACCCTGCTACTGATCCTGGTGTGGGATTTCTTGCTGACTCAGGGGATTCTCTTGGTTATGGGTCGGCTTTGATATCTTTTCTAATTGCGTCACACCCTCCCCTCTCCCTACCTTCCACCGTCCCTGGGGCACGACTCTTGATCGGCCCTAGGTAGGATTTTACCTACCTCGGTGGAGGATTTCCCTCGGAACGTGGCAAAGGTGCATCCTTCAACCCCCCGCTCCGTCCCCGGACGGTGTACTTGGGAAGATCAAAGAAAGGCTTGGAAGGGGAAGACAGATGATATCGCTTCGAATCCAAATCCGCGAAGGCGGTGAATCTCATGGCTAGAACGGCACGCGTCATTGCGGTGCGGTATCCGCACCACGTGTTGCAGCGCGGGAATTTTGGCGCGCCGGTGTTCATGAATGACGAAGATCGTTCGACTTATCTTGAGCGCCTGCGGACTTGTGCCAAGGAAAACAAACTCGAGGTGCTGGCTTATTGCCTCATGCAGAACCACATCCACATCGTGGCTGTGCCCAAGCAGGAGGAAAGCTTGGCGATGGCCTTGCGCCGCACCCACAGCTTCTACAGCCGCTACCTCAACTCCCGGCTCGACCGCGTGGGGCACGTCTGGCAGAACCGCTTCTACTCCTGTCCCGTCGACAAAGACAAGGTCTGGCCGCTCGTCAAGTACGTCGAGCAGAACCCAGTCCGCGCCGGACTCGTCAAGGACCCGTGGGAGTACCGCTGGAGCAGCGCTCCGGCCCACTGCGGGCTTACCGACGATCCGCTCCTCGCCAAGAACTGGCCTCCCAAGGGAGCCGTCGAGGACTGGAAGGCGTTCTTGAAGACCGACTTGCCCGAGGACGAAGTCGAAGCGGTACGCCGCTCGACCATCCGGGGTCAGGTGTGGGGCGGCAAAGCGTTCATCGAACGCCTCGAGAAGAAACTGGAACGTCCCGTGGGGCCTCGCCGCATCGGCCGGCCGCCCAAAGCGGACAAGAGCAAGCGCCCGAGTCCTTGACCGGTTCGGCCGCTCCGGGTCCTCCCGGGGACTCTGGCACTGACTGACAAACAGCCCTGGAACCGTTCCGGTTCCAGGGCTGTTCTCATATCCCGCGGCGTCTTTCGCAGCGCTTCGCCGCCGGGGTCAGGACTCGCCGGCCATCGTGGCGATGATGGCGTTCACTTCCGGCAAAACCGCTTCCACCGCTTCTTCCTGGCCGGTCATTTTGAAGAAGACCGAGCCTCGCGGGCCACCTTCGATGACGGCGCCGTAAAGCGCCGAGCCCGGCACCGGCGAGTTCGACCCGCCCGCCATGGGCATGCGCGATGGCAACAGCGTTCCCCGCGCCATCACCGTTGTCACCGTCAGACCGCCCACCTCGGCGGTCCCTGTCCGCGGCTCGCCGCTGACCTCCATCTGGCCGATCCAGCGGTCGATGTTGGCTTGCGCGGTGCCGCCCTGGCCAGGGCCGAAGTAGTAGATCACCAGCGTGGGCCCTTCGCCTTCGCCTTCCGGGGCGGGGGCGTGGAACTCCGCGGCGCGCATGGGCCCCAGCTCATCCTGGGGCGTGGCGGTCCAGCCTTCCGGCAGGGGAATCTCGAAACCGGCCACATTCGCCCCGGCTGGCGCGTCGGCCGTGGCGCGCACGGTTTGCGTGCCGGGCGTGGGCGAAGGCGTCGGTTCGGGAGTTGCCGTGGCCACCGCCTCGGCGGCGCCGGTCTGGCGGTTGACGTACTGCTCGGCTTCTTCGCCTTCGAGTTCGTAGTAAACCTGTTCGTCCTTGCAGGACGCCAGCGGCAGCATGAGCGCCGCCAGGGCCAGCAGGCTGACAACACGGGGCATGGGGGGTAGAGTCATCATTCGGGGTCGTCTCCTCGTCGTTCGAATCCGGGAATTGGCAGGCCCTCGAGCGAACTGCGCCGGCGCGTGTCGTTCGCCAGGAATTCGGCCACGACAGGTTGGTGGGGCGAAACCCGTTCCCAGGTTTCCGGCGGCAGCCCGGGGCCGATACGCACCGATTCGGGAACGTATTCCCGAACCATGTTGCGGTTTGGCATCAGGTATTGGCGATGCAGAGGCGAGGTGGTGGGGTCGTCGCTGGTTTGCAGCAAATCGAAAAAGGCCACGCCGCCGGTGGCGCCCCGCAGCCGCTGCACCTCGTCGCTGCCCGGGCGCGCTCCCAGATCGCCCGCCACGATGATGTTCGCGCGCCGGCGCTCGCGCAGAAACCGCGAAGCCTGGGCCTGAATCAGGTCCACCTGACCGGCGCGGATTCCTTGATTGCGGGGGCCGTCGCCTTCGCGAAGGCGGGCGCCGAACAACGTGAACTCATAGTCCTTGTTCACGAAAACATCCACCGCCCAGAGTTGACTGTTGTCCTGGCGCTGGTACGATGGCGTGAAGCCGTCCTCCTCGATGAACCCGTCGATCGGCGTCGTCACATCGCGATAGGAATAGAAAACGCCGAGGGGAACCCGGCTCGCCAGGACCGTATTGCGGTCCGTGTCGAGAGACTTGGAACTGGTGAAGTACCGGTAGCCGGTGTTCGGGAAAAGCTCTTCGGCCAATTCGCGCAGGTAAATCGGGCTCTCGAAGCCCTGTAAAATCAGCACGTCCGCCTCCAGGGCGCGCACGCCTTCGGCGAATGCACCCAGGCGTTCCGAGTCCAGTCCCCGTGCGTCTCGGCCCCGGGGCACCCATTGGGTGGTGCCATCGTCGAGTTCGCTCTCGATGTAGGGATCGTCGAATTCGTCGACGAAGACACCCACGTTCCAGGTGGCGATTCGAAAGGTCGGTCCCGGGATGAATTCCTGATCGGGGGGGACGCGGACCATGGCGCGATCGAGCCGTAACGGCAGCACTCTGCGCGTGGTGTTCTGGCATCCGGCGGCCAGCGCGCTCAACGCAAGCACGCAGAGAGGGAAAGCTTTCAGGAGGCGGCGGCGGAGAGTTGCGGAGGTCAAATCGGAAGAGGCCGTCTGGTGAGCGGTTCGCCGGAACGGTAAAGTCCCACTGGCGGGAGCGATGCCCTACTTTGGTTCGGTCGCCAGGACAAGGCTCATCCTCACAACGCGATTTCGCGAGCCCGGAATGTGGAACTCTGGGGCGGATCGGGCGGATCCGCGGGAGGTTTCCCCGGGTCGGCGGATGTGGTCTTCGCGCCGTCTCGCGCCGGGAAGGACGTGTCCGCCGGCAACGTGGCGCAAAGTTCGGTCCGGTTTCCCGTCAGCGCCACCGAAACCGAACCCGCCGGGCCCTCCAGAGACTTGCGATACCCCAGCAGTTCCAGCAATCTGTCGATCTCGGCGAGCATTTCCGCCGCGCTCTGAAACCGCGCCCCCGGGTCCTTGGCGAGAGCCTTCAGGAGAAAGGCCTCGATTTCCTCAGGCAGGTCCGGAGCCAGACTGCGCGGCTTCGGTGGCCTGGCGTGCAGGTGCATCTGAGCCGTCTCGAAACCCGAGTCGCTCATGAACGGCGGCCGGCCGCACAGAAGCTGGAAAATCAAAACCCCCAGCGAATACAAATCCGCCCGGTGATCGACGGCGGGATCGGCCAGCACAACCTCTGGAGCCATGTACAGAGGGGTGCCCACGCGGCTGCATCCGGCCGGATTGAGTCCCATCTCGCCCATGCGGAAAGCCACGCCGAAGTCCATGATCTTCAGCGTTCCGCGCCGGTTGACCATCAGGTTGGCGGGCTTGATGTCGCGGTGCACGACGCCCTCCGAGTGGACGTGGCGCAGACCCCGGGCAACCTGCCGGGCGAGTCCGAGGCTCTGGACCCAGGTAGGCAGACCCGTTTCCTGGAGCAAGTTGCGAAGGCTGTCTCCCTCGACGAACTCGAAGACGAGAGCCTGATTGCCCCAGATGTCCCAAGCCATCGCGTGAACCTGCAAAACGTTTCCGTGAGGCGACAGCGAAGCCAGCAGCTTACCTTCGAAGGCCAATTGCTTCAGCCGCTCCTTACGCGTTTGCTCGTCAAAAAAGCCGGCCGGAATCGTTTTGATCGCCACCGGTCTGTCCAGGCATTGCTGAGTGGCCCGGTAGACCACCCCCATCGATCCCCGGCCGATTTCCAGAAAGTCCTGAAAACCGGGGAGAGCCAACGGGTAAGCTGGCTTTCCAGAGGGCTTCGGTGCGGACCTTTGGGTGAGTCTCGCGGACTGGGACATGGATCAAACTCATTGCAATGGAATTGTTGCATGATGGCGAATAGCTCGCCTCAAGACGAGAATACTGGACAAAGCACGGCGTATGCCCGAAAGTTTTTTTCGATCAAAACGTTTCCACTTCCGTTTTCCGCCGGAGCGGATCAGGCAGGGGTTGACCTTCTGTGTGATTCCTTGGGATTGCAGCGCCTATCCCGGCTCTAAGGGCTTTCCCGCCGCATGGTTTCCGTTCCCTCCCCGCCTCCCTTCCTGCCCTGCCTCGTCCGGTCCGATTACGCGCCGGGCGGACAAAGCCTGGCGCGATTGGAGGACATTTTCCGCCGTGCGGCGCAATTGGGCCTCACCACTCTGGCGCTGGCCGATCCCATGTCCCTGGCCCAGGTGCCGGACGCCGACGCGGCGGCCCGCCGGTGGGGCATCACGCCGATTTTTGGGCTCGAAATCCGGGTCACTCCCTTTATGGACCGCGAGGGTGGCGAGGACGCTTCCCCCGCCTGGCTTTACGCCGCCGACACGGCCGGTTGGCAACGGCTCGTCGCCCTGCTGAACGACGCCCGGGGCCGCGCCACCCAGGGCAAACCGCCGGTGCTTTCCTGGGCCGATGTGTTCCGCGAGCCCCGGGGATTGGTGCTTCTCCTCGGAGGCGAGCGGGGCGAATTGACACAGGCCGCCTGTGAGAAGCGTGACAAACACGTCGAAGCGTTGATCGCCACCGCCCTGCGCGCCTTCGGCAAGCGCCGCCTCGGCCTCGCCCTGCCGCGGCCTGTGGACGCCGGGAGCGTGCGGGCCGCGCGGGCTCTGTGGACCCTGGCCCAGAACCGCGAGCTGCTGGCCATCGCGGCTCCGCCGGTGCGGTGCGCCCTGCCGGAAGACGACCTCGCCTGGAACGCCATCCGCCGTGGCCGGCGCGGCGAGCAGCCGACCACGCTCAGCGATCTCGCCCGGCCCCTGCGCGAGCGCGAGCACCTGCCGTCCCTGCGCGAAGCCGCCGAACTCTACGCCGATTTCCCCGGCGCCGTCGAGAATTCCGGCAAGCTCTTCACCCTCTGCCGCCCCATCGCGCCGGACGGTGGCGCTCCCCGCTTCGCCCGCCGCTTTCCCCGCCTTGTCTTCGAGCGCGGCGTGGATGCCGACTCCTGGGTCTGGAACACGGTGTTCGAGCGCGCCGCCGAGCGCTACGGCGACCTGCCGGCGCGCTGGCGCGAGCGCCTCGACGAGGAGTTCCGCGCCTTTGCCGAAGCCAGCCTGATGGAAGGTCTCGCCTGTATGGCGCGCCTCGCTCAGGCCTTCGACCAGCGCGAAATCCCCCGCGGCCCCGGCGCCGGCTTTCTAACCGACAGCCTGGTGGCCGCGCTGCTGGGCATTACCCGGGTCGATCCGCTCCGCCACGATTTACCCTTCGCCCTGCCCGCCGACGTGGCGCAGCGCCCCTTCCGCCTGGATGTGCCTTCCGGGGCGCTTGTGGAGGCCGAGCGCATCCTGCGGGGCCTTTTTCCCGGGTTTCACTGCGAGGTCGGCCGCTGGATGCGCTGGACGCCCGCGCTCGCGCTCGATCGGCTCCGCCATGCGCTCAAACTCGATTCGCCAAGGATGCCATCGCCAGAGGACCTGCGCACCGCCCGCGAGTCCGACGCCATCGCCCGCGAGGAATCCGCCGGCGACCCCGATCTCTCCCTCGGCCTCGACGATCCCCGGGGCATGGCGTGGCTGCTGGCGCGGCTCGAGGACCGGCCCCGCCTCCTCGAACCGGTGCGCGGGCTCTACGCCCTGACGGCGGAGAGCGCCGTCTCGGCGGTGCCGCTGGCGGCGGGAACGCTGGCCGAGTGGGACCGCGACGCCATGATGCGCGTGGGCGCCGGGCTGATCGGCGTACAGAGCGACGATCTGCTGGACCTGGCGGAGGAAGGGGCGGAATGGCTGCGGCGCACGGGCCGGCGCTCTTTCCGCGCCGAGGCCACCGCCCTCGATGACCCGGAAGCCTTCGCCATCGTGCGCGAGGGCGCCACCTCGGGCATCGGGCCGCTCGATTCGCCGGTGCTCAAGCGCACGCTGCGGGCTCTCCAGCCCACCGATTTCCCCAGTCTGCAACGCGCCATCGACCGAGACAGCGCCGCGCCGGACCGCGAGCCCGTCGCTTTCGACCGCCTGCGCCTGGGGCTGGAATGCGCGGCGGTGCGGGGGCGGGACGGAGCCTGCTTCTACGCGGCGGCGCTGTCCCAGGCTCAGGGCGACCCGCGGCGGGTGGCGATGCTGCTGGCCGAGGCGCGCCGCGAGGGCCTGGAAATCGCCCCGCCGGACGTCAATCTTTCCCAATGGCGCTGGTCGCCCGAAGGCCGCGGCCTGCGCGTGGGGCTGATGGTGGTCAAGGGCTTCCCCCGCAGCGCCTATCGCGAAGTGGCCGACATCCGCCGCTCCATGCTCTTCGCCGACACGGCGGATCTTCTGCGGCGGACGAACCCCGCGGCGGTGCGGCGGCTCCATATCGAAGCCCTGGCCCGGGCGGGGGCCCTGGACGGCATCGCGCCGGGGCGGGCGGCGATCCTGAGTCTCCTGCCGCGTCTCTTCGATCACCTCAGGCCCGAGGAAACCCGCGATACCCAGGCCATGAGCTTTTTCGGCCAGGACCCGCAATGGCTCCTGGAGCAGCAGGACCCGGCCCTGATCGCCGCCCAGGCCTCCGGCGCCCCGGCGGACCCGCCCGACTCCTGGGAATCGCTGGCGGAGCTGGACTTCGCCGCCACCGGTGTGGTGTTTTCCCTGACCCCCGAGGAGCGATACACCGACTTCCTGAAAGTCGCCCAGGTCAAGACGTCCGCCTCCCTCGACATGCGCGACCGCGATCAGGTCGTCTCGCTTCTCGGCCACATCGTCGGTGCCGAACCCGACCCGCAAAGCGACACCGGCCGCTGGCTGGCCGATTGCGGCGGCTTTTTCGCCGAACTGGACGAGCACCGGACCGAATTCGCCCGCGACAGCCGCAACGCCCTCGAACCCGTTCTGGTCACCGGTGAGTTGCGCCGTGAAGGCTTCTCCTGGATCGTCCGGGCCCGCCGCATGGAGCGCCTCTCGGAAGCCGATCGACAAGCCCGCCGCGCCGACCGCCTGGAGGTGGACATCGGCCGGCTGGATCAGAAGAATCTGAAACGCCTGATGGAGGTCCTGAAAGCCTTTCCCGGCAATGTACCGGTCATGCTGAACGAGGCCCCGGCGGAGAAATCACGCCTCCTCAACCGCCTCGCCGCCCGGCGCGTCATGCCCTGCCCGTTGCTCGAGGTGCGGCTCAACATGGTGCTCAACAATCGCGGCTGGCGGCTCTACGTCGACGGCGTGGCGCGGCCGCTGCGTGTCGTCCTCAACCACGATTCGAGCGACACCACGGAGCGCCGGGTGGCGAGTTCGCTGTGACCGCGATTCCTCGGGAATCCACTATCGAGTCGATGTCTTCCGTGAGAACGCAGTCCTCCGCGGAATCCGCGGTTGAGGGAACGTGGACCGGTACCCGACCGGCTTGGGGTTTGCTTGCCTGATCGGCCCAGCATTCCATCAGCGAGCCCAGCGCCAATGCCCCCCCTCACCGACACCACCCCCCTCGGCTCCACCGCCCCCGGCGCGTGGGAACTGGCCTCGATCCCCGGCTGTGAGGTCGAGGCGATTGGCGCCTCGCGCGAGGGGCGGGCGCTCTATGGGCTTCGGGCGGGCCGGGGGGCCGTGCGGGTTTCGATCACGGCGGGGGCGCACGCCGACGAGCCGGTCGGCCCCCGGACGGCGGTTCGGCTGGCGGTGGCGCTGGCGCGGAGCGAGGAGCCCTGGGCGCGTGAGCTGGCGCAAGCCTGCACGTTCCGCCTCTGCCCCCACGTGAACCCCGACGGCGACGCCCACAACGCGGCGTGGCAGGCCCAACGGGGCGACGCGCGCGCCTACCTGGAGCACGTGACGCGCGAGGCGCCCGGCGACGACGTGGAGTTCAACTATCCCCGCTCGGCCGACGATCGCGGCACCCGGCCGGAGAACCTCGCCGTGGCGGATTTCCTACGCGCCGAAGGCGAACCCTACGCCCTGCACGCCTCGCTGCACAGCATGGGCGTGGCCGAGGGCGCGTGGTTTCTGGTGTGCCGGGAATGGGCGGATCGCTGCCGGACCGCCGGGATGTTCGAGCGCCTGGCCAACGCGGCGGGCCGGTCCGGGCTGGGCCTCCACGATATGGAGCGCCACGGCGAGAAGGGCTTCCACAGGCTGGCCCCGGGATTTTGTACGACCCCGCGATCGGACGCCATGCGCCAGTTCTTTCTGGACCGCGACGACGCGCAGATGGCGGCGCTGTTCCGCCCCAGCTCCATGGAGTTCATACAGAGCCTGGGCGGCGATCCGCTCTGTCTTGTGAGCGAACTCCCGCACTTCGAGCTGACGGCGGCCCACGGCGACCCGGCGCCGCTGGACGCGCGGCCCTATGGCCGGCTGCGCGACCGGCTGCCAGAGATCAAGGCGGCGCTGGCGGCGGGAAATGAAAAACCGCTCCGGGACGCGGAGCGGGAGTTTGGCCTGAGGCCGGTGACTTGGGAAACGCACAGCGATTTGCAACTCGCGTTTCTGCGGGAAGGACTTCGCGCCGTCCGGGGGACTGCTGCCTAATCAGCCCCCCACGTTAGGGGTGGGGTCGAGGAACTTCTGGACATCGGCCCAGGACGTGGCGTTGGGAATGACGGTGAGGCGGCGCTGCTCTTTGCCGTCGCTTCCGAGAATCAGCATCGTGGGGATGCGGTAGATTTCGAACTTCTGCGACAGCCGGCTGCCGTGGAGCTGATTGGCATCGATGCGCAGCAGCACATAATTCTGCAACTGGGCGGCCGCGGCGGGGTCCTGAAGGGCCAGGTGCTCGAGGTACTTCACCGGTTCGAGGCGCGGCATGTAGAAGAGGATCAGCATGGGGCGGCGGTCGCGGCGCGAAGCCTGCCAAGCCGAGTTGGGGTCTTCGTACCAAAAGATGGTGGCGGGATCGAAGGGGCTGCCGGTGCTGGCTTCCTGGACCGTGGGGCGGATCCAGGGCGAGTCCGGCAGGGGCGACTCGGTAGGGGTCCACTGCACGGAGAGGTTATCCACCAGCACCGGTGGCGGAGCATCGCCGGGCTCGATGTCGCTGGGAACGGTCACCATGACGCCAGCCGCCAGTTTGGTCAGGCCCGCGTCGCGAATGGGCGAGAAATTGCTCATCTGGCGATTGATGGCGCAGTAGATGGTGTCGGGGCCCTGGAAGATGATCTGGAGGCGGTTCCAGCCCGGGCGCTGGATGGGGAACTGCGCGACCGGCTGCTGGAGAAAGATCTGGGGGTTAGGCTCGACGCCGTCGGCGTAGGAGAAGAAGACGCGCTCGTTCTGGATGCCGAAGCGGTACATGGCGTAGTTGGAACCCTCCATCGGCTGGCGGGCCAGCAGAGCGACAAAGGGAGTCGGTTCGCCTTCGGCGGGCAGATAGAAATCGGCCTGATAGAGAGCCTGGCCGCGCTCGCCGAGGCGGGAGCGATCCATCGTGGTATCGAGCGTCGCGCTCAGGTGGGGAGTGCCGCTGCTGGGGGCCATGAGGAGGCCGAACTTGCCGCATTCGAGAGCGGCCTGGCGGGCCGTGATGGGATTGGCCTGGCCAAAGCTGTCGAAGGAACGGATCAAAACGTTCGAGTTGTTGGCGTTGTGTCCCAGGTTGAGAGCGGCCGGGAAGAGTCCCTGCTCGAAATTCTCCCAAGAGTGAATCTGATAAAGAGCCGGCAAGCGGGCCGGCAGCAGTCCCACCGTCAGTGCGCAGAGCAGCGGGAGGAACCAGGGTGTCTTGACGATCATTTCAGTCCTTTCAATCCGATTTATGCGGAAAGGCCGATCGAATCTCTGGAGCGCATGGGAAATGAGTCGCCTGTCCGGATCGGTGGTGAAGTCATTTCAACCGTAATCCAAGGAAACGCTATCTCGGGGCGGACTCGACAGTCCTCATGTACTCCGACAGGAAGGGTCGAGTCGGCGCGGCAGGGATGTCAATAGTTGACGTCACCTCATTGCAAGAAATGCTGGGTTTCGTCTCCCGAATCCGCGCCGATTTTTTGGCGCGGAATACTGAGTGAAAAAGAGTTAGTTGTGAAGTCACAAGAAAAGCCGTCTGAAAGCGCCCTCCATCCGGTCCTCCCCCCTCACTCCTACTCCTCGTCCTCAAGGGAATGGCTGTCCGAGAACCAGTCCCTGCGGCCTCGCGTCACCGCCAACGCCGCCCAGCCTCCCCACATGTCGTTCTTTTCCGTGGAGGCGGTGGAGGTGTCGGAGGAGTCGCCCATGACGGTGACACTGACGGCGATGGTGGCGTACCCGGCGCGGACGGGACCAAGGGGCAGCGAGTAGAAGTGCCAGCGCCTCGAATCGGGATCGAGGGACTGGATCAGGACCTTGCGGAAAATCCGGAACGCCCGGCCTTCCTGCTCCACCTTGATGGAGAACGTGAGCGGCGAGCGGGTCCGCAGGCCAGGCAGTGCCGGTTCGCTGAGAACGCCAAAATTGATATGCGCGTCCTCTGGCAATTCCACCGTCCAGCGACTCTCCGTCGGAACCCGCAGCTCGAGCACGTCGTGTCCGATGCCGTTGGCGCAGTAGTGCCCGAGGCGCAGGGAGTGGGCGCGGGGCGAGCGGACCTGGATTTTCTCGAGCATTTGAACGAGATCGAGTTCGGGGTTTTCGACCGGCTGGCGGAAGCCCCTCTTGCGCCCCAGCAGATCGACGCGGCGGATGGCGTCGAGGGCTTGATTGCGGGCCATGTCGCGGGCCGCTTCCTCGCGGGTGCGGGGCCGGGGCGTGTCCCAGGAGCCGGGCGCGGGGGAAGACTCGACCCCTTGTTTGCCGGCAATGGCGAGCCGTGGCACATCGGTGTCTGACCAGCTCGTTTTGCGGGGCCAACGCACGAAGCGATGAAGGTGCACCTCCTGAGGGTCCAGGCGCCGGGCTTCCTCGGCGGTCGCTTCCAGGTCTTCCTCCGCCAGCGAGTCGAGACCGTTGCGGTCGAATCCCTCGATCAGGTGAAGAGCCACGCCGACACCGGCGCCATGGGCGATTTCCACGGCGCGTTTCACTTTGTCGCTCGACAGGTTGCGCTCCGCCACGATGCGGCGGGCGCGCTCGGGGGCCGTTTCCAGGCCCAGTTCGACGCACCGGCCGCCCGCTTTCGCCAGCAGCGCCATGCGCTCGGCGGTGATGTGTTCCGCGCAGGAGGTCCAGCGGAAGGGCCGGTGCACGCGCTCGCGCCACAAGCCGGCGAATTCCTCGATCCAGGCGTCGTCGGAAGGAAACAGGTCGTCACAGAAATAAAAGGCGTTGGCCTCGTGATCGCCCTTCAAGTCCGCCGCGATTTCCACCAGCCGGGCCGGGGAATGGCAGCGCTGCTTTCTCGTCGGCAACTCCAGCTCGCGCAGCCGCGGCACATGACAGAAGGAGCAGGAGAACGGGCAACCGCGGCTCGCCCGGATGGGAACCGTGCGGCCGTTGACGCGCAGCAGAGCGTCGAAGGGCATGCCTTCGAAATCGGGGGCCGGATTCCGGTCCAGGTCCTCGGCCGGCAGGCGGGGGGACTCGATGTTCCAGCCGCCGGGGCCGCGCCACCACACATTGGGAACGCCGAGGCCGTCGCTGTGGCTGGCCAGCCGGATCGCCAGGTCCCGCAGGGCCGGTTGCCATTCGCCGAGCACGATGGCGTGAACCGCCGGGTTGTTGGTGAAGACATCGCTGCCCAGAGTGCCCATGGGCCCGCCCACGGCGACCGCGCAGGCGAGCGCGTGGCGGCGCAGGCGCAGCAGGAACTCATCCGCTTCCTCAAGCCGTTCCCGGCCGATCAGGAGAAACAGCAGGGCGGGCGGCGCGGCGCGGAGGCGCTTCTCCAGCAGGTCCCTCTGTTTGCTGGACTTGGCGACAGCGGCCTCGGCGTCGAAGCCCGCTTCGCGCAAAGCGGCCAGACCTTCCGCGACTTCCAGCCAGTCGTTCAAAGCCACGCCGTGGCCTTGCTCGAGCAGAACGATCAGCGTATGGGGCTTCACGGCGAACCCTTCCCAGAAACCGAATCTCGGATGAAGACGCGAGGGGATAGCAAAGAGATTTTGGGAGGGCAAGCAAAGCTCGCCAGGATTCGATGAGCTAAAAAAGGGTGTCCCCCGAAGTGCCTGCTCCACTTCGGGGGACGGTTGCGTGCCGGCGAAAAGAAAAACCGTGCTCGCGTTTCCGGTGTTCGCCCACAGACGAGACCAGCTAACTGAAAGAAAGGTTAGCTAGGCCGGTAGTTCACCGGTGTTGATCCGGCTGGAAAATCTACTCGCAAATCTGGAGCGCCGGATCAACGGGAAACTCAGAGCAATGACATCTTTTTCTAACCTGGGATCGCTCTAACAGGAAAATCGTTTGTCTTCTCCCCATTGCATGCCCACCATGCGCCCATCCCGGGGGGGAATGCGGACGGCCTGCGCCATCCGGGGGCCCCTCCTTTTCGAGAGGTCTTGACCCATGCATCCGTTTTTCAAAAGCCGCCACCTGCTCTTCGGCGGCCTCCTTGCCGCCAGCGGCGCCTGCGTCTCCAGCGCCCCGGCCCAGCTTATCATCAGCCAGGTGATGTTCAATTCCGCCGCCGCTACGGAAACTAACTGGGAATTCGTCGAGGTTTACAACACCACCGGCACCCCCGTCGACATGAGCGGCTGGGTCCTGGCCGACGACGATGTCGCCCCCTCCGGCGCCAACATCGCCTCGGGCACCGTGCCCGCCAACGGTGTGGCTTACCTCTTCAACGCCGCCCAGACCGAAGCGCAGTGGGAAGCCGCCTGGGCCGATGTGAACGCCATCGCCGTAACCGAATTCCCCGCACTGGGCAACAACGGTGACTTGGTTGCCATTTACAGCTCCTTCGCGAACTTCACTGGTATGACGCCGGTCAACTCCATCGACTACTCCACCGGTTTCCCGAGCGAAGGCAACGGCGAGGCCATCTACCTCACCGATGTGAACCTTGACAATACCGACGGCGCCAATTGGGACGTTGTCGAAGCGGGCGACGTCGGCAACACCAACAGCAACGGCACCAGCGGCACCTTCCGCCAGAGCGTGGACGCCAACGGCAACGGCGGCAACGACTTTGCCTCCCTCGTTATCACCGGCAACACCCCCCCTTCGGTCTCAAACGCGGGCATCGATCCGCTGCCCTCCGGCGGCGAGTCCATCACCTTCAGCGTGGACGCCACCGATGACGACGGCTCCATCGCCGCCGTCCGCCTCTTCACCAGCATCGACAGCGACACCGGCCCCTTCACGGAAACGGCCATGACGCTCAGCAGCGGCGACACCTACACGGCCTCCATCACCGCCGCCCCCACGGGCCAGTTCACCTACTTCTACATCGAAGTGGAAGACAGCAGCGGCGGCATCGTCAACGTCGGCACCGAGCCCCAGCCGCGCCGCGTTTACTCCAACGCGAACCGCGCTCCCCTGGGCGAAATCGTCATCAACGAAATCATGTACAACACCGGCCTGTCTCAGCCCGCCGACGAAGGCGGCGAGTGGATCGAACTGCTCAACACCGGCAGCTCCAGCTACGACCTGTCCTACTTCGTCCTGGCCGACGACGGCGGCAACACCTCCACCCTGCCCATGGGCACCACCATCGGCGCCAACGGCTACCTGGTGCTGGCGGACAACGCCACCACCTTCACCAGCTACGGCCCCTGGGCCGCCAGCGCCGGCTCCACCCCCATCGTGGAATTCGGCCCCGATCCCGCCCTCAACAACGGAGGCGACAGCGTCATCCTCTACGCCGACGATTTCCTGACCGAGTACGACCGCGTCGATTACAGCGATGTCGCTCCCTGGGATCCGAATGCCGACGGCACCGGCGCCAGCCTGGAGCTGATCGATCCCAGCATGGACAATAACGTCGCGTCGAACTGGACCGCCTCGGACGCCAGCAACGTCGACGGCTCGCCGGGCGCCCCGAACCTGGGCATCGAGCCGGCCAGCGCCACCGGCTGGGACCGCTACCAGTAAACCCGGCCCCGCCGGCCTCCAACCCGTCCACCCCAACGCACAACGCCCCCGCCAGACAGCGAACCGTCCGGCGGGGGCGCTTTCGTTTTCAAGGACCTGCCGACGCCCGGGACGCTAGATCTTCCCCTCGATCACCCAGCAGATCGCCGCCAGCACCCCGACGAAAAACACCGCCATGACGCCGCACATCAGCGCCGCAAAGCTGGGGCAGTGGCGCCCCACGCTCTCCAGCGTCCGAACGCAGAAGCAATCGAACGGATGGGCCGGCTTGCCCTCGCGGGCCGCGTCGGCGGCGGTCAAATCGGCGAGTTGCGGAGAACGGCGCGAAAACAACATGAGGGGGTTCCTCCTGGGGCTTAAGGGACAGTCAATGTGTAAACGGTAGTTCACCTTCTCCCGCTCCGTCAAGTGAAAACCCGAGCGCTCCAAAGCTTTGTTCGTGTCAATATCACACTTTATCCTTGCGCTCTCGTCCCCCCTCCCCTACCGTCGTGCCATCGCTCACCGAACGGGAGGCCCGCCATGACACCCGCCGCCGACACGATGCTCCTCATCATCGACCCGCAACGCGATTTCTGCCACCCGCGAGGCAGCCTTTTCGTCCCCGGCGCGCCCGAAGACCTGGAGCGCCTCACCGCCCTTCTCGACCGCCGCGGCGCGGACATCGACACGGTCGCCGTGACGCTCGACAGCCACCAACTCCTCGACGTCGGACACCCGCTCTTCTGGCGCGACCCCCTCGGCAATCGGCCCGAGCCCTTCACCACCATCCGCCACGAAGACGTGGCCGAAGGACGCTGGACCCCCTACGATCCGGCCCTGCGCCCCCGCATGCTGGAGTACACGCGGCTTCTGAAGACTCACGGCCGCTACGACCTGACGATCTGGCCGCCCCACTGCCTGATCGGCACGGAAGGCCACGCCATCGCCGAACCGCTGCAGGGCGCCCTGCGCCGCTGGGTCGAGGCCCGCCAGCGCCCCATCACCTTCATCCCCAAAGGCGCCAACATCCACACCGAGCATTACAGTGCCATCCAGGCCGACGTGCCCGATCCAGCGGATCCGGCGACGGGGCGGAACACGGCGCTGCTGGAGGCGATCCGCGCGGCGGGATCCGTCGCCATCGCGGGTCAGGCGCTGAGCCACTGCGTCGCCAACACGGTGCGCGACATCGTGGGGGCCTTGCCCGCCGAAGAGCATGGCAAGCTGCACCTGCTCCGCGACACGACAAGCCCGGTTCCGGGCTTCGACGCGCAGGCGGAATGGTTCCTGGGCGAGGCGGCCGCCGCCGGGGTCCGAGTCGTGACGGCGGCCGATTGGCCCTAAGGGGGCACAAGGCTGGAGAGCCCTCGCTACATAACCTTGTTTTTGCGCGACTTATGCGTTGGAAAGGTCGCACGGGCGTCTCGCCCGTGACCCGCCAGCCTTAGCCGACGCCCGTGAGCCGCTGCATCGAGGAGGCTTTCGGGAGAGCGGGAGGAAGGCTGGCTCTGGGAGGAAAAGCGCCGCCGGACGCGGCTCGGAAGACCGTCCAACACAGAGTTACGGCGTCGAATCCGCCGCCTGGGCCGCCGCTCCCGCCAGTTCGCCCTTCAGGTGCTCGAATGGGCCGACGATGGCGCCGGCTTCCACGGCGGCGCCTTCGACCACGGCGTGGCGGACGCGGACGCAGTGTTCGAGGGTGGCGTCGATCAGGGTGGCGTGGGGGCCGATGATGCAGCCTTCGCCGACGACCGATTGGCCCCGGATGATAGTAAAGGGCTGAAGAATCGTCTCGCGCCCGATCACCGCCGTGCGATCGACGTAGGTGGTTTCCGGGTCGATGACGGTGACGCCGCTGTCCATGAGGGCGTTGAGCACGCGGCGCCGCAGGATGGCTTCGGCGTTGGCCAATTCCTGGCGGCTGTTGACGCCGACGACTTCGCTGGGGTCGGGGCAGACGCTGGCTTCCACGCCCCGGTGATCGCGGCGCAGGACTTTGACGGTGTCGGTCAGGTAGTACTCGCCCTGGACGTTGTCGTTGTCGAGGTGATCGAGGGCGGTGAGGAGGGCCTGCGCGTCGAAAGCGTAAATGCCGGTGTTGATTTCCTTGATGGCGCGCTGGGCTTCGGTGGCGTCCTTGTGTTCGACGATGCCGCGGACGGCGCCGTATTCGTCGCGCTGGATGCGGCCATAGCCGGTCGGGTCCTGGAGATGGGTGGTCAGGACGGCGCAGGCGCAGGTCATTTCGCGGCGGCGCTCGACCAGAGCGCTCAGCGTTTCCGTGCGCAGCAGCGGCCCATCGCCGTTCAGCACCAGCACATCCACCCCGTCCGGGTTAGCGGCCACGAGATCGCGCAACGGCCCGGCCGCCATCATGACGGCGTGGCCGGTGCCAAGTTGCTTCTCCTGGAGGACGCAGGTGGCGCGGGCGCCGATGTGGGCCTCGACGTCGTCGGCGCGGTGGCCGACGACGACAAAGGCACCCTGGGGCCCGAGGGGCTCGACGGCGTCGAGCACGCAATCGATCATGGCCCGGCCGCCAACCTGGTGCAGCACCTTGGGCAGTTCGGTTTTCATCCGCGAGCCCTTGCCGGCGGCGAGGATCACGACGGCGAGCTTGCGATTGGACGGGGGGATCTGAGTCATGAGGGGTTCGGTCACTTTCCTGAGCGGCCCGGCGGACAGGGCCGAAACCGGGGTCGAATGCGATGCGGACGTTAGTTGGAACGGGGAATGAAGGGCAAAAGGAAAACGGCGGACTGACACAGTGGCACGCGGCG
The DNA here is from genome assembly GCA_040219255.1 of Sumerlaeia bacterium. GTDB lineage: Bacteria > Sumerlaeota > Sumerlaeia > SLMS01 > JAHLLQ01 > JAVJSW01. Next base: position 125,879 of record JAVJSW010000068.1, read on the forward strand.
GGGCCTGAATAGCCACGGATGGAGACGGATAGAGCAACGAATCGGAGAGTAGCCAGAACCGCGTGGGAACCGGCCTTGGTGAGGAGAATCTTGAAAAATATCCGAAGTCTTATCCGTGAAAATCCGTGGCCACCTTTTCCGGGGCGTCCACCCTGGCGCCCGATTCCGCTTTCGCTCCGCCATTGCGCGCCCGCACAGTTCTCCACAGTCCCAACTTCCGCGAAGCGAAAGCCCCATCCATGTCCGACCCAACTCTGTCCCTCATACCTGGCCGCGCGTCCGAGGCCGGTACGCAAGGGTTCGCCACCCGCCACGACGCGCTCAAGAAGGCCGGTGCCTATCGCGAGTGGCGGGGGCTGTGCGTCTCGACGGTCGGCATGGGGACGTACCTGGGCGAGGCCACGGCGGAGGACCGGGCAGCCTATCGCGGGGCGGCGAAGACGGCGCTGTCGCTGGGCGTGAACGTCTTCGACACGGCGATCAATTACCGCCATCAAGCCAGCGAACGCGACATCGGCGCGGCCCTGGGCGCGGCCTTCGACGCGGGAACCGCCTCCCGCGAGGAAGTCTTCGTCAGCACCAAGGGCGGGTTCCTGCCCTTCGATTGCGACGACAACGAGGGCGATCCGCGGGCCTATCTGGCAAAGGTTTACCTGAAATCCGAGCTGTGTCCGCCGGACGAAATCGTGGCCGGTTGCCAATGCCTGGCGCCCGCCTACCTGACCGATCAGATCGCCCGCAGCCGGCGCAATCTGGGGCTCGAAACGCTGGACTTATACTACCTGCACAACCCGGAAATGCAGCTTGGCGAAGTGCGCCGTCCCGAGTTCCTACGCCGCATCCGGGGGGCTTTCGAGGCCCTGGCCCGAGCCCGCGCCGACGGCCACATCGGCATCTATGGCGTGGCCACCTGGGATGGGTTGCGCCAGGTCCCGGACGCGAGCGATGGGCGCCTGCTCCTCGAAGACTTGCGCCGAGCCGCCATCGAGGTCGAAGGCTCGCAACACGGCTTCCGCGCGATCCAGTTGCCGCTGAACCTGGGCATGACCGAGGCGCTCTGCGTCGAGCACGACCCCCGCAACCACCCGGGCCGCACGGTGCTCGAGGTGGCGGAGGCCCTGGGCTTGATGGTCATGACCAGCGCGTCGCTGCTGCAAGGGCGCCTGGCGAGTGGCCTTCCGGCCCAGTTCGCCCGCCTCTTTCCCGGCTGCGAGACGGACGCCGAGCGGGCCCTGCAACACACGCGCTCGGCGCCGGGCGTGACCACGGCGCTAGTGGGCATGAAGACGGAGGCCCACGTGCGCGAGAACGCCGGGCTCCTGGCCAAACCGCGCATGCGGCCGGAAATCATCGCCAAGCTCTATGCCGGGGCGCGGGGCTGAATCGTCCATCGAGCCATTTCAGCGCCGCCGCAGGCCATGGCCGGGGCGCTTGAGATCGGGGCGGAGGACGCCGTTTTCGTCAGGCTGCGGGGCGCCGTCAAAGCACTCGCGTTCGATACGCACGTGGTCGTGAAACCATTCGAGGTGGCGCAGCATGGGGCTGGCGCAGGCCACCGGCAGGTGCAGCGCCGGCGCGCAATGGCACGACAGCGGGACCTTGAACGCCTCGGCCAGCGCCGCCACCCGCAGAAAGCCCGTGTAGCCCCCGCAGCGCGTCACGTCGGCCTGTAAGACATCGACGGCTCCGGCCTGCAAAATCTTCAGGAAATCGGCGGGGCGCCAACCGTACTCGCCACTGGAGACTTCCATGGCGGCGGGGGCGCGGGCGCGGACTTCGGCCATGCCGGCCAGGTCGCGATGATCGACCGGCTGCTCCATCCAACGCACATCGTGGCGGGCGAAGGCCTCCATGTGGCGGAGCGCTTCCTTGGGCGTCCAGGCTTCGTTGGCGTCCAAAAAGAGCTGCACGTCCGGGCCGATGGCGCCGCGGGCGGCGGCCACGCGCTCGGCGTCCGAGGCGGCATCGCGGCCCACTTTCATCTTCACGGCGGGCAGGCCCGCGCGGGCCCAGCCGCCGAGCTGATCGCGCAGTTCCTCCACGGATTGGGACGTGAAGCCTCCGCTGCCATAGACCGGCACGCCATCGCGGGCGAGGCCGAAGAGCCGCGCCAACGCCATCCCCAGCCGCCGCGCCTTGCCATCCCAGAGCGCGATATCGACCGCCGAAATCGCCATCGCCGACAAGCCCCCAAGGCCGTTGTTGCGCAGCTTGCCGTGCATGAGCGCCGAGAGGCGCGGGATGTCGTCGGCGGGCTGGCCCGTGAGAAGCGGCGCCAGCGTGTCGCTGATGACTTGGGCGACGGCGCCGTGGGCGTAGGTCCAGCCCAAGCCAGTCTCTCCCCCGGCGTCGATTTCGACCAGGACCACGGTGGTATGATCCCACACCAGGGTCCCGTCGCTCTCGGCGCCGCCCTGGGTGGGGATGGTGAGGGTTTCGATGCGGAGAGATTCAATGGGTGGCATGGCGGTAAGCTGGGAAGGTGGAGAGACTTTTCCGCCTGAAGGCGAGACGACGAACGGACGTGATCTTAGCCCTGCGGCGTGATACCTTCCCACATGGCCTTCACGCTTTGCATGACGATGCCTTTTTGGCGCGAGTCGCCCTGGAGCAGGGCGCTGGCGAAGCTCTTGACCTGCTCGAACTTGATGTGGGGCGGGATGGTCTGCACGTCGGGATCGACAAAGGCCTCAATCAGGGTCGGGCGGTCGGCGTGGAAGGCTTCGTGCCAGGCGCCGGCGATGTCGTCCTTGTTGTCCAGGTAGATGCCCTTGAAGCCCAGCAGCTCGGCGTACTTGGAGTAGCTGATGTCGGGAATGACCTGGGTGGTATCGACGCGCGGGTGGCCTTCCATGACGCGCTGCTCCCAGGAAACCTGGCTCAGATCGCGGTTGTTCAGAACCAGGATTACGAAGCGCGGGTCGTCCCATTGCTTCCAGTACTTCGCCAGGGTCACCAGTTCGCTGTTGCCGCACATCTGCATGGCGCCGTCGCCGACGAGGGCGAGGATCGGGCGATCGGGGAAGCAGAACTTGGCCGCGATGGCATAAGGCACACCCGGCCCCATGGTGGCGAGATTGCCGCTGCCGCTGGCCATCATGCCTTTGCGTAGACGCAAGTCGCGGCCGTACCAGTTCGAGGCGGTTCCGGTGTCGCAGGCGATGATGACATCGTCGGGGAGCTGCTTGTTCAGTTCCCAATAGATCGCGGCGGGGTTGAGCGGATTGGCGTCGAGCCCGGCGATGCTCTCGATGGACTTCCACCAGTGATCGATCTGGCCCATCAGCTTCTCCTGCCAGGAGCGGTCTTCCTTGCGGTCGATCAGGGGCAGCAGGGCGCGGACCGTTTCCTTGGCGTCGCCGTTGAGGGGGACCTCGGCCGGGTAGCGCATCGAGAGGCGGCGTCCGTCGATGTCGATCTGCACGCAACGGGCTTGGCCTTCCTCGGGCAGGAACTCGGCGTAGGGGAAGCTGGTGCCGATCATCAGCAGCGTGTCGCAGTCCTTCATCAGGGTCCAGCTCGGCTTGGTGCCGAGAAGGCCGATGGAGCCGGTGACGAAGGGAATCTCGTCGGGGATGACGGCTTTGCCGAGCCAGGCCTTGGCGATGCCGGCGCCGAGCTTGTCGGCCAGTTCGATGACTTCGTCGGCGGCGCCCTGAGCGCCGGCGCCGACCAGCATAGCGACCTTCTTGCCCTCGTTGAGAACCTGGGCCGCACGCACCAGTTCTTCGCGCGCCGGAACGGTCAGCGGAATGTGATGGCCCACGCCGGTGTAGGAGCACCCGTGCTTGCGGGGGGCTTCCGAGAAATCCTCGTCCTGAATGTCGTTCGGTACGATGATGGCCGTGACGGTGCGCTGATCCTTGGCGATGCGGAAGGCGCGATCGACCAGGGAACGGGCCTGGGCCGGGTGCATCAGGGTCTGCACGAATTCGCTGGCCACGTCCTTATACAACGTTTGCAGGTCGATTTCCTGCTGATAGTCGGTGCCGAGGGAAAAGCGCGCCTGCTGGCCCACGATGGCGACCACCGGCTGATGGTCCTTCTTGGCGTCGTAGAGACCATTCAGCAGATGCACGGCGCCGGGGCCGCTGGTGGCCAGGCAGACGCCGACTTCGCCGGTGTATTTCGCGTGGGCACAGGCCATGAAGGCGGCCATTTCCTCGTGCCGGGCCTGCACGAATTCCAGGTGGCCATCCTTGACCGATTGCTCCATCGCGATGGTCAAACCATTGATGCCGTCTCCGGGATAACCGTAGATGCGGGTTACGCCCCATTGCAGCATGCGCTTCATCATATATTCGCTGACGTTCTGTGCCATGTGTAAGTCCTCCGGAAGTGATCGATAAGGGGTGCTTGGTTGGTGATTGACGGGTGCTTGGGATTGCGGCTTCGCGCCGCGCCGATCTTTCCTGAAAAGGGCGCAAGAACCAATCCAGGGGCCGGTCACGCGGCGCTCATGACCTCGTCGAGGAGTTCGGCGATGTGGAGCGGGCGCCGACCGGTGCCGTCGAGGATCTGCTTGCGGCAACTGAACCCGTCGGCCAGCAGCAGCGCGTCCTCGGGCGATTCACGCACGGAGGGCAGCAAGTGGCGCTCGCCGACCTGCATGCTGAAGTCGTGCTTTTCGGCCTCGAAGCCAAAAGCTCCCGCGAGACCGCAGCAACTCGGTTCCGGCTCGGTCGCTTCGATGCCGAGCTGGTCGAGGAGGCGATGGAGCGAGTCCATGCCGAGGGAGGCTTTCTGGTGGCAGTGGCCGTGGAGGAGCGCCTTGCCGCCGGGCCGGGGCAGCTCGACGTCGTCGTTCGCAAGGAGTTCGGTGAAGAGGAAGCTGCACTTGGCGAGGCGCTTGGCGTCGAGATCGTGGGGGAAGAGCTTGACCAGTTCGTCGCGGTAAACCGAAACGGTGCTGGGTTCGAGGCCGACAATAGGAATACCGAGGCGGATTTCTTCCTTCAGGTCGCGGATGACGGCGTGGAGCTGGCGCTGGGCGCGGTTCAACATGCCGAAGTGAATGAGGGGACGGACGGCGGGGAGCCGTCTTTTCGGCAATTCCACCCGGTAGCCGAGACGCACCAGGACGTTCTTCGCCGCCCAGAGCGTCCCGGGAAAGAAGTGGTCGTTATAGATGTCGGGAAAGATCAGGACCCGCTTACCGTCCTCGGGCCCGGCGAAGCGGCCGCCGTGCTCGCGGCGAAAGCGTTGGCGGAAGGTTTCCTTGGCGAAGCGCGGCACGGAGCGCTCGGTGGTGATGCCGCCGATTTTCTGGAGCAGCGTCGAGAACGGCTTGGTTTGGCCGAAGAAGTTGGCTACGCCCGGGGCGATGCTGGCGAGGCGGCTCCAGGTGCCGATGAACCCCATGGCGTAATGCGCCCGGGGGCGGATCAGGCCGTAGTGATGGGCCAGGAACTCGGACTTGTAGGTCGCCATGTCGACGTTCACCGGGCAATCCGTCAGGCAGCCCTTGCAGGAGAGGCAGAGGTCGAGCGTTTCCTTGACCGCTTTGCTTTTCCAGCGGTCCTTGATGATGCCGCCGTGGATCATTTCGAAGAGGGCGCGGGCGCGGCCCCGGGTCGAGTCCTTCTCGTTCCGGCTGACCTGATAGCTGGGGCACATGAAGGCGTTGTCTTCGCGGCGGCATTTGCCCACGCCGACGCAGCGCGTGGCGGCGCGCGAGAAACTGCCCTGGTCTTCGGCGTAATCGAAGTACGTGTCGGGCTCCCAGGGCTGGAATTCCGTGCCCAGTCGCAGGTTTTCGTTGGGCGGCATGGCGTCCACGGCCTTGCCCGGGTTCATTTTGCCCTGCGGGTCCCAGAGCGTCTTGAACTTGCGGAAGGCCTCCATCAGGCGCGGGCCGTACAGCTCCTCCAGATAGCCGCCGCGGGCCTGGCCGTCGCCGTGCTCGCCCGACATGACGCCGCCGTACTTTTTCACCAGAGCGACCACGCCCTCGGAGAAGGAGAGGAACGTGTCGATGCCGTGCTTGGTATAGAGATCGAAGGGCAGGCGGCAGTGGACAAGGCCCTGACCGAAGTGGCCGTAGAGGGCGGCGTCGTATCGGTGCCGATCCATCAGCGCCTGGAATTCGCGCAGGTAGTCGCCGAGGCGCTCCGGCTCGACGGCGGTGTCTTCCCAGCCCGGCCAGGTGTCGGGGTTGAAGCTGACCCAGGCGGTGGCGGCGAGGCCGGACTCGCGCAGGGTCCAGATGGCTTCCTGCTCGCCGGGATCGCTGTAGATTTTCGTGAAGGTGGGTTTCGTGCCCTTGGAGTGGGCGAGGACGTCCTCGCAGGCTTCCTGGGCGCGGCGGTCCGCTTCCTCCTGGGTGTCGCCGCCGAATTCGACGAGCAGCCAGCCTCCGGCGGCGGGCAGTATGGGGCGGTGTTCGGGATGCAGGTGTTTGACCTTCATGTACTCCATCAGGAGCGAGTCGAGGCCTTCGACGCCCATGGCGCCGCGTCCGACCATTTCGGCGGCGTGATCGCCGCAATCGAAGACCGTGCCGTAACCGAGGACAAGAAGCGAGCGATTGGGTGGCCGGTGGATCAGGTTCACTTCGGCTTCGAGGAACGTGACGAGGGTTCCTTCGGACCCGGCGAGGGCGCGGGCGACGTTGCAGCCGTTCTCTGGCAGCAGATCGTCGAGGTTGTAGCCGGAAACGCGGCGGGGGATTTTGGGAAAGAGGCGGCGGATGTCGTCGCCGTATTCGTCGCGGATTTCGCGGATGCCGCGATAGATTTCGCCGACCCGGCCTTCTTCACGGCAGAGGCGTTCCAGGTCCTTATCGCTGGTGGGGCCGACGGTGAGGCGCACGCCGTCGTAGGTGAGGACCTCCATCGACTGCACGTTGTCCGAGGTCCGGCCGCCCATCACGGAGTGAATGCCGCAGGAGTTGTTGCCGATCATGCCGCCGATGGAGCAGTGGGAGTGGGTGGACGGGTCGGCGCAGAAGAACAGGTCGTGGGGCTTGGCTTGGTCCTGGAGGCGATCGAGGACGCAGCCGGGTTCGACGCGGGCGAGGCGCGCCGCCGGGTCGATATCGAGGACGTAATGCAGTTCGTTGCTGAAATCGAGCACGACGGCGGCGTTGCAGCCCTGGCCGGCGAGACTGGTGCCGGCGCCCCGGGTGAGGAGCGGAGCGCCATGGCGATGGGCGATGCGGACGGCCTCGGCGGCGGCTTCTTTGGTGCGTGGGATGACGACCGCGAGGGGGACCTGGCGGTAATTCGATCCGTCCGTCGAGTAGATGGCGCGGCGCGTTTCGTCCTGGTGGACGATGGCGTCGATGCCATCGCGCAGGTCGCGGCAGAGGGCGTCGATGTCGGCTTCGATGGCCGGCCCCGAGCCATGGGTGCGGCCGTTCGGGCTGTAGGGAACGACGTCGCGGGTGGGGCTGCGGCGGATCTGCCTGGAGCTGGGAGGTTGATGGTATTTGATGGCCATGAATGCGCGACCCGGCGGTGAAATGGTGAGGGGCAAGGCTGAATGAGCCGCCGCGCCGGAGAGCTGCGGCGCCGAAGCGGCGGCTGCGTCCTTCGCACGTTGCAAGGGCGGTTCCAGGGGCTCGGGGGCGGCGGGGGCGGCTCGGCCATTGCGTGGGGCTGAGGGGACAGGAGGCCCATCATGGCTGTTGTTCCTCAAACCAACGCGTTCGATTCCACCCCGGCGTTGCTCCGGGAAGGCTACCGGTTCGTTTCGAACCGGTGTGAAGCCTTGAATACAGACATCTTCCGCACGCGGCTGATGCTGAAGCAGGCCGTCTGCATGCGGGGCGAGGAAGCGGCGCGCGTGTTCTATGAACCGGGACGGATGACCCGGCGCAAAGCGATGCCACCGACGGCGCTGATGCTGTTGCAGGATTTCGGCAGCGTTCAGACGCTCGATGGCGAGGCGCACCGCCATCGCAAGGAGATGTTCATGGCGTTGATGACGCCGGAGAGCATGGGAGCCCTGACGGATGGGGTGGAGGAGACGTGGCGGAGGCGGCTGCGGGATTGCCAGGAAGCCGGGCGGGTTGAGCTGCATTGGGAATTCCAATCGATCCTGTGCGAGGCGGTGTGTGCGTGGGCGGGGTTGCCGCTGGACGAGGGGGAACGCGAACGGCGAACGCGTGAGTTCGCCGCCATGATCGGCGGTGCGGGAGCCTTCGGGCCGAAGAATTGGCACGCGATGGCGTTGAGGCGGCGGTGCGAGCTATGGACTCGGCGCCAGATCGCGGCCATCCGCGCGGGGCGGCGGGCGGTTCCGGGGGGCAGTGCGGCGGATCTTGTGGCCGCGCATCAGGACCTGGACGGGCGGCCGCTGGACGAGAAGATCGCGGCGGTGGAGCTGGTGAATCTGCTGCGGCCGACGGTGGCGGTGGCGCGCTATCTGGTGTTCGTGGCGATGGCGCTGGAGCGCGAACCGGCCGCCCGCGAGAAGCTGCGGGGGCCCGGCGCGGAGGACTACGAGACGTGGTTCGTGCAGGAAGTGCGGCGCTTCTACCCGTACTTTCCCATCATCGCGGGGCGCGTGCGCGAGCCCTTCATCTGGCGCGATCACGAATTCGGCAAAGACGACTGGGTGGTGCTGGACCTCTACGGCACGAACCACGACCCGCGGACGTGGGAGGACCCGGACGTCTTCCGGCCCGAGCGCTTCGCGAATTGGGACGGCAGCCCCTTCGGCCTGATCCCGCAGGGCGGCGGCGACCACCACACGGGGCACCGGTGCGCGGGCGAGTGGGTGACGATCGAGCTGATGAAGCGGGGCCTGCGGCGGCTGGGGCGCGAGCTGCGTTACCGGGTGCCGGAGCAGGACCTGACGCTGGCGATGTCGCGCATGCCGGCGATTCCGCCGGGAGGCTTTGTGATCGAGGACGTGCGACCGGCGGAGGATTGAGGCGGTGGGGGCGGTTTGAACGAACATGGTGTCGGGTCCCGTGGAAGAAGATGGGACCATCCCACCACAGGCCGCGCCGTTTGTCCCTTCTTGTCGCACTAAAGGAACAAGAAAGACAAAATACACTAAACAGACAACGGGTGAGGCGGAGATCGATCGCCGGGCGCCGGGACGAAAAGGGGGGACCATGATTCTTCAAGAAATCGCCGGAGGGGCGCGGCGAACGCACAGATGCTTGGTGCGTTTGAAGTTGACCGGAATAAACGTCATGCCCCGGATCCTGGCCGGGTGTCTGGGATATTGCAGGCCGTTCTGTTGAGACAGGAGTGGACTCAGCTCAACAGACCATCCATTCTTGCGACTCGTTTCGAATGCACACTGTGGAACCTCTGTCCTCGGTGTCCTCTGTGATGAAGGATCGCGGAGGGGAGAGCGAGGGCGAGAGGACGCAAAGGGCTTGTCTCCCGGGCGGGGGCGGTGCGAACGGTGGGGGGTTATGAGCATCCGGGTCCTTCACATCGGCGATTTCCATTTCTGGCGGTTTCCGCTCAATCCCGTGCACTACGTGGGCAAGCGCCTGCTGGGGGTGGGGAACCTGGCGGTGCGGCGGGCGCGGTCGTTCCGCATCAGCCGGGCGCCATCGCTGGTCGAGCGCATCGGCCAGCTGGAGCCGGACTGGGTGGCGCTGAGCGGCGATTTCACGACGACGTCGCTGCCGGGGGAGTTCAGCCGCGCCCGGGTGGCGTTGAACCCGGTGGTGGCGACGCAGGGCCTGGCGGACCGGGTTCGGGCCGTGCCGGGCAACCATGATCGCTACACGCCCACGGCGACGCGGTCTCTGCGTTTCGAGGGTACCTTCGCCGACTGGTGCCAGGGCGGGCGCTGGCCCTATATCGAGGACCTGGGCGAAGGGGTGCGGCTTCTGGGCATCGACGCCACGACGCCAAACGGCATGGGCAGCCACGGCCAGATGACCTCGGAGATCCTGGGGCGGGCGAAGGAATTGTGGGAGGCGCACCGGGACGGGGCGGAAGAGCTTTGGATTCTGTGCCACTTTCCCGCCGAGGACCCGCCGGGCGCGGTGGCGACGGACCGGGGCATTCAGCTTCGCGGCGCCGGGCCGATGGTCAAATGGGTGGAGGCGCTGGGCGTTCGGACGTTTTACCTGCACGGGCACCATCATTACCGTTGGCTGTTCACGAGCGAACGGGCGCCGAACCTGACGTATGTGAACGCGGGGGCTCCGTTCCTGCGCCACGGGCGGATCGAGCCGGACCTGGGTTTGATGGCGCTGGAGCGCGAGGCGGGGGGCCAGACACGGCTGACGCTGCACACCGCCGAGCTGATGCAGGGCGCGCAATGGCACACCGCCGAGGTGCCGTTGCCGCGGCCGGGACATTACATCAACCTGCAGAAGGACGCGCGCAAAGTGGCGGAAGAAATGGCCGAGGGACTGCGCGACAGCGCGACGCTGGGGACGCTGGCGAGCCGGCAGGCGAGTCTGAGCCGATGAGTGTGCTCGGGATGTTCAAACGCAAGCGGGCCGAGGCGCTGCGCAAGGCCGCGCCGCCGCGCCGCATCCGCATTCACAGCGTGACGCCCCAGCCCGCGGGCGCCGCCCGGCCCGTGTATTTCCGCGTGGCGTTCGAGTTCCTGGACCCGCCGGGGCCGTGGACGTTGCAGTTTTTCGAGGTCGGCGGCGATCAGGCGTCAACCTTGCAGGGGCTGGAACCGGGGGCGGAAACGCGGTTCTGGGAATCGGACGACGAAGCCCGGACGCGCGTGATGGAAACCCCGGAGGGAGAGGCGCTGTGGCCACGATGAAGTCTTTGAGGAACGCGATGCTGGGATTGGGCCTGGGGGTGCTGATGGGGGCATGGCCGGGGCGGGCGGGGGCGCAGGGGCTGACGGAGCCCATCGTGCTCGACGAGGAACTGGGCAACAGCTCGGGGGCGCTGGAACTGGTGGTGCGGCGCGGCATGGAAGGGTCGTCCCGGGCGGGGGTCGTTTACGTGGCCTATCGCGTGGGGAACACGATCAACCTCCAGATCGAAACCGCTGCGGGTTCGGGCGTCTTCAATGGGCCGTTCGTGGTGTCGGACCGGCCGCGAACGCCGAGCAACCTGGACATGGCGGTCGGCTTCGATGGCCGGACACACATCGTCTGGCAGGAGCCGAACCCCAACCAGACGGATGTGTTCTACGCCACCACATCGAGCGCCGGTTCCAATCCGAGCGTTCAGGAGGTCCGCGAATCGGAGGACGTGCCGGAGACCGAGCCGTCGGTGGCGCTGCTGCGCTTCAATGGCACGGAGACGCCCTTTGTGGCCCTGATCGGCAAGGAGTTCCCCGCGTCGCTGGAAACGGACCGGGACGTTTTGCTGTTCCGGCGGATCAATGGGAGTTCGTTCAATCGGGACCTGAACATCAGCGAAATCCGCGAAGACGCCGAGGAACAGACGTTTCTCGAGTCGCGCCCGATTCTCCGCTCGGCCCGCAGCGCCCAAGGTGGTACGACGCTCTATCAGGGCGCCCTGGTTTGGCAGGAAGGGCAAAAGCTGTACTGCTCCTACCCGAACGCCGCGCTGGAGTTCGCGGACCCGGTCGCGCTCTTTGAGGAAGGATCGGCCGAAACGTCGCGGCGCCATGTGCTGGCGATCCAGCCTTACTTCCAGACGAACGTGGAGGACGAGTGGGTGGGGCATTTGGCCTACGTTTCGAGCGCGGGGGGAACGGAGCGGGTCAAATACCTCCAGTTTTCTCCCCTGGCGAAGACAGGGAATTTCGCCATCGAGCCACCCATCGCCGTCGATCCGCTCGCCACGCTGTCGGGGGTCGAGACACTCAGCATCGGCGTGGAACTGGTGCGCGACATCGAAGACATCTATCGAACGCAAGTCGGCATCGGCGCGATCGCCAGTTTCGGAGGATTCAGCAACGTCCTGGCCGTTGCCGAGAACCAGGGCGGCTTGTCCTCCCTGTTCGAAGAGCCAGTCATCGGGATTTCCCCCGTCAGCCCGACAGGTTTCGAGTCCGTCGAGCAGCTTTTCGGTGGCAGCTTTGTCGGCCGTCCGTCGAACTTCCTGGCTTACAGCCCCAACGGCACGGGCGACGAGCAATATCTGCGGGTGGGGTACTTCGACACGCCCGGGACGGCGATCCAATACAGTCTGCTGTTGGCCAACGAGCAAGGCCTGCTCACGCCCACTCCAACGCCAACCCCGACCGACACCCCCACTCCGACCCCGACCCCCACACCGACGATGACCCCGACGGTGACGAACACGCCGACGCCTTCGCCGACCATGACGGATACGCCGACACCGTCTCCGACGATGACCCCAACGCCCACGCCCATCCCGACAGTGACCGGGACAGTGACACCAACGCCGACGTCCAATCCGACGGTGACGCCGACGCGCACGCCCCAGCCCACGCCGACGCCGTTCCCGACGCCAACCGAGACGGCGACTTCCGGGCCGACTCCGACGCCAACCGCAACGCCCACTCCCCCGCCGCCGGGGTTCCTGAGGACGCGTAATCACGTGCTGGGCGTGCTGCTGCTGACGGGCGAGGAACTGGAGGAGGCGAACACGAACGATGGCTTGATTCTGGACATCGCGGACATCGTCGCGCACTACGCGGCGGGCCGGCCGTAGGGGGATTTTCCTCGAACCAGGCATGAATAAGGCCGCGCATTCGGGCGTATCGGAATTGCAGGCCCCGAATTCAGAAAGGCGGTCCCGATGGTTTCCGCAAAGACCTTTGTCGCCAGTTTGTCAATTCTTTGTCTGATTCCTACGATGGCGGGAGCGCTGCCGCCGTGCGTGGAGGACTCGGGGGACCGGGTGGTTCTGCGGGGCAAAGATTGCGTCCAGCCGCCCGCCTATCTGGTGGGAGCCCGCGACGGGCGGGCTTTCTATCGAGACGCCGCGATGACAGACGACCACCTGACCGCCACCGTCTGGGAAGTCGATGCCAAGACCGGAGAGCAAACCGCGGAAGTCTCGATGCGGATGACCTGGAAGCCGATGGGCGATGGGCGGGTGGGCGAAATCGCCACGCCCGCGGGCGAAATCCTGCCGATTCTGGTCTTTCCCGAGCAGCCCGTTTATGGCGGCGAACCCTGGACGTTCACTCAGTGGGGCGATACGCTGGTGTTTTCGCTCGAAGGAATGACATACCCGCCGAAGAATGGAAACACCATGCGTGAATACGTCGTGGTCTTCGATTTGGCCGGGCGGCCGCCCGCCGTGCGCGAGGTGGGGCTGCTGCCGGCCGGCTGGCATAACTACGCGCCCATCCCCGGAGGCGATGGCGATGGGCTGGTGTCGTACTCCGATGGCTCGGTAACCGACTCGTTGCTGATGCGCATCCGGGACGAAGATCGGTCCGTGGTCTGGGAAGCCGGCGGCCTCCAGTTTTTCCGGCCTGTGATGTCAGAGGACGGATCGGCGGCATTCACGCTGGCGCCGGACGGGGTGAGTCTGGTGGAAGTGGACCTTGAGACGGGCGAGACCCGGCGGTTCGCTTGGAAGGCGCCTTTATCGTTCGAGGAGGACCCGTTGGCGTTGGCGGTTTTCCCCCGGTCGGTGGTCAGCCCCGATGGCGGGCGGACGCTGTACTACATGATCGATCAGCCCGGCATCGGCAACGACGCGGCGCTGGTGCGGGCGGACCGGAAGGCGGGGACTCTGGAACCGGTAATGGGTGTGGCGTCGGACCTGGGCTGGCTGCAGGCGGTGGATGAGGACACGCTGCTGGTAACCAGCTACCGAGGCGGTATGAGGATGGCTTTGGTGGATCTGGGGTCCAGCGAAGTCCATCCGGTGGAGGACCTGTTGGTGGGCTGCTCGGCCATTCAGCATGGCGTCATTTCCGCCGAGCCGGTTTGGAATTTCGCGGACCGGCTGGGTTCGGTGAAGGCGGAAGGGGGCAAGGCCAAGGCTTCCGTGCGCGAACGGCTGTGGGATTTCGACATCGAGACGTGGCGAAACAGGGCGGTGGCGAGCGAGCGGTAGCGCTCCAAAAAGCCTTTTATCCCTCTAAGGCCGCTTTCGTTCCCTCAAAGGCGTTGACCGAAGTGAGATTCGTGTGGGAAGACTTTAGTCTCGGAACCTACGCGCTACGAGCACGCGGGTTCCGCAGTTCTGCGCGCATCGAAAGCGAGGTCATTGTGGCTCTGACAACGGACGCCTCTCCCCAGATCACCCCAGCCGCGACGGAGGCCAACGCCCCCCGTCGACGAGGCCGGTTGGTGTTGAAAGACGGCTCGATTTTCGAGGGTTACGGCTTCGGCGCTATCCGCCCGGTGAAGGGCGAAGTGGTCTTCAACACCGGCATGGTCGGCTATCCCGAGTCCTTCACGGACCCGTCTTACCGCGGGGAAATCCTGTGCCTGACGTACCCGCTGATCGGCAACTACGGCATCGCGGGGGAACTCCAGTACTTCGAGAGCGACCGCGCCCAGATCAGCGGTCTGGTGATCGCGGAATACAGCGAAGATTTCAGCCACTGGACCGCCAAGAAAAGCCTGGGCGATTGGCTGGCCGAGCACAACGTTCCCGGCCTGACGGGCGTGGATACGCGGGCGCTGACGAAGCGGCTGCGCGAAACCGGCACCATGGCCGGTCATATCGAATTCGACGACATCGCCGAGGAGCCGGTGGCCTTTGGCGACGCGCCGGTGCGCGATGTGTCGCCCCGCGAGGCCAAGCTCTTTGGCAAAGGCACGAAACGCGTGGCGCTGCTGAACTGCGGCTGCAAAGGCAACATCCTCCAGAGCCTCGTGAACCGCGGCGTGGAGGTGCTGGACCTGCCCTGGAACCACGACATCGCCAAGGAAGCCTTCGACGGTCTGCTGCTGTCCAACGGCCCCGGGGATCCGAAGGCCAACGGCGAGGCGATCCTGAAGGTGCGCGGGGCGCTGAAGCGCGAAACGCCGGTCTTCGGCATTTGCCTCGGGCACCAGTTGCTGGCGCTCGCCATCGGCGCGGACACGTACAAGCTCAAGTACGGCCATCGCAGCCAGAACCAGCCGGTGCGCCTGAAGGGCACGAACCGCTGCTTCGTCACGAGCCAGAACCACGGCTTCGCGGTGGATGCGCGGACGTTGCCGGAGGGCTGGCACGAGTGGTTCACGAACCTGAACGACGGCACGAACGAGGGCATCCGCCACGAGAACGGCCTCTGGCGCAGCGTCCAGTTCCACCCGGAAGCCCGCCCGGGCCCGGTGGATACAGGGCATCTGTTCGATGAGTTCGTGGAGCAGTTGTAAGATGGCCAGAATCGTAAAGGCTGACTTGCCAGATATTGTATACTCAGCAATCCAAGAACTTGGTGGAGACGCTGAAATCTGGGAGATCTGCAAGAAAATCTGGGATACACATGAACTTGATCTGCGCGAGTCAGGGGAGCTTTTCTACACTTGGCAATACGAAATGAGATGGGCTGGAGAGTACCTCTCGAAAGAAGGGAAAATAGGACGTACGAGGGGTAAGGGTCACAAAGGTCGCTGGTATATAACACACGCATCCAACCAACTGTGATCCGCGAGTAAGGCTAAGGATCTGAAAGATCTGAAGGAACAGCCTTCATGTCTCAGGATCGAGGTCATACCCTGGCAAGCGCTGCATGGTCCATAGATCGAATTTTTGTAGGAGCTCATCGAACGGGTCTTCATGAGTCTCTATCCATCCCTCGCGCTTGGCTTTTTCAAAAGCCATTATCCACTCTCGGCCATAGGGATGGAAATCTTCCTCGGGATTTCGATACATCTGCCATCTCCAACAAAGTGAAATCTAGTTTACTTAACCAATTCTCCGCCTACCCGGCAACCCAAACCAAACCCCACCAAAGGCCACCACAAATGACCGCACTGCAGGAAGCCCCCACCATCGAGAAGCCCAACACGGTGCTTATTCTCGGGTCCTCCGCCCTCAAAATCGGCGAGGCGGGCGAGTTCGATTATTCGGGAAGCCAGGCCATCAAGGCTCTGCGCGAAGAGGGCATTCGAACGATCGTCATCAACCCGAACATCGCCACCACGCAGACCAGCGAAGGGCTGGCGGACGAGATTTATTTCCTGCCGGTGACGCCGTATTTCGCCGAGAAGGTGATCGCCAAGGAACGGCCCGACGGCATTCTGCTGTCCTGTGGCGGCCAGACGGCGCTGAACTGCGGCGTGGCGCTCTACGAGGCGGGGGTTCTGGAGAAGTACAACGTGCGGGTGCTGGGCACTCCGGTGCCGGTGATCCAGGACACGGAAGATCGCGACCTGTTCTCGCGCAAGCTGGCGGAAATCGGCGTTCCCACCCCCCGCAGCCACGCCGCCACGGGCACCCAGCAGGCGGTCGCCATCGCCGAGGAGTTGGGTTATCCGGTGATGGTGCGCATCGCCTACGCGCTCGGTGGCCTGGGCAGCGGCATTTGCCGCGACGAAGCTCAGCTCCGCGAGCGTGCCGACAAGGCCTTCAAGCACACCAAGCAAATCCTGGTGGAGGAGTACCTGACGGGCTGGAAGGAAATCGAGTACGAGGTCGTGCGCGACCGCCATGGCAACGGCATCACGGTCTGTAACATGGAGAACTTCGACCCGCTGGGTATCCACACCGGCGAGTCTATCGTGGTGGCGCCGAGCCAGACGCTCTCCAACCAGGACTACCATCACCTGCGCGAGGTGGCTCTGAAGACGATCAACCACCTGGGCATCGTGGGCGAGTGCAACATCCAGTACGCCGTGGACCCGCACAGCGACGAGTTCCGCGTGATCGAGGTCAACGCGCGCCTGTCGCGTTCGTCGGCGCTGGCCAGCAAAGCCACGGGCTATCCGCTGGCATTCGTATCGACCAAGCTGGCTCTTGGCTACGGCCTGTTCGAGCTGCCGAATTCGATCACCAAGACGACCGGGGCGTTTTTCGAACCGGCGCTGGATTACTGCGTGGTGAAGGTGCCGCGGTGGGACCTGAAGAAGTTCCGCAACGTGAGCCGGCGCCTGGGTTCGGGCATGAAGTCCGTGGGCGAAGTGATGGCTATCGGCCGGCGCTTCGAGGAAGCCTTGCAGAAGGCGCTGCGGATGCTCGACATCGGCGCCATGGGCCTGACCGGTAACGATCAGGAATTCAAGGACCTGGACGAGGAGCTGCGCTATCCCACGGACCGCCGCGTATTCGCCATCGCGGCCGCCATGGAGCAGGGCTACACGATCGAGCAACTGCACGACATCACGCACATCGACCGCTGGTTCCTGGCGAAAATCGCGGCGGTGCTCAAGCTCGATCGGCAGCTCGCCGCGGCGGGCAAGACGATCCCGGAGCCGCTGCTGCTGGAGGCCAAGAAGAGCGGTTTCAGCGACGAGCAGATCGGCGCCACCACCGGCCAGAGCGCCGAGGACGTGCGCCTTCAGCGCGAACGCCTTCACCTGCACCCCATCGTGCGCCAGATCGATACGCTGGCCGGCGAATATCCCGCCCAGACCAACTACCTCTACCTGACCTACAACGGGATCGCCGACGATGTGGAGTTCACCGAATTCAACACCGTCCTGATCCTCGGCTCCGGCGCCTACCGCATCGGGTGCTCCGTCGAGTTCGACTGGTGCTGCGTCACCACGGGCAAGACGATGCAGGAACTGGGTTATTCGACGGCGATGCTGAACTGTAACCCGGAAACGGTTTCGACGGATTACGATGAATTCGACCGGTTGTTCTTCGACGAAATCACGGCGGAAAGTGTCCTGGAAGTCGTGCGCAAGATCAACCCGCTGGGCGTCGTGGTCAGCATGGGCGGCCAGGTGCCGAACACGCTGGCTCCGAAACTGCACAAGGCTGGTGTGACCCTGCTGGGCACGGCGGCGGAGAACATCGACCGGGCGGAAGACCGGCACAAGTTCAGCTCGCTCCTCGACCGCATTGGCGTGGACCAGCCGGCCTGGGCCGAGTTGCGGACGACGAGCGAGGCGCTCGAGTTCGCCAACCGCGTCGGCTACCCGGTGCTGGTGCGGCCCAGCTATGTGCTCTCCGGCGCGGCGATGGCCGTGGCGACAGGCGACGCCGAGCTGACCAAGTTCCTCTCCGCCGCGGAAGATGTCAGCAAAGACCATCCGGTGGTGATCTCGAAGTTTCTGGAGAACGCCAAGGAGATCGAATTCGACGCGGTGGCGCGCAAGGGCGAAATCCTGTGCTACGCCATCAGCGAGCACGTGGAAAACGCCGGCGTCCACAGCGGCGACGCGACCCTGGTGCTGCCGCCGCAGCGCACATACCTGGAGACGATCCGCCAGATCCGCGCGGCGGCGGAGGAAATCGCCAAGGAGCTGGACATCAACGGCCCCTTCAACATCCAGTTCATCGCCAAAAACAATTCGGTGAAGGTGATCGAGTGCAACCTGCGGGCGTCGCGTTCCTTCCCGTTCGTCAGCAAAATTCTGCGGACGAATCTGGCGGAGCTGGCGGCCAAAGTTCTCGTCGGCCGGCCCGTCGAGAAAGTGGAGCGGAGCCACTTCGACATCGACTTCGTGGGCGTCAAGGCGCCGCAATTCAGCTTCGCCCGCCTCGAAGGGGCGGACCCGACGCTGGGCGTGGAAATGGCCTCGACGGGCGAGGTCGCCTGCCTGGGCAAGGACTTCTACGAAGCGTTCCTGAAGGCCCTCATTTCCGTCGGCTATAAGATGCCGG
The DNA here is from genome assembly GCA_040219255.1 of Sumerlaeia bacterium. Lineage (GTDB taxonomy): Bacteria > Sumerlaeota > Sumerlaeia > SLMS01 > JAHLLQ01 > JAVJSW01. The sequence goes on from JAVJSW010000068.1 coordinate 144,430, forward strand.
TGAAGCGCGTTCTGCTTTCGACGGGGCCGAAGGAAACGAAGGCGGAAATGCTCGAAGCGCTGCGGATGATGGCCGACCAGGGCATCGAGTTCTACGCCACCTGGGGCACGGCGGACTTCCTGGAGGAGCACGGGCTCAAGGCGAAGCGGCTCCACTGGCCGCTGACCAAGCAGTCGCCCCATTGCGTGGAGGCGATCCAGAGCGGCGAAATCGACTTGGTGATCAACATCCCGAAGAACTACCAGGAAGAAGAGCTGACGAACGACTACCTGATCCGGCGGGCGGCGGTGGATTACAACGTGCCGCTGATCACGAACCGCCAGATCGCGATGCGCATGGCGGAGGCGCTTTCCGCCAAGAGCCTCGACGACCTGAAGATCATGTCCTGGCGGGACTATCGGCCGGAGCTGGGCAAGAAGAAGGAGTCGGGGATCAAACCGGCCCCGGCGTCGCGCTGATGGCTCTGCCGGTGGGCCGCGGACCGGCGCGGCCCGCCGGTCGACCCGCTATTGATTCACCAGCGATTTGACTTCGTGAATGAATTCGTTGATATCGCCGGTGTAGTTGACGCGGCCGATTTCCCGGCCGTTGGCGTCGAAGCGAACGGCGGTGGGAAGACGCACGATCAGGTACTTCCTCGCTGTCTCGGAATTGCGCCCCACGTTGGTCATGGCGAAGTTGACGTCCCTCAGGGTCCGTTGACCATCGACCGAATAAACCCAGTCGATGGTGGCTTCGCTCGGTTCGGTGAAGAGGGTGTAGAAGAACCGGATCGCGGGGGCGTTTTTCTTGGCGATCAGTTCATTGACGTCCTGGGGCTGGCGGGGAGGCGTGAAGAGCGGCCAGGGGTCCTTCTTGTTGTCCATTTCCTTGATGCGGCCGTCTTCGATGGTGAAGATGCCATTCTTGTCGTCGTCGTTCGGCAGGTAACGCAGGTCGGGCGATTCCCATTGGTACGTGCCGTCGACGCAGTATTTGAAGCGGTAGGTGTCGGGCGGCAGGAAAAGGGTCTTGCTGAAGTAGCCGCCGCCGAGGCTTTCCATCTTGCAGACCTCGTTGGTGATGGAGCCATCGACGTGGTTGCCCCAGCCGTTGAATTCGCCGGGCAGGTAGAGGGTGGTGGCGGTTGGGTGATAGACGGCGAACTGGACGCCGTGCCCGGTGACGCGGGGTGGAAAATAGAAAGCGTCGGGCGAGGCGGTGGGGGGGCTGCCCGCATCGAGGGCGGCGGGAGTGTTGGTGGGACCGGGGGTTGGCGTCGGCGGGGTCAGGGGAACGACGAAGGCGCGGCGGCCCTGGGCGTTGAGGGGAAGTTCCTCCGCGCCGTGGAGCCAGCGGTCGGCCCGCTGGTCGAGATTGATCATGTAGCTGTATTCGCCCGGTTCGAGGCGGACGACCTTGACGAAGTCGCCACCCTTCACGCGGAACATTTTGTGGGCGTAGTCCGTGATGACGCCGTCCTTGACATTGCCCCAGTTGTTGAAGCTTCCGGCGAGGAAGGCGGTGTCGGAATTGGGGGCGTAGAGGCGGAATTCGACGCCGTGATGGAGAAACCGGGGCATGTAGACGTAGGGAGTTCCCTCCAGGTCCAGGCTGCCGCTCTCGCGCACGCGCAGGATGTTTTCACCCTCGGGCGTGCAGGGCAGGCGGTCGGGATCGATCGGGAGGCGCGCCTGCCACTCGCCATCGACGACGAAGCGGAAGCGATGGGTGCCGGGGCCGAGCGGCACAATCAGGCGAAAGACGCCGTCCGAGCCTTTGTCCATCAGAGCGTCGGGGGAAGGCTGATCGCCGCCCGGGCGCGAACCCCAGTTGTTGAATGAACCGGCGAGTTGAACCTGGCGGGCGTTGGGGGCGAGAATCGAGAAGATGATTCCCTGGGAGGAGGATTGAGGAATCAGCGGTGTGGGATCGGACTGCGCGCGCGCCGGACCGGACAAAGCCAGCGACAGCGCGAGCACCGCGAGAATAGACCAAAGCGCAGAAGAGCGAACGTTCACCGATCGGATATCCTTAGGGTTTTCGAGGAGTTGTGGACACAAAATAGGAGCGGATTGCAACGGTCAAAAATGCCCGCCGGACACAGCTTGGAGCAATGCTTTTCAAACCAGGGCGGCAAGCCGGGGGGAGGGCGGCTGGGTGCGGGGCAGACGGTCCGCCCGAAGAAAGCCTCGCGTCAAAGTCCAGACAGCGCCTTTTATTTGGTCATACAAACGAAAGGTCTTTGATTATTCGGCCTTTCATTCTTTTTTCCGATGTTTTCAGCACACCCGGGGACTCCATCCTCCAGGGCGCTGGGCGAGGCCTTTTTCGGATTCCTTTCCCATCCGGCCCGGGCGATCGCCAGCTTTTGGAACGGCCCCTACTAAAACCCATCCACCGTTGGCATTTCACGGGGGAACCTCACGCCTTGACCACTGGGCGGGGGATCGCGGATAGGGATGGGTCTTGACCACCTCATTGCCGCGAAGGGCCCCCCTCGTCATGTCCAGTGAATACCTTCCCATACCCGCCAACGATGGGCCCGCCGGCGAGCGCCGTTACCTGTGCATCCACGCCCACCTCTATCAGCCCCCCCGCGAGAACCCCTGGCTGGAGACGATCGAGGAGCAGCCCAGCGCCGGCCCCTTCCACGACTGGAACGCCCGCATCACGTCGGAGTGCTACGGCCCCAACACGGCGGCGCGCATCACGGACCATCAGGCTCGCATCCTGGATATCCGCAACAACTACGAGCAGATCAGCTTCAACATCGGGCCGACGCTCTTTTCCTGGCTGGAAGAACACGCCCCGATGTTCTACGAGGAGATCCTGGCCGCCGACGCCCGCAGCGCCGAGCGCCGCGGCGGCCACGGCAACGCCGTGGCCCAGGTCTACAACCATGTCATCATGCCGCTGCAAACGGCTCGCGACAAGCACACGCAAATCCTGTGGGGGATGGAGGATTTCCGCGCCCGGTTCCGCCGCGACCCGGAAGGCATGTGGCTGGCCGAAACGGCGGCCGACACGGACTCGCTGGAGGCTCTGGCGGACAACGGCATCAAATACACGATCCTTGCCCCACGCCAAGCCAAGGCCTGGCGCGAGTTGGACGGCACGGGGGGCTGGCGCCGCGGCGGCATCGATCCCACGCGGCCTTATCTGTGCTCGCTGCCGAGCGGCCGCAGCATCGTGCTCTTCTTCTACGATGGTCCGATCAGCCAGGGCGTGGCCTTCGAGGGGCTTCTGAACAACGGCGAAGCCTTCGCCGACCGCCTCGCCAGCGGCTTCAGCCGCGCCCGCCGCTGGCCCCAGCTGATGCACATCGCCACCGACGGCGAGTCCTATGGCCACCACCACCGCCACGGCGAAATGGCGCTCGCCTACGCGCTCCACAATATCGAGAAGCGCAATCTGGCGGCGCTGACGAACTACGGCGAGTATCTGTCACTGGTGACGCCGACCTGCGAAGCGCAAATCTGGGAGGAGTCGTCCTGGTCCTGCGTCCATGGGGTCGAGCGCTGGCGCAGCGACTGCGGCTGCAACAGCGGCGGCCGGCCGGGCTGGAATCAGGCTTGGCGCGGCCCGCTGCGGGCGGCCTACGACATCGTCAAGGAGAAGGCCGACGAGGTGTTCGGCCGCGAAGGAGAACGCTACTTCGACGACCCGTGGAAAGCCCGCGACGCCTACATCAACGTGCTGCTGGACCGCGACCGGGTGCGGGTGAAGGAATTCCTGGCGACGCACACGGCGGAGGCGCTGGACGCGCCGGAGCGCAAGCTGGCGCTGCGGCTGCTGGAAATGCAGCGCCACTCGATGCTGATGTACACGAGTTGCGCGTGGTTCTTCGATGAAGTGAGCGGGCTGGAAACGACGCAAACGATGAAGTACGCTTCACGGGTGCTTCAGTTGATCGCGCCTTACGAACCGGATCTGGAAGACGAATTTCTGGCGGAGCTTGCCAAAGCGCCCAGCAACATCCCGGAATACGGAAACGGCGGCGAGGTCTACCAGCGCTTCATCAAGCCGCAGGAGGTGGACCTGTCGCGCGTGGCGGCGAACTACGCGCTGATGAATTTCGACCAGCAGGAGGCGGAGGCGACACGGCAATACTGCTTCGACATCGTCGAGTCGGAACCGGCTCTGGCGTGGCACGGCAACGCGCGGATCAAGATGAGCCGCCTGAGCGTGCGCAACCGCACCGACGGCGACATGTTGGACGCGGTGGCGTGTGTGCTGCACTATGGCGGCCACGACTTCCAATGCGCGCTGGCGACACCCTTCAGCTCTCACGACTACAAGCATATCCGCGAGGAGATCTTCCAGAAGTTCCAGCGCGGTTCGCTGGCGGAGGTGTTGCGAACGCTCGATCACTACTTCGGCGGCCGGGATTACAAGATGAGCGACATGTTCGGCGAATGCCAGCGCGAGCTGCTCGCCCGCGTGACCCAGGAAGGCTTCGTGCGGTTCGACTCGGCCCTGGCCCACATGTACGACGACAACCGCAAACTGATGGGCTACCTGCTCGAGGTCGGCGCCCCCACGCCCAAGGGCTTCCTGGCGGTGGCGGAATACGTGCTGCGCTCGCGCCTGCGTGATGAGCTTGAGCAGTTCACCGTCACGGAAAACCCCGCCCGCGCCATGGAACTGGCGGAGGAAGCGCAGCGGCTGGGAACCGTCCATGTGGTGGACGAGACGCTCTTGAGTCAATTGACGCACATTCTCGATCAGGTCTTTCGCCGCGTGGCGATGGCGCCGCTCGAGGAGAACTGCCGGCTGGCGAACCAGGTGCTCGATATCGTCGAGCTGCTCAACGCGCCGCTCGATCTGTGGGAGCCGCAGAACATCGTCTTCGCTCTGGTGCACGACCGCGTGTTGCCGGTGCGCATCCAACGCCAGAAGGCGGAAGCGACCAGCGACCGGAACCTGCGGGACTTGTTCGACTCGATGGAGAGCGGTGGCCGACCGAGGGTGATGCCTGAGTTGCGGGCGCTGGCGGACCGGCTGAAGATCGCGGAGGCGCCACTGCGCCGGGAGCCGGCGAAAAAGCGCGAGGTGGTGCTTAGCTAGGAGCGGCCCTTCTTCGCGCCGCGTTGACGGTGAAAAGGCCCGGGTCCAGCTCAACGCCAGTGTCTTCCTACCTCATCTCCGCCGTATCGAGGAGAATGGACATGGCGAGCGCGGCGCGGCGGTCCATGTGGCGGGCGGGATCGCCGGAGAGGTCGAGGACGTACTCGTCGATGAGGGTGAGTTTGCGGTTGTAGACTCCGAAGACGGTGCCGTCGCCGTGCTCGAAATTGAAGTTCGTGCGCAGGAGGCCATAGAGAGTCCCGAGGTAGCGGCGCAGGGCGGCGCGGACCCAGGAGTCCTCGCGGCAGCGGAAGAGGAAGTCGCCGTTGGGGGCTTCGGCGAGCCATTCGCGGCGGATGATGGATCGGATGGTGTCGCGCCGCAAGACGGCGACCTTCCCGCCGAGGCAATCCCAGAGGGTGTACTGACGATAGAGGCCCATTTTGTTGTCCTGGGTGATCGCCATGACGCGCCAGGCGAGGGATTCGTCGGTGTAGATGTCGATGTCGCGATAGGGCGCCATCAGGGTGGCGGCGACGCCGAGGAAGAAATTCGAAATGAAGAGCAACAGGAGCGGAATGAGCAGGCTGCCAGTCGCCGAAATCAGATAGAAGGCACCGATGAAGATGGCCAGCCGGACGACGGTCAGGAAGAGCCCGAGGACGATGTTGATGGCGAGCCTGGGGGGGCGGACGACGAAGAAGCGGGGATACCCCTGGCCGTCGGAGATTGTGTACTTTTGCGCCAGGGTGAGGACCTTCTGCCGCACGTGCAGTTCGTCGTAGGAGAAAAGCCACTGGAGGTAGGCGAGCAGGGATGGGTCCAGGCCAGCGGGGGCGGGGCTCGTCTCCGGCTCCGGGTTGGCGGCGGGGGCGGGTTGTGCTTCGGCGGGGGCGGCGGGATCGGTCATGGGAGAAGAGGTTGGCGGAGGCGCTCGATCAGGGTGGGTTGCCTGAAACCGGAGCAAATCCCTCGCCCGGCCCGCGAGCCTTTATTGGCGGGGTGGGGCGGTTTCGCCCGGTCCGGGGGGAACGGGCGATTCGAGCAGGTCGGCGTTTCTAGGGAGGGCGTCGCCGCTGGCGGCGGCGTAGATGGCTTCCACTTCGGCCCGGCCGGCGACCTTCATGCGGATCGCGTCGCGGAAGGGGTGGGGCTGGAACTGAAAGGCTTCGCGGGCGGGGGCGATGTCGAAGGTCTTGTCCTCGCGCATGCGGCGGATCATATCGGGATGGACGCCAGGAAGGACCTTGGCGGCCAGAACCCCGAGCGGTACGGGGACGGTCATCAGGCGCACGTCCCGGTCGAGGGCCTGGACGATTTCCTCGATGAACTGGCGGTAGGTCAGTGGCTGGGGCCCGGCGAGGTTGAAGTCGCGTTTGGCGGTATCGCGCGGCGAGCGCAACACTGCGACGAGAGCGTCCACCAGGTCCTCGACATAGATGGGTTGCACCTGATTCTTGCCGCCGCCAAAAAGCGGGAACCAGTTCTTGCGCGAGAGCCAGCGCACGAGGCGCTCCACATTCTGGTCGCGCTTGCCGCCGAAAATCATCGTCGGCCGCAGAAGCGTCCAATCCAGCCCCGACTCGGTCACCGGCAGTTCGGCGTTGATGACGGCAACGGCGGTGGGGTCCTTCAGGCTGGAGAAGCGGCGGGTCGAAGAGGTGAGGACGAGGCGCTCGATCGAGAAGCGATGGCAGGCTTGAACCAGCGCCGGGGAATAGCGGATATGGGCGGTGGAGACGAGGGCTTCGCAGCCCTCGAGGGCTTCCCAGAGCGTCCAGCGGCGAAGGCAATCGCCCTCGCGGATGTCGATCCCGGCGAGAGCGAGGCGCTTGGCCACGGGCGAGGCGGGATCGCGGGTGAGGCCGCGGACCTCGACACCGAGGCGCGAGAGGCGCAGCGCGAGGCGCTCGCCGGTGTGGCTGGTGCAGCCCACGTGCAGGATGCGGCGCGGGAGGAGGATCATGCCCAGCCCCCTTCTTTGTAGGGTTCCGGGGGCAGGATCTGGCGGACTCGAAGATAGCGCTCGTAGAGCTGCCACTGGCGGCGTAGATTGAGGGCGAGGGAGTATTCGTCGATGGCGCGCATCCGACCGGCGGCGCCCATCTTCTGGGCGATTTCCCGGTGGCGCAGCAGGTAGCTGACGGCGCTCGCCAGCTCCTCATGACTTCCCACATCGATCAGGAATCCCGTGGAGCCGTCGACCACTTCTTCGCGGCAGCCGCGGATCCGGGTCGTGACGACCGGGACCGAGAGAATCATGGCCTCGATGATGGAGACGGGCATGCCTTCGCGGTAGCTCGGCAGGGTGAAAACGTCGCTGGCGACCATGAGTTCGGGGACATCGTCGCGCATTCCGAGGAGGTGCATGCGGCCCTGGAGTTCCGGGGCTTTGGCGAGCTTTTCGAGCTTCTGGCGGATGCGGTCGCGTTCGCTCTTGAGGGCGTCGCCGATGACCAGGAAATGGGCGTTGGGCACTTGCTTGAGGATCAGGGGCGCGGCGCGGAAGAATTCGAAGAAGCCCTTCTCGCGGGTCATGCGGCCCATGATGGCCATCACGGGCGCGTCCTGCGGAATTCCCAGTTCCTGGCGCACCTGGGGCCGGCGGACTTGCAGCCGGTGCAGGTTGAAGCGGGCTTCGTCGACGCCGTTGGGAATGACGTGGATGTTTTCCGGCCTTTCGATGCGTTCGCTTTCCGCGGTGCGGGCGTCCTCCGGGCTGACGCAAATCAGGGCGTCCTGGAACTTGGCGAAGAGGCGCTCGAGACCGATGTGGATCCGGCGTTTCCAGGGCGCCATGCGGTCGTGGAAGTAGAACCCGTGGGCCGTATGGAGAATCACTTTGCGCCGGCAAAGCCAAGCCACGAGACGCCCCAGCAAGGCCGCGATCGGTGTATGCACATGGACGACATCGTACTCTCCGCGCAGGATGACCCAGGCCAGCCGCAGGGCGCTGAAGGGGTGCAGGGGCGAAAGAGCGCTGCGGGAAATGCGCACCGGCACCATGGTCAGCCCCGATTCCTTCAGCTCTTTCCAGTACGGGCCGGGCGTGCAGGCGATGTGGGCCTCGCAGCCGTGCTTGTCCAGCATGCGGGCGATGGGGGCCAGGAACTGTTTCACCGTGAAGTCCACGGCGCAAAGGATCAGGACCTTGGGTTTCTTGGGTTCGGGCTGGGATTCGCCGGTCTTTTGCTCCGTCATGACTGTGGGCTTCCGTAGGTCGTCCGCTTTGGCGGCGCGAGAGAAGGAGTTATCCCGGCCGGCGGGAGCGTCGTCAAGCTCTCGGAAGAGTCGGGCTCATTGTTCAAGAGCATCGAAATAGACCGGGTCGGTAGCCATCCAGACATCCACGGCGTCGCCGGCGCGGCGGAGGCGCAGCGTCCGGCCTTCGCCGCTCCAGACCGCCGTTTCGCCGTCGGCGGGCATGGGACGTCCGGCGCTCCAGAGTTTTTCGAAGGCGGAAAGGGAACGAAAGCGGCGCTCGAGCATTTCCAGGAATTCCGCCGCGTCGTCCTCCGAGTCCCACACGGTGGCCCAGGCCAGGACCCAGGCTTCTCGCTTCTCGTCGTGGGCCAGCATCATCTCGTCGCCGCCCCATCCCGCCGCGCCGCGAAAGGCCGCCGAGTTGCCGCGCATGGCTTCCGGCAGGAGGGCCTGATTGACTTCGCCTGGCAGGGAAAGGGTCAGCCGGATGCCCCACTCGCCCCAAGTGTCGCGGTAGCGCTCGGTCAGGCCGTGGCGGCCTTCAGGCCAGGAGGGGGCGCTCACCGGGCGGGGAGCTTCCATGCGGGGGTAGTATTTTTCCGGGTGGAGGATTTGCTCGGTGCTTTGCGGCGGCACGCGGAAGGGCAGCATGCGCCAGAAGGGGAAGTTTTCCTGCTTCAGGTGCGCCATGAATTCCAGGCCGGCGGAATAGGGGAAGTAGGACGTGACGCCCATGGAGGGCGGCGCGGAGGCCTTGAAGGTGCGGAATTCGGGGGCGAGCCACATGTCGGCGGGAAGGCTCGATTCGGCCAGCGCCGAACGCCCCCCGCCGGCCATCGCCATGCTGCGGCCGAAAGCCTCCTGCCATTCGTTTTCCGAGAGTTCGGCGTCGCCTTCCACCACGGCCCGGCGCGCCAGTTTCGTGTCGGCGTTCAGTCCGTCGGTTTCGTAAACCATGGCGTTCAGGTCGAAGTGCTGGTCCTGCAGGGCGTGGGTGATTTCGTGGGCCAGGACCTGCTGGCCGAAAGGCGACAGCGGATCGGTCTTGGTGAGGACCGAGAGGAACTTGGACTCGGGGTCGTAGAACCCGGCGATGGGCGGCACGGTGCGCATTCGCATGAGGAGCAGGACGTCGGTGTCTTCCGGGATGACGCCCAGGGCCTTGGAGGCGAGGCCGTCGGCAAGAGCTTCGTCTTCGTCGCCGATCAGCTTTTCGCGCTGGGTTTCGACCCAGCCGACGACTTCCGGGTCGCTCATGAGGCGGGTTTCGACCGCGTGTTTGAGGGGCAGTTCGCGGGTCTTGACGACCTGCTGGCTGATGGTTTCGACGACGTCGCGATAGACCGCTTCCGCCTCGCCGCGGGTGAGGGCGGGCTGGTTGCCCTGGCTCCAGGAGGTGAGGATGTCGGCGAGGTCGGATTCGGCGCTCTGGCCGTGCAGAGCGTTCCCCGCCCCGGCCCAGAGGACGGCGAGACAGGCCAGGATTGGAGTGGTAAGGCGGAGGATGATCGGACGCTGCAAGACGGGCTCCCGGAAGCACGATGGACCCAGAGGGTAGTTCATGCGCCGGGACTCGGCAAAGGGAATGCGCGAGGGCGCTAGTTTTGCCTCCAGAGATGCGGCGGTTCGGCGGGCTCGACCTGGCTCAGGGGCTTGTTTTCCGGCCAGATGTAGACCCAGGCGACGCGCGAGCCCTCGCGCCCGGCGCGGGCCAGGACGCGATGGTAGTTCGAGGCGCCGGGGGGGCGGCCGGGATGGAACTCCTCGAGCGCGTCGAGGCGGGGCAGAATTTCGCGGCCGTCGCGGTAGGTGTAGAGTTCACCCTCGACGGCGAAGCGCTCCGCGCCGTCGGGCGCCGCGCGCAGGCCCCCCAGGGTTTCCATCGAACGGCCGATTCGAGCCTGTAACTCAAGGTCTGCCAAGGGGTCGGCGCTGCCATAGGCCAGAATGTCGGCCCGGGCGATGCGCAGGTAGGGATAGGCCCGATGGGCGGGAATGAGTAACCCTCCGACGACCACGCAGTCCTCGACGGCGGCGTAGCCTTCCATGAGATGATGATTGGCGAAGCCGCGCTTGAGCGTGCCGTAGACGAAGATTTTAAGAGCGGGAAGGACCATGTCGGGCGAATCTTCTGTCAGGAAGGGTTTACGGCGGCGGATTCTTTATGGCGGAACAATAGCTCAGTCGCAAGGGCGAGGCATGCTAAGATTGTGTCAGAGACGCTCCAACACGCGGCGTGGCGCGAGAACGGGCCGGGCGGGTAATTCAAACTTGACGGTCTCTTACGCTTGTCATTGAACCGGGGGGGCGGTAAAGTTCCCCTTGAAGATTTTGGACGGTCAGTACCTCACGATCATGAACCCTTACGAGAATCTCGGCGAAGAAAACGCTCCCAAGGACAGCCCTCTGGGGCGCGATCCTTTGGGAGAAGATCAGTTCATGGATCGCCCCCCGCGCCCGCCCGGCGTGCCGGCGAAGAAACCCTATGAGGACGACCCCGCGGAGGCGATGCAGAGCAACGATCCCTACGCCCATCTCGGCACCGACGAATACAGCGGTTCGAAACAGGAAGAGGCCCGACCGGAGAATCGCAGTGTCGCGGCGCAGTATGGCGGCAATTCCACGGGGCGCGACGAGATGCTGGCGGAGATGCTCGGCGGCGGCTCGCTGATGGACGAACTGTACGGCGATCAGGGCGGCGGCACCGGCCCGGCGGCCCCCACCGACGACCTGGCCGCCATGTACGGCGGTGGAGGCGGCGTTCCCCGCGAGGACCGCAAGGCCGGCGAAGTACACGACATGACCCAGCAGGCTGGTCTTCCGGCGCTCCAGAAGGAAAGCGTCAGCCGTACGCCGCTGATCGTGCTGGCGATCTTGCTGCTTCTGATTCTGGCTGGCGTGGGCGCGCTCTTCCTTACCAAGAAGACGGTTTACGACCGCCTGACGGGCGAAGCGGAGAAAATCTCGACGGCGGCCTATTTGGTCGATCTGTTGAGCATGCCGGCGGCGGACCGCGATTTCCAGGGTTACAGCGAGTTGGAACGAGCCTACCTGCTGACCGACGACCGCATCGGAATCGTCCACAGCTATGCGGTGGATTTCTACAACAGCACCGGCGTCAGCCCCTCGGGCTCGGCCGAACTTTTCGAAGCCTACCAGGATATGCGCGAGTACGAGCAGGTCGATGGCTGGGGCAACGTCTTCTCCATCTTGGCGCGAGGCGGTTCGGTGTCGGTCCGCAGCAGCGGCGAAGACGGTCTGCTGAACACCAGCGACGACTTCGTGTACGATGAAAATGGCCTCCGAGCCCCCGGTGGATACCAGGATTTCCTGCTCTTGCAGGGCATGTCGGAGAACTGAACGTCACGAACATGGTAGCGGCGGGGCATCCGGCCCGGCCTTTGCCTTACCCCCCTGTCAACCAGCCCATTCCCCCCAGGAATGTGCGTCAATTTGACGAGGGGAGGCGCCCGCATGCCTCATGTTCGCGCCCAAATCAGGAAAAACGTCCTGTTCGCCGGTGTTCTGTTCATCGGTTGTTTGATGGGGAGTTTCCTGGCCGCCAGCCGTGATGGCGCGGTTGGCTCTGGGATTTCCACGGCTGCGCAGGCCCAGACCGGCCCCGCCGTGGCCATCGCCCCGGTCGAGCCGCCACGCTCCAAAGCCGCCGCCGTTTATCGCGACGTCGCCGAATCGGTGGTCAGCATCGGCGCCATCAAGAGCGCCATCGTCTACGATTACGACCCCTATCGCGACTTCTTTCGCAACTTCATGTCGCGGCCCCAGCGCATCCAGCAGCGCACGCCCTACATGGGCAGCGGCTTTCTGATCGATAAAGAGGGCCACGTCCTGACCAACTTCCACGTGATCGAGGACAGCGACGAAGTCTTCGTGACCCTGATCGACGGCCGCGAAGTGCCCGCCAAGGTCCTCGACGCGGATCGGTTCATCGACGTGGCGCTGTTGAAGGTGGACGTGCCTTCGGTGGACCTGCCGCAGCCGTTGCCGCTCGGCGACAGCGACGACCTGCAGATCGGCGAAACGGCGATGGCTCTCGGCAATCCCTTCGGCAATCTGATCGACGACCCACGCCCCACCATCACCCGTGGCGTGGTCAGCGCCCTGAACCGCACCTTCCGCCCCGACGTGGAGAACATGCGCGTCTACCGCGACATGATCCAGACCGACGCGGCCATCAACCCGGGTAACAGCGGCGGCCCTCTGGTGAACGACCAAGGCGAGGCGATCGGGGTGAACTCGTTCATCTTCACCCGCGGCGGGGGCAGCAACGGCATCGGCTTCGCCATCCCCATCAACCGGGTGCGGCAGTTCGTCGACGAGGTTCTGGAATTCGGCCGCATCCGGCCGCTGTCCATCGACTTCAAGGTCGTCGCCGTGCGCAGCCGCGACACGCAGGGCGTGGCCGTGGTGGACATCGTCCCGGGTGGCGCCGCCGAGGGCGTTGGCCTGGTGGAAGGCGACGTCATTGTGGCGGTGGACGATCAGCGGGTCCTGAGCACACGCGATTTTCTGCTACTCCTCGCGGCGCATCAGGTGGGCGACCGGGTGCTCTTCGATGTCTGGAATCAGGGCGAAGTGCGCCAGATCGAGTACACCATCACCGAGTACATCGCCCGCCGCGGCTAAGCGCGCCCCCGCGGTCCGGTCCAGACGAAATCCTGGAACTGGTGCTCGATGCCGAGCTGATCGAGCACCTTCATCACCATGAAATCGACGATGTCGCCGAGAGACTTGGGTTGGTGGTAGAACCCCGGCATGGCGGGGACGATGCGGGCTCCGGCTTCCGCCAGCAGAGTCAGGTTGCGCAGGTGGATCAGCGAGAGCGGCGTCTCGCGCGGGACCACGATCAGTCGGCGCCCTTCCTTCAGAAAACAATCGGCGCATCGCGTCAGCAAGTTGTCCGCGTAGCCATGAGCCATGGCGGCCACGGTCTTCATGCTGGCGGGGATGACGACCATGCCGTGGCTCTTGAAGGTGCCCGAAGCCGGCGCGGCGGCGATGTCGCGCACGTTGTAAACGCGCACCCGGGCATCGATTTCTTCCTGCGAGAGCGCCAGCCACTCCTTCATTGGCGTCGAAGGGCTGACGCCCTCGATGCCCAGTTCGGCGGCCATGACCTTCCAGGTGCTCGGCGAGACGAAGAGGTGAACCTCGAAATCCATGCGGACGAGGACCTCGATCAGCCGCGTACCATACACGGTGCCCGAGGCTCCGGAAAGTCCGACGACGACGCGTTTGTCTGTGGAGAAATCGGCCATGGAGGTGCCTTTCTGTGTCGCACGGGCATTCTGTGTAGCATGGCCGTCTCGGCCATGACCAGCGACGCTTCCACTCCCGGAGCCGCCGCTTGGTCCCCGCTCTGCTGAGAGCCGCGCTCCGCAATGGGAAACCGGCGTGGGACGGAGGTGGCGGGTCACGGCCGGGACGGCCGCGCTCCCTTCAGGCTCCGCGCCTTGAAGCCGAGGAGCAAGCGCCGAGCCTAAGAATGCCGGATGGACTTGAGCCCGTTCTTTCTTCACCGCAGACTCCGCCTCATGTCGATCTTTCGCTCCGGCCAGCCTTCCAATCCGTTCGCGACCCGCCATTGGGGGCCGGGGAATGTGACGTTCCTGTTTCCCGAGGGCGAGTCACTCGACGGCCTCCTGGCGCGGCTGGACGAGGCGGGCTGGCACGCCGAGCTGGTCGGCGATCATGGCGTCGGGAAATCGACGTTGCTGGCGACCTTGCGCGAAGCGGCGGAGGCGCGGGGTTGGCCCGTGCTGTGGTGCAAGATGCGCCAGGTCTCGCCCCGCCTGCCCTGGGGCTGGCAGTGGCGGTGGAGGCGGGCGCGGGTGGTTTTTCTCGACAGCGGCGAATTGCTGCCCGGCCGGCAGTGGCGGGCGCTGGCGCGCTGGGCGACGCGCGGAGGGCGGGGGTTGGTGGTGACGCTGCACGCGCCGAAGGACTGGGGGCTGCGGGTGGATCTGGCGCCGCGGGCGGAGACCTTCGCGGCGCTTCTCAGCCACCTCCTCCGGCGACCCATTGCCCAGCAAGCCGCCGCCCGGTGGCTCGAAAAACACGCCACGCCGCGTCAGGCTTTGTTTGCGCTCTATGAGGCCTATGAGGAGGATGCTGCCGTGACCTTGGCGGATTTGACCGCACCGAGACCGCACCGAGAGGAGCCCCCGACGCCATGACGCCGAACGATACTTTGCTGGAAGCCGCCCGTAGTGGCGACATCGGGGCGTTGCGCGCGGCCCTGGCCCAGGGCGCCAACCGGGTGGTACTGAACGCGGCGAAGAGCATCGCCATCGAACACGGCCACGGCTTGGCGGTGGAATACCTGCTCGAGCACGGAGCGGAATTGCAGCAGAACGATCTGTTCCTGATTTCGCTGCTGGGGGACGAAGAGGCGGCCTGCGAGGTGGCGCGGGCGGTCCTGCGGGCGGGGGGGGATATCAACCGCTCCTTCGACGGCCACCCGCGCACGGCGCTGCACGCGGCGGTGGTGGCGGATAAGCCGGTGCTGGCGAAGTTCCTCCTGGAGAACGGCGCCGACATCCGCCCCGGCACGGAGCACGCGGCCGAACTGATGCGCCTGACCTCGCCGAAATCCGAGCTGCGAGCCATCCTGCTGGACGCGATGGAATCGGAGGCCGCCGGGTCCCCATGAAGCCCATCCGCAAACGCCGCCCACCCGAAGATTTCGCCGAGAGGCGCGGCGATCATCCCCATGTGGAATGGGAAAGCCGCGCCTTCAAGACGAAGGTGAAACGTTCCCTGCGGCACAAACTGGTCGAGGAGCAGGGCTTCATCTGCTGCTACTGCAACGGCCGCATCACCGAGGCGACGAGCCACGTGGAGCACCTGAAGCCCCGCAGCCTGTTTCCCGAACTGGACTTGTCGTACTGGAACCTGCTGGCGTCCTGCGGCGGATCGCGGTCCGAGCAGGGGCTGAAGAACGCGCCCATTCATTGTGGTCCGGCCAAGGGCAACTGGTACGACGAGGAGCAGTTCGTCTCGCCCCTGATGCGCGATTGCCGGCGGTATTTCCGGTTCCTGGCCTCGGGCCAGATCGAACCCGCACCAGGCCTCTCGCCGGAGGAAAAATCCCGCGCCGCCACGACGATCGAAATCCTGCGGCTGAATCATCCCTCCCTGGTGCGGCGGCGGGGCGAGGCGCTGCGGGTGCTGACGATGATGGCGAGGGACGTGATGCGGGGCAAGCTGACGGCGGAGGAGCTGGCGCGGCGGGCCTCGCTCTGGACCAAGCGCGACCGCCAGGGGCGCTACGCGGAATTCACCACGGCGCTCGTGTACCTGTGGGCACGGGTGATCGGCCCGAGGCTGATGGCGCCAAAGGCGAAGCGGGAAAGGGCTCCGGCTTCCTGAGGGCTGGAACTTCTTGCGCGATGGGCCCAACCGCGTTTCCCTAACTCCAGTCTCGTAGAAAACGAAGCCGCTCTGGAGTTTCTCATGTCGCGCACAAAGACATTCGTCGTCCTCGGATTGCTGTTGTTGGTGAGCGCCGCCGCCTTGGTGGCCGTGGTGTTCTCGACGGGTGAAGCCCTCCTCACCGCCAATCCCGGAGCAGGCGACAACGCCGCCTCGGTCGGCACCACAGCCAGCGACACCAACGAGGAAGCGGCCCGGCGCGGCGCAGAGGCCCAGCGCGCGGAAGCCGAAGTCTATGACGCCGCCGCCGCGGCGGGCAACGTAGCGGAGGCGGACAGAAACGGCATCTTTCCCGCCGGGGGCGAGCGCGGGCGGCTCGGCGATTTGGCGGGCGGCGCGGGCTCGGGCTCCGGCGGCGGGGCGCTGGGGACGGATGGAACCTCAACCGATACAGTGACGCAGAAGGCCGAGCCCGTCGCCTTTGCCGGAGTCGTCATCACCGATACGGGCCGGCCGGTCGAGGGCTCCCGCGTCACCCTTGCCGTGCCGCCTGGCGAGGCGGGGCTCGACCTGTCAGGCGTTTCGCCGTCGCTTGGTGAGGAAACCGGCTCCGATGGCTCGTTCGCCTTTCGCGGGATTCGGGGCGCGGGGAGCCTGTCCGTCACCATCCAGCCCCCCGCCGATTGGTTCGTGTCCCAGGTGATGGCCATGTCGATGCAGATCACCCCCGGCCGCGACATCACCGGCGCAAAGTACGTCCTGGAGGACGGCGACCTGTTCGAAGGCGTTGTCTTGAACGAGGAGGACGTGGCGATTCAGGGCGCGGCGCTCTCGACCACCCTCCGGGGCACGACGCCAGTGAAGACGGACAAGCAAGGCTATTTCGCCGTGCGGGTTCAGCGGGGTCAGACGCTGCCGGCGCTGACGGCGTCGCACCCGGATTACGAAGCCGAGGAGCGTCTGAACGTGGGCGCCTTCGATGGCTTTCAGACGTTCCGCCTGCGCCGCGACAGCGACGCCGAACTGGTGGTGACTTGGGCGTACGATGGGTCGCCGGTGATGTTCTATTCGTACAAGCTTCTGCAGCTCGGACCGACGGGACGGTTTGTGCTGACGGACCGGCGGGAAACCGAAGTGGAAACCCGGGACGGCCGCACGGCGCTGCCCGATCTGCCGAGCGACGATTACCGCGCCGAGATCACCGTGATGAACCCGGAGGGCGGGGCTTCGGACATTCGCGGCATGGCGGAGTTCACCCTGGAAGCGGGCAAGAGCCTGGAAGTCCCGGTCTCGATCACGGTGGAGCGCGCTCTGACGGGCCGCGTGATCCAGGGCGAAGGCGGTCCGCCGGTGCCGGGGGTCGAGGTGGAGTTCCTGCCGCCGAGCGCGGGCTTCAACAACCGGCCCCAGCTCGACGCGGCCCTGATGATTCCGCCGGTGGTGACGGACGCCCAGGGCGCGTTCTCTGTCGATGGCGTGCCGCCGGGAACCTACGGCATCAAAGTCGAGGCCGACGGCTGGCGAACGGCCCAGGCTTTCGACATCACCATGCCCTATGAAGGCGAGCCCGAGCCGGTGGACATCGTGCTCTCGCCGCAAGGCGTGATCTTTGGCACCGTGACACAGGCCGACGGCACGCCGGGGGCGGGATGGCGGGTCAATCTGGCGGTGCAGCGCCTGGATGCGGACGGCTGGACTTGGAGCGGCGCCGAGACGGATGAGACGGGGGCCTACCGCATCGAGAACCTGCCCGCCGGAATGCACTGGCTCTATTTGAATCGCGGTGAAGGCAACGCGGTGGCGCAGAAGCGCTACGACCTGACCCCCGGCGAAGAAGCGGAGCTGTCCTTCGATCTCGGCGAGGGCGTCACTGTCACGGGCCAGATCACCGTCGGTGGTCAAATACCCAATAATCCGAGCATCAACCTGTCGTTTGGCAGCGAAACCGTCCGCACGACGAAGCAGGCCCAGGTTGACCCGACGGGGGCCTACTCGGCGGTGCTGTCGCCCGGGCGTTGGGTTCCCGCCATCAACGTCCCCGGCGTGAACACAACGGGGACGCATCCGGCATTCGACATTCCCGAGGGCGTGACAGCCTTTCAGCAAGACTTCGACATCAGCAGCGCGTCGGCCGACGTCCTGCTGGTTTTCGCGGAGGGCGAAACCTTCGCCGCGGGCCAGGTGGCGATTTCCCCGCGCGACCGATTTCTGCGCCACAATTTCCTCCGCATCCGCGCCAACCAGGAAAACCGCCACGTCCCCGATATGGTGCCAGGAGAATACAAGGCGACCTTTACCTCCTTCGACAAGCAATGGACTGGCGAAACCGATTGGGTCACCATCGGCGAGGGCGAGGAGAACGTGTTCGTGATCGACGTGGAACGGCGCGCTGCGGGGGTTCTGGTAGGGGAATACGGGCCGGACGATCTCTCGATGGCGGAATTCCGGCCGGTGCGCTTCGCCCTCGGCGAATTGCCCGCGGACGGTGCCACGGCGGAATTCCTCGTCACCTACATCAAAGGCCGGCACGCCATCGAAATCGGCGGCGCGCGGTTGTTGTCCGGCGGACAAGTCATCGCCCAGGACAACCACCCCGGATGGAGCGGCGCCGACCAGTGGAACAACACCTACCGTCTGCCCCTCGGCAACGCCCGCGAGGGGCTTCAACTGGAGGTGGACCTGCGCAGCGACGGCGGCACGGATTCGCACGGGGCGGTTTATCTGACGGTGAGGTAGAGGGCGGAAACGGGTTGCCGGGAGGGAAGAACGTCGGGGTACGGCGGAGAGTCCCTACACCGCGAGGCCGCGCTTTTTCAATTCTCCGAAGGCCGCATCGACGGAGTCTTCGGCCTCCTGGGCGGCGAGCCATTCGGCCAGTTCTTCGATGCCGCGCTCCAGGGTCACTTGCGGCTCGAAGCCGAGGGTGGCGCGGGCTTTGGCGATGTCGGCGAAGCAGTGGCGGATGTCGCCGACGCGGTACTTGCCGGTGATCTCGGGCGAGAGGTCCTCGCGCCCGAGGACCCGGGCCAGGGTTTCTGCGATTTCCCGGATGGTGTAGGGCCGGCCCGAGCCGATGTTGAAGACTTCGCCGCCGACGCCGGGGCACTCGAGGGCGAGGCGGCAGGCGCGGGCGATGTCGTGGACCGAGACGAAATCCCGGCGCTGTTCGCCGTCCTCGAACACGAGCGGCGCCCGCCCGTTCAGGAGCCGCGACGCGAAGATCGCCAGCACACCGGTGTAGGGATTCGACAGGGCTTGGCGCGTGCCGAAGACGTTGAAGAACCGCAGCGCCACCGAGGGAATTCCATAGGCCCGGCCGGTCATCAGGCACAGCCGCTCCTGATCGTATTTCGACAGGGCGTACACCGACGACAAATCCGGCTGCTTGGATTCGGGGGTGGGCAGGGGCTCGAGCGGCTGATTGTCCGGTCCGAGCGGCTCCCACTGACCCGCCTTGAGTTGGGCGGACGAACGGCCGGCGGCGTGGACCAATTGGCCGCCGTGCTCGCGGTAGAGGCCTTCGCCGTACACGCTCATGCTCGACGCCACGACGAGGCGCTCGACGGGGCGGTCGATGAGGGCTTCCAGCAGAACCGCCGTACCGATGTTGTTGACCGAGGTGTAGTGCTCGATTTCGTACATGCTTTGGCCGACGCCGACCGCCGCGGCGAGATGCACGACCGCGCTGATGCCGTCGAGGGCGCGGCGCACGGCATCCCGGTCGCGGACGTCGCCGTGAATGAATTCGACGTCTTTGGCGAGGTAGGCGGGCGGCTGGCCGCTGTCGCCGTGGACCTGGGGAATCAGGCAGTCCAGGACCCGAACCCCGTAACCGGATTCCAGCAATTGGTCGGCGAGGTGCGAACCGATGAAGCCCGCTCCTCCGGTAATCAGTACTCTTTGTTTCATAACGATATTCTGAGAGTCCTTTGAATCGGGAAGACGAGCAGAGTCTGGCAAAATTCTCGGCACCGCGAACGATACGCGAGGATAATGCCGAAGGCGGCTTCGGCAACTGCCGACACTTCTTCGGCAGCAGGATGAACCGCTCAGCCGAACGGGAATGATGCTGCCTCGCAAATCATTGTACAGACTAGGTTTGTTGAGCCTGTAGGGCCGACCGGCGAGGTGGCGCGGAACCTGTTACTCATCTCCGGAGCCGCCCGCGCCGGAAGAGCCCGCGTGTCGACAGGCGATTGTTTTTCCAAATTGCACGCACAGCGTGAACAGCGCCGTGCTTATCTTCTCTCTATGTAGAAGTGCCGCGAATATCCATACATCATGGAGATGGCCGGGATCGAACCCGAGCCTCGGATAACGATCAGTGAAAGTGACGCCTATGAACGACAAACGTCTTCGCCCCCGCAAAGTCCGACGCTCACCCACGCTGGGCGTCTTGGAGTGGTTCCGGCTGGGCGAGAAGGACCGCGTCGAACGCGTCCTCGCCGACCTGAAGGAATTGGGCATCGGGCACCTTCGCACGGGGATTTCCTGGGCCGATTATCTGACGCCCGAGGGCCAGGACTGGTACGACTGGTTGCTGCCGCGCATCGCGCCCCGGTTCGAACTCCTGCCCTGCTTTCTCTATACGCCGCCGTCGCTGGGGCTGGCGCCGCGGACTTCGGCGCCCCCGGCCAACCCCAAGGACTTCGCCGACTTCCTGGATGTCTTCGTCGGCCGCTATGGCGAGCACTTCGACACCGTCGAGCTTTGGAACGAACCGAACAATCTGGTGGAGTACGATTGGCAACTCGACCCCGGATGGGAGCGCTTCTGCCAGATGGTCGGCATGGCGGCGCACTGGGCGCACCGCCTGGGCAAGCGCACGGTGCTCGGCGGCATGGCGCCGGTCGATTGCAACTGGCTCAACATTCTCGGCCAGCGCGGCGTCCTCAGCCACATCGACGTCGTGGGCATCCACGGTTTTCCCCGCACCTGGGATTCGCACTGGGAGGGCTGGGAATCGCTGATCCATCGCGTGACGGACACGCTGACGCCCTATATCCCGAAGGCCAAAATCTGGATCACGGAGGCCGGCTATTCGACCTGGCGCAAGGACGAATTCCAGCAGGTCGAGTCCTTCCTCGCGGCCCTCGACGCGCCCGTCGAGCGCCTCTACTGGTACGCCGCCCAAGATCTCCATCACGAGGAAAACCACGTCGGCGGCGATTCGCTGCGCGATGAGCGCCACTACCACCTGGGGCTCAAGACGGAGAACGGCGAGCCGAAGCTGCTGTACCGCCTCCTGGCCGAGGGAGGCCCCGGGCACGTGCGCGACGTGGCTCGTCTGGCGGGCGAGTCGGGATTCGACTGGTCCGGATCGCCCGCCGCCATGGCCATGAAGGACCGGCTGAGCAAGAAGCCGATCCGCGTCGTGCCGGCCCGGCCCAAACGCAAACCCGTCCTGATTACCGGCGGTGCCGGGTTCATCGGCACCAACGTGGCCGCCCGGTTGCTGGAGGAAGGCGAGGAGGTGCTCATCTATGACGGTCTGTGCCGCCCCGGCGTGGAGGGCAACCTAGCCTGGTTGAAAAGGCGCTATGGCGACCGCGTCCGGACGCGCCTGTCCGACGTGCGCGACGCCGCCAGCCTGAAGGAGGCGGTGCGCTCCGCCAGCGCCATCTATCACTTCGCCGCCCAGGTCGCCGTTACCACCAGTCTCGAGCGCCCCTGGGACGATTTCGAGGTCAACACCAGGGGAACCCTCCTGATCCTGGAGACGTTGCGTGGCCTGAAGGACCCGCCGCCGCTGCTGCTGACATCGACCAACAAGGTCTATGGCTGCCTGGAGGACGTGCGGCTGCGGCGCGAAGAGTCGCGCTACGTTCCTGTGGACCCGGCCGTGCGGGATCGAGGCGTCGGCGAAAATCACCCCCTCGATTTCCGCAGCCCCTACGGGTGCTCCAAGGGCGCCGCCGATCAGTACGTCCGCGACTACGCCCGGTGTTTCGACCTGCCAACCGTCGTTTTCCGCATGAGCTGCATCTACGGCCCCCACCAGTACGGCACCGAGGATCAGGGCTGGGTCGCGCACTTTCTGCTGAAGGCCCTGCGTGGCGAGTCGATCACCTTCTACGGCGACGGCCGCCAGGTGCGCGACATCCTGTTCGTGGACGACCTGGTGGACGCCATGCGCCTGGCGCTGCGGCGCATCGACGAGACGCGCGGAGAAGCTTTCAACATCGGCGGCGGGCCGGAAAACACCGTGTCTCTCGTGGAGTTGGCCCAGATGATCGCCGAAGTCGGCAGCGCCCCAGTCCCCGTCGAATTCGCGGATTGGCGCCCCGGCGATCAACGCTACTACGTCTCCGACACGCGCCGATTCCAGAAGGCCACCGGCTGGCGCCCCCGCGTCAAAACCGCCGAGGGAGTCGAGCGCCTGTACCACTGGCTGGCGGAGCACCGCTGTCAACCCGCCCACGCGAAATCCATTATTCCTATCGAGGAGGCCGCCTCATGAGCGAGCAAGGCCAATCCACAGCCGTGGCCGTGCCGCCGCGAACGATGCGGACCGCTGTTTTGGAAGCCCCACGGCGCGTGCGGACAGAGCAAGTGGCCGTTCCCGAGCCGGGCCCCGGCGAAGTGCTGGTGCGGCTGGAAGGCTGCGGTATCTGCGGGTCGAACCGCGAACCCTGGGAAGGGCGTGACTGGTTCGATTATCCCTTCGAGCCCGGCGCCCCGGGTCACGAAGGCTGGGGCCGGGTGGCCGCCGTGGGCGAAGGCGTGACCTCCATCTCGCCCGGCGAGCGCGTCGCCCTCATGTCCTCCCATGCCTTCTCGGAGTACGACGTGGCGCCGGTGGATCAGGTGGTCGCTCTGCCGCACGAGCTGGACGATCAGCCCTTTCCCGGCGAACCGCTCGCCTGCGCCTACAACATCTTCGAAGCTGCCGCCATCCGGCCCGGCGAAACGGTCGCCATCATCGGCATCGGTTTCCAGGGCGCGGTGCTGACGGCCTTGGCGGCGCGCCGCGGCGCGCGAGTCCTCGCCCTGTCGCGCCGGCCCTTCGCGCTGGAAATGGCCCGCCATTACGGCGCGGACGAAACCCTGCAAATGGACGACCACTGGCGCCTCCTCGATGCAGTCAAGGACCTGACCGGCGGCGCGAACTGCGACTGCGTGATCGAGGCCACGGGCGTGCAATGGCCGCTGGATCTGGCGGCGCAGATCTGCCGGGTCGAAGGCCGCCTCGTCATCGCCGGTTACCACCAGGACGGCGCGCGCCAGGTCAATATGCAGCTCTGGAACTGGCATGCGCTGCGGATCGTCAACGCCCACTTCCGCGACCCTAAGCGCGTCATCGAAGGCATGAAACAAGCCGCCGGAGCCGTCGCGTCCGGCGCCTTCGATCCCGCTCCGCTCTACACCCACCGCGTCTCCCTGGACGACCTCGGGCGGGGCCTCGCGCTCCTCGAGGAGCGCCCCGAGGGCTTCCTGAAAGGACTTCTCATCCATGACTGAACTCGCATTCGCAACGCAGGCGGGCACAAAGCGGCCGACGGGCGCCAAGCCCCGCCTGGGCTTCCTGGGCGTGGGCTGGATCGGCCGGCACCGGATGGAGTGCCTGATGGAAAGCGGAGCCGTGGAGGGCGCCGCCGTCTCGGACCTGAGCGTGGAAACGGCCAGCCAGGCCCTCGATCTCGCGCCCGGGGCGAAGGTCGTCGAGTCCCTGGATGACATGCTGGCGCTGGGCCTCGACGGCATCGTGATCGCGACGCCGAATTACCTCCACGCCGAGCAGGCCACCCGCGCTCTGGAAAGCGGCTGCGCGGTCTTTTGCCAAAAGCCGCTGGCCCGCACCGCCAGCGAGACCGAGGCGATTATCGCCGCCGCCCGCCGCGCCAACCGTCTCCTCGGAGTGGACCTCTCCTATCGACACGTCGAGTCTATCCGGCGCATCCGCGACTTGGCCGAGGCGGGAAGGTTGGGCAAGATTTTCGCCGTCGATCTGGTTTTCCACAACGCCTACGGACCCGACAAAGATTGGTTCTACGATCCAGAAAAAGCGGGCGGCGGCTGCGCGTTGGACCTCGGGATCCACTTGGTCGATTTGGCGCTGTGGATGCTCGGCTCGCCGGGCGTGCGCGATTGCTCCAGCAGGCTTTATGCTGGAGGGGAACTCCTCCGCGAAGCGGAGCGGGTGGAGGATTACTGCGAAGCCCAATTGCTGCTCGACGGCGGCGAGACGGTGCGCCTCGCCACCTCCTGGAACCTGAGCGCCGGGCGTGACGCCGTGATCGAAATCCGCTTCCACGGCACGGAGGGCGGCGCCGCCATGACCAACGTCGATGGCTCGTTCTTCGACTTCCGCGCCGAAGCCTATCGAGGCCGAAACGTCGAGGTCCTGGCGGAGCCGCCGGACGCCTGGGGCGGGCGGGCCGCCGTGGCCTGGGCCGAGCGCCTGGCGCGCGACGCCTGCTACGACCCGGAAATCGAGCGCATGCTGCCCGTGATGCAGGCCCTCGACGCCATCTATGGCCGCGCGCTAGGAGGCGCCCACCAATGAGCTTTCGCGTTCTCATGACCTCGGACGCCGTCGGCGGCGTCTGGAATTACAGCGTCTCGCTGGCCGAGGCTCTCGCGCCACATGGCATCGAGATCCACCTCGCGACGATGGGTCCGGCGCCCTCGCCCGAGCAGCGCCAGGCCGCCGAGCGCCTTTCCAACCTGACGCTCCATGTCAGCACCTACCGCCTCGAATGGATGGATCAGCCGTGGAAGGACCTGGAATGGTCGGGCGAGTGGCTGATGCAGTTGGAAGAGCAGCTCAAGCCCGATCTGATCCACCTGAACACCTACGCCCACGGAACGCTGCCTTGGCGCGCGCCGGTGATGGCGGTGGGACACTCGTGCGTTTATTCCTGGTGGCGGCACGTGAAGGGAACGGAGCCGCCGCGGTTCTGGAACCGTTACCGGGAAGCGGTCGCGGCGGGGCTGGCGGGGGCGGACCTGATCGCGGCGCCGACGCGCGCGATGCTCGACGAGTTGGCCTGCACCTACGGCCCCTTCGCGGCCCCCACCCGCGTCATCCCCAACGGCGTCGATGGCGCCCGGTTCGCCCCGGCGGAAGGTAAGCAGGACCTGATCTTCGCCGCGGGGCGCGTGTGGGATGAAGGCAAGAACGTCCAGTCGATCTGCATGGCGGCGCCGGGGCTTTCCTGGCCCGTGCGGGTGGCGGGGGAAGCCACCAGCCCGGACGGCCGGGCCATCGACTGCCCGGATGTCGAATTGCTGGGGAAAGTCCCCGCCGACGAGATGCCTTCCCACTATGCGCAAGCCGCCATCTTCGCCCATCCGGCGCGCTACGAGCCTTTCGGCCTCGCGCCCGTGGAAGCGGCTCTGAGCGGGTGCGCCCTCGTCCTGGGCGATATCGACACCCTGCGCGAGATCTGGCGCGGCGCCGCCCTCTTTGTCCCGCCGGACGACGTGGCGGAGTTGCGCCGCACCCTGCAAGACCTGAGCGCCAACGAGCCCCTGCGCCTTCGCCTCGCGGAAACCGCCCGCGCCCGCGCCCTGGAACTGACCCCCGAGGCCATGGCCCGCGGCGTTCTGGAAGCCTACGCCAGCCTGACCGAGCACCGCGCCGCAGAGATTCCCGCCCCGGCCGGGGAACGGATCGCTTCGTGAAGTTCGTTCTCTTCTACCACTCACTCATTTCGGACTGGAACCACGGAAACGCCCATTTCCTGCGGGGCGTCGCCAGCGAACTGATCGCCCGGGGCCACCAGGTCACGGCGGTCGAGCACCCGCTGAACTGGAGCCTGACGAACCTGCTCAAAGAGCACGGCGAGGAACCGATCCGCGAATTCCGCAGGGTCTATCCCACGCTCAAGCCCCGGTTCCTCGGCGGCGCGGTGGCCGACTGGCCGCTCGACGAGGTCCTGGCCGAAGCGGACGTGGTGATTGTCCACGAATGGAACGCGCCGGAGCTGATTTCGCTGATCGGCCAGCACCGCCGCCGCACCGGCGCCGGGTACGCTCTCCTGTTTCACGACACGCACCACCGGGGCGTCACCGCGCCCGAGGATATGGCCCGCTTCGACCTGAGAGAGTACGATGGCGTGCTGGCGTTCGGCGAGGTGCTGAGCGAACTCTATCGCGAGAAGGGCTGGGCCGAGCGCGCCTGGACCTGGCACGAAGCCGCCGACACGCGCGTTTTCTTCCCCCGCGCCAACGGCCACGAGGCCGAGGGCGATCTCGTCTGGATCGGAAACTGGGGCGACGATGAGCGCACCGCCGAGCTGCACGAGTTCCTCCTGCGCCCCACCGCCGAACTGGGTCTGCGCGCCACCGTCCACGGCGTGCGCTATCCGCGGGAAGCGAAAGCCGCCCTGCGCGACGCGGGGCTCAGCTATCGGGGCTGGCTGCCGAACCTCCGCGTGCCCGAAGCCTTCAGCCGCTATCGCGTCACCATCCACGTGCCCCGCCGCCCCTATGTCGAGGCGCTGCCGGGCATTCCCACCATCCGCCCCTTCGAAGCCATGGCCTGCGGCATTCCGCTGGTGTGTTCGCCCTGGCAGGACAGCGAAAACCTCTTCCGGCCAGGCAACGATTATCTTGTCGCGCGTAACGGCGCCGACATGAAGACGGCATTGCGGGCGATTCTCCACGAACCCGAACTCGCCCGGACCCTTGCCAGCAATGGTCTCGAAACTATCCGCGGCCGCCACACCTGCGCTCATCGCACCGATGAGCTTCTCCAAATCGTCGAGTCTCTCGTCTCGCCCACCCTTGCCACTTCATTCCACGAAAAGGACTCCCTCGCGTCATGACTCTTCGCATCGCTTTCTTTGGTTCCAGCCTCGTTTCGGCTTACTGGAACGGCGCCGCCACCTACTACCGGGGCATGATTCGCGCCCTGGCTGCCCAAGGCCACCGGGTCACCTTCTACGAACCGGATGCTTTCGGCCGCCAGGCCCACCGCGACATGCCCGATCCGGATTGGGCCACGGTGCGCGTTTACGAACCGAACGAGGAATCCGCTGGCCGCGAACTGCGCCACGCCGCTGGCGCCGACATCGTGGTGAAGGCCAGTGGCGTCGGCGTTCACGACGAATTCCTGGAGCGAGAAGTCCTGTCCCTTCAGTCACCCAACACTCGCGTGGTATTCTGGGACGTGGACGCCCCGGCGACTTTGGATCGCGTGCGCCGCGTGCCGAGCGATCCGTTCAAACACCTGGTGCCGGACTACGACATGATCCTGACCTATGGCGGTGGCCCAGCCGTGGTGGAGGCCTACCGGGCGCTGGGCGCGCGCGATTGCGTGCCGATCTACAATGCCCTCGACCCCGAGACCCATCACCCCGTAGCCCCGGTGGGCCGATTCACGGGCGATCTCGGATTCCTGGGCAACCGCATGCCGGACCGCGAGGAGCGCGTGCAGGAATTCTTCTTCCGCGCCGCAGAGAACGCACCCAAGCACCGCTTCCTCCTGGGCGGCAGCGGCTGGGATGGGCTCGGCCGGCCGAATGTGAAAATCCTCGGCCACGTCTATACCCGCGACCACAACGCGTTCAATTCCACGCCGCGCGCCGTGCTGAACATCAACCGCGACTGCATGGCTCGCGTGGGCTACTCGCCGCCGACGCGCGTGTTCGAGGCCGCAGGCGCCGGGGCCTGCCTGATCACCGACGCCTGGGAAGGCATCGAGCAATTCCTGGAGCCAGAGGTTGAGGTCCTGGTCGCCCGCAACGGCGCCGAAGTCGCCCAACTGGTCCGCGAGCTGGACGACGACCGCGCCCGCGCCATCGGCGAAGCGGCCCGCCGCCGCGTTCTGGCCGAGCACACCTACGGCGACCGCGCCAAGCAGGTGGAAAGCCTGCTGCTGGGGGTGGAAGCGGCCGCCTGAGCCAGGGCGCTGGTATTCTTATGCGAATCGTCTTTCTCGGCCTCTCCATCACTTCGTCCTGGGGCAACGGCCACGCCACCACCTATCGCGGCCTCGTCCGCGAACTCGACCGCCTCGGGCACGAGGTCTGGTTTCTCGAGCGCGACGCGCCCTGGTACGCCGCGAACCGCGACCTGCCCGAGCCGCCCTTTGGCCACACGCGGCTCTATGGATCGCTGGAGGAACTGCGCGATGCCTACCGCGGCCTCGTGCGGGACGCCGATCTGGTGGTCGCCGGATCCTACGTGCCCGACGGCATCGCCGTGGGCGAATGGGTCACCGCAACGGCCCAGGGTCTGACCGCGTTCTACGACATCGATACGCCGGTGACGCTCACCAAAGTGGCCGCCGGTGAGTGCGAGTACCTGACCCCCAGCCTGATCGCCCGCTACGAGTTCTACCTCAGCTTCACCGGCGGGCCGACGCTTCAGTTCCTCGAGCAGCAGTACAAGGCCCCGCGAGCCCGGCCTCTGTACTGCTCCGTGGACCCGGAGCAGTACTTCCCCGAACCCGATGCCACGGCGCGTTACGACCTGGGCTACATGGGGACTTACAGCGAAGACCGCCAGCCGCCCCTCGACCGCCTGCTGATCCAGCCCGCCTGCCTCTGGCGCGAAGGGCGATTCATCGTCGCCGGGCCCCAGTACCCGCCGAGCATCGCCTGGCCACCGAATGTGCGGCGCATCGAGCACCTGCCGCCCGCCAAGCACCGGGAGTTCTACACCAGCCAGCGCTTCACCCTGAACATCACCCGCGCCGACATGGTCCGCGCCGGTTGGAGCCCCAGCGTGCGCCTCTTCGAAGCCGCCGCCTGCGCCGTGCCGATCGTCAGCGACCCCTGGCCCGGCCTGGGCGAAATCTTCGAGATCGGTCGCGAACTCCTCGTGGCCGAACGTCCGGAAGACGTTCTGACCTACTTGCAGGACCTGCCGGAGGAAGACGCCCGCGCCATCGGCGAAGCCGGCCGCCAGCGGGTGTTGGCCAGCCACACCGCCGCGCACCGGGCACGGGAACTCGAATCCTACGCGGCCGAGCTTCTGGAGGTCTCGCCATGACTTTGCCGATTCAAGACGCCCCGGAAATCGAGGAGGAGATCGAAGCCCTCGGTCCCTGGTTTCACAACCTGCACCTGCCCTGTGGTATGCAGACGGCGCCCAGCCATCCGCTGGGGGATTTTCCCGCGTTCAAGTGGGCCGAGATCAGCCCGTCCCTGCCGGAGAACCTGAGCGGCTGGACAGCGCTCGACATCGGCTGCAACGCCGGGTTCTACACGTTTGAACTCGCCCGCCGCGGCGCCCGTGTCACCGCCATCGACCTGGACCCCCACTACCTGCGCCAGGCCCGCTGGGCCGCCCAGCAGTTCGGCGTCGAGGGCCAGGTCGAATTCCGCCGCATGCAGGTCTATGAACTGGCCCGCGAACCAGAGGACCTGGCTTTCGACCTCGTGCTGTTCATGGGCGTGTTCTATCACCTGCGCTATCCCGTGCTGGGGCTCGACGCGGTGGCGCGGCGCACGCGGCGGCTGATGGTTTTTCAGACCCTGACGATGCCCGGCGAAGAAGTGGAGTCCGGCGACGGCGCCATGACGCTCGACGACCGCGGCGCGTTCCTGCGCCCTGGCTGGCCCAAGATGGCCTACATGGAGCACGGGCTCTGCAACGACCCGACGAACCGCTTCGCCGCCAATCACGCGGCGGTCGAGGCGCTTCTGCGCAGCGCAGGCCTCCGCGTCCGCGAACGCCCCGGGCACGAAATCTACGTCTGCGAACCGGACGCGAGCCTTCTACTCCAGGGCGAAATGGCACGCATCGTGGACGAAGAGTACGCGGCGGCTTCAGGGGCGAAGCGCCCGAATTCTTGACTCCTTTGAATATAAAAGAAAGCCCCCGCCAGAGACCGATGGCGCTCTGGCGGGGACTTTGACTTGGGCCTTGGGTTGCTCCCGTTTACGGGGCGATTTCGATGCGTTCCAGAGTGAAGTGATCCAGCGTGACTGGGCTATTCAGGGCGTCGGTCGCGTCGAAGTGCGCGAGGTCGAACGCCGCCAGAATCGTCTGGCCGTCCGCCGCGCCGGCGGGTACCTGGAGGTACACGTCGTAAAGGCGGCCCTGGCCATCGGCGGTTTCCGTCGAGCCGTTGATGCTATCGACGGAGACGACGCTGGAGACCTGGAAGCCGCTCAGGTTGAGACGGCCTCGGAAGGACGGCACTTCGGCGGGGTTGTCACTCGCCGCGCGGATCAGGAACCGCCCGCGATAGAGCGCTCCCGGCGTCGCCGCGACGCCCGTGTCGGTGTTCCAGAAGCCGAAGCTCGGCGTCTGGCTGGCGGCCAGATCGAGACCACCGGAGAGACCCGAGGCCCGCAGCGGCAACGGCAGGAAACCGTCCGCACCGCCAAAGAGCC
The DNA here is from genome assembly GCA_040219255.1 of Sumerlaeia bacterium. Taxonomy (GTDB): domain Bacteria; phylum Sumerlaeota; class Sumerlaeia; order SLMS01; family JAHLLQ01; genus JAVJSW01. The sequence continues at coordinate 174,369 of JAVJSW010000068.1, forward strand.
AGCCTTCCGAACTGGAGTCGAAGTCCTGGGAAACCAGCGTTTCGAGTACGTTGACACGCTCCGGATCGACCGGCCGCACGTTCAGGCGATCGAGGAAGAAGGTGGCATCGCTGGCGTCGAAGCCCGACACGTTCAGCAGATCGAGTGCCACGAACCAATCGTCGAGCCCGTCGGAAGCCGCCGCCGGCGTAAAGAACGTCCGGTATTCACGGCCCTGCGGGCCGGGCGAGAGGCGGCCGTCGCCGACCGACTCGACGCTGAGGAACGCGCCCTTCTGGAACGATTGGTTGTTGAAGCGCAGGCGCAGGTTCGGCACCAGCGAGCTGTCGCTGACGTCGCTGCTGACCTGGGCGATCACCTCGTAGAGCGTATTCGGCTCGATGGAAATGGCGTCTTCCGGCAGGCTCAGGAAGCCGAAAGTTTCCGTGTTGTCCGCCGAGCGCAGGCCCGGACGGCTCCCATCGACGACCGGCACGGTGGGCAGGAAATCCGCGATGGGATCACTGAACCGCACCGTGTCGAGACGCAGCACGAGGAAAGCCTCGATCTGTCCGTCGCCCGTGGGCGGGCCTTCGATGCGCAGCAGATCGCCGATCACGAAGTCCTCCAGCGCAATGGCCCCGTCTTCCACATCCACCAGCAAGGTGTCGGTGGTGACCTGGGCCGTGACGCCACTGGCGGTCAGGGTCCGCGCCACGAGGTCCACATCGGTCAGGATGGACGCCAGAATGTCGATGTGCTTGGCGACCAGGATACCGTTGCTCAGCTTGGGACCGCTGACGAAGACAAGGTCGCCTTCGCGCAGGTCACCGAGGTCCGTGCTCTGGCGGCGGAAGCCGCGAATGTTCGGCTCCTGCGTCAGATCCACGGGGGTCGCGCCAACGGTCATGCTGGTCAGGTCGTCGCTGATTCCGGTGATCAGACCACGAACGCGGGCGGGAATGCCCGGTTCGTCGTTCTCTTCCAGAACGCGAATCTTCAGGGCGAGGAGCATGCCCTCGCGCACCTGCCCATGGACGCGGACCAATTGATCGACGCCCAGATCGGCGAAGCTCAGGGGGTCGCCGCGGCGGCTGGTGATTTCCGTCAGGTCCAGCACCTTGATAAGGATGCCGGCGACTTCGATGGTCATCGTTTCGCTCGAGATGGCGTCGATCTTGCCGACGATGTGTTCCGGCGCGGGCGGGGTGTCGCCTTCGCGGCGGAGCAGTTTGACTTCGCAGGCGATCAGCCCGGCAAAGCCCGCGATTGCCTCGACCTTGACGATGTCGCCCACGTTCAGGTCGGCGGGCGTGATGGGGTTGCCTTCGCGGTCGGAGAACTCGGTTTCCGAGGTCAGGTCCACCGCGGTTCCGGCAACGACCATCTGGCTGTTGGCGACTTGCTCGATGGGGCCGGAAAACTCGATGGTGGGGCCGCAGCGGTCGTCACCGTCTTCGTCTTCCAGCTTCACCTTGCGGGCGATCCAGTCCTCGCCGACTACCCGGCCTTCGACCTCGACGAATTGGCCGACGGCCAAATCAGCGATGGTCAGCGGGGTGCCATTGTCGCCGAAAATGCGCGTATTGGGCGTCACCAGGATCGAACGATCCCGGATAACGATTTCCACGGACGTTGTCTCGAAAGCGGGGTTGATGGCGGCGATGGGGCCTTCGATTTCGAATTCGAGACCGAGCGGCCCTTCGACTTTGATTTCAAGCGCCAGGATCGCCGGCATCGGCGGCAGACTCGCTTCGCCCTTGCCGGGATCGGGGTGGAGGACGATGCCTTCCACCTCGACAAACTGACCGACGGACAAGTCCGCCAGCGTCAACGTGGTGGCGCGGTCTTCGCCGCGAATGACCGTATTCTCGTCCACCAGCACAGGGATTTCACCGTTCAGGACCAGGGCGCCGTTCGTTAGGTCGATGTCGCTGATGCGGCCACGGACCTCGATTTCATCGACCGGCGTTTGGTCGCGAAGCTTGATCATCTCCGCCAGCACGACACCGTCGGTGCGCAGCCGGCCCTTGACGAAAACCGGCTGGCCCTCGGCCAGATCGCCGAAGGTCAAGCGCTCGTTTTCGAACCCGAGAATCATCGTGCGCGACGTGACGGCGACGCGGAAGTCAGCCACCCGCAAGGTTTGGTTGCTGACGTCGATCGCTTCGATAACGCCCGGGATGCGGACCTCGTCGCCCGGGTCCCCATCGTCGTCGTCTTCGTCGACACGGATCACCGTGGCCACCAATTCACCGTTGCTGTTGAAGCAACCGCGCACCCGCACCTCGAGATCGCCAATCAGGTGATCGAACGGCACGGGGCGGTTTTCGTCACGGACGATGCGCGTCTCGGAAGTAATCAAGACCACGGTGCCATCCACGACGATCTTGCCGGCGGCGCGGTCGATTTCCTCGATTTCGCCTTCCACCACTCCGGGCTCGGGACAGGCGGGATCAGTATTCTCGCAGTCCTCAGAACGATTCAGGAAGACCAGCGGGAAGGGCGGCGTCGCCGCCGTGCGCAGGCACGCGGCGAACTCGACGCAGTCGCCGATGGCCAAATTCTCGAGCGCATCCTCGGACACGTCCGAGAAGCCCTCCACCACCTTCATGGGGAAGCCGTCCACGGAAACCAGGCCGCGGTCTTCGCTGAGGAACGTTACCCGGCCCGTCATCGCGGGGCTCGGCGCGCAATCCGTGGGGTCTGGGTCGCCGCCGCAATCGTCTTCCAGATCGATGGACAACGCCACCAGCGGGAAGGCGTTCGCGCAGGCTTCCACCTCGACGCAGTCCCCAACCGCCAGGTCGCTCAGTCCGGTCAGGGAACCCTCGAAAGCGGTCTGGTTATTTACGACGAAAATCACACCGTTGACCACGATACCGGAAACGCCGTCGGTGCTGACTTCGCGGATCGCGTCGATTCGGCCGCGCTCCTCGATGTCGCGGCAACGGTCTTCACAATCGTCGCTCTTTCCGATGGATTCCGCGGGGATCGGCAGAACGGCGGTGGCGTCGCTGTTGGGCTTGCAGCCCTCCACCTCGACACACAGGCCGTCCGTCAGACCGGCGCGGGTCAGGCCGTCCTCGAAAATCGTCGTGTTGGTGATTTCGAAGGGCAGACCGCGTACCACAATGACGTTGTCGGATGAGTTGATGAGTTGAACGCGGCCCTCGACCTCGATTTCGTCGCAGGTGTCGTCATCGCAGTCGTCGCTCAGGGCGACCACCTCGGCGGCGAGCGGCGGAATCACGGTCGGCGTGGGCAGGTCGCCCGGCGCCGGCAGGCAGCCCTTCGCATACAGGCATGCCCCAGCGACGATACTCTCGCGCGAGGCGCCATTCTTGAATTCGGTTTCGTCGGTCAGGAAGAAGCGATAGCCGTCGATGTTGAACTCGCCGGTCGCGGTCACTTCCAGGACTTCGCCTTCAGCGTCGATTTCCTGGCATCCGCCGACGCCGCAGTCGTCGCTGCGGCGAACGCGTTCGGCGTCGGCGATGGCCGGGATCGTGGGCGCTTGCCCGCCCGGCGCCGTTTCCGGCGTCGGGATGCAGCCCTTCACCTCGACACAGTCGCCCACGTTGAGCGCCAGGAACCCTTCGATGCCATCGAAGTCCGTCGCGCCGGTCACGAAGAAGCCCAGGTCGCCCACGACAAAGGTGCGGTTGGCCCGGTCGATGGCGGAAATCCGTCCTTGCCGCTCCACGTCGGCGCAGCCGCCACCGGGGCCGCCGCAGTCATTGCTGCGGCCCACAAAAGCCGCGTGCTTCGGATCTTCATCGGTGTCGCCGCAGGCTTCGACCACCAGGCAGGTGCCCAATTCGGCGCCGAAAAGGTCGAACCCGACCCGCGTCTCGCCGGTGATCAGGAAGACCTGGCCGTCCACGGTGATGGTTCCCAGGCCGGGAGCCACCGCTTCGAGCCGGCCCACGACGCGGATTTCCTGCGAGCAGTCCTCGCCGCCTTCGCCGCAGTCGTCGCTTGGGTCCATCTCCACGATAACCAAAGGCAGCGTCCCGGTGGTGGGGGCGGAAAGCTCGAGTTCCACGCAATCGCCGACCGCATAGGAGTCGAGGCCTCCCTCGATGTCCGAAACCCCTGGAATCACGGCGGCGGTGATCCCCCCATCGAGCGTCACCGTCGAGGAGGTCAGCCGGGTGATGACTCCCGTCACGTCCCCTTCCGGCGGCTGAGCCGCCAATGGGCTCGACAAGAGCAGGGAGAAGAGCAGGATAAATAAGGGCGTCAGGAAACAGGCCGCCGGAGAGCGGCGGCAGGCCCTGATCCTTCGAAAAAGGACGTCGGACATCGGTTTTTCCTCCATGGAGACAGATGGATGCAAAATATCGCACATGTGCGAAATCGCAACAGGATTCTCGAAAGGCTAAGTGGACCCAGGCCACTCGCCACTTACAACCTCCAATGGAACGATCGAGGAAAAACCTTGCCGGGATCAAACCGCCCCCCCGAGGGTGTAAGAATAAAAACCGCGACTGCCACTGTCCTCTTCAAACGGCTGGCGAAGGAATTCGCCGGTTCGAGGGGCAGCAAGGGCGGAAGATTCAGGGATTGAAGATTCTGTGAGCCAACTGCCACTCGGCCATTCCCCGCCACCCGAGCCGGACCCGTCCATCAGTCTGGAAGTCTTCACCGCTTTCCAGAACGGCGACGGAGCGGCGATGCAGGTCATCGTCGAGCGCTATCACCACCGCCTCATCGGCTTTGTCCGCATGATCGTGTGGCAACGCGAACTGGCTGAAGAACTCGCTCAGGAGGTCTTCCTCGAAGCTTACCGGCGGCGCCGGGAAATCACTCGCCCCGAATCGCTCAAGTCCTGGCTCTTCACCGTGGCGCGCCGCAAAGCCGCCAAGGAACTGGCCAGAAAGCGATACCGGGTGGAAACCTTCCCCGGCGACGAAATGATCCAGGATCTCGCGCCCGCGGTCCATCCCTCCCAGGCGGAGGGCTTCCAGTTGGAAGAAACGGCCCAAGTGCTGCATGAAATTCTGGACGAGATCAGCCCCGGCGATCGCGAACTGATCACCCTCCGCTTTTTTGGCGGACTCAGTTATCAGGAAGTCGCCGACGCCATGAACCTTTCCATTGGATCGGTGGGGGTGAAACTCAACCGGGCTCTCTCGCGCCTGAAAAAACGGCTGGAGATTCGAGGACTCACCATGGAGGACCTGATGCCATGAGCAGCAACGAAACCCATAAAGATCTGGAACAAACACTGTCCTCCTTCTCCGGCGAATGGTCCCGCGCCCATCGCTCGGCGGACTTCCTGAAGTCTTTCGAGGAGAGACTGGCTGACGAAGTGGCCGCCGACAGCGGTCAGCCGGCCCGCATCGTGGAGCTTCCCGTGGCGTCCGAGCCGCGCCGCCGCCCCGCCCTGCTGTGGCTCGCCGCCGCCGCCGCCCTGCTCCTCATCGTCCTCGGTTCGATGACCGCCCATCATCAGTTGTCCAGTCCCGCCGGTATGGTTCGCTACGCGAGCGCGGGTCTGCGCGAAAGCATCGGGTCGGAAATCCGCCCCGGGCAGAGCTTGGCCTTCGCGGCCGGTGAGCAGGGGTACGTGACGCTCGATGGTGAGCGCGTGAACGTCTTCTTGCACGAGAATTCCCGGCTCGACATCAAAGCGCCGGACCAGGTGTTTCTCGCCGCGGGCGAAGCCTGGTTCGCCGTCGAGCCCAATTCCGGGCCCTTCCAGATCGGCACCCCGAGCGGCCGGGTCGAAGTTTTAGGAACGAATTTTGGCGTCCAATTGTTGGAGTCCGGCATGGAGGTCAGCGTTTCCGACGGACGCGTGCGCGTGACTTCGAAAAGTGAAGATTTTGCTGTCATTGAACGGGGCACTCGTGCCATGGTATCTGATGAGGGAGGAAGACCGGTGCTGAGCGCCGCGGGGCAAGATGCGACCCCGCAATGGGCTCAGGCACTTCTGGCGGACGCACAAGCTTACTTCGCCGCCCGGTACTTCCCCTCTGGTCAGCCACCTCGCACGGACGCCCGGGAATGATTGCGGACAAAAAACGATACCAAAGCAAAGCGGTTACCCTCGTGGAACTCCTTATCGTGGTGGCCATCGTTGCGATTCTTGCGGCGATCGCCGTGCCCAACTTCCTGGAAGCGCAGACCCGGGCGAAAGTCTCGGCCGCGCAGTCCAACCTGCGTGTCCTCAGGGGCGGCCTCGAAACGTACGCCGTCGACTATGGCCGCTATCCGGCCACACGGCCCATGATTCCCAGCGACCCGCTGGGCCTCCTGGCGAATCATCAACTCAAAGGCCTGACAACCCCCATCGCCTACCTGGGCCCCAGCGCCTTCCGCGATCCCTTTGGACTCGTTCAGGCCCGCGCGATCCTGCCCTCCGCCTCCTTCCTCAACGGAAACCATGGCGATTTCCCCACCTTGCCGCATCCGAACCCGGAACGCTCGGTCCTGTATTTCCACTACCCGACGCTCTCCGCCCGGTTCCAGAATCCGGACCTGTGGATGTCCGGAGCCGCCGCCATCAGCGTGGGACCCGATCAGCAAGACTCGCTCGGTGCCTACCGGCCCTATCCCGCCAAGGTTTTCCAGACCTATTACGGCAACAGCGCCATCGCTCATCCACTGGACACGGTCTACGATCCGACGAATGGCACCGTGAGCGAAGGCGACATCGGAATTTACACGGGGACGGCTTCGCGTTTCGCGGAGCCCTGATCGCCATGGGATTTCAGAACCGTTTTCCATCCTCCCGCTCCAAAGCGGTTTCCCCCGTCGCGGCAAGCCTGCTGGCGGCCGTTCTCGCCGCCGCTCCCGCGGATACCGGCACCACACCGCAGCATAGCGTCGCCGCCGATTTCAATGGCGACGGACGCGCCGACATCGCCACCGCCAATTTCTTCGACGACACCGTCGCGATTCATCTGCAGGATGGCGCCGGGAACTTCAACCTCGCCCAGTCGATCCCTGTGGGTCTCAATACCAACCCCCTGACCGACAGCGACGGCCCCCGCTTTCTGGCCCTTGAAGATTACAACCGCGACGGCGCCCCCGATCTGACGGTGCTGTGTTCAGGCAACGTGGCCTTCGGTTCGCGCCCCAGTCTGCAAACCCTGATCAACCTGGGCGACGGGACCTTCGCCCCTCTGCCCGCCGCCGCCACCAGCGCCCCCGGTTCCGACGCCCGCCCCGTCCAGTTCGCCCTCGGCCACATGGACGGTGACCACTATCTCGACGCGGTGATCGCGAACCTCGACGTGGCGGAAATCGCCATCCTGTCGGGCGACGGCACGGGCGCTTTCGATGGCCTGACCTCGATCGTCATGGCGGCGGAGGTGATCGACCTCGCCGTCGTGGACCTGCAAGGCGATGGCCTCGACGACATCGTCGCCATCGAAGCCCCCGGCACCGTCGTCGCGATCGTTCAGAGCGCCGCCGGAGTGCTCGCAACTCCCCAAACGCTCGCCGGGCCGATGGCGGGCGCCGATTTGCAGGCGCTGGCCCTTGACGACTTCGACGGCGACGGCTTCCTGGACATCGCCCTGGCCGACCGCTCCGGAGCCGCTTGGCTGATATCCGGACCCATGAGCCCCAATGAAAACCTGACCCCCATCGCCCTGTCCTCTCCGTCTTTGGTGGGACCGGCCGATATCGCTTCCGTTCATTGGGACGGCGATTTCGTGGCCGATGTGGCCCTGGCGGACCTGGACGGTGATCAGGTCGTGATCGTGACCTCCAAAGAGGGCGAAATCACCGCCGCCACCGCCCAGGCTCCGCGCCGGCTCTTTTCCGCCGACATCGATGGCGACGGTAACGCCGACCTCGTCACGGCGAACGAGGGCGACCGGCCCGATCAGTCCGGCACGGACCCAAACAACGAGGACGTGTCGATCGTCCTCAGCCCGGCGACCGTGCCCCCGGCGGACGGCTTCCCGCAGATCCTGAGCGACCGCGCCATCCCCGCCAACCTGACGCTCCGCGCGCGGTCGGTCTCCGCCAGTTCCCCGGATTTCGCCTGGGTTCTGACCACCGACGGCCAAACGGTCAAGGCCCGCACGGGCGAGGGCGTCCTGGTGGCGGCGGCTCAGTTGCCGGCGCAGGCGGGCGCACTGGCGATGGCCTATGAAGACGACGCCAGCTCCGCCTCCCAGGGACTGATGATCCACCGCTTCGACGCCGAGATTTCCGGCTTCACCTTCAATCTGGAAAATCCCGCCGTGATCGAGGATTTCGCCTCCTCGGCCACCTTCGCCTACGATCCCGGCGCCTTGGGATTCGCCGGCCTGGCCTGGGATCGCGAGGAAGGCGAACTCTTCGTCTCCGCCCCCGGGAAGGGCGAAATCGTCCGCTTGTCGGAAGCGGGCACCGTCCTGGGCACCTATCCGGTCACCCCTACGCCGGGGCAGATGACATGGGACCCAGGGCGCGACCTTCTCGTGGTGACCGCCCCGGGGCGCAGCGACTTCCGCTTCTACAGCCGCGAAGGCGTGCTTCAGACATCGCCTCCCGCGGCTCCGGTGGATTTGGCGGAGCGAAGCGTTCTTTTCGCCCGCGACGGTCTGGTGGCGCTCACATACAACGACAACAACGAATTCCTGGCGGTGGGCGGGAACGGATTCGTGCTCAAGGTGGCTCGCAATGGCAGCATCCGGGAGGGCGGCGTCTTCGGTCCGCTGTCCGACCCGCTGGCGCTGGCTCACGATCCGCTGCTCGGCAAGGTGATCGTGCTCGGCAATTCGGGCGGCTGGGTGGAACTTCTGCCGGACGACGACTCTGGTTTCCTGACGGTCAGCGAGATGTCGATTTGGCGCATCTGGCAGATCAATCCGGAATTCTCGCCCACCGGACTGACTCTCGCACAGGACGGAGAGAACGTCCTGATTTCGGATCGCGACGAAGCGCGACTGGCCCGCTTCGACCGCGCCGATGGGCAGTTCAACGGCTTCCAGCCGGTCTCGCTCGTCGATCCCGGCCAGATGCCTTACCAGAGCGTCACCAAGAAGAGCCAGGGCAACGGCGTCTACCTGCGCGACCGCCTCAGTCTGCGTGATGGCGAAACGGGCGAACGCGTGCCCCTGCCTTGGACAAAGCACGGCGATCTCTCGGTCAAGGCCAACGGCGAGGTGGTTCTTTCTCTGCCCAATCCCTCCTCCGTGGGTACGCTCGACCCAGTCACGAGAACGGAGTCGGTGATCGGTCTCGGTCCGTCCGATTCCACAACCGGCCTGGCCATCGACGAAGCGAGCGGTGAACTGCACCGGCTCAACACGCGGGCCGGGGAGTTGTCGCTGCAAACCTATCAATTCCAGGGGGCCGCGTCTGTTTCGCCGGCATGGCTGGAGTATCGCTGAGTCCCTCGCCCTTCCCCTTGCGTCATAGGCCTGCATAGAGTTGCAATATGCCCCGTCAGATTTCACTCCAGGCGGGAGTTTTGCCCCATCCATGCTGCGTTTCCAAGATCCCCCGGCTCAGACCCAACGGGACTTTCTCAAGGCCCTGCGCGATTCGTTCAATGGCGCCCTGCGCGATGAAGCCTGGGCCCGAGGGCTGTACGCCACGGATGCGTCCATGTACCAGCAAACCCCCGCGGCGGTGCTGGCTCCCCAATCGGTGAAAGACATTCAGAAGGCCCTTGCGCTCTGCTCGGACCACCACATGCCAATCCTGCCCCGCGGCGCCGGGACGAGCCTCGCCGGCCAGTGCACCATCGACGGCGGCCTTGTCATCGATGTGTCCCAGCATTTCACCAAAATCGGCCAGGTGAACGAAGCCGAGGGCTGGGTCATCGTGGAACCGGGTGTGGTGCGCGACACGCTGAACGCCCACCTGGCGCCGAAGGGTGTCATGTTCGCCCCGGAAACCAGCACCAGCAACCGCGCCAACGTCGGCGGCATGATTGGCAACAACAGCAGCGGCATGATGAGCATCCGCTATGGCAAGACCATCGACCACGTGCTGGGCGCGTGGGCGGTGCTGGCCGATGGGCGCGAGATTTACTTCGGCCGCCGCGAAGAGATGGATGCCGACGGCTGCGCGCTGCTCGACGCGCTCCTGGAGATCGTGAACCGCAACCGGGCCCTGATCGAGGAACGTTTCCCCAAGACGATGCGCCGCGCCGGCGGCTACATGCTCGACGAGTTCCTGGGCGATGACCCGAATCTGGCGAAAATCCTCTGCGCGAGCGAAGGCACGCTGGCTTTCCTGACCCGGGCGAAGCTCAAACTCGAGCCCAAGCTGAAGCACGTCGCCGCCGTGGCCGTGCACTTCAAGAGCGTGGTGAACAGCCTGCGCGCCATGCCCGACATCGCCGCCCACAACCCGTTGTCGGCCGAGTTGATGGACGAAGAGCTGCTGACCATGTGCGCCGACAACGAAACCACCAAGGCCATGATGTGGTGGATGCACGGCCATCCAGAGGCCGTGATCGCCGTGGAGATGGACGGCGACACGCAGGAAGCCGCCGAGGCGCGCATCCGCGATCTGGTGGCGGACCTGAAGGCCAAGGGCTGGGGTTATGAATACGCCGAGCTGATGAAGCCCGAGGAGCGTTATCAGATCATCGAGGTCCGCAAACACGGCCTCGGCATCATGCTCAAAATGATCGGCGATCCCAAGCCCATCGCCTTTATCGAGGACGCGGCGATTCCGCTGGAGACGCTGGCGGAGTATGTGGAGCGCGTCTTCGCCATCGCGGCGAAGGAGAAAGTGCGGGTCATTTCCTATGGCCACGCCAGCGTCGGCGTGCTGCACCTGCGGCCGATCCTGAACCTGAAGACCCGCGAGGGGCGCGATACGCTGGCGCGGATTTCCGGGAAGGTCATGCCCCTGGTGCGCGAGTACGGCGGGTCCTGGGCCAGCGAACACGGCGACGGCATCGCCCGCGGCGCCCAAAACCACGACTTCTGGGGCGAGGACATGATCGCCGTCTTCCGCGAGGTGAAGGCCCTGTTCGATCCCAAGGGCCTCTTCAACCCGGGAAAAATCTTCGACACGCCGCCCGTCAGCGGCCCCCTGCGCTATACCGCCGAGTACAAGCAGAGCGACTACAAGAGCGCCTACGCCTTTGCCGCCGAGGGTGGATTCCAGGGCGCTGTGGAAATGTGTAACGGCGTCGGGGCCTGTCGTAAAGTGGGCAGTGGCACGATGTGCCCGTCCTACATGGCGACGCGCGAGGAGAAGGATTCGACCCGCGGGCGGGCGAACGCGTTGCGCCTCGCGATGAGCGGCCAGCTCGGCGAGGACGCCATGACCGGCGACGGGCTCAAGGAAGTGCTCGACCTTTGCCTGGAATGCAAAGCCTGCAAGACCGAATGCCCCAGCAACGTGGACATGGCGAAGATGAAGAGCGAATTCCTGCACGCCTTCAACACGCGCCACGGGGCGACGCTGCGGGACAAGGCGCTTGGCTTCTCGCCCCACACGGCGCGGCTGAACAGCGGCTGGCGCGCGCGCTTCGTGAACCCGATCCTGCGTAACCCGCTCACACGCCGCGCCTTCGCCAAGATGCTCGGCGTGGCGGTGGAGCGCCCCCTGCCACCGTACGCCACCGAAACCCTGCAAACGTGGTTCGACAAGCGGCCCAAGCCCAAGCTGCCCAAGGACGCGCCCGAGGTCATTCTCTTCGACGACACCTACGCCTCGTGCCACGAGACGGAAATTGGCCAATGGGCCGTGCGGGTGCTCGAGCACCTGGGCTTCCGCGTATTCCTGGCGCGGGCCGGCTGTTGCCAGCGCCCCCTGATGAGCAAGGGGTTCCTGGACGAAGCCAAAGCCGGCGGCGGCAAGACCATCGCCAACCTGGACAAATACGCCAAGGCCGGGATGAAAATCCTGACGCTGGAACCGAGCTGCGGCAGCGCCCTGAAGGACGACCTGAAGGACCTTGTCGAGGACAAAGGCGCCGCCAAACGCGTCTCCGCCGCGACCTTCCCCATCGAGCAGTTCATCGAAGAAGAAGCGGTGGCCGGGCGGATCAAGATCGAGCTGCCGAAAGCCGCCAAGGACGGCTATCTGCTCCACGGCCACTGCCACCAGAAGGCGCTCTTCGGCACCGGGCCCCTCAAGCGCATCATGGCTGGCGCGGGCGCCGCGATGGAGGAAGTGGACTCGGGCTGCTGCGGCATGGCGGGCAGCTTTGGCTATGAAGAAGAGCACTACGAAATCTCGCAGCAAATCGGCGAGTCCCGCCTCTTCCCCGCCGTCCGCGCGGCCGCGAAGAAGGAACTGGTGGCCAACGGATTCAGCTGCCGCCATCAGGTCGCCGACGCGACCGGCCGCCGCCCGGTGCACTTCATTGAAGCCCTGGGCCGGGCGATGGGGCTGAAGGAGTCGTAGGGGCGGCGCTCCTGGATCGGCACAGGCCCCAAGTGTAGCACAGGCACTCTTGCCTGTGGCAAGCAGCCGAGCCGCTTACTCGATCCCCATCACCTCGATTTCGTAACCCGATTGCGTTTCCTCTTCGCGGTAGGGTTCCAGCAACTCCTTGCGCCATTCGGTGAGGCGTTGGCGGGCGAAGTCCGAGGCAAGGGCATCCTCCCACTCTTCAAAAGGGGGAAGCTCGCCCGGCCGGTGATCCAGCAGCAGGTAAACCGTGTAGCGGTCGCGCCCGATCAGCGAATCGCTGATTTCGCCGAGTTTGGCGTTTGGCAGATCGAGCGCCACGGCCAGCCCCGCAGCGTCGGCTGGTGACCAGTCGAGGAGCCGCTGCACCGTGACGCCGGGCACGGTGGCGTATTCGGCCAGGGCCTCGCCCGCGTTGGCGGGGTTTTCCCGGGCGGCCCAATGATCGCGGATTTCGCCGATCGTGCGCCACGCTAGGCGCCTTTGTACATGCTGCTCGCGGGGCGTGGCGGCCGGATCTTGGAGGTGCTGCGCGTGGACCGCGATCAGCTTCACCTCGTCCGGGTCGCGGTACAGATCGCCGTTGGCTTCATAGTAGGCCCGCAACTCCTCGCGGGTGGGCGGGTTCGCTTCGTGGCGGGCCACAAGGTGCTGGTGGAGGGTGGCCTGGGCCAGAAGGCCTTGCGAGAGAAACCGGTATTCGGGGCTGTCGCGGATGGCGGGGGCGGCGTCGCTGCTCAGAATCAGGAGCTGCTCCTGGGCCAAATCGATCATGCGCCCGGCAAAGCGCGGGTCGGCGCGGTCGCCGAAAAGCCCCGTGTTCATCGCGATGACCTCGTCGTAGCTGTAGGTCTCGCCGTCGAAGCGCAGGACCGGGTCTCCCCCGGCGGGCGCTGGACCTTGGCCATCGTAAAGGACGGCGATGTCGTGGTGGGCGCGCCGCGAGTCGAAGAACTCCCGGCGGGCTTTCTGATACGCTTCATGGCCGATTTCGCGGGCGAGACGTTTTTCGACGACCCGCAGCGGCAACGTGCCCGAGGAGCCTTTATCCGCCAGCCGCCCAAAGACCAGCCCGGCGTCCCGCTCGACCGGGCCGAAGTACGCCCCGCCCGGGTCTTGGGCGAAGAAGGCTTCGAACAGATCGGGCGCCATGCGGCCGCGCTCGATGCGGGCGAAGGCGCCATCGTAGTCCTGGCCCACGGACGCGTAGAATTCGCGGGCAACCTCGGCGAAGGGCTCGCCCGCATCGAGCCGTTGCTGAATGGCTTCGGCCACGGTAGTCTGCTCCGGGCCCGGCTCGATCAGAATGCGGGCGCCTTCGACCCAATCGTCCGTGGGGAACTCGGCGGCGCGGGCCTCATAGGCCTCCATCAGAGTGTCGAGATCGGGCCACGTCTCGCCCTGCAAATTGAAGTCCCACAGACGAGTGACCAGGTACGCGTCGAGATCGAAGGGCAGTGTGGCCGTCGATACGCCCTCCTGCAGCAAGGCCTGGAAGGCGCGGTCGCTAAGGACCATGTCTTCGGCGAAAGCGAGGATATCCCCCTCATCGTTCAGCCCAACCTGGTATCCCGTGATGGGATCGAGGCGTTGAAAGGCGGTGTAGCCGATGCGGGCGAACTCTCGCCGGTCCCATTGGTTGGGGAGATGGGGGAGGGCGGCGGGAGCGGCCGATGGCATGAGCAAACCGAGTGCAAGAAGGACTGTCGCAAGGTGTCGCGTAAGAGACATGGGAGAATGGCCTGGGTCGGGGGTAAAAAAAAGGAAAGGCAGAAAGCCTCCATAGAGACTCTCTGCCGATCCTACAGGTTGGGTTTTTCGCGTTCGAGCGAGGTGATTACTGGTAGAGATCCCAGGTATTGGCCGAAGCGGGTTCGATGCGGTTGGTGGCGGTCACCGTCACGTCGTCCCAAAGGCTGCGCGAGGCGTTGAACTTGTGGGTGGCGACGGCGAGTTGATCGCCAAGGTTCAGACCCGCGTCGTAAGCACTATCGACCGCGAAAACGTAAGCGGATGCCGTGGAATTCGGGTTGAGCAGGTGAGACGTCGACTGCCAGGAAACGCCGCCGTCGGTGCTCTGGAAGTAGGCCAGGCGGACTTCGCCGCCACCCTTGCCAGCGAAGGACATCACGAAGTTTTCCATGCCGGCTTCGAAGCCGTCGGAACGCAGTGTGTAGCGGTTCGAGAAGTCGCTGGCGGCGAAGGTAATTGCCAGAGCACTCCCCACGCTGTCGAAGGTATCGACGGTTTCTTCTTCCACAGTCACATTGCTGAGATCAGCACCCGAAGTGCCCAGGTCGTTCGTGTTGAGGACGTGCCAGCCGTTCGGAACGAGGATGTCTTCCGAGCTGATAGTCTGGGTGCTGAAGCCATCAGCAAAGGAGCTGGCGAACACGGTTTCGACACCAGCGGTGTTGTCGATGGTGTAGAAAACCGTGCTAGCACCGGTGGCCGTGGAATCGTCCTCGGCGGTCGCAGTGAAAGTCGTCACACCATCGGGGAAGGCGGTGGTATCGAAGTCGAACGTGAAGCCGTCGCCCGGCGTCGTATCGGTCGCTTCCGGCGTTCCGTCGTTGTCGGCATCGAATTCGACCTGCGTGTAGGTGCCGGTGCCACCGGAAACGACGGCGGTGACGCTGGTGCCGCCATCGATCCAGAAGCCGTTCGGGGGGTCGAGGCGAACGGTGATCGGAACGATCAAGACTTCCTCAAGAACGAACTCGTCGAAGAGTGCCTCAAAGCTGCCACCGGCGCTGTTGGAGCTGATTTCGATGTCCACATCGGCGCCAGCCGCAGCCGACACCACAGCGGTTTCCGCCGCGGTCCAGCCGCTGGTCGGGGTCACTGGGGCGACGGTTTCGGAGAGAACAACCTGCTCAACGTTGCCGTCGATGGTGGCGGTCACGGTCAAGCCACGAAGGGGATCGTTGCCATTCTCGCCGTTCTTGTAGAAGAACGTGAGCTTGTAGTTGCTCGCCGAGGGCACGGTGGCAGGATAGAGAGACCCGACGGCGAAGCTGAATCCGCCGTCGAGGAGCCGCAGAGAACCACCGGCGCTTCCGGGAGCATTGTCGGCGCTTGAGTTGATCGCTTCGCCGCCGAAGGGGCCACCGTGACGATAGCCGAAGTCGCCCGTCGGGGAGGTGCTGAAGTCTTCGATCAGGGTCGTCTGGGCCATGGCGGAACCAGCGGCCAATGCGAGGACACCGGCTAAAATTGCTGTCTTTTTCATAGAGATTCTCCTTTTGCATCGGGGGGAACAGGGGGGTGGATTGGAGGCGGAAAGGGCGCGCTGAGAAACCGTTTGATAGGATCGGGTCTGTCGGGAGAGGCCGGAGGAACCGTGTCAACGGAGCAGGAACGCGCTCAATTACGCCGAATTGCTAAGAACCTATTGAAACTAATTGCGGGCAAGTGTCAACCCCGGATATGCAATTCGATGCAGGCAAAACGAATCTCCTGGACCGGTCAACAAATGCGTCTGCAAAAAAAGGAGTTACAAAGCCGCTCTGTAAAGCATCCGGCGATATTGCTATGACACGCCCCTTCCGCTTCCTTCCCGGCGCCTTTCGCGCGATTTTTTTTCTGATTTCTGGAACCGCCCTCTTCGCCGCCCCCGAACCGGGCCATTCCCCCCCGGCCCGCGCCGCGCTGCCCGCCGAAGCCACCCTCGCCGAAGCCGCGCCTCCAGACCCGGCCCTCAAGGGCGCTATCGCCAACTCCGCCGTCCGGCCCGTCATCGACCCGCGCTACATCGTCTTCGGCTATCATCCGTCCTATCGCGACGGCATCGAGTTCCACTATCGCTGGCACGCGCTGACCCATATCGGTTACGCCTTCGTGGACTTCACCGATTCCGGCGCCCTGCAGACGGCAAGCTGGGACGGCCGGCCGAGCGCTTTCAAGGCGGGCGGTTCCGCCGAGGCCAACGGCGTGAAGGTCCACATGGTCCTGCGCAACGACAACTTTCTCGAACCGGTCCTCGACACGGTGATGCGCAGTCCCGCCCTGCGCCAGACCGTCATCGCCAATGTGATCGCGGCGATCTCGGCGGATTCCTACGTGCAGGGCATCTCCCTCGATCTGGAGTTCGACTGGGAAGCGGAAACGCGCGATGGCATCACGCTGTTCGTGCGCGATCTGCGGGCGGCGCTGGACGCCTGGACGGCGGCGGACCCGGCCAACCGCCCCCGCATGGAACTGAACTATTACATGAGCCCGACGTTCAGTTCACGGCGCTACGACATCCCCGGCCTGATCGGGCATCTGGATCATGTGATCCTGAGCTGCTATCCCTGGGCCGGGGGCTTCAGCACCCGCGTCGGCGCCGTTGCCGACCGGCGCTTTTTCGTGCGTGAAGGCAACGATTACATCAATGCCGGGGTGCCGCATCCCAAGCTGGTGCTGGCGCTGCCGCTCTACGGCTTTCGCTGGGAGACGGACTCGCCCGTCTATGGCGCCACCATCCCGGACCGGGACGCCCCCGCCAACGGCGCTGTCGGGTTCAAGGACGCTCTCTATGCGACAACGCTGGGTCTGAGCTTCGGCGGGCCGCTCACGCGCAACTTCGAGGAAGCTCCGGAAGTCGCCTGGTACACCTACTCCATCGGCGGCGTCCCCCGAGTGGTGACCTTCGACGACGACCGGGCGCTGGAGTCGAAAATCGCTCTGGCCCGCGATTGGGAGGATCCGGACGGTTCCAACGGCGGCCGGCCGGTGGGCGGCGTGGCCTTCTGGGAAATGTACTGGATCGCCACCGAGGACTCCTACGATCCCATTGGCCAGCAAGTGGTCGAACGCACCCGAACCTATCCCCATGTTTATCAGTTCTGTGCGGAGATACTGTCTCCCCCCGGCACGACCAAGTTCCCCATCGCCCGCTTCGAAGGCAACAATCCGGACTTCCGCTGGCGCGATCCGGACGAATCACCCGACACCCGCGGCACGGCGCCGAACGCGACGAGCCGATCCCTCGCCCCCGCGCCCGGCGCCCCGGGGGCTCCGCCGGAAAGCACCATCGGCATGGCCGTGGACTACGCGTTCGCGGGGTTCGATGGGGGCCGGGCCTTCTTCCGCCATGAAATCCTGGCGGACGACGGCGACACCGGCGTCCTGGACCGCTGGGCGGCGGCGGCCCTGGTCACGGCCGATACCCAGTTCGAAGTCTTTGTCCACGCCAGCCTGACCGCCGTGGCGGACACGGTGCGGTTTGTCGTGATGGATGACGACCTGCAGCTGGAAATGTCCCCGCCGCTGCGCCTCCAGGCCGGATGGCAGGTTCTGTCTTGGGACATGGCGGAGCGGGTCCTCCCCTACAACACCAGCGAACCGCTCTATCGCGACGGCGACGGCGCGATCGACACGCGTGGCGGCCGCGACATCGCCTTCCTCGGCTTCCTGATCGAACGCAACACGATGGGCTCGCCCGCGCGCGTGGTCTTCGACGAACTGGTCTACACGGCGTCGGACGGCGCGCAGGACTCGGGGGCCTGGATGCTGTATTGACGCGGCCGAGGACCCCTCTACCGAAGCCTCCTCCGGCCGCTCGCCACGCAACCCAATCCGGCTCTTGCATCCCGCCCGGCGCCCAAGGCAGGGTTCGCAGTCTTAAGAACGACTCGACCCTAAGAGAAGGACTTCCCTCCATGACCGATCAAGCCCCCGCCACGCTGCCCCGAATCGACGGGCGCGCGCCGAATCGTCTGCGGCCGGTGCGCCTGGTGCCCGACTACCTGCGCTTCGCCGAGGGGTCGGTGCTGGTGGAATGGGGCAACAACCGCGTGATCTGCGCGGCAACGGTCGAGAACGGCGTTCCCGGCTGGTTGATCGGCCAGGGCCAGGGCTGGGTCACGGCGGAGTACGCCATGCTGCCCCGCAGCAGCAAACAGCGCATCATGCGCGACGCCAACCGCAACAAACCCAACAGCCGAGGCATCGAAATCCAGCGCCTCATCGGCCGCAGCATCCGCAGCGTGGTGGACTTGAAAGCCTTTGGCGAACGCACGATCCTGATCGATTGCGACGTGCTCGAGGCGGACGGCGGAACCCGGACCGCTTCGATTACCGGGGCCTTCGTGGCGCTGGCGCTGGCGATCCGGAAACTGCGCGAGGCTGGCCAGATCGGCAAGAAGCCGATCCTGACCGACTACCTGGCCGCCGTCAGCGTCGGCATCGTCGAAGGCCGGCCGGTCCTGGACCTGGACTACCTGGAAGACAGCCAGGCGGAAACCGACATGAACGTGGTCATGACCGGCGCGGGCAAGTACGTGGAAGTCCAAGGCACCGCCGAGGGCGCGCCCTTCAGCGCCAAAGAGCTGCAAGCGCTGCTGGCCCTGGCGGGCGAAGGAATCGGCCAACTCATCGCGGCACAGAAGGAAGTGGTGGGGGAACTGGGGTAGGCCTTTGGGCCTGAACTATCCAAGCTGGGAGCAGCTCGTCCCAGCCTGGACGAAGCGATGTCCCTACGACACCCGCTACATCTTCCCCGCGCCGTGCATCGCGGGTTGGTAGCCATCGAGCTGGCGCTTCATTTCCTCGACCTTCTTGGCGTTGTTCAGGGCCACATCGCGGGTGATGATGCGGCGGCGGGCCAGCTCCAGAAGGCAGCGGTCCATCGTCTGCATGCCGTACTTGGTGCCGGCTTCCATGAAGCCGGGTACCTGGTGGGTCTTGCCTTCGCGGATCATGTTGCGCACGGCGTCCGTGCCCGTCAGGATTTCCAGCCCGGCGACGCGGCCTCCGCGGGTCGAGGGCAGCAGCCGCTGGCAGAGGATCCCTTCGATGACGCCCGCCAGCATGATGCGGATTTGTTCCTGCTGGTGAGGAGGGAACACGTCGATGATACGGTCGACGGTCTGAACCACGTCCACGGTGTGCAGCGTCGAGAAAACCAGGTGGCCCGTTTCCGCCGCGGTGACGGCGCTGGAGATGGTTTCCAAGTCGCGCATTTCGCCCACGAGAATGACGTCCGGGTCCTGGCGCAGCGAATACTTGAGCGCGGCGCTGAAGGAGGTGGTGTCTTCGCCGACCTCGCGCTGCTCCACCAGGGCGGTCTTGTGCGGGTGCAGGTATTCGATGGGGTCCTCGATGGTGATCATATGGATCGCCTGCTCGGCGTTGATCAGGTCGAGCATCGCCGCCAGCGTGGTGGATTTGCCCGAACCGGTGGGGCCGGTGACGAGCGTGAGTCCGTTGGGCCGGCGGCAGAGGACTTCGAGCACCCGGCCGGGCAGGCCGAGTTCCTGAAAGCTCTTGATTTCCGTGGGGATCGAGCGGAAGGCGGCGGCGACCGACCCGCGCTGAAAGTGGGCGTTCACGCGGAAACGCGCCACGTTGGTCACCGACAGCGAGAAGTCCAGATCCTTGTGCTCCTCGAACTTCTGCTTCTGGATATCCGTCAGAATCCCGAAAATCAGACGCCGTGTGTCGGCGGAACTGAGAACGGGATGATCGAGGTTCTGCAATACGCCGTGGATGCGCAAAGTGGGCGGTCGGCCGACGGCGATGTGCAAGTCGGACGCTCCTTGTTGCACAGAGATTCTCAGCATTTCTGTCACGTCGAGCACAGCGGGGTCGTCTCCTTCAAGACAGCGAAGCGGATTGTTGGGAGCCCGGAGGGTAGGGATGCGGGCAGCGTTCGCCTTCTGATACCATGGTTTCGCGCAAACTCTCCAAAGCCGTGGCGGGCTCGTCAAACGGTTTTGGATTCTGGCGCTTCGGCAAAGCCCCTTTCCCCATTCCCCCGATCCGTCAAGAAAATCCCCTACGGAAAACACAGGGGTCAGAGATTCCACGAAGAGGAGACGAAAAGGACCGCCAGGCTCCTTCTTAACCTCAACCATTTCAATAATCCTCATCCTGAAACCTGTTGCCATTGGTCTCCATTTTTGTTCCTTCGCAACGAAAGAATCGGGTTCGTCCCGGTTATCGACCGATTCTTTCGCCCCTTTTTCGAGAAAGAATCTGACTTCCACCAGTCACCCGAACAAGGAACACCTTTCCGTTGTCGCACTACGTAACTTCTCTCGTACCAACCGTCTTCGTGCCTCCCTGGATCCGAGTTGCAGAGTTGGAGGAACCTGGCCCGGATCAAAAGAAAAGCGCCGCGAAATCTGCACGATGGGGCTTTGCGCCGGGCTTGCGGCCGGGGTGAAGTGGTGGGAAGCCACGGGAGATGAAGAGGGCACGAGCTTGTGAACGCGCTGTTTGGGATTGTCGTCAAAGAGCCGGAAGGCGGCCTGGAGGTGGAGCCGTCGCTGCGCGCGATGGCGGATCGCATGGCCTGGCGCTGCCCGGCCGCGGGCGAGGCGCGGGTCGTTGTGCGTGGGGGCTTTGGGGCGGGGGCGCTGGGTGCGGGGGCGGTGATCGAGGACACGGCGGCGGGCGGCCTGGTGGTGGCGGAGGGTTTGCTGGCTGGCGGGAACGATCCCGGCGCGGCGTGGGAGCGCTGGGGCGCGGCGGCTCCGGAGCGCCTGGCGGGCGAGTTCGCGCTCGCCGTCGTAGCGGAGCGCGAGCTGTTCCTGGCGCGGGACCGGTTTGGAATGCGGGCGCTGGTTTGGGCCGAGACAGAGGCCTGGGTGGCATTCGCGACGGATGCGCGGGCGCTGCTGGCGCTGCCGAGGCCAAGCGGCTGGGAGCTGGAGCCGGCGGCCATCGCGCGGCACCTGCTGGGTCTGTCGCGTTTGCCTGAGGAAACCGCCTTTGCCGGAATCCGGCGCGTTCCGGCGGCGCACCGGGTGGTGTGGCGAGGTGACGCCGCGCGGATCGAGCGCTACTGGAATTTGGCGGAGGCGGCGCCTGAGGCTGCGGACGGCGCCGCAGACGTGCCGGAGCGCCTGAGGGCGGTGTTTCGCGGAGCGGTGGGGCGCCAACTGGCGGGACTGCGCCGGCCGGCGGCGGCGGTCAGCGGCGGCCTCGACTCGTCGTCCGTGGCGGCCATGGCTCAGAGCCTTTCGTCCGAACCCCTGGCGGCGTACCGCGCCGTCTTTCCGAAAGACCAGGCGGCGGACGAGTCGCGCTTCTCCGACGCCGTCATCGCCCAGAGCGGGATGCTGGGCCACGCCTTCGACGGGGGCGCCGAGAATCCGCTGCTGGACATGGAGGACCTGCTAGGGCGGCTGGATCATCCGTTCTATCCGCCGAACCATTTTCTTCAGCGGCGCATGTACCGCGACGCGGCGGCGCGAGGGTGCGACGGATTCTTCGAGGGCAACGACGGCGACAATGCCCTATCGCACGGGCTGGGGAGGCTGCGCGAGCTGGCGCGGGCCGGCGCGTGGCGGGCGCTGGCGGCGGAATACGAGGCGCTGAGGCGCCGGCGGACCAACGGCATGGATTGGCCCCATCCCGCGCGGGCGGTGGCGCGGGATTTCTGGCGCTGGCGCGCGCGGCGCTGGCGCATGGGCGGAACGATGCGGGCCCTGGGCGACCGGCTGGCCCTGGGAACGGGCGACGCGCCGGGCGAGCTGGAAAGCCTGATCTCGCCTGAGTTCCGCGAGAGCCTCAACCTGGAACCGGAGCCGCCCCTGCGCTGGAAAACGGAGCGCGAAGCCCACATCGCGGCGATCACGGCGCCCTGTCAAACGCCCATCGTGGAGTTCATGCGGGCCTCGGCGGCGCAGGCGGGGCTGGACTTGCGGCTGCCGTTCTTCGATGCCGAGCTGATCGCGTTCTGCGTGGGCCTGCGGAGCGATTGGAAACTGCGCGATGGCTGGACCCGCTACTCCATGCGCCAGGCCATGGCGGGGCTCCTGCCCGACGCCGTGCGGTGGCGGGCGGAGAAGGGACGGCTCGACGGCAATTTTCAGCGCGTGTTCCAGCGCGACGGCCGCGAGGCCACCGCCCGCGCCCTCTGGGACGAGGCCGCCCTGATCGAACCCTACGTGGATCTGGCGGCGGCTCGGACGGCCTTCGAGCGGTTCTGGGGCGGCGTGGCGAGGCCGAACGACGATGGGCTGCTGTGGGATGTGCTGGCGCTGGCGATGTGGTTGAGCGGCGGTCCCCTGGACTCGCTTCCACAGAGCCACTGAAGAAAGCCCTCGAGCGATAGAATCCCTCCTCCGCGCAAACTCCGTCCTTTGCGGACTCTGCGGTTAGAAGACCCTCGCGCCGTGCCGCGGGCCCACCCCAGCTTGACACAGGCGCCGCCCGCGCGTCACGTTCTGGGGCTCTTTCGCGCCGCGTGCGCGCCTATTTCCTCGTCCCGGGCAGGCAACCGTTATGGGCTCCACCTTCGGCCATATCTTCCGCATCACCACCTTTGGCGAGAGCCATGGCGGCGCCGTCGGCGTCGTGGTCGATGGCTGTCCTCCCGGGGTGCCGGTCTCCGTCGAAGCCATTCAGCACGATCTCGACCGCCGCAAACCGGGCCAGTCGAAAATCACCACCGCCCGCGCCGAAACCGACACGGCGGAGATCCTCTCGGGCATATTCGAGGGCAAAGCCACCGGCACGCCCATCGCCATCATGATCCGCAACAAGGACGCCCGCAGCACGGATTACGAGGGCTTCAAAGACAAGTACCGCCCCAGCCACGCCGACTACACCTACGATGCGAAGTACGGATTCCGCAACTGGGCGGGGGGCGGCCGCTCCAGCGCCCGCGAAACCATCGGCCGGGTGGCCGCCGCCGCCATCGCCAAGACCCTCCTGCGCGAGGTCGCCGGCGTCGAAATCGTCTCCTGGGTGTCGCGCGTGGCCGACATCACGGCGAAGGTCGATCCGCTGACGGTGACCGAGGCCGACGTGGAGGCCAACATCGCGCGCTGCCCCGATCCGGAGGCGGCCGAGCGCATGATCGCCTTCATCTCGAAAATCAAGAGCGAGGGCGACAGCGTCGGCGGGCTCGTCGAAGTCGTCGCCCGCAACGTGCCCCCGGGCCTGGGCGAGCCGATCTTCGACAAGCTGGAGGCGGACCTGGCCAAGGCCATGCTCTCTCTGCCGGCCAGCAAGTCCTTTGAAATCGGCTCGGGCCTGGAGGGCACGTACCTGCGCGGCAGCGAGCACAATGACCTTTTCGCCCCCGGCCCCAATGGCCAGATTTGCACCCTGACAAACCGCAGCGGCGGCGTGCAGGGTGGCATCTCGAACGGCGAGGCGATCAGCCTGCGGGTCGGCTTCAAACCGGTGGCGACCATTCTCCGCCCCCAGGAAACGGTGACGCAAAGCGGCGAAGTGGCCACACTGATGCCTAAGGGCCGCCACGATCCGTGCGTTCTGCCGCGGGCGGTGCCAATGGTCGAGGCTATGATGGCTCTCGTCCTGGCGGACCATCTGCTGCGGCAGCGGGCCACGGCCCCCCATCTGTTGGAGAAAACCCTGGCGGCCCGGCGCCCCGATTCCGAAGGAGCCGCCTCGGCACCGAGCGCATGAAGCGCCTCACCGCGATCAACTTTTTCCCCGCCTTTACCCCGCCCCGCTCCGGCGGGGAACTTCGCTATTGGCACCTGCTGACGCGCCTGTCTCGCGGCTTCGAAGTCGCCATGTTCAACCCCACCTATGGCGAGCACGAGCGCGAGGAAGTGCGCCACACGCCCTCCTGCGTCGAAACGCGCCTGCCCAAGACGCGGCGCTACAACGCCTGGCATCACTTTCTGGATCGCTACGCCGGGTTTTCCGAATGCAGCGCCTTTGTCTGTGCCATGGCCGGTGCCAGCCACGCCGAGATGCGCGACGCGGTGCGCGAGAGCGCCGAACGCAGCGATGTCGTTTTGCATTGTTTTCCCTACCTTTACGATTTGTACCCCCAGGCAAAGGGGAGCCAGGTTCTGGCCTACGACGCCCACAACGTGGAATGCCGCATGGCCCGCGACATGTTCGGCACGGGGTTGCGCGGGCGATGGGCCACGGGCCGTGTGCGCGCCCGCGAGCGCGCCTTGGCCCGCGAGTCGTCGGTGATTTTCGCGTGCAGCGACGAGGACGCCGAAGTCCTGTCCGAACTCTATTACCTCGACCGCTCGAAAATCGTCGTCGTTCCCAACGGGGTGGACGTGCGTGATACGGCCCCGGCCAAGGATATGAACGCCCGCCATGCCGCGCGCGAGACCGCCGGCATCGCCGGGCCCCGGCCCGCCATTCTGTTCATCGGCAGCTTCCACCCGCCCAACATGGAAGCCGCCCGGTTCATTATCGAGAAGCTCGCCCCCATCGTGGACGAAGCCGATTTCCTGATCGCGGGCAAAGCCTGCCAGGCCTTCGACGGCCAGCCGATGCCGGACAACGTGAAGCTTCTCGGCCTGGTGGACGAGGAAACGAAGCGGGCGCTGCTCCAGGGATGCGACGCCGCCATCAACCCGATGTTCAGCGGCAGCGGCACGAACCTGAAAATGCTGGACTTCCTGGCGTCTGGCCTGCCGGTCATCACGACGGATACGGGGGCGCGGGGGTTGGCTCTCGAGCACCGCGAGCACGCCATGATCGCCGACGAAGCGCGCATCCCCCACGCCGTCGAGGAAGTCCTCGGCAGCCGGCTTCTGCGCAAGAAGCTGGCGGAAAACGCCCGCGCCCACACGGTCGCGAATTTTTCCTGGGATGTGATCGCGGGCGAGATGCGCAACGTCCTGGAAATCAAGACCCGGCCCCGCATCTTGATCCTCAACGATTTCCCCGTCACGCCCGTCGATCTGGGTGGCAAGGTGCGGCTGCAAGCGGTCGGCCGCGAAATGGCCAAAACCGGCCATCCGGTCACCATTCTGACCCTGACCAAAAAAGACAAAGGCCGGCGGATCCGCCACGGCGCCCATTTCGAGGAACTCAACGTTCCCCGTTCCCTCGCCCACAACCTGCTGGACAAAGTCCTCTCGCGCGCCTGCGGCGGCGTGGGGGCGGACGATGTCAGCGCGTTGCGCTTCTGCTGGCTGACGCCCGCGTTCCGCAACGCCCTGCGGCGCGAAAGCCGTAACGCCGTCGCGGTCATGATCTCGCATTGTTACCTTGTCCGGGCCGTTCGTCATTTGCATGGGCGGATTCCTCTTTTTCACGATAGCTACAATGTCGAAAGCGACTTGAAGAAACAGCTCTACAGTAGCAACCCCATCGGCAAGCTCATGCTCCGCTGGGTCATGGATGGCGAGCGCGAAGCCATCCAGCGCAGCGCCGTCACCACCTGCGTCACCCGCGACGACCGCGAGGAGTTCATCCGCCTCTTCAGCGCCGATGAAGACCGGCTCCTGATCGCGGACAACGGCGTGGATACGGACCGGTTTGTGCCGCTTTCGGTGGAGAACCGCCCGCGCCTGCGCCAAAAGGTCGGCTTCTCCGCCGAGCCAGTGGTGCTGTTCCTGGCCAGCGGCCACCCGCCCAACGCCGAAGCGGCTCGGTACATCATCCAGCACGTCGCCCCGCCGAATCCGGAATGCACCTTCCTGTTCGTCGGCACGGTGTGCGGTTGGTTCCATCAGGTCATCCTGCCGGAAAACGTGCTGCTGCTGGGTCTGGTGAGCGAAGAGGCCAAGGACTTCCTGCTCCAGACCGCCGACATCGCGCTCAACCCGGTCTTTGGCGGGTCGGGCACGAACATCAAGATTCTCGATTACCTGAGCGCCGGCGTCCCGGTGGTCACGACCGAGAAAGGCGCCCGCGGCATCGAGCCGGAGCACCGCCACGCGCTGGCGGTTTGCGAGCCGGAAGGCATCGCCGAAGCGGTGCGCCGGCTGGCGGGCGATCTGGACGAGCGCCGCCGCCTGGCGGAAGCCGGGCGCAAACTCGCCGAGGAGCGCTTTGACTGGCGCATCACCCTCGGCGGCCTGGTCCAGACCATGCGCGAAACTATCGACGAGAATTCCGATTACCGATGACTTCATCCGATTCTTCTCCTCGCGCCGTTGTGTTGTGCGGCGGTCATGGGCGGCGTTTGCGCCCCTACACCACGGTGTTGCCCAAGCCGCTGATGCCCATCGGCGACCGGCCCATTCTGGAAATCGTGCTGGCGCGCCTGCGCGATTGCGGCGTGTGGCGGGTCACGCTCTGCGTCGGCTATCTGGCCGAATTGATTCAGAGCTTCTTCGGCGACGGCTCGCGGCTGGGGCTGGAAATCGATTACAGTTTCGAGGAAAAACCCCTCGGCACCATCGGCCCGCTGGCCTTCGTCAAGGACCTGGGCGAGGACTTTCTGGTGCTCAATGGCGACGTGCTGACGGATCTGAGCCCGATGGCGGTTTTCGAAGCCCACCGGCACAATGGCGCCGACCTGACCATCGCGACCTATGGCCGCGAGGTGAAAATCGACTTCGGCGTTCTGCGCAGCGACCCCGGCACGGGCCGCGTCACCGAATTCGTCGAGAAACCCGTGCACCGCTACGAAGTCAGCATGGGTGTGTATGCCGTCAGCGCCCGCTGCCTGAACCTGTTCGAGCCGGGCCAGGCCTTCGGTTTCGACGACCTGGTGCTGGCGCTGCTGCGCGAGAACCGGCCGGCCGTGCATTTCCCCCACACCGGCGAATGGCTCGACATCGGGCGCAAAGAGGACTACGAGCGGGCACTGGACAATCCGCTCTGGGAAGAGATTTAGGCAGCGCCGCGCGCCGGTGAAGGGGATGGTGGACGGAAGGCAGGGAGTCGTCATCGGACAAGGTCCTCGCGAATGGGATGACCCCATTGTGCACAGCTCCTCCCGTTTGTCCCCTCATGTGGCAACTCAGGAACAAGAAAGACAAAATACACTAAACAGACAAAAGGGCCTTAGCGGGAGGGGACCGCGCGGACGCCCTTTCGCGCGAGGATCTTTTTCACCACGGAGACAGGGAGGCGCGAAGATGTGGTGTGCGAGGCCGGGACGGGATTGGGAGTTGAACGTAGAGGAGGAGATTACGCCGCCGCTCAGGCATGAGGTCTGAATGAAACACAAATAAAATAATAAAATAAATTATCAAATGGACTTTGTACACCCTCTATCCCTCGCCCGCAACCCCCTCTGCACCTTTGTCCCTTGGCTTCTTTGCGTTAAAAAAACAATTAAGTTCCCCCCCCCAGCAAATCCCCCACCTCGGCCTTCACCCGCTCCAATCGATCCATCTGGTGGGCCGTGACGCTCGCGCCTTCGCGTCAATTCTTGGGCGGTTCATGGGCCTGGGTGAAGGGCTCGTAGGCTTCCTCCAGGTCCTCGCGGTCGTGGCTGGCGGTGCTGGCGGACCGGGCCATCTCCGCGATCATGTGCGCCTGGCGGAGGATGGCGCGGCGGCGGGGAGCGGTGTTGTGCTGGATGTGGCGGTCGATGGCGGCCAACGAACGCAGCAGATGAATCGCCACGCTGGGTTTGTCCGCTCCGTTTTGGCGGATTTGGTTGAAGGCCGCCGCCAGGTAATCCTCGAAGCGGGCGCGTTTGCGCAGCACGCGCAGAGTGCCGTCGTCGTCGCACAGCCTCGATTCGCTGTCGGACAGGGCCGCCAGACGGGCCAAGGCGGCCGACAACCAATCGATGGCGCGGACCGCGGTGAAGGGATCGTTGATTCCGGGCGAGAGCGACCGCACCGCGACCTCGACCAATTGCTCCACGTAGAAGTCCGTGTCTTGGATCAGGGTCCTTTGCCGCCCCACGGTCAACGTCTGCTTCAGAGATTTTTCCAGTTCCTCGCGCTTGTCCATCGGCCACACCGTGCCGATCACGTCGCCCGTGCGGACGAAATCGCCGGCGCCGCGCTCCAGCCGGATCATGGCGTCGTTCGCTTTCGCTTTCACGATCAAACCCTCGTAATCCAGCGACTTGATGTAGCCGGTCGCCGCGGCGGCCAGGGGGGCGCCCTCATCGGCCATCTCGGCGGGAATGGCGATGTTGGGCGAGGCCTCATCCGCGCCGTCGCTCTCCAGCGCATGCGTCAGCTTCTTTCCGATTTGGGCGACCACCAGGCTCGCGTTGATCGACTGGGCCACATGGTGAACGAAGTGGATCAGTTGGCCCGTGACCAACAGCGTCATCAGCAGCGCGAACAAGATGGTCAGGTGGGACAGCGTTTCCTCGGCCTGTTGGCTTCCCCTCAACGCCACCAAGCAGAACAGGAACGTGGCCAGAAACGCCCCGAGGGTGAATTGATTCGTGCGGTCGCGCATGAAATTCGTCAGTAGCCGGGGACCGAGTTGGGACGACGCCTGCACCAACGTCAGCATCGTCATGGAAAACACGATGCTGACCGCCGTGAACATTGCGCCCGCGATGGTGGTCAGCAACGCCCTTACGCTGGCGCGGTCCAGCGCGAGCAGTGGTTCGGGCAATTGGAGTCCCCGCCGGTACATTTCGCCATCGATCCAGAGGCAGAAAAACGCGAAGGCGAGGGCGCCGAGACACATCAGGCCCGGCACGAACCAGTAACTGCTCTTCAAGGAATCCCAAATAACGGTCAGTTTCGATTTCATCGATTCACCACCTCGCCGCCGCTGGCCGAGAGCAATTCCTCCACTGCCGCCTTCACCTGCTCCACGGTGATCCGCAGCATGTGCTCGTTGATGGCGAAGCCGCGCGTTTCCTCGGGCAGCCAGTCCCAGGGCGCGCCGCGCACCACGCGGAAGGGCGGGGCGTGGTCTTCGCCCGGCAGGCGTGGCTGGGGGCCCCAGACGCGGTCGTCCGACGGCCCGAAGAGGATCACCGTGGGGGCGCCCACGGCCTGGGCAATGTGTTGCGGGCCGGAATCGGTGCCGAGGCACACCCGGGCGCGGCGATGGATGGCGCCCAACTCCAGTGGTTTCAGCAAGCCGTGCAACCCAAAGGCGCCGTCTGGCGGCAGGTTCATGGCTTCGAACTCGCCGCGCTGTTCGCGCATGTCGGTGAAGACGACGGGCAGGTCTTTTTCCTCGATCAGCCAGCGCGCCAGCGCGGCCCAGCGCTCCGTGGGCCAGCTCTTGAACCGCGCCGGATCATCGGCGTGGATCGCGGCGAAGGGTCTGCCGGCCAGGCCACAGCGTTCGAGCAGGGCGTCGGCGCGGGCCTGCGCGTCCCGTGGGATCGCGAGGCGGGGGCGTTGCGGCACGGGAGCGACCCCCATGGGCGCCAGGAGGTTGAGCAGCGACGCGGCCTCGGCCTTGCCCTCGAGCTTGTGGACGCGGACGGCGGCGAAATCGGTGGCGTATTGCTGGGCGAAACCGTTCTCGCGATTCCAGCAGATCACCGGCGCGTCCGTGGCGGTGTAGAGGCCCAGCGGCGGGGCCTGGTGGAAATAGGTGACGACGATGACGTCGGGGCGGGCTCGGGCGACGGCTTCCGCGACCGCGCGGATGTGGCGGGGGCGCCGGCCGGTCAGACCGCGGGGCAGCTCGACGACCTGGTCCGCCCCCGGGGCGCCACGGTAGATCTCCGCCGCCGTCGGACCGCAGAGCACGGACACCTCGCACGCGGGAAAGGCCTTCTTGAGCTGTCCGATCATTGGCAGCGTCAGCACCGCGTCGCCGAGCCAGTTGTAGCAAACGACCAGGGCGCGGCGGGGCGGATCGGCGGGGCTGGGGACGGGGCGGGGCTGGCGCAGGGCATGGAAGGCCCGCGCGGCGGCGGGGCGCAGGGCGGCCTTGGCGTGACCGAGAAGGCCGTTCCTGCCCTCTCTGAGGAGCAAGGCGAGGCGTTTCGGGGGCGAGATACCATCCGGGCCGAAATCGTCCACGGCAGCGCCCAGAAAAGCGGCTTGGCGCCGCGTCCAGATTTTGTGCCGGCGCAGGGCCTGACCCGAGGTCAGAGCCGGATCGAAGAGGTCGCGGGCGAGACGCAGCGGCGCCTGGGCGAGATCGCTGGCGGCGGCGGCGAGGTCCTCGCGGGGGTGTTCGCGGCGCCAATGGGCGCGGCCGTCGCGCTCGGCCCGGTCGGCCATCACGGAAAAACGCAGGCGGTCTTTCGGGATCCGGTGCCAGACGAGGGCCCGGGGCGCCAACTCTGCCCGCAGCCCGGCCCGCCGCAGAGCCCGCCAGAACTGAGCGTCCTCGCGCCCGGCGTCGTAGTCGGCCCCGCCCGACTGGCCGAACCGGGCGCCGATTTCCTGGAAGGGATGCCGTTCCCAGACCGCCTTGCGAAAGGCCAGGTTGGCCGTCGTGGGCAGCGCGACGCGCCCGCCCAGAGGCCCCCAGAAGTCCGGCGGATAAAGCCCCGCGAGCCAGGCCTGGTCCGGCGTCAGATCGGGCGGCGAGGGCAGTTCCTCGGCCGGGAGAAGCCCGCCGCCCACCGCGTCCGCCTCGCGCAGCGCCTCCACCAACCGGCGGAGCCAATGGCGATCGGCGAGGCAATCGTCGTCGATGGAGGCGATCAGTTCGCCCTGGGCGGCGGCGGCCCCGGCGTTGCGGGCCTCCGCATAGCCAGAGCCCGCGGGGGCCTCGATCAGGCGCAGGGCAAAAGGGCCTTGCCAGCCGGCGAGGGCCTCGCGCGTGCCATCGGCCGGGTCGGTCAGCACAACGACGGCTTCGGCGGGGGCGAGGGAGCCCTCGGCGATGCTCTGGAGGCAATCGAGCAGAAAGGGGATGCGGCGGGCCGTCAGCAAAACGACGGAGACGGACGGCTCGGCCATGGGCTGGGGATTAGCCTATCTTGAATTTCAGCAGGGATTTCCCGCCGAACCAGGTGAGCCAGCCGAGCAGAAAGAGCACCGCCGAGACAATGAAAAGACCGCTGCCGCGTTCCGACAGGATCACGGTCAGCAGGCTGCAAATGACAACCACGGCGCCGATGCCCATCATGGTGCGCCCGCGCTTTTGCAGTTTGGCCCGTTCCTCGGGAGTCAGGGGCTTTTTCTCCGGTTTGGCCGGGGTGGGATCTGCCACGGTATGGAGTCCTTTCCGTTAGTCGTTCACGATGGCGAAGGGCTTGGGGGCCTGGGCCGAGTTGAGGATGGAAACGCGCTGGGCCACGCGCTCGGCGATGTCGCGATAGAGCGTGTAGTAGGGTTCCTGGGCCGGGTCGGCGGCGGGGGGAAAGCCCTCGTCCATGGCCTTGCGCAGGAGGCTGTTGAGGGGAATCTCGCCCAGCAGGGCGGTGCGGCTGTTGTCCGCGAAGGTCTGGCCGCCCCCCCGGCCGAAGACATGATCGCGGTGGCCGCATTCGGGACATTCGAACCAGGACATGTTCTCGACAATGCCCAGGATCGGCACGTTGAGCTGGCGGAACATGGCGAGGCCCTTCTGAGCATCGTGGATGGCGACGTTCTGAGGCGTGGTGACGATCACGGCGCCGGTGATCGGAACGGACTGGCAGAGGCTGAGCTGCACATCGCCGGTGCCCGGGGGCAAATCCACCACCAGATAATCCCGGTCGCCCCAGGTCACATCGTTGAGCAACTGGCGCATCGCCCCATGCAGCATCGGCCCGCGCCAGACGACCGGCTGATCGTCCGCCACCAGGAAGCCCATGGACATGGCGCGAACGCCGTTCTTCTCGAGCGGCACGATGCGGTTGTCGATGACCTGGGGCCGGCCTGTCAGACCCAGCATGGCCGGAATGTTCGGGCCGTAGATGTCGGCGTCCAGCAGCGCCACGCGCGCGCCCGTTTGCGCCAGCGCCATCGCCAAGTTCACCGCTGTGGTGGATTTGCCCACGCCGCCCTTGCCCGAACCGACCGCGATGATATTGCGGATGCCCGGGATCGGGGCCTTGCCGTTGAGGGACTGGCCCTGCTTCACGTTGGCGGTCATTTCGATGGTGATCTCGCCGACGCCGGGAACCATGGTCTCGATGGCGCCCCGGCAATCGTTCTCGATTTTTTTCTTCAGGGGGCAAGCTGGCGTGGTCAGCTCGACCGTCACCGCGACGGCGTTGTCGTCGCCCACCACGACCGACTTGATCATGTTCAGGGTCACGAGGTCTTTCTTGATGTCGGGGTCGTTGACCGTGCGCAGCGCGTTGAGAACTTGGTCTTTGAGGGAAGGAGATGGCATGGGGCGAGTGGTGACAGCCTGCTGAAAACGGAAATGGGGCACGAATTCGCATCCGTGCCCCCAGTTAGCGAGAGAAGTGCCGCCGCCTCAAGGGCGGAGTTCGAGGACTTGACCCATCAGCGGCGGAAGCTGGCGCGTGATGACGCGGACCCGTTCCTCGGAAGCCTCGTTGGGAGCGACGATCATCGCGCGGTGATCGGCGCCGGGCAGCACCTTGATCTGGAAAGGTTCGGGCGCAGCCGTGTCCTCCGAGACCGCCGCGTACTGGGCGTAGACACTGTAGGTGGTGCCGGGAAAATCGTCCAGGAACAGGGACTCGCCGGGGTTGATGCGCTGGGTCGCCATCGGTTCGAAGGGAACGGCCTTGGGGCCGAGACGGACCTCGATGGGGTAGGGCGCCGCGTTGTAGATTTGGAATTCGTTCCACATCGAAGTGTACTTGCCATGGTAGTGTTGCCGGGCGGAGCGCACGGGCGAGGGCATGGTGGTTTCGCCGTCGGCGGAAATCAGCGCATTGAACGTCCCGGGCAAAATCACCACCACCGGTTCGGAGGCGGAGTTGATGCTGCCCAAATCCACCACCCCCGCATCGGGGGCGTCGGGCGAGTAGCCGAAGAGCCGGAACACGCCCCCGGAGGGCACTCTGACACGGCTCGAACTCATAGGGGTCATCTCCTGCGGGAAGCCCTGGAGGCGGGCCGACTCGAGATCGACGAATCCCAGCCGCACATTCAGCGGCGTGCGGTTCTGGAACTTCAGTGGCACGCCCGAACTCCGCGAGACCCGCAGTCCGGCCGGAGGCGGCGAGGCTGGGTCCTGGAACAGGGACAGAATCTGAGACTGAATCGCGCTGGCGACCTCGTCCGGCTTCGGCGTCGGGGTTGGGGTCGGCGGCGGCGTCGGCGTCGGAGTTTCGTCGGGCTTCGCCTGAACCCGGTAGACCGTTCGGAAACCGATTTCGTCGCGCACTTGATTGGCGATGGAGGGATAGCGATCCGTGTAGGCGCCTTCGCCCCTCACATAGTTGGACCCGCGGACGACCTTGGACTGACCCGAGGGCGGACCGGTGGGATCGGTTTGTCCCGCCAGCACGGAGCGATAGTCCCTCTCGTACCAGTCGGCGACCCACTCGGACACGTTCGACGCCATGCCATGGACTCCCATCGGCGAGACATCGCCGGGGATTGCCTCCACCTTGTCGGTCGCGCCGTAGCTGCCTCGGCCCAGCGCCAGGTTGTTCTGCCGCAGGCTGTTGCCCCAGGGGTAGAGCTGGGCGTTCGGGCCCTGCGCCGCCGCCATCCACTCCGCCTCCGTCGGCAACGCTTTCCTCACGGTCTTGGCGTAGCCCTCGGCGTCGTACCAGGTAATCGACGACGCGGGCCGCCCCTCCTCGCGCAGAGCCTTGTTCGACGGCACACGGGGGACGCCGATGGAGGCGCGCTGCTGGACGTCCATATAGCGTTCGATCGACATTTCGTACTTGTCGATATAGAAGGAGCCGAGGCGTACTTCGAACGGTTCGCTGGGGTCGCCGACACGGTACACCCCGCCGGGGATCAGCACCATGATCGAGCGGTCGTAGGGGAACTCGATCTCCTTGGGCAAGGGTCCGAAATCCGGCGTGTCGATCGTTGGCGTACCCGGCAGAGGGCGCTGAGCGAGAAGCGGCGCCGCCAGAAAAAGGCAGACGGCAAGGAAGGGAGGAGTGAGGGATCGAAGAATCATTGGCAAAAAAGGTCCCGGAAAGCGTCTCGGAAAAAACTGTCCCGTTGTCATAGTGCGGGTTGAAGTATGGGAAAAGGAAAATCCGCCAAAAGTTCCCGGCGGGGTTGTGGAAGGCGTAAAAAAAGACCGAGGGCGGGAAGCTTTGGCAAGCCTCCCGCCCTCGGGGTCAGGGGTTAGGGTGGATTAGATCAGCCGATTACTCGCCATGGGGAGCGGAGCTGATCGTGACCTGGTCAAACCGGAGCGTGCCCTGGTCAGCGTTGGACGCGTCGAACAACATGTCGTCGATGGTGACGTCGAGTACGGCGTCGAGGCCGCTGCGCAGGTCAGGCCAGTACACCACGGTGTAGCGGCGAGGAGCCGTCAGCAGGCGGACGTCGGCGTTCTTGTCGCCGCCGAATTGACCGTAGGCGCGAAGACCCGGGTCATCGGAGTCGCCAGCGGCCGCCGTGTCGGGCGACAGGCCGGAGTTGGACTGCAGGCCGAGACGGAAGTCGGGCAGCGTGGTGGCGCTGGCACCAGCGGTGTTCGTGGACGCCCACACATCGAGGATGTACAGGTTGCCCGCGGTCGCGGTGACCGCACCGGTGCTGGTGGACCAGGTGCCCAGGCCGTTGGAGTTGGCCGGAGGAGCGTTGGAGCTCATCACGAGGACCGTGCCGCCGGAGCCCGCGTTGGAGACCGGACGGGTGTTGTTGTTGTTGCTGAAGCCCCACTCGCCGGAGGTGACGAATGCGGTCGGGCTCGCGGCCGGAGCCGGGCTGCCAGGCTGAGCGGCCGGCGTGAACGAGCCGTTACCGACGTTGTATTCGACCGTTTCGGTCAGCTGGCTACGGTTGGTCACGGAGATGTCGATGGAGTTCAACGACACGTCGCTGACGGCGGTGCTGGAAAGGTCGAGCACGTCGAAGCTCAGGCTGAAGCTGTTGTTCGGCAGGAGCGAGTAGTACGTCGAGTTATGCACGCCGACGCCGTCAGGCAGGTTGATCGAACGGGTCACGAGCTGATCGTCGAAGGTACCGCCGTAGCGGGTACCGGACTCGGAGCTGCCCGTGTCACGCGAGGTGGCGCGGAAGCGCATGCCAGCGTGGCCCGCGCCGTTGGTGGCGACGCCACCAGCGACCGTGGTCGTCAGGTTCCAGCGGACGAGCAAGATGTCTTCGAGGCCAACGGCGATCGCATCCGCGATCGGCTGATCCCAAAGAGCCACGTGGCCGATGCCGGGGGCGATGGCGGACGGGGTCTCAATGGCCAAGGTCTCCGTGCCATTGGGGGCCGCAGCACCCTGACCAGTACCCTGAGTGGGGTTCACCGGAGTGGTGGTGATCGTTCCCGGCGAGGTGCCGGTCTGCGTCGTGTTGTTGAAGTTCGTCGCGAACGTATCCAACTCGGTCGGAGCCCAGCCACCGAACGTTTCGATGGTCGTGACCGGCGTGAAGATACCGGTGCCGGCCGACACGGAGTCGGAGGAACCGTCGTTCGTCGTGATGACGGTGAAGGAAGCCATGTCGAACTCGTCGACGCCGTCAGGGGCGGCGGCGATGAACACCATGAGGTCCGCTTCGTCCGTGAAGGTCGTGGACGGAGAGGTCAGGTTACGCTCCACGTTGACGAAGTCGAGCAGGTCGTCGATATCGCCGGTGGAGTTGGTGAGGACGTCGGCTTCCGTGGAAGGAATCGAAGCCACGGTGGTGTCGCCGTTGATGGAGATCGTCGGGCTGGTGACCACGGACGAAGCGCCATCGAGTTCGGCGAAGCTGAAGAGAATGTCAGCGGACGTGTTGTTCGTTCCGTAATCGGAAGCGTCGATGTAATCGCCGAAAGCGAAGGCGTCCTCAAAACGGAAGTAGAGGACGGAGCCAGGGGCGACGTCGAGGACACCGGAGGAATCGCGATCCGTGATAACCACGGTCGGGATTTCATCGGTGAAGGTCGGGCCGACAGCGAGGGCACTGCCCGTGAGCAGGGAGGCAGCGGCCATCGCGCCGAGGGCTTTTGTGGGGAACCCAGTTCTCATACGAGCGGGTCTCCTTTGTGGGGTTGCGCTGCCCACAAGGGCACACGGGAAAGAGCAGGGGGCTGCACTTCTCCAAATAACGTCGAGAGTGGCTGGACTCTCCTTTCTGCGGAGCGGAGTGAAGTATCGAAGGGGACGATCGGGGAGACGGAGGCGCCACGGAAACCGCGGGGACGGTTTGCAAGGGAGAGGAGTCTGTGAGTCCATCCAAGCACGTTGGGCATACCTTCCGGGGGTTTGATGGCTCTGAGCGCATCATACACAAGCAGACTTAATGGTGCGCGAGTGCAACACATGTCAACCGTGAATCGTCGAAACGGAATCGTTAAGTTGCGGTTTCGAAGCATCAGGACGGCAATTCCGCCAGCCATCGCTCGACTTCCGCGACCCGTTCCCCGCCCAGGGACAGGTAACGCTCCAAATTCTGGCGGATTTCCTCGTATGACGCACCGGACTCGTCCAGCACGAGAGCATGGTTCAAGTAGGCGGGGGCGAACTCCGGGTGCTTCGCCAGAACTTCCGAGAGCACATCCCGGCTGCGCCGCAGATCCCCCATTCTCAGGTACAGAGCGCCGAGATTGCTGGCGCCGCGGGGGTCGTCCGGCGCGAAGAGGGACGCCTGGTTGTAATGCTCTTCCGCTTCCGCATAGCGCCCCTGCTCGACGAGCAGGTTGCCCCATCGGATGTGAACTTCCGCGTTGGTGGGTTCGAGCTGGGCGGTGGCGCGGTATTCTTCCTCGGCACGGGCGAAATTGCCGCCCCGCTGCAGAGAGCGGGCTAGCAGGAGCCGGGCTTCCACATCGCGCGGGTTGCGGCGCACCATCATGCGGGCCAGCCGGGCCGCTTCGCTCCATTGGCCTCGCTCGGCCGCTTCCTCGAGAGCCGCGCGCAACGACTCATTGCGCGAGGGCGAGGGCGCCGCCACTTCCGGAAACAGCACGCGGCGCACCTGCTCGGGATCGAGCGTGTCGGGCGATTGCAGTTCCACCGGGGGCCGTTCGCCCACAACGAGCGAGGCGATGGCGCCGCCAAGTCCGGGAACGGAGGCGCGGCCCGGCGCCCGGAAGGAGGAGAGGGGAGGCTGGG
This sequence comes from Sumerlaeia bacterium, assembly GCA_040219255.1. Lineage (GTDB taxonomy): Bacteria > Sumerlaeota > Sumerlaeia > SLMS01 > JAHLLQ01 > JAVJSW01. The sequence goes on from JAVJSW010000068.1 coordinate 211,339, forward strand.
GCGGCAGCGGTGTCGCCGTGGGGGTCGGGGTGGGCGTCGGCGTGGGCCTTGGCGTCGGGGTCGGATCGGGCGCCAGGGCCACCTCCCGCTCGCCGGGGAGCGGTGCTTCGGCGGTGGGCGCCGGGGTCGGCGCGGGCGCTGTGGGGCGGGTCGTTTCGAGGGGCCTGGTGGGGACCGGGGTTGGCGTCGGCCGGGGCGTGCGGGCGGGGCGCCGCTCGCGGGGGGCGGGCGTCGGCCGCGGAGCCGGCTTGGCCACTTCCGCCGGGGTGGGACGGGGCGTGGGCACCGGCGTCGTCACGGGGGGCGGTATGGGGTCCGGTGTGGGTTCGGGCGTCGGTTCGGGGGCCGGGGAGCTTGCCAGTGCCGTCGGCGCCAGTTCCTCCACCGTAACGCCGAGGTCTTCGGCGACTTCGATGCGGGCCAGTTCGCGCTCGGCGAGAGCGCGTTCGAAATCGGGCGCCATGGCGATGGCCTGGTCGAAATAGACGAGGGCCCTCTGGCTGTCGCCCAGGAGCCGGTGGGTATGGCCGACCTTATAGTAGAACGCGGGGCGCTCGGAAAGGTTCAGCGCCGCCAGGTAGCGCTGCAGGGCTCGTTCGTACTCGCCTTCCGCCTCCAGGATTTCGCCCTGGGCGTAATAATCGAAGGCGATGGCGCGCCGTTCTTCCAGGCGCAGCGCGCGCTCGGAGGCGCAGCCGGCAAGACTGCCGAGCACCACGGCGAGGACGGCGAGGCGAGAGAGGAAACGAAGCATAGGCTGTTGAGGAAAGACCATTTAGAATTGGCTCTGGTACACCAGCGAGCCATCGCTGAAGGACACGGACCGGTTTTTCACGCGCCAGAAGCCTTCGTAGACCCAGGTCTCACGGACCGGGCCGGTCTCGTATTGCTGAAAGTAGGCTTTCGAGGGATAACCGTAAGTGATCAGGTAACGGTCACTGTCGAGCAGCGGTCCCTCATAGACCAACTTGCCTTCGATGAACTGGACGATGGTGTTGCGATCCCAATAGGCCCATTCGTCGAAGATTTCGTCGCGGTGGGCATCGACGCCTTCGCGTGCGTAATCCGGCTGGCCGTGGCGGTCGAGGACGTCGCGCTTGTCGGCGGTCAACATCGAGTCCTTCATGGCGTCGGTCTTTTCGAAGGCGCGGCGGTCGAAGCGCACGATGAAATCGGCGGCGGGGCGGCCGGTATAGCGGCGGAACTGCTCGGGCTCGCCGGTGCTCATGTCGAAGAGGGGCTTGCGGTTGGTCGAGCACCCCGCCCCCGCGGCGAGGGCGAAGACCAGAGTGGAAATCAGAAGGAAGGGGCTGAAGCGTCGCAAGACATCACCTCCGGGCGATCAGGAAAGGACTTCCTTGAATGGCGGGAAAGGCCGGGGTGGTCAAGTGGTGAAATGCTCCCGGTCCGCAGCCAAAATCGGCTGACACCTCCGGTCCAACGATGAAAGGGTCGGTCAGCGGGTTCGGCATGGCCAGTCTGCCGCCCCCGGGCCGCGCGCACTCCAACCGTGAGAAAGACCCGTAAGTCATGGAAGGTATCGATCTGCCCAGTGGATGGCAGTTTCTCGGTCATTGGTGGTGGTTGCTGCATCTGGTGGTGATTGTGTTGATCTTCATGGCGGGATACGCCATCGGGAAATCGAACGCCGACCCGGGATCGGGTGGTGGGGAGGACGGAGGCGGCGCTGGCGGCGGCGCTTACATCCCGCCCTCCGCGAGGCCGGCGGCTTCGGGGAAGAGCGCGCCTGAGAAAAAGGAAAAAGCCGGACCTCCGGCCGATGGCGGCTGGTGAAAAACCGCCGAGCTGTGGCGCTTAACCTGGGCGTTTTCAATCGTCCAGGGTGAACGGCACGATGCCCTCGTCGGTCAGCGTTTTCGGGGGAGAGTCGCCGTAGAGTTCGCGGTCGTGGAAGAGGGGCTCTTCTTGGGGAGCGGCTTTAGCGCCGGGGCCCCGGTTGCCGCCCTGGGCGGGGGCTTTGGCGGCGCCTTGGCCTTGCTGCGGGGCTCGGGCCCGGCCGGCGGCGGCATCCGAAAGGCGGTTGTGTTCGTCGTTAATGATTTTGAGCAGGCTGGCCAATTGACCGACCACCACCATGGCGTCCTTGTACTTCAGGGTGCGGGGAGCCATGGGATCGAAGTCGTTGATCTGACGGAGGGTGGGGAAGACCGCCCGGACGTTTTTGAGGAGATTGTTGAACATCTTGGCCGTGTCGTCGTCCACGACCTCTTTCGGGTTGTTGCCCGCCACATAGCGAATGTCTTCGTACATCTGGCGGGCCATTCCGTAAATCAGGGCGGCTTCGGTCGGCATGGCGTTGGTGTGGGCTCCCGTGGGGTGGATCGGTCAACCGGTAAGGGGCGGGGGATTCAGCTCGCGGCCAGGTCCCGGCCCGCTCCCATGGCGAAATGAATTTCGCACACAGAAGAAGGGTCTACACCAAGGGAGGCCAAGCCCTCAAGCATTTCATTTCGCTGACTAGCGGTTTGTGCCGGGGCGAGGAAGGAAGTCCAGCCGTGGCCGCTTTGAAGGACCTTGGCGCCGCGGATGATGGCGGCCTTCGAAGCGGATAGCCCGGGCGCCCGGATATAGCGGTCCGGGTGGTTGGCGCTGGCGGGGGACAATTCGCACCGCTCGCCTTTCCCCAGGGGATTGAGCTGCTCGAGCACGGCCCCGCTTCCCGCCTGCGCCAGCAGCATCACGTCGCTCAGAACGCCGCTGCCGGTGGAGCCCTGTCCCGCGCCGGCGCCGTACATCATCGTCGAGCCGATCGGATCGCCCTCGACCCACAGCGCGTTGAGCACATCGCGGACGCCGCCGATCAGGTGGTTGCGGGGCACGAAGGTAGGCCACACGGACAGTGCGGGATGGCCTTCGATCTTCTTGGCCGAGGCCAGCAGCTTGATGCTCATGCCCCTGCTGGCGGCGAACTCGACGTCGGCGGGGGCGATGCGGGTCACGCCTTGCTTTAGAACGTCAGTGGCGCGGAAGTCTTTGCCAAAAGCCAGCGCCGCCAGAATAGCGATCTTGTGCGCCGTGTCGTCACCTTCCACGTCCAGCGTCGGGTCCGGCTCCGCATAGCCCTTCGCCATCGCTTCCTTCAGGATATCGGCGTACTTGGCGCCGGGGCGATCTTCCATCGCCGTCAGAATGTAATTGCAGGTGCCGTTGAGAATGCCGAAAAGCGCGTCGATGCGGTTGGGCAGCAGGCTTTGCTGGAACGAGCGGATGATCGGAATGCCGGCGCCGACGCTGGCTTCGTAGAGAAGCTGGGCGTTGCCAGCGCGGGCGGCTTCGAACAGTTCGCCGCCGTAGGTCGCGATGAGCGCCTTGTTCGCCGTGACGACGTGTTTGCCGGCGCGCAGGGCGGCGTCCACGATACTCTTGGCGATGGTCGTGCCGCCGACCAGTTCGATCACACACTCGATGTCCGGGTCGGCCACGACCTGCTTGAAGTCGTCGGTCAGAACGACTTCGCTGACGGAAACGCCCCGGTCGGTGGTCAAGTCCTTGTCGCAGATGGTCTTGAGGCGCAGGGGGCGGGGCAGCCGGCTGTTCAGCAAGGGACCGTGCTCCAGCAGATGGCGCACCACCCCCGTGCCGATGTTGCCAAAGCCCACGAGGGCGAGATGGAGGGGTTTTCCGGAAGCGGAGTCGGTCATTTTTTCGGGTTCCTTGCAACACACAGGGGGATGAAGAGAGGGGCGGCGGGCCGGGTGACGGGGCGGAAGCTCGGGAGGCGCAGGCTCAGGAAGGGCGGACTCAGGAGATTGTGGCGGCCAGATTCCGGCCCGCCAGCGTTTCTTGGTCCAGAACGGGGGCGCGCATCATTTCGAGCACGCGATCGACGCGCTGGTGGATTTCGCCGGGGCGGATCGCCAGGGTGCGGCGCAGGCTGAAATCCTCGACCACAAACGAAGCCATCGCGGTCCCCACGACGACCGCCTTGCGGACATCCTCGTCGGTGAAGCTGTTCAGCCGCGCCAGGTAGCCCACCAGACCGCCGGCGAAGGTGTCGCCCGCACCGGTCGGATCCTTCAGCTCGCGGAGCGGAAAGGCCGGGACGCTCATGACCCGGTCGCGCTGAAAGAGCAGCGACCCGTGCTCGCCCTTCTTGATGACCACCGTCTGCGGACCCAGCTCCTGGAGCGCGAGGCCCGCCTCGATCAAGTTCGGCGTTTCCATATATTGGCGCGCTTCCTCCTCGTTCAGGAGCAGGATGTTGACGCGCTCGATGACCTTGGTCAGCTCCTTCTTCGAGCCCTCGATCCAGAAATTCATCGTGTCCAGCAGCACCGCCTTGGGGGCTGTCAGTTGATCCAGGACGGAGAGCTGGAGGCCGGGCTGGATGTTGGCCAGGAAAACGAAGGGCGCGTTGCGCTGGCTTTCGTCGAGGGTGGGGCGGAAGTTTTCGAAGACGTTGAGCGCGGTGGTGTTGGTGTGGGCGCCGCCCATCTCGCGCAAGTAATAGCCGGACCAGCGGAAGGTCTGACCCGATTCCGACTTCAGGCCCGAGGTGTCGATGCCGCGGCCCTCGAAAGCGCCGACGTGCTCGCTGGGAAAGTCTTCGCCGACCACCGCGACCATCTTCACCGGGGCGAAATAGGACGCCGAGACACAGCCGTAGGAGGCCGAGCCTCCCAGGACTTCCGAGACGTTTCCATGAGGTGTTTCGACGGAATCGAGGGCGACCGATCCCACTACGAGGGCTTCTGACACGGCGTATTCCTTTGGCCTGGGGCGATGAAATCAGTTGCGTGCGGCGCCTTGAGCCGCCGCCCGAGAAAAGGGAGCGCAAACGCTGTGGTCAAGAGAAGACCGGCCAGGATTTCGCCCCTGCCTCCGTCTCGTTCCTCACCATGGCACTGAAGAAAAGGAGGGGAAGCCACCGGCCAGGGAAATCCATCCCGCGGCGAGGACCGGGAGGAGGGGGCCTATTCGTAAGGTGTTTCGGCGGGCGGGCCCGGCGGCGGAGGCATGTCTCCCCGCGGAGGCCCGGGGCGCTCGGCTTTGGCCTTCAGGCTGTCGATCACGCTCTGCACGCGGCTGGCGAGGCCCTCCTGACCGCTGCGCAGCAACTCGCTCGAGATGCTCTCCAGTTCGGCGATTTCGCGCTGCAGATCCAGCATGGGCGGTCCGGGCCGCTCCGGCCGTTCGCCACGTTCACCGCGTTCGGGGCGTTCCGGGCGCTCCGGACGTTCAGACTGTTCGGGGCGGCCTGGGCGTTCGGGACGCTCGCGGGCTTCGTTGTCTTCGCCGCGCGGTTCGCGCTGCAAGAACTCCTCGCGCCATTCCGGGCCCCGTTCGCGCTGCTGACCCTTGTCCTTCTCTTTGTCGTTGTTGGCGCGGGCCGGGGGTTGGGCCTGGGCCGAAACCAGGATCAGCCCCAGAACGGCGGCGGCGCAGGCCGCCATGGTCAGGCTTCGAATTTTCATGGGTGATTTCCTCGTCGTGGTACGGATGGTCTGGATAGCCGTTGAACCATGGCCCGGCAGCAACCAGGGAAAAACAGAAATCTTTCCACGCGGAGGGCGGGCGCCGGTCTCGGAGAGAACGCGCCGCCGCTCCGCCTTATCCCGGGGGCCACTTCATCTGCCGGCCACCGAGAACGTGCAGGTGAATGTGGGGGACTTCCTGGCCGCCGGCGTCCTTGCAGTTCCACACCAGGCGATAGCCGTCGTCGGCGAGGCCTTCCTTCTCCGCCACGCGCGATGCCACCACGGTCATGTGGCCCACCAGTTCCTTGTGCTCGTCACCGAGGTCGGCGACGGTGGCGATGGGCTCCTTGGGAATGACGAGAAGATGGGTCGGGGCCTGGGGAGCGATGTCGCGGATCACGATGCAGAAGGCGTCCTCGTAGACCCGTTCGGCAGGAATTTCACCGGCCAGAATTTTGCCAAAGACAGTTTCCGCCATGGAAGCGTCTCCTCTGAAGAGGGAGTCGGTACATGACAGAAGCTTGTCCGGCAACGGCCCCGGTGTAAAGAGCAAGGCGGCGAGCCGGTGCGCCCGCGCGATCCTTACAACCGCGGAGAACACCGGGGACAGAGTTTTCACAGAGAAGATGCAAAGCAGACCGAAACCATGTCTTTAGACTCAACAAATTCAAAAGGACACGACTTGTCCTATCTCGCCGATTTTTCATACTGGAAGTGAATGAATGGGATAAATGTCGGATAATCGGACGTCTTTTCGGACTTCTTCGCGAGAAGAGATTTGGCGTTGCCCACTCGCCCGGATGGGACATCGCTTTCCTGCGAGGACCACGTAACCCTTCTCGGGCCAAACGTCTCTGTGCCATTTGTGACTCCGCGGGGAATTCTGTCAGGATCGGAGTTCGCCGCGCCTCGACGGAAGAGTTCGCGGCAGGTCCCTCGACAAAGCGCGTTTGCTCCCGATTTTTGAGTTGCCCTCGTCCCTCGCCTTCGTCAGGCATGAGAGGGCCAGCAGCAACTGATCGGCGAATCATGGCGTCCACTCATGGGCTCGTGTTTCGTTCTCTTGCCGCTCTGGCAACCCCGACCCCCGTCTGGAGAATCTCCCCATGACGTCCCGGATTCACAAGGCTCGCCTTGCCGCCGCTTTCGCCGTTTTGCTGGCGTCCGCCGCTCTGGCGCCCTCTGTCACCGACGCTCGCGGTCCGCTTTACGGCGTGACCTATCCCTCGAAGATCACCGGTAAGCTGTGGAGCGGTGTCTCCAACTGCCTCTTCTGCTGGTCCGAGATTCCCATCGAGATCAACAGCGAGATCCAGTCGACCGACCCCTTCACCGGCTCCGTCGTCGGCCTGGGCAAGGGCCTCTACTTCACCGGCCAGCGCCTCGTGCTTGGCGTGGTGGACGTGGTGACTTTCCCCATCGACGTGTACGACAACAATTATCAATCCATCCAGCGCACCGAGTTCCCCTTCATCGACGAAGTGGAATGACGCTGCCAAGTCTTTGAATTCCAATCCACTCCCCTGACCGTCCCCAGGAGGTCCGCCGTCCCTATGAAGCGCTCATTCCTTCTCACCGCCGCCGCCTGCCTTACCGGCCTGATGCTCATCATGACCGTTTCGCCGACGGTCGCCGCGGCCCAGACCGATGGCGATCGCTATCGCGAGACGACCGACATCGACAAGATGTTCACCAAACTCGGCCGCGGCATTTCCAATGTCCTCCTCGGCTGGGTCGAAATTCCCAAAACGGTGGCTGAAGAGTGGCGCCGCACCGAGCCCTTCACCGGCACCATCGTCGGCACCGTCAAAGGCGTCGTCTGGGCCGTGGCCCGCACCTTCGCCGGCTTCTACGAAATCATCAGCTTCCCCTTCCCCATCCCCCGCGACTACCAGCCCATCATGTACCCCGAGTACGTGCTGCCGACCGTCTGGGGCGAGCGGCTACCCATCTACGAGGACGAGTTCCTTTCCGGCTCCGCCATGGAATCCGCCGTCCTCGACTACGGCACCGGTTCCCCGACGTACGGCGTGGACAACGCCCGGAGCCTGGACCGCCAGTCGGTGACGCTCGAGTACTAAGACCGGCCCCTCGCCTCGCGGCGGCTCTCCCAGGATTCTCCCAGCCGGTTCCGGCTGGGTTTTTTCTTTAATTCCCCGGCGCTTTCTTCGGCGGCGCTTTCTTCAGCGGCACCTTCTTCAGCGGCACTTGCTCCGCCGGCCACTCGAACCATTCCAGACCCCCCTCGAAGGTGGCGATCACGATGCGGTGGGGCGTCTCGAAGGCCACCTCGACCGCCGGGCCCGATTCGGGGCGGAAACGGCGCCGCTCGGTCCATGTCTCCGATTCGTCCTCCTTCACCATCCAGCGCACACCCCCCTCGTTCTCCGAGATCAGCAGGCCCTGCGGCGAAGCGGAGAGATGGCGCGTCGCGACCTCGGAGGGCGGTGGACCGAACGCCAGCGCCGGCGTCAAACGGTCGCCCCCCCAGCGATAGCCCTTCACCCCGTTCCACCGATCCACCGCGTAGAGTTCCCCGCCGGGCGCGGCGGCCAGCGAATCGGTGTACGAATCCGCCCTGATGGATTGCAGCAGCACCGGCCGCATCGGATCCTCCACCCCCAGCACCAGCAGACCCGCCGTATCGGCCACGGCCGTCCGGGCGGGGGTGAGGAAGGCGATCCGCTTGGCATAATGGGCATAGGGGAAACGGCCGCGAAGCACCGGCGGCTTGTCCCGGCCGTCGTCCCACTGCCAGATGGAAATGCCCGCCGGACCGCTGGCGACCATCATCAGGGCCGGCACGGGGCCCGACGCCGGCCGATAGGCCAAACCGGTGGGAATGCCTTCCACGTCCCATGTCATGATCTCCTCTGCGGGGGCGCCATCGGGGCTCAGGCGCACCAGGCGGATTTTGCCCCACCGCCCCGCAAGAAAAACCGCGTTGGGCCCATAGGGCGCGGCCGCCTCGGCGGACAGCGTGGGCCAATCGGGCTGGGTCGAGAAGCCGGCGCCCGGCGGATCGGCTCCGCGCCGGTACCACGCCACGCCCGCCAACCCCTGGCTGACCGCGACGACGTCCTGCAGGACGGCCAGGGAGAGGGCAGGGTGTTGCGTCTCGAGACGATGGCTCGCGATGGGCGCCGCTGGCTCGGAAGCCGCCACGAAGGGAAGGCCAAGCAGCAGCGAGACGGCCGCGGCAACGCGAACGCGGCGTCGACGGCGGCGCCGGGTCTTGCCTTGACCCTGCCGAGGCGCGCGCGTGCATTGGCTTCCTGTCTCGGGGCGCTCGGCGTCATGGGAAGAAGTTGTCATGGAATTGAGGGACCTGAAATGGGATCGGAAAGGTTGGAGCCAGAGACACGCCGCCGCTCCCTGGATCAGACGCTGGCGTTCTGCGCGCTGAACTGGATTCTGCCCGGCTCCGGATATCTGGCGGCGGGGATTCGCACCCGGGGCTGGACTCTGTTCGCGCTTCTCAATGGCTGCTTTCTGCTTGGCCTGGCGTTCAACGGAACGACGGAGATGCCGGGGCTGTTGCCCTCAAGCGAGAACTGGAATATCGTTGCCGTACTCACCTTCATGGTCAAGGTCTGCCACGGCGGAGGCACGATGTTGCTCCTGTGGCTGGCGGACTCGGAGTCCCTGCTGGGGCGTCTTCTGGTGCGGGACCCGGGAACGGCCTATTCGGACCTGGGGTCGTTTCACCTGCTGGTGTCGGGGGGGCTGAATTATTTCGCCACCGTTCGGCTCTACGACATCCTGACGGGCGCGGACGAGGACGAACTGGCCCGCGGGAAGGAACAGGAACGGACGGACAGCGAAGAGGAGAAGGCGCCATGACAGGTCCCGTGTACATTTTGTCAGCTCTTTACCTGACACTGCTGGTGTCGCTGGTGATTTCCGTGCTGGAGCCCGAATGGCGCAACAAATTGTGGAAAAACACGCTGCGGCGATGGGGAAAATTCCTGGGTGGGCTGGCAATTCTTGGGGTGATTGTGCAGATTCTTACCCTATTGGCGTAAATTCGCAGCCGGGCGACATCCAAAATCCTTCGTTTCGTCTTGACCACAGAGACATATGACGGGAGGGATTGCCCCGCACCTAATCGGACTTCCTTCCCTGTTAGGGCGGTCCCACAGACGAACCACTTCCGAAAGGAGGGAGTTTAGCTCCCATGAAACGTTTCAAAGGTTTCACCCTGATCGAACTTCTTATCGTTGTTGCGATCATCGCCATCCTGGCGGCCATCGCCGTCCCCAACTTCCTTGAAGCCCAAGTCCGCTCCAAGGTCTCCCGCGTCAAGTCCGACCAGCGCTCCATGGCCACCGCCATCGAGTCCTACTACGTGGACAACAACCAGTACCCCGCCATGACCACCGTTCTGGCGAACTCGGTCGACGAAGGTATCATCACGACCTCCGCCGGTGTGACTTTCGCCCGTCGTCTTCCCACGACCCAGCTGTCCACCCTGACCACCCCCATCGCCTACATCACCTCCTACTTCGCCGATCCCTTCGCCGATACCCGTGGCCTGACCTTCCGCTACTACAAAGAGCGCGCTGGCTGGATCCTCGGATCCTGGGGCCCGGACACCGATCAGGGCACCATCAACGACGTCGCCTGGGACAGCGTCACCGCTAGCCCCTACGGCTTCGCCCAGGCCGCTGGCTCTCTGGAAACCGTCTACGACGCCGGCGTCGCTCAGCCCAGCACCACGCTGCTGACCGGCACCAGCGCCGATGGCGGCGCCTACACCTACGACCCGACGAACGGCACCGTTTCGCAGGGCGACGTCTGGCGCGTGAAGCAGTAATTCGGACCTGCCCCGAATTGCCTGCCTGACGGCTTGAAAGTCTGATCGGCGGCTTTCCCACCTTCCCGGGAAAGCCGCCGGTCGCTTTTTTAATCACCGCCCTTGCCCGCCAGCCGCCCCACTCGTCATCTTCCCAACGCTATGCGAGTCACCAAGGACCAGGTCGAACCCCGTCTGCGCCGCGCCCAGAACCATCGCCGGGCCGTCCTCTTCGTTTTTCTCGTCTTCCTGCTCATCAGCCTCCTCGGCCTCGGACTCGCCGGCTTGACCCTCGCCAAACGCCAGTTCGAAACCCGCGGCGAGCGTCAACGCCGCGTCTCGCAGACCCGGCACGATCACGAAACAGCCACCAGCCCCACCCTCGTCACGACCGGCACCCTGACCCTTCCATGACTTCGAGCCCGCACCCCAGCGACAAGCCCATCCCCGTGACCCGGGTGATCACCTGGCTGCCGGTGGGCGGCATCGAACGGCGCCTGGTTTCGGTCCTGCCGCGTCTCGCCGACAAAGGCTTCGCCCCCCGCCTCCTCTGCATCCGCGAGGAAGGCCCGCTAGCCCAGGAGCTGCGCGACGCCGGCGTGCCGGTGGACCTGATCGCGCTGCGCACGCGCCTCGATCCCTTCGGCATTCGCCGCATGGCCGCGGCCCTGCGGACCCACGGAACGCGGGTGCTGCACAGCCACATGTATCGCTCCAACGTCCCGGGCACCCTCGCCGGGCGGCTCGCTCGCGTCCCCGTCGTCTTTGGCCAGGTGCACAACGTCGGCACCTGGGAAACGCCCCGGCAACGCGCCATGGATCGGTTCCTGTGCCGGTGGCGCACGGGAATGATCTGCGTCTCGCGGGCCGTCCAGCGCGACGTGCGCGACAACCTGGGCCTCCCAGAGGACGCCACGCCGGTGCTGTACAATGGCTGCGACACGGATCGTTTCCGCCCCGACGAGGCCCTGCGCGCGGCCACCCGCGATGCGCTCGGCATCGCCCCGGGCCAACTGGCCGCCCTCGTTCCGGCGCGGCTCCACTCTCAGAAAAACCCCCTGCACACGGCGGAGGCCTTCGCCCGGGCCCTTGGCCACCTCGGTGCCTCCTCCGCGACCCCCGTGCTCCTGTTCGCCGGCGGAGGGCCGATGGAGGACGCCCTGCGCGACCGCGTGGCCCAGCTCGGCCTTGCGGAGAACGTGCGCCTGCTGGGCAAGCGCGACGACATGACGGCCCTCTACAACGCCGCCGACGTCATGGTGCTGTCCACGGCCAAGGAAGGCTTCTCGAACGCCGTGGTGGAGGCCCTGGCCTGTGGCAAACCGGTGATCGCCGCCGACGTCGGAGGCAACGCCGAGGCGCTGACGCCCGAGGTGGGCTGGCTCCACGAGGCGGGCGACACCGAAGCCCTCGCGTCCCAGCTCGCCGAAGCCTTCGCCGGCCCCGAAGCCCTCGCCCGGCGCGCCGCCGCCTGCCGCGACCGCGGCCTGCGCTTCAGCCTCGACCGGCTGGTGGAGGAAACGGCCGCCCTCTACCGCCGCGCCCTCGACGCGGCCGGCGAATAGGCCGGCCTTCCCGTTCTCGAAAATCCCCCTGTGAATCACCACACCCATCGCGAGTCCATTCATGGGCGGAGCCCCCCTTCCAAGAGAAGATGCCCCAAAGGTAAACCGTCGCCCCCCGGCTGGCGCGTGACAAAGTGCGGTTAAACCCGTGGGTTTTAACGGTGTGGCGGGGACGGGGCGGGGGCGGAAATGGCCTGCTGCCGGGCGATTTACTTCTTCAGCAGATAAACCAAGTAGGGTTCCGCTCCGTGCTCTCGGGCGAAGCGGGGATCGCCATCGAACCAGAACCGGTCATGGACGGTTCCGGACTGAGCGTCGAAGGCGATCACATGCCAACCGGGGCGGGTTCCGATCTTGAGGCTGCTGTCGCCAATGCGGACCAGTGTGTATTCGTAGGGTGTCGGTTCGAACATGGCAACCCAATCGCCGGGCCAACCGTTGCGTCGCTCGCGAGGGCGCGGGGGAATGAACTGATGGGCGAAATTGGTGACCTGGGTGGGATCGATGTGCAGGACCTCGGTGCCACTGCCGGTGCCGTCTTCGTCGGAGACGAGGGCCGTGTAACGAATCCAGTCGGCGCGGGCGTGCTGGAAGGATGGGCCCTGCAAACCGCGTTCGCGGATCAGGCCGATCAGGTCTTCCGGCGGGAGGAAATCGACCTTTCCAGATGTGACGACCGCAAAGGCGTCGCCGCTGTGGCGCAATGCCTCAAGCCTTTCGCCTGCGGGAGCGTAGTCGTAGGTTTTTTCCGCCAGGACCTTGCGGTCTCCCTCGGGCAGCCGCCACGCCAGAACGAGCACCGCGACGTTGCGTTCGCGCAGCCAGGGTTGCATCTGGGACGCCGCCGAATGCGGCAGAGGATAGCGCCATTCAAGTGGCGCGGCGATGACCTTCTCCGGGTCGGGTGCGGCCAGAGCCAGGCCATCGTACAAGACCAGACCCTTGTGCCCCGGTACAGCGATGAATTCGCCGGGCTGAAGGGGCCGATGGCGCAGGGCCCGTTCCACCCGCTCGCGGGTTACTCGTTGGCTTTCGTAGGCGCCGATGGGGGGCAGCATCGTCCGGCCCACGCCCAGACCGGCAATCAGGAGGAAGAGCCCGCTGGCCAGCGCAATCCGCGGCCAGAGCTTGCGCCGGGTCTTCCGCCAGCTTTCCGCACCCGCCCGGCCTGCCGCCATCTGGGCCAGCGCCAGCCCCGCCGGAAACGCCAGCGCCAGCGCATGAAAAGAGAAGACACGCTCGGGGAAAATCCAGGGGATCCCTCCCCGCCCGATCGACACAAGCACCGCCAGCAGATGGACCAACGGGGGAACCGTCAGGGCCGCGTACGGCAGGGACCACTTGGGAGTCATGAGGACAATCCCAACCAATATGCCGAGACAGGCGAGCCAGCGCTGGCTGTCGCCCCACAATTCCATGGCCGTCCGAAGGTCTTGCGCCTCCCCCGTGGGACCGGGAATCACGCGGTGCTCGCCCACAAAGGTATAGAACGGATCGCCATGGACGACCCAGTGGACGCTCATCCACCAGAAGACCGGAGCCAGAGCGGCCGCCCAGGCCAAGAGCAACGCGGGGACTTCCCAGCGAATCGGCCGCCGCTCACTATCGCGGCTGGCGTTCTTCCACTGAACCCAAAGGATCAGGGCCCCCGCCGGACCAAGCGCCGCCGCATAGAGCCAGGCCTCATAGCGCGAGCAGGCGGCGATGGCGACGCCCCCACCGGCCACCAGAAACCCGGCAGCCAGGCGGCGAGAATGGGCTCCCCGCCCGCAAACGATCGCCGCTCCCAAATGGCCCATCATCAGGCCAAACCAGAGAAAGGGCTCGGCGAAGCCCTGGACACTGGCCCAAACAACCCATGGGAGCGTGAGAGCCATCAAGCCTCCCATCCCAACCCCCGCCCACGCCACCGCGGGGCGGCGGCCATGGAAGTGCGGCCGCGCCGCAACCCAGGCGGCTCCCAAGCCAGCCAGCAGAGCCAGCGCGACCAGCACGGTGTTGATAAGCAGCGTGGCCTGGTAATAATGCCCTCCCAAAGCATCGCCAAGGAAACCGCCCACGATAATCGGCAGCGGCAGCCACGTGTAATCGTAACTGCTGTAATCGCCATTCTCAGCGAACAGCCGCGCACAGTGTACCCGGAAGGTTTCGTCCTGGGTGGTAAAGAACGCGCCAGCCTGAATGGCTTCGTGCCGCAGAAGCAGGAACAGGGCAAGAAGCGCAAGGGAGCCAAGTACGAAGAAGAGGGCGTCGCGCCGTTCCAATTTCATCTTTTCTTGCTCGGTAAAATCCGGTGGTGTGGCAAACGAAAGCCGTGGCGAAGCACGATTGGCTGTCATGCGAACCCAGTCATATTGAGACAGGGCATATCCTGGGTGGGGGGCAAAGAGCTTCCGAGGCCCTTTCCGCGTGAACGCGGGAGTACGAGCCAAAGCAACTCATTGCGGTCCAAACCCCCCTATCAAATCCGCATCCCGCCCCGCCTTTCCCCTTGGCGTGGTGGGGCGGGTGGGTATGGTCTGCGGCCTCCGAGCCCCACTTTTTTTTCGAAGGATTTCCCCTGCCATGACTCCCCCTGCCGCGACCGCTCCCGGTTCTCTGAAAACCCGCCCCAGCCGGTTGAATCGCGCTGTGGAGGCTTTGCCCCCGTCGGGAATCCGGCGGTTCTTCGATTTGGTCGTCAGCCGGCCCAACATCATCAGCCTCGGCGTCGGCGAGCCCGATTTCGTGACGCCCTGGAGCATCCGCGAGACGGGCATTTTCTCCCTCGAGAAGGGCGCCACGTCCTATACGGGCAATCGCGGGTTGCCGCAGACGCTCGATGCCATCGCCAACTACCTGGAAGACCGCTATGGCCCGCGCTACACGCGCGAGGAAATGGTCATCACCGTCGGCGCCAGCCAGGCCATCGACATCGCCCTGCGGGCGGTTCTGAACCCGGGCGACGAGGTGATCGTGATCGACCCGAGCTATGTCTGCTACGAGGCCCTGGTGCGCGTGGCGGGCGGCGTGCCGGTGCCGGTGGCGGTCGATCCCGAGCGCGAGTATTGCCCCGATCCGGCCAAGGTCCGCGAGGCGGTGACGGACCGCACCAAGGTCCTGTTCCTGAACTATCCGAACAACCCGACGGGCGCGACCTACAGCCGCGAGCTGCTCGATCAACTCGCCGCCATCGCCCGCGCCAACGATCTGCTGGTGCTCAGCGATGAAATCTACAGCGAACTGACCTACGACGGCGAGCACACCTGCTTCTCGACGATTCCGGGCATGCGCGACCGCACGATTCTGGTGAGCGGTTTCTCCAAGGCCTTCGCCATGACCGGCTGGCGCCTGGGCTATGTTTGCGCGCCGGTGGACATCGCGGCGGGGATGCTGAAAATTCACCAGTACTCGATGCTCTGCGCCCCGATCACGGCGCAGTTGGCGGCGGTCGATGCACTTAAGCGTCTCGACACGGACGTGCGGGAAATGCGCGATTCGTACTCGCGGCGGCGGCGCATCCTGGCCCAGGGCCTGAGCGACGCGGGCCTGCCCACGCCCACGCCGAAGGGCGCGTTCTATTGCTTTAGCGATGTGCGCCAGACGGGCATCGACGAAGTGACCTTCGCCGAGCGCCTGATCGAGGAAGAAGAGGTCGCCATCGTGCCCGGCAGCGCCTTTGGCGCCGGCGGCAAAGGCTTCGTCCGCGCCAGCTTCGCGACCTCGGAGACGAAGCTGATCGAGGCCTCGCGCCGAATCGGCCGGTTTATGGAGCGGCTCAGAGGCTAGAGGCTTCGCCGCCCCCTTACTCCTCCGGGCCTAATTCTTCCGAGTACCCCGCCAGCAGCACCGCCGCGCCATCGATCACATCTTCGGTGGCTTCACGCGTGGTGGTGTGGTTGTTGATCATGAAGGAAAAAACCAGGTTCTCGCCATCGGCTGTGGTGACGTAGCCAGAGACTTGGCGCGTGTTCGGCAGGGTCCCCGTTTTCCCGCGCACGTTGCCCTCGGCGGGGGTGCCTTTCATGCGGCGGGCCAGGGTCCCATCGACCCCTGCGATGGTCAGCGCCTCCCACCAGACGGGCCACAGGTCTTCGCGCTGGCGCATGCCCTTGAACATCGTCACCACCTGGCGGGGCGTTTGCAGGTTCAGGCGGCTCTGGCCCGAGCCATCTACGAAGACGTAGTCCTCCGGCTGGATGCCGAACTGAGTGCGCAGGAAGTCCTGGATCAGGGTCTTGCCGCCCTCGAAATTGCCGACGCCGTCGCGGTGCATACCGAGGGTGTGGACCAGAACCTCGGCGTACATGTTCTGGCTGCTTTTCAGGAACACGGCGAGGATTTCGCTCAGCGGCGGCGACTCGTGCTTGGCCAGGTAGGTGGAAGGGGCGGCGAGCAGCGGCTTCCACGCATCGTCGATGTCGGAAGCCGGGCCGCGCACCTCGATGCCTTCGTGCTCCAGCACTTCCATGAACACGGTGGCGGCATAGAGCGTTGGGTTCACAAGGGATGGCGAGCGCTCGAAGGGCTCGCGCCCGACCACGACCTGGCCGCGCACGACGATTTCGTTGCTGTCGAAGGCGCGGGTGACTTCCACCTCGTGCTCGCCGGCCAACTTGGTTTTCAATTCGTTGCGGATCGTGAAGTACTCGCTCGGCAGGTTCGGGGCGATTTTCACTGGCAATTCCCACTGCGCATCCGGCGGGTGGATCATCAGATCGACGTAGTTCTCGTTGATGTTCAGCGCGCCAAAGGGCGCCCCGTACCACTGGATCATGTCCTCGTGGGTGATGCCGGCGGGGATGTGCTGGTCGTCCCAGGCATTGTCGTCGCCGATGACATAGCCGGTGACCGTCGTAATGCCGGCGTCCTTGATCTGGGCCGCCAGATGGCGGAACGGCGCCCGCGGGTCCGACCCGAAGCGGTAGTAGAAGGTCGGGTCGCCCATGCCTTCCAGGATCAAGTGGCCGTTGAGCACGCCGTCTTCGATGTCGCCGCTGGCGCGCACCCGTGTCACATAGCGGAAATCCGGCCCCAGCGTCGCCAGCGCCGTCGCGGCGACGGGAATTTTCTGGTTCGAGGCGGGTACGAAGAGCTGGTCCGCGTTGCGTTCGAGCCAGACTTCTCCGGTGTCCAGGCTTTCGACCAAGGCGCCAAAGATCGCACCCTTGAAGCGGGGATCGTCATCGAAAAGGGCGTCGATTTGCTGGACCAGGAGCGCCCGCGTGGTGGGCGTATCGACGGCCGCGACGCCGGCGGCGAGGGGCGGCGCGAGTGCGATGAATGCGATGGTTAGACAAAGAAGGCTCTTCATCCTACTTGCTCTCCATCTCGTCGCTGTACCCCGCGATCAGCGCCAGCACACCGTCCGTCACCTCTTCGGTGGCTTTCGACGTTGTCAGGTGACTATTGACCAGAAAGCTGAACACGACCGGTTCGCCGTCGGAAGTCCAGACGTAGCCCGAGAGCCCGCGCACGTTCGACACCGTGCCGGTCTTGGCGCGGGCGTTGCCTTCGGCGGGTGTGTCCTTCATGCGGTTGCGCAGCGTCCCATCAACCCCGGCGACGGGCATCGTCTCGACCCAAACATCCTTCAGGTCGCTCCGCCACATGGCGCGCAGAATCTTCACCAGTTGATTGGGCGAAACCAGGTTGTAACGGCTCAGGCCCGACCCGTCGCTGATCTGGAGCGTTTCCGGGTCGATGCCCGCTTCCGATTCCAGCCATTCGCGCATCGCTTCCCGCCCGGCGGAGAACGTGCCTCGCCCCGTCTCGGCCCAGCCGATCGTATGCACCATCGTCTCGGCGTAGTTGTTCTGGCTGCGCTTCATCAGCATGGAGGCGATCTCCGACAGCGGCGGCGACTGATGCGTCGCCAGGACCTTCCGCTCGCCCTCGTAGGCCCACTTGGCCGGCGCGTCGTCGATGTCGATCGGCTGGCCGGCGACTTCGATGCCTTCCGCTTTTAGGACCTCGGCCATGACCGTGGTGATGAAGAGCGTTGGGTTGTGGATCGACGGCGATTGCTCGAACGGCTTCGCCCCCGCTTCCACCTGACCCGTGGCCACGAAGGCGTTGTCCAGCAGTCCGCGCTCGATGCGGACGCGCGAGCGCCCATCGGCCACCACCTCGACGCCAGAGGTGTCGAGCGTGAAAAACGCGCTCGGCAGATTCGGCTCGATACGCACTTCGCCGTCCACGCTGTCCGGCGGGAGGACTTTGAAATCGACGTAGCCCTCGTTGATCTGCAGCGGACCGAAGGGCGCGCCGTACCAGGCGGTCGAACCGCCGAACGTCATGCCGCCGCCCATGTGCTGATCGTCCCAGGCGTCGTCGTCGCCCACCACATCGCCGGCGATGCGGGCGATGCCGGCGTCCTTGAGCTGACGCGCGAGGGCGCGCAGCGGTTCCCGCGGTTCATCGAAGAAGCGCGTGTAGAACGTCGGGTCGCCATGGCCCCACAGGATCAGGTCGCCATGCAGGGTGTCGCTGGTCACCGTGCCCAGGGTTTCCAGCCGCGTTTCATAGCGGAAATCGGGACCGAGGAGGCTGAGGGCCGCCGCCGTTGTGGGAATTTTCTGGTTCGAGGCGGGGATGAAAAGCTGATCGGCGTTCAGGCTGTACCAGAGTTCGCCGTTCTCCAGGCTCTCGATGCGGGCGCCCCAGAGGGCTCCGGCGAAGCGGGGGTCCTGGAACGTTTCCTCGATGCGCGAGACGAGTTCCTCGCGCGTCATGGCTTGGGGGGACGGGGGCGGGGCGGCTTCCTGGGCCGCCAGCGGAACCGCCATGGCGGCGGGAAAGAGCAGGCAGAGAGACAGTGTCTTGAGAGTCATCGGGGTGGGCACTCCTTTTGCCGCAACCGTGCGCATAAGAAAGAGCGTGGGCAAGGACTCCTTGCCCGGAAGAAACGTCCCTCCTAAACCGCCCGCCCTGTAAGAAGCGGAGCCGGTGGGTCCACCTGCCTGATGAGACGGGCGTGAAGATTGGAAATTGCCGAGCAGGCCTTTCCCATGGGGATCACGTCACCATAAAGAGGCTGGGCCGCCTCCTTCCCTCTCCCCGGGGCGACACTGCATTGCGGCACCAATAGAGCCTTGAACTCTTGATTCAACAGACTTTACGAGAATTTCCCCGGAGGTGTGTTCCATGCCGGAACGCCTGACTTTGCGCCCCGGATCCCGGCGCTCCCATACCCAACGCGGTTCCGCCCTGCTGGTAGCCCTGATCCTGATCACGATCGCGGCGATCATGCTGATGTCTTGGATGTCCCTGGTGATGTCCGCCTCGCGCAGCGCGGCTCGCGACCGAGATTATCTGGAAGCCTTCTACGCCGCGGAAGCGGGCGTCGAGCAGGTGGTGGCTTTTTTCAATAACGCGGATCGTTTCCCGACCGCTCTGGTTCCCGGAACCTACACCACTCAAATGGCGGAGCAACCCGCGGCCTACGCCCTGACCCACGATCTCCACCCCGATCCCTATCTCCTCTTCGAACCCTACATCGTCAATTACGTGCGTGATTCGGACAACCTGCCGATCAACGCGAGCGGCGAACCGATCTGGGACCCCAACACCAATTCGCTGGTCTCGGCCAGTTCGGTGACCTCCCTCGATCCCGTCATCACGATGTGGACCTACTTCCAGAACATCAACGCCGGCAGCAACGAAGCGGTCAGCAAGACGAGCAAGGTCCCGACCATGGACCTCGACATGAGCTATTTCCCGGAACTGATCTTCCGCGGCCCCGGCGGCGACGAAGTGGCCCGCGTGTCGCGCATTCAGCTCATCCATCCGGCCGACGCGGACAGCATGAGCGAAGGCCCGCTGCCCGACGAACGCGTCATCACCAAGGTGATCGCCCACGGACTCACGCCGACCGGCGTGGAAGTCCGCGTGGAGTCGATCCTGACGGAGAATCTGTTCCTTAACCTGCGTTCGCCCGCGGCCATCATCACCACGGCGGCGGCCCAGTTCAACGGCCAGTTCAACGTCCACTGGGGCGAACTGTGGGCCCAGCACGACGTCACCATGCCCGGCTCCTGGAAAAACATGGTTCCCCGCTTGTCGGATACCGAGGATTACAACTCGGCCAAGGGCGTGGACAAATGGTTCCGTTTCCGCACCTCGGGCGAAATCTACGACAACCAGGCGAGTTATGCGGACGGCCGCGACAAGAGCGGCTTCTCCTCCGCGGTTCCCTACGAAACGGGCAACTCCGGCGACCCGATGTACGATCTCTACACGAATCCGTACCACGAAAACTACATTATCGACAAAACGCTCGCCGGCCTGGAAACCATCCGCCGTCATCAGGACCTGGATTTCCCGGGCTACGATTACGACCATGTGAAGCGCTTCTTCCTGCAGAACGACATGCCGTACTACTGGACCGACTCCAGCGGAACCATCTACTGGAAGGACCGGGAGACCGGTGTGGTCATGTCGGACCGCTACTCGACGCTGTTCGGCGTCGATCCGAGCGATCCCGAGTATGGCGATTTCCGCGAAAACGTCGTCTTCATCGACTCCGTGCCGGTGGACGACAGCGGCAACCCCCACCCCACGAACCCGACGGTCATCAATGACACCTACTATCCCCGCAACCCCCACACGTCCATCGCGCTGATTCCCGAGATCGCCGAGTCGGGCAGTTCGCTCCACACCCGGGGCGCCTTCTTCGTGGCCGTGGATATGGACTTTGGCGGTGGCGGAAGCCCGCCCAGTTCCTCCACGATCCTCGATGACGATGGAAGCCAGTACGTCACCCTGCCCGACGGCAGTTCGGTCAAGAGTTCGGACCATTTCCCCGTGTTCCACAATGGCCTGATGTACTCCTGGGGCGTGCTGGCCGTGTCGGGAAACCGCAACTTCTTCGGCTCCGTCTTCGCCGAGCAGGGCTACGGCGCCGGTGGCAACCCGGACGTGTACTACAACTATCGCATGCGCGATGGCAGTTGGCTGCAGCTCAACGTGTCCAAGGTCAACCGGACCCTCTGGGACGTAAGCCAGAGCACGAATTCCTAAGGATCGATCCCTCTTATGAAGACCGGCAATCTCCTCCGCAACGCACTTCGGCGCCGCGAACGCGGCTTCAGCTTCCTGGAAGTCATGATCGCCATGGTGATCGTTTCCATCGTGGGGATCGGAATTTACACGTCGGTCATCGTGGGCCTGCGGGTTCAGCAGGCGACCCGCGAATTCAACGGCGCCATCAAGGCCGCCAACGACGCCCTCGAGGGGAGCAAAGGCACTCTGTTCCAATTCCTGGAACCACGCCTCAACGTTCCCGTGACCATCGACGACCGCGGAACCCCACAGATCGGCGACGATTTGGAGGGCGTGCTCGACCTGCGCTTTTACTCGCCAGACCGTTCAACGCAGTATTTCAGTTCGACCGCCATGCCAACCGACGGATCGATGATCCGCGCCGAGGCCACTGTGACCTGGATCCCATCGCGCACCGGCACCACGATCCCCGATCGCTACACCCTGACCACGATGCTCGCTCCCTGACCGGAAAGGACCCGCGCACCACCCATGAAAGCCATACCCCGCTCCATCGCTCGCCGCCGCCGCGCCGTCACCCTTCTCGAATTGATGCTGGCGATGACCTTCATGACGATCATTTCCCTGTTCGTGTTCACCGCCCTTCTGGTGGTGATGCGGCATTCGATTTCCTCGCTGACGCGCGTCCCGGCGGAGTCGGAGAATTTCAAACTCCTCTCGCGCATGCGCACCGAGCTGCTTTCCGCCCAGTTCAATAGCTGGACCTTCGGAACCAACGGCGAGTCCATCACCTACCGCAGCGGTTCTCGCCAGACCCGCAGCAGCATCGCCTACGATCCCAACACCGGCATCACGACCTTCGACCCGGACCTGGACAGCAACGGCGACGAGCGCGTCTGGAACCGCCGCGTCGCCGTTCGCTTCGTCGATCTCAACGATCCGCGGCGTCTGCAAATTCGCGTCGAAGCTCCCGCAAAGGACAGCCGCCAGCAGGACCTGACCTACAGCTACACCGACGTCATCACGGTTCGGAACTGATCGGTTCGGAACCCAGCGTTTCCACGCCTGGAAGTGGAAAGAAGAAGGGGCACCGGGAATCCCAATTCCCGGTGCCCCTTGTCTTTGATTTCACCGATGGCGAACCGCCACCCTGGCGCCACAAGAATCCACTCCCCTTCTGTGGAACCTCTGACCTCTGTGATCTCTGTGGTTGCAGGATTGGCGAACGGCCGGTCAGCCGAGGAAAATGCCTTCGCCCTTGAGCTGCCGGCTTTGCGCTTCCAGCTCGGCCCGCAGCGCCCGGACTTTCTGCAGGGAACGGCGGCTCGAGAAGAATGCCAGGAAAGACAGTGTCAGCAACGAGACGAGCAGCAGTGCGGAGACCACGCCCACGAGGCGCACCGCCCGCAGTTTGCTGTCGACTCGCTGGAGGGTGATCTGCGCCGCCAGAAGGGCGATCGGTCTGCTCGTCAGTTCATCGTAAACGGTGGCGTACCCGTTGATGGCGTGGCCGCGCGCGTCTTCGCGCAATTCGCTGGTCACGATACCGTGCATGAAGGCCTGGAGCATCGGGTCGTTGGCGTCTTCGTATCGAACGCCTGGGGCGAGACCTTCCTCGGAACGCTCCACCTCGCCGTCGTGATCGCGGTCGAAATTGACCGGATTGGCGTCGGCGAGCACCACCCAGGTTTCCTCGCCTTCCCGGACTTCGGGCATGTAAGCGGCCATGTAGCGGATGTCGCGGTCCGCGTCGCGGAAGTATCGCAGATCGTCCACGACCCGTTCGAAGGCCGGATTGTCCGGCGCCGGGTTCTCGGACAGCGTGCGCAAATCCTGCCAGGACAGGTTCCGGGCCGTCAGCAGGGCGACCGTTTCGGCCTTGGTCTCCATCTCGTGGTAAATCGTCCCCTCGGCGGCGCGAACCACGGCCCAAACTCCGATCACGACGAGCACACAGCCGAGAACCATGGTGGCGATGCGCCATTTGTCGAACAGCGGCGGGTCCGGGATGCGCTCGGCCACTTCGGCGTATTTCGCATCGATGGCTCGTTCCAGCTCCTCCGCCCGCATGGGATCGCTAATGCGCTGGACCTGCAAACGCGCCACCAGAAAATCTTCGCGGTCGATAGCGATTTCGACGCAGCGGGCCAGCAGGTTCTGCCGCACCATTTCGATATGGGGATTGTCCGGCCAAAGACCTTTGGCCCGCAACAGATTGCGCTTCGCGAGGGAAAGCTCGGCGTAGGTGCTGGGCAGTTCTTCGGCGAAACGCAACTCGTCGACGTATTCGGTGGCTTCGGCCCGGGCCGTGGAAAACTCGAGGTACACGGTCAGGACCTCCCGGACTTCTTCCACCGATTTCGGCCGGTCCGCCGGGTCCGTCGCCATGCAATGATTCACCAGGTCGGCCAGTTCCCTGGGCACCGAATCGGGCAGCGGTTCGTACGCATTCACCTCCGCCTGCTCCATCGCCTCGATCAGCGTCTTTCCCCGATGCGGCGGCACACCCGTCAGCACGAAATACAGCGTCGCCCCCAGCAAATAGATGTCGGTGTGGATCCCCAAGCCATCGGTCTCCGATTGAGCCTGCTCGGGCGCCATGAAGGCGGGACTGCCCGCTGGGTTGGTGGCGGTCTGCAGCGTGAAGACTTTGCGGGGGTCGATGCGCGTGCCGGTTTCCGCCTCCAGGGGTTTGTTGTCCAGCATCACCGCCAGGCCCCAGTCGATCAGGAAGACCTCGCCGAAATGGCCGATCATCACCTGAGAAGGCTTGATGTCGCGGTGGATGATCCCCCGCTGGTGCGCGTACGACAGCGCCCGCGTCACATGCACCAGGATGGGCAGATGCTTGCGCAGAAACTTTTCCAGATTGAAGCGATCCGCCTGCCGATCCTCGTTCAGCAGAGCCTCCCATGAACGGCCCCGCACCATCTTCATCGCGATCAGCGGCGATCGTTTGCCTTCGCTGTTCAGCATGCGGATGTCGTAGATGGGGACGATGTTGGGGTGGTCGAGCTGGGCCGCCGTGAAGGCTTCCCGGCAAAAATCGTCATGCACCGATTCGGAACCCACACAGCGCTTGATGGCGACGACGCGCTCAAGGTTGTTCTGGAGCGCCTCCCAGATTTCCCCCTGCGTGCCCTTGCCGATCACCCGGCGCAGGACAAAGTCCGAAGGGCGCTTGTTCTTACTCTCGCCACCGTGCGGCGCGTCGGGATGATCCCGGGCGGGGCACCCTTCGTTGAGATCGCCGACAACGTGCGTTTCCTTGAAATGACTCTCAGGAAAGGGTGAAGGGTCACGCGCTTCTTGAGGGTCTCTTACTCTTTCGAATCGAACGGTTTGCGTGGGAAATCTGGCATCTGGAGGAATGATTCGCCGCACTTCACCGTGATCTTGTTCCATCGCCTTGATTCCTTAGAGACTCCGCGAGCCAGTCTGTGGGTCTTTCCGCAAGGGAAAGCTGCTAATGAGACCACTTTCTCATCAAGCAGAGTACCGTGGGCAAGCCTCCGCGGAGCACGCAAGAGAAAGAAGAAGGCTGACGGATTTAACTACGCCTTGGCAACGGATTTTCCGGCGATCCATTGCAGGGCCGCCCGCGCCACGTCGGCGCCGTGCATCTCGGCGGTCCGGCGGTCGCCTTCCGGAGGGGCGCCCTGCTCGGCGCTTTTGCCGTGATCGCTCTGCGCCATCGGACCTAGATAGGCGCCGATGCGGTTGATGTCGTCCGGGCCGGTGCCGGTGGCCAGGTGTTTGAGCGGCACCCAGATCATGCCATGCTGGGCGGCGAGAATGAGCATGGACGTCAAGGAATGAAGCTTGTCGCCATGAAGCCCGCCCGAGTTCGTGAAGCCGGAAGCCAGCTTGCCCACCCACTTGCGCTCCATCCACCGGCGCGAGGTCTCTTCGAAAAACTTCTTCAGTTCGCTGGCGATGTCGCCCATGTACGTCGGCGAGCCGTAGATATGGGCGTCCGCTTCGTCCAGGAAGTCCCAGTGGTCGGCCGCTTCGGTGGCCTTGATGAGGCGGGCTTCGACGCCGGGAACGGATTGCGCGCCCTTGAGGACGCGTTCGGCGACGGCGGCGGTGTGGCCATAGCCACTGTGATAAACGATCGCGATCTTTGCCATGGTTCGGAGAAATCCTTATGCGATTTGGGGAATGGGGGCGGCGATGCGGGGCCGTCCGCTCTAAGCAAGTCCGATGCTGCACGGCCTCGCCGCTTCGGGCCAATACTTTGGCCGCGCCGGGGTGATCGCTTTTTCGTATCGGAGGCGCTTTGTCTCGATACAGGAGACAAAGAGTCGCAGTTCGATGGAGGTGCCTGGCTTCTGGAACTGAAGAAATCACCCCCGAGAGAGGCGGAGCGGACAGAGGTTTCGCAGGCCGAAAAAAAAGGAGCCGCAGGGTCTTTTTTGGCCGAATGGAATCGACGATTTACGACTTGGCGCGTCTGTTCAAGATCAGTCTATTTTGTCTGTCCGGAAAGAATGTATGGTCTGATTCTCTGCAAATCACCAAGCTTTCTGGACTTCCTCGCGAGAATGCCAAAATCTTGCCCAGTCACCCGGATAGGGAATCGCTTTCCTCAGGTGGTACCACATGAACTCCATCGCGCCATACATCTCCGTGGGTCCGCGTCTGCGCGGCGATTGTTCTTGAAGGATCAGGGTGACCGCTGGCGCGGCGGCGGAAAATCTCTCATAGAGACTGATTATCTCCATTGGAAACAGGTTGGCGTCTCAAGTGCGACTCGGCAACTCTTGTTTTTTCAAGGAGGGACGGGTAATGGTCGGGTTGGCCCGATTCTTTGCTAGCCGGTCCAAAAGCGACCGCTGTGACGGGGCTCCCACCGGGCCCGCCGCACTCCCTCGAAGAGGCACCCGCCGGCTATGAACGAAGGCCTTCTCCCCCCCCGGATTCTCACCGTGTCGAGGCGGCGTCTGCGCCGCGACCGCGCCCGTGTGCTTCGAACCCACGTCGACCGAGCCATCGGGGAGAACCGGCCCCATCTCGTTCTGGATCTGGAGGGGGTGGATTTTGTCGATTCCGGGTTTCTCGGGGCGATGGTGGAAGCGCTTAAACACTTGCGGGAGCGGGGCGGCGACCTGCGAATCCGAGGCGCCGGGCGCGAGGTGCGCACCTTGCTCGCCCTCACCGGGCTTGATCGCCTTTTCCTTTCGCCGCCCTCCCCCGAAGCTGCCCGTGGGCCTCTCTCCTGATGGAAAAGCTGCTCTACACCGTCACGGTCCCGTGCGCGCCGGAAAGCATCGAGGTCCTGGAAAGCCTGACGGAAACCTTCCTCGGCAACATCCCCGGCGCCTCGCCGGACGAACTCCTTCGCCTCCGCCTTTCCGTCGCCGAAGGCTGCCGCAACGCGCTCGTCCAGCAACCCCAGGGCCGCCGCATGAACGTCACCACCATGACGTTCTGGGGCGGGCGGTTCAACAATATCGCCCAGGCCATCGAAATCGACGACCCGGGGCCGGGGCTGGAGGTCGGCGGCCATCTTCCCCCCTACCCGCCTTCCATCGTGGAGCAGGCGTTTCTTTTGGCCGAGGTGTTCGACGAGCAAATCCTCGCCACGCCCGAGACGCCCCACAACCTCTCGCTGACGGTGCAGTCTCTCAACGGCCATCGGCGCACCCGTGACGAATGGGTCCGCGACGCCCGCACCAGCGGCTACGGCCTTCTGACGCTCTGCAAGGCCTGGGAGCGGGTCGAATTCCGTTACGATCCGATCCGGGGAAATTCCCTGCGCCTGGCCCAACCGAGGCCGCTGCTGGCGCTGTACGCATCGTGAAAACGTCTTCCAAACACTCCCGCCACCCCTCGCGGGGTTGACTCTTTTCCCCGGCCGTCCCTACGCTTTTTCCTGGTTGGAAGCCCCAGTGGCCTCCTCTCATCGAAAGGGTCACAACCTCCTTGAGCCTTCGCCCCGGCGCCTTCTTCGCCGTTTTCTTCAGCCTCGCCGTCCTCGTTCCCACGGCGTCCGCCGCGCCCATCGTCGTCATCAACGAAATGATGTACCATCCGGCGTCCGACGATGAGACGGAGGAGTTCCTGGAGTTGACCAATGTCGGCGACGCGACCGCCGACCTTTCCGGATGGTTCATGTCCGATGGCATCGACTATGTCTTTCCCGCCGGAACGACGCTCGCCCCCGGCACCTTCCTCGTCCTCTCGCCGGACCTCGCGAAGTTCGCGCAGACCTACGGCACCAGCGTCACACCCCTCGGCCCGTACACGGGGAAACTCAACAACGGCGGCGAGCGAGTCGCCATTTCGAACGCTCAGGGCGCCGTCATGGACGAGGTCGATTACCTCGATCAGGCCCCTTGGCCGGACTTCGCCGATGGCCTCGGGCCCAGCCTGGAGCTGATCGATTCGGCGAGCGACAACGCGCGGCCGGACAGTTGGCAATCCAGCTCGCCCGACGGCGGCACCCCCGGCGCCCCCAACAGCTCCGGCGCCGTCGAACCGCCTTTTGTGGACGTATGGGATCGCAGCGATATTCCCGAATTCGAAATCGTCTTTCAGGAATCCAACTGGTTCGAAATCCTGGAAGCCAATCAGTGGGATAAGTCCTTCTATCTCAACGCATCCTATCGCTTCAACGGCTTCACCTGGACTGGTGTGGGCGTGCGCTTCAAGGGCTTCAGCAGCAACATCCTCTTCGAAGGTGAGAAGAAACCCTTCAAGGTGGATTTCAACCGCTTCAACGACAACCAATCGTTCATGGGCATGACGGGATTGAAGCTGTCGAACTCCTGGAACGATCCCACCATGATGCGGGAAATCCTGATGGCGGACGCGGCGCGCGAAATGGGCCTGCCGGTGGGGCGCTACTGGTACGCGTTCCTGACCGTCAACGGCGAGCCCTGGGGCCTGTACGTGATGCAGGACGATTACAACGACGACGTGATGGAGCTGATTTTCGGCGACGGCGGCGGCAACCTCTTCGAAGCGGAAGTCCCCGGGGAAGCCGTGCTGTCCTACGTCGGCCCGGAGCAGGCGCCCTACGAAACCCTTTACAGCCTGAAAGAAAACAAGGACGAGAACGATTACAGCCGCCTCATCGCGCTTTGCGACGCGCTCTCGAACACGACGGACTCGCTTCTGCTCGAACGCGTTTCGCCGCTGATGAATGTGGACACGACGCTCGGCTATCTCGCCATCAACGCGGTCTTCGGCAATCTGGACAGCTACATCGGCCAGGCAAAAAACTACTACCTCTACGAGGACCCCACCGACCATTACCGGATGAACCTGGTGCTGTGGGACATGAACCTCGCCTTCGGGGTCCAGGGCATCGTCTATACCGGCAACCAGATGCTGCGGTTGAGCCCCTACCTGACGGACGAAATCGCGCCTCCGGGCGCGCCGGGGCGGCCGCTGGCGCGGCTCTTCGCCCGCAAGGAAGGCGACCGTGCGGCCTATAACGCGTGGCTCCAGGCCATCATCGACGGCCCCTTCCGCGAGGAGGTGATGACCTCCCGCATCGCGGCCCTCGACACCATGATCGCCCCCTATGTGCAGGCCGATCCGAAGAAGCTCTTCAGTTTCGAGGAGTACAAAAAGAACCAGACGGAAGACCTGGAAAATAGCCCGTACTTCGACGAATTCCTCGAATACCGCATTCACGGTCTGCTGCCCTGGGTGCGGGGCCGGCGGGCCTATTTGCAGGAACTTCTCGCCACCCAGCCCGAGAAGGACCCGGTGGTGCAGCGCTGGCACGGCGACCGCCAAGCCTGGGAACGGCCGACGAAGCCCTATCAGTCCTGGTGGATCAGCGACCGCTAATCGCCAGCTTCTTCGATCGCCAGCAGTTCCTCGTACAGTTCGCGCTGCCGATCCGACAGGCTGCGCGGAGGGGCGATCATGACGCGTACCAGCAGATCGCCCCGGCGATCGTGGGGAGCCGCGCCTGTGGGCAGGCCGTGACCCCGGATGCGCATCTTGCGGCCCGAGGGCGTGCCCTCGGGGATGGTCAGCACGATGGCACCGTCGAGCGTATCGACCTGGGCTTTGCCGCCGAGAGCGGCGCGGGCGGGAGTCACCACGACGTCGGTTTCGATGTCGATGCCCTGGGCGCGAAAGCGCCCCCCCTTCAGGTATCGGACGCGCAGGAAGAGGTCGCCGCCGGCGCGGCCCTGGCCCGCGAGGCGGATGCGGCGGCCCTCGGCGATGCCTTTCGGGACGTTGACTTCGTAGGAGCGGGGCCCCAGGCCCGGCACGTCCACTTTGCAGGCGAAGAGGCCGCCCTGCAGGACCTTCTCCAGGGGAAGTTCGAGATCCGCTTCCTGATTGGCTTCCGTGGGCGGAGGGTTGGCTTCGATGCCTGCGCCGGGGGGGCGGCCGGGACGCTGGCCGCCAAGACCGGCGCCGAAGAGGGTTTCGAAAAAATCGCTGAAGCCGCTTTGGCGCCCGCCGCCGAAATCGAAGGTGAAGCCAGCGGGATTGCCGCGGCCAAAGCTGGCGGATTCGCCGAAGCCGGGGGGCGGACGGAAATCTTGGCCCGCGCTCCAACTCGAGCCCAACGCGTCATAGCGGCGGCGCTTCTCGGGATCCTTGAGCACCTCGTAGGCTTCGTTGATGCGTTTGAAGTTCTCCTCCGCCTCCGGGTCGTCCCGGTTGACGTCGGGGTGGTGCTTGCGGGCCAGGGCCCGGTAGGCGCGGCGGATGTCTTCCGCACTGGCGGTGCGGGGAACGGCGAGGATCTTGTAGTAATCGAGGTACTTCAAGGGTAGCGGGGGCGCGGCGGTTTGAGTTTCGAGGAGAGGGGTCCGATGGGTCGTAAAAGGGCGCCGCCCTGTCACGACGGGGCATTGCGAAACAGAAGTCCCCGGTATCGCTCGCGTTCGAGGTTCTGGAAGCCAAAGTCTTGCCGTCCCGGATTCCCTTGCGGACCGCTGCGGCGCGCCTCTTGCCTGACACCCCCCCGCCGGAAAGCCGCGGCGATTCCGACTTCTCATGACCCACACTGCTGGAGGACCCGATGACCTCTCTGAAAACCACAACCCGCCCCGCCATGACCCGCATCGCCATCGTGGGTGTGGGCGCCGTGGGCGCCACCATCGCCTATACGCTGCTGCGGGCGGGAACGGACGCGGACCTGCTGCTGGTGGACGTGAATCGCCGCCGGGCGGAAGGCGAGATGATGGATTTGCGGCACTGCCTTCCCCTCGCCGGCAGCGTCACCCTCTCGGTGGCCGACCTGGACGAAGTGAAGGACTGCGATCTGGTCATTATTACCGCCGGCGCCGCCCAGCGCGAAGGCGAAACCCGCATCGACCTCGTGAAGCGCAACACAGACATCTTCGCCGGATTCTTCCCGCTCCTGTCCAACGCGAACCCCAAGGCCCTGTTCCTCATCATCACCAACCCGGTCGATATCATGACCCGGGTGGCCCTGGCGCTGTCGGGCCTGCCGCCGGAGAAGGTCATCGGTTCGGGGACGGTGCTGGACACGTCACGCTTCCGGGCGCTGATCAGCCAGCACGTGGGCCTCAGTTCGCGCAACGTGCACGCCTACGTCATCGGCGAGCACGGCGACAGCGAAGTCATGGTGTGGAGCCGCACCTCCGTCGGGCCCTTCTCCATCGAGGAGTACTGCCGCCAGAGCGGCATCGGCCTGACCGGCGACGACAAAGAGCGCATCAATCAGGCGACGCGCGAGGCGGCCTATGAGATTATCGAGCGCAAGGGCAGCACACACTTCGCGATCGGCACCGTGACGGAGCGGCTGGTGGAGGCGATGGAGCACAGCGAGTACGCGCTCTACACGCTGTCGCGGCGGGTGGAAGGGTACTATGGCATCGAAGGGGTCTGCCTGTCGCTGCCGACGCTGGTGAACGGGTCTGGAGCGGTCCGGCAGTTGGAGTTGGAATTGGCTCCGGAGGAGCGGGGGAAGCTGCTGCGGAGCGCGGAAATTTTAGACAAAGTTTTTCGGGATTTGGAAATACAATAGCAAATCCAGCAAGGCGCTCCAGGTGCCGTCCGCATCGTCTCCGGGCATGACGCGAACGGTACGGAATTGCTTTGACTTCGCGGACCATTATGCGTCTGCTGAAAGGGAGGCTTTTGGCGAATTGAAGCCAACGACACTCATTTGGGCCGAGTTGGGCGCAGGCGAACCTCGCTCGCTCCGCTCGTTTCGACTCGGTCTGATCGCAAACTGGCTCCGACGGAACGGACCTGCCATGAGTAAGAAGGCCAAGGGCGCCTCTTCCCCAGAACAAGATATCCACTGCGCCGTACTCAGCGACGACGACATCGCCGTCGTGCGGGTCCATGGGCGGGGATCGTTTCAGAACAGCGTGTTCCTGGAGCGGTTCGCCAAGCACCTGCAAGAGCAGGGGCGGCCGGCGGAATTCATTGTCGATCTGGGTGAATGCGAAACGCTCGATTCCACTTTTATGGGCATGCTGGCCAGCGTCAGCCAGACGCAGAAACGCGCCGGGCGCCACCAACTGGTCGTCGTGAACGTCAACGATCACGTCCGCCGGTTGCTGAAAACGCTGGGCTTGACCTATCTCCTGGAAATCCACGAGAGCGAAACCACACGGGCCACCGATGCCCTCGCCAAAGCGGACCTGAAGCCCGCCGAGCAGGAAGACATCAGCCGCCTCGATCAAATCCTCCACACCCTCGAAGCCCACAAGACCCTGGTGGAACTGGACGGCGAGAACGAGGTGCGGTTCCAATCGGTGATCCACTACCTGGAACGCAGCGTGAAGAACATGGAGAAGGGGAAGGAATTCTAACCCTTCGTCCCCGGACCGGCAATGTCCGAGAACCATCCTCCCGCAAATCGCATGATTTTTTTTGAGCGCCCGCTCCTGGGCGTTCTCTTTTTGTTGGCCGTGCTGCTGCCGTGGCAGCTCCTGCGCGCCAGTCACGAGGGTAGCCTTTGGGTCGACGAGACCTACTCGCTGATGATGACCCGCAAGTCCGTGGGCGCGTTGATCGAGCACACCTCCGCCGACGCCCACCCGCCCGGCTATTACCTGATGCTCAAGGCGTGGCTCAAGCTGCCCCGGCTGGTGGGCCACGAGCCAGGCATCTTCTACGCCCGCTTCTCGAGTGTCCTGGGCTGGGTGGCGCTGGTGCTGGTTTCCTGGTTCGGATCGCGGCGGTTGCTGGGGGTTGAGCGCGGCACCCTGGTGGCTTGGGCGGTGGGCTGCACCGGCTTGGTTTGGGCGTTGTCGAAGGACCTGCGCAATTACGCGTGGGTTCTGCCGATGCTGTGGGCGTGTTTTCTGATTCAAAGCATCGCCCATCGCGAGGAGCGCGCGGGAACGCTGTCGCGCCGCGCCGCGATCGGTCTCTGGTTCGGGTACTTCGCCCTGGCGGCGGCGAGCCTCTACTTCCATCTGCTGAGCGCCTTCCTGCTGTTCCTGCTGGGACTGCTGTGGATCGCGCGCTGCACGGGTCATCGGTGGCGCTCGGGTTTCGTTTTGGGCGGAGCGGCCGCGCAGGCCGCCACCGTGCTGGCGTTTCTGCCTTGGCTGCTGAGATTGCGCGATCAGGTGCAGTATCTCGCCGTGACGCCAACGGAATGGATGACGCCGCCGACGCTGCTGAATCTGGCATCGGTGTTCGCCTATTGTGCACCCTGGGGGAATCCGGTGGCGTTTCCCGAGGCATTCAACACGAACCCCGGCTTGCGCGCGCTTCTTTGGGGGTTGGGAACGACGGCCCTTCTGCTGCCCATTTGCGGGTTTCTGGCGGCGTTGCTTGCTAGGCCGGGCACGAGACGCGATCGCGACCTCGGCCATCTCGGGGCGTTGGCGTTCGTGGGCTTTGGGTTTGGCACCCTGCTGTGGGCGATCAGCGCCCTGGACATCGCCAAGGTCTTCCACTCGGCCCGCTATCCGGTGCTGGGATTGCCAATGGCGGCGGGGGCGCTGGCGTTGGCGGCGAGCATCACGGCACGCGGGAGGCGATGGGTGGCGTGGAGCCTGATGGGGCCGTGGCTGCTGATCGGCGCGGCGATGCTGGTGGTGACCAACGGCCAGGAACGGGGGGGCGGGCCCCAGTTGGCCATCGCGCAATTGGACCCGGCGATGCGTCCCGCCCCGGGCGAGCCCCTCTACGTCATGCCCAGCGAACTGATCCCGATGTTCCGCGAGACGCTGGCCCCCTGGGATGTGCGCCGCATCGAGGATTTGACCGAAGTTCCCGCCGAGGGGGTGGAGCGGGTTTTCGTGGCGGAGCTTTCGCTGTGGGAGTCCATACGGTCCAATCGCGACTCGGTCGCCTCGGGCCTCGTCAGGGGAGGACAATTGGCCGAGTCCACCGTGACGGCGGACATCCCGCCGGGGATTTGGGCGTGGATGCGCTTTCATCGTCTGGATCGGCCTGATCGGGATCGCTGGCCAGAGATCGTCCTCGGCGGCCTCGCCCCCGCCTCGCCCCCCGTTCCCGGCCACTCGCTGGCCGTGGCCACACCCGGGGGCCAGAACTTCTGGCAGGGCTGGAGCGTCCTGGAGGCAGGAGCCGACGCCCAGACGTGGCGCTGGGCCATTGGCGGCGAGAGCCTGCTGCGCTTCGACCGCGCCCTGCCCCCCGGCGATTACATCGTCCACGTGCGTGGCCATCGGAATCCCTATCCCGAAGAAACGGTGGAGATGACCTTCTCGACACCCGCAATGGACGAACCGGTGCGTGCCGAGCGACCGGCAGGGGCCTTCGAGACGCCGGTGCTTTTGCGCTGGGGCGGAGGCGGCGCCCCCTTCGAAGTGCGGGTGACCTGCCCGACGTATCGGCCTTCGGAATTCGAACCCGAAAACAAGGACGGCCGGCCACTGGGGTGGTTGCTGCTGTGGGCATGGGTCGAAGCGGTGCCGGAAACGGTTGAGTAGGCAAACGATTCGCGTCAGGATCAGATCATGTTCGACCTGTCCCAACCCATTCCCGGATGCCGAGTTTTCCCCGATGGCCGCGTGGCCTTTGCCGCGGCGGCGCCCGGCGCTCGGCGCGTGCTGCTGGCGGGGGATTTCACCCATTGGGGGGCGGGGGCGCTCGCCATGGGGCCGGACCCCTCCCATCCCGGCGAGTGGACGCTGACGCTCGATCAGCCTCTGGCGCCCGGGCTCTACTTCTACAAGTACATCGTCGACGACGTCTGGCGCCACGATGAGCTGAACCCGATCCGCGAAGCCGATCCCTTCGGCGGGTCGAACAGTGTTTTCGTCGTCGGCGGCCGCGAGGACCTGGGCCCGCCAGAGGCTCTTCGCGTCATGACGTTGAACCTGCACACCTGGCAGGAGCTGGAGTCGCATCTCAAACTGCGCCAGACGGCGTTTGTGCTGGCGGCGCTGGACGTGCACGCGGTGCTTCTGCAGGAAGTGGGGGCCCATCGCGAGGACCCGCTCTTCGCCAACGCGGGAGGCGCCTTGCAGGCGCTCCTGGAAATGCACACAGGCCGCACCTGGCATCACGCATGGCGCTTCGCCCATGAAAGCTTCCGCCATTTCGACGAAGGCTTGTCGCTAATGAGCTGCCTGCCGCTCGAAGACGTGGAAGCGGTGGAACTGTCCGGCGGCGACCTGCGGCGCATCGCCCTGGGGGCCGTCGTGCGCCATGGCGGCCGGCGGGTGCGGCTGGCGGCGGCGCACCTGAACTGGCCCTGGACCAGCGGACCGGAGGAAGCGGCGGCGCTGCTGCGATGGATCGAGGAGCGGGAAGCGGCGTCGCCCACCGATGGCGTCCTTGTGGGCGGGGACTTCAACGCGACGACGGACGACGAGCAGGTGCGGGTCTTGACGGACGCGGGCTTCTTGGATGTGGCGCGTCATTGCGCTCAGGCTCGGCACTGCACACCGAAACCCACCATGGGCGAGGGCGAGCGGGGAATGCGAATCGATTTCCAGTTTCTGAGAAGCCATGGGCCGGGGCGTTTGAGGCCGGAGATTTGCCGGGTGGCTTTCGAGGAAGGCGGCTGGGGCGGGGTGTTCCAGCCCCGGGTGAGCGACCACGCGGGGGTCTTCGCGGTGTACCGGTGAGGGGGCGGAATTTCGAAGAAGCGAAGGGTTGGGCGAACCGGTGCTCTGGAGTGCGGATTCGAGGGCGAAAAAGGTTTTCCGGGGTTTCCCTTGACGGGAGGGCCGAGTTCCGGTCCCCTGTGGCTTCGCTGGGGGCCACCGCTTTGCTCCCGGCTATGCTAGACCTCGTCTATCCGTGGAGAACAGAGCCTTCCATTGACTTCCCAATCCCCCCTGTCCTAACATCCCGGCACCTGTTGTGCGCGCTGTCGAGCGCCCCCTGATCGTGCGGGATTCGCCAACCAAAAACCTCTGTCTCCCACCCACCAACGGATAATTTTCAGGAGAGTCCATGCAAATAAAGCAAGTCGCTGAACTACTGGGCGTCGAGCCTAAGCAGATTGCCACGGAAGTGGACAATATGCGTGAGGATTTGACAGCCAAAGGGTTCAAAGTGCCAAAGCGGGTGACCGTCGCAAGCAAGCTGGAGGACGCCGCTGTCAATTTCGTCCTCGCCGCGATGGATCAACGCAAGAAAGAGAAGGCGCCGGAGAAGGCGCCCGCCGCCACCGACGCGAAGCGCGAGCAGGAAGAGAAGACTCGCCGGGAAGCCGCCGAGCGCAAGAAGTCGGAAGAAGAAGAAGCCAAGAAGCGCCGCGAGGAAATGGAGCGGCAGCGCCGCGCCGAAATGGAGCGCCGCCGGCAGGAAATGGCCCGTATGCAGGCCATGCAGACTTCCCCGACGTCCGGCGCGCCCCGCGTGGGTCCGCCTTCCGGACCGCGCCGCCCCGGGCCCGACGCCCCCGCCGGTCCGCCGACGGGCCGCGCCGTGGTCGTTCCCCCCATGCCCCAGGCTCCCCAGGCTCCGGAGGCCCCCCAGGGGCCGCCGCCAGCCGCCGGCCCCGCGCCCATGGCGCAACAATCGCCGCAGGGGCCACCGAGCGCCGCGGCACCTCAGCAGCAGCATGCCAACGCTCCCGCCGCTCAGCAGCCGCCGCAGCCCGCCCCCCCGCAGGGCCGCGCCCCTCATCCCGGCCAGCAGCAGGGTCAGCCGGGTCAGGCTCCGCCCCCGCAGCAGCCGCGTCCGGGCTACCAGGGTCAAAATCCTCGTCCTTATACACCCGGACCGCGTCCTCAGCAGGGTTTCCGTCCGCAGCAGAGCACGGCCCCGCCGCGCCAGGGCGGCGCCCCCATGCAACCCGGAATGCCGCGTCAGCAGGGCCCCGGCGCTCCTCGCGGACCTTACCAAGGTGGCGGTCCTGGCGGTGCTCAGCAACGCCCCGGTCAGCCTTTCAACCGGGGTCCGCGCCCCGGCGGCGGTCCCGGTGGTCCCGGCGGCCCCCATCAGGGTGGTCCCCGGCCTCCGCGCCGCGACGATCAGCAGGGTCGCCCCGGTGCCCCCGGCGGTCCCCAGCAGCGTCGGCCGCGCACCCCTCTCCCGACCGGTTCGCCGTCGATGGAGGATTTGCAGAGCTTTGCCGATCAGGGTTTCATGACCTCGATCGACGAGACGACGCAGCGGGCCCGGCGCCAGGGTCCCTCGGGTGGCAAGGATCGCCGCCCGGCGAAGAAAGACACGCCGGAGGAACGGCCTCGTAAGCGGCCCGCCGCGGCGCCGACGGACCGCAAGAGCGGCCGGGGCGATGGCAAGCGCTTCCGCCCGACGCAGATCTTCAACGGCGAAGTCATCAGCCGCCGTCCCACCGCGGGGCGTCCGGGCCGCAAGGGTGGCGGTGGCAAAGGCCGCCGTGGTCATGATCTGCCGCAACAGCCCAAGCGCGTCAAATTCACCGGCGATTTCACCGTCGGTCAGTTCGCCGAAAAGGCCGGCGTCGCCTCCAGCGATGTCATTCGCCAGCTCATGCTGATGGGCGAAATGCTGACGATGAACGAAATCCTGGAAGCCGATCTGGCGGAACTCGTCGCCGAGGAACTGGGCTTCGAGGTGGTCATCCAACGGGAAAGCGACGAGCTGGACGTGGAAGAGTACGTGGATCTCGACGACTCGGATGAGGATCTTCTGCCTCGCGCTCCGATCGTGACCGTCATGGGCCACGTGGACCATGGCAAGACCACGCTGCTCGACGCGATCCGCGACGCGGATGTGGTCAGCGGCGAGCATGGCGGCATCACCCAGCACATCGGCGCTTATCACGTCGTGCATGCGAAGGGACCGATCACGTTCCTCGACACGCCGGGCCACGCGGCCTTCACGGCGATGCGTGCCCGCGGCGCCAACGTCACCGATTTGGTGGTGCTGGTGGTGGCAGCCAACGACGGCGTCATGCCGCAGACGCGGGAGGCGATCAGCCACGCCCGCGCGGCGGAAGTTCCGATCATTGTGGCCATCAACAAGATGGACGCCCCCGGCGCCAACCCGATGCGCGTCAAGCAAGAGCTGATGCAGTACGAGATGGTTTCGGAAGATCTCGGCGGCGAGACGATCATGGTGGAGGTGTCGGCTCTTAAGAAAACGGGCGTTGACGAACTCCTGGACATGATCCTGTTGCAGTCCGAGGTGCTGGAACTGAAGGCCAATCCGAACCGCAACGCGGTGGGTACGATCGTCGAGG
Source organism: Sumerlaeia bacterium (assembly GCA_040219255.1). Lineage (GTDB taxonomy): Bacteria > Sumerlaeota > Sumerlaeia > SLMS01 > JAHLLQ01 > JAVJSW01. The sequence continues at coordinate 248,683 of JAVJSW010000068.1, forward strand.
CGCGGATGGACGCGCTGCGCGGCGCCACGGCGACGGTTTTGGTGGAGAACGGAACCCTCGAGGTGGGCGATCACTTCGTCTGCGGCACGGAATACGGCCGTATCCGGGCGATGCGCAACGACCGCGGGGAAACCATCAAGGAAGCGGGTCCGGCCATTCCGGTCGAGATCCTCGGCGTGAGCGGCAGCCCGGAAGCGGGCGAGCAGTTCATCGTTCTGCCGACGGAGCAGGAAGCGCGCGAGATCGCCGAACGGCGCGCCGACCGCCGCCGGATGCGGTCCGCCGCGACGAAGACCACGCACGTGACGCTGGAGAACCTGAGCGAGCACCTCAGCGAGGGCGAAGTGAAGGAACTCAACCTGATCGTGAAGGCCGACGTGCAGGGCTCTGTCGAGGCCATCGCGGCTTCTCTCATGAAGATCGAGTCCAACAAAGTCACGCTGCGGATTCTTCACAGCGGTGTCGGCGCCGTGGGCGAAGGCGACGTTCAGTTGGCCGACGCGTCCGACGCGATCATCCTGGGCTTCAACGTCCGTCCCGAACCGGCGGCTCGCCGCCTGGCGGAGCAGGAAGGTGTGGAAATCCGCACCTACAACGTCATCTACGAACTGCTGGAAGAAATCGAGAAGGCCATGCTCGGCCTGGTCGATCCGGAATTCTCCGAGCAGGACATGGCCCGCATCACCGTGCAGGAAATCTACAAGGTCTCCAAAATCGGCACCATCGCCGGTTGCTTTGTGGAAGAAGGCACGGTGGCCCGCGATCACAAAGCCCGCCTCGTTCGCAATGGCTCCGTGATCTGGACTGGCGATATCGCTTCTCTGCGCCGTTTCAAGGACGACGCGAAGGAAGTCAACGCTGGCCTGGAATGCGGAATCGGTCTCAAGAACTTCAACGACGTCAAAGTCGGCGACGTGATCGAGACCTTCGTGATGAAGGAACTGGCCGTGACGCTGGTCTCCACCACCTAACCGGTGAACCCGGCGCGCTCAACGTACACCGTTGATCCGCAACGAGTTCGCTCCTCGGAATAAATGGCCCCGCTGGTCCTTGACTAGCGGGGTTTTTCCGTTTGTAGTCCGGCCTTCCGGCGGCAAGACTTCCCACCGCTCACTCCCTCGGAAATCCACTCCTCGCCCTTTGCTTTCGCCCCCATGCCGACTTCCCCTTCGCCAGACGTTCTGATTCAGCACCTGCGGGAGCGGTGGGGCTACGAAGCCTTTCGGCCCCTCCAGCGCGAAGCCATGGACGCTGTGATGGCGGGCCGCGACTCGCTGGTGATTCTGCCGACGGGAGGCGGGAAATCGCTCTGCTTCCAGGTTCCGGCGCTGGCCCTGGAAGGACTGGCGGTGGTGGTGTCGCCGCTGATTTCCTTGATGACGGATCAGGTGGACGCGCTGCGGGAACTGGGCGTGGCAGCGGGCAAGCTCCACAGCGGCCAGGACCCGGAAGAAGCGCGGGCGATCCGCGCGGCGATGCGCTCCGGCGAACTGAAGCTGCTCTACGTTTCGCCGGAGCGTCTGGTGGCCGAGGGCTTCGACGGCGTGGTGGAGGGGGCCGAGGTGTCGTTTCTCGCCATCGACGAGGCGCACTGCGTCAGTGAATGGGGCCACGATTTCCGGCCGGAATACCGTCAACTGGCGGGTTTTCGCGAGCTTTATCCGCGCGCCGCGCTGCATTGCTACACGGCCACCGCCACGCCCGCCGTGGCCCAGGACATCGCCCGCCAGTTGGGCCTGCGGGACCCGGCGATTCTGTGCGGATCCTTCGACCGGCCAAACCTGACGTATCGCGTGGAGCGCCGCCGCGACGTCGCCACCCAGGTCATCGACGTGGCCAATCGCCACCGGGGCGAGAGCGGCATCGTGTACTGCATCAGCCGCCGCGAGACGGAGCGCGTGGCCGAGGAACTGGTTGCCGCCGGGATCAGGGCCCGGGCCTATCACGCCGGTCTGGACCCGGAAACCCGCGCCGACAATCAACGGCGGTTCATCCGCGACGAAGTGACCATCATCGTCGCCACCATCGCCTTCGGCATGGGGATCGATAAACCCGACGTGCGCTTTGTGGTGCACGCGGGGATGCCGAAATCGCTGGAGAATTACCAGCAGGAAAGCGGCCGCGCCGGGCGCGACGGGCTCGAGGCCGAGTGCGTGCTGCTCTACAGCGGCGGCGATGTGGGCAAGTGGTCCACGATCATCGGCGATCAGCCCGAGGAGCAACGGCGCGTCACCTGGGACAAGCTCAACGCGGTGCAGCGCTACGCCGAGGCGTTGACGTGCCGGCGAGCGGTGCTGCTCGGCTATTTCGGCGAGACCTATGGCGCCGAAAAATGCGACTCCTGCGATGTCTGCGAGGGCACGGTGACGGCTCTCGGCAATGGCCGGGAAGTGGCCCAGATGATCTTGTCGAGCGTTGTGCGGCAGAAGTTCCCCACCTCGCCGGCCCACACCACGGCGGTGCTGACCGGCGGCAACACGGCCTCCATCCGCGAGGCGGGGCACCAGGAGCTTTCGACCTACGGCTTGCTGCGCCAATACAGCCGCGAGGCGGTGCGCGGCTGGATCACCCAGTTGGTGATGCAGGGGCACCTGGGCAACACGGGCGATTCGATGAACTCTCCGCTGCGCGTCACGGACGCCGGGTGGCGGGTTCTGAAGGGCGAGGATACGGCGCGGCTGGTGCATCACGAACAGGCGGAGACTTCTTCCGGGCCGGGCTCGCGCTCCAGCCGGGGCGAGGCGGACTGGCAGGGCGTCGAGCGGCCGCTGTTCGATTTGCTGCGGGGGTTGCGGCGGGAACTGGCCGAGCAGCACAACGTGCCGCCTTACATGGTTTTCGGCGATCAATCGCTGCGGGAAATGGCGCGCTGCCGGCCGACCGAACTGGAGGGCCTGCGGCGTCTTCACGGTGTGGGCGAGAAGAAGCTGGAAACCTACGGCGAGGAGTTCCTGCAGGCCATCGCCGGTTACTGCCATCGCAACCCGGACCTGGCAGTGAACGATTTCGCGCACGCGAGCGGCGCGGCCTCGCCGGTGCAGCGCAAAGCCAGCACCCGCATGGCCGCCGGCCGGGCCCAGGCGCTGCGGCTGCTGCGCGAAGGCGCCAGCCTCGATGCGGTGGCCCAGCAAACGGGGCGGGCGCGCTCGACGGTGGAGGGGGATCTGGAAACCCTCATCCGCCAGGACCGCATCGGCGATCCCACGTTATGGGTGGACCCCGACCTGGCGGTGCGGATCGAGGAAGCGTCGGACGCGGAGCCGAGCGGCCGTTTGCGGCCCATTCACGAGGCTCTCGACGGCGAGGCGGCGTACTGGCAAATCCGCTTGGTGCGGGCCTGCCGGGCGATTCGGGAAGAGGGGTGAGGCGGCGGCTCCGGTACGGTTTCCGCTGGGAGGGCGGGAAGGCGGTTGAGTCCCCGGGGCGAATGGGTTACCTCACACCCAAGTCGTCGCTCCACTGTTTCGGAATGACGCTCTTCGCCCAACCGGAAAGGCGCTTATGATTCAGATGTCAGGACCGACGCGCGGCTCGGCGGCCGCGCCATGAGTCAACGCGAGAGCCGGCATATGCCGTCGTGGTTGCGCCACGAGGCGACGTCCTCTGACGCGCTGCCGCTCGGTGGCATGTTCTCCGCCCCGGGCCAGCCCTTCGTGCCGCCGACCGATGTGGTGGAATACAGCGACCGCGTGGTGATCCGCATGGAAGTTCCGGGCGTGGATCGCGATGAATTGATGATCGTGCAGGAAGATCGCTTCGTGATCGTACAGGGCAAACGCAAGCGCCCGCCCCATGAACGCGAAGCGCAGACCTATCGCCTGACGGAAATCCAGTACGGACCCTTCGGCCGCGTCTTCGAGTTCCCCGATTTCCTGGATCTGTCCCAGGTGCGCGCCGATTATGACGAGGGCTTCCTGACCATCCGCATCCCCAAGACCGGCAAGGCGCCCCGCCAACCCATTTCCCTCCGCATAAGGATCGAGAAACCTCAGTGAGCGAACCGAAAAAACGCACCAAGAAGACGTCCGCCGCCAAGGACAACGGCTCCTCCGCCCCGGAGGAGATCGTCGTGGAAGCGCCCAACGGTTCGGCCCCCACGCCGGACAATCCGGACGGGGACGGAGTGGAATTCCCCGAGCAGGTCGTGTCGCTCATTCTCGATGGGCCCATCGTTTTTCCCTATATGCTGGCCCAGTTCGTTCTCAACGACGAGGACCACAAGCGGGTGGTGGACGAAGCGCTGCGGGGCAATCGGCTCTTCGCCCTGTTTCCGTCCCGCATGGCCGAGGACGGTCGCGACCCCGCCACCCTGCCTCCCGATCAACGCGCTTTTCCCGTCGGAACCCTCTGCGCCGTGCTGCGCATGATGCGCGTGCCCGATGGCACCATGCGCCTGTTCGTCCATGGCGTGTCGCGAGTCACGCTCAACAAGTTCGTCAGCGAGAAACCCAATCTGATCGCCGAGATCAACCGCCTGCCGGAAATCGAGCACGACGGCGTGGAAGTCGAAGCGTTGATGAAGCAGACGGTGGAGACGCTGCGCCAGACGGGGGCGCTGGCGGGCTGGCCGGAAGAACTGCTGATCAACGCCATCAACACGGAAGAGCCGGGCAAGCTGGCGGATCTGGTGGCCGCCAACACGAACATGCGGCCGGAAGGCCTGCGCGAAGCCCTGGCCGAAGCGGACACGATGGAGCGTCTCGACCTGGTGTTTCGCCACCTGACGCACGAATTGCATGTGATGGAGATCGGGTCCTCGATCAGCGACAAAGTCCGCGCCGACATGGACAAGAACCAGCGCGACTTCGTCCTGCGCGAGCAGATGAAAGCCATCCAGCGCGAGCTGGGCATCGAAGACCCCCACGGCCAGGAAATCGCCGAACTGCACGAGCGCCTGAACGCCAAGGCGATGCCCGATCACGCCCGCGCCGTGGCGGAAAAGGAACTGTCGCGCCTGGCCGCCCTGCCCCCCGCCGCCGCCGAGTATGGCCTGATCCGCACCTATCTCGACACCATCCTGGAGATTCCGTGGATGGACGCCACGGACGATCACATCGACCTGATCGACGCGCACAAAATCCTCGACGAAGACCACTTCGGCCTCGAGCAAGTCAAGGAGCGCATCCTGGAATTCCTGGCCGTCATCCGGCTCAAGGGCGGCGACCTGAAGGGGCCGATCCTGTGTCTGGTGGGGCCTCCCGGCGTGGGCAAGACGAGCCTGGGGCGCAGCATCGCCCGCGCCACGGGGCGCAATTTCTACCGGTTCAGCCTCGGCGGCATGCGCGACGAAGCGGAAATCCGCGGCCACCGCCGCACCTACATCGGCGCCATGCCGGGCCGCATCGTCAAGGCCCTGCGCGATTGCGGCTCCATCAATCCGCTCATCATGCTCGATGAAATCGACAAGCTCGGCAACGACTACCGGGGCGACCCGGCGAGCGCCCTCCTCGAAGTCCTCGACCCCGAGCAGAACGACTCCTTCGTCGATCACTACATGGACATGCCGGTCGACCTCTCGCGCACCATGTTCGTGACGACGGCCAACAGCCTGGACACGATCCCGGGGCCGCTGCGCGACCGCATGGAGATCATCCGCCTGGCGGGCTACACCGAGCACGAGAAGCTGGAAATCGCCGAGCGTTACCTCGTCCCGCGCGAGATCGAGGCCGCCGGCCTGAAGAAAAAAGACATCCGCATCCACAAAACGACCCTGCGCGAAATCATCGCCAACTACACCCGCGAGTCCGGCGTGCGGTCGCTGCAAAAGCAAATCGGAAACGTCTGCCGCAAAGTCGCCCGCAAGTTCGCCGAAGCCGAAAGCGAGTGGGAAGCCAACCTGCACCGCGAGGCGGAAGCGGCGTCCGACACCGCCGGCAAAGGCAAACGCGGCAAGAAAAAGGACGAAGCGGCCAACGCGGCCTTTGTCGACGTCCTGAACCGCAAGCCCCCCAAGCGCGATTCGGTGAAGGTGGACGTGAAGAAACTCCACGAACTCCTCGGTCCGCCCAAGGCCGACCACGAACGGGCCGAGCGCATGAGCATGCCCGGCGTCGCCATCGGCCTGGCCTACACGCCGGTGGGCGGCGAAATCCTCTACGTCGAAGCCTCGCGCTATCCCGGCAAAGGCGACATCCGCCTGACGGGTCAGTTGGGCGACGTGATGAAGGAAAGCGCCACGGCGGCGCTGACCTACCTGCGGGCCAACGCGGGGCGGTTCTCGCTCGAGGACAAAGACTTCTCCGCCTGGGACTTCCACGTTCACGTGCCCGCCGGAGCCACCCCGAAAGACGGCCCCAGCGCCGGCGTCACCATGACCACCGCGCTCGCCTCGCTCGTCACCGGACGCGAAGTGAAAGACTACCTTGCCATGACCGGCGAGATCACCCTGCGCGGCAGCGTCCTGCCGGTCGGCGGCATCAAAGAAAAAGTCCTCGCCGCCCACAACGCCGGCGTCAAACGCGTCTGCCTGCCCAAACGCAACGCCCACGACCTGGACGAACTGCCGGAAAACGTGCGCAACGGCCTGGACTTCTGCCTGGTGGGGCATGTGGACGAGTTGCTGCGCGAGGCGCTGCGGGCGGGGTGAGGGGAACTCACCCCGGACAAGTTTGGCCGCGGATGAATAGGATGAATGAGATATGCCCGCCGGACTGAAAATCCGATTTATCTGATTTATCTGCGGCTAAAATTCATCAACCTCCGTGTCTCCGCGTCTCCGTGGTAAACCCCATCATTCCCCAACCCCATTGATCACATCCGCCAGATACCCCGCCCCGTAGCCGTTGTCGATGTTCACCACGCTGATGCCCGGCGAGCAGCTATTGAGCATCCCCAGCAGCGCCGCCACGCCCTGGAACGACGCGCCGTAGCCCACGCTCGTCGGCACGGCGATGACCGGCGCCTGGACTAGCCCGGCGACGACGCTCGGCAGGGCGCCTTCCATCCCCGCCACCACCACCAGTACCCGGCACGTGCGGATGTCCTCCAAACGCCGCAGCAACCGGTGCAGCCCCGCCACGCCGATGTCGAAGTGCCGGACCACCGGGCTGCCCAGCGTCTCCGCCGTAATCGCCGCTTCCTCCGCCACCGGCATGTCTGTCGTGCCGGCGCAGACAATGCCGACGGTTCCGGTCTTGCGGGGCGCCGTTTCCGCTCCCTGTGCCCGCACCACAACGAGGCGCGCGGTGTCGTGGCGGGCGACGTCAAAGGTCCCGCCAAGGGCGCTTTCCAGGGCGTCGCGCTGCTCGGGCGAGGTGCGCGTGGCCAGCGCCGTCTGCCCCGCCTCGGCCAGCGCCCGGGCGATGGCGACGACCTGAGCGGGCGTCTTGCCCTGCGAAAAAATCGCTTCCGGCCGCCCCCGCCGCGCCACGCGCGCCAGGTCCACCTGGGCGAATCCAAGATCGGTCAATGCGGGATCGGAGGGAATTGTCATGGTCAATCGTGCTTCATCGTGCGTCGGAAGGTGCATGGCGAGGCGTTCGTCGTCCCGCCTTCAGGCGGAACGGTGCGGTGCCGGGCGCGTCGGACTTGCTTCGATTTCCGGCCCTCGCGCAAGTCGAATCGCCCGCCGCCAAAGGCCTCCTGGCTTCATCCAAGAAACTCTCCGATCGCGTCTCCGCCCTCGCGCCCCGGCCTACAGCCCCCGCTGCCCCATCGCGTCCTCGATGGCCCGCAACGTATAGAGCGTCCCCGTGGCCAGCACCGACTTGGCGCCGGGGGCTTCGGCGGCTTGCTGCACGGCTTCGGCGAGGCCGGGCGCTTCGATGGCGAGGAGGCCTTCGGCGCGGGCCGCTTCCGCCAGGGCGGCGGCTTTCGCGCCCCGGCCGCCAGGCACTTCGTAGCACACGGCCTGGAAAATCGCGTCGTGCGGCGCGCTCGTCAGCAGCGCGTGCAGGAACTGGCGCGCGTCCTTGTCCGCCTGCATCCCCCACAGCAGCACATAGGGCCCCGGCGCCACGCCGGCCACATGCTCCAGCGCTTCGCCCAGCGCCCGGGCGCTGGTGGGGCAATGGGCGCCGTCGATCACCAACCCCGGCGGCCCGGGGAAAACCTCCAGCCGGCCTCGCCAATCCAGCGCCCTCAGCCCCCGCGCCAGCACCTCGGCCCGCAACGGCCCCCGCCCCGCGTCGCGCAGAAACCGGTCCGCCATCGCCACCGCCACGCCCAGGTTGCGCGCCTGATGATCGCCCAGCAGCGGCAACATCGCCGTCGCTTCCTCGCCCGTGGGCAGAGTCACCCGCACCCGCTGACCCACCGGCCGGCGGTTCAGGATCTCGACCGGCGCCGGGGCCAGCATCGGCGCCCCCACCTCCGCCGCGCGCGACACGATGACCCGGTGCGCGTCGTGCTGGATCGGGGTGCGCGCTTCAAACACCACCACCGGCACGCGGGGTTTGATGATGCCCGCTTTCTCGCGGGCGATCAGGGCGATGTCGTCGCCCAGGAGCCGCGTGTGATCCCGCCCGATGGGCGTGATCGCGCACACCGCCGGCTCCACCACGTTCGTGCAATCCAGCCGCCCCCCCAGGCCCACTTCGTACACCGACGCCTCCACGCCCTCGTCGGCGAACAATCGGAACGCCAGCGCCGTCAAGCACTCGAACACCGTGCGGAAGGCTCCATCCTTCGCCTGTCCGCCTTCGACCCGCTCGCGCGCATGGGGCGCGATCAGCCCCTCCAGCGCTTCCTCGAATTCCGCCAGCGTCAGCGCCGCCCCGCCCACGCGAAAACGCTCGCCGTAATGCTCCAGATGCGGCGACGTATAGAGCCCCGTCCGCATCCCCGCGCCGCGCAGGATCGCCTCCACCATGGCCGCCGTGGACCCCTTGCCCTTCGTCCCCGCGATGTGCAGCGCCCGCGTCGCCCGCTGCGGATTGCCCATCGTCTCCAGCCACCGGCGAAAACCCTCCAGATCATACGCCTCCGCCGTATAGGCGCGGGCGGCGGGCTGGCGTTCGAGGTCGATCAGGCGGTCGAGCAGGGTCATGGGAAAAGGGACAATCGGGACAATGGACGAGGGGGTGCAGGGTTTCAGGCGGGAGGCTGGGCGGATTTGTACGTGGTCCAGGTCGGCTTGTAATCGTCCTGGGCCTGATTGCCCCAGGCTGCCCACCCGGGCCGCGTTCCCCGGGCGAACAGCTCCAGGTACGGCCCCGGACTGCACGCTTCGATCACATCGTAAAGCTCCCCCGGTTTGCGCGAATGCTCCTGCTTGCGCGTCGCCAGCAGATTCACCTGGCTGCGCCCCGGCGGCAACGTCCGCGCGTTCTTGCCCCGCACGCCAAAGAGCACCATCTCCGTCACATTCCGGAAATAGAATCCCACCCCGCGCCCATCCGGCCCGCCGTCCTTGCGCACCTTGTACCAGATCAGGTTCGTCTTGTACTGAAATCCCCAGGCCCTCAGGACCTGCAGCCCCTCGGGCATCAGCGCGTTGGGCACCCACAGGTACAAATGCGCCGGCTCGGCCAGATGATCGCCCACCGGCAGGGCGCACAACTCCTCCAGCTCCATCGTCTCGTAGCGCCGCAATCGCCCGTGCTCCGGCGCCATCTTGCCGGTCCGGTTCTCGAAACGCCACGGCGGATCCGCCAGCACCGTCTGGAACGGCCCCCGGGCCGTGGCGAAGCGCCGAAAACTGGCGGCGGTTGGCTCCAGGGGACCACTCTCTCGGGTCATGTTCCATCCTCGCAGGGGGTCGCGGACGCGCCAAGCTTTCCGCTACAAACCCCGTCCTAACCTTTGTCGTCAAGACCCCGCTCCGGGTTTCTTGCGGCACCCGCCGTTTCTTGCGGCACCCGCCGCCCTTGCCGGTCGTCCTCCCAAACATTCCGCCCCCGCCGCCCCGACTCCAGCGCCCCCAAACCCGTTGTCTGTTTAGTCTGATAAGTGTATTTTGTCTTTCTTTCTCCCGAAGCTCCACATGAGGGGACAAACCGCCGGGCCTGTGCGAGGCTCCTTTCACCTCGCCGGAAACCCCGGCCGCCTCAGGAGCCTTTCCATCATGACCGCCACCCGCCTCTCTCCTTGGAACTCCCGGCGCCTTGCCGGCGCCCCTGGCCACTCCGGACCCGTGGCCCTGACGAACCGGCCAGGTTGTGCCAGAATTTTGCTCAGCATTCGGCCCGGCGCCGTCGCGCCCCAAAGGAGCGACCCCTCCCGTCATGACGGATATTGGAAAAGCCCTCTTCATCTCCGGCCTCGCTCTGGCGGCCCTGGGCGGCCTGCTGTGGCTTCTCGGCCGCGCCGGATTCCAGGGCCTGCCGGGCGACATCTCCTTTCAGGGCGAGCGCGTCAAAGTGGTCTTCCCCATTGTGACCTGTCTTGTCCTCAGCCTTCTCTTGACCTTGATTTTGAACCTGGCGGGACGCCGATGAACGAACCGAACGACACCCAAGACCCCACACGCGACGACGTCGACGAACTTCGCGCCCGCCTCTTTCCCAAGCGCCCGCGCCGCAAGTGGCCCCGATGGACCCGCATACTCGTGTCTTTTCTCCTGGGCATCAGCCTGCCCTTCACATTCCTCGTCTTCATGGGGGCTTGCGTGTATTCCGCTCCGCGCTACCAGGGACCCGTCACCGATCACTTCGACGGCAAGAAATTCTTCAACCCCGGCGTCGATCTCGACGCCGAGCGCGACGGCGGCTTCTGGAAATGGAAGCTCACCGGCGAACCCGGTGAGTGGGATGACTTCCGCCCCGCCGAACCGGGCGCCCGCCCCCCCGAGCGCGCCGCCCCTGGCGACATGCGCGTCACCTTTATCGGCCATGCCTCCGTTCTCCTCCAGATCGACGGCGTGAACCTGCTCCTCGACCCCATCTGGAGCGACCGCGCCAGCCCCGTCGGTTTCGCCGGACCCAAGCGCCGCCGCCCCCCCGGCCTGCGCTTCGAGGACCTGCCCCCCATCGACGCCGTCCTGATCAGCCACAACCACTACGACCACCTCGATCTGCCGACGCTCGAACGTCTCGCCCAGGCCCACGATCCGCTCTTCGTGGTCCCGCTGGGCAACGACCTCCTGCTGGCCAAACACGGCCTCACCAAGGCCAAAGCCCTCGACTGGGACGATGCCATCGAGGTCGCCCCCGGCGTCACCGTCACCGCCACCCAGGTCCAGCACTGGTCCGCCCGCGGACTCTCCGACCGCTACGCCACCCTCTGGTGCGGTTTCGCCATCCAGGGCGCCGACGCCGGCACCGCCTACTACGCTGGCGACACCGGCTATGGGCCCTTCTTCGCCGACACGGCGGAGAAGTTCGGCCCGATCCGCCTCGCCATCCTCCCCATCGGAGCCTATCTGCCCCAATGGTTCATGGCTCCCTCGCACCAATCGCCCCAGGAAGCCGTCACCGCCCACCACGTCCTCAAAGCCGGCAAGAGCCTCGCCGTCCACTTCGGCACCTTTCGCCTCGCCGACGATGGCCAGGACGAACCGGTCGAAGGCCTGATGGAAGCCCTCGCCGCCGACGACCTCATCGGCCCCGAAGACTTCTGGATTCTGGAGTTGGGCGAGGGGCGAGACGTGCCGCCCCTCGCCCCTTGAGCCTCACGGGCACGGCCGCGCGGGGCGCTTCCACTCCGCCAGGAACGGGCTCACGAACCCGTCCACCGAGATGAACTTGCCGCCGAAAACCAACCCCGGGCCATCGCCCGAATCGTAGGTCTCCATCGCGAACGCCGAATCCGAGAACCGCATTCCTGTCGTGCCCAGCACACTCTTCCACTCGGTGCCATTCCAACGAGCCCCGTTGATCGCGGTCCCGACCGGCAGGAGGAACAGAGAACCGACAGCGTACAGCTCCGGCCCTTCTTCGTTATCGAAGACGTGGAACGCGGTCGCCGTCTGATTCTGGCCGCCCACGTCGGTCCAGCGGCTGCCATTCCAGCGCGCCATCCCGGCGAAATTCAGCCCGCCCGCCCGATTGAACGTGCCGGAAACGACAAGCTCCGGTCCCGCACCGCTGTCGTAAACCGCCAGCGCACTGACCGCCGTGTTGGCAACCGTGTTCGCCACCACACCGCCGTCCACGCCTCGCCATTGCGAGCCGTCCCAGCGGGCCAGCGCCAGGATCGCTTTGCCCCCGATTTCCGTGAATCGGCCCCCGATATACAACTCGGGTCCATTGCCCGCGTCGAAGATGGTGAACTCGTTGCCGACGCCGCCGCTGCCCATGCCGCCGCCGACGCCACTCCACTCGAAACCATTCCAGCGGGCGATGCCCACCGCATCGATGCCATTCGGCCCGCCGACCTTGTCGAAATCGCCCGCCACGTAGAGCGCCGGTCCCGATCCGTCATCGAACACCAGCATGGCGTTCACCGTGTCGCCGCTTTGGCCGAGGCCGCCGCCGACGCTCTGCCAGACGGTACCGTCCCACCGTGCGATGGAGTTCGACGGCTCGTCGGAACCGAGCAGATCGAAGGCTCCACCCAGGTAGAGCGTCTCCGTCAGACCGTCGTCGAACGCCGCAAAGCAATTGCCACGGAACTGACCCCGGCGTTCGAACTGGAAACCGCCGATGGGGTCGAAATCCGTGCCGTCCCATCGCGCCACAAAGGCCGAAGCCTCCTGCCCCGCATGGATGAACTCGCCGGTCACGTACAGGTCATCCCCTCCACCATCGTCCCACGCGAACAGGCCGTGCACGGTGTCGTTGACGCCTCGGCCAACCGGAAGGGACTCGGTGCCATCCCAGGAACCGAGGTAGCGCCAGCGCAACTCCTCCGGCCCCTGCATCGAACCGCCAATGTAGAGGCGCTCGTCGCCGCCCGGATCGTAGGATTCCATCGCTGTCACGCCCGAGTCGAACACCGCCGTGCTGATCACCACCGCCGGTTCCGCGATCCAGTCGCTGCCGTTCCAGTAGGCCACCTTCTGTGTCGTCTCGCCATCCACCATGGTAAAGGTGCCGATCGCGGCCAAGCGGTTCGAGCCGCCGATATTGGTTTCGGCGATCTGGCGGATCAGGGCGTTCGTTCCTCCGCCAAGCGCCGACCACGTCAAGCCGTTCCACTTGGCGATGTTGTTCGCCGGATTGCCCCCCGCCATGTCAAAGTTCCCCGCCGCGAAAAGCGCCGGGCCCGAACCGTCGTCCCACACATCGAGGTCATAAGCCCCGGCGCGGATGCCACTGGTGCTGGTGAATCCGGCGAGCCCCGAGCCGAGATTCGTCCACGAAGCGCCGTCCCACTTGGCGATGCCAGCGATGGGCTGGCCGCCGATGCTCTCGATCCAGCCGGACACGTAGAGGTCGCCATCGAAGGACTCCAGGTCCTCGATGCGGAGGCTGGCGGGCACCGAGTGACCGAACTCGCCGCCCACCGGAGTCAGCGTCGCCCCATCGTATTTCGCCACGCCGCGATAGAAGGTCGAATTGATCGTGAAGCCGGTTCCGCCGATAAAGAGCGCCACGCCCGAGCCATCGTCGTGGGCCACCATCTCGGTCGGCGGCAGACCGAGACCGATAAGCCCCGGGGCGAGGGTCCAGCGTTCCTCAGCCGGATCCCATTTCAGGATGCCCCTCCCCCCATTGCGCAGCGCACCGAGCGCGTACAGCGCTTCTCCGCCGCCCAAATCGGCGACGGCGAAGTCCTGGATGCCAGCGGTGCTGGTGAGGCCGAAGGGCCGATAATCCCGTCCATCCCACGCCCAGGTGTAATTGTCCGTGCCCACGACCAGAACCGGCTCGCCATCGAATTCGTAAGGGTGAATCGCCCGCACGATATCGAGGGGGTTGGGCAGCGGAAAGCGGCCCGGTGTGAATTGCTCGGGGCATAGCGGCCGCAGAACCACATCGCCCAGATCCGTCGTGCCCCCCGCCACCACCGGGAAGGGATCGAGAGTGGCGGCGAGGGTGGCGCCGTCGATCTCGTCGTTGACGACCAATTTCACGTCGCCGAACTCGCTGGGGACTTGCGTGAAGGTGAAGACGCCGGAGGCGTCGCTCGTGCCCATGACGAATTCCGCCTCAAGGGAAGGAATCCGCAGCGCGAGTTCAACGCCGGGGGCAGCCGAGTTGTCGTCTTCCAGAATCAGACGGCCAGTCACCGTGCTCGCCAGGTTGAGCTGATAGGCGGTGAAGCTCCATTCGAGCGCCGCGCCCGTCGGATTACCGTTGGCATAGGCGAGCGGTTCTTGCAGCGACACGCGGTACTCACCGGTCGGCAGGGCGCCGGGGAAGCTCATGAAGGCGGTCCGGGTGGCTTCCTCATAGCCGGCCACGCCGGTACGCACCGGGGTGTCGTCGGCGCTGTGGAGCACTCCGTCCGCCCCCGCGTTGAACAGTTGGAAGCTGTTGAGATTGACCGACGCGGGATCGAGGGCCTGCGGGAAGACCGCCTCGACCCGCGTGACCGCGGAGACGAAACCCTCTGGCGCGATGCTGGTCACGTTGGGCGGGTTTGGATTCCCCGCGGTCAGGTTCCAGGTCGAACTGATGGCGCGCACATTGCCCGCCAGATCGCTCGCCGTGCCGCCAAGCACCGCCCGCACCCGGTCATTGCGGACCGGATTGGCTGCGAAATCGAAGACGATCGCGTTCAGCGACGCTTCATAGCCAAGCGTACCGGGCACCAGGATATCGTCGGCCGTTCCGGTGGAGCGGTCGGCTCCGTCGCGAACCAGGCTGAAGGAAATGTTGCCCAGGCTCGCGGGCACCACCGGCTCGTTGAACCCGGCCTGAATGCGCGAGAGCGGATTGGAGACCGAGGCGCTCGGTTCGGGATTCCGCCAGGCGATCACCGGACCGTTCACGTCGCGGTACTCGAACGTCCAGATGATCGGATCGGCCAAGGCGTTGCCAGCCTGATCGCGGATTCCAGCGGGCAAGGTCACCCGGTAGATGCCGAACAGAAGAGGGTCTTCGAGGCCGATCGCCAGCGTCCCCGAAAGAGCCGAGGCATCGACCGAGGCCACCGCCGCGAAACCGTCGTCCCCGGTGTCGAAGGTGCCATCGGGTCCTTGGCCGCGCACCTCCACGGCGCCGGGTTGGATGTCAGCACCCTGCAGCGGTTCGTTGAAGATGGCCGTCAGGCCACTGACCGTGGTGGTGATAACGCTCTCGTCCGCGGGGAGGGTGAAGAGCAACTGAGGGGCGAAAACGTCGTCGGTCACGCCGACGGTGCTCGTCTCGCTGACGGTTGCGTTTCCGCCAGTATCAACGGCGCGAACGTGGAAGGTGAAGGTGGATTGGGCGCTGGCGAACGGCGCCCGGAATTCGTACTCGTAGGGAGCCGTGCCATCGGTCAGGCGCAGAATGCCATCGCGGTGGAACTCCACGTTTCGCACCTGCACGTCGTCCGAGACCAAGGCACGGATGCGGACCGGGCTGCGCTCCTCGACCTGCGGGTTGGCTCCCTTGACGGCGAAGTTCGTGTCGAGCGTCAGCACAGGTGGCGTATCGCCCAGGTCGGGCTCGAGGTAGCGGATGACCTGAAGTCCCGCCTCGCCGTCCGCCACATAGATCAGGCCATTGGCCAGGGCGATGCCGCGGGCGATGCCCGGCGTCACGAAGGAGGTCAGTGGCTTCTCTGAATCCGTCGGGTTCGACCAATCGTAGAGATCGACGTTGTGCGGGCCATCGGCGGTGCTGTTGGGCCCTGTCGCCACGACGCCGAAGCCATTGCCGTCGGGATAGCTGTCGAGCCAGCCGAAGGCGTCCGTTTCTGGCTGATCGGCCAGGACGGGTTCGAGCGGGTTGGCGAGGGTGAACAGGTTGTAGCCCTTGGAGAAGGTCGTGGCCAGCAGGGTACCGTCGGTCCGGATGCGGGCGCGCCCCAGGCTCCCAACCCCCGCATCATTTCGCAGCCCAGGAAAGGTGGAGACGACTTCGAGAACGGGGTCGAGAAGCAAGACGTGGATGTCGGTGCCCTCGCGCGCGTACAGCAGGCCCCGCGAAATCGTCACGTCCCTGACTTGCTGCTGGCCGACGGTCAGGGTCTGGACGATCTGGCCGCTGGCGAAGTCAACGGCGTGGATCGTTCCCCGGTTGGTGCCCGCATAGACCCGGTCGCCCCGCACGGCGAGGGACGTCACACTGGCGCTGCCCATCGTCGAAGTCGATATCTGGTGAATAATCCGGTCTCCGGAGACACCGGACGAATCGATGAGCGACAACCCCGCGCCGCCCACGCCGGCGGCAGCCCGCCGCCGATCCGCCGCCAGGACTTGTGGTGTGGCGGGCAAGGCCACCTGGCCCACCAATTGGGGCGCCATGCCGCCAAAGGCGTTGAAGATCAACAGACCGGCTTTTTTATCGATCAGGAAAACGCGGCCGTCGCTGGTGGCCGCTTCGAAGACGTTTCCCGGCGTATCCACGGAGGCCACGATGCCCACCGGAAGCGAGGAAATCTCGGCCGGATCGAGGCCCTGCTGAACCTCGGCGGCGTCGCTGATGCCGTCGCCGTCCGAGTCGGGATCATTGGCGAGGGTGCCGACGATGAACTCGGCGTCGTCGGGCAAGCCGTCGCCGTCGCTGTCGGGCTCGGTGGAGGGCTCGTAGAGCAGGGCCGGAATGCTTGTCAGCTCGCCCGAGCCGGCGGTATGCACCGGCGCCGACACGGTGAAAAAAGTCACTGGATCGAGCCACGAGGCGATGAAGTTCGTGTCCGCCGGCAGCACCAGGTTCAGTGGCGTTCCGCCGAATTCGTTGTAGGCGCGAATCGGAGGCGCCGACCGGTTGTCCACGTTACGCAACACGACGTAGTAAGGCTTGTATCGCGCATCCTGGCTCGGCTCGATCAGGGTTTCCTGCAAGTCCTCGATGACGGAATAGAGCCCGCGGCGGACTGCTTCGCCGAGCGTGCCTTGGTCCTGGGCGCCCTTCAGGCTCGATCCCCCACCGGAACCCCAGCGGTCGAGAATTGCCTGCGCCGCGTTGTCCAGCGCCACCAGACGCGCCTCGAAGTCAGCCAGATCGATGAAATCGGTGTTCATCCCCGGCGGAATATCGTCCACCGAGATCCAGCCATTACCCCAGTAATCCAGCGTCCGGTTCCACCGGTCGATGCGGGCCTGCACGATGGCGGGTGTGATGTGCGCCGGCAGGTCCAGCGCCAGAATGGCGGCCGCTTCCTCCGCCGTGATCGGCGTGGCCTCCATGTCCGGGCCGTCCTGTGCGGCGTCGAAGGCCTCGGCCAGCACCATCATCTTCATGCGGTCTTCGATGGCGACTTCTTCGAGCCATTCACGGTCGCCATAGAAGCTCTGGATCGCCGTCGCGATGATGCCCAGTTGCGTTTGCAGGAACGCGATCTCCGCGTCCAGCCGCGCCAGTTCGGACTCCGAAAGCCCCTTGCGGCCCCCGCATGCGGCGATGGCCTGGCGCACGTTGTCCAGGCAATCGAAGGCGTTCCAGAGTTGGCCCACGATGGGCGTGCTGCTGATGGCGCAACCAATCACGCTGCCGATGGCGCCCTTCGTCAGCGCCCAACCACAGCCGCCCGCCGTGGCGCCGCCGTTCTGGGAAATGTCCGCCGAGCAATTGCGCGCCGCCGACGTCGCGTTACCCACGATGCCCTCGACGCAATTCAGCCCCGGAATCATGCCCAGCGTGCAATCGGCCGCCGCGTTCGCCACCGCCAGATCGCAATACAGGTCGTCTTCGTCGTCTCCGTTGTTGTCGCCGTCGCCCTGCCCGCCACCCGGACCGCCGGGGCCGGGGCCGGGCTGGGGGCCGCTGCCGGGGGCGCTGCCATGCCAGCCCGGTTCGAGAATCCCCACGCCCGGGTCGCTGCAAATCAGGCTCCCGTCCTCGCTCACCGTCATCGAACCCACGAGGCGGAACAGGCCGAGGTCGTGGTCGAAGCTCCACAGGCCCGACTTCTCACCCGGCGCGAGCGTCTCGCCCGTCGCCGGACTCGGCAGGTTCGGAAAGCAAACCGGCGCCGGAACGTCGAAGTTCTGCGGGCCATCGGTCTGCACGGTGATGACCACCGGGAAGTCCAGGCCTTCGGGCAGGGGCTCGGGCAGGCGATCCGGCGGAACCGGCGCCAGGCCCACGCGGCCGCCGCGCGACCCGTCGTCGTCGTAAAGCGAGTCCGCCGGCACGGTGATGCCGACGCCGGCGTATCCGGGGAATTCATCCAGCACGGCTTGAGGAAAACCGACCGCCGTGTCGGCCGTGTCGCTGACCACTTGCAGAGCCCCCGGCTCGATCAGCGGCAGGTAGATGTCGCCGATGACTGTCTCGACGCCCGGGTCGGCTTGCCAGCGCTTGCCGACGAACGGATAGTAGGGCCCCTGCGGGAACATCGTCGGGTTACCGTCCGGGTCCGCGGTCACGGTGCGGCCGTCGATATAGGCGAAGAATGGCCCGGTGGGGGCGCCTTCCAGGCGGAAATTGCCCATGTCGTCGGTCGTCGTGGCGATGGTGTCTTCGGCGCCCTGCACGAAAATGCGTACGCCTTCCAGGGGCCGATTCAGGGTCATCGGTTCGCCGCCGGTGCCTTGTTCCAACTCCGACGCGAACACACGCCCCACCACCACGGTGCCGGGAATCACGGTCAGGCTTTGCGTGTCGAACCGGATCGAGCGCGGACCACTGACGAGCCCATCGCCGGTCGAGTCCACGGGGTTGCCCTCCGCGTCGCGCAGCAGATCGCCGTCGATGGTGACCCGGACGCGGGTGTTGGCGGGGAGCTGTTGCTGATAGAACAGAGTCACCGTCTGGCCGTCGGGCGAGACATGAAGCCGCGCCGGCAAACGGTCGCTGCCGTTCCTGGCGTAGATGGCGGCGCTGGTGATGGTGGCGGGATCGAGAGGGGCGCTGAAGCGCAGCACCGTCTCGCGGCTGACCGAAACGTTGCCTTCGCCATCGCCGGGATCCGTCGCCGTCAGGCTCGTGGACGCCAGCGGCAACGGAGTCGGCGTGGGCGTGGGGCTGCTCGTCGGAGTAGGAGTTGCCGTGGGCGTGGGCGTTGGGGTCGGGGTCGGCGTGGCGGCTATCTGAAACGCCACCGCGTCGGCGGCATCCAGGACGCCGTCGCTGTTGACATCAGTCCCGCCGGGGGTTCGCCCGAGCAGAGGATCGATGACCTCGGGCCTGATGCCAAAGGCCGCGTGGGCCTGATTGCCCGTTCCGCAAAGTGACACGGCCATTCCGGCCGCCAGGAGCGCTGGCGCAAATCGAGACCACAGAGCCATGGCTGCGTCCCCCCATATCCGATCGATGGCGGCCCATGCACCGCTCCCAATGCGGGGTCGGCGGAAAAAGGGCCAGCTCAATACAATATGGAGGAAACTTTAGAGTCTGTGGCCAGAGAATGCAACCCAACGAATCGGTTCGCGGAAAAAAACCGGACCCTACTCCTCCGTCAACGCCGTCCACCACTCGTCCGCCGCCGCGTGGCGCCGCACGTTCGTGGCGCAGTGCACGTTGCCGCACCACTTGTGGTATTGCTCGTCGTTGACGAAGAACACCTTCACCGGCAGGTCCTTCAGCCGCGCCCGCAGGTCCGCTTCCAGCACATCGCGCCCGTCCACCACCGGTCCCTCAGGCGCGGGGACGATCACCATGTCGCCCAGAATCACCGAGTTCACCATGTTCGGCACCATCGAGCGGCCGTCCTTCTCGTAGAAGGCGGGCACGCGGACGATGTCGCGGGGGGCGACGCCGAATTCGGACTGGATTTTCTCGACCAGCGGGTCCAGGTATTTCGCCTGCACGTCTTCGTTATAGGCGATCAGTTCCTCGTCCGCCAGGAACGACGCCACCGTCATCTCTTCCTTGTAGGTGCTAAGCAGCGGCGCGTCCTTGTCGGCGTCGGTGTCGAGGCGGCGCATGATCTTGAGCATCTCGCGCACGTTGGGCACCATCGCCACAAAGGGCCGCTCCGGGTCGCCCGTCGGCAGGAAGGAAATCAGCTCGTCCACGTGCTTGATGAGAAGGAACGTCACGTCGATGGGCAGGGCCGGGCCTTGGATTGCCTGGGCGTCGATCATGGCGACGACTTCCGGGTTCAGGGAGGCGCCGTTGTCCGCCACACCATAGTACACGCGGCCAAAGGGATAGCCGGGGATCGGTGGCGTCGCCTCCAGGTTGCCGTACCAGTCGATCCAGGACGCGTCACCTTCGCCATCGCCGGCACCGTACTGCGGGCGATAGGTGCCTTTGCTGAACCAGCCGAAGTCGGGTCCGAGAAGCTGCTCGCGGGGGAAACGGTCCAGCGACTTGTTGCGGTTGCTCGGCAGAACCACGCTCATGCGGACGTCCGGCCGGTGTTGGGTGTAGCCGATCTCCATCGTGTCTTGCAGCCAGATGTTCCATGCGTCGTAGGGCGCCGACGCGGGCACGATGTGAAGCTCGGTGTTGGCGGCCGGGACGATGGTCTTGAGCTGGGAAATCAGCTCGTCGTTGCGTTCGGCGAACTCGCGCACGTACAGCGTCTGGGGCCCGTCCAGGCTCGACAGCATGATCCAGGGCGCCACGCGAAGCGCCACCGTGTCGGTCACTTCCAGGCCGTCCTCGTGACGCAGCGTCACCTTGACCTCCACCACGCCGTTCCAGTCCGCATCGGCGAAGGACTTGGCTTCCATCCCGAAGCGGAACGCGCCACGGCTGACAGGGCCGTCGAGGCTATAGGCCTCGCTGCCATCGAGCGGCACGGTCTGGACGTCGGTTTTTTCCTCGGCCACGGGGCCGAAGAGGCGCACCTGGGCGCGGGCCGGTTCGGGGACCTCGAAGGCGATGGACACGGCGCCGGGCTGGGTCGAGACCGCGCGCAGTTCCAGATAAGACAGATCGCGAAAATCGGCCGGGCCATTGATCCGGTCGTCTGCATGGTCGGGATCGCCGGTGTCCTGATCGCTGTCGCAATTGTTCAGAACGAGCGCGCCGTGAGTCAGGGATGCGCGGTGCCGCCCCCGCAAGTCCGCCTCGGTCAACGAACCGTCGCGGTCGGTGTCGCCGAAGAGGGTCACTTCCAGCGCGGGATCGGGGGCGGAGGGGACCTCCGAGTCAACCGGCTGCGAGACCTGGGAGAATGCGGGCGCGGCCGCCAAAGCGGCCAGGGCGGTCCATGTGCGGAGGGCCGGCAGCCGGCCCGCCTGATGGGTAACCATGAGAAAACCTTTCTTTTCTTCCGGGACTTCCGATGGAATTTGGCTCGGTCTTCCGAACGTTCCCCCAATGCACGGCGGACCCACCAAACCGAGCGCCAATCGGGGACTGGCGCTGGAGAGCCGAGGCTGGCCGCCGTACCAAACGACGCGGGAACGATCCGATAGAAAACCGCCAGGAAGTCCGAAAATGATGACACAACCTGGCGGAACGGGCTCGCGCGATCAAGGGGAAAGCGGCGCGGGGAGGCGGGGAGGAGAATTGGCCGCCGATGAATGCAAGAAATGGGATCGGAGATTGAGCTTCTCCTTATCCAATTCATCCCACTTATCCGCGGCCAAAAACAAAAAAGGCGGGCCGGCCCGGCCATCATCCCCCTAAGAGGCGCGCCTGGGTTTCATCAAGAAAAAGCCGAGGGCCGCCACGAGAACGGCGAAGCCGCCGAGGAAACCGTAGCGGAGGAGGTTGTTGGATCCGCCGGAAGCGTCACCGGAGATGGCCGCCTCGGTTTGGGGGACTTGCGGGGCGGGGGAAGGTTGGGCGGCATCCCCTCGGGCGGGGGATGAAGCCGGTTCGATTTCAGGATCCGCCACGGCATCGAGGTCGTTGTCTTTGACGAGGGCGGCGAGGTCTTCGATGGGGGCCAATTTCAGTTGGTAGCGGTCGATGGCTTCGTAATATCGGCCCGCTTCGACCAGCTCCCGGTCGAGTCTATGGACCGGAAAGGCGTCTTTGATGCGGTGATCGTAGATGGAGAATTGGTCGGTGTAGGGGATCTTGACTCTGAAGTCTTGTGTCTCGAGGTCCCTTGGCACCTCGAACTTCTCTATAGCAAAGACCTCCTCAAACATGCCTTCTGTTGCCGGCTGTGTCCGAGTTATCAACTTTGGGAGCGACATTTCTCCAAAGGAAGTCCAGTCGGAGTAAAGAGTGCTGCTCACAAGGGCGCCATCTTGCTCTGTGATCGTTATTTCTTCGAATTGATGTGGATTCCTAGGATTCAGGTGCAAGCGGACTGTTTCATAGTCATCCGTCATTACCACCGTGTCATTGGTGGAATCGAGATCGATTCGATCAAAGTTCTTATAGCTAGCCAAGAGTCCACTATGCATAAACTTCGCTATGAGTTCTGTCTTATCGGCCTCGAATTTCTCTGGTCCGATCTGGTACATGAGGTATGTGGGAATACCGTCATCCGGAATCTCGAAGTGGGATGGCAGACCCGCATAGACGGCGACAGTTCCATCCCAGGACGCGACGTATCTTGTTGTATTGCCATCCTCTTCAACAAATATCTTTTCAACTTGATAGAATTCCCCGAGCTTTTCGATACGAAAGGACTTAAAAACTTGAATGGGCTTTGCGCCGGGAATTACATAGTAGTGTTCAAGGTCAGCGCTATATTGCTCAAAACGCTCAGGCGAGTACAGCACTGACAGTTCCGATAAAATTGAATGTCCGTTTTCCGCGGTGGCGGGCGAAAAACTAATTACAAAGGACATGAGAAGGAGTAAAATGATGGTGAATTTCATAATTTGTCACTTTCGAGCTGACATGATTTTTTATTGAATAAAAAAAATGGCGAAAGACATCGCTCTCGCCAACCGTATAGAACTGACAAGGGAGGAGGCTCGCCCGTCAGACTAGCAACCTCCGCTTGAGCATGTGTAGTAGAAAGAATTTGAGGGACCGGTCTCTTCACAAACCCAGCGCGCCCTTGTCTCGCAACCCCCAGGAGCATAAACTTCGCACTCGATCGAGTCTCTAACCAAGTTCCTCGCTGTGCCGTAGTTGGGGTGGCGCTCAATACAACAATTGTCACCTTGTCCACCCGTAACGCATTCGGGCGCATCACCGCTCACGGAATCGGAACTGCAAGTACCATGGGCAGGTTCGCAAGAGGAATTGCAGCTACTCGGCTGATTCTTGCCTGCAACTGGTTCTTGGTTCTCCCCCTGGCAAACCTTGCAGTTTCCAGCGAGGCTGAAGGTGGGGATGAGAAGGGCGGCCGTGACGAGGAGGGCCGCCGAGGTCTTGATGAATGGGGAGAGCTTCATAAGCGAACTTTCCCACTCCATTTTTGATGATGGGAAACACATCGGTTATTCCTCGCGGTCTGCCAACTCGTTTTCCGGGACGGACGGATTGCTCTCTTGTCATAGAAATGTCCCGGTCGAACGGCGGCCATGAATCCGCGACCTCCGCGGCTTCGCGCCACCGTTGCGCCCCCTCACCCCAGCTTCGCCGCCCGCGCCTTCAGGCCGTCCTCGATCGCGTCCAGCTCCCGCTGGCTCAGCGTGATGTCCGCCGCGCGGGCGGTTTCTTCCACTTGGCGGCGGTTGCGGCCGCCGACGATGGCGCTGGTGATCAGATCGCCGCGCAGTGTCCACGCCACGGCGATTTGGCCCGGCTGGACGCCGTGCTCGTTGGCGATGGGGCGCAGCGTGTTCTCCACGAAGTCGATGTTGATGGAGAGGTTCGGCTCCTGGTACTCCTTGGTGCGCTTGCGCCAATCGTCGTCCGGGCGCGAGGCGACCCACTCTTTCGTCACCTTGCCGGTCAGCATGCCGCTCAGCATCGGCGAGTACGCCACGATGCCGGCGTTGTGCGCGTGGCACCATTCCATCGGGCCGCCGTCGTCTTCGATGGCGCGCCGCAGCATGGAGTAAGGCGGTTGCAGACTGCTGACGGGGCGGATCTTGTGGGCGCGTTCGAGCTGGGCGGCGTTGAAGTTGCTGACGCCCGCCGCGCGGATCTTGCCCTCGTCCATGGCTTTGCCGATCTCTTCCCAGGCTTCCTCGATCTGCGCCTCCGGGTTCGGCCAGTGGATCTGGTAGAGGTCGATCACGTCGGTCTGGAGGCGCCGCAGGGACCCCTCGAGTTCTTCGCGCACGCTCTTGGCCGAGAGTTCGGCCCTCGGCTGGCCGTCGGGGCTGGGCAGAAGGCCGCATTTGGTGGCGACGAGGACCTTGTCGCGGCGGCCGGCGAGGGCTTTGCCGACGACTTCTTCGCTGTGGCCAAAGCCGTACACGTGGGCCGTATCGATCCAGTTCACACCATTGTCGAGCGCCGCGTGGATCGCCTCGATGGACTCTTTGTCGTCCTGCTCGCCCCAGGCGAAGGCCCATCCAGACCCACCGATGGCCCAGGCTCCAAAGCCGATGACGGTCAGTTCAAGATCGCTGTTTCCAAGTTTCCGCGTTTTCATCAGAGAGGGGTGCTTCCTTCGGGTGTGTGGTTGTGTGGGAACGAATAAGCAGAAGTCGCGCCGGAGGAGTCTTTTCCGCGGGCTGGCGACGTAGCAAGGCGGCAAAACGGGGGGGCGCCGCGCGTCTTTCATGGGACGCCCCCATGGAAGCCATGGTCCTCTGGCAGCGCTCGCCTCAAGTCCTTCAAAATCAACGGCGCAGCCGCACGACCCGGCTCGCTGGCGATGTCTTTTTTGTCTATCTTGTCTATTTCGTTCGTCGAGTTGCCACAAGAAGGGACAAACGGACCGGCCTGTGAAACACTCCCCTCCAGATCGCCACCCCAAAGGAAGCCGCAAGCCCATGAACACCCAGCTCCGCTCCCCACTCGCACCGGCGCCGTCCGGCGTCGCCATCTCAAACCTGGAACGGGCTCGTCGCCAGGCCCCGCTCCGCGAAGAACGCGGCTTTGAAATCGCCGAAGCGCCCCGCCGCGATGGCTTCCCGCATGCCTTCGCAGAGCCGGATCAGGTAGCGCACGTTGTGCTGCGAAGCCAGAATCGCCCCCAGGATTTCATCCTGCTTGAACAGGTGGTGGATGTACGCGCGCGAGAACCCACCCACGCAAGCCGGGCAATCGCAGCCTTCCATGATCGGCGCGGGGTCCAGCTTGTGCTTCGCGTTGCGCATGTTCAGATGCCCGTCCGGCGAAAACACGCGGCCCGTGCGGGCGCTGCGGGTCGGCAGCACACAGTCGAACAGGTCGATCCCGCGCTCCACCGCCCAGACCAGGTCCTCGGGCGTGCCGACCCCCATCATGTATCGGGGCCGGCCGGCGGGCAGATCCTCCAGACTGGCCTCCAGCATTTCGTAGGTCTTGGCCTTCGCCTCGCCGATGGCGAGGCCGCCGACGGCGAAGCCTTCCGCCGCGCCGGCGATCGCGACGGTGCGGCGGGTGCTCTCGCGCCGCAGGTCCGGATCCATGCCGCCCTGCACGATGGGAAACACCGTCTGGTGCGGTTTGAGCGGCACCGACAGGCAGCGCTCGAGCCAGCGCAGGGTCATCTCCATGCTGTCGCGCAGGGGCTGGCCCGTCATGTCGGCGCTCGGGCATTCGTCGAACGCCATGCAGACGTCGGGGCCGAGGGCGCGCTGGATCTCGAGGCTCCGTTCCGGCGTCAGCCGGATCAGCGACCCATCGATGGGCGATTGAAAGGTCACGCCGTCCCCGTCGATCTTGCGGATTTCCGCCAGGCTGAAAACCTGAAACCCGCCGCTGTCGGTCAGGATCGGGCCGTCGTAGCGCATGAACCCATGAAGCCCGCCCTCGCCCAGGGCGTCGCCAACCCGCTCGACGACTTCCTCGCCGGGGCGCAAGTGCAGGTGGAAGGTGTTCGCCAGGATCATGTGCGCGCCCAGCTCGCGCACGTCCCGCGGCGTCAAAGCCTTCACCGTGGCCTTGGTCCCCACGGGCATAAAGCACGGCGTCTCCACCGGCCCGTGGGCCGTATGAAACGTCGCCCGCCGCGCGAGGCCGTCGGTGGCGTGGAGGTCGAAACGAAAGGGAGAAGTCATGGGCGGGGGGGATCCGATGTGAGAATTAAACGCGAAGCAGCAGAGGAGCGAAGAAGCAAAGAATTACGAACCGAGAGCCTTCAAGCGGAGTTGAGGGGGGCGATACACCAAATCTCTCCTGGAGGATTTTCCGTGACTGATTTCAAGTCGCGCAGAATCAAAGTTGTAGGCTTCGTGGCTCAAGGCTGCGCCTCCGTGCCTCCGAGTCACCGTGGCGAATTGTCTCCTGCCGGCAAGGCGCCGCGAACAAAAGTCCTTCCCCACCGCGAGCCGGATTCGTAGGCTCCGTCTTCGACTCGTGAAGGAGGCGCACGCCATGCGCAGCATGACAGGTTTTGGAAGAGAAACGGCGGAGGGCCCGCTCGGCAGCGTCACCGTCGAGTTGCGTTCGGTGAACCATCGCTTCCTCGAGATCGCGGTGCGGGCGCCGTCCGCCTTGGCGGCGCTGGAGCCCGAACTCCGCGCCCGGATCAAGGAACGCCTGGTCCGGGGCCGGGTCGATGCGACCGTGCGATTCACGCCCGCGGGAGACACCACCGGCGACGCCCCCGCCGTCCGGCTGAATATCGCCCTGGTGCGGTCGTTGGCCGAGCAGTTCCGAAAAGCCCTCGGCACCGCCGAAGGTTCGGTGCGTGCCGCCGAACTGCTCAGCGTCCCCGGGGTGCTGGAAACGGGCGACGCGGAAGCGCCCACGGAAGAGAGTCTGGCGGCGCTGGGGGCGATTCTGCGCGAGGCGCTGGATGGGGCCCTGGACGGCCTGATCGCCGAGCGCACCCGCGAAGGCGCCGCCCTGCGGGAAGCCCTCGCCGCCATGGCCGCCGACATGCGCGGCCACGCCGCCGCCGTCTCCGATGGCCGCGACGCCGTGGTGGATCGCTATCGCGAACGGCTCCAGGCCCGGTTGGAAAAACTCCTCGGCCCCGAAGGCCCCGCCCTCGACCCCGGCCGGCTCGAGCAGGAAGTGCTTTTCTTCGCCGACAAGGCCGACATCTCCGAGGAATGCGCGCGCCTCGCCGCCCACCTCGACGCCCTCGACGCGGGCATCGCGGCGGACGATGAAGCGGTGGGCCGGAACCTGGAATTCCTGACCCAGGAAATTCTGCGCGAGGTCAACACCACCGGCTCGAAATGCCGCGACCTAGACATCGGCCGGCACGCCATGGCGCTCAAGCAGTTGGTGGAATCGCTGAAGGAACAGTTGGCCAACGTGGAATAGGGTAGGCGGCCGTTTCGGCCGTGACCACCAGCGACGCTTCTCCCACGCCCCATCCGGTTTTCAAATGGGCGCCTTTGAAAGGCGTGAGATGAGATGGAGCGGTTTGAGAAAAAGCGCCGCCGGACATGGGCGGGACGCCCTTGCTACCCAGAAGTGCGGTTACTTCACGACCTTGGGGATGCTGAAGAGCGGCAGGTAGAGCGCGATGACGATGGTACCGACGATCACACCGAGGAACACGATCAGCAGCGGCTCGAGAATCGAGGCGAGCGCGTTCACCGTGTCGTCCACTTCGCGTTCGTAGGCTTCCGCGACCTTCGTCAGCATGGCGTCGATGGCACCGGTTTCTTCGCCGACGGCGACCATGTGCACGACGAGCGGCGGGAAGACCTTACATTCGCTGAGCGGTTCGTGGATCGACTCACCGTCCTTGACGGAGTTGTAGACCTTGTCCATGGCGAGGGAAACGACCTCGTTACCGGACGTGTCGCGCACGATGTCCAACGCCTGCAAGATCGGCACACCGGCGGTGATCAGCGTGGCCAGCGTACCGGCGAACCGCGTGATGGCCACCTTCTGGAGAAGCGACCCGATGACCGGCAGCTTGAGCTTCACCCGGTCGAAGAACAGTTTCCCCTTCTTGGTCTGGTTGACTTTCTTGAAGAAGACGAAAATCGCGACGGCGCCCAGGATCACCCAGAGCGTCTTTGTCCGTACGACATCGGACATTTTCACCAGGGCCAGCGTCAGGCCGGGCAGTTCGGCGCCAAGCTGCTCGAAAATGTCCACGAACTTGGGCATGATCTTCCACAGAATGAAGGTCACGATGACGACCGCCAGACCCGACACCACGATGGGGTACATCATGGCGGATTTCACTTTGCCGACGAGCGCCTGGCGCTTTTCGAGGAAGTAGGCGATTTTGTTCAGAACGGCTTCCAACACACCGCCGATTTCGCCCGCGCGCACCATGTTCACGTACAGCGAGTCGAAGATTTTCGGGTGCTTCGCCAGACCTTCCGAGAGCGACGAACCGCTCTCGATGTCCTTGGCGACCTGCTGGATCTTTTCCTTGAAAACGATCGATTCGACCTGCTCGGTCAGGATGTAAAGCGAGCGCAGAATCGGCAGGCCGGCATCGATCAGCGTGGCCAACTGACGCGTGAAGGTCATAATGTGCTTGGTCTTCACGCGGTGCATGATGTTGCGGATGCCGGGCAGGGCGAAAATGTCCAGGTCGCCCGCGCCCTTCTTCTGCTCCACCACTTTCAGCGGATAGTAGCCCATGCTGCGCAGGCGCTCGATGATGACGTCTTCGTTGTTGGCCTCGATGGTGCCGCGAACCTGTTTGCCGCCTTTGTCGAGGGCCTCGTAGAAAAACTCCGCCATGGCTGCCGCGCTCCTTGCAGGGTTCGTCCGGGGGGGACGAAAAGACATCCCGCACCACGGCCAAGCCGGAAGCGGGCTCTTCCTCCTGTAACAATGGGGCGGAGGGGGTCAAGCTGTCAACCGCGTGTTGCGGCGGGGTGGCCGCGATCCTTCACCACAGAGATGGTGCGTTGAGGGCATAGAGGACAGAGGTTCCACAGAGTGCATTCAAAACGTGCCGCAAGATGGGATGGCCTGTTGAGCCAAGTCCATAAAAATAAGCAATCTGTCAACCAAATCCGAAACGTAGCGGCGATTTCGGCATCTTGTCCCATTGTTGGTTCCTGTTTCAAGAGAACGGGCTACGGTATCTCACTCATCCAGCCAGGAGCCGGGCCATGCCCCCTTGTTCCGGTCTACTTCAAACGCACCGGTGTCATCTCTGCGTTCTCCGCGCCTCCGCGGTGATTTCTTGAAGAATCATGGGGTGGAGTGGTGATTTCATGTAAAGCCTCACAAAACCCCCAACCCCCGCAGTTCCGCTTCCGCTTTGCCGCCCCAGTCCTTGTTCGCGGCGGGGCTGGCGGGGCTGGGGTGGAGGATGCGGCCGAATTCGAGGCCGGGGAAGCCGTCGGCGAGGGCGAGGCGGGCGCGTTGTTCGGCGAAGGCTCCGACGCCGACGACCATGCGGGGTTTGAGGTAGCGCACCACGCGGCGCAGGTGCTCGTCGCAGGCGTCGATCATCGGGGTGCGTTCGGCGGCGGGGATTTTGTCCGGCGTGCGGTTGCGGCCCGAGTCCTCCAGGAAAATCAGCGGGCAGTAATTCACGACCCAGAAGCGCTCGAAAAATGCGTCCGGGGCGCCGAAGCGCTCCCGCGCCCAGCCCCAGAGGCGGGCGCCGCTGACTTCGCTGCGGGTGCAGGCGAGGCCTTCGACGGGGCGCTTTGGGTGTTCACGGGCGGGTTTGCCGATGGGGGCTTCGATGGCGAGCCAGTCGCGCACGGCGCCGACCTCGCCAAAGGGTATGCCCGTCTGGGCCATGCCCCAGGGCCCGGGGTTCATGCCCAGCAGGAGGGTCTGGCCCCCATCGCGCCGCGCCCAGCGCCGGCAGTAACGGGTGTAGGGTTCGAAGGCGTACTCGAGCACGTTGTAGGTGTGCGTGACGGGCGGCGAGAAAGTCAGAGGCGCCAGGGCGAGGCGCAGGTTTCGGGCGGCGGCGATCGGTTCCATAAGAAGACAAATGTTGCCCGCGATAGGTTGCGCGTCAAGTCAACGGAGCATCGACGAGATATCGGACGCCGATGTGGGATAGGCCCAGCGCACGCGGCGCAACTCGGGCACAGGGGTTCCGCAGCCAAGCGCGAGGGCGAACACGTTGATCGTTTCCGCCGCGTGGGGGCCGAGCAGGTGCGCGCCGAGGATGCGGCGGCTGCCTTCCTCGATCACGATCGCGTACCCGGCGCACGGTTCGTTGCGGTGGCGCTGGGAAAACCATTGGCTGGAATCGCCGCGGTTGCAGGTGAAGGCGAGGCCCTGCTCGCGCGCCTGGACCTCGGTGATGCCCACACCGGCGATTTCCGGGATGGTGAAGGCGGCGCTGGCGGTGGCTTTGTAGCTGACCGTTCGCTCGTTGCCGTGCATCAGGTTATGGAACACGGCGGCGGCCTCGGCCCCCGCCACGGGGGTCAGGGGAGCGCCCGGCGTGGCGGTGCAATCGCCCGCCGCATAGACCGCCGGGTTGGTTGGGCTTTGCAGGTACTCGTTCACTTCGATGCCGCGCGGACCAAAGGCCACGCCCCCTTCTTCCAGGTTCAGCGCGGAAATGAACGGAATGCGCCCCATGCCGTGCACCACCAGATCGGTCGCGAGGGTTTGGCTCTCGCGGTTCGCCGTGTCGTTCGTGCACACGGTGTAGGCGCCGTCTTCGCGGCGGATTTCGCAGACGCGCCGGTTGGGGATGAATCGGATGCCCAATTCTTCGCGGCTGTAATCGACGAGGCGCCGCACGAGTTCGGCGTCGAAGCCCGACAGGGGGACTTCGTGGCTGTCGATGACGGTGACATCGGCGCCGCACCGGGCGGCGATGTGGGCGAATTCCCAACTGATGTAGCCCCCGCCGGCGAAGGTCACGCGCCGGGGCAGCTCCGGCAGGTCGAAGAAATCGTCGCTGGAGGTCAGGCAATCGGCGCCGGGAAAGTTCAGCGGCCGCGGTTTCCCACCTGTCGCCAGGAGGATCTTGCGCGCCGACAGGGTTCGCTCCGAACTATCGTCGCTCCGCACGCGGATCGTGTTCCGCCCGGCGAAACAGCCCCAGCCGTGGTAAACGTCCACGTTCGCTTCGGCGTATCGTTTCGCGTCGGTTTCGGGAACCGGATCGGTGAAGGTGTTTTTGAACTCGCGCATCGCCTGCCAATCGAGGTGGGCCCCCGGCGCCACCAGGCTCCGGCCCTCCATGCGGCGGATCCAGTCCATGGCCTGGGCTCCGGCGCGCAGCATCTTCTTCGGCGAACAGCCCCGCAGCGCGCACGTTCCGCCCAGGGGCCGGCTTTCCACCAGCGCGACTTTCCAACCCTCGGCGGCGCAGCGTTTGGCCGGCGAGGAGGCGACGCCGCTGCCAATGACGATCAAATCGTATTCCGTTTCCGGCATTCTCTCGGGCTCCTGACTCTCGGGATGGAACCGATAGGGACAGCAAGTCCGGCACCATGTCGCGCTGGAATCGGCCGCGTCCGGCATTTTTCCCCATCGAATCGGAAAGAGAAGTCTTGCGCGGGTGCCCGCTCCAAGGCCATGCAATGGCGGCGCTGCCCCTGAATTGAACGAAACCCATGGCTTTGCAAGTCTCCAACCTGCCCGAAATCCTCTCCGCCGGCACGCAAGTGGTGGTGGAGAAAACCCTGCGTGGCGCCGCCGGAGAGCCCATCTGTCCGCAGGGCGCCGTTGGCGTGGTTGTCGGCGAACCGGACACGGCGGACGGCCTGTACCGCGTGCGCTTTCCCAACGCCTACGAGGCCGATCTGGCGCGGGGCGACTTCGACGTGCGCAAGCATTACCAGCGCCGAAGTCTCGGCGACCTCGCGGGGCTGAACGACGGCGTCGATTGGCGGCGCCACATCATCTATCGCTGCGTGATCGGTTCACGGGCCTATGGGCTGGACACGGACGACAGCGACACCGACCGGCGCGGAATTTTCCTGCCCCCGGCACGGCTGCATTGGAGTTTGGCCGGTGTGCCGGAGCAGATCGAGGACCACCCACGCCAGGAATGCTTCTGGGAACTCGAGAAGTTCCTGACGCTGGCGCTCAAGGCCAACCCCAACGTCCTCGAAGTCCTGCACTCGGATCTCGTCGAGCACTGCGCGCCCATCGCCGGCGAGCTGTGCGCCATGCGCGGGGCGTTTCTGTCGCGGCTCGTCTATCAGACTTACAACGGATACGTGCTATCCCAGTTCAAGAAAATGCGCCACGATCTCGACACCCGGGGCGAAGTGCGATGGAAGCACGCCATGCACTTGATCCGCCTGCTGTGGAGCGGCAAGGAACTGGTTCGCACCGGCCAGATGGTGGTCCGCATCCATGACGGCGCGATGGTGGAGCGGCTGCTGGCCATCAAGCGCGGCGAGTGGACCTTCGAAGCCGTGGAGCAGTGGCGCCAGCGGCTCCACCGCGAGTTCGACGACGCCCTGGCGCGGACGCCGCTGCCGGAACTTCCCGACATTCGCCGCGCCGACGCGTTCCTGATTCGCGCCCGCCACCGCATGACCGAAACCGAGGAGATTGCCCGATGATTGTCGATGCCACCGGCCCGATTCCCACCGAAGACCTGCGCCGCGTCGCAGCCGCCCATCCCTACGCGCTGCTGTTCGCCACCGTCAGCGGCTCGCACATCTACGGCTTTCCCTCGCCCGATTCGGATTTCGACCTGCGGGGCGTACACGTGCTGCCGCTGCCCGAGGTCATCGGCCTCGCCACGCCGGATGAAACCATCGAGCAGGGGGCGTTTCGCGCCGGTCTCGAGATGGACCTCGTCACGCATGATGTGGCGAAGTTCTGCCGCCTGCTGCTCAAGCCCAACGGCTACGTGCTGGAACAACTCATGTCGCCCCTGGTGATCCAGACGTCGTCCGAGCATCAAGAGCTGAAAGCCATGGCCCACGTTCTGATCACGCGCTACCACGCGCGGCACTACGAGGGATTCTTCCATTCGCAGTGGAAGCTCTTCCAACGTGACGAACCGCGCAAAGTCAAGCCGCTGCTGTATTGCTACCGGGTGCTGATGACCGGCATCCATCTGATGCGCCGCAGCGACCTGGAGCCGAACCTGGCGATCCTGGCTGAGGAATACGGCCTGCGTTACATCCCGGACTTGATCGAGCGCAAACGCGCCGGGGGCGAACACGGCACCCTCGGCGGCGCCGACTTCGCCTTCCACGAACGCGAACTGCACCGCCTCCTGGAGGAACTGCGCGACGAAGCGGACCGCTCCTACCTGCCGGAAGAACCGCTCTGCCGCGAGGACATGAACGACTTCCTGCTACGGGTGCGGATGAAGTTTCGGGAGTAGATGGGGGGAATGGGCGCTCCGCGGGCACAAGAATGGAAAAATACTCGCCCTCCCTGTATACTCAAAAGAAGCCGACTCAAAAGTGCATTCTCCCGCCTAGAATAAAATAATCCACCGCGCGCATTTTTCTCTTGCGCGGCAGGGCGAAATCAGTACTGTCCGCTCCCACGCCGCAGAGGAAAACGCACGTTTTCGCCGCGGCACTCCACTCCCTCCGCAAAGGGGACGCAGCACTATGATCCGGACAGACGTCATCAATCGCATCGCCGCAGCCGCTCAGGTTCTTCGGAATCTGGATCGGGTCCTCGGCCTCGTCGTCACCGGCTTCGCCCGCAGTCGCTCGCGCTCCTTTGCTCTCGCGAGTTCCCAAGGCGACGCCGGATACCACGGAGGAGCCCCGATGGGTTGCCCCGGACGGAAACCGGCCGGCATGGAACGTTGGCGAGAACGAGGGATGCGCGAGGCGTAAGCCGCCTCTTTTCCGCACACAATCCCCATCGACTCGCGGTTCCAGGCTTCGGCTTCGAACGGCACGCTCGCATTCGCTGGCCCGCGCCACGCGCCTGCGACACGCAACGCGCTCTCCTTGTCCTTCACGCCTCCGCCCACGGCGGTTCGCCGTCTTGGGTCTATGCTGAACGAATAAGCCGCGCGCCGCGTCCCGCCGTCTTCGCAGCCCCCCGCCACGCCGCCGCTTGAACCCTCCGTTGCCGCAAGGGGTCCATCGGGCCGCTTTGTGACATCCGGGAACCCGATCCCGCGCGATCACTAGTTTACTTGAACTCCTGACGCTTATGTGTGTTTGGAGACCAGAAAAACCATATTCGAATGGAAAAGAAAGAGTGTTTGATCGCACGTTCGTAGTTCCGCCTTCAGGCGGAAAAGATCCGTGCAGAACGCATTGTCGCTTTTCACATGGGGACCGGTATCCCAACTGGCAGAGGACGGCGCCTCAGAAGCGCTGAGTTGCAGGTTCGACTCCCGCCCGGTTCACCAAAAGCTTTGTGCGGCCAAGGGCCGCCTCCTTCCGCCTGAAGGCGGGACGACGAGCACGTTACACATCTCCGGCCCCGGTGGCCGCGGTGGTTTTTTCCGAGTCCGAGAGACCGGAGCGTTGAAATCTTGGGCAGCGTCTGGCGGATACCGTCTCCCCGCCGGACAATCAACGCCCCGGTTCCTCCCGGAGCCTCGGCAAAACCCCCCGCGACCTCCGGGGCTGGGGAAGCGCAAGGCGAGAATGAACGATGAGCGGCGACAAAACTTGCCGGGTGCCGGGCGTGGGACTCTCCTTTCCCACCCACGTGGGCCGGCGCCCGGCCAGGGGGAGAGGGGGGCCAAGCGCAAGCTGAACGACCGGGCAGAGAAGGGCACGCCCCGGCGTGCTCTGCCGGGCCCTGGCTCAACCGGTAGAGCATCCGCCTGTTATAAGCGGAAGGTTCCGGGTTCGATCCCCGGGGGCCCAGCCATCGTATGTCCGTTCGCGGAAGACGTCGGAACTCTGGCCCGCCCACTGCCGCCAAGCTTTCTCGCTCTCGGGTTCGGCAGACTCGCCGGTCATTGTGTCTTCCCACCGCCTTCGACCCGTTCGTGGCGGGGCGGGGTCAATCCTCGAGATAGTCTTCCCGCGAGAGCACTTCGAGAACATAGTACACGCATTTGCGAAGTAAGAAAGGGCTTTGCGCTTCGAAGTCACCGGCGGTGATGAAGGCTCGGGCCCCGGCGCGGGTTCGGGCGGAGAAGTCTTCCCAACTCTCGGCGCCTTCGTCCCACATCGGATCGGGGGTCCACCGGGGCATGGTCTTGCGTTTGGACTTGTCCAGCAGATAGGCGCTGGCGGTTTGGCCCGGGTGGGCGAATTCGACCAGCAGGCAGGGCTGGACGGCGAGGATGGCACAGCCGTCCCGCGCCAAAAAGTCCAGGCCGGCGAGCGCGTCGTCCCGGCGCCAGGCGCTCCGGCCATCGGGCAGGGGAAAGGCGCGAGCCTGGAACCGGGCGGCGCTGTCGGGCGCCGGCGGCAGCCGTTTCCCGCTCTCCCGCAGCAGATAAAGCATCATTCGAATCGCAGCGATCATGAACCCGGGGCTTCCTTTTGCGGCTCGTTTTTCCCATGGCGCACGCTTTGCGGCATGGGGGCGATGGAAAGAGTGACGTGTCGTGATTCTTTGGAGCGGGAAAGTCTTGTGGGGCGGTGTCCAGCCCGGTTAGTGCTCGCTCGATTTCCATCATCCCCCCCGGAAGGAGGCGGCGCCA
Organism: Sumerlaeia bacterium; assembly: GCA_040219255.1. Taxonomy (GTDB): domain Bacteria; phylum Sumerlaeota; class Sumerlaeia; order SLMS01; family JAHLLQ01; genus JAVJSW01. The sequence goes on from JAVJSW010000068.1 coordinate 283,903, forward strand.
CCCCATGGAAGGCAACCCCGGCGGCATCAGCCGCGACGCCCACCTGTTTCATCTCAAGCAATGCCCCCTGTTTCAGCAACTGAGCCCCGACGAACTGAACGCGGTTTTCAATGCGTCGCAGATGGTGACGCTCGATGCACGCCAGAATATCCCGCCGAGTTCGAAGGGCGAACCGAGTGTCTGGGTGGTCAAGCGGGGCCACGTCAGCCTCTGCTACGTCGGCCCCGACGGCCGCGACGGTGTGGTCGTGATTCTCGGTCCGGGCGACCTGTTTGGCGCGCGGATGTCCGCGCCCGGCGAAGAAGCGGCCGAGGAAGAAAGCTACGGCGAGGTGCCTGTCACCCTCACCAGCGCCTGCCTTTGCCGCCTCAGCGTGAAGAAGCTGGAGGCTTTGCTGCTCCGTTATCCGAACATATCGTACTCCCTGAATAAGGCGAATTTCCGCCGCATTCATAAACTGCATGTCCGCATGGCGGACCTGATGATGCGGCCGGTGGATCAGCGGGTCGCCATCGCCCTGCTGGATTTGGCCCAGATCGCCAGCACGGCCGGCGCCGATGGGTCGCGGACGCTGGATTTCACCGTCTCCCAGCGCGAACTGTCCACCCTGGTCGGGAGCAGCCGCGAAATGGTGACGCGCGTGATGCAGCAGTTCCGTAAGAGCGGCCTGGTGCATTTCGAGCGGCGCATCATCACGCTGTGCGATGTGGCGCGACTCGAGGCCCTCGGCGGGCGCGTCGGCGCTCCGGCGGCGTCCTGAGAGCAATTCTATGCGGGATGATTTTTTTCCACAAGAAGTTGCTCTTGCCCGATGGGGCCGCCCCGCCCAGCATCGGCGAATCCTATCACGATGCTCACCGGTGCCGGGGATCCGCCCATGTTTTTCTCCTTTTCACGATCAGTCCGTCTCGCCTTGGCGCCGGCCCTCTTGACCGTCGCGGGGGCACTGGCCGCTCCTCCCGCACTCCAGGGCATCCCGCCCGCCACGGCCTTCACCGATCAGGGCGGCACCCTTCTCGGCGGCGATCTCTACGAATTGCGCAGCGCCTCCTTCGCCGACATCGACAACGATGGCGATCTGGACATTCTGCTCCAGGGCTCGACGGATTCGCGGCGGCTCTATCGCAACCTCCTGATCGAGAACGGCAGCCTGGCCTTTGAGGACATCACCGCCACCCACGGTCCCGCCGCCAACGACACCTCGGGCTGGAGCGCGGCCTGGGGCGATTACAATGGCGATGGCCTGGTGGATGTGTTCCTGGGTCAGACCAACGGCGGCTCCTCGCGCGGCGATCTCTTTCGAAACGATGGTGCGGCGGGATTCACCGATGTATCGGCGACGACGATCAACGACCCGGGTTTCGCGCAGAACGTGGCATGGGCCGACATCGATAACGATCGCGACCTGGACCTGCTGATCGCCATGGAAGGCCCCGAAAAGCACGAGGTCTATATCCAGGAGGTCGATGGCTCCTTTACCCAATCGGGCCTGGCCACGGGGTTTCAGGCGCCCTTTGGCACCAAGTGCTACGGCATGGCCATCGGCGACCCGGACGCCGATGGCGACATGGATGTGTACCTGTCCACATGCCGCGTGGGAGGCAACATCCGGAACAATTTCTTCGAGAACCGCACCGTCGAGGACGGCGCCCTGGCGTTCGTGGATATCGCCGACACAAACGGCACGCAGTACCTGCCCAACAGCTACGCTACCCAGTTCCTGGACTTTGACGACGACGGCGACCTGGACCTGTTCATGTCCGGCGCGGATCAGGAAGACAACAAGATCTGGCGCAACGACGGCGGCGGCGCCTGGACCGATGTGGACACGATCACGGGGACGCCTCTGACGCCGAACAACGGCGGCGATTTCAACGGCGCCCGCGCCATCGATTACGACAACGACGGCGACTTGGACCTGTTTTTCCACGACCACAAGCCCTTCAACGGGGTAACCAACGCTCGCTCGCTCTTTCGCAACGAGGGCGATTGGGCATTTGTTGAGGTCACCGCCGACGCCGGCATCGCGGCCCTAAACGAGGGCGCCTACGACAGCGCCTGGGGCGATGTGGATAACGATGGCGATCTGGATTTGCTGGCGCCGACGGACGGCAGTTTCCCCACCCGCCTGTTCCTGAGCGATGCGTCGGAGAACGGCAACCACTGGGTCCAGGTGCGGCTGCGCGGCATCGCGCCCAACACGCGGGCCATCGGCGCGGCGCTCTATGTGACGGTCAACGCGGGCACGCCCCAGGAACGCACCTATCGCCGCGACGCGAACACGAATGCGGGGGCCTTCAACCAGAGCGACACGCCGGTGCATTTCGGCCTGGGCGCGGCCTCGGTCATCGACCGCCTGCGCATCGTCTGGCCTGGCGGGCGCGAGCAGGTGATCGATAACCCGGCCGTGGACATGCTGCACGTGATTGATTTTCCGCAGTTTGCGGGGGTGATGGTCAGGTGATTGAATAGGAGCGCGGGCTTCCAGCCCGTGACCGGCGCGCCTTCTCCCACGTCATAAGCCGTGCTCCTAGGGCAACTTTCAGCAGACGAAGCCCATCGGCTGCGGTAGGAGTCGGGGCGTGGCTGGTCACGGGCGGGACGCCCGTGCTACACAGGTCAGTTCAATTCCCAGAGCGCTCCCCCCCCCCCATGATCCTCGTCGCCGGCATCGTCAACGTCGAAACCACCTTGCGGGTCGAAGGCTTTCCCGTCGATTACGCCAAATCCCGCTTCGCCTTCCACGGCGTCAGCGACCGCCTCGGCGGCGTCGGCTACAACGTGGCGGCGGGGTTGGCGGCATTGGGGGCCGGGGTGCGGCTCGTGGCGACGGTCGGCGGGGATCTGGCGGGGGCGACGATCCGGGGCGAGCTGGCGAAGCTGCCGGGCCTCGACACCTCGGCACTGGCCGAGGTCCCGGGCGGATCACTGCGCAGCGTGGTGCTGGTCGATCCAGAGGGCGCCGGGGCGATTTTCACGGACCTGAAGGACGCGCAGGACCTGGCTTTTCCAGAGGACCGGTTCGAGGCCGCCCTCGACGGCGCGACGCATCTGCACGCGACCAACATCAACTGGGCCCACGCCTGCGCCGCCCGCGCCCGCGAACGCGGCCTGCCGGTCTCGACCGATGTTCAAGCCATCGGCGACCTCCTCGGCGACGCCTACAACCGGCGCTTTCTCGAACTGGCGGACATCGTGTTTTTCAGCGGCGAGAACCTCGGCGCCCCGCCCGGGGACGCCCTCGCGGCGGTGCTGGCGAACTACCCGGCGCGGCTCGTCATCTGCACCGCAGGCGCCCGCGGCGTCTGGGCGGCGGAGCGCGGCGCGCCCGCCATCGTCCACCAACCCGCCCCCGAAATCGACAAAACCCCCAACGCCACCGGCGCGGGCGACGCCTTCGCCGCAGGTTTCCTGCGGGCCTACCGCGCGGGCGGAATGGGCCTCGCGGAGTCCCTCGCCATCGGCCAACGCGTCGCGGCCCTGCGGATCACGACGCACGGCGGGCGGTGGCCGGGGTGGGGGGAATTAAAGGGGTAACACGGGTGTCTCACCCGTGGACCGGCCAGCCTTCTGCGACGCCGATTGGCCGTTGAGAAAGAGTGGCTTTCAGAGGCCGATGACATCCGGCCACTTCGGATCCAGAATCCCCGCCGGACACGGCCGAGACGGCCGTGCGACACAGATTCGGTCCCCCCTCCCCCGTTGTCTGATAAGTGTATCTTGTCTTTCTTGTGCCGTAAGCTCCACATGAGGGGACAAACGGCCAGGCCTGTGAGAGGCTCCTTCCAACGTTCCGCCACGCGGCGGCCCAAGGAGCTTCACACCATGACTTCCCACATCCCCTTCGCTGTTCCGAGCGAATCCTATTCGTCCGCCCCGTCCATTTCGTCCAGCTCTTCCTCCCGGCGTTCCTCGCGGGGGGATTTCTCCGGCGCTGTGTCCACCGCGAAGGCGCTCTCGCCTTCGAAGACCGGGTTGCGTTCGCCGTTGCCGTCGTCGCACCACGAGCCGGCGCGGGGCGGGGGGTCCATCAGGTCTTCGATGCGCCAGAGTTCCTGGCCCACACACCCGATCAGGGCGCCGTCTTCGCCCAGAACCCAGCGGCCGCCGGGTTTGCGTTCGTCCGTGTGGTGCAGGCGGCGGGTCAGGTCGGGGTCGATGGTGGTCAACTGGCCTTCGCGCCAGAACGCCACCCGGCCCGCGCGGTCGGCGACGGCGCCGCTGGTTTGCGTGCCCCGGATGTAGGGGCCGCGCTCGATGGTTTTGCCCGGCCGCAGGATCACCAGCCGCTTGCCCGGCACCCGGGGCGCGAGCTGGCGGGCCCACTTGCGCGCGTCCGGCAGGGCGTCCAGGGCTTCCCAGGCGTCCTGCTCCGGGTCTTTTTCGTTCGTGATTTCCACGCATCGCAGGGCGCCATCGGACCCCGCGACGCAATAGCCGTGTGTCTTCCAGTGCTCGGCGTACTGACCCTCTTCATCGAACAGGATGGTATCGAAATGACCCCCACCCATGCTTCCAATCGCGAACCGATCGGGCCCGGCGGCGGCCTTGGCGGAATTGCGCAGCACCGGCGACGCCCAACGAATGCGCCCCGTCCCGGTGTCGAGGCCGTAGGACAGGCCCTGGCCGTCGCTGTCGGTGAAGCTGACCAGCAGCGTGCCGCCCGCCACGATCAGCGGGTTGCGCCCCGGCAGCCAACTGACGCGCGGGCGCCAGCCGTCGGGGATTTGCAGCTCCGGGCCCTTCTGAAAAAAGCTGGGCTTGCGCGTGAAATACAACGTCGTCGCCCAGGCCGGTTTGCCATCGGCGTCAAAGGGCACATAAAGAACGCGGGGATCGCTCTTGCCCGGTTTGATGCCGGTGGCGCCTTCCGTTTTCATGGGAATCGTGGCGATCCAGAGGCCTTCCCCGCCGATCAGGAATTCGACGATTTGTTCGCCCTGTTTCAGACGCGGTTCGATCAGGCGGCCTTCCTCGCCGGGGGGCATCATTTCTTCGATTTCCGTGCCGCGATTGACCCAGATGGCGCCGTCGGGCCCGATCCGCAGCGACGGCACGAGCCCCGCGGCGGTGCGTTCTTCGGATTGGAGCACCGGGTGCTCGAAGAGCCGGCGGCCCCGTTTGTCGGTGACGAAGCAGACGTAGCCCGGTTCGGACTCGCCGAGGCCGCCCTGCGTTTCCAGCAGCACGGCGATGCGTTCGCCGGCGGTGCCCTGGCCGGAAATCGAGCGGGACATGGCGAAGTGGAGGGGCTGGCCCGGGAGGGGAGCGGTTTCGATATCCATGGCGGCGCGGCGGGGCCTTTCGGGAAAGGATGGAAGATTTGGAGCGCACAGGCGAAAAGCGGGCCTTGCACACCCCCATCTCGACACAGAACCCATAATGGGCAATGGGGAACGCGGCGAAACGAAAATCTCACGCACGGTGGTCTTGCGCCCCATTTCACCCCAGAGAATCACAGAGGACGGAATCTTCACAGAGAGTTTGCGGAAGCACGGCCGGGCACCACCGAAGGTTCTTTGGAAGACCAATGGATTCAATCTTCTTTCGGCATTCTTGATGGCTCGATGTCGATTTTTCCGATGAATGGAAGGGCCATGCTCCCACGAAGTTTGCGTCACCCGGTGCACCAAGACGCCCGGACCCCCGAAGCCGAGGAGGCTGACCGCGCATGAAATCCCGAAATGTACTCGTTGCTGCCTGTGCCGCTGTGCTGGCGATTTTTGTGATCTTGCTGATCTTCGCGCCGGAACGCGCCCGGGAAACGCAGGAGTACGAGCCCATCGCCGTTGCCAAAGCGGCGCAGGAAGCAGCCACCGACACTCCCCGCACCGCACCCGTGGGAACGCCCGCCGCCACGCCCGAGGCCGCGGAGCAGACCGCTGCGGCCAGCGCGGCCCCCTTCCGTCTCGCCGCCGAACTGTTGGCACCGGTCGGTGACGCAGACGGCGGCGTCACCGCCCTTGTCGGCATCACCGCCATCGCCCCGGAAGACCTCGCCGAGATGGAGGCCCAGCAGGCCGCCGGCGGCGAAGGCGCCGGGGCGCGCGGTTACTTCGAACTGGCCAACGTGCGCGAATGGATCCCGGCCCGCGTGATCGCTTTGCCGGATGGCGAAGCGGGGGTGCGAACACTGCTCAGCCCCGATCTGCCGGACGCCCCGTTCTATCGCGTGGCGGCCTACACAGACCGCGGAACGCTGTGGCTGGCGGATGTGTTCCCGGCCGAAACGGAGCCGCGCGAGGTCGAGAGCCAGGAATACCGGATGGTGCCCCAACCCATCGAGCCCATCGCGCCCACCGGTCTGCGGCTGCGGCTGGTGAACGACACGCTGGGCCAGGGCGAGTACCTGCTGCGGCTCTCGCGGCGCCCGGCGGAGGACGCCCTCTGGGCCGAGGACGCGTCGCGTATCGGCGGGCTGCTGGGCCGCATGGCCCCCGCCATCGCGGCGGCCTATCGCGAGGAAGCGCCGCTGGCCGTTACCGTGGACGAGGCCGCCCGGCTGGCGCCGCTCTACCCCGACCCGGCGGTGCGGCTGACGCTGCTGACGGTGAGCGGCGTCGAGGCGGAGCCGATGGTGGTCGAGCTGGCACCCGGGCAAATCGTGGAGGCGGAGCTGGACATCGGCGCACTCTTTGGCGACGACGCGGCGGCCGGGCTGGTGGATTTGCGGGGGCGCCTCGTGCGCGAGGGCAGCGGCGAGCCCATCGCCGGGGCCCTGGTGGAACGCCCCGGTGCGCCGGGCCAGAACCAGCGCATCACGGACGAGGACGGCCGATTCGTCTTCGAAGGCCTGCCCCGCGCCCGCGAGACTAAGCTGCGAGTCCTGGCCGCCGGGCCGGGCTCGGAATTTCCCGCCACGGCGGAGGAGGAAATGGGCCTGGGCCCGCGCCGCGCCATGCCGCGCGTCCACTGGCTGACGTTCGACCCCGTGGCGGACGCGTTGGAGGAAAGCGCTACCGAGGCGGAAGTGACCTTCGAAGTGCCCCAGTTCCGGTGGCTGCTGGCGGAAATCGACGAACGCGAGCGCGAACGGCTCGCCATCGGCGCCAAGGTGCCCTACCCGATCTATGTCCTCGAACGATACGACGAGGGCGCCGACGCCTGGCGCGAGACGGGGGCCGAGGAGTTCCTGCGCGAGGCCGACGGCATCGCCGTTTCCATCGAAGACCCGGGCATCTACCGCGTCGTGGCGGCGCGCTCGGCGGTGGACATGGCGTACAGCGAACCGGCCCTGGTCGAGAACGGCGAAGCGCGCACGCCGCTCGATTGGGAATTCGGGCGCGAAACGCAGATCTATGTGGAGGACGCGCAGACCGGCCGGCCCGTCGGCGGGGCCTACGTGGCGATCAGCGGCCCCTACGGCTCGCTGCCGCCGCTCGAAGGCGAAACGGCCAAGGACGGCTACTTCGAAACGGGTTCCGTCAGCGTCGGCCAGATCGAAGTCTTCGCCGGCTACGGCGACAAGGAAGGCACCACCCTGGTGGACTTGGACGAGGAGTTTCCCTCGACGATCACGGTGCGGATCGGGCCGGGGGAGTAGGTTGGGGCCTGTCACAACGGGCGGCGGAACGCCAAGCTGGGGGGTTTACCGGCTCGTCAACTTCTCCACCCGGTTCAGCACATCCTTATACCCCGCGTCGATTTTCACGAGTTGCTTGAACATCGCGGCGGCGCGGTTGAAGAAGTGGGCTTCTTCGAGGAGTTCCGCCGTCTGGTACACCCAGCCCATGAGTTCGTCGAGTTCCGCCGGGTCGTCCTGGAGGGAGAGTTTGAGTTCGCCGAGGGTGTCGCCGGCCATGTCGAAGAGGCGTTTTTTGGCGTAGCAGTAGGCCAGTTTCGCGAGGGGGAGGCGGCTGGCTTCCGGTTGGCGGCTGGCGCGTTGGTAGTAGGTGATGGCCTGGCCGAAATCCTCGGCCTCGCGGGAGAGATCGCCGAGTTCCATGAGTTGGTCGTAGCTGGCTTTGCCGCCTTCGACCTCGCGCTGGAGGAAGGCGAAGCGTTTGCTGTCGAGGGCATGGCTGACGAGGGCGCGCAGGCGTTTCGTTTCTTTGTCCTGGGGGGCGCGCTGCTCGAGCAGTTTGTGGAATTCGGCCGCTTCGTCCGCCGCGCCCGAGTCGATGGCCATGGGGATCAGGCGGTGGAGCATGCGAGTGGCTTCTTCGCTCTCGACGACGTCGCCGCCCATGAGCCTGGACACGTGTTTCTTGGCGCTCTTGTAGTCCTTCAGGACGAGGTAGGCTTCGCCGAGGGCGCGGCTGATTTCTTCCGTTTCCTCGCCGCCGTTGGCCAGATAGAGGGAGTAGGCGTGGATCATTTCGGTGAACATGGCAGCGCGGCGGTAGGCCTCGCCGAGCGCCGACAGAGTCGGCAGGTGGTGGGGGCTGCGGCGCAGGATTTTCTGGCTGGCGTCGCGCAGGGTCGCGACTGGGTCCATGCCGCGGGCGGCCATGGCTTTGATGGTTTCCAGGGCGGCGTCGTAGCGGCCTTGCTCGGCCTGGAGGTCCGACAGCAGGTCCAGCAGCGGAAAGGTGATGCCGGTGGTTTTCGTTTTGGCGGCGGCGTCTTTAGGGTCGGCGGAGCCGCCGTTGTCCTCGGGGGCCGGTTCTTTCGCGGCGGCTTTGGTGACCTTGGTGAAGGCGTACTCCAGCGTGTTGGCCACGTCGCCCCGGGCGGCCGGGTGGTTTGTCAGGATCCGGTCCGCGAGGCCGACGGCGCGCTCGCCATGGCCGCCCAGAACGAGGGCCCGCAGGGCCTCCAGGTTGAGTTCCAGATCGGCTGGGGTGTTGTGGGCGCGCTCCACCAGTTCGGCCAGTTCCTTGGAAAGGATGGCGTTCTCGACGCGGCGCAGCAGCATGTTCAGCCGGCCCTCGCGCCCGGCGTCGTGGGCGCCGGGGACCTTCAGAGCGGCCTCCGCCGCGCCGCGGGCCTGATCCATGTCTTTCATTTCAAAGTGGGCGTGGGCCAGGATTTCCAGCCGCTCCGCGTCCTTCGGCCCTTCCTGGAAGGACTTGCGGCCCAGGAACGCGCGGGCCTTGTCGGCCTTGGCGTTGCTCATCAGAACGTGGGCGTAGCGCAACGCCAGCGCCGCGTCCTGGGGTTTGTCCTCGACTTCCTGGGCCAGCACATTCTCCAGCCGGTCCGGGTAATCCATTTCCTCGTAGAGCTGGATCAGGCGGTGGCGCTTGCCCGGTTGGTTGCGATCGAGCGCCAGGGAGCGCTCGAGCCACTTCATCTGCGCCTCGCGGTTGGCGGTGCGTTCCGCCTGGGACGCCAGGATGTTCAGCACATCCGGCCGCTCTTCCTTGTTGAGGATGTCGCGCAGGATCTTGTTGCTGCGAGGCATGGGCACGCGCTCCACCTCGCCCAGGCGCTTGGCCGCCTGCACGGCCTCGGGAAAGCGCCGCGCCGCGACCAGGAGCGAGGCGTAGGCCGCCAGCGCTTCCTCGTCCTCGCCGCCGACGCCATAGCGCTCCATGGCATCGAGGGCCTCCTCCTCGTGGCCCTGCTCGAGAAGCTCGTCCAGGTAGGCTTCCTGAAGCTGTTCGTCGTTGGGGAATTTTTCGAGGAGCTGGCGCAGGTAAGTCAGGTATTCCGCCGGTTTGCCTTCCTCGTTGGCGAGGCGGCAGAGCATTTCGAGTAGGTCCGCGTCGCGGTCGCCGGCGGCGTAGAGGTCGCGCAGCATGGCCGAGGTCTCGCCCCGGGCGCCCCGGCGGAAGCGCTCCATCGCCACGGCGCGCAGAAGCCGGTCCTGGCCCGGGCGCCACAGAAGGCCGATGCGGCTGACCAGCAAGGCGGGTCCGCCGAGGTTTTTCTGGTCCATGGACCGCAGCGCCCGATCCCAGAACCAGCGGAAGAACAGCTCGACCGCCAGGATCAGCACGGCACCAGCCAGCGCCCCGCCCGCCGCCGACAGCCAGCCGAGCGCCGGATTGCCGAATTCCTCGAGCGTGAACCAGTACCCCGCCGCCGCCGCCAACGCTCCTGGCCCGGCGAACCCGGCGGCCATACTGACAAACGGCCGGCCCTTGGCCCTCGGGTCCAGACTGATCAGGTAGCCGAGCACCGCCAGCGCCGCCAGAACGCCCGCCACGGGAAACAAGAGGGGCGCGAACGCGAGCGGATCGTCGAGCGTGAACTGGTTCACGATGCGCCCCTGCAACCCCTCGTCCATCCAGAAAAGCTGGAGCAGGACGGCTCCGCCCACCCCCGCCAGACAGGCGGCCCAAAAGAAAACAAGCGATGAAACACGGCGCATCATGGTCTCGGAACAGCACCTCGCGGACTGGTGGGTTGAAGGGAAGGCCTGCGCCCTGAACAAATCCTGTACCGTGATGCGGCCAACGGCAAGCCGACGGCAAGGGGCGATTGGGATTTCTTCAGGTCTGGCGCGACACTTCCGTTCCGACCCGCGAAAGCTGACCTTGCGGAATCACCGCCCGATTGTGTCTGATTTCGAATCCCGTCCGGCCCCTCGCCGCCCAGGCCACCGACCCATGCGCTCTCCCTTGCTCCCGCTGATAACCGCCGTTCTCGCGCTCGGTTGGCAAACCACCCGCGCCGAAAGCCCCCTCCGCCCCGCCTTCCACCGCGGCGTCTGCCTCGAAGGCGGCCTGCCGCTCGAGCCCTGTCACATCGAAGAACTCACCGCCACGGGCGTGACCCATGTGTCGCTCAACCCGTTTGGCTGGATGGAGAGCGCGTCCTCCACCGAAGTCCACATGCGAACCGAATCGGGCGGCGGGGGCGGCGGGCGGTGGTTTGGCGAGCGCGACGATGGCCTGCGCCAGTACGCCTCGCTGGCCCGCGAGGCGGGGATGACGGTGATGCTGCGGCCCCACATCTGGCTCCGCCGCGGGGGCAAGGACGCCCAGGGCAACGACCTCTGGCTGGACGACATCGGGTTCGAGACGGAGGCGCAGTGGCAGGCGTTCTTCGCCAGTTACACCCGCTTCGCCGTGCATTACGCCGCGCTGGCCGAGGACGCGGGCATGGCGTGGTACAGCGTCGGCGCGGAAATGACACGCGCCACCCGCGAACGCCCCGAGGACTGGCGCCGCGTGATCGCCGCCTGCCGCGAGGTTTACAGAGGCAAGCTGATCTACAGCGCGAACTGGTACGAGGAAGCGGAGGCCCTGGCATTCGGCGACGCGCTGGATGCGATCGGGGTTCAGGCGTACTTTCCCCTAGCCGAGGCACCGGGCGATAGGGCGGAGGATCTGGCGGCGCGGTTCGAGGGTTGGCTCGACCGCATGGAGGCGGTTTCACGGCGCGCGGGGAGGCCCGTGATCTTTACGGAAATCGGTTATAAGGCGACGCCGAACGCGCTGGTCGAGCCGTGGGTCTGGCGCGAGGACGGCGGTCCCTCGCCGGCGACGCAGGCGCTGGGTTATCGCGTGGCACTCGCGGCGATGGCGGACGAGGAGTGGCTGGCCGGGGCGTACTGGTGGAAGTACCACGCCGACCCCTGCGCCACGGCCCAGCCCCGCCGGCCGGGCGATTTCACCTGGCAGGGCCAGCCCGCCGCCGAGATCCTGGCACGGGCCTATCGAGGTCTGGACATGGAAACGCCCGGTTCCTCGGGCGAAGAACCGGGCGCGGAGGCTTTGGGGAACGGGGGCGGGCGTTAGCCGCGCTTGCGGCCGGCGAACTTCCACGCGGCCGGCAGAACGGCGGCGGCGAGGATGATCTTGATGACTTCGCCCGGCAGATAGATCAGCAAGCCCATATCGTAGGCGTGTGAGAGATTACCGCCGAGCCAGTTGCTGTACCAAAGCACGCCGGGAACGAAAATCACCGCCGTGCCCGCCGCCATCGCGATCAGCGAACGGGACATGGTGCGGTCGAAACCGCGCTCGGCCAAGTAGCCCACCAAGGCGGCGGCGGCCAGGAACCCGAGCAGATACCCGCCCGTCGGCCCCATGAAGTAAACCGGGCCGGCGCCCAGGTTCGCGAACACGGGCGCGCCCGCCAGGCCAAGCGCCAGATACGACGCCACCGACGAAGCGGCAAGCCGCCAGCCAAGCACCATGCCGATGACCAGCACCGCAAAGGACTGCATCGAAATCGGCACGCCGGGGCTGAGGGCCGTGTTGAAGGAAAGTTTGGCGCCAATCGTCATCAGGGCGACACCGCCGATGACGAGGGCTCCGTTGCGGAGCCAGGGAAGGGCCTTGGACTCGGACGTGGTCGCCGCGGGCCACAGGGCGTCCGAAAGCGTAAGGGTGACAGGGGCGGCTTCAGACATAATGGATCGTCCTTATACGAAATGAAAAAACCGGGCGAATTCCCACGGAGGAACTCGCCCGGAATCAAGCCTGCTCTGATCCGAGGTGTCAAGGCCACCCGGCCTCCCGAATCGATTTAGGACATTACTTCTTCGCTTCCTTGTTCACGCCGCTCGAGAGCATGCCGCCCTCGGCGATTTTGGTGACGCGCTTGTCGGAAGCGCCCGCTTCGTCCAGGCAATCGTCGAGCAGCTTGGCGTCGTCCTTCAGGCCCAGTTCCTTGGCGAAGGCCTTGACCGTGCCGTAGCCGGCGATGCCGTAGTGGGCGATGCGGTTGACGCTGGCGATGAGGGCGGCGTCGCGGACGGCGATATCGGCGCGCTCGCCAAGGTTTTCCTCGGCCTCGCGGATGATGCCCGCCATGGCCTCGCACTTGTGGCCCGTGGGTTCGGCGCCGTGGCCGCGGATGATGGCTTCCAGGCGTTCCTGGCGGACCTTCGAGCCCTTGTTGCATTCATCGAAGCAGGCGTTCAGGTCGCTGTTCTGGGTCGCCGTGGCGATGCGCGGAAAGATTGTCTGGGCCTGCCGCTCGGCGCTGTGCAGATCACGAAGTTGTTCGATGTAGAGTTGTTTGAGAGTCGTCAAAGGCATAGGGGGATTCCTCCGGTGGAGATTATTTACGGTCAGCGCGGGAAGGCTCGCCCCCGCGCTGGCACTTTGTACCGCCAGAGTTGTGCCACGCCGCCCATCGGCACCTGGTGCAATGACCCCCGTCAGGCCCTGCGAAAGTCCCGTCCGTGGCGCATCTCGCGCCACCTTCCCTCTCGGCGGGCGGATAGCGGCGAGGCAGAAACTTCGGCGGCGGAATTTTCGTCTTGGCCCCCCACAGGACACACGCTATTCCGTGCCCACTGAACAACCACCACCCTCTCGAAGAAGGATTTCGTTTCATGGGTCTTTTCGATCGTCTGACAGGAGGGGGAGCGATCGAGCTGACCCCCAAGAGTTCGCTCGCGCTTTCCGCCATCGTCATGATGGCCGCCGACGGCGTTGTCGAGGAGTCCGAACTGGCCTCCCTCGGCCAGATCGTGCGCGACGACAAGAAAGCCTTCCAGGATGCCTACAAGGTTTACAAGAACAAGAAGCCTTCGGAAATCATCCCGATGGTCGCCGAGAAGCTGAACCAAAGACAGCGCCTCGCCACCATCGCCATCCTCCTCGACATGGCCATGGGCGACGGCCACCTGGACAACAACGAGAAGGCCCTCCTGCAAGCCTTCGCCGATGCCTTCGAACTCGCCGAAGGCGACGTGACGGAAATCATCGACGTGATCGCCATCAAGAACAACTTCTCGATTTTCGAGGAATAAGCCGGTCTCCAGCCCGCCCCCGTGCGGCGGGACGGAGCGTGATTCTCCCTTATTCCAGTTGATTCTCTGAGGACACATCGGGCGAGCATGAGAGATCGTTTCGATCCGATTCTTCCCGCAGGAGACCCGCACCCCGTGCCCGCCCTTCGCCGCCTGATTCTCGTCGGAGCCTTCGCGCTCCTGGCCCCCCTCCTGCCCGCCCAGGACCTCGACTGCCCCAGCGCCACCTGCGCCGTGGTTCGGCAGGACGGGGCGACCACCGGCTCCAGCATCGGCGTGTACGAAACCATCCAGGCGGCGATCAATGACGCGGCCATCCGTGGCCACACGGAAATCGTGGTCTATCCGGGGCGGTATTATGAGAACCTGCACTTCTCCCTCGGCGGCATGACACTGCGCTCGCTCGAGGGGCCGCTCTTGACGTGTATCGATGGGTCCACATCGGCGATTTCGGACGCCCCCACCATCGGCATGGATTCGGTGCAGGGACTGAGCTTTATCGGTTTCACCATTTCCGGCGGCGGGTACGGCGTGCTGGTTTCCATTTCCGCGGAAGCCACCATCCGCAACTGCGTGATCGAGGGGAATCGCATCGCGGGAGTTGGAACATTCTGGAACGAAGAGCTGCTTCCCCCGCCAGCTGTCAGTGTGATCAATTGCGTGGTCAGTAATAACTCTGGCAGTGGCATTGCAATGACGAGCTTACTTAATTCACGCGGATGTCCACTCGTTTCGCACATGAGTGTTCACAATTCAATCATAACCAACAATGGCCGATATGCTGTCGACTACGGTGTGGTCAATTCCATATGTTGTTGTTCCAGTTTCCTTTTCACGGATCGATTTCAGTTTTCGCACAACTTGCTATCAGCGAATGCAGAAGGAAATCTGGGCCCCTCCATTGCTAATGGAAGCATTCCCATCGGCACCGCAAATATCCAAAACCAATCCCCCGGTTTCATCGGCTCCGCCACCGGCTGCGGCCCGGACGTTCGCCTCCTGAGCACCTCCAACGCCCGCAACCAAGGCTGGCCCGCCGCCGCTTACCGCGACCCCGATGGGTCGCGCAACGACATGGGAGCTTTCGGCGGCCCCTTCGCCGAGGCCTACTACACCTCGATGGACGACGGCCCCGTCATCAAGCAGGTCACCCCCCTCGGCACCATCCGCGCCGGAGACGGCCCCTTCACCATCGAAGCCGTCGGCGCGGCGAGGTAAGCCAAGCCGCCGCCGAAGACTCTGAAATGCCCCCTGTATCGAACAGGCACCCGCACCCGAAAAAGGAGCCTCGTCCTCTTGAAGTTTCCAGCCCAGTTTCTCATAGCCGCCGCCATATCGTGCTTTGCGATGACGGCATTCGCCCAGGATTTCGACTGCCCGAGCGCGGATTGCGTCGTGGTTCGCCAGGACGGCGCCACCACCGGCTCGCAAATCGGCGTGTACGACACCATTCAGGCAGCCATCCTTGCGGCACCCTCCCAGGGCTTTAGCGAAATCTTGGTCTATCCGGGGGAATACCGCGAGACGCTGCAAATCAATCAGGGCGGTCTGACCTTGCGGGCAATCGACGGCCCTCTACTGACTTGCATCAATGGGGCGGACGACACGGACTCGACCATTCCCGTGGTCAGTTTGGGGTTCGCGCAGGAAGTGACCCTGATCGGATTCAACATCCGCGGCGGGGGCTATGGAGTTTTTCTTTCGGATTCCGCAGAAGTTCGGCTTCAGAATTGTGTTGTTGAAGGGAATCGCATTTCGGGGATCTACTCGGAATGGACAACTATCAACGTGACGCCTCCACAGCTTACTGTTTCCAACTGTGTCGTGACCAACAATGCGGGAAATGGCATCGACGTTATCCTCCCTTCCGTGAATCCCACAACTTGCTCTTTTACCACGATTCAAAATAGTATCGTCAGCGAGAATGCCGGAGTGGGTATTTATGTGAGCTTTCTTACGGCCTTCTCGACGCAATCCACACCAAATGAGTCCGAGCGGTTCCAAATGCAATACAACCTTGTGACCGCAAATGTCGTTGGGAACTACGGTGGGTTCCTATTGGGGATTGGCGGAAAATTGCCGATCCCGGCGACCAATGCGTCGAACCTGAGCGTTGGATTTCTTGACTCCAGCCCAGGCTGCGGACGCGATGTTCGCCTCCGCACGAATTCCCAGGCCCGCAACGCGGGATGGCCCACCACCGCGTTTCGCGATCCCGACGGCTCGCGCAACGACCTCGGCGTCTTCGGCGGCCCCTTCGCAGCGGGATTCTTCACCACCATCGACGACGGGCCCGTCGTCAAGCAAGTCACCCCCCTAGGCACCATTCGCATTTCCGACGGCCCCTTCACCATCGAAGCCGTCGGCGCGGCGAGGTAATCCCGTGATCCGTTTTCCTTTTCTCCTTCTCGCCGTCGCCCCCCCGCTCCTGCCCGCCCTCGCGGCGGCCCAGGGCAGCGCCGTCTCCAAGGCCTTCTTCGAGGTCCAGAACTTCGACCCCATTCCCCTCGCCGTCGCCGACGAACCGACATCCGTTCCCTATCCGCCGGGCGACCCGATGCTGGCGTTCAACCTCTCGGGCACGAGCGGCACCATCACCACCGCCGATCCGGCTTTTGGCGACGGCGGCCTGCCCCTCGGCCCGCATCACTTCCGCATCCTTCTGGAGGACTCGGAAGGCCGCACCGGGGCAAGCGCCTGGCGCGTCTTTCGCCACGATGGCACGCCGGTCATCACCGCCTACGAATGGACGCTGTGCACGTCGCGATGGAGCATGGGCAACATCCCGCCCCAGCCCGCCTGCGGAGCCATCGCCCGCGTCGCCGTCGATCCGCCCCGCCCCGAGGCCCAGGCCAGCGTCGATTTCAACACCCGCGACCTCGGCGTCGGCACCTACTACTTCTACATCCGGTTCTTCGATCAAGACGGTTTCACGACCGAGTGGCGCGAGTTCGTGTTCGAGATCGAACCCAACCTGCCGCTCCTTCGCGCCGAATGGACCCTGGACCCGGAAACGCCCTTTGGCGATGGCAACGCGGTCGCCATCGGCGAGCCGGACGAATTCGGCGATCACCCCCTGACGGCCCAGGTCAACCCCGCCATCCTGCCAGCGGGAAAGAACACCATCTACCTGCGCGTCCAGCGCGACGTGCCCCGCGCCGAAGGCTCGCCCGAACCCGGCCCGGCCGACGGCAACTGGAGCGAATTCACCGAGATTCCGGTGAACCGCTGTCCCGAAGTCACCGCCCGCACCCCCGCCGCGAGCCGCCGCACTATCAACAGCAAGCGCGAAACGTTCAGCGTCACCGCCTCGGACATCGATGGCGACGGCTTGACTTACAGCCTCTTCGCCGATGGCGAGGCGGTCGCTTCCGGCCCCCTGCCCCTCGCCTACGTCTTCCCCGCTCCCGGCACCTACAACGTGGTCCTGCGCGCGACGGATGGCACCTGCCCCACCGACACCGCCTGGACGATCACCGTGACGGGAGGCCAAGGCATCATCCTCCGCGGCCGACGGGGATTCCCGGGGTAGCCCGAAACGGGAGCGTCCCAAGACCCCCTGCGAATAAGCCACGCAACAAACCCCCCGCGCCTTTCCCTTGCCGAGAGCGGGGCGGTTCGGCGATTGCTTCTCACCCGCGAGGGGAGCCTCGACCGGCTCGCCCCGCGCAATTTCCGGTGCCCATCGACCGGCCCGAGGTACTTCATTGGCTGAATTCACCCAAGATCGCATCCGCAACTTTTCCATCATCGCACACATCGACCACGGCAAATCGACGCTGGCCGACCGCCTGCTGGAAATGACCGGCACCCTGACTCAGCGCGAGATGCGCGCCCAGGTGCTGGACTCGATGGACCTGGAACGCGAGCGCGGCATCACCATCAAGGCCCAGGCCGTCCGCCTCTTCCACAAGGCGCCCGACGGTGTGATCTATCAGCTCAACCTGATCGATACCCCCGGCCACGTGGACTTCACCTACGAGGTGTCCCGCTCGCTCGCCGCCTGCGAGGGCGCCGTCCTCGTGGTCGATGCGGCCCAAGGCGTCGAGGCCCAGACCCTCGCCAATGTGTACCTGGCCCTGGAAAACGACCTGGAGATCGTTCCGGTCATCAACAAGATCGATCTGCCGAACGCCAACATCCCCGCCGCCAAAGCCGAGATCCGCGACGCGGTGGGCCTGAACCCGGACGACGCGATCCCCATCAGCGCCAAGACGGGCGAGAACTGCAAGGCGCTCCTCGACACGATCGTCGCGAAAATTCCGCCGCCCATCGGCAAACCGGACGAGCCCCTGCGCGCTCTGATTTTCGACTCGATTTACGATGCCTATCGCGGCGTCGTGTGCTATGTGCGCATCGTCGATGGCTCGATGCGCGCCGGCGAAAAGATCCGCTTCATGCGCGAAGGCCGCGATTACGACGTCAGCGAAGTCGGCGTCCTCACCCCGGCCCAGGTCAAAGTCGAAGAACTGTCCTGTGGCGAGGTGGGATTCTTCACCGCCGCCATCAAGAACATCCGCGACGTTCGCGTCGGCGACACCATCACCAGCGCCCGCAAACCCGCCACCAAGGCCCTGCCCGGCTACAAGGAAGCGCGTCCAGTGGTTTTCGCCGGCATCTATCCCGCCGCCAGCGACGATTACGACGATCTGAAGGACGCGCTGGAAAAGCTCCAGCTCAACGACGGCTCGGTCCACGTCGAGCCCGAAGTCAGCGAGGCCCTCGGTTTCGGCTTCCGCGCCGGATTCCTCGGGCTTCTGCACATGGAAATCATCCAGGAACGGCTCGAGCGCGAGCACGACCTCGACCTCGTCTTCACCGCGCCATCGGTGAACTATCGCGTCACCAAAACGAACGGCGAAACCTCCTTTATCGAAAACCCCGCCAAGCTGCCCTCGGCCCAGGAAATCGACGTGTTCGAGGAACCGATGGTGATTCTGAACATTTATTTCCCGCCCAGCTATATGGGCAACGTGATGAAGTTGGCGACGTCGAAAAAAGGCCTGCAAAAAGAAATGGTCTATATCAATCCCGAGCGCGTGAAGCTGACCTACGACATGCCGTTGGCGGAAATCGTGACGGACTTTCACGACCGGCTCAAGGCCGCGACCTCCGGCTACGCCAGCTTCGATTACGACATGGCGGGTTACGCGCCGCAAAACCTGGTGAAAATGAACATCCTGATCAACGGCGAACCGGTGGACGCGCTGTCGGTGATCGTGCGGCGCGACGATTCCGCCCACAAGGGGCGCCAGCTCTGCGCCAAGCTCAAGGAAATCGTGCCGCGCCAGATGTACGCGGTGGCCATCCAGGCCGCTATCGGAGGCAAAATCGTCGCCCGCGAAACCGTCTCGGCCATGCGCAAAGACGTCACCGCCAAGTGCTACGGCGGCGATATCTCACGTAAACGCAAGCTCCTCGAAAAGCAGAAAGAGGGCAAGAAGCGCATGAAGCAATTCGGCACCATCGAAATCCCCCAGGAGGCGTTCCTGGCGGTGCTGAAGCTGGATCAGGATTGATGCGAAATGAGACAGTTCTGTGGGGATTGTTTGGTCTGATTCTTCTTGTTGGAGTTTCCGTCACTGGTTTGGCAGTCAGTGCGGAAGGGCGCATCGTTCCCGTGGCGATTCTCGCATGGCTGCTTCTATCTGCCGTAGTATTTATAGTCAATAGAGTCCGATAAGAAGGCGGGAACAGGCGCGTGCCCTGCGCCCGTTCCCGCGCGCGGCATTCAAAACACCGCCCACCCCTCGACCCGCGATGCCGCGTCTTTGCGGTAGATCGACACGTCGTTGAAGAACACGTCGTAGGCCGCTCCCGTGCCGGCGTTGAAGTTGAAGAGCCGCAGGGTCTCGATGTCCAGCGACCCGCTGACCGGCGCGAGAGAGCCGGTCAGGGTGATGGTGGCGCTTTCCTCGCCAAAGGGCACCACCCGCAGGCTGTAGGCGGTGGGGGCGGTGAGGGTGAATTCGATGTCGAGGCCCGCCGTGGTGAAGGGCAGGGCGGTCATGCGCTCGCCGAGGGAATCCTGAACGAAGTACTGGCCTTCGCCGCCTCGGAAGTAGAATTCGAACAGGTTCTCGCCCGAGGCGTTGCGCAGCCCAAAGCCCGCCGAACCGCCGGTGTTCATGTACCCGTTGTCCATGTGCAGGCGCAGCGATTGACCCGTGTCGAGCGGCGTGAAGGAGCGGCTGGCCTCCATCACGGTGGCGGTCGATTGATTGTAGAGGCCCCAGGCCCGGCCGCCGGTGTCGATGTCGCGGTCGGCTTCGGCGGCGGCGGGGCCGTTGCTGGCCGAGGAGCCGATGAAGGCGCCGCTGGTGGGCGAGGCGCCGGTGATCTGCCAATCGCCCGCCCAGCCCGCGCCGCCCGACGGACCGCCCGCCCAGCCACCGCCATAGGCCGCGTCCTCCGCCGAATCGGCGGTCGTGAGGGCCAAATCCTGAGGCACGACGATCACGGTTCCAAAGGTCTGCAACTGCGGAATCGTGCATTCAATCACGCCGGGGCTGGTTTCCGTCCAGTTGATCGGCCGGGGAAAGACCGTCGCCGCGTCGTCCGGCGAGCCATAGAGCACGTCCTCGGGCACGAGGCCATTGGGCAGCGTCAGCGTCACCACGAGGTTCGTCAGCGTCGAAGGCGCAGCGGTCGTCGTGGTCCATTCCGAGGCGCCATCCAGATGGAGCAGCGTCCACGCGGCGCCGCCTTCGGCCGTGCGATAGGAATGGGCCAGGGTTCCGGCGATGGCCAGATCGGTCTCGCGCGGTTGCACACCGGGCCCGTGGTTGATGCGGTAGAGGGCGGCATCGTGGCCGTTGTATTGGCGGATGGTGGCGAAGTTCGCGGCGCTCTGGACCTGGGCGTCGGGATAGAACAGCGAGTTCAGGCCGCGGATTTCGCCGGTGTCTTCCTTGGGCTCGCCGGCCACCATGAAACTGCCGCCGCCATAGAGATGCGCGCCCATCAGGAGGCGCAGGTTCGCATTGGGCCATGACGTTTGCGAGGGATTCATGTCGGCAGGATAGCACTTCGACACGAACCGCTTGCCCGATTCCGCCACGCGGTTGGCCACCATGGCGGCCACCTGATCGTAGCGCGGCTTGTGGAAGTCCCAGTTCTCGACGAACAGGAAATCGCTGACGTCATAGAACTGCTCGATGCCTTCCTCGGCGATGTTGTTCAGCGTGGTCAAGCCGCCGGGCCGTTCTTCCTGAACGAGGGCCTGCACATCGCTGGTCAGTTTCGCCAGCATCGTGGACATGGGGGTGCCGTTGAAACTGCTGCCGGGCGAATAGTAGGGCTCGTTCCAGCCGTAAGTGTCCAATTCATAGCCATCGAAGGTCACCATGCCGGAGCCGTCCAGGCTGGTCCGCAGTTCATTCATCAGGTGCGTGTTCCACGCCGTGTCCGGCGCGAAGGCCGTCAGGTAATACCACACCCCGCCCAGGTCCGCCTCGCGCCCCACATTGCCATTATAGAACGCGATGTTGTCGCCTCCCGCGTTCGTCAGGTGGCCGTTGGGGAAAGCGCTCAGCACCGGCGGATCGGCAGCGTAGGCTGCCGTGTAGGCGATCGCCAGGATGTTCTTGGCGCGGGCTTCGGAGATCTTGTTCTGGATGTCGCCCACCTCGATGTGGAAGCCGAACGGCGGCTGGGTGTAGGACGCGCTGTCAGGCGTGTAATCGCCGTGCGCGGGAAACCAGTCGTAGTACTCGATGGCGTTCAGGTAACAGTCGGTCAGCAGGTCCGTCTTGGCCGTGTAATTCCCGCCGACGCTGCCGAACAGCGTGTAGAACCCGTAGCGCACATCGTCCGCCGTGTCCGCCACGACGGAGTAGATGCGCTCTTCCTCGTCGAGCTTCAGGGCGCTGTCGTAGAGTTCGACCTCCAGAAGGTGCCCGCCCTCGGGCAGGCCGGCGGGGAAATCGAAGTTCGTGTACTCGCCGGCCGGGGCGCGGGTTTCATCGGACAGCACCTCGCCATCCAGCCCCGTCACCCGGGCCCTCAACGTGTCGTTTCCGTCCAGGCTGCCGGAATTTTGCACCCGCACCGTAATGCGCCCCGTTTCATCGGGGCGGGCCGCCACCTGCCAGAGGAAAACGCGGTCGATGGCGGGAATCTGGGCCTGGGCATCCGGGGTCAGAAGGGCACCGGCGAGGCCGGCCACCGCATAGGCGGCGGCGCGAAGGGGTCGTTGAATGGGGCGAATACCGAAGGGGCGCATCGGGGGGGGGGTCCTTGTCAAAACGCTTACACACAGTCGCCGCTCGCAATTCAGCCCGGTCGATCCCCGGCGGGACCCTCGTGTTTGGCCAAGACCCTTGTCATGAAGGCTTGAACGAGCGGAAAGGCGCCGACTGTTGGACCGATGGAATAGAAGGGGGAGCCAGGACGGTCAAGAGTAAAAGCGCTTTTGCACTCTGAAACCGCGATCCTTCACCACAGAGGGCACGGAGGACAGAGGTTCCACAGAGATCATTTGAAAGATGTGCTCAGGAAAGTGAGCTGTCTGCGCCAAGTCGAAGGAAAGAAGAAATCTGCGAATGAATCCCAAATCCGAATACTTGCCAGACCCAACCAAAGTCGCGGCAATTCTGGCAATTTCCTGCATGGATAGTCACGTTTCAAAGAATCGGCCGCCGTTTTCCAGTCATCCAGCCAGAAACCGAGGCCTGCCGGTGGTTCCGACTAACTTCAAAAGCGCCAACCAACTCTGCGTTCTCCGCGTCTCATCGGTGATTTCTTGAAGGATTAAGGCCCTGGACAAGGACCCGAAAGGAGTTTGTAAGTATACGTTCGTTCTTTTTCTCTTGCCGCCATCCCGCCCCTTCGCCACCTATCCCTCATCCTCTCGAACAAAGGGTGTCGTCCCATGGGGTTCTTCCGTCTTCTCTTTCTGGCCACTCTGCTGCTCGCGGCCGGCTGTTCGTCGCACTACATGAAGAGCACGCCGTTGTGGGACGATGATTATCCGGTGGCGAAGGGGCCAGCGGGCGACCGGGTGAATCTGTGGCCCCTGGCCTACTATCGCGACCCCGCTCTGTCGGTGCTGTGGCCGTTGGTGACCGTGTCGGACGAGGGCCACAGCTTCTATCCGTTCTACGAATACCGCGTCGATACGGAGCGGCTGGCGTTGGGCGTGCTCCATCCGGCGCTGCCGGGCCTGGCGGTGATGGACGGGAGCAAGGGCTACTGGCGCGTCCTGACCGTGGCGCGCAGCATCCCCGGCGACTACCTGATCGCGGCGCCGCTGTGGTTTCAGTTCAAGGAGTTCCTGTGGACGCCGCTGATGGCGATGAGCCGCGGCGAGGCGGAGCCATTCTTTGGGGTCCTTGGGCCGTTGCTTTTCTATCGAGAGCACAACGGCTCAAAGATGGTTTACGCCCCGTGGCCGTTGGTGGGGGTCTGGTGGAACGATTCGGTGGGAGGTCAGTTGTTTCCGCTCTTCTACCACAATCGAACGCGGGAGATGAATGGCACGAACATTGGAATTTTTCTCTTTCACACCGAGAGATACGATGACCGGTCTTTCACTTCTTATCTGATGCCCTTGGGAGCATTTGGGCACAAAGAAGAGAAGACGTGGAACCAGTTTTTTCCTCTTTGGATTTATCGATCGACCGAAGATGGCCCGCTGCTGTGGGCGATGTTTCCTTTCTTTCATCGGATTCAAAGAGACAGCCTGAAAGGTCTCGGGATCTATCCGCTCTTTGGCCGATATGTCTGGCCAGATAAGAACAAGAGCCTGACGCTCTCCCTGCCGTGGGTGGAGTCCCGGGCCGAAGGTCATCGCTTCCGGGCCATCCCGCTGCTGCTCTCGGGCCGATTCGAATGGCGCGGCGGCTCCTACACATCTGGCGTTTTTCCCCTGTCCCATTTCTACAAAGACGAAGATTTTGAACTGCAATCGGTCGTTCCACTTTTCCTGCGTGCCAAATCCACGGAAGAGGATGACGAGGAAGGCGTTGCGAATCAGATGTTTCTCACGCCGTTCCTGAGCTGGGGCGACGATTTGATGGGCGGATCGGATTACCGGAATGGCATGGGACGGTTCTACAATTTGGGGGATCTCCTGTTCCATCACTTCTGTCGCGACGACATGAAGCAGACCGCTCTTCTGCTTCCCTTTTTCGGCACGACCTGGAAAAAGGACGAAGGCCGCAGCACGCATCTTTTTCCGCTCTTCTGGACGTCTTCGATGGATGATAACGCCAACCGAGGCGGCATTCTGCTTTCACTTCTGGGCAAATGGCACATTTCGAACAATGCAGCATACGAAAACCGCGCTCTTCTCGAGCAACATTTCACCGCCCTGGCCGACGACGAAACGTCCGGTTCCCCAATCGCCATCGACAACCCCATCGTGAACGCCCGGTGGCGCGGGCCGCTGGGGCTGATCGGGCGCAAGGACCAATGGATGTGGCGGGGCGAGCCCTCGCGCCCGGCGGAGGACGCCCTTCAGCGCGAGCGCTCGGCCTGGGTCACGCCCTTCTGGTTCAGCGAATCCGACGGCCACGGCGCGGCGAAACGCTTTCTCCTCGGCCGCCTCTACGACGAAAAAACCGTTCCGGAGGCGGGCGAAAACGGCGAAACGTACACGCGCCAGCGGGTGCTCTGGCGCCTCTGGCATCGGGAACGGTTCGGCCAGCAGGTCAGTGTCGATGCCTTTCCCTTCATCACTTACGATCAGGATCCCGCCAACGCGTCTTGGGATTTCGCCGGCGGCCTGTTGGGATACGAACGCATTGGCGCCCGCAAACGGAGCAAGCTGCTCTGGATGCGGTTCTAATCCTGCGCCTCCAACTCCTCCATCAAGTCCTCCATCTCGGGCAGAAGATCCTGCCCCGAACCCTCGGGCGCCAGGGCGGCGCGCTCCATGCCTTGCCGCAGGATGATTTTGGCAGCGTCCGTTTCGCCTTGGCGCTCCAGGACTTGCGCGCGCAGATAGTACGCCGCGATGTGATCCGGCGAGGCCCCGATGACGAAGTGCAGATGCGTTTCCGCCTCGGCGATGGCCTCGGGCGAGCCGTCTTCTTCCAGGAGTTTTTGCGCCAGGGAAAACCGCGGCACGGGATCGCTCTCGTCGAGAGCCACCAGTTTGCGGATCGTTTCGATGTCGATAGCCATGGGCGGCGGTCTCCTTGGGGCGGCGGGGATTTCCGGCGCAAGGCCGGTTGGACTCAGTCTCGGGGCGGAGGCGAGGGAGGCAAGTCAAAGCGCGAGGGGTGATGGGTTTCCGAGAAACTCTCCGCCGGGGGCACGAGGACGCGGAGATTTGGCATCAGGCGATTTTCTCGGCCCGCATGCGTTCTGTGGCGCGGCGGGCCCGGCGTTTCAGATCTTCCGGCAAACTCAAGCAGTTGCAATCCTCCACGGCGCCGATCAAAGCGTAGGCGGCCATGGCATGGATGCGGTCGGGGAAGGCGGCCGTCCAGATTTCATAAGCGACCTCCCACCCCATTCGGCGGAGTTCCTCGAGCGAACCGATGCCCACCGCTTCCAGTTCGGCGGCGCATTTCGGGCCGATGTTGCGCGCTTTTTCCAGGGGCGTCATGAGGTCGGACCTCCAAGTGAGTGATGCGAAACTTTGGCGAATATCAGGCCACTTTGTCAAGACCCAATCGGCGGAATCTCGGAGGATTTCAGCCCCGGGCCCTGGACGGGATGGAACGTGTTCGCCTTCGACGCCGAAACGGGAGAGGTCAGCGACTTCGCGTGGTTCGGCGAGGACGGCCGCCTGGCCCGAGACTTCGGCAGGGAACCGATGGCGGTGTACCGGCTGCGGGATGGGGCGGGGCGTTGAGGGCGACGGGTTGAGGTTCATGGCGCGGGGTCTCCTTCGCGGTGGGGGCGATGGAGAGAGCGTCGCACAGGGCGGTCGGTTTGTCCCCTCATGTGGCGCAAGAGAGACAAGATAGACAAGAAAGACGAAAGAGACGAATGGAGCTTGGGTGAGGAGGGTAGCAGGCGGGGATGGGGAATTCACCGCAGAGATGCGGGGGACGCGGAGGTTGGGGCGGGAGGAGGAGTTTGTAAGCGTGGATCGGGGCGGGATGGACGCGGATTGGGTGCGAGCGGAGCGGGGACCGGGGAAGACACGGGGATAACGGGAAGGGGAAATGGCCACGGATGGGGACGGATCGGGAATCGGATGAGGGCCAGAGGCGCGGGGCCTGGCGCGGGCCACGATCCGGCGCAAACTGTCCGCTCTGGCGTCGCTTTTCGACCACCTTTGCGAGTGCAACGCCGTCGCCGGCAACCCGGTGGATGGCGTCAAGCGCCCCCGCAGCGAGTCGCGCGAAGGCAAAACCCCGGCGCTGGGCGACGATCAGGCGCGGGCGCTGCTGGCGGCGCCCCGGGGCGATTCGCTCAAGGCCAAGCGGGACCGGGCGATTTTGTCGATGCTGCTCTATCACGGCTTGCGGCGCGAGGAGATGTGCCGCCTGCGGGTCGCCGACATCGAAGCGCGCCGCGGCGTGGCGCATTTGCGGGTGTTCGGCAAGGGGGCGAAGGTGCGCTATGTGCCGCTTCATCCGGCGACGGGGCGGCTGGTGCACGAGTACCTGGAGGCGGCTGGGCACGAGGATGACACCAGCGGGGCGCTGTTCCGGCCTGTGGTCAACAACGCAACGCCGGACGGCCTGGCGCGGGGGCTCGATCCGGGCAGCGTTCACCGCGAAATCGTCGCGCGTTACTGCCGCGAGGCGGGCATCGCCGCCTCAGGCATCGGCCCTCACGCCCTGCGGGCGACGGCCGCGACGAACGCCCTCGACCACGGCGCCGACATCGCCCGGGTGCAGGCGTGGCTCGGGCATGCGGATATCTCGACCACCAAAATGTATGATCGGCGCGGGGAGAGGCCGGAGGAGAGTCCGACGTTTCGGGTGGAGTATTGAGGAGGGGAGGACTTCAGCCCAATGCCGGGAGAGCTGAGAGGTTTGATCCGGGAGTATCATCGGGAAGCGGCGTAAAATGTTTCCTTCTTACGAGTGCTGGAATTGAGGCACAAGCATACTAATCGCCTTTCAGCATTTTTCTTTCTGAGTGAGCAATTGTGGAGATTGTCCAGTCAGAGAGAAAAAAAACCTCTACCACTTAACCACTACATACATTGCTTGCGATCGCTTTCGACTTGGCTTGCCTCGCCACCCAATATGAGATTCCGGCAATTACTGCGTAGGCCTACAAGCTGGACTCACTAGGTTTTTCCTCCGCACCACCGGACTGTCATATCCCGACAGGACTACGTTCTGTATATAAAAATTTTTTTGCATTCGTTTTCTGAAGAAAATTCCAAAACAAAAATAGCCAAATCGATTTCATATACATAAGCAATATGATCAACTTCAATTTCCACATCAAAAAAATCACTTTTCCATTTTTGCCCCGACTCAACAAGGAAATCCGGTTCCCCATTGGCTCGCAGACATTCTTCCATACTCATTCCTATAGATACATTTGCGACGAATTCCAGCTCCTTTTGAAGCCATATTGCTTGGGATCCACTCAAATACAGTGTCAGTACAATATTGGCGATACACCCAAGGGATAAAATAATGACTGCTGTAAAAAGAGCAAGTTGAGATTTCTTCATGGAATTTACCTTCAAGAATTATCAGAAATCAAGGAACACTTTAATCGATCAACTCATAGTATCCATACGTCTCAAGTCTCTTCACCTCATTAGGGAAAGAAAAATAGTGAACGGAGCCATCGGTTGCACCAAAAATCGAAGCAGGAGAAGTCTCTATGGAACCAAGTCCCCATAGAATTCCGTCCCCTTTTATCCACTCAACGTAACTTACTTCACGCTCGTCTTCTACCAACCTAAAGTTCGCCGAAGGAACGTCTAGCAAAACTATCCAAACAGATTTATTCTCCTTGCCATTATTATATTTTATAGCTCTACCCACTTCCTTCCAAACATCGCCGTATTTAGCGTCGATTCTTGGACAGAGGACAGAGATTGACGGCAACTTAGGAGGAGATTTGGGGCCCCATTTGGTATCACACCAAGACCCGCATGGAAGGGCTTTGGGACAGTCGACTCCATCAAGAGCAGCGGCGGTATCTTCTACTGCATCATTAAAACCTGTTCCAGCCTCATGAACTATTTGCCCCATGATCGCAGCGGATGATCCAAAGCAATTTCTTAGTGCACAAGCCAAGAAACAATGAACCCATTTGTCGTCTCGTCCTCTTTCTCTGCCCTTCTTGTTTGCCCATCTCTTCCAATAGCTGGGAGAGAAACGGTTGAGGCTTATACATGGAGACCATAAGTTGCCTGTGGGGTCTGCGCGAAGAATTGGTTCATGTTCTGCGAAGGAGTAGGCATCCTCAATGTATGCTGGATACGGCGCCTCCGACAAAAACACCCCAATCTTCCCATTGTACCACCTCTGATACATATAAACCAACCCCACATCCCCATCGAACTCCTTGGTGAAGGACCCCCTGAAATGAACCACTTCCTTACTTCTCCATTAATCGTGGAGCACAGGCGCTGAGTTGTCCAGCTTGATCACCGCCAGACCAGTGCCGCCCTCTATTAGTCCTGTGGTTCACATCGGGGGCTCTTTGTGTTATGTCCCCAGCCACTCTGGCCGTTGGCGTTGGCCCAGAGGCCCGTGGCCCAGTTGTCCATCACGTTGCCGAAGGCGTCCTTGTACACTTCGCGCGAGAAGGCGCCGCTCGGGTTCGTGACGGTCATGACCGAGCCGACCTGGTCGTAGTGGAACCACGAGTCGGTGACGGCCGGCAGGGCAGCGACGGCGGGCTGGATAACGCGGTTGCGCAGGATGTGGGCGATGCTGCCGGGGCCGATGACGTTGTGCTCGACGGTGACGGCGTTCGAGAGGCGGACGTCGTCCATATACAGGACCGGGTCGTAGGATTGAGGCCGGACCACAAGCCCATCGGTATCGACCCAGGTTTCGGAGGAATAGGCTTCGAAATCGGCGGCGACGTCGCGGGGCGGCGGTTTGTGCGGGCGGCAACTCGGCATGCGTCGTTTCCGGGGTGGGACGTTGGGGATGATTATGCGCGGCGGGGGGGGCGTTGCCAATAGGTTTCCGCGTGAACGCGGGACTACGAACACCCCGCCCCTCCCCTCCAAAAACACCTTGCCGTTCTTCGCCCCGCCTTTCAGGCGTGGGGGACGTTATTGCGAGACTTTGTCCGGGAAGCCCATACGCCCATGTTCCGCCGCCGCCGATCCGATACTCCGACGACTGCTTTGATGCCGCATTGGCGCGGGGAGGAGCTTGAGGAGACGGGGGAGGTGGCTGGCTCGGCGGTGTCTGCGGAGGACGCGTGGCGGCCGGGGTTTGGGAATTTGGTGGCTCGGGGGGTTTGGTGGATTGGGGCGATGGTGATTTGTGCGGGGTTGACGGCGGCGGGGGCGGCGACGGGGGGGATGGCGGCTTGGTTGTTGGAGGGCCCGATGATTCGGGAGGTGGTGGAATACCGGCCGCCGGAGACGACAGTGCTGCTGGATCGGGAGGGGGCGGTGATGGCGACGTTGGCGACGGAGCGGCGGACGGTGATTGGGCTGCGCGAACTGCCGAGTTATCTGCCGGAGGCCTTTATCGCGATCGAGGATACGAATTTCGCCTATCACATCGGGGTGGACCCGCGGGGGATCGTGCGGGCGGCGGTGATCAACGCGGTGGAGGGCCGGGCGGCGCAGGGGGCGAGCACGATCACGCAGCAGTTGCCGCGCAATCTGCTGGAGTGGGTGGGGCGCGAGAAGACGATCCGGCGCAAGGCGCTGGAGGCGTTGGTGGCGCTGCGGATGGAGCGGCTGTATGCGAAGGATCAGATCCTGGAGGTGTACCTGAATCAGATTTATCTGGGGTCGGGGAATTACGGGGTCGAGGCGGCGGCGCAGGCGTATTTCGGCAAGAGCGCGGCGGAGGTGTCGCTGGCTGAGGCGGCCCTGCTGGGCGGTTTGCCTCAGTTGCCCGAGGTGTATTCGCCGCTGAACAATCCGGACCGGGCGCGCGAGCGTCGCGATGTGGTGCTGGCGCGGATGGAGGAGCTGGGGTGGATCACGGCGAAGGAGTACGGCGAGGCGGTGGCGGCTCCCGTGGTGCCGGAGGAGGGGCTGGAGCGGCCGCAGCGTCAAGCGGACGGGGGGTTTTTCCTGGACGGGGTGCGGCAGCAGTTGCGGGCGGACGCTCGCGTACCCGCCGGGGCATTGCGGGCGGCGGGTTGGCGCGTGGAAACGACGATGGACCCCGCAGCGCAATCGCTGGCGGAGGGCATCCTGGCGGAGGGGTTGGAGGAGGAAGAGGGGCATTGGCTGGACGAGCGGCCGGAACGTTGGCGCCGGGCGCAGGCGGAGGGCGAGCAGCCGCGGCCGGAGAAGGGCGTCGTGGTGATGGCGGAGGTATTGCGGGTGTACGACGATTCGGGCGGGGGGCGGTCCTTCGCGGTGGAGCTGGCGACGGGGCAGCGGGCGACGCTCTCTGTGCCCGCGGCGACGGCGGGGTATTTCGAGGCGGTGGAGCCGGGCGACGGCGTGGATGTGGAAGTGACGGCGGCTCCGGAGGCGGGGTCGCGTTTGTTTCAGGGGCGCTTGCTGCCGGTGCACCGGTTGCAGGGCGCCCTGGTGGCGATGGACGCGGCATCGGGCGAGGTGCTGGCGCTGGCGGGCGGGCGGCGCTGGGGCGACCGGGCGAACGGGGGCTATTTCAACCGGGCGACGCGGGCGAAGAGGCAGGTGGGCTCGACGATCAAGCCCCTGGTTTTCGCCGCCGCCATGGAGGCGGGCTATACGCCGGCAAACGTGATCGACGATGCGCCGCTGCGGTTCGCCGACGGGTACGAGCCGCTGAATTTCGAGCGGCGGTTCTTCGGGCCGACGACTTTGCAGGAGGCTCTCGAGCAGAGCCGCAATGTGGTGACGGTGAAGCTGGCGCGCGAGGTGGGACTGGAGTCCATCGTTCGGGGCGTCGAGGCCTTCGATACGAGCGCCGCGCTGGGCAACGCGGCGTGGGACCTGCCGCGCTATTACCCGGTGGTGCTGGGCAGCGAGAACGCGACGCCGCTGGAGATGGCGGCGGCCTATGCGCCGCTGGCGAATGGCGGGATGAGGGTCGAGCCGAGCCTGTGGCGCCGCGTGCGGATCGACACGGGCCAGGTGATCGAGGCGGAGGGCGCGGCGCCGAGGCGGCTGCTCTCGGCCCGCGCCGCCGCCCACATGGTCCAGATGATGGCAGGAGTCATGAGCCATGGCAGCGGCCGCATGGCGCGCGGGTACTTGCCGCCGGAGCTGCGCAATGCCTGCGGAGGCAAGAGCGGCACGACCAACGACACGAAGGATTCGTGGTTCGTGGGCTTCGCCCCCGGTCGCGATGGGCCGATCACGGTGGCGGTCTGGATCGGTTTCGACCACCCGCTGCCGCTCGGCCCGCATCGGACCGGCGGACGGTCGGCGGGGCCGATCTGGGGGCAGTTCGTGGCGGCGTACTGGCGGGCCGTGGCGCCCATCGCCACGCGCGAGCCCCGGTTGCCCCTGCCCGCGGGTTGGGAAGCGGTGCCCATCGACGAAGACACCGGCTATCGCGCGGAAGTGGCCGGTGCCGGAGACAGCGTCAAATGGCACGTGTACCCGGCCGGCACCGCCCCCGGCCTGGCCCCGCCGCCCGCTCCCGAGCCCCTGCCGGTGTACGGCCCGGGCGGCCTGGAGGGCCTGATCGTGGACGGCGTGGTGGTGCCGGCGGAGGCGTTGACGACGGAGACGCTGCGGGCGTTCGCTCCGGCGGGCGATGGGGTGACGACGGGCGGGTTGGTGGTGCCTCGGGGGGATGGGTGAGGGGGTGAGGATACCTTTCATACCGCAACCAAGATTAGTAATTAATCCAAGATCCTCGCTCGAATCTCTAAATTGTCTGCTTCCATTCGAATCGGATGTAGGCTGACATGTTCATTCACTATGTAATTGTCGTTTCCCTGGACAAAAGCCCAGGCAAAGAACTGCGTCTGGATAGGATCTCTAACTTCTGCCGAAGTCATTGGTATCCTCCTGTTTAGCGACTCAGGACCCCACTCGTTCTGTACAATCCCGTTGGTCAGATAGGCCATTCTGGGAATGCCATGCTCATCAAGGACAAGCCGAGAGCCAGAATTCATCGCCAAGTCGCCTTCGAAACGTGGGTCCCAATCGTAGAGTTTCCTTATAGGAAAATCCAACTCTTCTGAACCGAAATAAAATTCAAATTCATCCATCCAGCAGCCTCCGAAGGTGGACCCCCAGTTAACCGGTATGCCGGAGGGATCGTAGAAGTCGAAGCTCCTCACATTAAGTATATCAGAAAATCCCATGGCGCCAGAATAACTAGAGGAGATCCATTGGTTGGGATCATCCCTATGTGTGGTGCTGTAAACATAGGGAAACTTATGCACCACCCAAAGGTTTTGCCCCCATTCGGAGTAGGGTTCGGGGGTCTGTTGGAAAAGGCCGGGGTCCTTTATAAGAAGATCAAGTTTTACTTCAAAGCTCTTGACTGCCGCAAAATCAAAAGGCCAGCCCCAGGATATTGTCTGCTCGCCCGTGGTGAGTCTGCCAGTTTCAAAGACATAGGGAGCCGTCGTAGCAAACACAAGCTTCCCGTTTTCGATCGTAATGGTTCCACCGAAATCTGGAACGCCTGCTGGCATATAGGTCTGTGCCACTGACGCATAGGACATAGTAAAAGCAGGGTCGGAAAAGTCGTCAACCCAAAGGATGTCATAAAATATTTTCACCCTCCAACCATTTCCCCAGTGAGCGTCTATTGTCCCTTCGTCATCAAAAAAACTTACTCTGAAATCATGCTTGGCGTCGGAGGGGATAGTGATGTCGAATTGCCACTCATCGCCGGTCCACGTGCCAGCTACCTCATGAACAGCCTCTTGAGACAAGTCCTTCTTGAACAGGAATCGCGCCATTACCTCCGGAGAGTTCTCTAACGGTCTCTGTCTCGGATTGTAAAAGACATGAGCCTCTTCGCCTGCCGCGGGATTTTCTGGTTCACACTGGACGATATCAAGCTCAGAGCCTTTGTAAATTGATTGACTAATAATTGGACTGTGCTTCCCATCAAAGCTGAAAGCTTGGACAAAGAATGTTCTGTAGATCGATGTTCCGAATTGGGATTGGGAATAGCTCCATTCCTCTGCACCATCTGCGGGATACCATGATGATTGGTAGTCTTCGCTAACCAACACCTCGCTGATCGGTGCCCCTTTAGAACTGGCCTGGCCCGATATAGTAATCTCTCCGGATGGATACCACCACCAAGGTGTGATGATGGTAGACTCGGGTGGTGAGGTTATAGTGACATCAACATCGGCCTTTGTTACCCGTCTCGATTCGACGCGACTTACTGCTCCCTCTTCGGTCCAAGCCCGCACTTCAATGAGGGTTGTGCTGTTGTCAATTAGATAGGGAACAATAAAATCCCAGGCATTTGTTCCAGAAGCTGCCTGCCAATTTCCCCCATTTATACCCCATTCGACCAGCCTGATTGTACCCTCAAGGGCTTCGGCTGAACCAAAAAATCTCACGCTTGTTGTCGATAGAGGATACCAGGGGTCGACCTCTGGTGAGTCGATTGTCACCCGAACTCGAGGGGTGCCGCGCGTGATGATGCGTTTGACACTCGCAACATAGGGACCGTTCCCGAGCAGAGCCTGAACCTCAATCGTATTCACTCCCTCTTCTAGTTCTCCTGCGACGAAGCTCCAGGACGGAATAGGGCCCATATCGTGCCATCTCTTTGATCCAATGCGCCAACGAACATTCCCTAGTTCCTGAGCAGGAAAATTGGCAGTCCCATAAAAAACATACTGGGTAGTCTCGGCGGACAAGATGATGTCAGTTGAGGGATCAGCAATAAGTAAACCTGGAGACAGTTCCGTCCAAATCGGCTCGAACGCCAATTGAAAAGTATTGGATTCCAGTTGTTTTATGATTGGCAAAGGTGGTTTCAAGTCAAGGCCCGCCAGATTATCCAACGCCGTCAGCGTATAGTCCCCCAGCGGCATTTCCTCGACCAGGCTGCGGGTGCCTTGGCCTTCAAGGCGGTAGCCTCCGGGGCCGGTGAGGATCCAGGCGCCTTCGTCGGGGGTGGGGGTGATGCGGATTTCCGGCGGGGTCGGTTGGTCGCCGGGCAGGTATTGGCCGGTCAGGGGGGCGATGCTGGCGCCTTCTAATGTGTAGGCCATGATGCGGGGTTTTTGCCAGCCCTCGATATCGTCGAAACCGATGAAGTAGCGCCCCGCCGGGATCCAGGGCAGGTCGCGGGTGGTGCCGGTGCCTTCGAGGAAGATGTGGCCGTTGGTCTCGCCGCCGCCGTCGATGCGCCAGCGGGCGATGGTCTCCACCTCGGCCGGTTTGATGACCACGTAAAGTTGCCCTTCCTTGCCCCGCCAGTTCAGGTGCCGCGTGACCCGTTCGTTGGGCGGAAGGGTGAAGGTATGCACCGCGGGGAAGGGCAGGTCCATCGACGGATCTTCGGTCAGTTCATGGGCCGTCAGGGTGCAGGCTCCGGGCGGTACGGAGGCGACGGTGCGCGTGCCGCGCCCTTCGAAGACAAAACCGCCGGAGGCCTCAAGGGTCCACCGGCCTTGGTAATCGTTGGTCACGACTTCGATGGTGCTCGATTCGCGGAAGACGCCGCGATAGGGCGTGCGCAGACCGTCGGCTGTGTTCACCAGGGTGAAGGAGAAGCCGTAGTCGCCGGCGGGCGCGGTGTCTTTGCGGGTGAAGGTGGCGGAGAGAACCGGCCCCGAGGCGTTCGACGACACCCCGACGTGGGGGTCGCCGCTCTCGATGCGGTAGGCGGCGGTGTCGGCTTCGGCGATGGTTTCCGCGCGGTGAAAGGTGCGGATCGAATCGAGGGTTTCGCTGCCGAGGAGGAACGTGGCGATTTTTTCGAGGACGCCGCTGACCCGGCTGATGGGTGCGGCGACTTCCGGCGGGCAATTGGTGCGCCGGGCGTTGACGCCAAAGCGTTTGGGTTCTCCAGAGGTCACGGCGATGGTCTTGGTCTCGGCGGCGGCGGCGCCCTTTTCGTCGAGCAGCGTCAGCACGTTGGATTCGGTGATGAACTCGTCATAGGCGGCCTCGAGCGCATCGATCAATTCGCTGACGTTGTAGATGAGGGCGGCGGTTGCCGCTACCAGACCCACAGTGCCCAGGCCGCCGGTGACCCCGGTGGTGGCGGTGAACGCGATGACCGCCTGATAGCTGCTGTAAGTCAAAATGGCGTAGCGCACGACGCGCTTGTGCACGGGGCGCAGGGCTTTCTGGTCATCGGCCTCGCCCAAGAGTGCGTTCGCCTGAAGGAAGCGAAGAGTCGTCAGCGCTTCGTCCTCGCTCAGGGCGGAAACGGCGCCGCGTTCGCGTGCGAGATCGGCGAGCGCCGCGCGCAGATCCGGCAGAGACGGATGCTGGGCGTCCGCGTTTTCGAGGTCGGCGAGGAGGGCCTCGATGGCGGCCATCATGGCGTCCAGCTCCGCCACCAGGGCGCCCTTCACATCGTCCACCGGCGGGGCTTCGGCGACTTCGATGGCCCGCACGACGCCTTCGCGGCCGGGCACGGCGATCGCCAGATCGAAGGTGCCCGCAGGCGTGTCCGGCGGGATTGTGAACAGCGCCAGGCCATCGGGCGTCACGGGGAGATTGGCCGCCTCGCCCCGGAACTGCGCCACCAGGGTTGTGGCTCCATCGAGCGGCACCACCGACACAAAGGCCAGCACCTGGCCCGGCAGGTACGGCCCCGGCACCGTCGTCAGCACCAGCCCGTCGCTGCTGCCGTCATCCACGGGCGCCGTCCATCGGAACCCATCGTGGGCCAGCAGTTGGCCGTCCAGGGCGAGCAGTTCGAAAAGCAGATCGTGGGTTCCCGCCGCCAGCGGCACGGGCACGTCTCCGGAGGTCCAATCGACCACCGGCACCCGGCCCACCGAGGCCCTGAGGACCGAGTCCACGCCGACGGAGGCGCCTTCGGCTTCGGCGCGGAAGACGAAGGTGGCGGTGTCCTGGCCCGGAGCCAGCACCGCCGGCACGGGGCTGGTCGGCGTTTCTCCGACCGACAGCGCCGCCGGCAAGGCCTCGACATCGCGCACCACGTCGGCCGAGTCCACCTCGCCGTCGCGGTTGGCGTCCGGTCCCTGGGCCACGCACGGCAGGCTGGCGTTGTCCGACCAGCCCAGAACATAGCCCGCGATCACGTTCTCTGGAGCCGGAGCATGGATGGTAAAGGTCAGTTCCGCCGGCACCGCATAGGCGTCGCCCGAAAGCGAAGCGATCCCGGCCCCTTCGGCTTCGATCCGCAGCACATACGCGCCCGGTTCGCGGGTCACGGCGCACAGGAGCAGGCGCACTTCGCGCCCGTCGAGGAACTCCATCGGCACCACCGCCAAATCCACCGGCGCCCCATCGCGAGTCAGCGTCACGTCCTCGCGCCCCAGGCCCGTCACCTCCTGATCGAACAGTGCCGTGACATAGCCAACGGGCAGATGGCGAGGGCCCTCGCGCAGCGGCAGGAACGCCGCCGTCGGCGCCCACTGGGCCGCCACGGGAGCGACGGCTCCGGCGAGCATCCCCGCAAGAATCGCAACCAGGAATCGAAAACGAGGACGCATGGGAAAACACCTTTCATCGGAACAGCAAATCAACACTAAGTCTTATCTGATTTATCTGCAAAAATGCGGGACGGGGAGCAATTCGAAAGGCGTTTCGTGTCCCGATTGAAGTAAGCTTAGCTCAAGATCCGGTGACAAGCGCTGCCCCCCTTTCCCCCAATCTTCGCCCCGCCGCTCGAATACAGCTTGATCAGAGGCGGCCGCGAATCGTAGAGGACAAGGGCTGCTGATCGCTCCCGCTCCCCCGCCCCGAGAGTCCCCCCGCCCCCATGGATATCGCTTCGCGCCTGGACGCGCTGTTTCTGAAGAAAAAGCTGTACGAACCGCCCGCCCCCACCGAGGCGCCGCCGCGCCGCGATGCCGGGCCCTGGCCCGAGCGCGCCGAGCGGTTTCTCGCCGCCTTTCACGGCGCCCGCATCGAGGAGCGCGGCGGGGCGGATTGCCGGGTGATTCGCATGCGGACGGACATTGCCGTCGGCGACGAGGCTGGCGCCTACAGCCTGCCGATGCGGTGGCACGGGGATTTGGGGGTGCTGGGGGCGGAGCTGCCGCCGGACCTGGGTCTGGGCGAGGTGGCGTATCTGGATACGGAGACGACGGGGCTGAGTCGCGGGTCGGGCACGATCGCTTTTCTGATCGGCATCGGGTGGTTCGAATCGCCGGAGCGGTTCGCCGTGGAGCTGCTGTTTGCCGAGGATTTCTGCCACGAGCGCGCGCTGCTCGAGGCGGCGCTGGAGCGGCTGCGGCCGTTCCGCGCGCTGGCGACGTACAATGGCGCGGGGTTCGATCTGCCGCTGCTGCGCACGCGGGCGGTGATGAATCGGATGCGGCCGAGCGACTGGCGCTGGCCCCACCTGGATTTGCTCCCGTGGGCGCGGCGGCTGTGGAAGGGCGCGTTCGAGAACTGCCGCCTGGGCACGATCGAGCGCCGCGTGCTGGGCATCGCGCGCACCCGCGATGTGGCCGACAGCGCCGAAATCCCCGCGCTGTGGCAGGCCTTCGCCCGCGATGGCGACCCGGCGCGGCTGGGCGATGTATTCGCCCACAACATCCAGGACATCGCGACGCTGGGCGCACTGGCGCATCACGCGGCGGGGCTGCGCGCGCGGTGCGAGGAGCCGGGGGTTCTGGCGTGGCGGACGGAGTTTTGGGGCCTGGCGCGGTTGTTCGAACGCGAGGGCGATTGCGCCCGCGGGGCGGCCCTGATGGCGATGGCGGCGCGGGCGGAATGGGCGGATGGCGAGGCCACGGCGGCCGAAGCCGACGCGTTCGCCATGGAGGAAGCGCGGCTGTGGCGCCGGGCCGGCATGCTCCAGCGGGCGGCGGTGCTATGGCGCGGGATGCTGGCGCGGCCGCTGGCGAGCGCCTGGCCGGCCTGGATCGAGTTGGCGAAACACCTGGAGCACCGCGAGCGGGCGTGGGACGAGGCCCTGCGGCTGGTAGAGGGTGCGTTGCGGCAACTGGAGTTGGAAGAGGACTTGGCCAGCCTGACGGGCCGCGCGGCGGGGGCGTCGTGCCCCGTGGCGGTGCGGGACGATTTGCGCAAGCGAGCCGCGCGCCTGCGCCGCAAACACGCCAGCTCGGGCGCGGGATCTGGCGAAAATGTGGCAGGTGCGGGGCTTTCTCCTTGACCGCCGCGCCCCCTTCCCCATCATGCCTTTCCCCTGCGGCATCGAGGTGCGGTGTCCAAGTGGTCTAAGGAGACGGACTGCAAATCCGTTATTCGTGGGTTCGAATCCCACCCGCACCTCCAACATAACTCAAGCAAGACCAGGCTTCCGCGCCCCGAAAAGAAAGATTTCGGGGCGCGTTTCTTTTGCGCGCGAAAGCCGGGGCGGGGGGACCGCCCGTTCAGTTCCGCAGGGTCAGAACGTCGCGGTAGCGGACTTCGATGGGTTGGTTGCGGCGGTCGAGTGCGTTGCGGAAGACTTCGACTTCAAAGCGTTTGGAGTCGCCTGTGGGGCGGAAGACGACGCGGCCGTTGTGCATCCAGACCCGTTCGTCGCCGGAGGCGGTGATGTCGGGGTCGAAGAAGGTGGCTTGCTGTTCTTCGTCGTAGTAGATGCTGGCGCGGTATCCGCGGACGGGGTTCCAGAACGTGATGACGTTGCCGCCGTCGGTGATGTCGGCGGACTGGAAGTTGGCGGGCAGCATTTCGGTGCGGATGCGGTTGATGAGGCGGTAGGCGTTGCCGTCGGCCTGCAGGACGCTGATCGAGCTGCGCGATTGGCGCGCCATGGCGATCAGGACGAACATCAGAAAGACGGTGATGAAAAGGGAGATGGTGGCGTAGAAAATGAGTTCGAGCAGGCTCGTGGCCCGGTCTCGTTTGGTCAGTCGCAATGTCCTCATGGGGGGTCTCGCTTCCCGCGTATCGCTGGCTGGTTTGTGGGGTCAGGGGGCCATCAGGGTGCTGATGGAGATCTGTTGGGGGCGGCTCGACATGCGGCCCGATGGCTGCCACGCGACGGTGGCGCGGACTTCGAGCATGGAGCGGTCGAGGGGAATGGGCCGGCCGGTGACACCCACTTCCGTACCGTCTTCGGTATAGAAGCGCAGGCTGACCGTGCCGGTGACGTCGTCGCTGGCCTCGTCGGGGGTGCCCCGGTTGTCGATCACAACGTCCTGGAAGACTTGCCGTTCCAGGTTCTGAAAGAGCTGACGCTTGGCCGATTCGAGGGTCTCGGCGGCGACGCGCTGAGCGCCGTTTCGCTCGCGGATGGACTGTTGCAGGTACATGCCGTACATCATCGAGGCCATGACGCCCATGCCGATAAAGGCGACGATGAACATGGTGATGAGGGCTTCGACGAGGGTGAAGGCTTGCTGGCGCGGGGCGAGGCGGAGCATGGTGTGGGCTGTCTTCATCACGCGCCTCCCGCTCCCGGCTGCGACCGCTGGATGTCCCAGAGGGTGCGCCGGACCACGGACTGGTTGAGGTTCAGCCAGGAACCGTCCTTGAGCTTCACGTCGTAATAGACGTCCGGATTGCCGCTGCCGGCGTAGCCTTCGCGCGCGTGGACGCTGCCATAGAAGGTGCGGTTGCCGCCGAAGTCAGCAAAGCCCCAGGTGTAGAAAAAGCCGTTATGGGAGACGTCGAAGCTGCTGGGCGAGGCCTGTCCGTTGGGCATCAAAACCTGCGGGTTGCCATCCTGGTCAAGGATCGAGTCGGAGTCGGGCGGATTGCCCTGGCCCGTGGCCTTGAAATCGGCGGCGACAAAGAAGGCGCCGCGGGTGTGGGTTCCCTGACCGGAGTCCTGAATTTCCGCCATCAGCGCGGCGGCATCGTTCACCGGGTCGCGGGGATAGTAGGTTTCGTCAATGACCGGAACGCCGTCGGAGAAGGGGCCGGGATTGCCGCTGTCGTCCACCGGCACGGAGTCGATGAAGGCCAGAAGGCGGTCAAAGTCGTAGTATTCGTCCGAGTTGGGCGTGGTGTTGAACCATTCCGCCCAGGATTTCCCGACGATCTCGCCGTTTTCGTCCTCGCCATAGATGGTCCCGTTCGAGTCGGTCCAGTAATAGGGGAGGTCGTACTGCCGGAAGAAGGACTTCCAGGAGGAATAATCGTACTCTGGGAAATTCAGGCTTTGGTGGCGCCTCAGGTTTTCCAGTCCGATGAAGTCCGATTTGCCGCCTTTGCCGGTGACGAGATAGTCGGGGTGATAGGGTTGTTCGTAAACCGGGTGCGTGGGGTCGGTTTCCGTCGTGAGCAGGAAGCCTTTGCCCTTGGGGTCGCGGCCGTCGGCGAACTGGCCGTTGCCGTTGAGGATGTCGCCTTGGGTGCGCAGTCGGAACCAGCGGTCGTAGGTGGGGTTTCCCTGCTTGAAGTCGATGCTGGATTTGTAGTGCGGGATCTTGTTCACGTTCGTTGGGATCTCCACGTCGTCCTTGGCCCAAAGTTCACCCCAGTACACATTGTAGTGGCCGTTGAAGATGGCGCTGGCTTCGGAGATGATGGCGGCGGGAGAGGAAATGGCGAGCGTCGGATTCTCCGTCAGGAGGGTTTCCACGCGCACCTCGATGCCTTCGGGGGTTACGCCGGTCGATTCGACCTTGGTGATGACGCGCAGGTCGTTCGGATAATTCTGAGCGGTGAAGGCGTCAGAAGGATGGACGAGACGGACACTGACCACTCGGGCAAGTTCGCCGCCGCCGTTGATCGTGGCCAGGAAAGTCACGCTGTCGGCGAAGCTCGACACGTCCAGGTCCATTGTGGGGATTTTGCTGGTCAGGGCGACTTGGTAGTTGCCGCCAGCGTTGAGGTTTTCGAAGTACGTCCAGCGGGTCACCACCGGTTCCTCGCCTTGCGCCATCGTGTTGGAATTTTCATTCCAGATGACTTGACCGCTGGCGTTCACCGGCAGGTCTTCGTCGTTCGTCAGGTATTCGAGGATGTAGGGCTGGAAGAGCGGGTAGGAGTCGGGAAAGACCGCGTGGTCGAGCATGTAGCGCGCCGGGTGGTTCGCTTCATTGTCGTAGTCGTTGGGGACTCGCCCGGAGTATTTTCCGACGTGATTGAAGAAATCGACGGTCTGCTCGACGCCGGCTTCGGCGGCGTAGAACGCGTGGAGATAGGCGCGATCACGGGCCGCGCCGCCCTGCATGTTGCGCAGGAAGGTGAGCCAGGCGGTGGAAGAGATCGCTAGGGCCAGGACAAGGATCAAAGAGATCAGCAAGACAGAGCCTCTTTGTCCCTGTATTTGCCTCTTCACATTACTGAAGTGGCGGCGGTTGCGGCTCGGTTTTCTGGTCATGGTCTCGCTCCCTTGGTTGTGAGAAGAAAATACTAAATAATAGATTTTTCTTGTAAGTCTTCTAATACCAACAAATTACGAAGTTAGAAAATCGCCTGTGAACTGTCAAGCAGCCTAAATTTTCGAAGTTTTTTGGTGCCAGAGAAATTGGTTTGAAATCGGATTTCGGATTGTCAAACACGCCGCCGTTCCCAAGCTGAA
This sequence comes from Sumerlaeia bacterium, assembly GCA_040219255.1. Taxonomy (GTDB): domain Bacteria; phylum Sumerlaeota; class Sumerlaeia; order SLMS01; family JAHLLQ01; genus JAVJSW01. Next base: position 325,093 of record JAVJSW010000068.1, read on the forward strand.
TCCCAGATCTCATTTGAACGCCCCCTCGGAGCCGAGCCCGTTGTCCGCCGAGCCCCCGCATTCCAGCACCGATGACCCGACGGCCTCGATGCCGACTCCGCCCTCGCGGGGAACGGCTTCGCCGACCCAGGAAACGGTGCTGCTGCGGGGCGACGATGTGCAGACCACGCCCGCCTTCGAGGGACACATCCCTCGCCAATTCGGTCAGTTCAAAGTCCTGCGGCAAATCGGCAAAGGGGGCATGGGCCTTGTGCTCGAAGCCTTCGACACCGAGCTGGAACGCTCCGTGGCCCTCAAAATCATCTCGCCGGAAATCGCGCGCATACCCGAGTTCGTCGAGCGCCTGCGCGAGGAGGCCCGCTCCGCCGCCCGTCTCAGCCATGGCTCCATCGCCTCGGTCTACGCCATGGGCACGGAAGGCAACCTGCCCTACATCGCGATGGAATTCCTGGTGGGCGAGGACGTCAGCCAACGCATCAAGCGTTCGGGCCCGATGACCGCCGACCGCTCTTTGGAAATCACGATCGCGGCGGCGCAGGCCCTGGCCCACGCCGCCAAGAGCAACATCGTCCACCGCGACATCAAACCGGCCAACATGTTCCTCTGCGAGGACGGGCGAATCAAAGTCATGGACTTCGGCATCGCCAAGCGTCTCGACATGGACGCGCAGCTCACCAGCACCGGAGCCATCCTGGGAACGCCCGCCTACATGGCGCCGGAGCAGGCCAGCGAAGGCCGCGCCGACTTCCGCGCCGACATGTATTCCCTCGGCTGCTCGCTCTATTCGATGATGGCGGGCCACGCGCCCTTCACCGGCAAGGTCCCGACGCAGGTCCTTATCAGCCACGCCACCGAGCCGCTCCCGATTCCGAAGCGCTGGAATGCCCTGGCGGGCGGCAAGTTCGTCGAAGTCCTGAACCGGATGACCGCCAAGGCCCCGAAGGATCGCTATACCAGTTGGGAGGAATGTATTTCCGCTCTCCAGACAGTCCGGGCAGCCCTCGGAAACGTGGGCTCCTTGACCAGCGCGACGGCGGTGCCTCGCCAGGGAAGGCGAGGCAAGTTGCCCTGGCTGTGGATTGGCGGGGGAGTCGCCGCCCTCGGCCTGATCGGACTCGTTCTGGCGGGCGTCATGGTTTTCATGGGAGGCGGATCGGGGCGCTCGTCAAGCCGCTCCGCACCCGTCGAGCCGATTTCTTCGCGCCCCGGCGGGCTGGATCTGGCGGCGGAGCCCGAACCCGCCCGGTCCGCGTTCGATTTCGAAGGGCAGCCGGACGAGGCGGGGGAAAGCGTCGCCGGTCTGCCGGGGGCCGAACCGCCCGCGAGAGATTTTCCGCGCTCCCGGGAGACGGAAGCGGGTTCCGGAGCGACCGCCGTTTCCACTCTGGCCCGGGCCGGCAAATGGCAGGAGCTTGAGCGAGCCGTCCGAGACGTTCCCATACCCGGCCCCGCGAACGTATCCGCCCCCATGGTGATCGAAATCGCGAAAGAGTTCGATGGCCGTTTCAGGCAATGGCGGCTGGAGAACGGCATTTCCCCGGACACCGACCTCTCGGAAGCCGCCCGCCGGTACGTTCTCGAAAACAACGCAAGCATCACCGCGGAAGAAAAGGGACGGATCGTCATTTGGGCCATCGTGATGGACATCGATGGCGCCTTCGACCTGGAGAAGAACTGGCGCCCGGACATCCCGAAACCCCGCGGCCCGCGCGGTGGGAACTTGCCATCGCCCGTGATCGGTGGAGCTTTCTCTCTCTACGGCGGCTATGTCGACGAATCGGGCCAGTTCATCCGAAACGTCCGCCCGCCCCGGCCCCGTTAGGTTCTAGCGGGCGAGGCCAGCGGCCGCCGGCCGTTGCCTCTCCGCGACCACGCTTCGCCCGTCGGTCGTAAAGGAAATCGATCCGTCCTTGTCGGTCCTCAGAACCGCGGCGTTCACCTCCGCCATCCGCGCCAGCACCGCCATGTGCGGGTGCCCGTATCGGTTTTGGCGGCCGCAACTGATCACCGCCCAGCGGGGTTGGCAGGCCATCAGAAACGGCATCGAACTCGAGGAGTCGGAGCCGTGGTGCCCGGCCTTCAGGACGTCGCAGTGCAGGTCCCCTGGGTCCAGCGCCGCCAGCATTTCCCGCTCCGCTTCCGCTTCCGCGTCGCCCGTCAGCAAGAACGCCACCGCCCCCGCCTCGACCCGCAGCACGATGGACGCGTCGTTGCGGTCGTCGCCGGCCTCGGTGAATTCCGGAATCGGATGAAGAACCCGCACGCGCACCTCGTTCCCGAGGGTAAACGCCGTGCCCCGCTGGGCCTGGAGAACGGGCTTTTCCAGGTACGCGAAGACCCGGTTCAGACCGAGCCACGTTTCCGTCTCCGCCAGCCCCGACCCCACCACGACACGATCCACGGGGAATGCCATCAGCAACTCCTCCGCGCCGCCAATGTGATCCGCGTCGGCGTGGGTCAGAACCAAAACATCGAGGCGCCGCACGCCCAGCTCCGCCAGCTCCCGGGCGAGGTCAGGCCCCCTCGGCGGCCCCGCATCCACCAGCATCGTCTCGCCCGAGGAAGCCTGCAGCAGGATCGCGTCGCCCTGCCCCACATCCAGGAAGGTCACGCGCAGCATGGGCTCGGGCGGCCGAAGCGTCTGCGTGAAAACCAGCAACCCCGCCGCCACCGCGCCACCCAGGGCGGCACTGCCCAGGCCATCGAAAGGCGTGAAACGCGGACGCAGCCGTACCCAGCGCCCCGCCAGCAGAGCCAGATAGAAGAGACCCATCGCCCACCCGGGCAGGTCGCGGTCCGCCTCCACTGCCGCGAAGGGCGCCGCGCTCAGAACCCCGGCGATCCCGGCCAGCGCCTCCGCCACATAACCCGTCAGCCAAACCAGCCCGCCCGCTCCCTCGGCCCAGACACCGTCCAACAATCCCGCCACGAAGGCCCCGCCCAGCAGAAACGGCAGACACGGAGCCGCCACCACGTTCGACAGAGGCGCGATGAGCGACACGCGCCCGAAGACCCCCACCAGAATAGGCGCCAGCGCCAGCTGGATCCACAACGACACCCAGGCCACTTGCAGCCCGCCGATCAGGAACCCGCCCCATCGGCTCCAGCCCACCTTGGGGCCGAGGCGCTCGCGCAGCGCGATGGCCCCCGGCGCCGCCATCAACAGCGCGCCCGCCGCCAGAAACGTCATCTGGAAATCGACCTGCCACATGGCGCGCGGGTTCGCCAGCATGAGGAGCAGCGCGACACTGGCCAGCGCACCCAGCGGATCGACGCTGCGGCCCAGGAGCGGCTGCCCCACGAACACAATCGCCAGCAGCGACGCCCGCATCACACTCGGCCGGAACCCGGTCACCGAGCAGAACAGCACCATGGCGATCACCACCAGCCACGCCCGCCGCCTCGGCCCCAGGCCCAGGAACGTCGCCAGCCACACCGTCAGCCCCGCCACGATGCCCGCGTGCAGGCCGCTGACCGCGAAGAGGTGCAGCAGTCCGGAGCGCGAGAAGGCCTCGCGCTGCGAGTCGGAGAGCTGACCCGTCCGGCCCAGGGAAATGGCGCTCAGCACCGCCGCCGTCTCGTGCGACGTGTTGGCGTGGAAGAGCGCCTCCATCCCATCGGCCCAGCGGCGCGTCGCGAGGCGATAGCGATCCCAGAGGGTGCGCTCGCCGGGCTGCACCTCCCAATAGCGCGCTTTGACCCACAGGGCGGCGCCCTGCGAGTCGAGCCATTCGTCGAAAGAGTCACCCTGACCCACCGGCACCATGGCGCCTCGGGCTTCGATGCGGTCGCCGGGGGCGAGGTTAGCGAGGCGGTCCGCGCCGCGATCCCCGAGGCGCAGGAACAGGGGAACGGGCGTGGCGAGGACTTCCGCCGCTTCGCCACGAAAAACAAGAGCCCCCGGCGCGAGCCACAGCCTCAGCGAGTCCTCGCCCCGAACCCGCGGGTCGCCCGCTACCGTGCCGCGCACTACGATGGGGTCCGACGGGTGGGCCTCCAGTCGCGCGACGGCGCCGCGAGAGGTCTGCGCCGAGTTCTCGAGAAACGCGCCCTGCACCAGCCCCGCCCCCGCGAAGAGCAACGCCATCAGGCCGCCGCGCCAATCCGCCCGCCCGCGCAGAGCCGCGTTCGTCAGCACAAGTCCCGCGAAAACCGCGATGGCCAGTGCCACGTTTCCCAAGGCCAAACCCCGCGCCAGACCCTGGCCCGCCATCAAGCCGAGCACCGCCACCAGCGACGGCCTCGGCAGGACGCGTTCTCCGGGGGACGGGAGCGTCATGCGAGCCCTAGCCCTGGGCCGCCATGGCCTCGTCCAGACTCGTGCCCGTAATCATTTGAAACGCCTTGGCATAGCGCGCCGACAGCTCCGTCAACAGCGCCTCGTCCAACGCCGGGGCCGGGCCATCGCCGGTGAAGCCCCGCTCGGCCAGGGCGTCGCGCAGGTACTGCTTGTCCAGCGGCATGGCCTCGCCTTCCTTCGGACGATAGCGCGAGGAGTCGGGGGTGAAGACTTCGTCGATCAACAGCACCTCGCCCGATTCCGGGTCCGTGCCGAATTCGAATTTCGTATCCAGCAGCGTCAGCCCCCGGCTGCCGCACTCGTCATAGGCGAAGTTGTAGAGGTCGAGGCTGACATCGCGCAGGAATTTCGTTTCTTTCTTGCCGAGTTCCGCCGCCATCTGATCGATCCGGATGTTTTCGTCGTGCCCTTCCAGGGCTTTCCGGGCGGGGGTGAAAAGGGTCTCGGGAATCTTGTCGTAGCGCTGGAGACCCTTCTTCAGGCGGAAGCCGCAGACGCACAAATTCTGCTGGTATTCCTTCCAGGCCGAGCCATCCAGATGGCCCCGCACCACGCACTCGAACCGGATCGGTTCGGTCCGCCGCACCGCCATCACGCGCCCACGATAGATCTCCGCATCCGGCGAACCCTCGGCAAAAATCGCCGAAGCCCGCGTTTCCACCACATGGTTCGGAACGATGTGGCGCGTCCGATCGAACCAATAGGCCGACATCAGATTCAGCACCGCGCCCTTGCGCGGCACCGGCTCGGCGAACACCACGTCATAGGCGCTGACCCGATTGCTGGTCACCATCAGCAGCGTGCGGGCGTCCAGTTCGTACACGTCGCGAACCTTGCCGGTGTAAAGATGAGGCAGTTCGGCGAGGCTGGCGGGTCGGGGTAAGGAGGAATCAGGGCTCACGGCGTGTGGCGCTCCTTGGTTCGCGGGGGCGCAGGGATGGCTGAAACCGAGTTTAGGGCGGTGAGCGGCGGAGGTTGCAAGCGGGCTTCTGCAATGAATGGAGAATCCGAATTCGTTGACAGTGGGGCTTGGGTCGAATTCAATGCGTGGGAGCTTACTGGAGTCCTTCTATGTCACTCACAACCCCATCCGGCACCACCTCTCAGCTGATCTGCGCCGTCTTGGCATGGCAAGGAGGAGAAATCCAAAGCGAGTCCTGGCTGCTCAAACTCCTCTATCTCACGGACTGGGAGAACGCTCTGCGAACAGGTGAAACCCTCTCTGGCTGGGATTGGGTACATGGGCCCTATGGCCCAGACTGTGAAGGCTTTCTTGAAATTTTGCATGACCTTGAGTGGGTGCAGGCCAAGCAGCGGGTTTGGGAAGCGGGCGAATACACGCACATCCGCCTTCTTGAGGGATGGCCAAACGGCGACTCAGAATGCATGGCGCGAGTTCAAGGTCTGCTTTCTCGCGCGCCCAAGACGTTCGCCGCCCTGAAATCCCATGTCGATCAAACCCTGCCGCTCTTGAAGACCAAGATCGGCGAGCCACTTCGACTGGAAGAGTGGGTCGAGAAAGCCCATGAGGCCGAAGTGCGGGAATTCCTGGACAACCTGGGAGAGGGTGACCGCAAGGCAATGGAATATCTGGCCCGGTGATCCCACGCTTGCCGACAGTTGCGCAGCTGCGGCGGCTTCATTCTGAAGCCATTCAATTGGCTGGGGGTGCGGCGGGTGAATTCTCCGATACGCAAGCCCGCTTGGAATCCGCCCGGGGCGCGGCGGCCAACATGGCGAACTACGAAGAGAAACCCATTCCCGAGATCGCCTGCCATTTTGCCCTTCGATTGGCACGCCTCCATCCTTTTCAGGACGGCAATAAACGACTCGCCTATCTGGCTACGCGCCTGCTTGCCCGCCTCAATGGCTACCAGTTTGAACAGAAAAACTGGAATCTGTTCGCCGAAGCGATCGTTGCGCGCCTATCCCGCGAACTGGCCTCCGACGAAGAATTCGTTGAGCGAGTGGCACCTCTCTTCCAAATCGAATAAAACCCCATGCCCCTGCCCCACCTCCTCGCCAACCTTATCCTCTGCCTCGGCGCCTTGGCCGGCGGAGCGGTCCTCTGGCGCCGTGGCAAGAAGGCCGCCACCGCCGGGCTGATCGCAGCCGCCGTCCTGGGGGCGTTGGCTTGGGTGGTCTGGTGGAGGCCCGATCTGTTCGTGCGGGCCGTGCCGGTTTCCGGGGCGATTTTCTATTCCAACCTGTTTCTGTACGCGGCGGCGCTTGGCGGTCCGTGCGCGCTGGCGTTCGCGAAATCGCGGGGGCATGCGGTGCGGATTGGGGTGCTGGCGGGGGTGATGGTGCTGCTGCCCTGGTGGGAGGTGCGCTGGTTCTGGCAGCCCCCGGCCCGCAGCGCCACAACCCTGGTCGACGCCGACGGCATCGTGCGCCAGACGAGCACGGACACGTGCAGCGCGGCGGCGGGGGCGACGCTCCTGGGCCTGCATGGCGTGGAGGCAACGGAGGCCGATGTCGCGGCGCTCGCGCTCACCAAGGAGCGCCGTGGCACGCGGTCGCTGGGGCTGTACCGGGGGTTGAAAATCGCGGTGGATGGCGACCCGCTCCGGGTGCGTTACCGGCGGATTTCCGGAGGCGATTTGCTCGGCCAGGGCCTGCCCGCGATCACGGCGGTGGGGTTGCCGAAACGCGGCCTGACGGCAGAGCAGCGGGCCTTCGCCGACACCTATTCCTGGGAGCCGGGCGTCTGGCACGACGTGCTGGTGAAGGGACCGGACCCGGAACGCGCGGGCCGGGTGTTGGTGGCGGACCCGGATTTCGGCCTGGAAAGCTGGCCCCGCGAGCACTTCGACGCCCTCTATCAGGGCTTCGCGATCTGGCTTGAGCCCAAGTAACCTCAGCTTTCTAAAGCCCCGCCTTCGCCGCCTTCAGGGCTTCCAGTTCTTCCGAAAGACGCTCCAGCGCGCCGGGGCCGAAGCGGTCGGCGAGGGCTTTGGCGTAGCGTTCCGTCGCGGCGGCGTCGGCGCGTTCCCGGGCGATCAGAACCCGCGCCACCAGGATTTCCAGGGGCTCGTCGGGCCGTTCGTTGGCCAGCAGTTGGGCGGCGGCTTCCACGCGGCCGAGGCGAATTTGAGCGATGGCCGCCAAGCCCGCCGCCTTGCCATTGTTCGGATCGCGCTCAAGCGCCTCGCGGAAATGGCCGACCGCTTCGGCGGGGGCGCCTCGTTCGTAGAGCGCGATGACGCCCAGGTTCACATGCGGACCGGGGTTGGTGGGCATGCGCTCCGCCGCATCCCGATAAGCCGCCGCCGCGCCGTCGAACTGACCGAGTCCGTAGAGCGCCTGGGCCCGGAGCTGCGGCGCCGTCGGATAACCGGGCCGTTCGCGCTCCACATCCTCGGCGAAGGCCAGGGCGTTTTCGTACTCGCCGAGGCGGTACGAAGCGTTGCTGAGCCGTTCGAATTCCGCGAAGCGCATGTTCTCGCTGCGGACGCCGTTCCAGTCGCCCCAGCTCATCGCCAGGCCCACGACCACCAGCGCGGCCCAGGCGCCGAAGCGGGGCCAGGCCTTGGCCCGCGCGTGCTCCACCGCCAGCGCCAACCCCGCCGCGCCCAGCAGCACCGCGGGGAACATCAGCGGCATCCGCATCCGGCCGCTCGTGTAGTACAACCCGATGGCGCCGCCGAGCAGCGCCGCGTAAAGCCACAGCCCGCCGGCCAAACGCCGCCTCCCACGGCCCAGATTCCACAGCACCGCCAGCGACCCCAGCGCCATCGGCCACAGCCACCCGAAGCGCCCCGGCAGCAGGCGCAGCAGGAGCGAGCGCTCGCGCTGGACGGTGTAATCCTCGAAGTTGAAAATCTCGCGGTCGCTCGTCAGCTCCAGGGCCTTGCGCAGCATCAGGCCGAGCCAGCGTGGCGGATCGTCGGCGATTTCCCGCGTCGCGCGGTCGAACCAGTAATCGTTCACCGCCCCATAGCGGATTCGGTCGTCCTCCGGCCCGCGAACCGCGCCGGCCCGCACGCCCTCCAGATAGCCCCGCACGGCAAGGGATTGGGTCGGATTTCCGACGGCGGCGCCGGCGACGATACTGGATTGGAGGAAGTAACGGCCATTGGCACCTTCGGTGTTCGCATAGTAGAAACTGTAGCCCCCCTGCCACGGCAGCACCAGCGCTTCGCCACTGACCGCCACATTCCGCGCCATCGTCAGCACCAGCGCCATCGCCGGAAACGCCAGGAAAACCCCGGCCCGCTCCAAGGCGCGCCGGCTCTTGGCGCGGTCGCGCCACTTCCACAGCCGCGCCCCCGCCAGCCACGCCGCCAGGAACGGCAGCACCGGCAGCACCGTGGGCCGCGTCAGGATCGCCAGCGCCGCCAACCCCCCGGCCCACAGAACCCAGCGCCGGCGGTCCGGGTCGAGCTTGGCTCGCAACAGCGCCCAGACCATGGCGCTCTGGAAAAACAGGGCGAAGAAATCGAGGATCAGGCGGTTCTCCAGCCGCACCATCGGCGCGTACACGGCCACCAGAGCCCCCGCCAGCGCCGCCGCCCAGCCCACGCCGCTCCGGTGCCCAAGCACCCGCCGCACCCCGTCCACCGCCAGCGCCGCCAGCAGCGCCCCCGCCACGTGCTGAATCAGCCGCGCGAGCCACAGATACGCATCGCCCGCGAAAACCATCGTCGCCGCCAGGAAAATCAGATAGAACGGAGCCTTGAACAACGGCCCCGGCCCAAAGCCATCGCCCCTCAGCAGCGCGTTCGCGTCCTCCACCGCGTCGGCGGCGTCCTGCAGCGGCACGTAAAACAGCGGCGAAGTGGCGCTCTGTTCGTAGAGGTAGATCAGACGCGGCAGCAGCGCCACGGCGAACCAGAACCAGGGGCGTTGCCAGAGGGGGAGTTTCATGGAGGAAGGGCCGGGCGAAGAAAAACTGTCCATGCCCGCATCTGAAGACGATGCCGCCCGTGGCTCAAGCGAAACGCCGCGAGCGTGGCCAGCGAGGGCCCAACTCCCTATCCGGCCCCAATACGCTCTCTGCCTCGGTCCCCCCCTCAGGGCACCGACAGAAGGGCCAACGTAATCGCCGCCGAGTACCCGCGCAGACTCCTCGAAGAAGACCTCCAGGCCCCCGCCGCCAAAGAGACCGCGAGTCTTTCCTCCCCTCAAGGGAACGCTCGACCGCCGTATCGAGAGGCCCTCGATCTGCTCGAAGTGCGCCGTTTCCGCTATGACGCGGGGACGGAGCGGATCGCGTCCTGGACCGGCGACGGGGGTTCGACGCAGAGTGTGACGCTGCATTATTACGGCCCCGGCTGGGAGACCCTGGCCGATGTGGGGGCCGACTTCTCGCCCGCCAAGGTTTACGTGACGGTCGGCGGGATGGACAGCCAGGTGGCGATGCTAGTGCACGAGGGCGCGGGCCAATGGGCCGTCTATTACCTGGTGCGCGATCACCTGGGGTCGGTGGTGGCTTTGGTTGACGAAGCGGGCGAGGTGGTGGAAAGCTACCAGTACGCTCCCTATGGGGCGCCGCAGGTCTTTGACAGCGCAGGAGTTACGGCGAGCACGGTGTCGCCCCTGGGCAACCGGATGCTCTATACGGGCCGGGAATGGGAACCGGCGCTGGGGTTCTATCACTATCGCTACCGGACGTACTCGCCCGAGGACCGGCGGTTTATGCAGGGCGACCCGATTGGGTTGGATGCGGGGTGGAACTCGTACGCCTATGTTGAAGGAAACCCTGTCAACTTTATCGATCCCGAAGGATTGATAGTCATTTGGGATCCGGGTCAGTGGAATCAGCCGTGGCGCGGAACGCGAACCTTTTTCACGGGCGGTGAAGGTACAGGAGGAGCCTTTGTCGAGGGTGCTGACGACGGATATCAAGGAATGTCGGTTGGTATCATCAACACCGTAGCCCCCTGGACGAACGATTACACGGACAAGTGTAACCCCTATCAGCAGTTTGGCAGAGCCATCGGCGAAGCGACCATGGTCGCCGAACTGGCGCTGGCCGAAATGGTATTGACTGGTGGACCAAAGAGCGGACCAAAACCCAGGCCCAGACCGCGCTGTTCTCTCGAAGAAGGCACGCTGATCTTGACAGCCGAAGGGGAAGTCCCCATCGAGCAACTCCGCGAAGGAGACCTCGTTTGGGCTAGCGACCCTCTCCTCCCCGGAAACGAAGGGTGGCGAGAGGTCGTCGAAACGTACAATCGCCTGGCCTATGTGTACGACATCGCGACGACGTCGGGCCAAATCCTGCTCTCCATCACGGACGACCACCCCGTCTGGATCGTTGACCGGGGATGGATCGAAGCCCCCTGGATTCATATCGGCGACCGACTTCTCAGCCAAGATGGAACGCTGATCGAAGTCGGGAGCGTCGCGCTCAGAGACGAACCGGCGCACGTCTTCAACTTGACAGTCGATGGCATCCCGATGTACTTTGCGGGGGATGGGCTGGTTCTTGTTCATAATTGCAACCTTCCTCGATATGATGGACCCAAGCCAAAGTATCACGTCAATGATGCACATGTGCCTGGAAAAGGCCTCCGTGGCGGAAAGAAGACGCCACTACCCAAAGATGCTGAAGAGGCCTACAAACATGCCGTTCCTGACAGCGCGACGAATCCGAAGGCTTGGTATGCAAAAGGTAGGGATGGGAAAATCTATCGCTATTCCGATGCAAACAACGGAACAGCCCATTATAGCGGAACTTCAGGTGTTGGGGATGGGACTCGAAACATGACAAATTACGCAAAAGGTAGAATTGAACAGAGATGGCCACAATAGTAGGCAGCGCCAAAGACTTTGCCATAGAGTTTGAATTTGTCTCTGCATCTGGAGATTACAAATATGGAAAAATCGTTTTTCATGCAAAAGGTAGGGTTATTGGAGATTGGGATGACGAAACTGCACTGCTCAATGTGTCATGCGCGGAAGCCAAGGCATTCTTGAACCATTCTAACCAAAGATATGAACAGGAGTTCTCGTTCCTGGCTCCTGAAAGAGTTTTTGAATTGATTGTGGCAGATTTCTTTGACAAAATGCCATATGGCTTGGAAGAGCAATTCGGCTCCGAGAACACACAACGATACGCTGAAATGAGAGATCGTTTCCACCTAACAGGTGTCGGCTCTTATTCCATGATGGATTTGTTGGAAGTAGCATGTTATAACAAGAATTCGGCCGAGCAAGTCCTAATCTGGAAATTTTGGGATCATGATGAAATCTTCCACGCCGAATACAGCTTGGGAACAATCGAAAGAGTCATTGCTGACTATTTGGAACAGCTGCGAATCATCGGCATAGACGTACCAGCCTTTTCTTGAGTTGGTTTTCAACACAGATTTTTTATAGGGATGAGGGCTGGCGAGTCTCAAAATGTAGGTCCACCCCATATCCTACCAGATTTGCACGATGACCCGTGAGTCAAATCGAGTCGAGAAGAATCAGGGGATGCGACGAAGAATTGACGAAGAGTTGATCGGCGCGTCCTCTGATAGCTGGCCGGTGCTGGCGGATGGAAAACCGCGGAACGCGCCAAAGGCCCCTTCAACGAAACGCTCTCCTTCGACGTACCGACCACCGGCACTCACAATCAGCTTCGGGGGCGGGCGCGGGACTTGGAGGCGTCGGTGCTGCCGACGACGATGACGCTGCCGCTGGCGGGAACGTTCTCGCTCGACGAAATCGCCTATCCGGACTCGGTGCGGGTGACGGTGTCGGACGTTGACACGTCGGTGGTGCTGTGGTCGGGGGTGCCGGACTACGGAGCGCAGGGGGCTGCGGGCCAGCACCGGGTGATTTGGCAATGGACGCCCCGGCGAGCGACGCCCCTCAAAACTCCACCCGAAACGTCGGACTCTCCTCCGGCCGCTCCCCGCGCCGGTCGTACATTTTGGTGGTCGAGATATCCGCATGCCCCAGCCAGGCCTGCACCCGGGCGATGTCGGCGCCGTGGTCGAGGGCGTTTGTCGCCGCCGTGGCCCGCAGGGCGTGGGGGCCGATGCCTGAGGCGGCGATGCCGGCTTCGCGGCAATAGCGCGCGACGATTTCGCGGTGGACGCTGCCCGGTTCGAGCCCCCGCTCGAGGCCGCCCGGCGACGCGTTATTGACCACAGGCCGGAACAGCGCCCCGCCCGGGTCCTCGCCCCCACCCCCAGCGCTCCGTCCGGCCGCCTCCAGGTACTCGTGCACCAGGCGCCCCGTCGCCGGATGAAGCGGCACGTATCGCACCTTCACCCCCTTGCCGAAGACCCGCGGATGCGCCACCCCGCGCCGCGTCTCGATGTCGGCGACCCGCAGGCGGCACAGCTCCTCGCGCCGCAAGCCGTGATAGAGCAGCATCGACAAAATCGCCCGGTCGCGCTTGGCCTTGAGCGAGTCGCCCCGGGGCGCCGCCAGGAGCGCCCGCGCCTGGTCGTCGCCCAGCGCCAGG
>JAVJSW010000069.1:0-68394 GCA_040219255.1 Sumerlaeia bacterium
AAGTGTGTCAATGATAGGTCGTTCTCGACAAGAGGGGTCTCGACTCCCGGCAAGTAGGTCAGAATCATTCCTTCCTGATCCACAGGTCCGGACCTTCTCGCAACGCCAAACAGATGGTCCGTATCCCAGTAACGAAACAAGATCGCTGTTATTTGCGAGTCGATCTTTTCCTGCGCACAAAGGGCTGGCGGACAAGCGAACGTAATGATGGCGATTGCCGACGTAAGAAGTACGATTTTCATACGTTCACCTCCAGGCGGATATAATCGGCCACATCGTGGACGGTGTCGGTGTTGGCGTCGGCGGCGGCGCGAAGCAGCGTTTCCGATGCGCAGGTGCAGAGCAGGATGTCGAGGAGCCCGGGCTGGACGCTTTCGCTTGGCCAGGATTCGGGGAGGTTGGCGATGGAAAGATTGAGAGGACCAGGACCCGGGAGATTATCCAAGTCTGGAATTAACAAAGGTTTCCAACTATAACTTTCAAAGTTTTGTGCGTTGGGAATAAATAAGCTATCGGTCGTATAGCCTTCGATATGAGCTGTAACCTGAAGAGGGCCTGCTGGAACATCTATCCCTCCCACAATAACAAATGGGAATTGGCTACCCTCTATGGTATTATCTCCCCAAAGAACTTCTATCAGTCCATCCCTTAGGCTAACAGTTATGATAGAAGGGAGAACTCGATTTAAGTTGGGGGTGGCATCCAATGCATTTCCTGGCAAGTATTCAACTGTTACAGTAAATGAACGCTGTGTCATGTCGGGGACCCAAGGAGTAAATCCAGAGAGACCTGGTTCGCTCAACCTTTCTCCGATCCATGGTTCTATGGAGATTCCAAATGCTCTTGGATAACGTTCTTGCCAAGTTTCATTCACCTCCCCAATCGGCTTCAACTCAATCCCCTCCGACGAGCGCGGCACGACGATGTGGGGGTAGTCCTGCCAGCCGCCCAGCCCCTGCAACCGCATCTGCCCCGCAGAAAGCCCCGCAATGCAGCCGGTCTCGGGAAAGGTATTCGAGAGCGCTCGCCAGAAAAAGGGCTGACCGGCAGGGATGTCGGAATGAGAAAGTGACAAATCATTTTCCACCAATGGCATTTCCTCCCCAGGCAAATAAGTCAATATCATGCCTTCCTGATTTACTGGCCCTTCTCGCTGAGCAACGCCCACCAAATGATCCGTGTCCCAGAACTTATAAAGAACCGCAGTGAAGGATGAGGATTTGTCAGGCGACTGGGCGAAAACGGAAGCTGCGATGGCCAGCAATATGGAAGTTGAAGCCAAAAGATGGGCCTTCATGAAATCACCTCCAGGCCAAGCGGTCGGCCCCATCCTGGAGGGTTTGTCTGAGAACTGGCGGGGATCCATCGGGCGGGCGTCCTGTCGAGTGCTGTGAGCTTCTTCTGCAATTCTAGGACATCACGATCCAAACGCCATGGTGGCGATGGCGAAGCGGCCCGTGGAGGGATCGACCACGCGGATCTGCAAGGCCCCTTGGCTCAGTTCCGCGTCGCTCGAGGGAATCGTCAGAGATTTGAGCGGCAGGATGGAGTAGCTGTCGCTGAAAGACTGGTAAGCGAAGGGCCTTGAACTGAGCGTACTCGCAAGGGTCCACGGTGTCGCGTTGCTGACTTCAAGCGGCAGGCTCTTGCTGGGGGTGTCTGGGGGGACGTACCGGCTATAGACCTGAAGGGTCGATTTGTTGCTCATCCCTTTCACTCGGAAAGTGATCGCCGTATTCTTGGCGATCGCCAGCTTATAGGCGCGGGTGAAGGTACGCCGCGTGGCCCGAGGGGCCACCTCGCCCGAGGCGTTCTTCTTCGCATTCCTGCCGTTCTGCTCGTCCATATCGGGCATCCTGCCGTTTCTCCGCCTTGGTCAGTAAACTTTTGGGCCGAGTGTCTCAAGGGGTATAGGCAGGTAGCCCCAGAGGCCTTCGCGAACGAAGCGGCATGCGGTTTTCTGGGGGACATGGCGGGAGAGATTCCCCAGAAAAGAGTCCATTTGATCTCGCAATCGAGCGGCGGTGTGGGCGCGGTTCATGACGGGGCGTGTCCTGGCGGCGGGGGGTTGAGTCGTATCGGCCCAAGCTGGCAGAGACACGCCCTGTGGCGCGACGAGGAGTTGAAGTTTCCCCAAAAAAGTGTGGGTCGCAGTTGTGGGGTGCGGAGTTGGGCTGGGGCGATTGGGCTTGGAAGATTGGGAGGGCTATTTGGGGGAAGGTCCTGTGGAAACCCTCCCCTTGACGGCTCGGGTCCGATTCCGCAGGCTCGCCTTCGCTTTTTCTGTGTCCCGATCATTTCGCAAAGGTTTCTCCTCCCATGCCATTCCGTCAAGGCGCCCTCTCCGTCCGCCGCTACATCTTGCAGACCGAGCCCCCGGAAGGCTACGAGCGCACGGCCACCATGGCGATCCGGCGTTACCTTTACCGCCCCATCAACGCGGACCGGGGCGAGCGCGAGTCCTTCGGCTGGGTCAATCCCCGCCGGCCGCTGCTCGAGAAGTTCACCTGGGAAGACTTGGCCGACGGGCCCTTGGTTTTCCTCGGTGTGCGGCGCGATCGCAAAGCCGTCAGCCCGGCGCTCTTCAAGGCGCGCAAGGAAGAGCTGTTCCTGCGCGTGAAGGAAGAGCGGGGCGTCGAGCGCATCAGCCGCCAGCAACGCCTCGCGCTCGAAGAGCAACTGACCAACGAGATGCTCAAGGAGACTTCGCCGACCGTTGCGTTCACGGAACTTGTGTGGGACCGCGCGAGCGGTGAGGTGCTGATGGGATCGACCAGCAAGACGCTTTGCGAGCGCATGGCGGATCTGTTTTTCTCGACCTTCGACGTGCGCTTGGTCCCCCAGTTTCCGGCGCTCATCGGCCACGGTTTCATGGCCGAGCAGGGCCTGGAAGACGAATACCAAGAAACCGGCGCCTCCGCCGCCCCGGCCCCCTCCATTCCAGCCCCCGAAGCCCCCCTCCCCCCGCAAAGCGCCCTCACCGAAGACAGCCCCAGCGCGGACACCGACGCGCCGCCGTGGGACTGAGGCGGGAGGGTCGGGAAATCGCTCGACGGGCGGGAAGGGATCGGGCCTTTCCACCGTTCCCGCCGAGAAGAACCTTGCGGACGGGGCGGCCCGGTGAAGGATGGCGGGGGCGCCTGGCCAGAGCCCGCCATCCTTCAGAAGAGGAATCGTCGCCCACCCCATGCGTACCATCGTTGTCGGGGCCGGAACCGTCGGCACCAACATCGCCGCCCACCTCGCCCGCGACCGCCACGACGTGGTCGTGGTGGATCTGAGCCAGTCCAAGCTCCGCGATCTCGAAGACCACGTGGATGTGCAGACGCTGCTGGGCAACGCCTGCGATCCGCAGGTGCTGAAGCAGGCCATCGGCGGTCATCAGACCGCTCTGCTCCTCGCCGTGACGGATCAGGACACGACGAACCTGATCGTCGCCTACGCAGCGAAACGGGTCGGGCTGCCCCGGGTCGTGGCGCGGGTTCGGTCGCGATTTTTCCTGGATGGCGAAGCGGTCAATTTTTCCGATCCGCTGGGCATCGACATGCTGATGTCGCCGGAGATTCTGACGGCGCAGGAGTTGGCGAATTTCATCGAGCACCCCAACGCGCTCTACAGCGCTTCGCTGGCGCGAGGGCGCCTCGAACTGCGGACGCTGTTCCTCTCCCCGCTGAGCGAACTTTGCTCGCTGCGCCTGCGCGAAATCACGCTGCCCGCCGGGTGTCTGGTGGCCGCCATCCGCCGTGGCAGCGAAATCCACACGCCCCGCGGCGACGACGAGTTGCAAGCTGGCGACCGCATTACGCTGATCGGCCTGCCCGACGTTCTCGACGACGTCCACAATACCTTCGACACGGAGCAGACGGCCACCTCGGCCCGGGGCCAGCGCGTCGCCATCGCCGGCGCGGGCGAGACCGGTCTGTTCCTGGCCGAGATGCTCGAAACCCGCCGCCACAAGGTTTACCTGATCGACAAGGACATCGAGCGCTGCAACCTCGCCGGCGAGCGCCTGAAGCACGCCATCGTCTATCACGGCGACTGCACCAACGTGCAGTTCCTGCGCGAGGAGCACCTCGAGCGGATGGATTATTTCGTCGCGGTGACCGGCGACGACGAGTCGAACGTGATGAGCGCGCTGCTGGCCAAGGAACTCGGTATCGAGCGCACCGCGTGCATCATCGACCGTCCCGATTACATCCGGATCGTGGAGCGGGTGGGGATCGACGCGGCGCTCTCGCCGCGCATCGTGGCCGCCAATCGCGTCATGGCGGTTGTGAAGCAGGGCAAGATCCGCAACGTGGTCTTGATCGAGGACGGCGCGGTGGAAGTGACCGAGTACCAGGCCCAGGCGCGGTCGCCCATCACCGGTGTGCCTCTCAAGGACCTGGACATGCCGAAGGGAACCCTGGTGGGCGCCATCGTGCGTGGCCAGAAAGTCATCATCCCCCGGGGCGACGACATGATTAAAGGCAGCGACGTGGTCATCGCCGTCGCCGAATCCCAGCAAGCCGACAAAGTCGACAAGCTGTTCCGCCCCGAGTGAGACTGCACCGCCCGCCGCCATGAATTATCGTCTGATCAGCAAGTATCTCGGACTGCTCCTGGGGGTTTTCAGCCTTTCCATCTTCGTGGCCCTTCCTTTTGCCATCTACTTCAAGGAATGGCACGCGCTGGTGGCCATCATCGAAGCCATCGCCGCAGGGATGATTGTCAGTGTGGGCTTCTGGGCCTATGGCCGCGGTACCAAAGGCGAACCCTACCGGCGCGAAACGCTGGCGATCGTGGGACTGGCCTGGATGATGGCGGCGGGTATCGGGGCGCTGCCGATGCTGTTCTCCGGCATTACCGACGGCAGTTTCACCGACGCCTATTTCGAGAGCATGTCGGGCCTGACCACGACGGGATCGACGATTCTGCAAACGATCGAAGACAAACCGAAGAGCATTCTGCTGTGGCGGTCCTTTCTCCACTTCCTGGGCGGTCTGGGCATCGTCGTTCTGTTCGTGGCGGTTCTGCCGCTGCTGGGCGTGGGCGGGCGGTCGCTGTTCAAAACGGAAGTGCCCGGCCCATCGGCGGAAGGCATGACGCCCCGGATCAAGGACACGGCGATTTCGCTGTGGAAGCTCTACATCGGGCTCAACGCTCTGGAAACGGTGCTGCTGATGTGGGCCGGGATGGGTTTCTACGATGCCATCAACCACGCCATGGCGACCATGGCGACGGGCGGGTTTTCGACGAAGAACGCGAGCATCCTGGCTTTCTACAGCCCTATGGTCGAGTGGATCATCATCCTCTTCATGTACATCGCGGGAACCAATTTCGCCCTCCTTCTGCGGGCGCTGAAAGGCAAGTTCGAGTACCACAAGGACCCGGAGTTCCTGACCTATTCCGGCATCATCCTGTTCTCCTCGGTGTTCATCGCGATGGCGCTCTACCTGAGCGGCGTCCCCAACGTTGAGGGAAGTCCGGCGGCGGTCTCCGATCCGGCGAGCATCAACCTGCGCGATGCGTTTTTCATCGTGATCGCGTTGCAGACGACGACCGGGTTTGGAACCGTGGATTTTCAGCAATGGCCCGAGGGCGTTCGCATCCTGCTGCTGATCCTGATGTTTTTCGGGGGTTGCTCCGGCTCCACCGGCGGTGGCCTGAAGGTCATCCGGTGGATCATTCTCGCGAAGGTGGCCGCCCATCAGATCGCCAGCGAAGTGTCGCCGCGTCGCGTGCGCGCTCTCAAACTGGGCGACCGGGTCATCGGCCAGGAAACTTCCCGAGCGGTCCTCATTCTCTTCTTCCTGTGGATCGGCGTCGTCTTTTTCGGGTCCTTCGCCGTGGCGATTCTCTCGCCGGACCAAACGCTGCTGACCTCGTTCACGGCGGTGATCGCCACATTGAACAACATCGGCCCGGGCCTGGACGCGGTGGGGCCGACGTCGAACTTCGACACTTTCCAGCCGGCGGTGAAATGGCTGCTGGCGCTATTTATGGCTTTAGGCCGCCTCGAACTCTATGCGATAGCGGTGCTCTTCGCGCCCAGCTTCTGGTTCCAGCGCTGATTCCACCGCTCCCACAAGGACTCCTCACCCCATGGCAACCATCCCCTCGGAACGCACGCTCGGATTTATCGGCTCGGGAAACATGGCGGAAGCCATCGTCCGAGGCTTGATCGCCGGCAAACTGGTCGGCCCTTCGCGCATCGTCATGGCCGACAAACGCCAGGACCGCGTCGGCGAACTCGCCGAGACGCTCCGCATCGTCCCCGCCTCGGACAACAGCGACCTCCTGGACCGGGCGGACATTGTGGTGCTGGCGGTCAAACCCCAGAACCTCGACGGCCTGATCGAGGACCTGGGCCTCGGCGCCCGCCCCGAGCACCTATTCATCTCGATCCTGGCGGGGGTCCGCAGCGAAACGCTGGAGGGCGCCCTCCGGCACCAGGGCATCGCTGAACCCCGCGTGGTGCGCGTCATGCCGAATACACCGGCGCTCTACTCCGAAGGCGCCGCGGGGATTTCAGCGGGGCGCTTCGCCAGACCGGAAGACGTGGAGGTCGCCCAGGCCCTCTTCGACGCCGTGGGGGTTACGGCGGTCGTCTCTCCCAGCCTGATGGACGCGGTCACGGGGCTGTCGGGATCGGGTCCGGCCTATGTGTTCCGGATGATCGAGGCCCTGATCGACGCGGGCGTGGCGCAAGGCATCGACCGCGCCGAGTCGGCCCGGCTGGTGAAGCAGACGGTTTATGGGGCGGCGCTGATGGCGATGAAGGCGGAACCGGAAGAAGGCCAGGAGCCCGGCGACGAAGTGGTGGAATTGCGCCGCCGCGTGACCTCGCCCGGCGGCACCACGGAGCGCGGCATCGCGACGCTCGACGAGCGGGGTTTCGCGGAAACGATTGGCGCGTGCGTGGACGCGGCCCGCCGGCGAAGCGTGGAACTCGGCGGCTTTCGCTAGAACCTACCAGCCCATCGTGGCCGGTCCGCCCTTGAAGGGACCGGCCACATGGCTCGTGATCCAGCCGCCGTAGAACCCGCCGGGCTGGGGCGTGGCCTTTTCTCCGTCCACAAAGCACCCGTCCATCGGGCGGGCGTAGAAAGCGATCATGTCCTGAATCGGCGCGAAAGCGTCCTCGGGATTCGGGTAGGACCAGGCCGCCCGCGGCGCGATGCGGCCATCCACTTCGACGGCGAAGTACACCGCCTCGCCTTTCCATTCACAGACGCTTTGCGAGGAGAGGGGTTCGAGCAGTTCCATGCGCACGTCGGTGCGGGGGAAGTAGTAGACGGGCGGATGGCTGGTTTCGCAGACGCGCCAGCCGCCGCGGGTCTCGGCGATCGTGAGACCGGCGAAAACGACTCTCAGGTGGCGCCGCGTCGGTTCGACCAGTGGTGGCCGGGGATAGTCCCACACCGACTCCTGGCCTGGCGCCTGGGGGTGACGGGGAGGCGGATTCAATGGCCGTTGCCGTCCCTTCTCTGCCAGCCGAAGGCCTCCGGATCGTCGGTAAGGACGCCGACGGCCACCGCGTAGATGGCGACCTCGCCGGGCTGGAAGACGCAGAATTCCTGATCGGGGCGAAGACCTTCCCCGATAATGTGGGCAACCGCACCTTCCTTGTTGATAATACGGCGCAGGCGTCGTAAGAAATTGGGAGCGCGCGACGCGAACGGTTGGAGAACGACCAGCGTCCCGTCGCGTACCAGGTCCGGCTCGCGAACGAGCCGGATGAAACAGAGACTCGACCGATGATCCGTGGCATTGAGAGACAGACCGTAGACCTCCTCCGTACACGCCGGATGACCTGGCACCAGGCTCGGCAGGGCGGGACAGAGGCGCGCTTCGGTGTAGAACTGCGTCTCGTAGGTCCTGGGGTGGATCATGCCGACGCTCAGCAATTGGGTGCGGCGCGTTTCGACGCTCCCTCGATCCTTCGGCTTCTCCTCCTCCGCCACGCCGTTTGTGGCGGAAGCGAACTCCAGACTGCCGCCCATCGTCAGACACAACCGCTCGACGATGTCGAAGGACACGTCTTCTTCCTTCTCCAGGAACTTATGAACGGTGGCCTGGTTCACCCCCAACAGTTCGGCTTTACGGCGAAGCGT
This sequence comes from Sumerlaeia bacterium, assembly GCA_040219255.1. GTDB lineage: Bacteria > Sumerlaeota > Sumerlaeia > SLMS01 > JAHLLQ01 > JAVJSW01. Next base: position 8,097 of record JAVJSW010000069.1, read on the forward strand.
GGCCGCTCCCGACTCGGTTTGATCTTCCAACCAGATTCGGACACGCGCTCTCAGAGAATGCTGGAAAGGTGAACTCATAAATCCATGTCTTTGGCTTCTTTTGCCCTTGCCTGCGACGCTTGCGATTGCAAGCATAAGCTATTGCCCGCCGCGAGGCTTTGCCCACACGGGGGACCAGGAGTTTGACTGTTGCCACATGACCGATGACCCACAAGCACAAGATGCGTCTCACGATCTTCTCATCGACTGCCGATTGACAGCGAACGGTCCACGGATCGTTCTGATCGACTGCCCCGCCGACTCCGGCTCCTCGGATGCGGTCGCCGAAGCCGCCCCGCCCTACGAGCGCACCCTGCGCCACATCGTCAAGGAATCCCCCGGTGGCATGTCCTGGGGCGACGGCGGGCCCGGCTCGTCGGATTTCGCCCTGTCGCTCCTGACGGAACTTTTCGGCGCCGCCCTCGCCGAAGCCCATCACCTGAATTTCAAATGGGACGTGGTGGTGAACCTGCCGGTCCGCCACGCGACCCTGAAGAAAAGCGAAATCCAGCGGTGGCTTGACAATCAGGTGCCAGCCTGATCCCCGGCGGCGGAATTGCCCGCCGCGAACGGCACCGTCCATTCCGGTCCTCCTTTCCTCAACATCTCCAGCCGCCTCAACCCTCTGTCCAGCAGCAACGGTGGCACGACCGCCGCGCTCAGCACCAGGGCGGCCCAAAATCCCGCCGACGCATCCCCCGCCCCCACCAGCCAACCCAGCACCGCGCGGTCGATAAAGCCGTGCGCGCCGAGCACCGTCAACGCCGACCAGATCCAGGGCTGGGCGAATCGTTTCGACCCCGCCCAGAACGACGCGGCTCCCACTGCCGGCGCGAAGCCGGCCTCCAGCGCGATCACGCACCCGTGAAAAATGGCGATGCGGCCGATCCCGTAAGCATACAGCATCAGCCCCGCCGCCACCGCGGCGTAAACGCCCTCCCACAAACCCATCGGCGACCCCGCCAGGCGCATCCATACCCAGGCAACGATCAACGCCAGAACCGCCAGCCCACCGATCGTCCCGGCCATAGCCAGACCCAGCCACCGCGCCATCAGACCGCGCACGAGATCGCCGGCCTCCATCCGTGTCAGCGAGAGTTGGGTGAGCAAGCCGGTGTGCTGGAAGCTCGCGAGGTCGCGGCGAGCCACCTGAATCGCGCCCAGGCCGGCGACGAGCGATCCGCACACAATCCCGTAGAAGAGAAAGAGAAGGGCCGGAATCGTCAGATTGGAGCCATGGAGAAAAACGAAGGCCGCCGCCAGCACCGGCCAAGGCGTCGCCAGCAGAAAAGCCAGCGCCCAACGGTCCCGCGCCGGTGCGAGCGGATGGAGCACGAGGGGATTTGGCGTGGGATCGACTCCCGTGCGCAACTCGTCGATTTCGGGCAGGAGGCTCTCCCACTGACCGAGGGAGAAGGTGAGAAAAAAGAGACGCCAGGCGGAATAGGTCTGCAACGGCGAGTCCGGAACCGGCGGCCAGGAGTCTTGGGGAGACTGGGCTTAGGCTGGCTGGCCTTCGCGCAGGAGGCGCCCCGCTTCTCGAACCGCCTGGAAAATCTTGGTGTAGCCTGTGCAGCGGCAGAGGTTGCCCGCAAGCCCAGCCATCATCTCATCGTCCGTCGGCTCGGGATTGCGCTCCAGGAGCGCCTTGGCCGCCATCAGCATCCCCGGGATGCAGAAGCCGCACTGGCAACCGCCCGCCCGGATCAGCTCTTCCTGCAGCGGATGGAGGTGCTGGAGATCCGGAGCGAGGCCCTCGATGGTGGTGAGTTCTTCCTCGTGGAAGCTGTGCGCCAGCATGAGGCAGGAGCACGCGATGCCGCCCCGCGCGATCACCGAGCAGGCGCCGCATTCCCCGACGCCGCACCCCAGCTTGGACCCGGTCAGGCCGCAATCTTCCCGCAGCACATCGAGCAACCGCGCGTCCGGCTCCGCTTCGATGTCGTAGCGCTTGCCGTTGACGAAGAGCGTCAGCGGCAGCCGGGTCTTGGACAGCGTATTCTTCATGGTGCTCATGGGGACGGTCAGAGAACTCCTGTGGGCGCGGGTTTGGGCGGGGAAGGGGGAGTGCCGGCGGACAGCTCGCACTGGGCGAGGTCTTGCAGGAACAGCCGGGTCTGATTGCGGCACAGCAGGCGCTTGTAGTCGGCGCTGCCGCGAATGTCGGTGATGGGGGAAATGTCTCTGTCGAGCAGTTCGACGGCCGCCTCGATGACGCCGGGCGTCAGGATCTTTCCGGCGAGGAAGGCCTCGGCGGCGAAGGCGCGCCGGGTAGTCGGGGCGGCGGAGCCGAAGGCGAGTCGCAGTTCCACGACCTCGGTCCCGCGCATGCGCGCCCAGCCCGCCACACAGGCCACGGAAATGACCTGGGCGAGCCGCGCGCCCGCCTTGTAAAACATGTTGGTGGCGTACTCCGCCGGGCCAGAACCGTTCGCCGGGGGCAAGGGGCCGTGGCGGGGAATGGTGTTGAGCTTCAGTTCATCGCCCGGCTCAGCGATCAGCGGCCGCGGATCGGCGGGCTTGAACGCGCTCATGGGGACGCGGATTTCCACGATCAATTCGTCCGCCGCGATCACGGTGCGGCCCGGTCCGGTGAGGAATTCGTGCAGCGGCAGAACGCGCTCGGCACTCTCCGACCGCAGCACCACTTCTCCCCCGGCGGCCATGATCGCCGGGACCGTGTCGGCCGCGGGGGATGCATTGCCCAGGTTCCCGCCAAGGGTGGCCTGGTGCTGCATCTGGGGGCCGCCGAGCCACTGGCAAGCGCGCCAGAGCGCCGGAAAACGTTCGTGAATCCAGGGGTCCTGGAGGCAGTCGCGGGCCGTGGCGGTGGCGCCAAGGCGAAGCCAACTCTCTTCGCGCCGGATGGAGCGCAGGCCCTCGATATGCGAGAGATCGAGGAACGCCCGGGGTGCCATGATGCCCGCGCGGATTTTCACCAGCAGGTCGGTGCATCCCGCCGACGGCCTCAGGTCCGGCCCCCACTCCGCCTTGAGCGCGAGGGCTTCCTCCAGCGACGTGGGGCGGAAAAATTGCTCGGCCATGAAAGAAACGCTCCTCAGCCCGGCGCCCGCGCCCGGGATGGTTCAACGGGTCAAGGTGCGGAGAGGCGGGCGGGTTGTCAAACGCGAAAGGCGGCGGAGCGATTCAAATTCGGGGAGGCGTCATCCGACTCCTCCAAATTTTCACCACCGAGCCACCGAGAACACAGAGAATTTTGCGGTTATTGGAGTTGGGCACAGGAGTCCGGGGGAGCGCGTTGAGATGCGGATGAAACCTGCGACCATAGTTCATTGGCGAGAGATTGGGCCGAAGGTCGATAGGAAGTCCCAATAACCAGAAAAATTGTCGATTCCGAGAGGAAATGAACGTGAGAAAAGTGAGGCAAAAAAACTACGCCATTGATTTCACCAGGATTGGCGCTCCGTATATTTGACGACCTCTGTAAAAACTCACTTCTCAGTGTTCCTCCGTTGCGAAAGATTGGGCGGCGTCCTTCACTATGATTCTTCCAGAAATCACCGCTGAGACGCAGAGAACGCAGAGATAATTGGCGCTTTTGAAGTTATTCCAAACAACCGGCGGGCCTCGGTTCCTGGCTGGATGACTGCATAACGGCGACCGATTCTTTTGAAAAGAAAATATCGATGCAGGAAAATGCCAGAATTGCCGCGACTTTAGTTGGGTCTGACAAGTATTCTGATTTGGAATTCATTTGCATCCTACTGATTTCGTTTGTCTTGGTGCAGACAACTCACGTTCCTGACCACACCTTTCAAATGATCTCTGTGGAATCTCTGTTCTCCGTGCCCTCTGCGGTGAAGGACCGCGGGTCTTCCATCCCCCCGCCCCCTTCCCCTTGACCCGCCGCCCGCCGCCCGCAGAGGTGACGGGCATGAGCTTTACCTTTCCTCTTCACCGCGACATCGGCGGCGGTCTGCTGCTGACCCACACCCGGCCCGGGCACGCCGGGGCGCTGGCCGAATTGCAGGCCATCGTCTTTCCCGACCTCGCGCCGCAGGAACGGTTCTCCGCCGCGAATTACCGCAAGCACGTCGAGATCTTTCCCGAAGGCCAGATGCTGGTGCTGGACGGCGAACGGGCCGCCGGCATGACGACGACCATCCGCATGGGGTTCGATTTCGAGGCCTCGGCCCAGCACAGTTTCGCCGAGGTCAGCGCCGGCGGCGACCTGACCACTCATGAACCGGACGGCGAGTGGCTCTATGGCATGGACATCGGGACCCATCCGGAGTACCGGCGGCGCGGCATCGCCAAGGCGCTCTATCGCGCGCGCCAGGACCTGGTCCGCCACCTCGGTCTGCGCGGCCAGGTTACCGTCGGCATGATGAACGGTTATGGCGCGGTGAAGCAGGACATGACGGCGGAGGAGTACTTCGAAAAGCTGAAGGCGGGCGCCGTTTACGACCCGACCGTTTCGACGCAATGCCGCCTCGGGTTCCGGCCCATGTGCCTGGTGCCGGACTACCTGCACGATCCGACCTGCGACAACTACGGGGTGCTGATTGCGCTGGATGCGGATATAGACATTTGAGTAAGATAGAGGAAATGCCGGTGGATTGAGGTTTTGGGAGGACTTTTGGAATTCACCACAGAGTCACAGAGGGCACAGAGATTTGTCCTTGAGAACTTTCGGGTCAGGAAAATTTTTTGTTCCAAGCCACTTGTTCTTTATATATTTAAGATACGCTGGCTAACTGAAAACGATACAAAAAATAACCTTAAATACTCCCATCCTCTGTGCCCTCTGTGACTCTGTGGTGATATTCTTCCATACAAAGGGCCACAAGGTATCGCACGATGCTCTCGACTCAGCCTCCTTACTCCTCCGGCGCGTCCTTCATCCAAAGCTCGATCAGCTCGGCGGGCCAGTAGGCCTGGGGCAGGACGGCGATGGCCCGCGTTTCGTGGGTGGGATCGATGAGGACCGGCAGCCAACTGTCGCGCAGATACCCGCCGGGGAGGCTGGCCCGGTGGATCAGCAAGTCGGTGAAGAAGACGGCGCGGCTGTCGGTCAGGTCCTCGGGAAGCGCGTGACGCCCGCCGCGGCGGCGCTTGGCGGAGACGCGCCGCCCGAGTTCGCGCAGGTCCTCGCGCCCCCGGTCGTCCGATGGCAGCGACACGAGGACCTGGGCCAGGTCCAGCAAATCCAGGATGTGGCCGTCGTAGTGCGGATCGAGGCCGGTGACGACGGCGGCGGGGCGGTCGCCGGCCTTGGGCGCGAGGAGCGCGGCGTTGGCGGTCACGACGGCAGCCCAGACGACCTCGCCCCGTTGGCGGAGGATCTCCGCGTCGGCGGCGGAGAGCCTGAGCGGATCGCGCGTGAGGGCGGCCCAGAGCGGAGTCGGCAGGGCAAGGGCTTGGAGCGTGGGCGACCGGGGATCGCGGGGCGGTCGGCCGAGCGCTTCGCGGCATTGGAAAAGCAAGTTTTCCATGCCGGAGGGTTCGTCGTTCAGGAAGTCGGCGGGGGTAATGGCGGGGAGGACCTTTCGCGGCGAGGGGTGAATGCGCCTATCGAAGACTGGGAGGACATCGATGGGAAAGGCAAGAATCCCGCCATCGCCGCGGCGGCCGCAACGTTTGGCGCCCGATCAAGGCCGGGCGATGAGCATGGCTCGTGAGGGCGAGTCGAGCAGGTTCGCCCCGGCGAAGTACAGGAACACACAAAGGAACAGCCCGAAAATCAAGGCCCAGACCCAAATCGCCTCGTTCGGATAACCCTCCATGATCCTGTCCCCCGCCCTGGTGAAATTGGCGGGAATCCGAACCGAAGGTGTTAGAGCAAACGGAACCCGAGAAGGGTGATGTCGTCGTGCTGAGGGGTGCCTTCGGCGAACTCCCGAACATCAGTGTGGAGCGCCCCCAGGCTTTCTTCAACGTTTAAGTTGAGAGTTTCCTTCAGCCGCTCGACGGCTCTCGCGACGCCGTACTCGTGGCCTTCCCGGTCCTGCGCCTCCACCACCCCGTCGGTGTACAGGTAGAGCCGGTCGCCCGCTTGCAGGTGCAGCACGGCGTTCTCGTAGGGGATGTCCTCGATGATACCGATGGCGGGACCGGCGGCGTCGCTGTCGAGCACTTCGATTTCGCCGCCGCGTGCCAAGAAGAGTTCGGGGTGGCCGGCGCGGGTGTAGGTGAAGGTGCGCCTGGGAATGTCGAGGATGCCGTAGAGAATGGTGAAGAACTGATTCAGTTCGTTTTGCATCGGGAAGCGGCGGTTCAGGATATGGGCCACTTCGGCGGGCGAATTGAAGGTCCGCCGCCCTTCGTCGTCGACGCGGGCGAGCACTCCGCTGCCGGCCTGGGGGACGCGCAGGACATCGCTGAGGGTGACGCTGAGGAAGGCCGCTTTCACGCCGTGGCCGGCCACGTCGAGGATGTAGACGGCGACGCGGTCTTCGTCGAGGGGCACGACATTGAGCATGTCGCCGGCCACTTCGTCGCAGGAGTCGAAGATCCAGCCGAACTCCACGCCAGGGAATTCCGGGGCGGCGCGTGGGAGGCGCGATTGCTGGACGCGGGCGGCGGCTGCCAGCTCGCGCTTGATCTGGCGGTGGGCGCGGGTCACTTCGTCGAGCCGATGCGCCAGCTCCTCCTCGAGTTCGAGCATGCGCTCGGCCACGCGAAGTTGCGCCAGCACCTCCGCCGCGTCGATCGGCTTGGTCAGGAACGCGTCCACCCCCGCCTCCATACCTTCGAGGAGGTCGGAGCGGTCGGACTTGGCGGTCAGCATGACGATGTAGAGGTAATTCTCGCGCCGTTCGCCGCGCACGCGGCGCGTCAGGCCTAGGCCATCCAGCTCGGGCATCATCCAGTCGGTGATCAGGATGGAAAGCTCTGGGTCTTCCTGCAGGGCCGCGTACGCTTCCTCGCCGTTGACGACTACCCGGGCGTCGTAACCCCAGCGGTTCAAGTACTTCTTGAGCACCTGGCGGGATACCGGGTCGTCCTCGGCGAGGAGCACGGTGCGTCGCTCGCCGGCGTCCGGCAATTCCTCTTCCCGCTCGGCGGCGGACAGATGCTCGAGCTGCCGCGCGTACTCTTCCAGGTCTTCGCGGACGCGTTCGTGCTCGGCCCGGATGTAGGACACCGCTTCGTCGAGCCCGTCTTCGTTGCGGGTGGCGACCGCTTCCTCCGCCATGGTGACGAAGCGCACGAGGCCCTCGGCGCCGACCTGGCCGCAGCTTCCTTTGAGGCCGTGCAGAGCGCGCCGCAGCACATCCTCGGATTCGGCGGTGTGTTGTGTCACCGTGTCGTCGACAAGCTTGATATAGGACCCGGAGGTTTCCAGAAAGAGCCCGATGAGCTTGAGCTGGAATTCCGCATCGCCCTCGGCGACGCGCTCGATGTAGCGCGCTTCGGCGCCGGATTTCGTGGAGAGGGCCGTCAGATGGCCCGTTCCCGCCGGGAAGTGGGTAACGGGCGCGAGAGCGTCCTCCGGCAGGTACTTTTCCAGACTGGCGTAGAGCTTTTCGGCCTGGATCGGCTTGCTGACGTAATCGTCCATGCCGGCGGCGAGACAGCGCTCCCGGTCGCCCTTCATGGCCTCGGCGGTGGCGGCGACGATGGGGGTGCGCTTGCCGCCCTTCACGCCCTCCAGGCGGCGGATTTCCCGCGTCGCCTCAAAGCCGTCCATCTCCGGCATCTGGCTGTCCATGACAACCATGTCGAAGGCCCCGCGGCTCCACTCGTCGACGGCTTGGCGGCCGTTCCCGGCGACTTCGCACAGGTATCCGGCTTTTTCCAGAATGGTGCGGGCGACGGCCTGATTGACTGGATTGTCGTCCACGATCAGAACCCGAACCGGCAAATCGGAGCGGAGCCGGTGACGGGCGGTGACGATGGGGATGTCTTCCTCTGGCGAGGGCAGCGCGATGGGGTGGCGCTCGGCCCCGAGGTTCGTGGCGAGAACGTCGAAGAGATGGGACTGCTTCACCGGTTTGGGCAGAACGGTGGTCAGCGTGCCATTGAGAAGCGACGGCTTATAGCCGCGGGGCGCCATGAGGACGAATTCCGTGCCGGGGAACTCGGTGAGCGCCGTCTTGGCGATCCACGCTTCGCCCGACAGGCCCTCGGCCAGGGTCAAGTCCACCAGCGCGATATCGAGCCGCCGGTCCGGCTGATCGCGCTCGCGCAGCAGTTCCAGGGCCCCGGGGCCGCTGGCCGCCTCAGCGACCTGACAGCCCATCGCTTCCAACTGCTCGCGGACGATTTGCCGATTCTTTTCGTTGTCGTCCACCACGAGGACGCGAGGCATCATGTGGGGGGCGATGATCTTCGCCGTCCGCGGCTCGTCCACCACCACGAAGCGGGCGGTGAAGGTAAACGTGGAGCCGGCCCCTTCCTGGCTTTCGACGGCCACATCGCCGCCCATGATTTCGACGAGTTCGCGGCTGATCGCGAGCCCCAGGCCCGTGCCGCCGTACTTGCGCGTCGTCGACGAATCGACTTGGCTGAAAGACTTGAAGAGCCGGTCCATCCGGTCTTCCGGGATACCGATGCCGGAGTCCTGCACATCGAAGCGCAAGATGACCTCGCGCTCCGTGTCGCCCTCCCGGGCGCGGGCGACGGAGACCACGACCTCCCCGTCCTCGGTGAACTTGATGGCGTTGCCGACGAGATTGAGGAGCACCTGGCGCAGGCGCCCCGGGTCCCCGAGGATTCGCACGGGGGTGCCCTTGGCCACCCGCACCATCAGCTCCAGGCCCTTTTCCTGGGCCTTGGGCGCCATCAGGTCACCCACCTCCTCCATGGTACTGCGCAGGTCGAACTCGACTTCCTCCAACTCCATCTTTTTCGCTTCCAGCTTGGAGAAGTCCAGGATGTCGTTGATGATGGTCAGAAGCGAATCGGCGCAATGCCGGGTGGTGGAAGCGAACTCCCGCTGCTCGCGGTCCAGATCCGTTTCCAGCAGCAAACCGGTCATGCCGATGATGCCGTTCATGGGGGTGCGGATTTCGTGGCTCATGTTGGCGAGGAAAGCGCTCTTGGCGCGCAGGGCGCTTTGCGCTTCGTCTCGGGCCGCTTCCAGATCTTTGGCCTGGGCTTCGATCTGGTTGCGGGCTTCTTCCACTTCGCGGACGTAGATCTGCAGGGCTTCCTCCGCCCGCTTACGGTCGATGGCGATGGCGATCTGGTTGCTGATGAAACTCATCACTTCCAGATCTTGTTCGTTCAGGTCGTCGGCCTTCTTGTAGCTCTGGATCACCAGCACGCCCATGGCCTGGCCTTTGGAGAGCAGCGGGATGCCGAGCCAGACCTTGGCGGTTTTGCCCACGATTTCGATCTCGCCGCGGGCCACCATTTCCAGCAGATCCTCCTCCGTGGCGAGGAGCGGTTCTCCGCTGCGGATCACCATGGCGGTCACGGTCTTCGCCAGCTCCGCCTGCGTGTAGGCCCGGTCGAAGGGGGCGCCGTCGCGGTCGTAGGGGAAGGTGATCCGGTTGTCATCGTCGCAGAGGGCGACGTACATGTTCGTCGTATCGACGATGCGCGAGAGGGCCTCGTCCACGGAGTGAAGGAAGTCGTGGAGGGTGACGGTGGCGTTGGCGGCGGCGGCGATCTGATAGAGGGTTTCGCGGACCCGCTCCTCCATCTTGCGCTCGGTGATGTCCTCGAGCGTCGCCACATAGCCCGGCATGGTCTGGTCGGAACGGGGCGGCAGAGGCGTGGCGCGCACGTTGACCCAGCGGATCTGGCCGTTGGGCATTTGAACGCGGGCTTCCTCGCGATAGAGCCCGCCTTCGGCGGCGATCACTTCCAGACCCTTGACAACCTGCTCGCGATCCTCGGGATGGAACGCCGCCTCCCACCCGTCCTCGAGCGCCTGCCCCTCCTCCAAACCCGTAATGGCGAGAAAGCGGACGTTGGCGTAGATGCAATGGCCCGACTCGTCGATGCGGAAAATGCCCACCGGCGACGACGCGCTGAGGCTGCGGAAGGACTCCTCGCTGCCCTTGAGCGCGATCTCCGCGATGCGCCGTTCATGGATGTCGCGCACGATGCACTGAAAGCCCGTCGCTTCCTCGCCGTCCATCTGAAGCGTGGAGCGGATCTCGATCCAGCGCTCGCCCTTCTCGTTGGTGAAGATGGGGAACTGGCGGACCGCTTCCTTTTCGCGCCGGCGCAGTTGCCGCCGCAGCCATTTCGACACACTGTCGCGATACTCCTCGACCACCAGGTCGATCATTCCCGTGCCGAGCAGATCGGTTTCCGAAACGCCCAGGAATTTCTGCGTCGCAGGGTTGACGTAGCTGAAGTTGCCATGGCGGTCGGTGGTGAAAACGATGTCGCCCGCTTCCTCGATCATGCGGCGATAGCGGCGCTCGTTCTCGATCAGCGCTTCTTCATAGCGTTTGTGCTCGATGGCCCGGGCGACCTGGCCCGACACGAACATCATGATGCTCACGTCGTGGTCGTCATAGGTCACTTCGGGGCGGTAGCTCTGCACCGCCATCACGCCGATGGTCTTGCCGCCGGTGGTCAAGGGCACCCCGACCCAGGATATCGGCGCCGTGCCCGATTGAACGATCACGCCGGAGGTCACGAGGGAGATGTACTCTTCGTGATCGAGGAGAATGGGCCGCCCCGAACGGGCCACGAAATGCGTCAGGCTCTTGGGGATGGAGTGGGGCTCGGGGCGTTGGATGTCCGGGTCGCGCTCGTCGACTCCGTAGGGGAAGGTGTAAATCGGGTCGTCGCCCTTGCCGACATGCAGCGCGATGAAGAAATTGCGCACGTCGATCAGGCCGTTGAGGGAACGCCGCACGGCCTGGAACAGACCGAAGAGGTCTTCGCTCTGATTCACCGCTTCCGAGATCTGGAGAAGCGTTTTTTCCACCCTTTGCCCGCGAACGCGTTCCGTGATGTCGCGGACGATGGCGGTGTAGATCGTATCGTCGCCCACGTGGACGGCGCTGATGTCCACCTCCATGGGAAACTTCTGGACGCCGGAGGGGGTGCGGCGCAGCCCGTCGAGTTCCGAGTGAGTGCGAAGAACCTTCAAGCCCTCCGCGCTTTCCATCAGCGACGGGTTGCTTGTGTCCGAGTGGCCCCACGCTTTCGGGATCAGGGAATTGAGAGACTTCCCCTTCGCTTCCGAAAGGCTGATGCCGAAGATGCGCTGGGCCGCGTTGTTGAGGAACTCGATGGAACCATCTTCGACGAAGGTGATGATGCCATCGGCCGCGTTGTCCACGATGGCCTGGGTGCGGGCGCGGTTGAAGGCCATGGCCGAGGTGCGCTCGCGAACCTGATCCTCGAGGGCGAGACGCTCGCGTTCGAGCGCTTCGCGCCCCCGGCCGATCATGTAGCCGAGAAGACCGAAGAGGACCGGCACGAAGTCGATGATGAAAAGCGCCGGGTTCTCGGTGTGGAGAGCCCAAAGGTAGGGCAGCGGCGATTCGATCTGGAGGAGGGAGCGATGAAGTTCGAGGAAGATCGCCAGCACGCTGATAATCAGACCGAAGGCGGCGCCGAAAGCCATGTAGAGGAGGCTCGGCCGGCGTAAGGGGGCCGCCTCCCGCCCGGAGGGGGCGCTGCCGCGACTCGTTCTGGATCGGGGATCGTTGTCCCGCTGAGGTCCCATTCGCCGCCTGTTTCAGAACGGAATACGAGCCAGATGCCCCCGCGGTTTTTGGCCGGTCCAGGGCATGGTATTTGTCAGCATTATCGCGTTTTGAGGACGGAGTCTATCCGGTTGTCGAACCTTTCCGCACCTTTTTGAGCGATCTTAGCCGACAAAAGCGGCCGTGCTCTCAAGCCGCTTGGCCACCGCTTTCCACTCCCCTTCGTCCAGACCCCAGCGGCCCAGCAACTCTTCGCGCTCGCCCAGCTTGCCGTGGCAATCCGAGCCGCCCGTCTTCACCAGCCCGTGCAGGTCCACCGCCGACTGAGCCTTCGCCTCTTCGTCCTTGCCGTGCTTGCTGTGATGCACCTCCACGCCGTCGAGCCCCATCTGAGCCAATTGCGGAATCAGGTGGAACTGATCGCCCAGACCCGGATGCGCCATCACGGCGATGCCGCCCGCCGCGTGAATCAGGTCGATGGCCAGCTTGGGCTCCACCATCAGTTTGGGAACGCAGGCCGGCTGGCCATTGGCCAGGTACTTGTCGAACGCTTCCTGCAATGTGCTGACGTGGCCGGCGTCCAGCAGGGCCTTGCCGATGTGGGGCCGGCCCACCACGCCGCCGTCGCACTTGGCCACCACTTCGTCCATGTCGATGGGAACGCCAAGTTCGGCGAGGCGCTGGCCGATGATGCGGGCGCGCTCTTCGCGCGCGGCGACGAATTTCTCGCAATGCTCGGCCAGTTCCGCCGAATCGATGTCGATACCGAAACCGAGCATGTGAATCTCGGCCTTGCCCAGATAACAGGTCAATTCCACAGCGGGAACCACGGTCACACCCAAGCGTTCGCCCGCCGCGCGGGCCTCGGCGACGCCGTCGATGGTATCGTGATCGGAAAGAGCCAGGACTTTCAGGCCCCGCTCGGCCGCCCGTTCGACGACCCGGGCCGGGCTGTCGACCCCGTCGCTGGCGGTGGAGTGGCTGTGCATGTCGGCGATAATGGGCATCGGTAAGGCGATCTCCTGAGAAAAACGAACGTCCGCCCCCAGGGCGGAGTTTGATACGATGCGGAAACTATGCCTCTTTCAGCGTCCGCACCGCAACGCGATATACCCGCCCCGGCAGCAGGAAACCGGCGGGAAACTCATAAAGGGCTCCATCCAGAGTGGTCACCACGAGCCAGCGGAAGGGAAACCCGCGAAAGCTCGCCTGCTCGATCTTCTCCGCGGGCAGAACCACCGGCTCGCCCTGCCCGCGGGGCGTGAAAGCCAGCTCCCGCTCCGCCGTCACCGTCAGCGTCCCCACGGCCCGCTGGCCGTTCCGCAGCAGCGCGGCGGCGCCTTCCGCTAGCACTTTGCCTTGGCTGCGGGCGGGCTCGCCCCCGCCCGATTTGGCTTCCAACTGCCGCTTGATGCGCTGACGGGGCGTCCAAGTCACCTTGCACTCCTCGTCCGCGGGCCCGATGGTCTTGGGAAAGAGTTCCTCGCCAAGAAGAAACTCGCGGGCCTCCTCCTCCGACTCGGCCCTCAGGACACCGCGCCGCACCGTGCCGCGGCTGTCTATGGCTTGAAATTCGTACTTCACGTGTTGAGCACTCCCCCGGGGGTTGGCGTAAAGACTGGCCCCCCGGGCGGCGGACCGCAAGCCGCCTTGAGAAGGAAAGGGACCTTTTGACCGCGATGCGCATCCTTGCCGACGAAAACATCCCCCGTGTACGCGAGGCTCTGGCCGGCCTGGACGCGGAAATCACCACCAAACTGGGCCGCGCTATGACCCGCGCGGACCTGCAAGGCGTCGACGCGCTCCTGGTGCGATCCGTGACCCGGGTTGACGAAGCGCTGCTGGCGGGGACGCCGGTCCGTTTTGTCGGCACCGCCACGATCGGCACGGACCACATCGATCTCGATTATCTGAAATCCCAGGGCATCGGCTTCTCGAGCGCCGCCGGCAGCAACGCCCGCTCGGTCCTCGAGTACGTGCTCACCGCGCTGGCCCACATCGCCGTGGCGCGCGGCATCGATTGGCGGGGCAAAACGCTCGGCATCGTCGGCCGGGGCAATATCGGCTCCCTGGTGGAGGAGCACGCCGGCGCTCTCGGGCTCAGCACCATCGTCTGCGATCCACCGCTGGCCCGGGCCGGGGGTGGAGGCATGTTCGTCGACCTGGACACGCTTCTCGAACTCTCCGATGTCGTGACGTGCCACGTTCCTCTGAATCGCCAGGGACCGGACAAAACCGTCGGCCTGATCGGCGCGCGAGAACTGGAGTTGCTGGGCCCCGGCGGCTGGATCGTCAATTCGTCGCGGGGCGTGGTGGTCGACAACGAAGCGCTGGAGAGCGCCCTGGCGGAGGGCCGGATCGGCGGCGCGGTGCTTGACGTCTGGGAGGGCGAACCGCGGATCTCCCAGTCACTCGCGCGGCGCGTCCACCTCGCCACGGCGCACATCGCGGGTTACAGCGCGGAAGGCAAACTGAACGGCACCCGCCAGATCGCCGATGCGCTCCGCGCCCACTTCGGCGCGCCGCCGGTGCGGGGCCTTCAGCTCGAGCCGGCGGCAACGCCCGGCATCGCGGCGCCCGGGGCCGGCGACTTCTGGAGCCAGGCCCTCCACGCCTTCACCCACAGTTACCCGATCATGGCGGATGACTGGGCGCTGCGCGAGACGCTCGATCTCGCCACCGGCGACAAGCGCGGTGCGGCTTTCGACCGCCTGCGCAAGGACTACCCGGAGCGGCGCGAGTTCGCCAATTACCGCTTTTCCCCCTCCGATTTCCGCGAAGACGTTGTGAAGTCCTTGCTTCAACTGGGATTTACCGCGATATAGAGCGCGACATTCGATGCGCGAGGTGAATCCATGCGCTCCCTGAAGCTTTTCTTCCTGCTCGCGGCCGCCGCGATGCTCCTGCCCGCTGTGGCACGTCCGGAAACTCCCGGCGCCCGCGAAGTCCTCAAGCGGGTCGCTAAGTACTACGGCCAGTCGCCCGCCTGGTGGGCGTCCTTCGAGGCCTACGGCGCCAGCGAAGACGGCCGCCCCGCGGAGAATTCTCCCCCGCCGGACAAAGGCATCCTCCTCTACGCCCGCCCCGGAATCCTCATGGCGGACTTCGGCGATATGGGCCTGCGGTCCGACGGCCGCGAGATCGTCGCGCTCAACCGGCCCGCCCGTCAGGCCCTTCAATTCATGGCCCCGGACCCCCTCCACATCGGCAGCATCCGCGCTCTCGAACCGATGCTCGACCGATTCACCGGGCCTCTCGGCCTGATCGACATCGCCGAATCCGGACCGGCGGTTCTCGACACGAACGGCATGAGCATGATCGAGGACGAGGAATTGGGAACGCTGGCGCGGTTTGAGGTGCAAACCTCGAACGGCAAGCGCGTTTTCGACTTCGACCCCGCGACGGGCAAAATGGAGCGGTCCCTGGCCAACTGGAACGGCCCCATGTGGATCGCCGTCCGGTACACCGACCAGCGGCCCGTGGACGAAGCCACCGTCAAATCCAGTTCCACCGCCACCGTCCCCGGCAGCTATGAGTTGATCAATCCCAAGCGCACCACGTTGACCAACGCGGACATCGACCAGGACTACGGCTCGCCCGAGGCCCAGCAACGCCTCGGCCCCGCCCCCCAGCCGCGCCAGCGCTCCACAAGAGGTGCCAATCAGGCGGCTCAGCAGGTCGCTCATCTGGTGAAGACCATGAAGTCCGACGGCCAGGTCGGTCATCGGCCCGCCGATTTCTCGCTCTATAGCGTCGAGGGCCGCAACGTCTCGCTCTCGAACTATCGGGGCAAAGTCGTGGTGCTCGACTTCTGGGCCACCTGGTGCGGACCCTGCCGCGAAGCCATGCCGGAAATGGAGAAGCTGGCCAACGAGTACAAAACCAATCGGGACGTCGTTGTGATCGGTATGAACATGGATACAGAGAACAGTGCCCGCGACCGCCTCGTGCGCACCTTCCTGCGGAACAACAGGATCACCTTCGAGCAGTTCTACTCCGATAACTCCACCTCGCGGGACTTCGGTGCGAGCAGCATCCCCCGCACCGTCGTCATCGGCAAAGACGGAAGGGTCAAGGGCGGCATGCGCGGCTTTTCGCCCTACATGGATGACGCCCTGAAGGTGGTTATCGAGGAAGCCTTGGCCGCTTCCTGACGGAACGCACGGCGCCGGCCAGCGCCGCCAGCCGCGCCGCGTCGATGGCGCCCTCCCATTGGCCCCTGTCCTTGAAGTAACTCCCCACGATCAAGAGGTCCGCCACCGCGTACTCGGCCACGTTCTCCGGCGTGACGCCCGAGCCAATGGCCACCGGCAGACGCGTCGCGGCCGCGGCTCGCTCCAGGTCGCCGGGCCGGGCCGGACTGCCCGTCGCCGTTCCCGTGACGATGACGCCGTCGGCGCGAAAGAACTCCGCCGCGTGAATCGTTTCCGCCAAATCCACATCCGCCGTCACCGCGTGCGAGGAGTGCTTCTTCTTGATGTCCGCCAGCACAGCGATGTGCTCCGCGCCGATGGCGCGCCGATACCGCAGCAACTCACCGGCGCAGGCGTCATGATAGCCTTCGTCGCCGATGTGGCCGAAGACGAAGCCTTCCGCGCGAACGAAGGCGGCACCGCAGGCCAGAGCCACGGCGAGAGCCTCGCAATTCGCCCCGGCGAGGACTTGAACCCCCAGGGGAAGCGACGGCGCGGCCTCGCGCGCGGCCAGACCGGCGGCCGTCATGGCGGCGACGATTTCCGGCCCGACGGCGCCCTTCAGGTACGGCGCGTCGTGCATGTTCTCGATCATCAGCGCATCGCAGCCGCCCTGCGCCAGGAGCCGCGCTTCCTCCTCCACCCGGCCGATGACGGTACCCAGATCGCCGCCATACAGGGACGTTCCCGGCAGCGCCGGCACATGAATCATCCCGCAGAGGACGGGGCGGTCCGGCAGGAGGAAGGAAAGAGCTGAAGTCGTCATAGGACACCCTTAGAGGCAAGTGCCGCCGTCCCGCCGGCCATCGGCCGCGGTTCTCAGGCAACGAACGCATTCTGTCCGGCAAGAAGCAAGGAGGGAGGCTCCGGCGGGGCAGACGAAAAAAACGCCCAATTCCGGGCGGAAGCCGGGAACTGGGCGTTGGAGATCGGGAACGGACCGGGCCCGTCGTCTTAGGAGTCGGAGGTTTCCGATTCCTCTTTCGCGGCGGGGGCGGCGGCGACCGCCACTTCCGCGTCGACGAATTCGATGTAGGCCATCACGGCGCCGTCGCCGGCCCGCCTCAGATCGTGAATGATGCGGGTGTAGCCACCGGGCCGTTCCGCGAAGCGCGGAGCGACTTCGGTGAAGAGCTTCTTGACCGCTTCTTTGCTTTGCAGCTTGGAGAACGCCTGGCGGTAGTGATGGGTTTCCCCTTTTTTGCCGAGAGTTACAAGTTTCTCGATGTACGGGCGCAGCGCCTTGGCCTTGGCCTCGGTGGTGCGGATACGCTCGTGCTGGATCAGAGCGGCAGCCAGGTTGCGGAGCAACGCGTTGCGATGTCCCGTGGTGCGGCTCAGTTTATGGCGGTGTTTCCGGTGGCGCATGATCTTCGGTCCTGGTTCGTTGAGAGTCTAGTTGTGGAAACGGATTAGTCTTTGTCCGAGCCCATGTTCACGGGCAATCCGCGATCGTCGAGCTTCATGTTGAAGGTCAGCCCGTAGGCTTTCAGGATGGCCTTGATCTCCGAAAGAGACTTCCGGCCGAAGTTGCGGTATTTCAGCATCTCGCTCTCCGACTTCTGCACCAGGTCGCGGATCGTCTTGATCCCCGCGGCTTCCAGGCAGTTGAAGGAGCGAACCGAGAGTTCGAGTTCCTCGATGGACTTGTCGAGGATCGCCTGCATCGAGGCCACCGCATCGGCTTCTTCATCCTCGCCGCCGCCGGCGATTTCCGCCGCCACATGATCGCGGTCTTCCACGCGGATGAAAATATCCAGGTGGTCGCGCAGGATCTTGGCCGCGTAGCTCACCGCTTCGTCGGGCCGCACCGAACCGTTGGTGCTGACTTCCAGCACGAGACGGTCATAGTCGGTACGCTGACCGACGCGGGCGTCGCTCACTTCGTAGCGCACCTTGCGGATCGGCGAGAAAACAGCGTCGATCGGCAGGATGCCGATATCGTCTTCGTCTTCCATTTCCGGGTACTGAGCCGCCAGATAGCCGCGGCCCTGAGCCACCAGCACGTCCATCTCGAGATGGCCGTCGGCGGTCAGTTCGGCGATGTACTGATCCGGGTTGAGGATGTGCAGGTGATCGGGCAGCTCGAAATCGGCGGCCGTCACCACTCCCGGACCCTCTTTGTCGAGCACGATGGTCGTCTTGTCCGTCATGCCGTCCAACTTGAAGACCACTTGCTTCAGGTTGAGAATGACGTCGTTGACGTCTTCGCGACAGCCGGGGACCTGCATGAATTCGTGGCGGACGCCTTCAAAGCGGACGCTGGTGGCGGCGGCGCCCTGGATCGAGGAGAGCAGGACGCGGCGTAGCGAGTTGCCCAGCGTCGTACCGAAGCCACGCTCGAGCGGTTCGATGGTGAAGCGGCCGAAGCTTTCCGTCAGTGTGACGCGGTCGGGCACAAGGCGGGAAGGACGAATGAGAGGTTTGAGTTCGAGTTCCATAGTGGAAACAGCTCCTGGAGAAAAGGTGGCGCGCTCCTTCTTTTCCGGCCTGAGCTAAGGGCCAAAAGCACGGAGCGGCAACACCCTGAAATGGGATCGGGGTTGGGGAGGGAGAACTTACTTCGAGTAAAGCTCGACGATGAGCTGCTCTTTGACGTCGATGTCCGTGAGGTCTTCCCGGCTCGGGATGCTGAGGAACTTCGCCGACATGTTGTCCGCGTTGAACTCGATCCAGTGGGGGCGGCCGTCGGCGTTGGCGTAGCCGAGGGATTCTTCCACCGGCTTCATCTTCTTGCTCTTCTCCGTCAGGCTGATGACGTCGCCGGGGCGCACTTCATAGGACGGGATGTTGACGAGCTTGCCGTTGACCAGCACGTGCTTGTGGGAAACGAGCTGCCGGGCGCCGCTGCGCGTCACGGCGTAGCCGCAACGGTAAACGACGTTGTCGAGGCGGCGCTCAAGAAGCTGGAGCAGCACGTGGCCGGTGACGCCGCGATAGCGGGCGGCCTTGGCGAACAGTTTGCGGAACTGGCGCTCGAGAAGGCCATAGATACGCTTGAGGGATTGCTTCTCGCGAAGCTGCACACCATAGGTGGAGAGCTTACCACGGGTCAGTCCGTGTTGACCCGGAGGGACGCGGCGCTCGTTGGCGCGAGCGGCCGCTTTGGAGCGGGGGGATTTCAGGTGAAGGTTCTTACCTTCGCGCCGTTGAAGGCGCACGACGGGTCCTCTGTAACGAGCCACAGTCTATTCCTCTTGAGTTCGAAGTCGTTGAGGGTTGGGCGGATGCCGTCTCGTAAGACGCACCGGTCGCCTGATGAGCCGCGATCGGATCCCCGGAGGGGGACTAGACGCGGCGGCGCTTCGGGGGACGAACGCCGTTATGGGGAATGGGGCTTACGTCGCGGATGGTGCGGACGATGATGCCTTCGTTCTGGATGGAACGGATGGCGGATTCACGGCCGGAGCCGGGACCCTTGACCTTCACGTCCACCGAGGTCACGCCGTGATCCTTGGCTTCCTTGGCGGCCACTTGCGCGGCTTGGCCCGCGGCGAACGGGGTGCTCTTGCGAGACCCCTTGAAACCGCTGCCACCGGCGCTGGCCCAGGAAATCGTATTACCGACCGGGTCGGCGATGGTCACGATGGTGTTGTTGAATGTCGCGTGGATATGAACGATCGCGTGACTGATGTTCTTCTTGACCTTTTTGGTCTTCGCGGCAGCTTTTTTTGCCTTAGCCATAGCTTAGGTAGTCCTCTGTGACTGCTTGGTTGTCTTACTTCTTCTTGCCGGCGACGGTACGGCGCGGTCCCTTGCGGGTGCGCGCGTTGGTGCGGGTTTTCTGCCCGCGTACGGGCAGCCCGCGGCGATGCCGCAGACCGCGGTAGCAGCCGATATCCATCAGCCGCTTGATGTTCTGACTGACCTCGCGCCGCAAATCACCCTCGACCTTGATCTTGCTGGTGATGATGGCGGAGATCTTGGAAACTTCGGTTTCCGACAGGTCGCGGACGCGAGTGTCGAAATCCACTCCCGCCTCGCGGAGAATTGCGCGACTGGTGGTCAGGCCGATCCCGAAAATGTAGGTCAGCCCGAACTCCACCCGTTTGTCACGAGGCAAATCCACTCCAGCTATACGTGCCACGGTTGGTGCTCCTGATCTTTCCCTGAATGGTGTGCGAGGTTGCTTCTTATCCCTGACGCTGCTTATGGCGAGGGTCCCGCGAGCAAATGACGCGCACGACGCCCTTGCGGCGGATGATGCGGCACGCGCCGCAAATTTTCTTTACTGATGCACGGACTTTCATGTCTCAGCTCCAAGTGTGTTCCGGTTCGATCACTTGTTACGGTAAGTGATCCGGCCACGGGTCAGGTCGTAGGGTGACAGTTCAACGGTAACGCGGTCGCCCGGTAGAATACGGATGTAGTGCATACGCATCTTGCCGGAAATGTGAGTCAGTACCGTGTGGCCGTTATCCAGCTCGACGCGAAACATCGCGTTCGGCAGGGTTTCCACAACAGCTCCCTGGACTTCGATCCCTTTTTCTTTAGCCATAACCGTCCTTTTAGTGTGCCTTACAAAACGAGTGCCGGTTGCGAGAACCGGCGCCAATAGCCTCATTCTAAGGCACAAGCGTGAACATTAAGTAGGTTTTTCCGGCGACGTCAACGGGAAAGTCCCATCTCAACGAGCGCTTCCTGCGGCAACGTCAGAATCCGAGGACCCTGCTCCGTCACCGCCACCGTATGCTCGTAGTGTGCCGCTATGCTGCCATCGGCCGTCAACACCGTCCAATTGTCGTCCAACGTGACGGTCTGACCGGTGCCGATGGCGATCATCGGTTCGATCGCCAGGACCATGCCGGTCTTCAGGCGTTTGCCCTTGCCCGGCTGACCCTTGTTCTCGATGTGCGGATCTTCGTGAGGATTGCGGCCCAGGCCATGCCCGCCGTAACCCTCGATGACGTGGAATCCTTCGCCCTCGACGAAGGTCTGAATGGCGTGGCCGATGTCGCCGAGGCGCTTGCCGGGCCAGCACTGCTCGATGCCGAGGTAGAGGGACTTCTTCGTGACCTCCATCAGCCGCGCCACTTCCGTGCGCACCTCGCCCACCGCCACCGTGGTGGCCATGTCGGCGAAGAACCCGTTGTATTTGACGCCGCAATCGATCGAGATCACATCGCCCTCTTGCAGGTCCACCTTGCGGGGGATGCCATGGACCACGGCGTCGTTGATGGCGGTGCAGAGGGTCTTGGGAAATCCATAAAGATTCTCGAACGCCGGCTTCGCACCCGCTTCGAGAATCAGACCCTTGGCGATCCGGTCGAGGTCGATGGGCGTGATGCCCGGGCGCACCTGGGCGGCCACTTCCTCGATGACGGCATGAAGGATCTGGCCCGCCTCGCGGATCGCTTCGATCTCCGCGGCAGTCTTCAGTTCCAGCTTCTTGTGTTCCGTCGGACCCACGATCGGTCGCTTATCCTTCCGGCGAGGCAGCCGCCTCACCCGCGTTCATGTTGAAATCCGCCAGAGCGTTCTTGATGCGGCGGAAGACGGAATCGACATTGCCGGTTCCGTCGATATTGGCCAGTTGGCCACGCAATTCGTACTCCATCAGCACCGGCTTGGTCTGCTCGTCGTAAACGCGCAGTCGCTCCTGCACGGTCGCTGGCTGGTCGTCGACCCGTTGCGTGAAAGGGCAAACGCGGAAGTCGCATTGATCCGGCAGGGACGGCGCCTTGAAGTACACGTTGATGGTGCGTTTGCAATCGAGGCAAACGCGCCGGCCCGTGATGCGCAGGATCAGAGTATCCTTGGGCACATCCAGATTGACCACGGCGACGCCCGCCAATCCAGCTTCCTTCAGGATATCGTCCAACAGTCCGACCTGCGGTATGGTGCGAGGGAAACCGTCGAACAGATAGCCACGAAATTCTCCCAGACCTTGCTTCACAAAACCGCGAACGAGTTGGGCGGTCAATTCGTCGGAGACCAGCTCGCCTTGCTCAATCCTCGTCTTGATGTCCCGTCCCAGCGGAGTTCCGGCGCGGATGGCGGCCCGGAAGGCGTCACCGGTGGAAAGGTGACGCAGCCCGTAGGTCTCGCAGAGAAGGGAGGACTGAGTGCCCTTGCCCGACCCGGGAGGACCGAACAGGACGAGATTCACGATTCTTCCTTCTCCGTGTCCGCGGGGGCCGATTCTTTCTGGCCCGCGGGCTTGCGGCGTTCGCGATTGAAGGTGCGGGAACCGGTACTGCGCGGCCCGCGGGGCGAGCTGGCGCCCGTCCCCCGCGTCACCTTGTGCTTGTCGTAGCCGCCCATCAGCATCTGGCTTTCGATGCGCTTCATCGTGTCCAGAACCACGCCGACCACAATGATCAGACCCGTACCGCCGGCGAATTGCGCGACGCCGTAGGGTATCTCAAAGGCGACCGAGATGACTTCCGGGATGAGGGCCACGGATACCAGGAACACGGCGCCGACGGTTGTGATCCGGGTCAGAACCATATCGATGTAATCGGCCGTTTGCTTACCCGGCCGGTAGCCCGGAATGAAGGCGCCGAACTTCTTGAGATTGTCCGCCACATCCTGGGGATTGAACGTGATGGCGGTGTAGAAAAAGCAGAAGAACGCCGTCAGGATGACGTAGAGCAGAGTGTAGAGGTTCGCGGCCTTGAGCAGCAGGAAGATGCTCTCCTTCTGAAGGTTGAAGGCCTCGTACAGGTTGTACTGGGAGAAGGGAGAGAACCAGGCGCCCAGGCTGGCCCCGGCGCCGCGGTCCGCGCCGACCCAGCCGAGAATCGTCTGGGGCAGCATGAGGATGGCGCTCGAGAAGATGACCGGGATAACGCCCGCGGTGTTCACCTTCAGGGGCAGATAGTTCGTCTGAGCCTGCGTTTGGCGCCGGCCGACGGTGCGCTTGGCGTGCTGGATCGGAATCTTGCGCGCGCCTTCCTGGATCAGAACGATCACAACAGTGGTCACGATGCACAGGGCGATAATCACGGGAACCCAGATGGTGGCCAGGGCGCCGTTTTGAATCTGGAACCAGCCTTGGGCGATGCCCTGTGGGAAGAAGGCCATGATGCCGAGCGCGATGATGAGCGAAATGCCGTTTCCGACGCCCTTGGCGGTGATGCGCTCGCCGATCCACATCAGGAGCGTCGTGCCCGCCGTCATCGCGCACATGTTGATGAAAAGGAACAGAGCTGGACGGTCGGCCAGGAAGGGGCTGACCAGGTCCTGCTTGACCATGAGGAGGCCGAGGCCGAGGGACTGGAAGGCTGCGAGAACGACAGTGCCGTAGCGCGTCCACTGCTCGATCTTCTTCTGGCCCGCTTCGCCCTCTTTACGGATTTTTTCCAGCGCCGGGACGACCGGCATCATCACCTGGAGGATAATCTGCACCGAGATGTAGGGCATGATGCCGAGCGCCATAACCGTCATCTGGCTGAAGGCGCCGCCGGTGAACATGTCCACCATGGCGAAGACGCCGCCACCCATGCCGCCCGCCGTGTTGCGGAAGAACTCTTCCACCTTCTCGACGCTGACGAAAGGGGTGGGGACGTGGGCGCCGACGCGGAAGACGGCGATCATCGCGAGGGTGTAGAGGATCTTTTTGCGAAGCTCAACGTTATCGAAGGCTTGTTGAAGCTTTCCTAACATGGGAAAAACCAGGCCTGCTTAAGCGGAAAATGGGGGCTTGCGAAAAGCCCCGTCGGTCAGTCGGTCAAACGTGGAGGAAGCGTGGCTGGCTCGCCATTATCGAGGCAAAACCTCGGTGGAGCCACCGGCCGCTTCGATCTTGCTCTTCGCCGAACCGGAGAAGGCGTGGACCTTGACGGTGAGTTTCTTGGTGAGGTCGCCGTTGGCCAGAACCTTGACGGGGGCCTTGCTGTTTACGAGGCGGGCTTTGCGCAGCGCTTCCACATCCACCGTGGCGCCATCGTCGAAGCACTTGTCCAGACTGGACAGGTTGACGACTTCGAAGGCCACGCGGTTGGGGTTCGAGAAACCGAACTTGGGAAGGCGGCGAATCAGGGGAATCTGCCCGCCTTCGAAGTACATGCCCTTGCCGGCGCCGGAGCGGGCCTGCTTGCCTTTATGGCCTTTTCCGGCGGTTTTTCCTTGGCCCGAGCCTTCGCCGCGCCCAACTCGCTTGCGCTTCTGTTGTCTTCCTGGGTCGCCAGGCAGCGTATGAATTTTCATCAGTCTTGAATCTCCTCGACTTCCACCAGGTGGATGACGTTGGCGATCATGCCTTTAATCTGGGGTGTGTTTTCTTTCACCACGGTGTGGTTCAACCGGCGCAAACCCAACGCCTCAATGGTGGCGTGGTGGTTCTTCTTGGCGCCGATCAGGCTTTTCTTCCAAGTGATACGTACTTTGCTCATCGGTCAGCGGCTCCGCTCCGTGGTCACGTTTTAGGTGTTGTCCGAATCCGCGGCGCCGCTGTCGTCGCCGCCGCCACCGCGGCGGTCGTCACGGCCCCCGGCGGTGTAGGTGCCGCGGCGATTGCGCGGCTCCTTGTCGCGGGTATTGGCGGAGAATTCGGGCTGAATGTTCATGGCTTCTTCGCGGCCCTTGATGTAGCGCTCGGCGCCCATCTTGCCCAACATATCTTCGAGGGTCTTACCGCGGAGTTCGGCGACCTTTTCAGCCAGCACCATCTGGCGCAGGCCGTCGAAGGTGGCCTTGACCACGTTGAGCTGGTTGTCACTGCCAAGCACTTTGGTGAGGCAGTCGCGGATGCCGCAGAGTTCGAGCACGGCGCGCACCGCGGGACCGGCGATAAGGCCCGTACCTTCGGCGGCCGGTTTGATCATGACGCGGGCGGCGCTGTATTCGCCGATGCACTCATGAGGGACGGTGCGGTTGACCAGCGGGACCGCGATCAACGAGCGCTTGCCCGATTCGACGGCCTTCTGGATCGAGTCCGGAACTTCGTTGGCTTTGCCGAAGCCGACGCCGACGTGTCCGCGGCCATCGCCAACGACCACCAGGGCGGCGAAGCTGAAGCGGCGGCCACCCTTGACCACCTTGGCGACGCGATTGAGGCTTACGACCTCCTCGCGGATGTCCAGCTTACCGGCATCGAGACGGCCATCAGGAAGACGAAGTCCTTCTTCTTCCATCACAGGCTCCATCTCTGGAGAGTTTTCAGTTTCCATAACAGTCATCGTGCACCTAACTCAGAATAGTAACGCGAGCGCGGCCGGGGCGCCAGAGGAAGCCGGACTTAGACCGGCTTGGCAAGGCCATTCCCTCGAAACCGGGAGAAATTTCAAAACTCAGATCTTCACGCCGCCTTCGCGAATGCCGTCCGCCAAAGCCTGGACGATGCCATGGTAGCGGTAGCCTCCGCGATCGAACACGGCCGATTCGATGCCTTTTTCTTTGAGCTTGGCAGCCAGTTCGCCACCCAGCTTCTTGGCATTGCCAATATTGCGGAACCCTTGATCCTTGCCCTTCTCCACCAGGGACGTCGTGTCCACGGAGGCGACGGTCTTCGCACCGGCTTCCAGGGAGCGATCGTCGATCGCCACCAGGTAGAGGTGCTTGAGCGTCTTACGGGCCAGAATGCGGGGGCGTTCGGCGGTGCCGAACACCTTCTTGCGGATACGGATGTGGCGGCGCTTGCGGCGGCCCACCTTCGTTTTGCGTTCGCTAGGCTTGAGCAGCATAGTCGTCGTCTCCTCGACGGATCGTTCGGGTCAAAAAGCGCCAGAAGGTTTTGAGGTCACAGGGAGTTGTGCCGTGAACCAGCCCTTGGCGCGATGAAGGGGCAGCGGGGCCGCTTAGCGGCCGCTCGACTTGCCTTCCTTGAGCTTCACACGCTCGCCGGAATAGCGCACGCCCTTGCCCTTGTAGGGTTCGGGGGGGCGATAGCCGCGAATCTTGGCGGCCACCTGGCCGACGGCCTGCTTGTCCGCTCCCTCCACAATCACCGATGTCGGTGTCGGCACCGTGATCGTGATGCCCTGGGGGGCTTCGAAGAGGACGGGGTGGGAGAAGCCCAAGGCGAGGCTGATAGACTTGCCCTTCATTTCCGCGCGATAACCGATGCCCTGGATTTCCAGGGTCTTCTTGAATCCGTCGGTCACTCCGGTCACGCAGTTCGCGATGAGGCGCTGGTAGAGACCGTGGAAGGCGCGCTGCTGACGGCTGTCGTCAAAGCGCTGCACTTTGATCTCGCCATTTTCTTCGATCACATTGACGCGGCCATGGGTGTCCACGCCGAGTTCGCCCTTCGGGCCCTTGACGGACACGTGGGTCTTGTCGATCTTGACGGTGACGCCCTTGGGGACGGGAATGGGAAGTTTTCCAATACGTGACATCTGAGTGTGCCAGCCTTTCTCTCTTGTGTTGGCGCCGCCGCGGGGGGCGAGCCAAGTCAGGAGGGTGGACGAAAAAGTCGGTTTAGTAAACGGTGCAGAGGATTTCGCCGCCGACGTTGAGCTTGCGGCATTCCTTACCGGTCAGGATCCCCGCCGAAGTGGAGAGGATCGTGATGCCCAGGCCGCCGCGCACGCGCGGAATGTCGGTGGAGGGCAAGTAGCGCCGGATGCCGGGTTTGGACACGCGCTCGAGGCCGTTGATGACCCGGGTCTTGTCCGGACCGTACTTGAGGAAGATCCGGATCGTGCCCTGCTTGTTGGTCCGCATCACCTTATAGTACTTGATGAAGCCTTCGTCCTTCAGGATGCGGGCGATGGCGACTTTCATCTTGCTGTTCGGCACATCGACGTGATCGCGGTACACAAGGTTCGCGTTACGGATGCGGGTGAGCATATCGGCGATTGGATCTGTATGCGTCATGCTTCTCTCAACCTCTCAGGGGAAGCTTCTCAAGCTTGTGGGATGCGGGGGGGAGTCGGGTCTCGGTCAATTGCGGAAGGCGAAACCGAGGAGACGAAGGAGTTCCTTCGCTTCCGCGTCGGTCTTGGCGGTGGTCACCACCGTGACATCGAGGCCGCGGTTGTGGGGGATTTCGTTCGGGTCGAGTTCCACGAAGATGGAGTGCTCGCGGATGCCGACGCTGTAGTTGCCGCGGCCGTCGAAGCTGTTGCCGGGCAGGCCGCGGAAGTCGCGGATGCGGGGCACAGCGGTGTTGACGAAGCGGTCGAGGAAATCGTACATGCGATGTCCGCGCATCGTGACCGAGCAGCCGACCGGCATGCCTTCACGAATTTTGAACTGGGAGACGCTGATCTTCGCGCGATTGAGGCGGGGCTTCTGGCCTGTGATGGCCGTCAGCTCCTTGGTCGCCGAGTCCATTTCCTTGATGTCGCGAGAGGCTTCGCCCACGCCCATGTTGACCGTGACTTTGACAAGCCGCGGAATCTGCATGACGTTTTTGTAGCCGAATTTTTCCTTCAGCGCGCCAGCGACCTCACTCTGATATTTGTCCATCAGCCGGGGGCGATATCCCGAGGCGCCGTTACCATTTGCCGTCGTAGCCATAGTTCCTTACTTCCCGCTTCAGACTGCGTCTCTTCGAGTAAATCTTGGGGGCGGAGGAGACCTGAAAAATCAGGCTTCGTCCACCACTTCATCGTTGAATTCACCACCCCGGGCGACACGGACTTTCGAGCCGTCGGAGTTGACTTTGCTGCCCAGGCGAACCGGTTTGTCCTTATGGACAAACATCACGTTGCTGAGATGGATGGGAGCTTCGCGCTCGATGATGCCACCAAGCTGCTCGCCGTCCTTGCCCTGACGGACCGGTTCGTGGTGGGCGCGGAGATTGATTTTCTCCACGATCACCTTGTCGAGTTTCGGGATCACCTTGGTGACAGTGCCACGCTCGCCCTTGTAAGGACCAGTGATGACCTGAATGGTGTCGCCTTTGCGAATCAAACTCATCGTTTCTCGTCTCCCCTAATCGGTGTGGGCGTGGATCAAAAGACTTCCGGGGCCAGGGACACGATCTTCATGAAGCGCTTGGCGCGAAGTTCGCGGCCGACGGCGCCGAAGATACGGGTGCCCACCGGTTCGTTGTCTTTGTTGATGATGACGGCGGCGTTGTCGTCGAATTTGATGAAGCTGCCGTCTTCGCGGGCCACTTCTTTGACGGTGCGCACGATGACGGCGCGCACCACCGCCTTCTTCTTGATGTTGCCCTGGGGGTCGGCTTCGCGGACCGACGCCACGACGATGTCGCCGATGCTCGCGTAGCGGCGCTTGGAGCCGCCCAGAATCTTGAAGCAGCGCAGTTTACGGGCGCCGCTGTTGTCGGCCACGTTGAGGATGGTATAATCTTGAACCATGGTTGCCGTCTCCCGATCGTCAGGTCCCTAAGTGGGTCGGTACTTTACTTGGCGCGCTCGATGATGCGGCGCAGCCGGTAGCGCTTGAGCTTGGACAGAGGGCGAGAGACCTCGACCACTTCCACGCGATCGCCGATGTTGGCCTCGTTGTTCGCGTCGTGGGCGTACAGCTTCTTGTTCCGCCGGATGTACTTCTTGTAAACCGGGTGCTTGGTCAGCCGCTGGACCTGGACCACGATGGTCTTGTCCATTTTGTTGCTGCCCACCACGCCGATGAAGGACTTGCTGATGCGGCTTTTTTTCGCCGTCTCTTGTTGCACTTCTGCCTGCTCTGCCATTGTTAACGTCTCTCTCAGGTCTGATTCCGTTGCGGTGGCCAAGGGTTCGGGCGCCTTCGCGGGCCCTTACTGCTGCTTCTGGGCGAGGATCGTGTTGATCCGGGCCACTTCGCGCTTTTTCGCGCTGATGCCGTTGACGTCGGTGAGTTCCTTCGTCGTGGCCTGAACGCGCAGGTTGAAGAGTTCTTTCTTCACTTCGTTGAGGCGCTCGTTGAGTTCGGTGACATCGAGTTCCCGCAACTGATTCGTCTTCAAGATCTTGCTAGCCATGGGTCCGTTCCTTTTCCGAGGTCCTTACTGCGTGGGGGCCACTTCGTCGCGATAGACGAACTTGGCTTTGACCGGCAGTTTGTGGATGGCGCGGCGCATAGCCTCTTTGGCCAATGGGAAGTTGACGCCGTCGAGTTCGAAGAGGATCCGGCCAGGCTTGACCACGGCGACCCAGTGTTCCGGGTTGCCCTTGCCTTTGCCCATTCGGGTTTCGGCGGGCTTCACGGTCAAGGGCTTGTCCGGGAAGATGGTGATCCAGACTTTACCGCCACGCTTGACCGTGCGGTTGATCGCGATACGGGCGCTTTCGATCTGGCGGTTTGTGATCCAGCCCGCTTCGAGCGCCTTGATACCGTAGTTGCCGAAGGACAGGTTGCAGCCGCGATACGCTTTGCCGCGGCGGCGGCCCTTCATGACTTTGCGGTGCTTAGGTCGTTTCGGGAGAAGCATTGTTCATCCGTCCTCTGGGAATCGTCTCTCTCGTCTTCAGCCGGTCATCGTCACGGGGGACGAATGCCGCTTAGCCCTTCAGGGCTTCCGCCCGGCGGGCGGCCACGTCGAACACTTCGCCGCGGAACACCCAGACTTTGACGCCGATCACACCGTACTTGGTGCTGGCTTCGGCGAAGCCGTAATCGATGTCGGCGCGCAGCGTGTGGAGCGGAACGCGGCCCTCGCGATACCACTCGCGGCGGGCCATTTCCGCGCCACCGAGGCGGCCGGCGCAGAAGATTTTGCAACCCAGAGCGCCCGCTTTCATCACGTTCTGCACGGTGCGCTTCATGGCCCGGCGGAAACTGATGCGGCGCATCAATTGGTTGGCGACGTTCTCGGCGACGAGCTGGGCGTCGAGGTCGGGGCGCTTGATTTCCTCGATGTTGATGATGACGGGCTTGCCCGTCAGCGTCTGCATGTCGGTGCGCAGTTTTTCGATCTCCGCGCCCTTCTTGCCGATAATGATACCGGGGCGGGCGGTGTGGATCGTCACCTTGGTACGCTTGGCGGCGCGCTCGACTTCGGTTTTGGACACGCCGGCGTGCATGAAGCGGTTCTTGATGAGACCGCGGATTTTGAGATCCTCGTGAAGCGTTTCACGATACTTGTCCGGCGAGAACCAGCGGCTTTGCCAGTCGTTGATGACCCCAAGGCGGAATCCGAGCGGATGAACTTTCTGACCCAAGACGGTAACTCCTGTTCTCTCAGCGAAAAACGTTTCAGTCGGTCGAGCGGTTGCGTCGCGTTACGGGTTGGTGAGCGTCAGGTGGATGTGCGACAAGCGCTTGCGGACGCGCACCGCACGGCCCATGGAGGCCGGACGGATGCGTTTCATCATCGGGCCCGATTCGACGCGGATGTCGCCGATGACCAGATCGTAAGGATCGGGGGCGACGTTGGCTGCGTTGGCGACGGCCGAGCGGAGAATTTTCTCCACGTGCGGCACCGCCGAAGGTTTATGGGTGAACTGGAGGATTTCGAGGGCCTCGTCCACCGACTTGTTGCGAATCAGTTCGGCAACCAGAGCCAGCTTGCGCGGGCCCGAGCGAACGAACCGGGCGGTCGCTTTCGAGACGACCTCACGGCCGTCGGGCGTTAACTGCGGCAGCTCTTTGCGCCGGGCTTTCATTTGGCTTCGCCTACCCATGTCTCACGAGTCCTTTCCGGAATTCAATCACGTCGGAAGAAGAGGTTAGCGGACGCTGCGTCCGGACTTCTTGTCGGCCGCGTGGCCCTTGTAGGTCCGCGTCGGAGCGAACTCGCCGAGCTTATGGCCGATCATCTGCTCATTGATGTAGACCGGGACGAAGCCCTTGCCATTGTGCACGGCAATCGTGTGACCGATCATCTCGGGGATGATCATGGAGCGCCGGGACCAGGTTTTGATCAGGCGCTTCTGATTGGACTCGTTGAGAGCGATCACTTTATCGATGAGATGGCCGTCGACGAACGGGCCTTTTCTGAGTGAGCGAGGCATAATTTTGTCCTAGTCCCTTACTTCTTGCGGCGCTTGACGATGTACTTGTTCGAGAGCTTCTTGTTCTTGCGGGTCTTCTTGCCTTTGGCAATCTGGCCCCAGGGAGAACAGGGGTGACGTCCGCCGGAGGTCTTGCCTTCACCGCCGCCCATCGGGTGATCGACGGGGTTCATGGAGACGCCGCGGTTGTGCGGGCGGCGACCCAGCCAGCGAGAGCGGCCCGCTTTGCCGATCACGATCAGGTTGTGATCGGGATTGCTGGTCGATCCCACGGTGGCGCGGCACTCGACGGGAATCATGCGCATTTCGCCGGAGGGCAGTTTGATGGTGGCCATCTTGCCTTCGCGGGCGACGAGCTGAGCCGCGGTGCCGGCGCTGCGGCAAATCTGTGCCCCCTTGCCGGGACGAAGTTCGATCGCGTGGATCGTCGTACCGACCGGGATGTTCGCCAGGGGCAGGCAGTTGCCCAGGCGGGAGTCGGCTGCGGGACCGTTCATAATGGTCTGGCCGACTTCGATGCCGCGGGGAGCGATGATGTAGCGCTTCTCGCCGTCGGCATAGAACAGCAGAGCGATGAACGCCGAGCGGTTCGGATCGTACTCGATCGACTTCACCGTGGCGGGGATGCCGTCCTTGGTGCGCTTGAAGTCGATAATGCGGTATTGCTTCTTATGGCCGCCGCCGCGGAAGCGGCTGGTGGTGCGGCCCAGATTGTTCCGGCCACCGGTGCGGTGTTTCTTTTCGAGCAACGACTTCTCGGGCTGATCGGTCGTGATCTCCGCGAAGGAGTTCACGGTCATCGTGCGGCGAGAGGGCGTAGTGGGTTTGAATTTGCGAATGCCCATGGGTCTCTCAATCCTCGGTTTCGGTGAGGTCCTTAGTAGGTGCTAACGTCTTCGGCCCGGTTTAGGCCAGCTCGAGGGACTGACCCTCGGCGAGCGTGATGACGGCTTTTTTCACGTCCGGTTTTTTGCCGATGCCGTAGCGGGTCCGGCGGCTCTTGCCCTTGGTCTTCACGGTGTTCACGCTGACGACTTTGACGCCGAAGGCTTCTTCGATGGCGCTGCGGACGTCGTTCTTGGAGGCGTCGATGGCGACCTTGAAGGTGAACTTGTTGTCTTCCTGGCCGCGGAGGGCGCGTTCCGTGATGATGGGCCGCACGAGGACGTCGTAGGGATTCTTGTTCGTCATTGGAAAGTCTCCTGAACGAATTCGGCGGCGTCTTTGGTCATCACGACCGCGTCGGCGATGAGGAGGTCGTAGATGCTGATCGCGTTGGCCACGGCGACGTCCACATAGGGGAGGTTGCGGGCCGAGCGGAGCAGCGATGCGTTGCTCTCCTTCGTGACGATGAGGACGCGCTGGCCGTCGATTCCGAGTTTGCCGAGGAAATCGACGACACGGCGGGTCTTGGGCTCCTGAGTGAAGTCCAGACTATCGACCACATGCAGGGCGCCATCGGTGGCGCGAGCGGAGAGGACGGAACGGAAGGCCAAGCGGCGCTTCTTTTTGTTCGTCTTCTCGCGGTAGTCGCGGGGCTGAGGGCCGAAAATGATCGCGCCACCGCGCCACTGGGCGGACCGGATCGAGCCTTGGCGGGCGCGGCCGGTGCCTTTTTGCTTCCAGGGCTTGCGTCCACCGCCGCTGACCATACCGCGGGTTTTGGTGGAGTGGGTTCCCTGGCGCTGATTCGCCATGAAGGCGTTGAGCATTTCGCGCACGACCACTTCATTGGGTTCGGCGGCGAAAACGGAGTCCGCGAGGTCGATGCTTCCCGCTTCACTTCCCGTCATTGTTTTGAGAGTTACCTGTGGCATGTCTCGTTATCCTGCCTCGGTCGTCGGTTTCTTCGCTTCGGGTTGAGCCGGTGGGCTGCTGTCAGGCAGCCTTGGCGCGCTTGAGTTCTTTGCCGGTGAGAGGGCGTTTGCGGATCATCACGTAGGCGTTGTTGGGCCCTGGAATGGAGCCGCGGACAAAGAGCAGATTGCGCTCGGCGTCGCGCTTCACAATTTCCAGTTTCGTGACGGTGACGCGAACGTTGCCGTACTGACCGGGCATTTTCTTGCGCTTCCAGACGCGGGATGGATCGGAGGACGCACCGTTGGAGCCGGGGCGGTTGTGGTACATGGAGCCGTGCGTTTCAGGACCGCGAGCGGTGCCGTAGCGCTTTTTCGTGCCCTGGAAGCCACGGCCTTTGCTGGTGCCGATGACATCGACCCGCTCGCCGTCTTCGAAGACGGATACGTCGAGGGTCTCGCCCACTTTGATGCCTTCCGCGTCATCGCCGCGGAATTCGCGGACGAAGTAGCAGGGAGGAACCTCGGCCGCCAGGAAGCGTCCGAGTTCGGGCTTGTTGGCCCGGCTTTCCTTTTTCTCATCGAAACCGACCTGGACGGCGGTGTAGCCGTCCTTTTCGATTTCGCGCTTCTGGATGACGTAGCATGGCCCTGCTTGAATGAGGGTCACGGGGATCAGGGCTCCGTTTTCGTCGAAGACCTGGGTCATCCCAATTTTTTTGCCAAGAAGTCCCAAAGGCATTACGCTTTACCTCGCTATGCTGTGCTCGTGTCCGCGGGTTCCATCGTGATCGTTGAAGCAAGAGGCCTGGTGGGGCCGAACTTACGTCAGTTTGATTTCGACGTGAACGCCTGCCGGGAGTTCGAGGTTTTGAAGCTCGTCGAGAGTCTTTTGTGAAGGGTCGATCAAATCCACGAGCCGTTTGTGCTGGCGCATTTCGAACTGCTCGCGGGACTTCTTGTCCACGTGAGGGGACCGCAGAACCGTATACTTGCGGATGCGGGTCGGAAGGGGGATCGGTCCAGCGACCGTGGCACCGGTCTGCCGGGCCGTATCCACAATAGACGTCACCGAAGTGTCAAGCAATCGGTGGTCGAACGAGCGAAGATTGATTCGTATGATCTGACGCGCCATGGTGTCCTCGAAAAGTCAGTCGTTCCCTGTGCTGGCACTCTAGCCCGCGAGGCATAAAGGAAGGGGGTAGCGTTAGGGCGCTACCCCCTGCCTGGTGAGATTGCGGTTTACTCGATGATGTCCGTCACGACGCCGGCACCGACGGTGCGGCCGCCTTCGCGGATGGCGAAGCGCAGTTCTTTTTCGATGGCGATCGGGGTGATGAGTTCCACTTCGAAGGCGATGTTATCGCCCGGCATGACCATCTCGACGCCTTCGGGGAGGAGCACAGCGCCGGTCACGTCCGTTGTACGGAAGTAGAACTGCGGGCGGTAACCCTTGAAGAACGGAGTGTGACGGCCGCCTTCGTCTTTGCCGAGGATGTAGACGGACGCTTTGAACTTCTTGTGGGGCTTGATGGTGCCGCTTTGGGCGATGACCATGCCGCGCTCCACGTCTTCCTTCTGGATGCCGCGCATCAGAAGGCCGACGTTGTCGCCAGCCTGAGCGTTGTCCAGAAGTTTACGGAACATTTCGATGTCCGTGACGGTGGTCTTGCGGGTGTCGCGGATGCCGATGATTTCGACTTCCTGCATTTTGTTGAGGACACCGCGCTCGACACGGCCGGTAACGACGGTGCCGCGGCCGGAGATGGAGAACACGTCTTCCACCGGCATGAGGAAGGGCTTGTCGGTGGCGCGCTCGGGCTCGGGGATCCAGGTATCGACGGCTTCCATGAGGCGTTCGACGGATTCGGTGCCGTACTGGCCGCTTTCGCCGTTGAGGGCCTGGAGAGCGGAGCCGCGGATGATGGGAGCGTCGCCCTGATCGCCACCGCTGAAACCGTGGGTTTCGAGCAGTTCGGCGACTTCCATTTCGACGAGTTCGAGGAGTTCCTCGTCATCGACCATGTCGCACTTGTTGAGGAAGACGACGATGCGGGGGACGTTCACCTGCTTGGCAAGGAGGACGTGCTCGCGGGTCTGAGGCATGGGGCCATCGGTGGCGGCGACCACCAGGATGGCGCCGTCCATCTGAGCCGCGCCGGTGATCATGTTCTTGATATAGTCGGCGTGACCGGGGCAGTCCACGTGAGCGTAGTGGCGCTTTTCGGTCTGGTATTCGACGTGGGCGGTATTGATGGTGATACCACGCTCGCGCTCCTCGGGAGCCTTGTCGATATTCGAGAAATCCGTCAGGTCGGCCAGGCCCTTGTCGGCCTGGACCTTCGAGATAGCCGCCGTCAGCGTGGTCTTGCCGTGGTCAATGTGGCCGATGGTGCCAACGTTGACGTGCGGTTTGTCGCGCTTGAATACTTCCTTAGCCATGATGGCCTCCGAGTGAGTTTAAATCGGGACTGGCGGTCTGATATCTAGCCGCGATCCTCTTCCCGAGCGATTCGCACAAAATTTCGCGGCTTTTACTGACCTCGCGGTTTCTCCGGATGGAGACCTGCGAGGACGGGAGACAAGCTCCCGTAAAGCCGCAACAAACCCTATTGTACTGGAAACAGATGGGGAAAAACACCGGCGGACCTCGGAGGCCACGAACGGTGAAGCGGAAAGTCGCCCTCGCTTTCCTTATGTTTCCAGTGCGATGCCTTGGCCGTTTCGGGCTTTGGCTGTCACGGGGAGGGACACCGTAACTCGCGAGACTCTTCGGCGAGGCAGCAGCCCGTCGAGGAGCGTGAGAAGGTAGGAATGCGGGGCGCTGGAGTCAAGGGCTATTTGCCGCTCTTTTCCACAACCTCGGAAGCTTTCATGCCTTCTCTGGCCAACCCTTGCGTTCGCGAAGGGATGGGCAGCGTATGCACCCCGCCCTGGAATGCAAGTGCTATCTTTCCATTTCGAGTGGTTTTTTACGGCGCCTTCGCCCTGGGTGCGGCAGTCTGGCCCGCGAGGGCCCGGTTCAATCCGGCCTGGGCCTCCGGGAGACCCGGCAGGGCGGCGAGAATGGAGCGGTAGAGGGCTTCCGCCTCGGCGTGGTTGCCCTGTGCCAGGGCGAGTTCCCCGTAGACCATGAGGACCGTGAAGGAGCCCTCGTGCGGGCCTTGGAGGGCCTCGAGCACGAAGGCGTGAGCTTGGTCCTGGCGGCCCATGGCGATGAGCGCCTGTGCCCGGACGGAGACGGCCCGGCTGTCCACGCGGGGGTTGTAGGGGTGGAGGTCGAAGTAGGGGTAATCTTCGAGGATCGTGAGGGCTTGCTGGGGCTTCCCCTGACGCAGCAGAGCGTTGGCGTAGTTCACGCGGGCGTCGCGGGGTTCGGGGTTGATACGGTATTCTTCACGCCAGAGGGCGAAATCGTCGTTCCACACCAAGGTTCGCTGGATAGACAGAACGATCCAAAGGGCAGCGGCGAGCCCGATGCCTGCGAACAGCCAATTGCGCTTCGGATGCGCGGTTGCCAACTGGAAGGCCACACCGGTCAAGAGCGCGACTCCGGCCATCGGCCCGTAGAGAAAGCGCACAGCCATCCATTGCATCATGGGAACGATGTTGGTGTAGGGGAAGAATGCCACCAGAATCCAGAACAGAGCGAAGGCGGCAACCGTCCGTTTCTTGACGAGCGCAAAGACAGCAGCTCCCACGAGGGTGAGGACGAGCAGCAGACCGAGAATGGAAAGGGGATCGGCGGGCGGGGAGGGCTGGATATGAGTGAAGAAGAGCGGAAGCCGGAAGGGCCAGAGCACAAATCCGGCATAGCGGGCGTAGACTTCGAACATTGTCCACTGGGTTGCGAGGAACGAGCCGCCTAAAGAGGTCTCGAGCTGTGCCGTTGTGCCGATAACCGCATCCCGAGCCAGAAGGAACAAGAGCGTGGCCGTGCCCACGGCGGACCCAAGAATGACCATCCGTTTGAAGGACGGAGGGGCGGTGCCGGCCATCCGGGCCTGGCAAATCCATCCGGCCACCATGAGAGGGCCCGCCATGACCGCCCACTCTTTGCTCAGCATCGCCGCGACCGCCAATACAAAGGCCGAGGCCGCGGACTTCCACCGCTCGCCCAAGGCGAAAAAGACGGCCCAAAGAGTCATCGCAACGGACATCAGGCCGTCGCGCTCCTTGACCCAGACCACGGATTCGCTCTGAACCGGGTGGATGGCAAAGAGGAGGGCCGCGATGAACGCTGCGGTCGGCCTGAGACCAATTCGCCTGCCGAGAGCGAAAACTCCCCCGATCGCCATGCCATGCCACAGCAGATTGTGCAGGTGATACCACCAGGCGCCGAGTCCGGCGATTCGATAGTCCATCCAAAACGAGAGATTCCTGAGGGGACGCCAGATGGGATGCTGATGCACGCCCGCATTCTGAGCCCGGCGCTCGGTCAAAAGAGGCCACAAACCATCGATTTCATGGACGTATGTGTTTCGGACGACAAAATCATGATCGTCGTAAACGAACCCATTTCGCAGCGACAGCCCGAACGCCAGCCATCCCAGGATCACCGCGATGGCGACGCAGGCGGCTGGGGACAGGTGGGTGAACGAGCGGGTGAGTTGGGAGGGCTCGGCTGGAGAAGGCGTCACGGAGCGGCCCCCGCGGTGCCGTTGCCGCGCGGGTCGGCGGCTCCAGAGAGGGGGTGGCTCTGGCGCGCGTCGTCGATAATGGCGGTGGCGTTGCTCCAGGCGGGTTCCTGAACCACGGTGTGGCCCATCCCTTCGAGGATCCGGATCGTATCGGGTGAGAAGCCCCCCCGCTCCATCTTGATTTCATCGGGCAGCCATTGATGATGGAAGCGGGGCGCGGCCACGGCGGCGGACACATCCATGTGATGGTCGGCCAGGTTGACGACGATCTGCAAGACCGTGGTGATGATGCGCGAACCGCCGGGGCTGCCCATCACACCGATCAGTTCGCCATTGTGGCCAAAGACCATCGTGGGCGTCATGGAGGAGAGGGGGATCTTGCCCGCCGCGATGGCGTTGGCTTCCGAGCCGACGAGCCCATAGAGGTTTGGCACGCCGGGCTTTGCGGCGAAATCGTCCATCGTGTTGTTCAGGAGAATGCCGAAGCCCGGAACGGTGACGCCGCTGCCGAAGCTGGAGTTGATGCTGCTGGTCATGGAGACCGCGTTGCCGTCTTCGTCGATCACGCAGAGGTGGGTGGTGTTGTCGCCCTCGGCGGGTGAATAAGCGGCGAGGCCGGGATGGACCTCGGAGCTGGGCGTGGCGCGTTCCGGGTCGATCTGGGCGCGCAGGTGCCGGGCGTAGTCCTTCGATGTGAGCTCGGCCACGGGCACATCGCTGAAAGCGGGATCGCCCAGGTACTCGGCGCGGTCGGCGTAGGCGCGGCGTTCGACCTCGGCCATCAGGTGGATCAGTTCGGCGGAGCCAAAGCCCATGGCCCCCAGGTCGTCGCCCTCTAGCATGTTGAGCATCTGGATCAGGTGAACGCCGCCGCTGCTGGGCGGGGGCATGGCCATGACGGTGCCGCCGCGATAGGTGCCGGAGACGGGTTCGCGCACCGTGACGTTGTAGCGGGCGAGATCGGCGCGGGTGACGGCGCCGGCGCCGCGCTCCATCTCCGCGATCAGGGCGTCCGCGATGGGTCCATCGTAGAACGCGGGGGCGCCGTACTGGCCGATCCAGTAGAGGGCGGCGGCCTGATCGGGCTGGGGCAGGAGGGAGCCCAACCCGGGCACCGAGCCATCGGGGTTGAGGAAGATGCGCCGGGTCTCGGGGTGGGCGGCCAGATGATCGCGCAGGGAGGTCAGCTTGGCGTGCATGACCTCGTCCACCGGCACGCCGACGTTGGCGGTCTGGAGCGCGGGATCGACCAGCGTGCGCAGGGAGAGCCGGCCGTAGCGCTCGGCGAGAAAGGCGAGGCCGGCGACCTGGCCCGGGACGGCGACAGCGCGGTGACCCTTCAGGCTGGCCTCGGAAATCACATCGCCGTTGTCATCCAGGTAGAAATCGGGTCCGGCGGCGGCGGGGGCTGTCTCGCGAAAATCGATGGCCAACGTCGCGCCCGACTCGGCCAGGTGCACCAGCGCGAACCCTCCCCCGCCGAGGCCCGACCCATAGGGCTCGGCGACGCCGAGCGCAAACGCCGCGGCCACGGCGGCGTCGACGGCGTTGCCGCCCCGGGCGAGCATCTCCAGCCCGGCCTCGGTGGCGAGCGGGTGGGCGGTGACGACCATGGCGTCGCGGGCGGAAGTGGGGCGCGGGGCGGCGGCGTGGGCGAGGCTGGCGCTGAACGCGCAAGTCAAGAAGGCACAAAGCAAGAAGGCGGGCCGAAGGGTGCTCATGGGTGGGGTTCTCCTGGGTGATTGGTCAGGATCCAAGCACGGGCGCGGCGGGGCCGCAAGGGGGAGGGGGGCTTCGTTGAACCGTCAGCCCTCTCTCGCCTCGCACACGATCCGCAGGGCGATGTCCTTATGCGACTTGAGCCATTTGGAAAGGAAGTGCAAACCGGAAACGATGACAATACCCGAGAGAACTGAGGCGAAGATGTGGCCGAGGACCCCAAGGGGTGAGATGATTCCAAATAGCAAAATTGAAGCAATGACCAAGAGAATGCCACATACGGAAACCACGATAAGCCCAGCGCCATACGCTGTGGCGACTACCGAAAAGACATCGCGAACGCCAAATCTCCCACGTCTCATCCAAATATAGAACAATCTTGGCATCGCGAACCAGTTCGCGAACAAGAGACAGCGGCCAAAGCAATAAACACAGACAGCAATCATCAACAAGATGCTAAGAGGATAATCCCGGAATCCAGCCAAGACAACAATGCACAGATAACCGCCAGCGCAATAGCTGTAAATTTTCAACTCCAAATCGAACGCCGCCTCCAGGCAGGACATCATGAAGATTTCGCGATCGACGGGAGTCACGCGCAGTTCTTCCCAGAGGCTGTGCTTCGTAAGACCCCGATAGACGGGTGCCAGAATGATGCCTGTCCACACGCAGTGCAACAGCGACGTGGGGAGAACCCACAGCAGCATGGATACAAACCGGGGATAAGTCCCGGTGAAAACGATGACCGATCCCAGCAGCCAGACAATTGTGACCCCACCATTCAACTTCCAATCCCAACGGCCAAGGCCAATGAGGAGAGGGTTGGGACCATCGGTCGTCGGAGTGGTTTCTATAGCTGGAGGGGTATCCATGGGTGCCTCATCTGGATTTTACGCGGATCGCACGGCGATGGCTTGGCGGAGGACCGCGACTCGTCCAGGGAGGCTATTGAGAAGATTTCGAATGACAACAGCAAACAAACTGACAATGAGGAAAGCGAACAACGATCCTCCCAGCAATTCGTTATCTTGCAACAAATTCAGTAGAATGATGAGACCCACGTAAAGGCCAAGAAGCCCGATGGCAGCCACTACAAGAAAAGTACAGAGGGACTTTGCAATCGCCTCAACATGAATCGCCGAGTTTTCACTGACAGCTTCTCGAAAAACAACAAAACGATCAATCTCGGTTAGCAGGAGCGAGAAATAGACAAGCACAAACAAAGTCGCAAGCCCGAGAAGAAGGGCTGTGAGAGGGATCAAACCAGGCAGGAGATACCATCCCTCGCTCTCTGCGAGAAAAAAAACCACCACTGCCAAGAGAGAAAAACCAAGAGCGAGAAACGGCTGACAACAAAGCCAAAACATCCTGCAATAATAGAGGCCCAGAAAACCCGCCAAATCCATCGGCGCGGCGAGCAGCGATTCGATTAAGGACGGATTGTATAATTTTATATGCTCGATGCGCAGCCGAAAAATGAACCATCCCACCGAGCCGAAGCTGTAGAGAAAGATGGAGAGAAGATCCAAAAACCAAGCACCCGCCGTCAGCAGAAAAACATAGACCCCGGTCACCCCCAGACAAATCCCCCACACCACCCCATCCTGACTCCAACGCCAGCGCGCCAGGCCGATTTGGCGTGGGTCGGGGCCGTCGTAGGGCGGCGTCATGGCGCCTCGAGGATTTCCCCGTCCTCGCTCGTTTTCAGCGGCGTGGTGACTTCCCAGAGGATGTCCAGCAAAGCGTCGCGGCCTTCTTTGGTTTGGGCGCTGACGGGCCAGAGGTCGCCGGGTTTGACGCCGATGGCGTCGGCAATGGGGCGCAGACTCTTGGCGCGCTTGGTCTTGGGGATTTTATCGGATTTCGTGACGACGGGCAGGGTGGGCACTTCGTTTTCGGAGAACATTTCGATGACGTCCAGGTCCTGATCGCTCGGAATGCGGCGGATGTCGAAGAGGGCGAAGGCGGCGTCGAGGTCCGGATTGTCCTGCACATAGCCGGCGACCATGGGCTGCCAGGCTTCGCGTACGGAGGCGGGGGCTTTGGCGTAGCCGTAGCCGGGCAGGTCGACGAAATGGACGCGGCGGCGCTCCTCGCCACGGCGCAGTTGGACCTCGAAGATATTCAGGGCCTGCGTCCGTCCCGGTGTGTTGGAGGTCCGGGCGAGATCGCGCCGGTTCACCAGACAGTTGAGAAGAGACGACTTGCCGACATTGCTCCGTCCGGCGAAGCACACCTGGGGCAGGACCTCGAGTTCGCCGGGGCGCCACCGGGGCCAGGACAGCAGGAATTTCGAGGTGAGGACTTCGACTTTGGGGGGAGAACTCATGGTGTTCCTTGAGGAAGTGCGGCTTACGCCGTGG
Organism: Sumerlaeia bacterium; assembly: GCA_040219255.1. Taxonomy (GTDB): domain Bacteria; phylum Sumerlaeota; class Sumerlaeia; order SLMS01; family JAHLLQ01; genus JAVJSW01. Next base: position 49,224 of record JAVJSW010000069.1, read on the forward strand.
GCATGGGGGCAGCGGCGCCGGTTTTGCGGGCCAGCGTCATCAGGCTCGTGCCCTGGGGCAGGTTCATGCGGCGCAGGAGCGACGCCTCGGTGTGCAGCAAGCCGATCATGGCGCGGTTGAGCGGACCCGGCAGCGGAATCAGGTGGGCTTTGGCCTGGCCGTTCTTGCGCGGCAGGAGGCGCTGCTTGGCGCGCTGCAGCATGCGGAAGGCGACGATGCCGGGGTGGACGAAGCTGATGCCGTAGCTGTATTTGATCGGTTGGAGGCCGCCGTCGGCGAGGAGTTGGAGAAGCGACTTATGCGAATAGCGGCGGAAGTGGTGGAGGGCGATGTCGTGGTCGCTCCAGAGGTACTGATGGGCTGGCACGGTAGCCATCAGGCAGCCGCCGGGCCGCAGGACGCGATTGAATTCGCGGATCAGCAGGTCGTCGCGCTCGACGTGCTCCATGAGGTCGAGCGCCAGGATGAGATCGAGCGATTCATCGGCGAAGGGCAATTTGACCACGTCGCCGCGGACGAGATTTTCGGCGCCCTTGCTGGCGGAGAATTCGAGGGCGAGATGGCTGAAATCGAAGCCGATCGGGCGCCATTCCGCGATGGTGCGAAGCATCAGACCGGTGCCGCAGCCGACGTCGAGGACGCGCCCGGGGCGTGGCTTTTCCGGCAGGTACGTGTCCAGGATGGTCATGATCATTTTGAGCCGGCCCTGGAACCACCAGTAGGTGTCCTCAAGGTGGTACATCCGCTCGTATTCCTCGACGTTCACTGCGCAGCCTCGCCTCCCGGGTGGTTCTCTAAGGGGAAAGGTTTGTCCGCCAAGGAGGCGCGGTCGTCAAGCGGGAGACGAGGCTTGCGCTCGGGTGGCTGGCGTTGTCATAGAGACGGGATTCTTCGAAAGGATGAAAAACCACAGAGGGCACAGAGGACAGCGGAACCACGGTGAGGGTGATTGGCGAAAGCCGGCACGAGTGGATTCTAGAGTATCGAATTATTGGAAATTTGAAGTTCAACCAGGCTTCTCCGGCTGGATTACAGGGGCTCCTTCACCCGAGCCGCCCCCTTCCCCCCTCCTCTGTGAAACCTCCAACCTCTGTGTTTTCTGTGGTTAACCGCTCCCCCGCCCATGACGTCTGTCCTCAAGCCCCCCCATCTCGCCCCTGGCGACACGATCGCCCTTCTCTCGCCCGCCGGACCGAAGCCGGAGGTGGTGGATCGATGCGCGACGGTTCTTGAGAAGGAGTGGGGGGTGACGGTGCGTGTCGGAAGGCATGCCCGTGAATTCCACGATTACCTGGCAGGGACGGACGAGCAGCGTCTCGCGGATTTCAACGCGGCGCTGCGCGATCCGGCGGTTCGCGGCATCGTTTGCGTGCGCGGTGGCTATGGGTCCAGCCGGTTGCTGCGCGGGATCGATTGGGAGGCGTTGCGCCGCGATCCAAAACCGTTCGCCGGGTTCAGCGATCTGACGAGTGTCCACGGCGCGATCCAAACTCAATGCGGTCAGACATCGCTGCACAGCAACACGATCGCCATGTCGTTCGTGCAGAATCCGCCCGCCGAGACCGCGCGGTGCCGCGAAGACATGCGCCGGGCTCTGTTCACAAGCGAACCGGCGGGGGAACTGGTGTCCGCTACGGAAAGCTGGAAGATTGTGGGGGGGCGGGCGAAGGGCCAGCTGGTGGGCGGAAACCTGGTGGTCTTCGGCCGGTTGCTGGCGACGCCCTATATGCCCTCGCCCGAGGGGAAGATCGTGTTCCTGGAGGACGTCGGCGAGGAAGGCTACCGCGTCGATGGAGCCTTGTCTCAGTTGAAGCTATCAGGTTGGCTGGAGCGAACGAAGGGGGTTTTGCTGGGCCAGTTCACGGACAGCGATCCGACGGAGCCGGGCCGCCTGCCGGTGTCGGCGGCGCTCGAGCGCTGCCTCGGCGGCCTCAAGCTCCCCGTTCTGGGCAATCTGCCGGTGGGGCATATTCCCAATGGAGTCAGCCTTCCGCTGGGTTGCGAAGTGGAACTGGACGCGGACGCGGGGGTGGCGTTGGCGCTGGAGGCGCCGTTCACTCAGCGCTGAATCTCGAGGGGACCCTCGATGGCGTCGAGGTCGAGGGACGTGCCGCTGATGGCTCGCTCGACGGGAACCCGCATCAGCAGTTCCATGGGCGGATAGTTGAAGATGAGCGGCATTCCGGCCAACTGGCGCCCCGGCACGCGGACCGTGACGAAGTCCTTGGCGCCCGGTTCGAGGGAGCGGATCTGAAAGCCGCTGAGGTCGTCGCGGCGGTCGCTGAAGGCATAGGTGCCGCGGTTGGACTCGAGCAGCCGGAATTGTTCGGGTCCGACGATCAGGGTCTCCTGGCTGCGATTGACCAGGGAGATCACGAGCAGGGGCCCTTGGGCGGCGGCGCGGATGCCGATGCCCTTGGTGTACTGGCGGGGTTCATTGAAGCCGGCGATGGCTTGCCCGTTGGCGGTCGATGGCAGGTTGGCGGGTCGGGCGGGCTTGTCCTTCAGATCGGCCGAGGCCGAGTCGCCTTTTCCCCCGCAACCGGCGGAGAGGAATGCCGCGGATGCCAGAGCGATAACGGAGACTGCGATACAAAGCCGCGATGCGGACCGATGGGAGCTCATTCGCCCTCCTCTTCGAAGGAGGGGGGCATCTCTGGGCTTTCGGGGGCTGATTCGTCCGGGCCGAGTTCTTCCTGGCGTTTGCGTTCCTGGAGGATTTCGCGCATCGTTTCATCGCGCTGTTCGGTGATCGAAGGGACCGGTCCGCCCGATGGGGAGGGCGAGGGGCTCGAGGTCTTGTTCATCTGCCAGACCAGGACCACGATGGCCAGCAGCAGCACGACGGCGAGGGAAGCCATGAGGGTCGCGAGGCGTTTGAGCTTGGCGGCCTGGGGATCGGAGTCGGTGGTCTTGGAGCCGGACCCCTTCGTGGACTTGGCGTTGGGCGAGGTTGCGGAAGGCTTCTTGACGGAGCTGCTCGAACCGGACGTGTGATCGCTCTTCGCGGAGCCGGTGTTGGGGGCCTTGTCGCGCGGTTTCTTCTCGGGTTTTTTCTCCGGCTTCTTGTCCCTGGCGTGGGCTTTGCCGTGGGGGGTGTCTTTGTCGGCGGCGGGCTTGGGGCCGCTGCGAAAGTCGTCGCCACTGTAGAGGACGCTGCCGCCGGACTTGGCGCCGCGATAGCTGAGGACGGAGGTGATGCTGACGCTTTGTTCTTTCAGGGCCTTGAGCAATTCGTCGCAGAACTCGCGGACCGTCTGGTAGCGGTCGTCGCGGTCGGGGCACATGGCGCGGAAAATGACTTCGTCGACGGCCACGGGGACGCTGTGATTGGCTTCCGAGGGCGAGGGGAAGGCACCGACCGGCAGTTGGCGGCAGAACATCTTGTAGAACGCCACGGCGAGGGAGTAGATATCGGCGCGGTGATCGACGCTGGCGGGATCGGCGGTCTGCTCCGGCGCCATGTAGTTGGCGGTGCCGACGGCGCGCTGGGGCTGGCTGACGTGGGCGGCCTCGCCTTCGTCGCCGCCGACGATGTGGGCGATGCCGAAGTCCCCGATCTTGACCCGCCTTTCCTTGTCCATCAGGATGTTGGAGGGCTTGATGTCGCGGTGGACGACACCGCGCTTGTGGACGTAGTCGAGGGCCTCGCGGCAGGCCTCGATGACGTTGCGCCAGTCCTGGAACGTCAGGTCGTTGTCGATGATGAGCTGGTCGAGGGTGCGGCCTTCGACGTGCTCCATGATGAAGAAGTAGCGTCCGGTGTCGCTTCCCTTGTCGATGATGTTGACGATGTTGGGGTGCTGGAGGGAGGCGAGCGCGCCCGCCTCGGCGTCGAAACGGCTGACGAATTCTTTGCTGCGGGAGAAGCGGGGGTGGAGGACTTTGACGGCGACCTGGCGGTTGAGGCTTTTCTGCAGGGCCTTGTAAACGGTGGCCATGCCGCCTTCGCCGATGGGCTCGGAGATCACGAAGTTCCCGGCGAGCGTCTCGCCCTCGCGCACGAAACCATTCTGGCCCGAGGAGGTCGCAACATCACCGCTGCTTCGTTGATTTGGGTCCGACATGGTTTCCATCCGCTAGGTTATTCGGCGCCCAGGGTTAAGGGGATGGGTCGCGCGAGCCTCTACCAACCGGGCAGCGGCATTATTCTATCGCCTTAGGGCTATCTCTCCGCAATCAGGGCAGGCAACCGGAATTTCCCTTCGTCGGAACGATGATTTTTCCAGTGTCGCGAAATCAGGGCCGTCCGGCTTCCCGGTCCCGTTCCACCCGTCTCAATAATTCGGCCGCGCGTTCGCTTTCCGGCTCCACCTCGATCCACGCTTGCAGGACAATCTGCGCCTCCTCGAAGTTCCCCCGCGAGGCCAGGAAGAGTGCCCGCTCGCGCAGGAGGGGCACGAAATCCGCCGGCAGCAGGGCCGCCGCCCGGGCGAAGGCCGCTTCCGCTTCCGCGGGGCGTCCGGCTCCGCGGGCGATCTGGCCGTGGGCCAGGTGCCCTTCGCCGAAGCTGGGCCAAAGCTCCACCGAACGGCGGATCGCTTCAAGGGCCAATGTCACATCGCCGCTCTCTTGGTACAAGGCCGCCCGATTCTTCCAGGCGAAGGCGTGATTGGGTTCCCGCTGGACTTCGGCGGTCCAAAGCTCCTCCGGTCCTTTCCAATCGGGGGCCCGAGCCGCAACGAGAAAGCCCCCCCACAGCGCCAGGAGCGTGGCATAGGAGCATATGCTCCACTTAAAGCGCCGGTCGCCAACCCAAATCGAGGCACCGGCAAGCACCATCGAGAAGCAAATGAGCGAGAGGAAGACGAAGCGCCCGGCCCAGATCGCCCCCATCGGCAAGACGCCCGCGTAGGGACCGAGAAACAGCGCCATGCCGACCGCCCCTGTGGCGGTCAATCCCGCCGCGCGGTTTCCCCGCTTCGCCCAAGACCGGAATGCCGAGCCGGCGACAGCGGCCCAGACGATCAACGCCAGCACCCCGGCGAACGGCCACAGGCCGGCCTCTGAACCGGGTTGCTTGAGGAACGAATAGTCGGTCTGGGGCGCGGAAACCGGAAAAACGATTCCGGCCGCGTAGCGGCCCGCCAGTTCGAAGAAAGAAACACTCCGCTCGCCGCCCACAAACCTGGATCCGGCGGCTCCGGCGGGGGCTTGCCATGCGCCCAAGACCAAGACCTGCAAGGCAAACCGCGAAGCGAGAAGGACAACCGAGGCCGCCGCGACCGCGGCCACTTCGCGCCAGGACGGCTTGTCCTCGCGAAGCATGACCGCGACCGGCAGGAAGAAGACCGCCGGAAAGGTGGATTCCTTGCAGAGGAAGGCCGCGAACAAGAACGGCGCGGCGAGCCAGCGAAGCCTCGGCCGCCGCGCCAGCAAACTCCGGACGGCGCCCAGGAGGAAGACCGCCGCCAGTAAGTCCGCCTGACCCACAAACGGAAGGACCACATCCGCCGACAATCCATGCACGACTGGCAGAATCGCGATGGCTGCCAGCGGCCATCGCGGAGCCGCCTGAGGGGCGGCGCGATGGAAAATCGAGGCCAGCGCCAGGCAGACGAGCCCGGCAAGGACGCCGGTAACGGCCCAGGCGCCGAGGCCGGTGCGCTCTAAAGAACCCAGTTGCGCCCACAGGATCTTGGGTATGGGACGCCACAGGGAATCTTCCGCTTGCGATTGCCAGTGTGGAAGCGCTGCGATTCGCCACAACGGCAATCCGCTGTTTTGCTGACCGTAGACTCCCAGATGCACCGCGTCGTCCAGCGGCAGTTCCCGGCCCGCGGCCGGCCACGAAACCCAGAGAACGAGCGCCGCGCCCACCAGGCCACACGCCAAGGGCATGACCCACGAGGGCGGATGTCGCGGTTCAGCGGGCGGGTTCTCTGGCGGCACGAGGGCTTTTTTGGTTGAAGGTGTTGAGGTTCAAGGACCGACTGGTGCTCCCCAGTCATGGGTCCTAACGAAGACGATTTCCGGGTCCCGCGCAATGAAAGACCGCCACCTGATCGAAGCCCTCCGCGAATTCGCCACGTTCCTGCGCGTCGAGCGCAACCTGGCGCCCAAGACGCGGGAAGCGTACGCCTACGACCTGGCGCGCTTCTGCGATTTCCTCGTGGCCGCCCGAGAGAACCGGACGCCCCTCCGCGCCACTGCGGACGATCGCCGGCAAGCCGAAGCGGAGCAGGCACGCCTGGAAGCGGAGCGCCCGAAGCTCAAGCTGTCCGACGCCACCACCGGCCGCATTCAGGACTACCTCGCCCATCTGCACGACGATCTGGGCTACAAGGCGGCGACGCTCGGGCGCACGGTTTCCAGTATCCGGGGCCTGATGGACTGGTGCGTCGAGGCGGGATGGCTCGACCGCAGCCCGGCGCGCGACATCCACCCGCCGAAGATGCCGAAGAAACTGCCGATCTACCTGATCGAGGACGAAATCCGTCGGCTCCTCAACGCCCCCGATCCCACGACCTACATCGGCCGGCGCGACCAGACGATCCTGCTGACGCTGGCCTACACGGGATTGCGGCTCCAGGAGTTGGTGGGGCTCAATACGCTGGACGCGGATTTCTCGCGGGACACGCTGCGGGTCATGGGCAAGGGTTCGAAGGAGCGCCTCGTACCGATGAACGCCGTCGTGCGCGACGCGCTGGCGGCGCATCTGGCGGACACCGAGCGCCAGCCCGTCCACGGCGAGCGGGCGATTTTCCTGAACACCCGCGGCAGCCGCCTGACGGGCCGCGCCGTGCAGTACATGGTGGACAAGTACGTGGAACTGGCGGGCATCGAGAAGGAACGCGTCTCGCCCCACAAACTCCGCCACAGCTTCGCCACGCTGCTCCACAGCAAAGACGTGGACCTGGTGGACATCCAGGCGCTGATGGGCCACGCCTCGCTGGCCAGCACGCAAATCTACACCCACACGAACGCCGGGCGGCTGCAGAGCGCGGTGGATCGGCTGAACGGGCTGATGGGGGGCTCGGGTGAGTAAGGGCGCAAAAACGCCCGAGCCGCGAGCAAGCGGCCCGGGCGGACGAGTCTCTCGGTGCGGGAACGGGATTTACTTCAGTTCCATTTCCTTGATCTTCTGGATCAGGAGGTTCAGGAACAGGCCGACATCGGTGACGACGGGCGTGCTTTCGACAGATCCGCGGTCGGCCAGCTTGGTCGCCACGGCGGTGTTGATGTCCACGCAGACCAGCTTCACACCCGCCGGGGTCATGTTGCCGACGCCGATGCTGTGGAGCATCGTGGAGAGCATGACGATCATCTCGGCGCCCACCAGCAGGTCCTGATAGCGGGTCTGGGCCTCGACCAGGTCCATCAGGGTGTCGGGCAGCGGGCCGTCGTCGCGGATCGAACCGGCCAGGCAGAACGGCACGTCGTTCTTCACGAGGGAGTACATAAGGCCTTTGGTGAGGACACCCTGCTCGACGGCGGCCTTGATGCTGCCGCATCGGCGGACGGTGTTGATGGCCGATAGGTGATGGCGGTGTCCGCCGTGGACGGTGACGCCGCGCAGCATATCGACGCCGAGGCTGGTGCCATAGAGGGCGCGTTCGATGTCGTGGACGGCGATGGCGTTCCCCGAAAGCAGGGCGTTGATGAAGCCCATCTCGGCCAGTTCGGCCATGTATTCAGCGCCGCCGGTGTGGATGACGACGGGGCCGGCGACGAAGACGATCTTGCCGCCGCGGCCGCGAATCTGGCGCATTTCCCAGGCGATCGTATCCACCGCGATTTCCACGCGGCGTTCGCTCGAAACATTGGAGGACATGAACTTGAACTCGTTGTCCTCTTCCTTCTCGATGTTCTGGTGCAGGCGCACGCCATCGTAGCCACAGACCACCTTGTCGCCCTTCTTCAGGTTCCGCATCAGCGTACAGGTGGCGGTCAGTTCGCCGCGCTCCTCGCCGATGACGATCATGCCGTCCATACGCTGCTTGCCCACGCGGACCCACTTGCCATCGACGTGGATGTCGGTCGGGTAAATGTTCGAGCAGTAGAAATCATCGGGCGCGACGCCGTCTTTCTCGACCTCTTCAAGGCGGGCGGATTTCTGATCGGCATGCTCCAGCTCGCCGCCCTTGTCGATCAACTGGCCGAGGAGGTCGTTGAGGAGCGCTTCGTCCGGGGCGGTCACCGCGAGGCGCAGGTAGGACTTGTCATCACGGCGAACGCCAGCGCGGAAGTCAAGAATCTGGAACGCGCCGCCGGTGGCGTTGATGCGGTCGAGAATCTCGTTCATCATGCCCGAGTCGAGCAGATGGCCCTCGAAGGTGAGGATGCGACGGCTGGCGTGGAAGCCGACTTCGGCGCGGGTCGAGCGCTGATCGACCTCCACGGCCTTCTCGGTCACGCGCAGGCTCAGGCATTTGGCCGAGCCGCCCGCCATGATGAATTGGGTCAGGGGCGACTTGACGACTTCAAAGCCCCAGCTCTCCAGGCGCTCCTGCAACTCCGGGGTGCAGTCATTCAGGACGATGCCATTGCCGGTGTCGATGGCGTTGCAGGCGAAGTGGACGGCGTCGGCTTCGCTGACGGCGAAGCGCTTCTCAGGGGCGATCAGTTCTTCGAAGCGGGCGAGGCTGCGCTGGTCGAAGGCCGCCGGATAGTAGATGAAGTGGCCGCCCTCGAGCGGGCAGAAGCAGGTGTCGAGGTGATAGAAGCGCTCGTCGACGAGACGCATGGGGATGACTTCGAGGCCGAGGCGCTGAGAGACGAACTCGCAGGCGTCGAGAATGGTGCGGAACCCGTAGCCCATGAAGAGGCGGTCGGGCTTGCCGCGGTCGAGAAGGCCATCGCCTCCGCCCTCGAAGTACACCCCCCGGGGCATCTCGATGACCTCGAAGCCGTGCTGCTCGAACCAGCGCTTGTTGTGGGGTTCTTCCTTCTGGCGCTGGGGATGGCGAAAGTGTGAGAGAACGGCCTTCTTGCCGTACACGATGCCCGCGTTGGCGGTGAAGACCAAGTCGGGGACGCCGGGCTGGGGCTGGAGAAGCTCGACCTCGGCACGGTTCGCGACCGCATCGCGAAGATTGGCCCATTGCTGAGCCGTCTTCGCCGGATCGGGGCGGTCCGTGTTGCCTTCCATCCAGGGGTTAATCACATAGTCCACGGAGAAATAATCCGGCGGACACATCAGGATCGTGTTGCGGGTCGGGGTCGTCATGGCGTGGGCCTTCGCTTCGTTCGGGTTCGTCATCAGGGGGGTGGTCATGGTCTCTCAACAGTCTCCGGGGTAAATTCGAAAAATCACCGCAGAGGCGCTGAGGACGCTGAGTTTGTATTATGGGAAGTGCCTTGAGTAAGTCCAGGCTCTCCCAATTCGAATCGGTGGCCACTCCACCCTTTTCGAATGAGTCTCTGCGTTCTCCGCGCCTCAGCGGTGAATTCTTTAGTCGAAGTGCTCGTCGCGCGGTCCGTCGCCTTCGTCGAGGGGGGCGAAGCCGTGGCGCATCAGGTTTTCCGTGGCGCTGCGGGCGACCAGGAATTGTTTCAGGTAATCGGGGCCGCCAGCTTTCGAGCCGATGCCGCTCATGCGGAAGCCGCCGAAGGGCTGGCGGCCGACGATGGCGCCGGTGATGGTGCGGTTCAGGTACAGGTTGCCGCATTGCAGGCGCGTCTTGGCCGCTTCCAGGTGCTCCAGGGTGCGGCTGTGCACGCCGCCGGTAAGGGCGTAATCGGTGCCGTTGGCGATCTCGAGAGCGTGGTCGAAATCGCGGGCTTTGATCACGGCGAGCACCGGACCGAAGACTTCTTCCTGCGCCAGACGCGCGTCCGGCGCGACGTCCGTGAACACGGCGGGTGGGACAAAGTGGCCCTTTTCAGCCAGTTCGCCCACTTCCGCGACATACAATTCCGTGCCTTCTTCGCGGCCGATGGCGATGTATTCGAGAACCTTGGCCTTGGCGTCTTCGTCGATGACCGCGTTGACCTGGCAGCCGGGGTCGGTGGAGGGGGCGATCTTCAGGCTGGCGACGCCTTCGCGCAGGCGCGGTAGCAGTTCGTCGTACACGTCCTCGACGACGATGAGGCGCGAGCAGGCGGAGCACTTCTGGCCCGAGAAGCCATAGGCGCTGTACAGCACGTCGGGGATGACCGAGTCGAGGTCGGCGCTGCTGTCCACGATCAGGGCGTTTTTGCCGCCCATTTCAGCGACGACGCGTTTGACGAAGCGCTGGCCCGGCCGCACCGTGTTGCATTCCTTGAGGATATGAAGGCCGACTTCGCGGCTGCCGGTGAAGGCGATCATCTGGACGTCGGTGCTTTCGAGGAGACGCTGGCCGCAAACTTCGCCTCGCCCCGGCAGGTAGTTGACGACGCCGCGCGGGAGGCCGCAGTCCTCCATGATCTTCATCACCAGGTGGGCGATCAGGGGGGTTTGCTCCGCCGGTTTCCACACTACGGTGTTTCCGGCGGCGACGGCGGCGGCCATCATGCCCACGGGAATGGCCATGGGGAAGTTCCAGGGGCCGATGACGCCGACGACGCCGAGGGCTTGATAGTACAGTTCGTTGCGTTCGCCGAGGACGTGGCGCTGGAGGGGCCGGCGCTCGCCAAGGCGCAGTGCCTCTCGGGCGTAGTATTCGAGGAAGTCGATGGCTTCGCAGGTGTCGGCGTCGGCTTCGCGCCAAGGCTTGGCGGCCTCATGCACCATCAGGGCGGAGAGTTCGTCGCGGCGCTGGCGGCAGACCTCGGCGGCCTTGAGGAGGAACGCCGCGCGGTCACCGGCGTCGGTCTGGCTCCAGGAAGCGAAGGCATTCTTGGCGGCGGCGATGGTGCGGTCGGTGTCCTCGATGCCGGCGGAGCCGCTTTCGCCGACGACGAGGCTGGTGTCGTTGGGCGATCGGACGGCGATGACTTCCTTGGTGCGAACCGGCTTGCCGTCGATCACGAGGGGGGCGTCGAGCGGGAAGCGCTCGCGAAGTTTGGCGATGGCGTTGCGGAAATCTTCGCGGACGGCGGCACGGGAGAAGTCGCGCACCGGCTCGTTGCGGAATTCCGCAAGGGGGGTTTTGCTCAGTTCGACATGGTTGGCGACAGCGGTGGTCATGGCTGGGGTCCTCGTTGCGGGGTCAGGCGGATTCAAGCTGGGTGAGTTGGCGGAACAGCGCGTCGCCGTCGAACACGGTGTCGATATCGAAAGCCTCGACGGCGTCGAGGAACTGCTCGGGCGGACGGTAGCCGTGATTCTCGATGAAGTGGGCGATGAGCGACGGGGCGGCGAAGACGTAGCCCCCATGGGCCGGGACCCAGATTTCACCGTGGCTGTGGGGGGCGGTGTCGGAACCGGCGAGGCGCGCGTCGGTGAGGTTCGAGGGGGTCTGCTCCGATTCCTGGGCGCAGAAGCCGCAGCGGCAGGCGCGGCGTGTCAGACGGCACTCGCGGCGGTTGATGATGTGGCGAATCTTGACGATCGTAATCGGATCGACGCGGCCGCGGTCGAAGTCGTGGCGCGCGTCGAGCCATCCCACATTGAAGACGTTCTTCAGGGGGCGGTTCAGGTTATAGCTGTAGTAGGACAAATCGGGAGCCCAGGCCATGGGTCCGTCCTCCTCTCGGTCGTGGATCAGGCTTTTGGGTCAGCGAGCAGTTTGTCTTCCGCCACGCCATCGGCGAAACGCTGGCGCAGGAAACTGTCGTTGGCGGTGTTTTCCAGGATGCGACGCACTAAATAGGCCATACCCGGGACGATTTCGCCTGTCGGTACATAAATGCGCACCGGCAGACCCATATCGCGCAAGGCGAAGAGGATGGGACCGGCCATTCCGAAGAGCATCTGCATCTCGAACTGGCTCGATGGGACTTTCATTTCCTTCTTGAGAGCCAACGCATGGGCAATGGAGCGCACATTGTGGCTGGCGATGGCGGTGCGAACGATGTCGTGGCTGCTCAGCAGAAGACGCGTCATGCGCTCGTAATTGGCGTCAGTGTCGCGCTTGCGGGTGTAGACGGGGATTTCCCACCCGCGCTGCTTGGCCCAGATTTGCTCGCTGTCCCAATAGGCGCCCTTGACCAGGCGAAGGGTCATCGGCTGCTCCTTGGCCCGAAGCCAGTCGATGAAGGCGGCGGTGTTCTGGTAGCTGTCGCGCAGATAGGCCTGGATGACGGTGCCGATGTGCTCGAAGCCGGCGAACTCCTCTTCCGAGAGGAGACGCTTGATGATCTCCAGGGTCATATCGCGGTACTCGTACTTCTCCATGTCGACATTGACGAAGGCACCCGTTTCCTGGGCCGCGCGGAAGAGCGGGCGCAGGCGGGCGAGGACCGATTTGGCGGTGCCTTCTTCGTCCATCGGGTCGAATTTCGAAGTGAGCGACGAGAGTTTGATGGAGATATTGACGCGGGGGTTTTCGCCGCGCCGTTCGGCGCTCTTGCCGGGTTCAGAACCAAGCAGGCGCGAGAGGCCGCGGATCATATCCTCGTAGCGCTGGGCGAATTCGTCGGCCTGGGCTTCGGAGGCGACAAACTCGCCAAGCAAATCGAGGCTGAAGAGGAAACCCTGGCGTTCCTGACCATGGATGCGGGGGGCGACTTCCTCGGGGGTTTGGCCGGCGATGAATTGCTTGCCCATGGTCTGGATGCCGAAGCGGCTGGCCCAGGCGATCGGCGCGTGGGTCAGCCGGCGGTCGCGGCCGATGGCGCGGGCGGTGCCCGTCAGAGGGGTGGTTCCCTGGTGCAGATCGAGGGCGGAGTTGTTGAGGTATTCGTTGAGGTGCTGGGCGATTTTGGCGGGGGAGCGCAGCGCCGGATAGACGTCGACGAAACGGAGCATGCGGTACTTGAGCTCTTCGTCCTTCATGAGGACGCCCATCATGGCTTTCTCCAGCCGCTGGCGGGAGATGAGGGAGGATTCGAACTGGCGGACGCGGCGGAACAGGGATCGCCCGATTCGCTGCGTTTCTTCTTCCAGGGTCTTCTGGTCCACGGGAGCGTTCAAGGACCGCAAAATAGTGTCGTTGAAGGGGGCGATGCCGCGGTCCTCCCGGCGTTCGGCCTGAGCCGGGACGTATCGCGAGATCGGTTCCGCATGAGGAATCATGACGCTCATGGCGGCCCTCCTTTCCAAGAATGGGATCGCGGCGGTGCGCGGGGGCGAAGCAGTGCGCCCGAGTGTCTGAGCTTTACATAAAGGTTCGGTGAGATTTCAAATACCTGAGCGGAGAGGCGGCAAAAATAATCTAAGACGTCGAGCGGGTACGGCAGGGCCTGAATTTGGACCGATGCCCGCCCGGCAGCCCGGAAACCGGCCCTCTCCACGCACCCAAGTTAGCGGCACCGCCCCTTTGTTTTCAACCTTTTTGGCCGCATCGAGGGAAGAACGAAGAGAATCTTCGAAAGCGCCTCTTTGAAAATCCATCGATAATTCCCCTCGGGCCGGGAAGCCTCCGCACGTCCCAGCTTTTTTTTGTTATCTCGCGGATGAACCTGCCGGCCCACCGTTGCGCGGACATAACCGATTGCAATCATTGACTTTACGCGATTTTGGACCGCTCTATAATTCTTCCTTACAAGTGAATTCGCAGAAAACGAAGGGATTTTTTGAGTGCCCCAAGCTCAGTACCTTGATGTTTTCTCCGTTCGTTTCTAGCGTTCGGTTCACAGACCCATTCCCACACACTTCCCACCGAAAGGGGTCCCCACCCATGGATCGATTCTTCAAACTGGCGCCCGGCGCTTTGGCCTTCTCCCTGGCGGCTTCCGTCTCGCTTGCGATCACCCAGGAAAGCGAAAACAACGACACCGACAAGAGCGCCGACGGGCCGCTCGTGTCGGGCACGACGGTGGCCGGCGATCTGGGCCGCAACGACGTCGATTGGTTCACCCTGGATGTCGCCGCTGGCACGATTTCCATCAGCCTGAATCACCACAATCGCGACGATTTCGACTGGTACCTGTTTCCGGCATCCGGTGGTTACGTGGCCAGTGGCGCCACCAGCTCGAACCCGGAAACGGGCAGCTACACCGCTAGCGCTGGCACCTACTTCATCAAGGTCGAAGCCTACCGTGGACGCGGCTGGTACGACCTGAACGTGACCTTTTCCGAGGACTCCGGCGGCGGCGGCGGCGACCCGGGCGGCGGCGGCGGCGGAACCTGCGATTACGGCACCCGCCCCAGCAAACCCGGCGGCCTGACCAATTACCTCGATGGCAGCTCGGCCGATGTCTGCGTCGATCCGATGACGGGCCCCGGCATTCTGCTGATGGGCGGCAACTTCGACATCGACGAAGCGTTCACCACCTACGCGGCTCCCATCGTGGACGGTGGCGACGTGGTGGTCCTGCGAGCCAGCGGCTCCGACGGCTACAACAACTACTTGATGAACCTGCTCAATCCGGACTCGGTGGAGACGCTGGTGCTCGATAGTGTCTCCGACGCCAACAGCACCTACGCCGATTGGGTGATCCGCTCGGCCGAGATGGTTTATATCGCCGGTGGCGACCAGACCGATTACATCGACTTCTGGAAGGGCACTGCCACGGAAGACGCCATCCGCCACGTCTATGAAAAGGGCGGCGTCGTGGGCGGCATCAGCGCCGGTTGCGCCATCATGGGCGAATTCGTTTACGCCCCCACCGGTTATGGCGTGTACAGTAGCGAAGCCATCAGCGATCCCTGCCATCAGTACATGTCGGAAATCACGACGGATTTCCTGAACCTGCCGCTGGGCAACGACATCATCACCGACACGCACTTCGCTCAGCGCGACCGCATGGGCCGCCTGTTGGTCTTCATGGCGCGCATCCGCGAGGCCAGCCTCTCGCCCACCAGCGGCGCCATCACCGGCATTGGCATGGACGAAGACACGTCCATGTTCATCGACAGCAACGGCGTCGGCCATGTGCAGGGCGATTTCTCGGCCTACGTCCTTCGCGAGGACGGCCAGACCAACGCCTCGCGCGTCCAGTGCGGATCATCGGTGCTGTACTACGACGTGCTGAACACGGAGCTTCAGGCGGGCGACACGTTCAACTTCGGCACCGGCGCCAACACCGGATCGACGTCGCGCGTGGATGTGAACGGCAGCGGCACGTCGCCGAGCAACCCGTACTGATGCACCGGTAAAGCTCTGCCATCGCTGGCGGTTCTCCATTGCCACCCCGGGCCGTCTGTCTCAGTTTGCGAGACGGACGGTTTTTCTGTTTGTACCCTGATCGAGGAGCCCGCCGCCATGATGCTCGCCCTGCGAATCGCCGTCGGAATTCTGTGCTTCGGCGCCAACGTGATGGTTCTGAAATTCATTCCCCGATTCATCAGCCTCTTCCCGCCCCAGAGCGACGGAGAAATCCAGACCGTCGTGATCCTCGGCTGCCTGATCGTGTTCCGCGGGGTGCTGGGGAGCATCGGCGGAATCCTGATGCTGTTCGAGAAACGCATCGGGACCTGGTTCGCCCTGCTGGCGTTTCTGACGATGCTGGTGGATGTGGGGATGACGCTGTTCCAGGCCATCCGCAACGATGCCCTCGGTTCGGCGCTGGCGGTGCAGGGCGGCATGGCAGCCATCGCGGTCCTGGGGTTTGTGGGCACGATGTTTCTGCTGATGAACGACCGGGATGTGTGAGGGCGAACCACGCCCATGCGGCCTTCGACATTTCTGCTGCACCGCCTCTCGCCGGCGTGCTGAGTGGGTTTAGGCCAGCGCTGAACTTTCCGGGGACAGCACGGCTTACTCTGACCGGTTCCGCCTGAAGGCGGGATTACGAACGCACGCAGCACCACCTTCATGACCAAATTCGCCGTCCACGCTCCCGTCAAAGTCACCATGATCTTTATCGCGGTGCTGTTGCTGGGGATGATCTCGCTCAAGCGCCTGCCCACCAGTCTCTTCCCGGACATCCGGGCGCCCAAGGTGACGACGACGATCAGGACGACGGGCCTCTCGCCCACCGAGATCGAGCGCCGCATCAATGAACCGCTCGAGCGCCAGATGTACACGATCCGCGGGGTGAAGGACGTGAAGACCATCGCGCGCGCCGATCAGGCCGTTGTGATTACAGAGTTCAATTGGGACACACCGCTGGATTTCGCTTTCCTGGACGTCAAGAAAGCGGTCAGCGATCTGCAACGTCAACGATCCCAGGACATCGAATCGGCGAGCGTTCTGCGCTACGATCCGAACGCGGCGCCGGTGATGGTGATCGGTCTGAGCATCGACCCGGCGAGCCTGCCGGAGGGGGCTCAGCCGGCGACGCTGGAGGACCTGCGGCGTCTGGCGGACCAGACGCTGCGGCCGCGCTTCGAGCGCATCCAGGGCGTGGCCAACGTGGTGATCGGCGGCGGCGAGGAACGCGAAGCCCGCGTGGCCCTGGACGAGTCCCTTCTGCTGGCCTACGACATCGATCTGGCCCGGGTTGTGAGCGCCCTGCAGGCGGAAAACGTGAACGCCACCGGGGGCTATATCCAGGAGGGAACGCGGCGCTATCTGCTGAAGGCCATCGGCGAATTCGAGGAGTTGGAAGAAGTCGGCGACGTGGTGGTGACGCGCCAGGGCGAGGCGGCGATTTTGCTGCGCGATGTGGCGGAAATCACCTTCGCGCCGAAGGACCCGGAAGGCATCGTCTATGTGAACGGTCAGCCGGGCATCGGGATGTTTTTCTATCGCGAGGCGGAGGGCAACACCGTCGCCGTGTCGGAGCAGATCAAGGCCGAGATGCGGGCGCTGCAAGGATTCGCCACCTTTGAGGAAAAAGCCAAACGCGACGGCGGCGGCCCGGCCGGCGACGGCGGACCCGGCGGTGGAGGCGGCGGGCCGAAGTTCGGCGGCCCGCCGCAGGTCGAGAGCAACATCCTGCCGCCGGGCGCGGTGCTGACCATCGCCAGCGACCAGAGCAATTTCATCCGCGCCGCCATCACAGAGGTCCGCAACAACGCCATCGTCGGCGGTTTGCTGGCCGTGGTCGTCATTCTGATTTTCCTGCGGTTCAGCATCCGCACGACGTTGATTATCGCCACGGCGATTCCGGTCTCGATCATCGCCACGTTCATCCCGATGTATTTCCAGGGCCTGACGCTGAACCTGATGACGCTGGGTGGGTTGGCGCTGGGCACGGGCCTGTTGGTGGATAACGCCATCGTGGTGCTGGAAAATATCTTCCGCATGCGCCAGCAAGGCACGGAACCGAAAGCCGCCGCCCAGCATGGGGCCGGTCAGGTGGCGGGGGCCATCGTGGCTTCCACGCTGACCACCATTGTGGTTTTCCTGCCGGTGATTTACGTCAAGGGTGTCGCCGGGTTGCTGTTCAAGGAGCAGGCGCTCACGGTGCTGTACTCTCTGTTGGCCTCGTTGCTGGTGGCGCTGATGCTGATTCCGATGCTGGCGGCGCGGATGCTGACCAAGCTGCCGCGCGGTATGCGGTTCGACGACGCGGCGGAAGCCGCCGCGGCCCCGCGCACGCTGTACACGCGGGCGTTGGGGCTGGCGGTGCGGCTGCGATGGCTGGTGATGGCGGGGGCGGCAGCGCTGCTGGTGGTGAGCCTTGGGCTCCTGACGACGATTCCCCAGGAGTTCCTGCCCCACACGGAACAGCGCCAGATCGGCCTGCGCCTCGTTCTGCCCAACGGCGCCCCCATCGAGGCCACCGACCAGGTGACGCAAACCGTGCTGGGCCAAGTCGGGCTCTTCGGTCCGGCGCTGCAAACGACCTTTGCCCGCGTTGGCGAGAACGAAGGCGAACCGGCCGCCGACACGGAAGACCCGGACGGACCGAACACCGCCGATTTGTTCATTACGATGGTTCCCTGGGACGATAAGCCCACGACCGCCACACGCGAAGCGGGGCTGGCGGGTTACCGGCCATCGGACCTGATCGCGGAATTGAAGCCCCGCCTGGAAGCCATCCCGGAAGTCAAAGCGGAATTCCAGCTCCAGCAAGGCTCGGTCTTCGAACTGATTGGCTCGTCGAGCGCTCCCCTGCTGATCGAAATCAGCGGCGAGGACATTCGAACCCTGACGCGGCTGGCGGAGGAAGCGAAGTCGCGGCTGGAGCAAACGCCGGGGCTGCTGAACGTGCGGACGAATATCTTGCAGGGTTCGCCCGAGGTCTTCGTGACCCTCGACCCGGCCCAGATGGCCCGCCTCGGCCTGGACGTGCAGAGCGTGGCGGCCACGTTGCGGCGGCGCCTCGACGGCGAAGTGGCCGGCCAGATCAAGCGCGAAGCCGGCGATGTGGACCTGCGCGTCGAAGTCGATTACGGCAACGAAAGCCTCGAGACCATCGGCGACATCGTCCTGAAAACCCCCAGCGGCGCCGCGGTTCCGCTGCGCAACATCGCCAGCTTCCGCGTCGAACGCGGTCCCCGCGAAATCGTCCGCCAGGGCCAAAGCCGCGTCGCCCTCGTCATGGCGGACCTGAGCGAGGGCGTCCTGCTCAGCCAGGCCATCACGGAAGCCCGCGCCGCCCTCGATCCCATGCGGCGACCCATCGGGTACAGCCTCCGCTTCACCGGCGAGGAAGAACAGCGGGCCGAAGCCTTCGGCAAACTGGCCTTCGCGCTGATCCTCAGCATTCTGCTGGTTTACATGGTCATGGCCAGCATTTTCGAAAGCTTCATTCAACCCTTCCTGATCATGCTGACGGTCCCCCTGGCGGGCATTGGCGTGGTGGCGGCCTTTATCCTCACAGGAACCAGCATCAACGTGATGGCGATCATCGGCGTGGTGATGCTTGGCGGCATCGTGGTGAACAACGCCATTGTGCTCCTCGACCGCGTGAACCAGGTCCGCGCCGCCCGCCCCGACCTGCCCCCGCGCGAGAGCCTTCTGATGGGCTGTCAGGAGCGCCTGCGCCCCGTCCTGATGACCACGGCGACGACCCTGCTGGGCCTCCTGCCCCTCGCCCTCGGCATCGGAGAAGGCGCCGAACTGCGCCAAGCCATGGCCATCGCGGTGCTCGGCGGCCTCGCCAGCAGCACGGTCCTCACGCTCCTGGTGATCCCGGTGGCGCAGAGTTTCCTGGATAGTGTGGTTGGGGTGATCCGAGGGTGGCGCGGAGGGCGGGAGGCTGCGGGGGCGCCGCTGGCTGCCACCCGCTAACCCAACTTCGACAGCAATCACCATTTTCCGAGGTTTGGACCGGACGCTTCGGTTTGATTCTCCCTGTTTGCAGGGTTTTTCAGTTTCAAAACCCCTTGTAGTGGCGACCACCCCCTTGCGGATGGGTGGGGTTGTGT
>JAVJSW010000070.1:0-36207 GCA_040219255.1 Sumerlaeia bacterium
CAACGCGCGACTGGCAAAAGCCGGATTGCGCAGCCTGACCGGCAGGTACCTGATGCTCAGAGGAAACGAAACCGCCGGATGCGACATCGCACGTCCGGTGGTGTGAGAGGGGGGCAGGGCGACCTACCCCCCTACTCGATCTATCGAAAGGCAGTTCCCATGAGCGAACCGATGACCCCTCCGGAGCAGGCCGACCCGCCGCCCCGGCGCATGCCCGGCGGCCTCTTCGTTCTTCTCAGCCTCCTCGCCACGGCCATTTTCCTCGGCGCCCTGCCCTGGTTCATCGAATACCTTCTGCGAACCGTGGAAGTGCCCACCCCGGCCCAGACGCCCCCCCGAAGCGAAAACGCCGCGGAGGAGATCGGCGAAGCCTTTCAGGAAATGGCGGCCCAATACCGCTCCGCGCGCGCGGACAATCCGGACGCCCCCGTGACCACGGCCCGTATGCTGACCCTGACGGAAGACACGGAGGCGTTGATGGCGGCGGGGGGCGGCAACCTGGACACGCTCGCTTTGCCCGGCCATGGCGTCGTGCCCCCCGATCCTTATGGCCCGCCGGGCGCGCCGCTGGCCGCCTACGCCCGCGCCGGGGGAGGATGGGCCGGGCTCTCCGCCGGACCCGATGGCGATTACGATTATCGTTCGGCGGAGGAAACCCCAGAGCCCCTCTTCTTCTACGATCCCACCAACGGCGTCGTCAGCAGCGGCGACCTCATCTTTCCCCTCGACTGATCGATTCGGCCGATCCCGGTGCGGAAGCCTCCAAGGGTTTTTTCTTTGGTGGTGTCATAAAGCGATTGCCTTGCCCGGCAACGAGACCTAGCAAATAGTTGCATAGTCTCCCGCGCGAGGTTTCTCCGTGCCCAAAGCCAACCCGTTCTCCAAATTCCCTTCGCTCAGGAGCCTCGCCCTGGCCCTTTGCCTCGGCGCGCCCGCCGCGTTACCGGCCCACGCGCCGGACCTGCGGAGTTGGGACGCGTTGGCGGCGCAGCTCTCGGCCGGGAAGACCGCCGACGCCAAGTCCGCTACGGCGGACCTGAAGGCGATCCTGGACGCCCAACTCGCGCCCCTTTCTGCGGTGGAAAAAACCGCCCGTCAGGAAACCTTCTTTCCCGCCGGCACCTCACTGGCCTTCTCGCGGGTGGACGCGGCAGGCCGGGGCGAAGCCTACCTCGTTCTGCCGGACGCGTTCCTCGGCGGCGGCGCCACGGACTTCTGGTTCGATCAGGCCGAGTTCATGCGCCATGGCATCGCCGAGTTGGTGGAGGGCCTGGAGACTTTGGAATTCTACGCCCGCGCCGAATCGGCCGACGACTTCCGGCCTCTGCACGAGTTCCTGCCGGCCGCTCCGGAGGGCACTGCGCGCGACAAGCCCGCCGTGCCCGAGGCGGCGCTGAAGGTCCTCGTGCCGCAAGGCGCGCGCGGCAACGCCCAGCCCCAGGGCGCGCTCTCCGGCGCCTCGATCTTCGTCAGCCCGGGCCACGGGTGGTTCTACGATTCCAGCAATGCGCGCTGGCAGACCCAGCGCTTCAACAGTGGCGATGGCACCGGCGTCGTCGAGGACCACAGCAACGCGGAAATCATCAATCAGTACCTGCTGCCATACCTGTGGAATGCCGGCGCCCGCGTTTACACAATCCGCGAACGCGACATGAACACGGAAATGGTGATCGTGGACACCCCGGCGGCCCAGTTGACCGGCAACTGGACGACGAACGCCACGGGGGGCTGGAACAACGGCAGTTACCTGTCGGCCACGACGGTCGCGGGCAACCCCACGGCCACCGCCCGCTTCACGCCCACGATCCCCAGCGACGGGTACTATGGTGTGTACGTTCATTACCGCCCGGCCCCGAACGACGGCAACACCGTGCGCGACGGCCGCATCCAGATCCACCACACCGGCGGCACGACGCTCTGGACCCAGGACATGACCCGCGACGGCTATACGTGGAAGTACGTCGGCACCTACTATTTCGAGGCGGGCTCCGACCCCGCCGCCGGTTCCGTCGAAGTCACGAATCAGAGCGCCACCGCCGGCCAGATCGTCACCGCCGACGCCGTGCGGTTCGGCGGCGGCATGGGCGACTGGGTCGATGGGGGCAGCGTCAGCGGCTACCCGCGCTTCGAGGAATCGGGCCTGTACTACGCCCAGTTCATGGGCAAGACCGGCGAGAGCGGCACCGTCGGCGTGCTGCCACGCTATGCGGCTTGGGAGTGCGAAACGGAATGGGAAGGCGGCGCCAACAACAACGCCATCTACCTGTCCTGGCACAGTAACGGGTTCAACACCACGGTCCGCGGGTTCGAGACCTTCGCCTATGGCAGCGGCTCCTTCGAAGGCGTCGCCGGCGGGGATGTGCTCCGCGATCGCGTCCACGACAAGATGGTGCGCGTGATCCAGCAATTCGACCCGGCCATCCCCAATCGCGGCAAGAAGCTCAATCGCCTGGGTGAGATCAGCCCCAACAGCAACGACGAAATGCCGGCGGCCCTGGTCGAGACCGTTTTCCACGACAACCAGGCCGATTCGGACGCGCTGCTGACCCCGGAATTCCGCCAGTTGGTGGCCCGCGCCGCCTATCAGGGCATCGTCGATTTCTTCCACGACTACTACTTTCAATCGCGCGGCAACAGCGAGTTCAACGACCGGACTTATCTGCCCGAACCGCCGACACACCTGAGCGTCACCGCCGCCCCCGGCGGCGCCGTCCGCGTGGCCTGGAACGCGCCGCCCTCTGGCGGTGTGCTGGGCGCCGCGGCGACGGGCTACCGGGTCTATCGTTCGCGCAACGGATACGGCTTTGACAACGGCACGGCGGTGACGGGAACCAGCTTCGAGTTCACCCCCGAGACCTCCGCCTCCAAGCTCTACCTTCGCGTCGCGGCAACCAACAGCGGCGGCGAGTCGCTGCCGACGGAAACCCTGGGCATCGGGCCGCTGAACCTGGGCACGCCCCAGATTCTGGTGGTGAACGGCTTCGACCGGCTGGACCGGGGTCAGAACATCCGCGTGCCCGCCACCTTCTATCCCGGCAACATCACCCAGCGCGGCCTGCTGAACCGCATGAATACCTTCAGCTATGCGGTCGAGCACGGCGAAGCCATCGCCGCCGCGGGATTCGGCTTCGCCTCGGCCAGCAACGAAGCGGTCGCCTCGGGCGCCGTGAGCCTCGGTGGCTACGACGCCGTGGTCTGGATCAGTGGCGAGGAATCGACCGCCGACGACACCTTCAACGCCGCTGAGCAGTCCGCCATGATCGCTTACCTGGGCGCGGGAGGGAAGGTCTTCGTCAGCGGCGCCGAAGTCGCCTACGACCTCGTGGCGCAGAACAACGGCGCCGCCTTCTTCCGCAACAGCCTGCGCACCGATTTCTCCCGCGACGACGCCGGAACCTACGCGGCCAAGGGCTCCGCCGGCGGCATTTTCGACGGCGTCAGCCTGCTCTTCGACAATGGCTCGGCGGTGTACGACGTCGATTTCCCGGACGTCCTCGCGCCCTCCGGCGCGCAATCCGAGGGCGTTCTCTTCTATGACGCCGCTTCGCCAACGATTATCAACGACTTCGATACGCTGGGCGGCTGGCGCGATCCGAACTTCAGCGGCTCGACGGACGCCGGCGTCAGCGACGACAGCACCTTCACCATCGTCAACAATCCCCGGCGCCAGGGAACCGGCGCGGGCGAACTGGCGATCGTCTGGGGCACGGGCGCGTTCGTCCGAAACTTCAATGGCGATGCGACCAACCCTTTCTCGCCAGATATCGATGTCAGTTACTGGGTCAACGGCGACGCGTCGGGCGCGCGGGTGCGGCTGGCGGTGCGCGACGAGGGGGACGACGACATCCTGGCCGGGCCGTGGATCGATGTGGACTTCACGGGCTGGCGCCAGATCGTCTGGGAGAATGTGCGCGCGAATCCGGGCAACGAAGTCTTCTTCCAGGCCGCGGGCGGCGACGGCGCCATTTCCGGCGCCACCGTCCGGATCGACAGCATTCAAGTGCAGAAGGGATCGGCGGGGGCGCAAAGCCTCCTGGTCTTCGACGAGATGACGATCCTGCCCGATTCGGAAGTCTCCACCGACGCGGCCGCCGTGGCTTGGCGCGACCCGGCCAGCGGCGCCGCCGGCGTCGTGATGGGCTTTCCCTTCGAAACGATTGTGGACGAGGGCGGCCGCGAGGACGTGATGGCGCGGGTTCTGGGCTTCCTGGACCTGGCGGGAACGCCCGGCAACGATGGCTCGGCCTGGATGCTCTACTGATTCGGGCCAGAAAACTTCACCAAAACTTTGTGCTTTAGACCGCCGAGGGCTTTGCGTGATGCCGAGCTTTTTGGCAGGCGCCGGAGCCACCCAGGTTCTTCAGAGACATCCCCTCATCGATTGAAATCGCTCAGGTTACGGTGCCGACGCTTTCTATTGGAACGTGTCATGCACACCCTTGTAAACGCCGAAGCGAGGTGTAACATCAACCGTGTCAGCGGTTGAACGCTTCCTCTTCGCATAATTCCAATCAAGGAGCGATACCGATGATGAATCTCAAGAATCGCAAGAAGACACTCGCCCTTCTCGGCTCCGGGCTTCTGAGCCTGGGTCTCGTTGCGGCGCCTCTGACCCTGACGGCTCAGGACGACTACGAGTACGAATGGGACGAAGGCGTTCACGAGGAAGAATGGTACGACCCCTCGGACTGGGGTGACACCGCACCGTACACGTCCACCGTCGATTACGAGCGCGACAACTACTATGGGGATTACTTCTACGACGACACGTACGATCCCTACTACTACAATTACTCGACCGACTACTACGGCAACGGGTACAACACGAACACCGGCACGTACGATAACACGTACACCTACTACGATTACTACACGAATGACTGGTACGAAGACACGAACGGCTTCGATACCTGGTACGACGAAGACATCTAACGCCTTCGTTCTGGCGATCAGCAACTGATGCGTCAGGCCTTACGGCGTCTCTCCCCTAGACTCTCGATCCATTACGGAGGACTTCTATGAAATTTACTCAAGCCACACTTACCACGATCATGACCCTTGGATTGGCCGTTCCGGCAGCCGCCCAGAACACCGGCAACCAGGACACAAACCGCTGGAACCGCGACCAGGGCAATCAATACGATTACGGCGTGGAGGAAGACAACAACTCCCGCATCCTGAACGACCGCCGCAGCGGCAATTGGAACCAGAACCGCGGCCAGAATCAGCAAAGTTGGTCTGGCAACCAAGGCCAGAACCAGAGCCGCACCCGCACCGCCAATCGGCAGGGCCAGAACCAGCAGGGCCAGAACATGAACCTGCAGCTCGATCCGCAGGGCTTCGTGACCATCGCCTACGATTACGATCAGGACGGTCGCGTGGACGCCTACGAGAGCATCTACGCTTACGACCTGGAGCGCGCCCGGGCTCAGAGCCGGCAGCGCCAGGGCCAGCAGGGCCGCCAGCAGAGCCAGCGCTGGGGTCAGCAGCAGGGCCAGCGCCAGGGACAGCAGAGCCAACGATGGAACCAGGGCCAGCAGCGCACCGAGCAGATGAGCCAGCGCCAAGGCCAGCAGGCTCGCCAGGTGCAGCGCACGGTGCAGGGCACCATCGAGAACCTGAAGGCGGTTCAGCTCAATGGCATGGACGAGCGTACCCAACTCGCCCGTATCCAGACCAACGACGGCCGTCTCGCCAAAGTGGCTCTCGGACCGGAAAGCCGCATCCAGCGCCTGAACCTGCAGGAAGGCGATAAGGTGAAGGTGCATGGCTATAGCGGCCGTATCAACAATCGCTCGATCCTGGTCGCCCAGAAAGTCACCAGCCCCGACTCGAATCGCAGCGTTTCGACCAACATGCAGGACACGAAGCGTACCCGCGCCGTGGATGGCCGCGTGATGAACACCCGCACCGTGAACCTTCAGGGTCAGGACAACGACTTTGTGATCGCCGACGTGCGGACCGACGACGGTCAGCGCCACACCGTGGTGCTTGGTCCGGAAAACCGCACCAACCGCTTGAACCTCGAGCAGGGCGACGACCTCTTCGTTCTCGCGACTCCGGCCCGCCTGAACGACAACAAGGCCCTGATCGCCACGAAGGCCCACGCCAATAACCGCGTGGTGACGTTCCAGCGCGACGGCCAGCAGGACCGCTCCATGGCCATGGGCAACCGCCAGGGACAGCGCAATCAGCAGCGCGGCGACACCTGGAACTGATCTGCCCCAGGCCTTTTCCCAGGCCATATCGGACAAGACTTGGCAGAGGTCCGCGATGACGGACTTTTGCCCGCCAGCCCCGGTTTTCGCCGGGGCTTTCGCTTGTCTCTCGCGCTCCGCCGTCCCATGGTTGTTTGGGTAAGCAATGCCCTAAGGAATCGCCGAGACCATTATGAAATACCTCATCACCGGAGCCCGGGGAACCGTCGGCGCGGCCCTTGTCCGCCACCTCGACGCGCTCGGCCACGAAACCGTCGCCTGGGATCGCACGCGCGTTCCCGTGAATAATTATCACGCCATGGAGGATTACATCACCGAAGTCCGCCCGGACGCGATTTTCCTCCTCGCCGTCGCCTCCAAACCCACCGGAGCCATCGACAACGAAGGCTGGGTGGTGAACGTCCATTGGCCCAGCGAAGTCGCCTGGATCTGCCGCCAGCGCCAGATCCCCTTCGTCTTCAGCAGCACCGCCATGGTCTTCACCAACGACGCCCACGGCCCCTTCACCCCCGAATCGCGCCCCGACGCCACCGAGGGCTATGGCGGCGACAAGCGCCAGGCCGAAGAACGCCTCTTTCACCAGGCCCCCGAGCAATGCCGCGTCGCCCGCCTCGGCTGGCAGATCGGCTCGGCCCCCGGCGGCAACAACATGCTCTCCTTCTTCGAAGAAAACATGCGCCAGCACGGCGTCATTCGCGCCTCGACCCGCTGGCTGCCCGCCTGCTCCTTCCTCGAAGACACCGCCGACGGCCTCATGCAGGTCCTCGCCCAGCCTCCCGGCCTCTACCACATCAACTCGAACCTGGAGCAGAACTTCTACGACATCGCCTGCGCCCTGAAAGCCCACCACGGCGCTGACTGGAAGATCGAACCGACCGAGGATTTCGTGTACGATCAACGCCTCTTCGACGGCCGCATCGAAGTGCCCATCCTGCTGGAGCGCCTGCCCGAGCTGGCCCAGCGGCGGGTGGGGCCGGCCTGCGGGTGAGCGCTCCCCCCACAAACCCTTGAATCCCCCCGCCCCCTCTGGCACAGGTTGCCCCATCGGCGATCACTCCGCCGGGCAAATCAGCGCGAAGGGCTCCCAACGCCAGTGGATTATGTGAAGGGCACACTGCCCTATAAAGTGATGACGCACCCGAGTTTCCGCGATCTGCGCCAAGCCGTGGCCGCCGATGGCATCATCCTGGTTCCCGTGGTGCGCCCGCCCTATGTGGTCGCCGACCGGCTCAGCTATTACTGCGGATACCTGGACGCGCTGGGGTTCGCCGAAGCCGACCCGGTCGAGCGGGCGCGCATTTTCCTGCTCACCTGCACCGGAGAGGAAACGGACGATTACCTCGCCGAGCAGTTCTTCGAATCGTTCCTCTCCGCCCCCGCCGATCATCCCAACCCAGGGGTCAAGGAGATGCTGGCGTCTCTGCAAGAGCGCGCCCGCGATGGTGAGGAGAGCGAGTAGTCCGCCGCCGGTCACAGGCTGGAGAGCCTGTGCTACATTTGCCTGATAATCTTGGAGTTGCAAGGTAGCACGGGCGTCCCGCCCGTCGCTCGCGGCGCTTTCCGGCGAAGACAAAGAGGTCGTCCCCGGATCGCACAAGGCAGGCGATCGATCGAGTTCCGGCAAACGTCATGGTCTTTCTTTCGGTTTCGGGCCCGTCTCTTCGCCGCGGTTGGCGGTGGCGAGGGCCTGGCGCAACCGTTCGCGGCTGAGGGTATTGACCGAGCCGAGTTCCGTCAGGTCGTCAGCGAGCGGCAGCAGCAACTCGAAGGTCGTGCGCTTTTTGTCGCTGCTCGCGAGGCGCAACTCGCCCTGATGGGCGCGCACGATTTCCCGCGCCAGGCTCAGGCCCAGGCCAACGCCCTCGCGCTTGCGGCTGCGTGACTTGTCAGCGCGATAGAAGCGCTCGAAAATCTGCGACTTGTCTTCCTGCGAAATCACCTTCCCCGTGTTTGAAACCCGCAGGCAGGCGTGCGCGCCCTGGCGGCGCAGATCGAACCAGACGGACCCTTTCTCGCGGTTGTACTTGATGGCGTTCGAGGCCAGATTGTGCAGCACCTGGCCCATAAGCCCGCGGTCCGCCTCGATAAAGAGCGAACTCTCGATTTCGACCTGGCAGGTCAGATCCGGCGCCAGAATCTCCATGTCCTCGCAGAGGCTGGCGACCATCTCGGCGAGATCGAGCCGCTCGGTCTGCAGCGGCATCCGCCCCGAGTCCGACAGGCTGAGCAGCAGCAACTTCTCGGTGATGCTGCGCAGGCGCGAGATTTCATCGAGCAGTTCGCTGTAGCGTTGCTGATCCGGCGACTCCGGTTCGCTGGCCAGGATCGCCTGCTCCAGCTTACCCTGCAAGATCGTCAGCGGCGTCTTGAGTTCGTGGGCGGCGTCGGCGGTAAAGCGGCGGGCATCTTTGAAGCTGGCTTCCAGGCGATCCATCATGGCGTTGAAGATCTCGATGGTGCCGGCGAATTCCACGTCCACCTCGTGCTCTTCGAGGCGTTCTTCCAGGCCCGCCGCCGAAACCCGCGCCAGAGTCTCCGCCACCTCGCGCACGGGCCGCAGCGCCCGGTGCATCAGCAAAGCGGCCAGCCACGCCCCCGCCAGCATAACCACGGGAAAAATCAGCGCGAAGCGCCCCACCAGCGCCCAAAGCTCTTGCTTCACGGGTTCGAGCGGCGCCGCCACCGCCAGCGTCACCCGTTCGTTGCGCGCGATCAGCACGCGCCATTCCCCGCCCTCCGCCGCCCTCGTCTCGTAGAAAAAGGCGCTGACCGGAAGGCTTTCGTCTTCGCCCAGGTCCGGCGGCGTGGGGTCCAGCGGCAGTTCCGGCGCGGCGTCGAAAAGGACCTGGGGGTCGAGGGCCACCGGCCAGTTGGGGCTGGCGTGGCTCCGGCCGCCGCGGTCTTCCATCCGGGCCGCCACCGCCACGGGCGTGTCGGCCTCGCTGGCCTCCCACCGCGCCCGCAGGAAAAACCACAGGTTCGGCGGCGCCTTGGAAGGCACCCGCAGCGTCTGATGCGCCGTCCCCGCCAGTAGCGCGTCCGTCTGGCGAAGAGCGCTGGCATACCACGCCACCGCCCCCATGATCCCGGCCAGGAGCAGGACGAAGCCGGCGGTCAAGAACGTCAGCAACGCAACGCGAAGGCGCACGGACCGCAGCTTCATTCGCCGGTGGAAGCCTCTCGCGGGCGGAGCCGATAGCCGACGCCACGGACCGTTTCGATCATCGAGGTCTTGCGTTCTCCCGGCAGCTTGGCCCGAATCCGCTGGATGTACACGTCCACGATGTTGGTCTTCGGATCGAAGTAATAGCCCCACACGTGCTCGAGGATTTGGGTTCGCGTGTACACCCGGCCGGGCGTGCGCGAGAGATACTCGAGCAGATTGAACTCGCGCGGGGTGAAGGTCAGCTCCTCCTCCCCGGCGTGGATGGTGCGGTTCATCAGGTTCATGGTGACGCCACCGAGATGCCGCACGCTGGTTTTCTCGCCCGTCTGACGGCGCTGGACGGCCCGCAGGCGCGCAATCAGTTCCTCGACGTAGAACGGCTTGGTCAGGTAATCGTCCGCCCCCAGGTCCAGCCCCTGAACCCGGTCGTCCAGCCCGGTCCGCGCCGTCAGCAGAATCACCGGCACCGTGTGCCCCTTCTGGCGCAATTCCTTGAGAATGCTGAGCCCATCGCGCCCCGGCACCATGATGTCGAGCACCAAGGCGTCGAACTCGGTGCTCAAGGCCATGTGCAGGCCGTCATCCCCGTCGGCACAGACTTCGGCAACAAAGCCTTGCTCCTCCAGGCCTTTGCGGACAAAGCTGGATATGCGGTCTTCGTCTTCGACGATGAGGATTCTCATGCTGCTCCGGCGGGGTCCTTGTTGGGGATTCTCCGCGGCACGCGATGGGAAAGTCGCCGCTGTGCCGCGCGATGATGGTGTACCCTCGACAGAGAAGGTTCACCACGAAAAAAGCGCAAGATGAACGAACTGTAATTTTTCATTGCCGGTCCCGTTTATTTAGCGCAGTAATAATCCAATCTGTTCGCTGGCCGCGGAGAGTACCCTCCGCCCTCTCCAGTGCCGCCCCAGGTCCCAAGCCGGGCGGGGAACAGATTCCTAGCACAGAAAGGGGACCGGTTCATGAATCCGAAGCGCCGCTCCTCCCACCCCCACCTCGAAATCTCCCGCGCGATGCCCCACTCCCTTCGCCGATTCGTTCTGCCCACATTGGCCGCCGGGGCCCTGATGGTCTTCGCCTCGGCCGCCGATGCCCAACGCCCCCGCCGCGAACCCAAGCCCGGTGGCCTGCCCCCCATGCACGATGTCCGCTCCATCGACGGCACCGGCAACAACGAAACCCACCCCGAATGGGGCGCCGCGGAAACGCCCTTCAAGCGCCTGACCCAGGCCGCCTACGAAGACGGCATCGGCGCGCCCTCCGGCAGCGATCGCCCCAGTGCCCGCGCCGTCAGCAACGCCCTCTGCGCCCAGCCCCAGTCCCTGCCCAACAGCACCGGCTACTCCGATTTCCTCTGGCAGTGGGGGCAATTCCTCGACCACGATATCACCGAAACGCCGGTCCTGGCGCCGCCGGAAAGCTTCAACATCCCCGTCCCCAGCGGCGATCCGTTCTTCGACCCCTTTGGCACCGGCATCGAAGAAATCGCCCTCAACCGCTCCTTCTTCGAGTTGATCGGCGGCGTCCGCGAGCAGTTCAACGCCATCACCGCCTACATCGACGCCTCGAACGTGTACGGCTCGGACGAAGACCGCGCCCGGGAGCTGCGCACTCTGGATGGCACCGGCAAGCTGAAGACCAGCGCCGGCGGCCTTCTGCCCTACAACGTGAACGGCTTCGCCAACGCGCCGACCTCCTTCGACCCGACCTTCTTCCTGGCCGGCGACGTGCGCGCCAACGAGCAAATCGGCCTGACCGCCATGCACACCCTCTTTGTCCGCGAGCACAACTCCTGGGCCGAGCGCATCGCCAAGCTCGACCGAATGCAGCGCACCACGCCCATGCGCCGCGGCCCCGGCATGGACGGCATCGCCCCCGGCGACCCACGCGGCGAACCCATGACGGACGACGAAATCTACGAAATGGCTCGCGCCATCGTCTCGGCGGAAATGCAGGTCATCACCTTCCGCGAATTCCTGCCCGTCCTTCTCGGTCCCGGCGCCATCCCGCCCTACACGGGCTATAACCCGAACCTCGACCCCAGTATCTCCAACGTCTTCGCCGCCGCCGCCTTCCGCCTCGGCCACACCATGTTGTCGCCGACGATGATGCGTGTCGATGCGGCCGGCCAGGAAATCCCCGAGGGCCACATCGCCCTAGCGGACGCCTTCTTCACCCCCGCGGAAATCGAAGCCACCGGTATCGAGCCCGTCCTGCGGGGCCTCGCGGCCCAGCGCGCCCAGGAATTCGACGCCAAGCTGATCGGCGACGTGCGCAATTTCCTCTTCGGTCCCCCCGGAGCCGGCGGCTTCGATCTCGCCGCCCTGAACATGCAGCGCGGCCGCGATCATGGCCTGCCCAGCTACAACCAGGTCCGCGCCGATTTCGGCCTCACGCCCGTCGCCTCCTTCGCCGGCATTTCCTCCGATCCGGCCGTTGAGGCCAAACTCGCCAGCGTCTACACCAGCCCCGATCAGGTGGACCCGTGGGTCGGCATGCTGTGCGAAGACCGCGTGCCCGGCGCCCTCGTGGGCGAGACTCTCTTCACCATCCTGACCGAGCAGTTCACCGCCCTGCGCGACGGCGACCGCTATTGGTACCAGCGCCAACTGCCCCGCGAGCTGCGCGACATGGTCGAGAAAACCCGTCTCTCTCACATCATCCGCCGCAACACCACCATTGGCCATGAAATCCCCGACGACGTCTTCAAAGTCCGCCCCGAAGGCGGCACGCCGCCTCCGCCCCCGCCCGGCCCCGGCGATCCCACGGCCACACCCACCGCTCCTCCGCCGCCTCCCGGCCCCGGTGGGCCCCGCCCCGGCGAGCGTGGCGTGATCCGGGTGAAGACGGACCGGTAGTCAACCCACCGCCTCCCCTTGCCCCAACACCTGAAGGCCCAGCGGCGGCGTCCTGAAGAATCGGGATGCCGCCGCTCCGTCTCTGCCAACGCCCAGGCCGGCTTCACGCCATGGTGACCGTCCCGTCGCACGCGGCGGTTTCACCACCGCGTGAGCGACAGCCGCCGATTTATTTGCCGTTTTGCCTGGGAATTCGTGCGAAAATAGTCCGCGCGAGCCCCTTGACGCTCATCCAAAAGATTGAGCCCGCGTCGCTTAGGCGCAAAAGCGAGGGGCAAAAAGACTTGTCGTTTTTTTCTTGAACTCGTACCGTCCGCAAAGCCACATCACACGAACATTCGTTGGAAAGGCAAGCGAACCAATGACCCGCTCCCTCTGCGATCTGTTCCCGTTCCTTCTGCTCCCGGTGCGCGTGCCTTCCACGATTTCCCACATCATGTGGGGCATCTCGACGCGTGAGCTGACAACGCGCGACTTCGAAAATCGGACGAAAAATCCAACCTCGAAAGCCGACGGCCCTCTTCCTGTTCAACGTGCTTTTCGACGCGAGCTTTCCGTCCCCAACCCTTCCGCCCTGGCGGAACATCCTGGCGTAGTTCTCACAGCGGGCCTGCGCCGGGCCTCTCGGAGCGAGCGGCCAGAGACCCTCCATGGGAAGGGTGTTGCAGCGCACCCGGATGGTCTCTGGCCTCTCAATTCCAACAGCAACAAATCGGCCGGGAGTTGTCCAGCATGATCGAAGCCCTTTCCCGCCGCCAACACCGGCCCACCGAATCTTCCCTTCCAGTCCCCCAACCCACGTAACCGGAAAGCCCCGCAGACCCCCGGCGCACCCTCCGATCCCGCAGCAGCTCCCGCTCCTCCCGTTCCTGTTCCCGCTCCTGCACGCGCCCCCGTCTCGGGGCTATCCCGGTTCCAAACTCAGCCACCAACTCTCTCTTTCCCGCCCCCCCCGATCCCCGTCCCCGGAGCCCCGTGACCATGCAGAAAATTCTTGACCGGCTGATCCTCTCCGACCTCGCCGAGGCCAACAACCC
The DNA here is from genome assembly GCA_040219255.1 of Sumerlaeia bacterium. Classification (GTDB taxonomy): domain Bacteria; phylum Sumerlaeota; class Sumerlaeia; order SLMS01; family JAHLLQ01; genus JAVJSW01. Next base: position 13,283 of record JAVJSW010000070.1, read on the forward strand.
CTTCTTCCTCGGCCAGCACAAAATCCAGGCGATCATGTACTTCGGCGAAGGCGGCATGTTCCCCGACGACCTCTACCTCTACCACCGCCCCACGGTCAAAGACGGCAAGCTGGAGGACGAAGAGCTGCGCGACGGCATCGACTTCCTGCGCGAAAGCCTGCGCGCCGGCCGCCGCGTCCTCGCCGTCGGCCCCACCGGAGCCACCATCGTCGCCGCCTACCTCAACGAAATCGGCTTCAGCAACACCGAAGCCGTCACCATGGCCAGCGGCAGCGGCATCCCCAAACCCGACCTCACCAGCCTCGCCAACCACGACAGCTCCCGCAGCCTCCTCCGCGCGCCCTCGCTGCACCGGTAGGCTCCGGCCAAGAGAAGCCGTCACCCTGGCCGCCCTTGGGGCGGCTTCTTGGCGCTTAAGACGACTTCGTCTTCCCAACCTCGAAGACCAGAATCTTCAGCACCGCCTCCGAGGTATTCACGAGGCCGTGGCTCCAGAACGGTTTGTTCAGGAGAACGTCGCCTTGTTTCACAGCCCGCGTTTCCCCATTCACCGTCATTTCGCCAGTGCCTTCCAGGATCACGTAGACCTCTTCGTTGTCTTCGTGGCGGTGGATGCCGATGGAATCGCCGGGTTCGATCTCCGAGTAAATCACGAACCGGAGCGGCGTTTCGAAGTCCTGTTCCCCGAAGAGGAAGACATTGCGAATATCTCCTATGCCATCATGGGCATTCTGGAGATTGGGAGAAGTCTCTAAGTAGTTCCTAACGATCATGACATGCCGTCCTCTTCGATTTTCATCCGGACCGGCAAGCCCGACCGGGCGGATTCCATGGCGGCGGCGAGCAGGTCTTCGGTGCGCAGGTAGTCTTCGCCGAGCGTTTGCGGGTGCGGGTCGCCGTTCAGGTACGCCAGGAAATCCTCCAGACAACCCGGTGCGGAGATCGTCGCCGTGTCTTCGCCGGTTTCCACGTCGGGCAGGCTGACGCGGACGGTGGAGCCCCGGATCAGGATCGCCCCGCGGGTGCCTTCGAGCCGCCAGTCGCCGCGCCAACTCGTCAAGCCTCCCCGGCTGGCGAGGCCTCCGTCGAAGGTCGCCTGGATGCCACGGTGGGTTTCCATCAGGAGGCAAACGGCGGCGTTCGTGGGATGCCAACTGCCGATGGGATTGTAGCTTCGGGCGAAGATCGAGGCGCCTTCGTCGGCCGTGAAGAAGCGGATGAGATCGAGCACATGGATGACGACGTCCTGGAGGAAGGCGTCTGGGGACGCGGCCCAGTACGGTTTGCTCGTTTCGTAGTGTTGGAATAGTTGGCCATGCACACTTGCCAGTTCACCGATTTTCCCCTCGCGAAAAATCAGAGCGGCGCGCCGCATCACGGCGTCCCGGCGAAAGTTTTCCGCCACCATGAAGGGCACTCCGGCGTCGCGGGCGGCGCGGACGACCCGCCGGCTTTCGCCCGGGGAGGGCGAAATCGGCTTCTCGCACAGGATCGGCAAGCCCGCGGCGATGGCTTCCAGATTGATCGCCGTGTGCGCCCGGGGCGGCGAGGAATTGATCAGGAACTCCGGCTTCGCTCCCCCCTCCAGTGCATCCCGAAGACAGCCAAACCACGCGCCGCCGCGCGCCATGCGAGCAGCGGCGGCCGGGTCTGGATCGACGACGGCGACCGCCCCCGGGCCAAAACGCTCGCACAGCGCCGCGTACCACCCGGCGCCCCACTCGCCCAATCCCGCCAGAATCACCCGTTCGCTCATGGTGCCATGTCCTGTCGCGGGGGTCGTGCGGAGCGGGAAACGACGCGAGTTAAGGCCAGCCGACTCAATTCGCCTTGGGTTCGATGAAATCCAGCGCCAGGAATTCGGCGCCGCCCGGTTCCTGGCGATAGGACAGGTAGCCGGTGAAGCCTTCCTTGAGAGCCGGGCCATCGGTGTGGATCAGGCCCTTGGCTTCCTTGGCGTCGAGGGGCGCGTTGGCCACGATTTTCAGGGCGCGGATAAAGGTGGCCTGCACGCCGGGGCTGGGCGGCGGCAGTTCGTGGGCGTTGCCGTCGTGATCGATCAGGGACAGCTTCATGGTCTTGCCGCGCGACGAATTGGTCTCGATCAGAACGCGATCGATGTGCTCCTGGGCACAGATGGAGAGGAAGGACAGGACGGCCTCGCTGGCGTCGGCGCATTCGTCCAGGGGCGTCTGCGGTTCGTCGGGGGCGATCTTGCCCAGGAGCAGGCGGGTGATTTCCTTGCGGGCGGCGGGGGTCAGGCAATGGGCGAATTTGACCCAGTCGTCGTCGCCGTACTGATAGAAGCTCAGGATGCGGTCGAAAACCTTCTCGCGGGGCCAGCCGTGCAGTTCCACCTGGCGGCCCATCAATTCGGTCAGGCGGTCGCTCGGGTCTTCCTGGGCGTCCTTTTTGATGGCCACGGCGACGACGCCCCCGGGGCCGATGCCGAGAGGGGCGGCGCACAGTTTCATGGCGAGCATGCGGGGGAGAAGGCAGCAGAGGCGGTCGCGTTCTTCGCCGCCGGGGGGCGTCATTTCGCGGATCGCCTGCTCGTCGTCGACGCGCATCGGCTCATGGGGCAGGGCGACGCTCTCGTGGTGCTTGAGCTGGCCGCGCAGGGCGGGGAATTCGCGCAGAATCTCCTCGATGGCCAGGCGCGCTTCGTGGCGCACCTCCTCATCCGGGTCGGTGCCTTCGAGGTGGTCGAGCTTCTCGAGCCCCGCGCGCGCGTGCATCCATCCGAGGCTGATGGCCGCGGCACAGCGCAGTTCCTTGACTTCGATTTCCAGGAACCGGGTCAGGATCGGCACGCCCCGGTTGTCGCCGATCTTGCCCAGGAGTTCGATCAGCGGCGCGATGCGCGGATGGTTCGGTTGGCGGATGATGTAATCGGCCAGAGGATCGAAGATTTCCGGCCCGCGCTCGACAAATTTCTCAAAGAGCGCCTGCGCTTCGCCGTGTTCGCCGTTCTCGAAGAGAACGAGCATTTCCTCGAATTGCCAACGGCGCGGTTCCTCGCGATGAGTGGACATGAATGACGAACCACTTCCTAGAGACGAAGTCGTGGGCACACTCAAGCGCCCCGGACAGGTACAAGCAAGCCTGCCGCCAAGGTGGAAACGCTAGGCGAGAGCGGGAGGATGCGCAAGGGGGGATGAAGGGGCGACAGCGTGCACCGCCAAACAGCCCGCCCGCTGCCCCCCTAACGCCGCCGTTGTCCCGGGAGGGGGGCTCCGCCGGGGCGGTAGGTGACCATGCGGGCCTTGATGTCGCGCAGGATGCGGTCGTCCGGGCGGATCGCCAGGCCCCGTTCGAGAACCTCGGCGGCGGTGTCTTTGTCGCCGGCTTGAAGGCGGCAGCGGGCGATGTCGCGCAGCAAGTCCACCGACATGTCGGGAAACAGATCGCCGATCGGCGCGAGGAGCGTTTCCATCAATTCCGCCTCGAATTGATGAGCCTTTTGCTTGTCGGCGATGACATCGTGGGCCACATCGGCGCAGCGGCGGGCGCCTTCGTAGATGCGGTGCAGGATGGAAGAGGGGAGCCGATAGCGGGTGGCCGAACGGACGATATCGAGCAGGAAGCCGAATTCGGAGGGCTTGATCCAATCGCGCGTCATGAGTCCGGCGCCCTCGGCATAACGGAACAGCGAGAGTTGGCGGCCGTGCTCGACCCAGGCCTCGTAGGTGTGCTGCACCATGCGATAGCATCGCGTCATGGTCAAATCGCCATGTTCGCATAGGGCGCTCATGTCGGGGATCTGATTGCCCAGAATGGCGGTCAGTTCCTCACACTCGAACAGCATGTTCGTCGGCAAGGTGCGATCTGTGGTGGCGGACTTGATGGCTTCCAGGCATCCGTTGAGGACTGTTTCGTGGAGGCCGTACTTGGCGAGGAATTCGGAGGAGACGCGGTAGGCTTCGACGCATTCTCCGGTTTCGATCAGGCGCGTTGTGCGGGCGGCGACGATTTCCGGCGAGCGGGCTACGGACATGCCCTTGGTGGTGGGGCGCGATGGCGCGCCGCGAGGCTGCTCGCCGGAGGACGGCGGCGGCGGCGAGGGCGAAGGCGATTCGCGCTGGTAGGGATGGGACGTGGCGGAGGAAGGCCGCGGCGACGGAGGCTCGGGCGGCGGCGCGGAAGGAGGTTCCGGGCGGTAGGGCCGCGGCGCCGGGGGTGGAGTCTCGGCGTTCGACCGCCCGTCGTAATCGATGCGAATCTGGGGCAGATCGGGCCCGCTGCCGGACTGGGAAGAGCGCCGGGCGATTCCGGGGGCCGAGCGCACTTCCCGGTTAGGGGCTTCGATGCGTCCGGTGGGGCGTTCCTCGGCCGGTGGCCGGTAGGCGGGTGGGGCGGGAGTCGGAGGTTTGGGGGCTGGCGTGGGCCGGGATTGTTGCGGGGGATGGGCCGGGGGAAGAGCCATGGGGCGTACCGGTTGATTCATCCGTTCCTGATGCTCGCGTTCGGCGCGCTGGCGTCCGAACATGGTTTGCTCGGCCAGGATGCGGCGGAGGCGGATTGTTCCGGCCCGCGAAAGGAGGTCGCGGATTTCGCGGAATTCGGCCACGGAGGGATGCACCTCGCCACGATTGCCCATCTCGTCTGGACTGAGTCCGTTCAGGAAGAGCGTGAAGTAGCCGCGGTGACTCAATACCGGATGATTGGGGTCGGTGATGCCGAGGAGGCGCAACGCATCAAGGCACTGCCGCTCCTCTTGCGGGGATAGGGGCGATTTTTGGGTCATGTTCCAGCGCCTCCCGTTTCGATGGGAAGTATCGGAGGCCGCTTCGCAATGCCGTGCGAGGCTGAGTTTTCACTCAAATCCGTGAGGAAGCATTCCCCGCGCCGGATCGACGGCACCCGTCGTTTTCTCCCGCCCTCTGGTCTTTCGCTTGGAATTCCAAACACTTTTGCCGTGCCGAGTCAATAAGGAGCGTTGCAAATCGTCTCCGTCAATCCGGCGCTCTTTTATCCAGTGGTGCATCCGGGCACCATGGGACCCGTCCCCCGATCACTCCTGGCCCTTGCGGTGAAGCTTGTGCACCAGGTCCCGGAAACTGTCCTTCTTGGGTTCCGGCAGGGGAGCCTTCAGCGCCTCGTTCAACGCCGTGCGGAATTCGTCGAGGTTGGCGTGGGGCCGCATGGCGGCGGCTTCGTTGACGAACTTCAGGGCCTGCATCCGATCGTGGGCGAGGGCGTAACACATCGCGATGTCGTGATATGCGATGAAGAGCAAATCTTCATATCGCTCTCGGAACACGGGGGCGAAAATCCGCAACGCTTCCGCCTTGAGGCGGGCCTGCTTGTCCGGCCGCACGATCACATCGTCGGCGATGGCCAGGCATTCCTTCGCCCCGCGATAGTTCCGGGCCATCAGGTCCATGGGCAGATTCGAGCGCGAAGCGGCGCGGAAGACGTCGAGCAGGATGCCGAATTCGTCGGGCTCGATCCATTGGCGCTTCATCCACTGATCGTTCTTGAGGCGGAATTTGAATTCGAGGAGGGCGCGGCAGTGGGCCAGCCAGGCGCGGTAGAGCCGCTTGACGAAGGTGTGGGACTCGCGCGTGTCCTCGTCGTCGGATCGGGGGTCCAGTTCGCTCATGTCCGGGCAGTAGCGCAGCAGCGCGTGGGCCAGGTGCTCGAATTCGTGAAGCACATTCACCGGCGAGATGCCGCGGTCGCGGTCGTAGGCGCTGGCCCGGTGCAGCGCCACGACGCAGGCTTTGAGAACGGAAGCGTCAGGTCCTTCTTGCTCGAGGAAGCGCATGGTGGAGGAGAAGGCGTCATGGTAGCGCGAGGAATTGGCCAGCGCCAGAACGTACTCGGTCATGCCGTGGATGTCGCCGTCCTCGAATTCGGCCAGGTCCTCCGGCAGGGGACGCTTCTGGTGAATCTTGGCGCCGGCCGCCTCGTCGAGAATGGTGGCGACGTCGGATTGGGACGTTTCGCGGGAGAGGGGCGTCTTGAGATAGGCGGTGGGGCGTTCGTCGTCGGTGTCCTCGGCCTCGGGCGGGGCGGCCGGCGCCGGCGGGGGCAAGGCCACATTGGGACGCGAGGCGGTGGTGGTGGCGGGCGTGGGTGCGGGGCGGCGCGGCGGGCGGAGCGAGGCGCGCTCGGCGATCAGTTCGCGCAGGCGTTCTTGCCCCATGACCGAGAGCATTTTGCGCAGGCGGCGGAAATCGTCGCCCCCGGTGCCGCCCAAGGCCTCCAACTCGTCGGGCGTCATGCGGCCCAAATACATGGCGAAATAGCCGCGATGGCACAGGACCGGGTGATCCGGATCGTCGATGCCCAGCGTCATGAGGGCATCCACGCATTGCGCTTCCTGCTCGGGAGAAAGATTCCGGCGTGACATGGACGGCTGAGGCCCTCAAATGTCTTGAGTTTCGCATCCAGTCCATCAAAGCGGCGCTGGGGATGTCAAGCTCAGCCCGCTCGCGGTCTTCGCCCCGAGAGCCCACAATTACAGAGAGCACAGAGAGCGGAGTTTTCACCGAGGCGAAAGAAATTTGCGAGAAAAAATCTCCTTCTCCCCGCTCACCTGGACAAAGAACCGCTCTTGGCTGCGGGACGATGTAAGCTCGCTCGCACCAGACGTCTCCGTGCCTCCCTTGCTCCGTGGTGAATTTTCTTGAGGGTACGCCCGGTGGGGTGCCGCGCTTTACGGCAGATAGGGTATGGGGTCGACCGCCTCGCCGTTGCGGCGGACCTGAAAGTGCAGGTGGGGCCGGTCGTCGTGGGCGCCTTCGCCGCTGAGGGCGATGGCCTGGCCGCGGCGCACGCGGTCGCCGGGCGAGACCAGGAGGCGGTCGTTGAAGGCGTAGCAGGTCGCGACATTATCGGCATGTTCGATCACGACCATTTTCCCATAGGCGCTAATGCTTTCACTGGCGAATGCCACGCGCCCGTCCTTCGCCGCCAGCACCTGGGTTCCCACCGGGGCGGCGATGTTGATGCCAAAATGCTTTTCCTGGGATGTTTGGACGAAGGGCCGGATCACCGTTCCCTCGAGGGGCCAACTGAAGCCGTGGGCGCTGACATCGCGCGAGGTTCCCTTTTCACCGGCACCCATGCCGCCCTGAACGAAGCGGGGCGGGGCTGGCGCGGCGGCTTCCGAACGCGGCGCCCGCGTACCGGCGCTGGTGGCCTCCGGGGGGGCGGAACGGATCGGAGCGGGAGACGGCGTGCTGGCCTCGGCCCCCGGAAGGCGCAATTGTTGCCCGACCGCCAGATTGTTTCCGGAGAGCCCGTTCAACGACTTGAGCGCATCCACGGTCGTGCCGCTGTTTTGCGCGATTTTCCATAGGCTGTCGCCCTTGCGCACCGTGTAAATCCCGGGTGTGGAGCGAGCCGGGGCCGCCGCGGCGGGGGCGGGGGTGGCGACGACCCGGGTCAGTGGCTTGGGCGTGCTGGCTTGCCGGGCGCCGGGAACCCAGAGCCGGGCGCCCGGCGAGGGCTCCACGTTGAGGCCGATCCGATTGGCCCGGGCGATTTGATAGATGGGGACGCGATAGCGTTGGGCGATTCGGTCGAGGGTCTCGCCCGGCTGAACCGTATGGTAGAAACCCGCCGGATTCGCCGCCGAAGCCGAAGTCAGCGCCACAAGACCGGCCGTGGCCAGCCAGTGGCCAATCCTTTGGACCCATCGGCGAGCGATCTTCCGTTGCGATGTGCGAAAGTCCGACATAGGCAAACCCCTCCCATTCTCTCGCCCGGGAAACCACCGCGGGCCAAACACCGTCAAGAAAGATCGGCGGAGGAGGAGGGGAGAATCCCCGGGGCCGAGCCGCCTTGCCCTCTGAACTTATGATGTAAGCAGAGGCGCAATCGTTCAACTTACGGAATGCCAATTCTCCGATATAGGAAAACTAACATGTCGCCTAGATTCCTGACTTACTGTTGCTTAGCCCTGACCCTGTTCGTCACGGGGTGCGGATCGGGGGATTCGGATGCGCCGTCGGCGGACCCGAATGCCGGGGGCAAGGCCCTGCGGGTGGGGATGAATCCGGCGTTTCCTCCCTTGGAATACGTCGATGAGTCGGGGGAAATCGTGGGCTTCGAGGTCGACCTGACGGACGCGCTCGGCGAGGAGCTGGGCCGGGAAATCGAGTACGTGAACGTGGCCTGGAACGGCATTTTCGGGGCGCTGACCAATGGCAACATCGATCTGATCGTCTCGGCGGTGACGATCACCGACGAGCGCAAAGAAAGGTACCTGTTCAGCGATCCCTACATCGAGGCCGGCCAGGTACTGGTGGTGCGGGCCGGAGACAGGGAGAAGTACCCGGATCTGGCTTCGCTGTCCGGCGCGAAGGTCGGCGCGATCCTGAACACCACCGGCCATATCAAGCTGCAAGAGTCGGAGGAGATCGGCGAGGTGGTGGCCTATGAGAATGCCGGGCTGACGTTTCTGGATTTGATGAACGGGAACGTGGAAGCGATCATGATGGACAAGCCGGTGGCGGATTATTTCGCGTCGCAGAAGCCGGAGTCGGCGGGGAAACTGGCGGTGGTAGGCGATTTGTACACCGACGAACAGTTCGGTATCGTCGCCCGGCCCGGCGACGCGGCGCTCATCAGAGACGTGAACGCCGCGCTGGAAACGCTCAGGGCGAACGGAACGTACGACCGGATCTATGCGCGCTGGTTCGGCGAGCGGGAGGGGTGATGGGACGAAGTCGCGCCGGAAGCTTCGAAGCCTTGAGCGGCCGCCAGGGATCGCGGCGAAAAAGTTCCTGTTCACCTCCCGCTTGCCAATGGCGACTTCCTGGCGGAGTATCGCATTGGATTTCGGAAAGCGCGGCCGCTCTCCGGATTGCGAGGCTTCTGTCATGAACGTCCATGTCGCCGAACTCGAAAAGGACCCGCAGCTTCCCCGGTACGTCGAGCACTTCCAGCGGTTGCTCGAACGCGAACGGGTCAAGCGCGAAGAATTCTATCGCTGGCTGACGCCGAGTACGAAGGCGGAGTTCATCAACGGCGAGGTGGTGATGCATTCGCCCTCGCGCCGAATGCACATCGTCGTGCTCAAGCAAATCTTCCGAATCTTCGACGCCTATGTCGAGTGCCATGGCCTTGGAACGGTGGATGTGGAAAAATCGCTCATCAGCCTGACGCGCAACGACTACGAACCGGACCTCTGTTTCTGGCGGGCGGAGGTGGCGGCGGGGTTTGCGCCGGAACAGCTTCAGTTCCCGCCGCCGGACCTGATCGTGGAGGTCCTCTCGCCGTCCTCGGTCGAGCGAGACCGCGCGATCAAATTCGACGACTATGCCCGCCATGGCGTCTCGGAATACTGGATCGTGGACCCGGACGCGCAGGAAATCGAGCAGTACCTGCTGCAAGACGAGGCGTATGTGCTCCAAGCGAAGACTGGCGATGGGACGTTGAAATCGCGGGTGTTGGCGGGGCTCGTCTTTCCCGCGCGAGCGGCCTTCGATGCGGAGGAGAACGCGGCGGCGCTGCGAAGCGTTCGAGGGGGTTAGAGGACGCTAGATCTTGCGGCGGTAGAGCACTTCTTCGGCGACACCTTCGAAGCGGTTACGCATTTTGGTGAAGGTGAAGTGTTCGCGGACGTAGGCTTGGCCTTCGGCGCCGACGGTTCTCGCTTCCTCCCAATCGAGGTCCTTGAGGAAATCGAGCCACTTGTCGTGCCAGAGCAGATAGCCGGTCTTGCGGTGCTTGACCAATTCGGGGATGCCGCCGGCGGGCGAGGCCAGAACCGGCAGGCCCCGGGCCATGGCTTCCAGGCATACCGTCGGAATACCCTCGGCCTTGCTGGGCACGAGGAGCAGGTCCAGGCTTCTGAGGAGCGGACCGGCCTCGACGTAGCCGGGGCAAAGGACGCCTTCCGCTTCCGCGGCGGCCTTGAGTTCGGGACCGATGTTGCCGGCGAAGACCAGGGTGCCCGGTTTGCCTAGGGCCTTCCAGGTGCGCATGGCGAAACGGTGGCCCTTCTTGGGGTGTCCGCTGGCCAGCATGCCGAAAACGGGCTTGGGCAGATCGGGCAGGAGCACCGGTTCGTCGTCGGGGGGGATGTCGATGCCGTTGTAGATGACGTTGCAGTTGATTTCCATCGGCAGGGCGGCGCGGGAGTTGCTGACCCAACGCTTGAAACGCCATTTGAGGACCTTGCGGATGAGGGCTTTTTTGCCTTCGAAATCCGTGATGCAGCGGATCGAGCCGATCAGTTCGGGGGGCTTCGAGGGGAAGGTCATGGCGGCCACGATGTGGGCCCAGGCGCCATAGCAGAAGACGACTTTGGGTCTTTCGGCGCGCAGGGATCGCATGGCCCCGGGTAGACGGCGCCAGTTCATGGGCCAGCCAAGCAGTTCCTCGAGCGAGCGATGATAGAAAGCGGGCACCGCCTCGCAGAGCTTCTGCACGTTGCGCTCGGTGCCGCCGCCGTCATGACGCACGGTCAGATGGAGCGACTTGGGCGTGTGGGAATTGGGCTGATCGGGCGGCAGAGAGGGGATGGTCACCTCTTTGGAAGACCGCGGTGCGTTGGCCGTCTGTTCGGGGGTGGGCGCAATCATAACATCAGGAGCCAGTGAGGTCTCGGGCAAAATACTGTAATAATTTAGACCAGGACCTGGTTTCGCCACAACTGAAACACGAGCATGGACCACAATTGTCTTTCGCGATTGTAGGAGCCGGAGTCGTGTTCGGCCATCAGGCGCTGGGCCACATCGGCGTTCAAGAACCCGTCGCGGGCGAGGGCGTCGTGGGCCAAGGTGTCGTGGAGAAGGTCGCGAAGGGGCCCGCGGAACCAGTCGCGCAGGGGGACGGCGAAGCCTCGTTTGGGGCGCTCGATCAATTCCCGGGGCACGTGCCGGAAGAGGATTTCGCGCAGCATGGCCTTGGGTTCGCGGGCGTTGCGCCATGCCGGGGGAAGCCCCATGGCCATTTCGGCAACGCGATAATCGAGCAAGGGAACGCGCATTTCGAGGCTGGCGCTCATGCTGGCGCGGTCGCCCTTCACCAGGATGTCGTCGGGCAGGTAGTGGCGAAGGTCGGCGTAGCCGGCGCGGGCGTCGAGCGAGGGGCCGGAGCGTTCGTTGGTGCCGCTGGCGTCGTCGTACAGCGCATGGAACGGATGGTCGTTGAAATCGTAGCGGTCGCCTCGGATTTGATTCGCCAATTCCGCATTCCAACCGATGAAGACGTGGCCGTACAGCTCCCGGTGGGTTCGATAGAGAAGGCCTCGGCCGATGGTCTGATGCCGATAATTCGGCCTGTTGGCCAGCCAGGCGGCCACCTTGCGCCGGACTGCGCCGGGGACGAACTGCATTCGGGACTTAACCGTCAGGAGCCACTGATAGCGATCGTAACCGAGGAAGAGTTCATCGCCGCCATCGCCCGACAAAGCCACCGTCACATGATCGCGCGTCAGGCGAGAGAGCAGGACGGTGGGCAGAAAGGAGGCGTCGGCGAAAGGTTCGTCGCAGAGGGCGGGCATTTGCTCCACGAGCGGGAGGCAGTCCTCCGCGGTGGCGGTCAGTTCGTGATGCTCCGTGCCGAGGTGGCGAGCGACTTCGCGGGCGTGATCGGCTTCGTTGAAGTCCTTCTCGCGAAATCCGATGGTGAAGGTTTTGACGGGGCCGGAGGAGACCTTTTGCAGGAGCGCGGCGACGAGGGAGGAATCGATGCCGCCGCTCAGAAAGCAGCCGAGGGGAACGTCGCTCAGCGTGCGGGCGCGCACCGCGTCGGTCAGGAGTTCTTCGAGTTCCTCGACGGCCTCGGCGCGGTCGCGGGTGGGATGGGTGATGGCGGCAGGGGGCGTCGGCAGGGTCCACCATCGGCGGATGGCGAACTCGCCGGTGGCGAAGTCGTATTCGAGGCGATGGCCCGGGGGCAGTTGACGCACGCCCGCGACGATGGTCTCGGGGTGGGGCACATAGTTGAAAAGAATGTAGTTGGAGAGGGCGTGCGAGTCGATGCCGCGGCGGACCCAGGGGAGTTTGAGGAGGGGTCGCAGCTCAGAGGCGAAGGCGAGGCGGCCTTCACTGGCGGTGTAGTAGAGGGGTTTGATTCCGAGGCGGTCGCGGTAGAGGTGGAGGCGTGCTTCAGCCGGGTCGTAGATCGCGAGGGCGAACATACCGTTGCACAGGGAGATGAACTCCGGGCCTTCGAATTCGAAGAGGCGCAGGAGGGTTTCCGTGTCGGTGGCGGAGCGCCAGGGGCAATCGGGAGAGATGCGCCGGCGCAGATCGCGATGGTTGTAGACCTCGCCGTTATAGACGGCGACGAGGCCCTTTTCCGGGAGGCTCATGGGTTGAGCCCCGCGCTCGCTCAGGTCGAGGATTGCCAGACGGCGATGGGCCAGCGCGAGGCGTTCGTCGCGCCAGGCGCCGGTGGCGTCGGGCCCGCGATGCGCCAGGCAGGCGGTCATCTCGGCCAGGAGGTCCGGAGAGCATTCTTGTGGATGAGTGGTACCGACAATCCCGCACATAGCTTCAGAATGGGAAGCGACAGACGGGCCAGGGGCGAGAGAAAACGCCCCGGGTCATGCGATAGTCCGCGTCGAGGGGGTGTGGGATCAGGCGGTGGCTTTGTCCTGAGACCGGGCGATGGCGACTTTGCTGCGGACCGGGCGTGAGGAAGGCCGGCCGCTGCGGATCGAGAGGCGAACGTCGGTGCGTTTGGCGAGTTCGCGAAGTTGTTCGTCGCGGCGCTTCATGGCAACCTGGATGTCGTCGGTGGCCAGGGAACGGCGAATGCGTTCCTTGGTGTAGTTGGGAAGGTGAACCGTGCAATGGAACCACCAGGTCCCGTTGTTGTTCCACAGGTGGTGGTTGGGGTTCGCCTTCCGGCAGGCTTCGATCACGTGTTCAAAACGTTCGGACATAGGAGGTGCTCCGCGCTTCGGGGCCGGGCGTTGGGGCCGGGCCAGGAATGGGGAGCATCGCCACGTCGGCCCAAACCCTCGTCACCGGCTCTCGCGCGAACGGGAGGTGGGGTGGGGGGGCCCTCATCCCCTAAGGAAAAAAGGGAGCGCGTCGTGCCCTGACGTGGCTGAAAGGTTTCGCGTGTACGAGTTCTTCCAGAAAAAGCCGTGGTCCTTACAACCGTGCGAATCTCCAGCTCCGTCAGGTGCCGGATCGGTCAATACTTGCCGCCCGAAAAGAAAAATCCGGAGGGCTCCAATCCTGCGCGATGCTGTCGCCTTTTGTTGTGCAAAAAAGTCCTGTAAGCGACAAGCGTGAAATGTGCTCAGGAACAGAGAGTTTATAAAACGGTCACCGCAATTTATTGCCAGAAGACGATGCCATCGCAAGCTATCCAAGCGTTTTCAGTGTTCTATGACGCTCAGTAGGCCTCCGCGCCCGCTCCCGCCGCGGCGGGCCGCGCTTCCGCCAGTTTGATCGGCATCAGCACGCACAGGTGGTTGTCTTCGTCCTTGGCCTTGAAGACGCAGGGCGAATGCTCGTTCTTGATGTGCATGGCGATTTCGGGCTTTTCGAAGCTGTCAAGGGTCTCGATCATCAACTGGTAGTTGAAGGCGATTTCCATGGACTCGCCGTCGTATTCCACGGCCACGTCGCCGCTGAAGGTGCCGATGTCGGCGGCCATGCTGGTGAACTTGCAGGTGCCCGCTTCCAGATTGAGGATAATGGACTTGCTCTTATCGTCGGAGACGACGCCGGCGCGGCGGGCGGCCATTTTGAAGAGGTCGCGATTGAGGCCCATCTGGGTGGTGAATTCTTTGGGGATCACCTGGTCGCAGTCCGGGTACTTGCCTTCGATGGCGGTGGCGCGGAACTCCACGTCGCCGGCGCGGATGGCCACCTGGCGGTCGCCGACGGCGATGGTGACGGAGCCTTCGTCGCTGAGGACTTTGCGGATGTCGCCGAGGAGTTTGCCGCTGACGACGGTGCGGATGGACTCCAAGCCTTCGATGCTTTCGGCGGGCAATTCCATGCGCGAGAGTTTTTTGCCGTCCGTACCGGTGAGGCGCAGTGTCTTGTCGCGGGCTTCGAAGAGGGCGCCGAGGAGGACGCGGCGGTGGTCTTTCTGGGGTACGGCGTAGAGCACGGCGTCGAGGAGGGACTGGAAATCGCGCTGGGCCATCTTGAGGGTGCTGAGGGGTTTTTCCTCGGGCCGCTGGGGGTAGTCGTCCGCCGGCAGGGTGACCAGTTTGTAGTCGTTGCGGCCGCTGAAGACGCGCACCTGGCCGCCCTGGTCCTGGATGCTGACGTCCTGGCCGGCGGGCATGAGGCCGATGAGCTGGGCCAGTTTGTCGGCGGGCAGGGTGAGCCGTTGGCCGGCGCCGCCCTCGACCTTGGCGGGGACGCGAATGCGCACCAGGTTGTCGAGGTCCGTGCCGAGGAAGGTGCACTCGTCCTCGCCCGTTTCGATCAGCAGATTGGCCAACACCGGCAACGTGGTCGTGGAACGGTTCAGGAGGCTGGCAACGATCGTAGCGGCACGTTTCACATCGCCTTGGTCGAAGGTCAAAAGCACGGCGCAAATCCTCGCTTCCGGGGGTCGAAAATCGCTGGCGAGCCAGCCCACCCTTGTGCGTCAACGGGCCGCCATAGGGCAAGGCCTAAACGGCGCGCCCTCAGCCTTAGGACGCCCTTCACCTCAGGTCCGGAATCCCTGACGGGCCGCCACCAGCTCGGCCGCCAGAGCGATGGCCGCCTTCATGCTTTCGTGCCGGGCGATGCCCTCGCCCGCAATGCCAAACGCCGTGCCGTGATCGGGCGACGTGCGGATCAGCGGCAGCCCCATGGAGACGTTCACGCCGGTGTTGAAGGCCAGCGTTTTGACCGGAATCAGGCCTTGATCGTGGTACATGGCCAGGATGCCGTCGAAGCGGCCTTCCAGCATGTCCTTGTAAATCGTGTCGGCCGGGTGCGGACCGTCCAGCAGCATGCCCTCGGTGCGGCCGCGTTCGAGAGCGGGGCGGATGACGCGGTCTTCTTCGTCGCCGAAAAGCCCGCCCTCGCCCGCGTGGGGGTTCAGACCGCAGACGCCGAGGCGGGGGCGCTTGCCGAGCCATTGCGTCAGAAACACGTCCATCAGGCGCGCTTTGGCGAGGAGTCCTTCCTGGGACAGCGAACTGATGGCCGTCCGCAAGGCCACATGGATCGACACCAGCCCCACGCGCAAGCCGCCGCCCACCAGCAGCATGGCCACGTCCGGAGCGCCGGAGAGATCCCGCAGCATTTCCGTGTGGCCCGGATAACCCACGCCCGCCGCCGCGAGGCCTTCCTTCGACAAGGGCGCGGTGACGATGGCGTCCAGGTGTCCGCCCTTCCAGAGGGCGACGGCTTTCTCGATGGCGGCGGCGGCGACGCGGCCGTGGCGTTCGTTGGTGCGGCCGACGATGGGCATGGCGCCTTTGCGAGGGTCCTCGCTGCCCAGGATCACGGTGCGTTCCAGAGCGCGCCGTATCGGGGCGGCGAAGGCGGGGGCCTTTTCGGCGATGGCGTCGGCCCAGTGCGCCCAGAGGCCGCCGGGCCCGATGAGATAGAATTCCACGCCACCCCAAGCCGCCCCGTCCTCGCCCCCGGCCAGGTCCGCCAGCGCCTTCAAAGCCACCTCGGGCCCGATCCCGCCCGGGTCGCCAATGGTCAGTCCGATTCGTAAGGGCACTCGCCGCCTCCTTCGTCCGCGGAACAGAAGGGAGAGTTCGCGGCCCGGTCGGCAAGGGCTATCCCACCTAAACGGGTTTACCTGGCCTAATGCGCAGGTCCAAGTGCTTTGTCTTCAAGTTCGTCCCGGCCTGCCAACGCCCGGCGAATCTGGCGGCGCTCCCCCGTGTTCCTTCACGCCACACCGTATAGAAGAGCAAGTGACGTCGGAGGGCTGTGTTCTTGCTGCGTTGGCGAGTGGTGAGTCCCAGCATCGCAGAGAATTCCGATGGCGAATCGAGGTGGAACATGGCGGCGGCGCAGGCTCGCGGAGGAATTCGTTCCGGGTTTCCCGGCGGTGTTCCTCGATGCGGGAGTCTTTGCGGAGCCGCTATTTCGGCGCCTGAGTCGCCGAAAATCGGTCCCGCCGCCTGAAGGGGCGGCGGCATCGGGCTCCAGATCGCGGGGGCCATCCCCGAAGATGGTGCCCGGCCGGCTGCGGGACTATTCGCATTCACCGGGTGTTCTGGATACGCCTTGCGCCGTCCTTGAAAAAGGCCGTCCGCACAGCGATTTTCGCCAGATAAACAATTGAAACAATCTTTTGACACTATCGGCCCTCTTTCGTTGGGCGGGCTCATCACCACCCCAGCGCGGGTGCCGAAAACATCCTTCCCCATGGAGATCATTACCAATGACGAAAAAATTGAAATCAAGGCAACTCAGTGTGGCGAATCCCACGATGCCCCGGCGGCGCGGATCGATCTTGGCGGGCAGCTTCCTGGTGGCCGGGTGTCTGGCCGCTTCGCCGGCCATGGCCCGGCCCCTGCCGTTCCTGGCTCCCCAAGACGTGACCACGTCCTTTGATGGGCCAAACTTCGTCTTCATGTCCGATCTGGACAATGACGGCGATCTCGATATGACATCTGTCGCCCGCTTCGGCGACGATCTTTCCGTCTTCATCAACACGGCAGGCGATGGCACGGCGTGGAGCCAAGTGAGCGTCGTCAACAATCTTGTGGTCCAACCCCGGGAAGTGGCCACCGCCGACATCGACGGCGACGGCGACCAGGACATCGTGGTGACCGCCTTCGGCAGTGGCCGCGTCTGGTTTCATGAGAATCTGGGCGATGGGCTGACATGGGCGCCGCGGGTTCTGATGCTCGACGGCTTGCTTGGACCGACGTCGCTCTCGACCGGAGACGTGGACCGCGACGGCGACATGGATGTCGCCATCTCCGAGCGCAACAACGATACCCTGCACATTTTGTTCAACACGTCGGGCGACGGTTCGACCTGGAGCGACACCGTTGTCGCGACCGGCTTCCTTGGCGCCCGCGGCGTTTGCCTGGTGGACATCGACGAGGACGGCGACCTCGACTTGGCGGCGACGGCGCGCTTCGGCGGCCAGGTGGCTTGGTTCGAGAATACGGCGGGCGATGGCTCCGCCTGGAGCGCCGCCAACATCATCGGTTCTGGCTTGGGCGAACCCCACAACATCGCCTGCGCGGACATCGATCGCGACGGCGACATGGACATCGCGGTGCCGCTGCGCACAGGCGACGCCTTCGTATGGTTCGAAAACCTGGACGGCGCGGGCGGCTCCTGGAGCGCCCCGATCACGATCGGCAGCGGCTTCGACGGAGCCCAGAACATCTTCCTGGACGATATCGACGGCGACGGCGATATCGACGCGGCGGGCGCGGCGTTCTACGAAGACCAAATCGTGTGGTTCGAAAACACGGACGGCGTGGGCGGTGCCTGGACAGCCGACATCCTGGGTTCGAACCTCGACGAGGCCGCCGGAGTCGGAATCGGCGACATCGACGGCGACGGCGATCTGGACATCGCCGCCACGGCGCGCGCTGAAGACCGCATCCTGTGGTTCGAAAACGACCTGATCCACCGCAACGCGGCCTTCTGCTACATCGTCAACATCGGCACGACAAACAGTGCCTACTCGGTGGTGGCGGCGGACATCGACGGCGACGGCGACATGGACGCGGTCCACAGCGGCTCCTACGACGGCGGTGTGTTCTTCTCGCAGAACACGTCGGGCGACGGTGTCGGCTGGGCGACGACGACCATCATCGATGCCGTCGGCAACGATCCCTACCATTACAAACTGGCGACGGGCGACATCGATGGCGACGGTGACATCGACGTGGTCTCCGCCAGCTACTACTCCGGTGCGCAGTGGCACGACAACACGGCGGGCGACGGCTCGGCCTGGAACACCTCCGGTGTAAGCACCGCGATGGAATACTTCGACGTGGCGGTGGGTGACATCGACTCCGATGGCGACCTGGACATCGCTGCGGTCAGCGCCTCGTCCGTCATCTTCTTCGAGAACACCAACGGCGACGGCTCGGCGTGGACGCCGACGACGGCCCTGAGCGGTCAGAGCAACCTCAACGGCGTGGACCTGGGCGACATCGATAACGATGGCGACCTGGACATCGTGGCGAACGACTTCGGCGCCGGCAATGTCATCTTCCTTGAAAACACCGCCGGTGACGGCTCCGCGTGGGGCCCGGTGACGATTTCGTCAGGAGAAATCAATCCCTTCGGTCTCGACTTGGCCGACGTGGACGGCGACGGCGACCTCGACGTTGTCGCCGCCATCCGCGACAGCAACGAAATCGTCTGGTTCGACAACACGGCGGGCGACGGCTCGGCTTGGTCCCGCGACGTCATCGGCTATGCCGATGGAGGCAACGAAGTCTCCGCGGCGGACCTGGACGGCGATGGCGACATCGATGTGGTTGCCGCGTCTTACGACGACCACGCCATCCGTTACTTCATCAACACGGCAGGCGATGGCTCGGCATGGACCTCCGATTTCATCTCCGGCGAGGCCTACGGCGCCATCTCCGTCGATACGGCGGATGTGGACGGCGATGGTGACATCGACGTGTTGAGCGCCTCCTTCGACTACGCCTCCATCGACTGGCACCGCAACGTCGGCGGCCAGTTCCGCCTCGAAACCGGTTCCGGTCCTGGTGGCGCCGTCGATGACGGCGATATCGCCCTGTTGTTCAGCATCGACACCATCCACAACGGCCGCCCCGGCGACGTGGATCAGGAAATCGAAGGATTCAACATCCTCTTCGAAACCCTCGCGGCAGTGCCCATGACTTCCGCCCAAGCCAACGCCCTCATCCACAAGCTCTACGTCCAGGCCGACGACGGCGATGGCATTTGGGAAACAGACGGTTCCGATCCGGTCGTCCTGGAAATCGACGTGCTGAACCTCGTCGGCGGCGTACAGGTCCTCGACCTGCCCGAATCCAATGTCGATCCTCTGGCGGCCTTTGACCTCACCGGCCGGTCCTACTTCGTCTCCACCTCAACGCAATCGGACGCTGGCGCCCAGACCCCTAACAGCTTCATCGCCACCCTTCTCGAAGATACCTTTGACGTGGAGGACGCCCCGCGCGACTTGGGCACGTTCCAGGAAATCAACTGCGCCACCGACACCGACCCGCTGGTCAGCGTCACCGCCTTCAACGGCCCGCTGCTGGTCGAACTCGGCGACTTCGAAGCCGCCGCCCTCGGCCTTGGCGAAGGCGTCTCCGTCACCTGGTCGACCATCGCGGAAACCGACAACGCCGGCTTCAACGTCTACCGTGCGGCCTCTGACGGCTCGGTGGGCGAGAAGCTGAACGGCGCCATCATCCCGAGCGAATCGGTCTTCGGCGGCGGCGCCAGCTACAGCTTCCTCGACGCGGTCGTCCTGACCAAGTCGGGCGAAGAGCGCGCCTACTACCTCGAGGACGTCGACCTGTCCGGCAAGACCACGCTGCACGGCCCCGCCACGGCGACCCTGAGCCAGGGCGCGGCGAGCGTCTCCAACTGGGCGATCTTCGAATAACCCGGGACTCCACCCCCACACCTCAAACTGTCGTTACGAAAGGACAAAATTCATGATGGAAAACAAGGACCCGAAAACGGTGGATCTCGAGGCTGGCTCGAATGCGCCGGCCTACGAGACCCCGAGCATCGAAACCCGCGAAGCCGCGGACCTGAACAGCCTGCTGCTGGATGTGAACGCCTTCACCGGCGACCCATTCGAGCTGTAAAGGCTTCGGCCTGACAGTCTGCGCGCCGCCCCGGGCCGTTTCGACGACGGCCCGGGGCGGCGTCTTTCTTGGCCGCCAGATGGCTCACGCGATGGATACTTCCCGTTGGCGATTGGGAAAAGGAGTCTTAGGTGGAACTTCAAGTCCCGCAGCGACAAAGGTCTGTTTGTCAAAGATGGGACAAACACGATCTTATTTAGGTCTTTTGTTATTGACGAACCCGGGCCGCGTCGTGCGAGAAGTGGAGGCAAAACCGTGATTGCCTGGATTTTGATCCATTTTCTCAGACTCAGGTCCATCCATATCAAGGAAAGGGCCGGAAGAGGTTGCAATCGCCATGGCTGATCGAAGAGCTGCGAAATCACTGAAGGTTCGGCGTGGGAGGAGACTCGGGCGAAGCCGGGCCCTCCTGACGGGGAGTTTCCTGGTGGCGGGATGCCTGGCGGCGTCTGTGTCCGTGGCGCGCCCGTTGCCGTTCCTGCCGCCGGAGACCGTAACGGCCGCGTTGGCAGAGCCGCCTGTGATCGAGTTGGCGGATATGGACGGCGATGGGGCCCTGGACGCGATATCCCTGTCGCGGACGGAGAACCGCTGCGCGGTGTTCTTGAATACCAACGGTGACGGAACGGGCTGGACCGAGGTGCTCGTTGCCGATACGGGTCTGGCTGGGCCTGAGGAGGCGGTCGCCGTGGATATCGACGGCGACGGCGATCCGGATCTGGTGGTCGGTTCGCCGGGCAACGACCGGGTCGTCTTTTTCGAGAACCTGGGCGAGGCCCTCGCGTGGGCGCCGGGTGTCGTCATGCTGAACGGCCCGGATTCCCCGGTGGGCGTGGGAGCGGGCGATGTGGACTGCGATGGGGATGTGGACGTAGTGGCCTCGGCGGAGGGCGCTGGCGAGATTTACTTTCTGGAGAACACGGCGGGCGATGGCTCGGCATGGAATGCCTGGCTGGCCGCCAGCGGTCTGACCGGCGCCCGGGCGGTGCAATTGGCCGATGTGGACCGGGATGGCGACTTGGATGTGGTGGCCGCCGGCCGCCTCAGTGGCGACGTGGCCTGGTTCGAGAACATGGCGGGCGACGGTTCGGCGTGGGCGCCGGCCGCAATCATCGTTTCCGGTATCAACGATCCTTACGATTTGATCGTCGCGGACATGGACAAGGATGGCGACGTGGATGTAGCCGTCGCCAACCGCGACAGCACCTCCGTGGCGGACACGTGCGAAACCATCCCCGGCGATACGAGCCTCCAGACATCGCTCTTTTCGAAAGGCAACGTCTTCACCGTCGACGCGGCGGAAACGCTGACCGATTTCAGCATGGACCTGAATCTGAGAGGGGGCACCGTCGACCTCTATTACTTTCTGCTGGCCGGCGATGCGCCTTTCGATCCCTTCACGGTGGTTTGGAGCGAGACCCGAAGCGAGACGGGGAGTGGGTTCCAGGCCTACAGTGCCAACCTGCCGGATCAAATTCTCGACCCGTCGAAGTACTATGTCGCCGGGATTGGCTGGGCGCCGATGATCGATTACCGCCGGTCTTTCGGGACGGCTCCGCTCGCCTTCACGGACGTGGGGGGCACGGTGGTCAAAGGCTTCGAGGGCGTCGGTCCCGATCCTTTGTCCTTCGAGACGAACCCGATCGACGATACCCACGCCATGGAACTCTGTTTCGCCGGTGCGAGCGCCTTGAACAACGAGAGTTTTCTGCTCTTCCGCAATCTCGACGGCGCCGGTGGAAGCTGGTCCCCTGGCACCACCGTGGCCGGCGGTCACCTCGGGGCTCAGAGTCTCGCGGCGCAGGACATCGACGGTGACGGCGATCTCGATCTGGCCGGCGTGGCTTTCACCGATGGCGACGCGCTCTGGTTCGAGAACGCGTCGGGCGACGCTTCCGCGTGGATGACTCATCCGATCAGCGATTCCCTCAGCCAACCGTCGGGCATCGCTCTCGGCGATATCGATGGCGACGGCGATGTGGACGCCGCCGCTTCGGAAGGCGCGGCCAATCGTCTCCATTGGTTCGAAAACGATCTGATCCACCGCAACGCGGCGTTCTGCGAGACGATTCCCATCAACAATCCCACCACCGCCTATTCCGTGGTGGCGGCGGATATCGATGGCGACGGCGATCTCGACGCGGTGAATTCCGGAGCCTACGCGGGCGGCGTGTTCTTCTCCGAGAACGTCTCCGGCGATGGTGGCACGTGGGCCACCACGACGATCGCCGGGCCGGGTCCTCAGCACGCCAAGACCGCCGCCGGCGATGTGGATGGTGACGGGGATCTGGATGTGGTGTCGGCCAGCTATTATGGCATGGACTGGCATGCCAACACGCTGGGCGATGGCTCGGCCTGGACAACGAACGTCATCGCGGTCAACGACAACTATCTGGATGTCGTCCTGGGCGACATGGATGGCGGGGCCGATGGGCTTTGCGCTTTGGATGTGGTGGCGGTTCGCCTGAACACCCTCGTCCTCTTCGACAACAGCAACGGCGATGGCACCTCCTGGACGGCTTCGACGGTCAGCAACACGCTCGGCTTCGCGCTTAGTGTCGATGCGGGGGATGTGGACGGCGACGGGGACCTGGACCTGGTCGTGGCCGACTTTGTCGGCAACCAGGTCTTGCTGTTCGAGAACAGCGCCGGGGACGCCTCCGTCTGGAATCAACGAACGGTGACCTCGGCCGAGAACAATCCCTTCGGCGTCGAACTGGCCGACATCGATGGCGACGGCGACCTGGATGTGGTGGCGGGTATTCGCAACAGCAACCAGGTTATCTGGTGCGAGAACACCGCCGGAGATGGCACGTCTTGGACTCGAGGGCTGATTGGCCTGGCCAATGGCGCCAACGAAGTGATCGCCCGGGACATCGACGGCGACGGAGATGTGGACGTGGCCTGCGCCGCCTTCGACGAGAACGCGGTCCGCGTTTTCATCAATCTGTTGGGCGATGGGTCGAGTTGGCAGTCCACCACCGTTACCACCAGCGCGACAAGCGCCATCGCAGTCGACCTGGCCGACGTCGACTGCGACGGAGATCTGGACGTCCTCAGTGCGGCTCTTGGCTCCGACTCGGTTGACTGGCATCCGAACGTCGGCGGCCAGTTCATGCTCGAAACCGCCGGCGGCCCTGGCGGCGCGGTGGATGATGGCGACATCACCCTCCTCTTCGACTTCAACGCCGTCCACAACGGCCGCCCCGGCGACGTGGATCAGGAAATCGAAGTCTTCAACGTCCTCTTCGAAGAAACC
>JAVJSW010000071.1:0-7104 GCA_040219255.1 Sumerlaeia bacterium
CGTTTCCATGGAAAGCGGTGAGGACTTCTGGCTGCAGTACTCCAGCAATGGTGGCTCCTCCTGGACCACGGTCGGCAGCTGGGCCCAGGGAACGGACTTCAGCAACAACGCGTTCTACTCAGAGTCGGTGGTGATCGACTCAAGTTCCCACAGTTTCACCAACAACGCCAAGTTCCGCTTCCGTTGCGATGCCAGTGGCAATGCGGACGACGTTTACATCGACGAAGTCCGCATCTCCGCACGGTAATTCTCGATACAGTATCAGGAAAGTTGTCAGGAGGAAAACCGCCTCCCGCCCTCAGTCGGTCCTGGGCGGGAGGCGGTGGCGCTGAGCGGACAATCTCCCAAGCCGCTTTCTCGACGATCCCGGTCTCCTCCCCCGGCTTAGCTTCCGTTCTCTTCACACCAGAAACAGCAGAAGCGCGGTGTGCCTTCGTGCACCCGTTCCGCGCTCTTGAGACCGTGACGCCGTCCAGTGGACTTTCTCCGATGATAACCCGCAGAACAAACAAGAATTTCAAGTCTCTCGGCGAGCTCATCGAGGCTGACGAAGGCCCCGTCGGACGCTTTGCCCGCATGAAGGCGAGCGAAGCCAAGTTCATCGGCAAAGCCGTCCGCATTCAGCAGTACGATGTCCTGGAGGATCACGCGCTCGGATTTTCCGCCCGTGTGATGGCGCAGGCGGGACTGCCCCATAGCGATCCGGGCGACGATTGCGACCTTTGGGTCTGCACCAACGGCCACTTCTGCTTTTCCGTTCAGTCAAAAAGGTATCACAAGAACGGTCAAATGGTGAATGTGGGTCTGCCCTACGGCAGCTTGGCGCGGCTCATTCTCTATCACATCGCGACGCAGGCGACGCAGCGGCGCAGCCCGGAAATCGATCTGGGCACTTCGCTGTCGAGTTTCATGAGAAGGCTCGGTCTCGCCCCCACAGGAGGGCAGAAGGGGAACATCAATCGTTTCAAGGAGCAACTGCGCCGCATCACGACCTCGCGCTTTGACTTCACCTACGATAACAGGGACGCCAACGGAGTGGGCGAAACCCGCGATCAAATGTTCTCCATCGCCGACTCGGTTCATCTCTGGTGGGATCCCAAGGACCCGGAGACCGATACGTTTCCAAGCTCTATGGTGCTGAGCGACCGGTTCTATCGCCACATCATCGAAAGCCCTGTGCCCGTGGACATGCGAGCCATCGATGCGATCAAGAAATCTCCCCTCGCCCTCGACCTGTACACCTGGTTGACGGCGAGGGTTTTCCACGTGCGTTACGAAACACCCATCCCTTGGGCGCTGATCTACAAGCAGATGGGCTCGGAATACGCCGACCAGAAGGATTTCGTGAAAGCTTGTAAGAAGTACCTCGCCCGCATTTCTCACTTCTGGCCCGAACTCAACTACCGCTACGTCCGCGGGCGCTTCATCCTGATGAAGAGCGAACCCCATGTGCCCCCCAAAGACCAACGCCTGCTATTCTAGTGAGTCATTCCGCCACACGCAGGAACTGTCCACTTAGTGGCGAGTTATCCCCAGATTTCCGCGCAGGAACACTCCACTTTCTTCCGGCCCCGGCTTGTGGAAAAAAGTTTTCCACGCAGGTTCGCTCCACCAGCGTGCGCAGGTTCGCTCCACCAGCGTGCGCAGGAACTGTCCACCATCCTGTTAATCCCCATTTAAAATCTCTATATTTTGGCCCGCTGACTCTTCTTGGCGCCGTACAGGCCTAGTCGCCGCAACCGGGCCTGTAGGGCACAGGTATGCCTGAAAGCTTCTTGACCGGGGCTCTGCCCCGGACCCCGGGATTTATCGAATAAAGGCCAGAAGCACAAGCGCGGAGGACTGACCCAAGAGCCAATCCTCCGTGCTTCCGGCCCCGGAGCAGGCTCTCGGGTCGCATCCCTGCGTTGCCCTGTCTTCCTGTCCGGATGGGAAAATGATCGGCAACAACGGAGAGAATGGCAAGGTCAGAGACTACCGAGAAACGCAGGTGCCAAGCCAGGCTGGCGATCACTGACCCAAAGGCGCCGACAGTGCCGGCGCCTTTTAAAAACAAAACGCCACCTTCTCCCCACACAAAAGAAGGCGGCGCATTGTTTCTTCACCAGTGATGGAGAAGAAACTCTGTTAGTAGAAGAGGTTCCAGTTCTCGACGTTGGCGCTGCCTTGAAGCGTTGCGCTATCGATTCCGAAGACGGAAACGCGGCCGCCAATCACACCGTCGTCGGAATTCGACACGACGAGGTATTGCGATGAGCCGACCGTGTGCACGACAGCGTCGCGCGGATAGGTCAGGTTGGTCGCGTCGGTGAGGGAAACGGTGTTGCTCGGGTTCGTGACATCGACCAGGACGATTTCGTCACTTTCCGCCAAGCAGAGGACCGCGTACTCCGTGCTGTCGCCGAGGTAGGTGAAGACGCTGATGCCCTGGATCGAACTCGAGTTCGTCACGGTCTGCGTGTACCAATTCGAGACGTTCGAGTTGCCGGAAAGCGAGAGGGGAAAGGAGACATCGTCGTTCATGCGGTGGATGCCGACCGAGGTGCCGTCGCCGACGAACTTGTTGTTGAAGGAGATGAGCACATCGCCATTCGAGGCCACGGCCAGGTCGCGGGAAGCGCCCCCCGCGGGCCCGCCGTAGAATCCGGCGCCGGTCAGCTTGGCCAAGCCCCAGTTGAATTGCCAGTAATTGGTGCCGGCGGTGTTCTGGGCGATCACGTTATTGCCATAGAACTCCGCGCCAGCGACTCGGCGGTTGCCACTGTTAATCATGGCGGTCTGGTAGGTCGTGGAATCATCCGTCGGATCCACCAGAATGGCGAGGCCGTCGGTGCCTTGGTCGCCAGCGAACAGCAGAGTGTTGGAGGTGGGATCGTAGGCGGCCGTGAACAGACCGCGGAAAAGCGGCCAGGTAACCGGACCCGACGTGGTGGAGTCGTCGATGGAGGTGGCTTCCACCAGTTGGACGGCGCTGGGGCTATTCGTCACGACATCGGTGACCTTGATGATACGGCGCTGTTCGGCGCCGGCGAGATAGGCGTCGCCAGCGTCCGTGACAGCAATGCCCGTGGGGGTGGTTTCCAGCCCAGAGACGGTGATGTCCTGGAGGTGGGTGATGGACGGTTGAGCCACCAAAGGGGCCGCGAGCAGAGTGGCGGCACCGAGTGCTAATGTGAGGTTCCTCGTGATCATATCGAGGGGCTCCTTTTTCGGGAAGTATCTGTATGCAACTATTTGCAGTCTGAAGAGTCAAAGGTTTTACGTTCTATGACACTCAGGCGCTTGTCAACTCACATTCGGCCCTTTTTTCAGGATTTCCGATGCGGGACCGCGCCCTTCCAATCGGCCACTTTCATCCTCAAAAGTCCCCGTCTCTGGGCAGAAAATTAGCGCACATAATTGCAAAAAGGCGATTTAGAATCTAGACAGGACAGATTCCGTGAGACCTGATGTACTCTCCCGGAGAGATGCAACTCATTGCAATAAAACACTTGCACGGGTTTGACCTCTCTGTCAGTGTCATCTCACCCTGAATAACCGCACAGGTTGTCCCCTGTGCTTCATCAACCGAACGGAGAACCCCGCTAATGACTCTCTCATCTCATGGAAAAGGCTTTGGTTCGCAGGCTAAGGCCTTCACCCTCATCGAGCTTCTGATCGTCGTGGCGATTATCGCGATTTTGGCCGCCATCGCGGTGCCCAACTTCCTGGAAGCGCAAGTGCGCTCGAAAGTCAGCCGCGCCAAAGCCGACATGCGTGCGATCGCGACCGCTATCGAGTCCTACGCCGTGGACAACAACAAGTATCACCCGGGAACGAGCAACGTTTCCGGCACCATTGCTTTTGCCACGACGACTGTGCCCGGGGTGGATCAGCCGGTGGGCAACCAGGTCAATCCCCGCATCGAGCGGTTTTCGTGGATCACCACGCCGGTGGCCTATATCACGAGCATCCCTTCCGATCCCTTCGCGCCTTCGATCAATGAGCTAGCCACCGATCCAAACAAAGCCTTTCCGACCTTCACCTATTGGGACGCGCCCTTCACGGACAACACGAAGGTCAACGGCTTTGGCGGTCAGACGCCCGAGGACCTTTGGCGCGACATGCCCAACGAGCTTCCTTCGCGCAACACGTGGAGCCTGCTCAGCTTCGCCCCCGATGGCGATTTCGAACCGGCGGAGCTGTTCCGGGCCGGCAGCGGCCAGGTGGCTTTCAGCCTGTACGATCCCACCAACGGCACCATCAGCGATGGCGACGTCTGGCGCTCGAGCGGTGGCATTCCCAATAGCTGATGATTTTGCCAACGGAAGGGATCGTTTATGGCAAAACCCCCAACATTTTCCGCGGAGTTCAAAGCGAAGGTCGCCTTAGTGGCCATCAGCAGTCATAAGACCCCCCAGGAGATCGCCCGGATTTTCGAGATCCGGCCGAGCCAAGTCCTTGAGTGGAAACAGCAGATCTTGGAAGGGGCTCCGCAACTCCTGGCCAATCGACAATCACCGCCCGTATCCAGAGAACAGCAGGCCCTTCTCAAAGAGCTGTACCGTCAGATTGCTCAGCTCAAGGTCGAGGTGGAGTTGCTGAAACGATCAAAAACAGTTCTGCCGACTAGCAACTGGTGCTAGGCGGCATGGCCTATCCTCGCGAATCCGTGAAACAGGGCCATACCGTCACGAATGATCGCTGTGGCGGGGTGTGGAGACATTCCACTCCTTCTGACTGACCCAGGCTTTCACTCCGTTCGCGAACAAGGGGCACTTATCGGGATAGAGGATTCTGCGATGCGTTTTTTGCCGATCCGAAGGGAGAATGGACTCTCCCCCTTCGTCGCCACTTTTTTCTTTCTGTGTGCCTCCACTCTTGCCTGGTCCGCGGAAATGTGGATCAGCCAAGGCACCTTGCAGGTGCCGGGTTACCCCTATGCTTTCCTGGCAACGACACCAGGGGGCGATTTGTTGGTTACGACTTTCAATGAAGCGGACAAACCGGCTCATGTTCCGGTCCTTCTCATCCGCAAGCCCACCAGCCCCAACCTGTCTGTTGAAACCGTGACAACTTTCCTGTTCGACAGCCAGCGCGGCTATTCCGGCGTCGCTTGCCAAACGAATGG
Organism: Sumerlaeia bacterium; assembly: GCA_040219255.1. Classification (GTDB taxonomy): domain Bacteria; phylum Sumerlaeota; class Sumerlaeia; order SLMS01; family JAHLLQ01; genus JAVJSW01. The sequence goes on from JAVJSW010000071.1 coordinate 5,111, forward strand.
AAGCTTCTTCGTCGCTGGCGATACGGGAAGCGCCGGCAGCAGCTTCATCAGGAAGCTTCGACCCGATGGCACACTTGAGACCGCCTTTGGCAATCACGGCCATGTGCGGCCAGGTCAGCGTACTTTGGGCATCGATGTCATGGGCGATTATCTACTGGTGGCCTTCGCGTGGGGCAAAATTGGCATTCTGCGCGCGAGCGATGGCGCCATCCTGGCTAGTTTGCCAGACGCCGGAGAAACCGTCCTCTTGCGGGACATTGCGATCGATCCGGGCACCCTCGATGTATGGGGCGTTGCACAAGGCGAAGTCTATCGCTGGAGCGATGGAACGCCTTGGACGCCCGAAACGTACACGCGGCACCTGATGGTCCGCTTTCCGGGCCGGATCCGGGCCGGAGAAGGTGTTTCCGTCGATCCTCTGACCAAGTCCGCGCTGGTTCTCCCGGCCCCCGGGAATGTCCTGGCGAGCCTCTCCGCGGACGCGACCTCCTCAAGAAATCTGGTGGCATCGGCTCGCGAGGACTCCGAATTGACCGACTGTTCGTTGTCGGCAGATGGAAAAACCTTGTTCATCTCGGACTTGGAGGGCGCACGCATTCATGTAATGCAACGTCACGGTATGGCGCCGCAAAAGACCGCTACCCCTTCCCCTCCCCATGCGCGAAAGGCGGGGCCCTTCCAAGGGTCTTCTTCTCCCTATGAAACAAAGACCAGATGGCATCATTCTCATGAAGGTGTCCTCGAATTGGCAAGCCAGTATCGCAAACCGACGCTTCTATACTTTCGTTCACCGAACGACTCCGAATGTTTGCTGTTCGAGGAATCTGTCTTGTTGACTCCTCACTTCGACGCCGTCGTACAGGGAGAAATCATGTGCGTTTTCGAGGATGTGGAAGACAACTTGATCACCGCCGGGCGCCTTGGCGTCTTCCAGGTCCCCTACGTTATCTTGATCGATGCCTCCGGGGTACAGGTGGCCCGGTTCCCCAGAGCGATCCGGCCTCCCGCTCTCTTCGGCGCTCTTGAGTCCCTGAATTGACAGAAGACCGTGAGTCCCGATTGTGGAATACAAATACCTGAATAGATGGGTCTTAGCGATCCTAAAAGTGCCAAAGAGCAGAACGAAAAGAGTTGCATCATGCACTTCTTGAAAAAGATATATTTTGTTATCGATGGAAAAAGATACTATGCCGTTCGAGTCGAATCTCCGCATGCCGGAAACGGTTGTGGGAAGTCTTGCGATTATCTCAGAGCCGGAGAACGCGCCGTGATTTTCAGCGAAGATCATTCCTTCCAAAGCGTGTCACACGTTTTTTTTCCATGCGAAGAAGTCTTCGAACTCGACTTCGATGCTGCCTTTGAAAGCGTGGATTCCTTGCGAGTCCTTCAACAAAACGACGTTCGAAATATTCTTGGCATCATCAAGAATTTCGAAGAAATGCTGGATGTGGACATGGAGAGCATTTTATCCCGGGATCATATTTTTTTTGTGCGCCTGATCAGTTACCTGGACGCCGTCGCGGCATCGCAGGAAGAGCTGTCCATTAGCATGGAATGCTGGCTGGATGCGAAAGACCGCAAGTTTGTCCAGGACATCCTGGAGAATTACAGAGGCAAATTGGGCCAACTCGGCCTGGAGTAAAATGAACGACCGGGCAGAGGGGTGACACTTTGTACCGGGGACATCGCCCCGAGCCCCTCTCCCTCTCCATTCCGAATTCTGTCGGCCCTTTGCGGCCGTCCGCGCTTACCGTGCGGAGATGCGGACTTCGTCGATGTAAACGTCGTCCGCATTATTACTGGCATCGCAGCGGAAGCGGAACTTGGCGTTGCTGGTGAAGCTCTGTGAAGCCGAGTCGATCACCACCGACTCTGAGTAGAACGCGTTGTTGCTGAAGTCCGTTCCCTGGGCCCAGCTGCCGACCGTGGTCCAGGAGGAGCCACCATTGCTGGAGTACTGCAGCCAGAAGTCCTCACCGCTTTCCATGGAAACG
>JAVJSW010000072.1:0-50841 GCA_040219255.1 Sumerlaeia bacterium
GGATGTCGAGAAGCCCCGGCTGGACGCTCTCGACATCCTGCTCTGCACCTGCGCATCGGAAACGCTGCTTCGCGCCGCTGCCGACGCTAACACCGACACGGTCCACGATGTGGCCGATTATATCCGCCTGGAGGTCGATGACTGAGTGGAGAAGGGTTAGGGGGCGAGGCGGACCTCGAGCGTGCGCCGAGCGGTGCGGGCGGCGGAGGGGTCGTTGGTGATGAGGAACCAGGCCAGGGCGCCGTGGTAGAGGACTGCGATTTCCTCGCCGAGGGCGTCGGGATCGGGCACGGCGGCTTCGCGGCAGAGGCCGGTGAAGTAGGCCATCATGCGGCGTTTGCGGTCCTCGACGAGGGCGCGGACGGGATGGGCCGGGTCGGGGAATTCGACGGCGGCGTTGAGCAACGGGCAACCGCGTTTCATGGGGCCGGGGAGCCATTCGGCGAGCACATCGAAGATGGCCAGGAGGCGCTCGCGCGGGTCGTCGGCGCGAGCGGCGACGGCTTGCGCGAAGGCGCCGCAGAAGGCATCGTTGGCGGTGGCGATGACTTCGGCGATCAGCCCCTCCTTGTTCTGGAACTGATTGTAGAGCGTCATCTTCGCCGTGCCCGCCTCGGCCAGGACGCGGTCGATGCCGGTGGCGTGATAGCCTTCTTCGTAGAACAAACGGGTGGCGGTTTCGAGCAAGCGCTGGCGGGCTTCGGCGGTACGTTTGGTGGTCTTGGCCATGGCGCGGGCGGTCCTTTCCCGGGGGCTGATGGAGCGGGATTCTGAGCGGGGGGCGGTGGCTTTTCAAGGAAAATAGACAGACCTGTCTTTTTGCACTTGACGGCCGGGGGCATTTAGTAGACAGGTCTGTCTGTCTTGTTTGGGGAGTGCGCTCACCGGGACCCATCTCCATCGCCGGAAAGGACCGCGATCATGCCGGCTTTCGCTCAATTGGCTTTCACTCCCGAGGTCCAGGAGGCTCAGGCGTCGGCCTATGGCATGGCCTGGGACCCGGGCTCGGAGGGGGATTTCTCGCCGGACCGCCTGGGTCCGGCCGAGGCTCAGTTCATCGCGGCCCGCGACACGTTCTTCATGGCGACGGTGGGCAGCGGGGGCTGGCCGTATGTGCAGCACCGGGGCGGGCCTGCGGGCTTCGTGCGGGTGCTGGACGAGGCGACGCTGGCGTTCGCCGATTTCCGGGGGAACCGCCAGCTCATCTCGACGGGGAACCTGGCGGGCGGCGAGGGCCGGGTGGCGCTGATCTTCGTGGATTTCGCCCGGCGGCGCCGGCTGAAAGTGCTGGCCACGGCTCGCGTGGTGACGGCGTCGGAGGACCCGGATCTGATCGCCCGCATCGCGCCCGAGGGCACGGCGGCGCGGGTCGAGCGGGCGTTCGTGCTGACGGTGCGGGCGCTCGACTGGAACTGTCCGCAACACATCGTTCCCCGCTATACGGAACGGGAAATCGAGGCGGCCATCGTGGCGCCTCTAAAGGAAGAAATCGCCCGCCTGCGGGCCACCCTCGACCAACTGCGGAAGGAGACCGCGCAACCATGACTCGATCGAACCCCACCCCCACCCTGAGCCTCGGTCACATCGGCCTGAATGTGACAAACTTGCAGAACTCGCTGAAGTTCTACAGCCAAACCCTGGGACTGGAAATCTACCACGTCGTCGACGAACCGGGCCAGCATTTCGCCTTTCTCGGCACCGGCGGCCAGGTGCGTGTGACGCTGTGGGAGCAGAGCGAAGGGCGCTTCGACGCGGCCCGGCCGGGGCTGCACCACCTCGCGTTCCAGGTGCCGTCGGTCGCGGACGTGGCGGCCTTCCAGGCGCGCCTGAAAGCCGCCGACGCCGAGATGATCTATGACCGCATCGTGTCGCACGACGAAGGCGCGAGTTCGGGCGGGATATTCTTCCGCGATCCGGATGGCAACCGGCTGGAAATCTACGTCGCCGACGGCGTCCACAGTCACGCCCCGGCCACGGCGGCTGCGCCGAGCTGCGGGTTCTTCGCGCCGAGCACGGCGTAGTTTTCGATCCCCCTGGAGACAGACCCATCTGTCTCCAGGGGCTTCCCACAAATTGGCTCGACGCAGGCGCAGCTCTTGCACACCGTTGCGTCAGCTTGACTTTGCCGAGGAATGCCGCCGATGCCGCCCAAGGAAATCAATGGACATCTGACCGCCGATGGAATGCGGTTCGCCATCGTGGTGAGCCGCTACAACAGCCTTGTGACGGAGGAACTGCTCAAGGGGGCGCTGGACACGCTCGAGCGCCACGGCGCCAACCTCGACGAGCAGATCGTCGTCCGCGCGCCCGGCGGCTGGGAACTGGTCCTGACCACCCAGAAGGTGCTGGAGCAAAACGCCGCCATCGGCAAAATCGACGGCGTCATCGCCTTGGGCTGCGTGATGAAGGGCGGCACGGACCACAACACCTACATCGCCAACGAAGTGACCAAAGGCCTGGCGCAGCTTTCCATGAAGACCGCTCTGCCGGTGTCCTTCGGCGTGCTGACCCCCAACACCACCGAACAGGCGCTCGAGCGCTCGGGCCTGAAAATGGGAAACAAAGGCGCGGAAGCGGCCTTGGCGGCGATCGAGATGGCGAACCTGATCAAGCGGCTGGCTTGAGCGGGATGGGGTTGGGGCCCGGGGATTCATAATTTGCCTCAGATGGCGTAGAAGCCGCAGATGCTTTCCGCATATTGGCCGGGAAAGAACAGGAGAACTCGCTGGCGAGTTGTTCCCCGATAAGCAAGTGCATCCCCAACATTGAGTCGCTCATGTATTTTCTTGCTGTCTCACGGCCGCGCTCGCCCGTCGCCTGTGCACCATCCGCGTTCATCTGTGGCTAAATCCCCCCTGAACTCCCCTTGCCTGGCGCGGCGCTTGCCGTTTTCCTTGTCGCGCGGCTCAAAAGGCCGCAACCGACCGCGAGGAGCTTTCTTGAGTGGCTGTAATCGTCAACCCGCCCCCCATGCCCCCGGCGCCTGATCCGGTGACGGGCTATCATCCCGGCAGCATGACCCCCGATGAACTGGCCAAGTCGGGCCGGCGCCTGCCTCCGTGGATTCGCGCCCGCGCCGCCGGAGGCGCCGGGTACAAGAAGGTCCGCGAACTGGTCGATGACAAGCGCCTCCACACCGTTTGCGAGGAAGCGCAGTGCCCCAACCTGGGCGAGTGCTGGACCCGCGGCACCGCCACCTTCATGATCCTCGGCGATACTTGCACGCGCTCCTGCGGATTCTGCGCGGTGAAGACCGGCCGGCCCCAGGAACTCGACCTGGACGAACCGCGCCGCGTGGCGGAGAGCATTTCCAGTATGGGTCTGACTCACGCGGTCATCACGAGCGTGAACCGTGACGAACTGTGGGACGGCGGCGCGGCGATTTTCGCCGATACGATCCGCCACACGCGGGCGCTCTCGCCGAAGACGCGCGTCGAGGTCCTGACGCCGGATTTCGAGGGACGCAAGGAAGCGCTGGACGCGCTCTTCGCGGCGCGGCCGGATATTTTCAATCACAACCTGGAGACGGTGCCGCGGCTCTATTCCACCGTGCGGCCCCAGGCGAATTATGCCCGCTCGCTGCAAGTCCTGGACCGGGGCAAGCGCGCGGGCCTGACGACGAAAACCGGCGTCATGGTGGGTCTCGGCGAGACCCTCGACGAGGTGCGCGACATTATGCGCGATCTCGTGGCGATCGGCTGCGATATCTTCACCATCGGCCAGTACCTGCGCCCCGCGCCCCGTTACCTGCCCATCGCCCGTTTCGTCCACCCGGATGAATTCCGCCAGCTCAAAGAAGAAGGCGAAGCCATGGGCATCCCCCACGTCGAAAGCGGCCCCATGGTGCGCAGCAGCTATCACGCGGACGAGCAGAGCGAGAAGTTCGGCTAGTGGGTTGAGAATAATCAAATCACCACAGAGTCACAGAGGACACAGAGATGGTTGGTCTTGTTGGATTTGAGGGTGTTGATTGGGAAATCCGATAAAAAAGGAAATTCCATCCTGCCGCCCAAAACCTCATTCTCTTGACCCTATCATATCCATTTGAAACTCTTCGTTTCCACCTTTGACCATCTCTGTGAAACCTCTGTCCTCTGAGCCCTCTGTGGTTTTCCAAGGAATCCCGCAGCCCCACCCCGCGCTGGACGGACTCTTGCAACCCTTCGGCGTTTTCATCCCTGATTGCCGAAAGTTTGCTCCCCTATGTCCGGTCCAAAGCCCTCCCTCGTCTGGTTTCGCCGGGATTTCCGCCTGACCGACAACCCCGCTCTGCGAGCCGCCGCCGACCGCGGTGGCCCGGTCGTGCCGGTGTTCGTGTGGTCGCCCGGGGAAGACGGCGACTGGCCCATCGGCGCCGCCAGCAAGGTGTACCTGCACCACGCGCTGCTGGCGCTGGCCGAGGCTCTGGAGAAAGCCGGTTCGCCGCTCGTGATCCGCGTGGGCGATTCGGCGGCGGGGGAGTTGGCCAGAGTCGCTCGCGCGGTGGGGGCCGAGTCGATTTGCTACAACCGCCTCTACGAACCGCAAATGATCGCCCAATCCGCAGCGGTCAAGGAGGCCTTGCGCGACGAAGGCGTCGAGGTGAAGGGCTTTGACGGCAATATCCTGATGCCGCCATGGGAGTTGAAAACCGGTGCGGGCACGCCCTACTCGGTTTACACGCCTTACTGGAAATCGATGCGGAAGGCGGCCTGCATACCAGAACCGCTCCCTGCCGTCGGCAAACTCGGCAAATCTTCGAAATCCCCCGCCAGCAAAACCGTCGAGGACCTGGACCTGCTGCCGTCCATCCCGTGGGACGAGAGCATTCTGGCCTACTGGAAACCCTACATCGGCGAGAAGAACGCCTGGAGCCAGTTCGAGCGGTACCTATCCGGCGACGCGGCGGAATACAGCGACCTGCGCAACCTGCCCGCCCGCGACGCCACCAGCCACATGTCGCCAGCGCTGCATTGGGGCGAGGTGTCGCCGCGCCAACTCTTTCACGCCATCGAGGAAAAGAAGAAAGGCACCACCTCCGACTCGATAAGGAAAAGCTACGAGACCTATCAGTCGGAAATCGCGTGGCGGGATTTTTCCGCCTATGTGATGTTCCACTTCCCCCACACCAGCACCGACCCGTTGAAGCCCGAGTTCGACGCCTTTCCCTGGAACGAGGTGACGGAGGAGAACTTTGGCCGGTGGCGGCGGGGCCAGACGGGCTATCCCATCGTGGACGCGGCGATGCGCCAGCTCTGGGCCATCGGCTGGATGCACAACCGCTGCCGCATGATCGTGGCGAGTTTCCTGTGCAAAGACCTGCGGCTGCACTGGATCGAGGGCGCCAAGTGGTTCTACGACACGCTGGTCGATGCGGACCTTTGCAGCAACAACATGGGCTGGCAATGGAGCGCCGGCTGCGGCGCCGACGCCCAGCCGTTCTTTCGCATCTTCAACCCTATCGGCCAGGGCGAGAAGTTCGACCCGGACGGGGCCTACATCAAGCAATGGTGCCCGGAACTGTCGAACGTGCCGCCGAAATTCATCCACAAACCCTGGGAGATGAACCGGGGGGAACTCGAACTTTGCGGCGTCCTCCTGGGTCGGGATTATCCCGAACCGATGGTGGATCACAAGACCGAGCGGCAAAAGGCATTGGACGGCTATGAGAAGGTGAAGGAGGCAAAGAGATAGTTGAGCACGGCCCGGCTAGCCGCCTTGAGCCAGCCGCCACAGAATCCGCGCGGCGCGCGCGTGGCCGTCGAGAGGCAGCTTGATCGCCTGCGCGTTCTTCCAGAAACGGTCGTAGCGGTCGAGGATGCGCCGCACGGCTTCGCCCGCCCGCTCCGGGTGGCGCTCCAGAAGACCGCCGCCGAGGCGTTCGACGAACGCACCGTTGCACCACTGCTCGGCGTGGTTGCGCACGGGGATGACAACGGTGGGGACGTGGAGGGCGAGGGCTTCGCTGACGCTGCTGAAGCCGCCCTGAATGACCAACACCTTCGCCCGGCGAAGGTGTTCCGCCACGTCCAGCGTAAAGCCCACATTCACAGCGTCCGCGGGGGCACCGCCGATTTTCGATCCGACGATGCGGACCTTCTCACCCTCCAGATGGCTGAGGTCGATAGCCGCCGCGTCGATGCCAGACCCGCCCGTGACGACGACGATTTCCTCGCCGGGTGTCTCCATTGGCCGGATACCGGGACGGACGAAGGGGGGCAGTTGGATGATTTTTTCCGGCAGGATGCGGCGCCGCAGGGGCTGGAGCACGGGGCTCAGCACGTGGTGCGGGTAACGCCTTTGCAGCCAGGCATCGACGCGCTCGATTCCGTGAAAGGAAAAGCCGCAATCGGCTGGCGGGCCGCCGAGGCGCCGTATGGCCTCGACGGTCCACGGCGAGTTGTTGATGGCCGCCAGGCGAAACCCGAGTTTCCGCGCAGGCCTCAGGCAGTAGAAGTCCGAGTCGGCGACCACCAGATGGGGTTTGTATTCTTGCAGAATCTCGGCGATGCGGCGCTCGTTGTCGAGGAAGCGGCGCGGAAAGTTCAGGTTGCTGCGGACAATCTGAAGCGCGTTGAAACGCGCCTCGCGCTCGGTCTTCGGCGAGGTCCCATCGGCGCCCGTGTAGCTGACGGTCTTGAGGGCGTAAGTCTTGTAGCGGTCCTGCAGCAGTTCGCGGGCTCGGCCCTGGGCGGCGAGGCGGATCTCGCAATCGCCCATCGCGGCGAGGCGTTCGAGAATGGCCAGGTTGCGGGTCGTATTGCCCGCCCCCACGCCGACAATACAGATGAGAAAACGCAGTCGTTCCGAGGTCGCCATAGTCACCCCATGGGTGGCGATTCGCGGCGGCGGGTCAACGGGAGTCGGCGCCCCGTTCGAGCCGCACGACGTGGTTGAAGCCGACGGCGCTCCATTCCGCCACGCGCAGACCGCACGCCCCGGCGGCGGACCGGAGCCGGGATTGCGAAAAGAGTTGGATCCCAACCCCGTGGCGCCGGTGAAACGCCCGGTACCCCAACCCCAGCCAGGACGGCGCCGGTAGCATCAGGACCAGGCGGGCGTGAGCCTCCGGCTTCAGGCCCACAGCCAGGTTCGCGATGGCGGTCTCGGGGTCGGCGCAGAATTCCAGCGCCCCCGCGCACAGCACCGCGTCGAAGGCTGGCTGAAGCCCGACGGCCTGCAAGTCCGCCACGAAAACCGGCAGTCCGAGGCGGGCGTGGACCTCGGCGGCCATGGCGGGGACGTAGTCGCAGGCGATGACCTGGGCGCCGGATTGGATGAGACTTCGCGAGTAGTACCCGGCGCCCGATCCCGCATCCAGAACGCGCTCGCCCGCAGCGGGGCGCAGGAGCCTCCAGATGGCACTCCGCTCGCGTCCCCGCCACCAACTCCAGAGGCCCCGGTCGCTGCGGCCGGCGTAGTCGCTGGCCTCGGTCGCGAAATGGTCGCCAGCGCTCACCGGGCCGGAGGCTCCGAATCGAGTTCGCCCTGCAGCGCGGCGATGCCTTCCAGAATCCCCAGGAATTTCCGGCCAAAGGGCGTCAGTTCGTACTCCACCCGTGGCGGAGACTCGGGATAGATGACCTTGCTGAGGATGCCGAAGCGTTGCATTTTCACGAGCCGCTCGTTGAGCACCTTCGTCGTCAAACCCTCCACCGCCCGCACCATGGCGCCGGGGCGATTCTGACCCGCCTTCACCAGGTCCAGGACCGTCAGGGACCATTTGCAACCGACGATGCTTTCAACCATCCGGGCCACGGGAATGGAGGCATCGGGAGCTATGACACCTTTTGCGGAGTGTTCGGTTTCTTGATCTTGCACTGGATTGTGCCTTCCTGACCGTTTTGTGCGGACTCGACAATGGGCCCCGCCGGGGCCATCGTCATGAGGCCTTTCCGAGAGGAAAGCAAGCCGAGCCCCCACGGGCCGGCCCCAATCGAGTTTCTGTTTCTTTGGAGGAAACGCCCCATGAAAACCAACGCCACCTTCTACCACGCCGGATGCCCCGTCTGCGTCAGTGCCGAGCAAGCCATCGCCCAATCCCTGGACCCCGCCAAGTACGACATCCAGATTGTCCACCTCGGCACAGAACCGGCGCGCATCGCCGAAGCGGAGCAGGCCGGTGTCGAATCGGTTCCCGCCCTTGTCATCGATGGCTCGACCTTCCACATCAACCACGGCGCGTCGTTGGCCGAGGTGAAGGCCTCCGTCTGAGAAGCGCAAACCCTCTCCGATCAATCCTCCAGGTTGTGAACCAAGGCGCCGAAGCGGGCCGCCTTGCGCTTGACCACCTGGGGGTTTTTCGCGTTCGCCACGTTCTTGGCCAGATCGAGGACGAACTCGCGGTCGTGGTGGTAGGCGCGGACGCCTTTGCCGAACAGGCGCAGCCGCTCGCAGAGCCAGACCCGGTGTACGATCTCCGCGAAGGTTCCGTCGCGCTCCGAGTACGAGACGATGAAGCGGCGGTCTTTGAGCTTGTGGTAGAGCCGCCGATTCTCCTCCTCGTGCAGCCAATCCATCAGCCCCAGCCCCGTGACAAGCGTCGCGCCGGCGGGAATGTCGTACTCCAGCACGTTGCCCACGCTGAAAACGGCGCGGTCGGCGAAGCCCTTGGCCTTGGCCATGTCGTTGGCGAAGGCGATGCCCTGGTCGGCGAAATCGACGCCGTAGGCCTTGGCGCAGAGGCCCCGCTCCAGGGCCTCCACGACGAAGTGGCCGCTGCCGCAGCCCAAGTCCACGAGGACGCTATCCCTGGGGCAATGAGCGGCGATCAGTTCCAAGGCGGTTTCCTTGCGCGCATCGACGGACGTTCGCAGCTTGTCCAGGAAGCCTTTGCGTTCCGGGTCGTAAGACGACTTGGCCCAGTCTGTGATTTCCCGGTCCCAATAATCGCGGCGGACAGGTTCGGTCATGGGTGGCGGTCCTTCTGACGTGAGAATGATAATCGGAAGTAAATACCGCCCAGGGAGCCTGTCGCGTAAAGCGAAAGCGGCAAAAAAAACGAAGCCTCCCCAGACCGGGGTCCAGAGAGGCTTCGCACGATCAATTGTCGATGAGGCTCCAGCTTAGAAGCGGAACATCTTCTTGAAGGCCGCCTTGGTCACCTGGCCGCCGATGGCGGCGATGGCGTCGGTCAGCGGGATGAACTTCGGGCAAACCTTCACGCAATTCTGCGCGTTCCCGCAATCCACCACGCCGCCCGGCCCCATCAACTCCTCCAGACGGTCGTCCTTCAGGTGGGCGCCGATCGGGTTCTCGTTGAACAGGTAGGCCTGGCCAATGGCGTGGGCGCCGATAAAGGCGTTGTCCTCGTGGTATTGGGGGCAGGCTTCCAGGCAGCAACCGCAGGTCATGCACTGGGCGTAGGCGTACATGTCCTGCTGTTTTTCGGGGCTGATGCGGGGGCCCGCACCCATTTCGTAGGTTCCGTCCAGCGGCACCCAGGCCTTCACCCGCTTGAGCGCCTCGAACATCCGGGTGCGGTCCACGACCAGGTCGCGAATCACCGGGAACTTCGTGAAGGGCTTCAACTCGATCGGCTGCTCCAGGTGATCGACCAGCGTCACGCAGGCTTGCCGCGGCACGCCGTTGATGTTCATCGAGCAGACGCCACAGACGCATTCCAGACAGCCCGATTCCCAGGAGGGAGGGGTGACCTTCTTGCCGGCGGAGTTGACCGGATTGAGGCGGATTTCCATCAGAACCGAGATGACGTTCATGTTGGGCTGGTAAGGCACCTCGAACTCGTCCCAGTAGGGCGCGTCGTCAGGCCCCTTCTGACGCATCACGCGAACGGAGATGGTATTTTTCTCTTTGCTGGCGAGGGCCGCCGGCTTTTCTTCTGTCTTAAACATTCGTGGCCAATCCTTTCGTGCCGTCCCGTGAATTACTTGTAAATCCGCGGCCGCGGGGGTTCGAAGGTCATCACCACATCGCGGTACTCGATGTCGGGCATAGCGCCCGCCTTGTAGGTCGCGATGGAGGACTTGTTCCAGACGCGCTGCGTTTCGACCCACTTCTTCATGTAGGCCAGGAACTCGGGAGAGACAGCCGTGTACGTTTCCGGCGGCGCGACAGCGGTGCCGCCTCCGCTGCCGGAACCGGCCACCATTTCCTTGCGCTTCGCCAGGTTCTTGAAGAGCACCGGGTTGGGCTGCGACGCATGCTCCTTATAGGTGACACCCTGCTTCTCTTCCAACTCCGTCACGAACTCCAGGTAGATGTCCGTGTCCGCCGGATCGCCCAGCTTCTCCTTCTCCGGCTTGTCGAAGAAGTGATCGGGCTTGTAGTGAGCGCCGCGCGACTCGTCGCGCAGACGGGCACCCTTGGCGATCGGCTTGGCCAGCTGGATCATGTCGTACAGCGAGCGCGCCATCTGGAACGTCTGGTTCACCGAGGAAACCGTGTCGTTCAGATCGATCTTCTCGTAGCGCTCTTCCAACTCCGTGATCTTCTCGAGCAGCGAGTCGAGCTGGTCGTTCTTGCGAACCACCGTGCAGTAGCGGGTCATCCAATCGCCCAGTTCGTTGTGCAACGCGAAGACGTTCTCCGAGCCACCCTTCGAGTCCAGGAGGCGCTTGTTAATCTCGCGCTGGCGCTTGACTTCGCCTTCGTAAACGCTCTCGGGCGCGTCGGCGGGATTCGCCTTGGTGTATTCCACCATGCGGATGCCCGCTTCCAGACCGCCGTAAATGCACGAAAGCAGCGAATTGGCGCCCAGACGATTCGAACCGTGGTATTGGAAATCGACCTCGCCCGCGGCGAAGCAGCCCGGGATGTTCGTCATCTGGAACAGTTCGGTGCCGTTGTCCTGGGGCGCGACCCACAGGCCACCCATGGAATAGTGCATGCCGGGGAAAATCAGCATCGGTTCCTTGATCGGATCGACGCCGACGAACTGGCGGTAGATTTCGAACACGCCGCCCAGTTTCCGCTCGAGGATTTCCGCCTGCTGTCCGCTCTTGGCCGGCGTGATGTCCAGGTAAACCTGATTCTTGCCGCCAGCGCCCATGCCCTGGTTGACGCAAATATCGAAGATTTCCCGCGTCGCCACGTCGCGAGGCACCAGGTTGCCGTACTTCGGATACTTGCGCTCCAGGAAGTAATCGCGATCGTTGTCGGGAATCTCGGTGGCCTTGCGCTTGTCGCCTTTGGTCTTCGGCACCCAGACACGTCCGCCTTCACCGCGGACCGATTCGCTGATCAGGCGCAGCTTGTCCGCCCCCGGGATCGAGGTCGGATGCACCTGAATGAACTCGCCGTTGCCGTACTTCACGCCCTGCTGGTAAACCCGGCTGGCGGCGGCGCCGGTGTTGATCACCGAGTTGGTGCTCTTACCGAACACCATGCCCGGGCCGCCCGTCGCCAGACACACCGCGCCCGCCTTGAAGACATGCACCGTGCGGTCCCAGACGTTCATCGCGGTGATGCCTTTGCACCGCCCCGCTTCGTCGATCACCAAGCTCAGGAATTCCCAATACTCGTACTTCTCCACCTTGCCTTCGTTCTCGAACCGGCGCACTTGCTCGTCGAGCGCGTAGAGAAGCTGCTGGCCCGTGGTGGCGCCACTGTAAGCCGTGCGGTGATGCAGCGTTCCGCCGAAGCGGCGGAAGTCCAAAAAGCCTTCCAGCGTGCGGTTGAACGGAACGCCCATGCGGTCGAGCAGGTCGATGATGGCCGGCGCCTTATGCGCCATGCCCACCACGGGGGGCTGATCGTTGAGGTACTCGCCGCCGAACAGCGTGTCCGAGGCGTGGATGTCGGGGTGGTCGTTTTCCCCTTTCATATTCTTGGCGGCGTTGATGCCGCCCTGCGCGCAAACCGAGTGGCTGCGCTTGACCGGAACGAGGCTGAAGAGATCGACCGGCAAACCGGCCTCGGCGATGCGAATGGCGGCTGCCAGACCTGCAAGTCCGCCTCCGACGACAATGATTCGATTCGACATGATAAGAGAGGGCTCCTTCCCTGTGGGTGGCGGCTTTGCTTACTTCACAATCTGTTCGTTACCAGTTGGCGGAAAGCTTTCCAACTGACCGTGGTCCAAAACCACCACGTCCGCCGGGTGAATCAGGAAGCCCACGATCGACGCCACCAGCATCCCCGTCAGCATCAATCCAACCCCCAAAGCGATCCAAGCCATCACCTTCTGGCTCTTCGGCCCCACCGTCAGGCCCCACGTCATGCAGAACGTGCACAACCCGTTGGCGAAGTGGAAGATCACCGACAGGCCGCCCAGCAGGTACACCAGCACCCAGAAGACGCCCGTCAGGCCCCGGAACAGATCCGCCATGTACTGCCAGTAAACGCCCACCGACTCGATGTGCTCGTAGGCGCGGTGCGGAGCGTCCCACAACCGCAGCCAGCCGGCATGGTAGGCGATGAACAGGAGCGCGGCCCAACCGCTCCACCGCTGCGCCGTGTAGGCCCAGTTGCGCCCGTACTTCATTTCCGTGCTGAGGAGATTGTTACGGCTCTGCAGCGCGATGACGATGCCCAGGATGATGTGGAGGGAGAGGGGGATGAAGATGAGGAGCGCTTCCACGAAAGGAAGCAGCGGGCCCATGGAGTGGATCAGATTGACCTTCTCGATGAACGCCTCCTGGCCAAAAATGGCCATGGAGTTCGTCGTCAAGTGTCCGAAGAGAAACACCCCGAGGGGGATGACGCCGAGAAGCGAGTGCAGTCGGCGCAGGAGGAAATACTGTAGGGGATTCATGGAGAGACTTTGTGAATCCTTTCACAAACTCGTGGCTTGGAAGAGAGAGAGCGATGGGAAGTGGAAAGCTCCCGCCTCATGGTCAGGAAATCGAAATCGAATCGGCCGCTCTCTAACCGCGCGTCAGGGAAGCACTGGCGCCGGGAAATCGTCAAGCCTTTCGGCGGCGCTTGCGGGTCATTGCCAACCCCGGTCAAATCAGCGGAGTGGGCAGCGATCGGAAGAGTATCGGAGAATGCGGACTCGATATTCAAGGGCAACCGCGCGGGGCGGGGCGGCGGCACTTTCGGCGGGGGGAGACCCGGCGGCCATGACACGCTCCGTTCCCGGGACTTGGGCGCCCGGGTACGCTCTTCGCTTAACGGGGTTGTATGCACGGTGGAGCGGGAAAGAGAGCAGAAAACACTTTCCCCCCTTAGCAAGGACTTTATCATTGGGGACCACGCAAAGCTGCCGTCGCGAGACGATTTGAATTGCGGCCCCATGCACTCGGAAAGGAGGAATCGCGACAAACGATCTGCCGCCTTCGTGCACAGGGCGTCAGTATCGCTGACTGAGCCGTTCCCCGTTGGGTTTGGCGAGGTTGTGCTATTCCGGCGGATTTCTGTTTCCGCCACCCTTTTTTATCTTGAACTGGTAGTAACAGAAGAGGTTTTCGTGGGGCGGTTCCCTCACGAGACCACTTCATCATCAAAAGGAGTTCCGTAATGACTCACGCAAGGTTGACGCAAACCTTCTGTGCCCTTTTCCTCGGCGCGATCATCGGCTTGACCGGATGTAAATCGTCGGGTGTTGAGGCCGAAACAAATCCCCATCCCGAGGTGCCTCGCGCCTCACAGCCCGCTCCGACCGCCGCACCGGCCCCCACGACCGCTCCCTCCACGGGCGCGGGCGACCGCCGCATGCCCGCCGGAGAGCGCCCCATGGCGCGTCCCGCCGGCGCCGGTCAGCAGACCGTCTCCCTGGCTCTGCCCACGGGCGATCCTTCCACTGGTATCCTCCTCATCGAGAAAACCGGCCCGACGCAAGTCATCGCCGGCGCTCCCTTTGAGTACACCATCACGGCCACCAACCTGACCAGCGACCTCGAGCTTCGTAACGTCGTCGTCCGCGACATCCTGCCGGGCAACGTCACCGTCAGCAGCGCCGCCGACGCCCGCGTCTCCGGTAACTCGCTTGAGTGGTCCGTCGGCACGCTGGCTCCCGGCGCCTCCGACTCCATCGTCGTCACCGGCACCGCTGCCGGTACCGGCACCGTCGTCATCTGCGCCACCGCCGAATACGACGTCTTCCTCTGCCTGACCTTCGAGACGGTCCAGCCTCAGCTGGTCCTGACCAAGGAAGCGCCCCGTGAAGTGCTCTCCTGCGATCCGATCGAGTACGTCCTGATCGTCGAGAACACCGGCAGCGGCACCGCCTCCAACGTGCGCATCACCGATCGTCTGCCCTCGGGCCTGACGACCGACGGTTCCACCACGTTCGACCTGGGCGATATCGCCCCCGGTCAGAGCGAGCGCGTGACGCTGACCGCCATGGCCAGCAACAAGGGCTCCTACACGAACAGCGCGACCGTGACGGCCGACGGCGGCCTTTCCGCCACCGCCGAAACGACCACCATCGTTCGTAAGCCTGATCTGGAAGTCACCAAGACAGCTCCGGGCCGCGCCTTCATCGACAGCCGCTTCAACTACCGCATCACCGTCCGTAACACGGGTGACGCTCCGGCCGCCGATACGGTCCTGCGCGACACCCTGCCAGCCGGCATGACCGCCGACAGCGCCAGCGACGGCGGCCAGATCTCTGGCAGCACCGTCACCTGGAACCTCGGCACGTTGAACCCCGGCGACTCGCGCGATGTCACCATCACGGTCCAGGGCGCCAACGCCGGCATGTACACCAACACCGCCGAAGTCACCGCCTACTGCGCCGAAGCCACCGACCGCACCCGCTCCTCCGCCGACACCGAACTGTTCGGCAAGGAAGCGATCCTGCTCGAAGTGGTCGACACGGATTACGATCCGGTTCTCGTGGGCCAGGAGGGCCGTTACATCATCACGGTCACCAACCAGGGCTCGAAGACCGACACGAACATCCGCATCGTCGCCACCCTTGACGGTATGGACTTCCTGCGCGCCGAAGGCCCCAGTGGCCAGCCGAGCGTGAGTGGCCGGACCATCACCTTCCCGCCGCTGGCCGAACTGGCTCCGGGTAACAAGGTCGTCTACACGGTCTTTGGCGAGGCTGTCGAAACCGGCGGCCGCCGCTTCCGGATCGAACTGACCTCCGCCGCGACCGGCTCCAACCCGGTTATCGAAACCGAATCCACGCACATCTACGACGAGTCGTCCTTCGGCGACTCCAAGTAAGTGACGCGAACCTCGTGAGGATTCGAACCCACCCGGTTCAGTCTTCGGGAAAACCCTAACGGCACTGGCCCCCGGCGAATCGCTTCGCTGGGGGCCGTGTCGTTTAAGCGCCGGAAAGGACATCCTCCCATGCCGCCGGAAAGCGCCGGAGTGCTGATTGTTCGGCACCACCGGACTCGCCATGAGGTTCTTCTGGTGCATCCCGGAGGGCCCTTCTTTCGCAAGAGGGACCTCGGCGCCTGGACCATCCCAAAAGGGATGGTGGAGCCAAAGGAGTCTCCCGTGGAGACAGCCCGCCGCGAGCTGGCGGAGGAACTGGGATGGGCCATCCCACCGGCGCCGGAGCGCCTCATCGCCCTCGGCACCGTGCGTCAGAAGGGCGGCAAAATCGTTCACGGCTTCGCCATGGCGTGGGAGGGCGAGCCCATCGACCCGGAGCCGCGCGCCAACTCGGTGGAAATCGAATGGCCGCCGCGTTCGGGCAAACGACTGAGTTTTCCCGAAGTGGACCGGGCCGAGTTTTTCCCCCTGGCTGAAGCCAGCCAGAAAATCCTCGCGGCTCAGGTGGACTTCCTCGATCGGTTGGCGCAGATGCTGGAACGGCGGGCCATTCCTTCCCCCCCGGATTGTCCGCTTTATTGAAATGTCGCCGCCCGCCGCCGGCTCCAGGGGGCTCCCGCCTTGACCTGCTCGCGGCGCGGCGCCAAGGATCGCCCCATTCTCAGCACTGGAGCCGACGTCCCGACATGCCGGAACTGATCGCTTGTGGCCTCCTCTTTACGTTCACCGCCCTGGTTGGCGCCCTCGCCACCTGGTTCGCCCGCGGCCTGAGCCACCGCACGGGAATCCTGGATCACCCCGGCGAGCGCAAAGTCCACGTCAAGCCCATCGCCTACCTCGGCGGCCTCGGGATGGTTTTCGCCACCCTCCTCGGTCTGGCCCTGATGGTGGTCTTCGATCCCTTCGAGGTGGCCATCTCCGTGCCCCTTCTCACCGCTGTGGTGCTCGGCTTGCTCGCGATTTTCCTGGTCGGCCTCTGGGACGATGTCGTCGGCATGAAACCCTTGGTGAAGCTCGGCGCCCAGATTCTCGTGGCCCTCGGCCTCTGGATTGCCGGCGTGCGCATCGAACGCGTGGCGATTTTCTCGACCCCGACGGAACTGATGGGCGGGGGTGAAGGCGACTTGATCGCCTTCGTTCTGGCCAGCCTTCCCAGCATTCTTCTCACCGTCGGCTGGTATGCGGCCCTGATGAACGCGATCAATCTGATCGACGGCCTCGACGGCCTGGCGGGCGGCGTGTCGTTTATCGCCGCGCTGACGCTGGGGGCCGTGGCGCTGATCGTGCCCCACAATGGCATGGCCCTCGGTGTGGCGCTGCCGTTCATCGCGGCGGGTGCGATCCTTGGGTTTCTGTTCCACAATTGGCATCCGGCCAAGATCTTCATGGGCGACGCCGGATCGATGTCGCTCGGCTATCTGCTGGCCACGGCGGCGCTGGTGGGTTCGACGAAGTCCCCGGCCCTCTTGACCCTCCTGCTGCCCTTGGTGGCGCTGGGCCTGCCGCTTTTCGAGACCGCCTTCTCCTTCATCCGCCGCATCCTTACCGGCCAGAGCCCCTTCAAGGCCGACCGCCGCCACCTGCACCATCGGTTGCTGGACGCGGGTCTGGATCAACAGCGCGTCGTCCTGGTTTTCCTCTACGTGACGCTTTTCCTGGGCTTGAACTCGATCCTGCTGGCCAAGGCCAACAGCGCCCTCCTGCTCCTCAACGTGATCTACCTGGGCGTGGGCATGCTGATGCTGATCGAGTACCTGGCCTTCACCGCCAAACGGCGCGAATTGCGCGAGGCCGCCGAGCGCGAAAAATCCGCAAGCGCCGCACCGCCCGCTCCCGCCCAGCCGCTGACCGCCATCGAGAACTCCGCCTGACGCCTTCCCGCTTGTGCCCCGGCGCCGCCGCCCTCATGACCCGGTGCCGATGTCCAAGCGTCCCATTCTTCCAAATCTCATCTCCGCCATCGTGCTGCCATCGCTCTTGGCGGTGGCGCTGACGGCGTTCTTCCATGGCATTCCATCCGGGCCAGGGGGAAATCTGCACGATGGCCTTCCCGCCTTGTTCCAACTTCAGGACGAGGCCCTCTTCCCCAACGACCCGTTTGTCGAGGCAACGCGGACGACGCCCACGGTCTTCTGGCATGCGATGGAGGCCCGGCTCCCGGCGGAGCCCTCGGCGGCCATGCGAAGCGGCCTCTTTCGCTGGGGGGCTTTGCTGAGCCATTGGCTCTTCTTCCTGGGCGCCGGGGCTCTCGCCTGTGTCCTTGCGCCGGAAAGGCCGCTGGCCTGGGCCGGGGCCATCCTTCTACTGGCCGGCGAGGGGCTGACCCTTGCCGGAGCGAACGGCCTGCTGTCCGCCCAGTTTTCCCCCACGACTCTCGTCGCCGGGCCACTGCTCATCGCCTGGGCTGTGGCCTGGCGATGGCGCCATCGGCTTTGGGGTCCGCCGCTCGGTTTCGCCCTCGCCGGTGCCTGCGCCAATTTCCACCTTTTGAACGCTTTCTACGCCGGAACCCTGTTGTTCTGCGGACTGGCCGCTTGTGCCCGCAGCCGGGCCGAACGGTGGCGCCTCGCGCTCGCTCCCATCGCGGGCGCCGCGGCTGCCGCGCCGGTGCTTTGGATGATCGCCACGGCGCCCGGAACCGGTCCTATTCCCGAAGGCTGGGCCGATGTGGTCCGCTCTGGCCATCGCATCCACTATTTCCTGTGGGATCAGCCCTGGCCGCTGCTGGTGCAGACCATCGCCGCACTGGTCCTGCTGGGCGCCTGGGTCAAGGAACGGTGGAGCGTCCGGCCTGCGGAGGCGCGCTTCGTCTTGGCCGTTGTGGCCGCCGTGGGCTTCGGTTTTCTCGGCCTCGGCAGTTTGCTCGCCGATGTTTTCGCATGGCCCTTGGCGATTCGCCTCCAGCCCCTGCGCGCGGCGTCGTGGTTGCTGCCGCTGGCGAGTGTGGCGCTGGCCGAGCGGGTCTTCAATTCGCAGGAAAACCCAGCCCGCCCGCTCTGGATCGGAGCCGCCGCCACGTTTTTCATCCTCCACGCCACCCGGCCTTTTCAGGCCCCGGCGGAGAGCTTCCTAACTCTTCATCTGCTGGCGATGGCGCTGGGTCTCCTTGCCTGGGCCTCCAAGGCCTCGCTTCGGGCGGTGCCAGCGGCCTTAGCGGGCCTTGGCTTCTCGGGCGCCATTTGGTACTTGCTCGCGGTGGTGATCGTTTGGGTCGGCACAGCGGCAGGGACCGGCATCGCTGCGATCAGCCAAGGATGGTTCTTCGCCGCCGTCGTGTTCTCTTGCGCCGTCGCGGCCGGTGCGGCGAGCCGCCGAGGGTTCCTCTCGCGGCGTGCCAGACCCCCCGCCCTGGCTTGGATCGGACTCCTTTGGCTCGCGGTGGTGCTGGGCAGTCTACCCTCGCGCAAGTTTCTCGACCGCGAGACCCTCCTGTTCCAACCGCCTCGGGACCCCGCCCTCCGCGAAACGACCGCCTGGATCGCCGAGAACACCCCCGTGGACGCCGTGGTGCAATCGGTGCCGAGGCAGGGGGGGCTTAGGAGCGCCACGCGGCGCAGCGTGTACTTCAGCCAGGACGACGACCACGCGCTCTACCTCGATCCGGCCCTTCTGCCTCTCCTCTCGCACCGCGCCGAAGCCCTCGGCGTCCCTCTCGCCAAGAGCTACGCGGGCCGCACGTGGGTCTTGGAAACGGTGCGTTGGGACGTCTTGCAGGCCGAGGGCGTGACGCACCTGCTTCTGCCCATCGTCCCTGGCCTGAGACGCCACGTGCCGGAGAGCTATGAGGTCGTGTTCGAGAACGGGCGCTACGCCGTCTTCGCGCGGCAGCCGGACTAATCCGCCGCTTCGCCCTCGGCCCCCCGCACTAGCAGCGTGCAGATCGCGTCCTGCGTGGCGTTCACCTCTTTTGTCGGCACCGAGTAGCGATTGCAGATCAGAGAGAAAACGTAGAGCTTCCCGTCGAGCGACTCGGCGTAGCCCGAAAGTCCACGCATATAGCCGATGTAGCCGGTCTTGGCGCGCACCAGGCTGCCGACCGCTTCGTCGCCGCCAAAGCGGTTGGAAAGCGTGCCGCTCTCGCCCCCGACCGGCAGCGAGTGGAAAAACTCCCAGCCACCCTGGCCCTTCGTCACCATGTGGCGCAGCGCCGCGGTGAAGTGGCGCGGCTGGACGTAATTCTTGCGCGAGAGGCCCGAGCCATCGCGCATGTTCAGGCTCTTCGGCGACTCCGCGCCGATCTGCCCCAGCCAATCCTCGACCACCTTGGCGCCTTCGCTGAAACTGCCTTTCTCGCCCTGCACCGCCCCCAGAGTCCGCAGGATCTGATCGGCGAAAAAGTTGTGGCTCGGGACATTGACGACCTTCACCAACTCGCTCAGCGGCGGGCTCTCGGTAGCCGTCACAAAAAACTTTTCGCCCTCGTCGATGGCCGCGACGGTTTCCGGGTCCAGGGCGCGGATGTTCACCGCTTCGCCCGCCACCGCGACGCCGGCCCGTTCGAGCGCTTCCTTAAACAGAAAGGCCGCGTAACGCTCGCCATCCAGAATAGAGCCCCGCTCCTTCACTTCGCCGTCCAGCGCCACCGTGCGCTCGTAGTGGAAGACATTGCCCGGATCCCGGGCCACGGCGTCGGCATTGTTCTTTCCGCCCGCCTCCGCGGTCTTCACCTTATTCAGGATCGTGACGTACCGGGTGTCGGGGGTGATCTTGTACTCGGCCGCATCGCCCACCTTCTCGCCGGGCGTGATGTGGATGCGGAACGCGTTCTCCTCCATCGCCAGGCCGCTACTGCCTGCCGCGTACCAGTACGGCAGGTCCCAGTGCTCCCAGTCGTCGTGCAGGTACTCCTCGGTAAAGAAGCGCCCGTCGCCGATGATGTGGCCGGCGATCCGCTCGACGCCTTTTTCCTTCAGCGCGGCCGTCCAGGCCTCCAGCACCTGGGCGCTGTTCTGCGACTCGTCCGGGTGCCAGGCGCCGAGGCTCGGGTCGCCGCTGCCCACGATCAGCACATCGCCCTCCAGAGTCCCGTCCTCGCCCACGCCGCCGATCAGGAACAGCCGCGTCGAGTACGTATATTCCGGCCCCAAGAGATCCAGCGCCGCCGCCGTCGTCAGCAACTTCATGTTCGACGCCGGGACGAAATTCTTGTCCCCCAGGCGATCGTAAAGCACGTGGCCCGCCGGAGTCTCGATCCGCACGCCCCAGAACGCGTCGGCGTACTTCGGATCGTCCAGCAGCGCATCGATCCGCGCCACGACCTCGGGGTCGAGCGCGGGCTCGGCTGGCTGGGTCGCCGGCGCGGCGGGGGCTTCGAGCAGGACTTCCTGCGCCGCGGCGGGGGAGAGCGCCGCCACACAAACGGCAAGCAGGCAAATGACAAGCGGGCAAATGACAAGCGGGCAAAAGGTTCGATTCAACAATGTCGTCACGTCGGCGGATGACCTTTCCGGAGCGGAGAGATTTGTCATAACCTGTGCAACGACTCGCCGGGGTGCAAGGAGGTTTGAAAGCCAAGCGCCCGCTTTGGAGCGGTCAGGGCGCGGGCCAGTGGGCCGTCTATTACCTGGTGCGCGATCACCTGGGGTCGGTGGTGGCTTTGGTTGACGAAGCGGGCGAGGTGGTGGAAAGCTACCAGTACGCTCCCTATGGGGCGCCTCAGGTCTTTGACAGCGCAGGAGTTACCGCGAGCACGGTGTCGCCCCTGGGCAACCGCATGCTCTACACGGGCCGGGAATGGGAACCGGCGCTGGGGTTCTATCACTATCGCTACCGGACGTATTCGCCCGAGGACCGGCGGTTTATGCAGGGCGACCCGATTGGGTTGGATGCGGGGTGGAATTTTTATGCGTATGTCGGGGGGAATCCGGTTATGTTCTTGGACGCAACAGGACTTGCGAGTTATGAATTCAGATATCAATCTGGTGACCCCGACAAAATGGGGCGTAAGGATCCTATGTTGAAGGACTTTGGTGGAAAAGATCCAGATTTTGATGAACTCATTGATTTTTCTGAATCCAGAGGAGATCATTTCGACGTCTTTGACAAAGATAAGGGAAGGCAAATTGGTAGACTTCGAATAGCTGATGGAAAGTGGTTTCCGGAGAAAGGCGTAGATGTAACAGAGAAGCAAATACTTAAATCTTTTGCAAAAGATAAGAACATGCAGAGAAAGTTGCAAGAGACTCTTTCCAAATGGGTAGATGAGAGTGGGAAATATAAGAACCTGGAAAAAGAAATGCGTGACGAACTTAAAGAAAGGCTGGGTAAGCGGGCACTGAAAAAACTACCAATTCTAGCTCTGTTGTCGTTAGCTCAAGCAGCACATGCAAATGGATTGGATGGCATCAAAAGCGAATGCGAAGATCAGGTATTTGCAAAGGAAATCGCATTTATGGCTGATACAATTCGTGACGAGCTGGTGGATAAAGTCACCAATAGCAAATTCTACCAGTCTGCCTATCGCCATAATTCGAGGACAAGTTATGTTATGGATCAACTCCGGTAATGACATGAAAATCCGTTGTATCGGAAATCGTGAGACCTATCTCTTGTCTCTTGATAGGAACCTCATTGGCTTCAGCTTTCGATCAAATGCAGGTCTGATTAGACAGTTAGGTCGCGCGCGTTTTAAAGATGATATTATAGATTATTCAAACGAAGTCACGATAATGGGGAGTGGGGACTGTATAAAGGTCCGCAGGGAGGCCGATGCGAAAGTGCTGTATGTAGCACAATTGTTGGATGCTTACGTATTTAATCACGAGTGTGTTTATGGGTTGAGGGGAGTTGAATTGGGTCTTTTTCAGCTAGTTACATACGACGGAATGGTAGAAAGAACAAGTTCCAGCGTAATTGCATTGGACTCATCGCACGCATATATCAACTCAGTGGAAGATGAGAGTGTATTGCTTTCTACTCCCTTTGAAATGGGTGTATTCTCAGCGAAGCACTATAAATCGCTCTTTAGATGCTTGGATTTAAACTTGTCTCCTCATCCATCTATAGTAGGGCCAATACGGAAAGTGGGTCAGAAATACTATCTTTCAATCGAATGTGAAGGTCAATTGGCGGCAGTAAGCGTGGATAAGACAGGGGGCTATTCAGTGAGCAGTTTTTCCGAGGTTCCAATTAATGAGTATCCTATGGGTGTTTTTGACATCGAAGACAAGCTTGTAGTTAAATCCTTTGATCCAGCAACGAATTCTACAATATATCGAGACGGCGATGGTTTTGAACAGACTAGGACGGGTTGCTTTCTCAGTTTTGAAAAAAGTGAGATGAGAGTCGATTTAATGTTTGGCAAATAGTGAAACCGAGAACGGGTCTTGATTTCAATCAGTTCTTGCCTGCATGCATTGCTAGTGCCGAGCACGGGCACTCACAATCAGCTTCGGGGGCGGGCGCGGGATTTGGGGGCGTCGGTGCTGCCGACGACGATGACGCTGCCGTTGGCGGGGACGTTCACGCTCGACGAGATCGCCTATCCGGACTCGGTGTGGGTGACGGTGTCGGACGTGGACACGTCGGCGGTGCTGTGGTCGGGGGTGCCGGACTTCGGAGCCCAGGGGGCCGCGGGCCAGCACCGGGTGACTTGGTGATGGAGGCCCCGGCGAGCGACCCCCTCAATACTCCACGCGAAACGTCGGCCCCTCCTCGCGCCCATCGTTCATCCTGATGCTCGCGGGCGCTGCTTTCCGCCTTCACCCGCAGGGCGTTTTCATCACGCCCCCTTCCACGCCAGCCACCCCCCTTCGTCCCTCTGCTCCTTCGCCCCTAAATGTTCACCCACCGCCCCATCGGCGTTCCTCCGCGTCCTTCTCGCGGTTCCAAACTCCCTTATTATCCCCCGCCAACCAGCCCCCAAGCCCCCAACCTCTGCGTCCGCTGCGCCTCAGCGGTGAATTCCCTCACCACGTCCGCCACTCTCCGCCCCCAAACCCCTCCCTTCCCTCGACTTACCCGCCCCCGAAGCGCCACTTGTCCCTTTAGTCCCACAAGTGTATCTTGTCTTTCTTGTCCCGTAAGCTCCACATGAGGGGACAAACCAAACGGCCTGTGCGAGCCTCCCCACCAGTTCGATTCCGAATCCCGGGAGACCCCTCGCCATGACGCACCTTACCATCGCCCGCCGCCGCCGCCGCGCCGAACGGCCTTTTTTCGCCGATACCTGCAACCTGGAACCCCTACCCTCGCACCTTCGTGTCGATCATCAGGCCGTAGCGGGCGATGCGTTTGCGCAGGGTCGAGCGCGTGATGCCCAGCAGTTTGCTGGCCTGCACCTGATTGCCCCGCACTTTGTTGAGAGCGTGCAGGATCAGGGCGCGCTCGACCACGTCGAAGGCGCTGAGGTCGCCGCCCCGGTCCCGCGCTTCCACGATGCGGTCGAAGAGGGGCCGCAGCGCTTCCTCCACATCGCGATAGAGGCCGCCGTCACCGGTGACCGCTTCGTCGCCATCCGGCGCGGTGTCCGCCGACAGGAGGCTGTTTTCGGGCGCCGGAGGAGCGGCCGGTGCGGCCGCGGGCTGGGGGAAGATGGGCAGGTAGGCCGAGTCGAGGCGGATGTAGCCCGAGTCCGATTTCAGGTAGTCGTTGCCGAGCGAATTGCCCGGCGGCGGTTGCTGTTGCAGGTAATAGCCCGGCGGCAGGGGCTGGGGCGTGACGTCCTGCTGCTCCTCGCGCAGGCGCAGGTCGCTCGCCAGAATGGTGTCCGTCTTCGCCGTCAGCACCAGATTGCGGATCACGTTTTCCAATTCCCGCACGTTGCCCGGCCAGGCGTAGGCCTGGAGCCGTTCCATCGCCGCTTCGCTGATGGTGGGGACTTTGCGGCCGATTTCGCGGCGGATGCGCCGCAGGAAATACTCGATCAGGGCCGGGATGTCCTCGCGGCGCTCGCGCAGCGGCGGCAGCTCGATATGCACCACGTTGAGGCGGTAGTAGAGATCGGCGCGGAACTCACCGGTGCGGATCATGGTCTCCAGGCTCTTGTTCGTCGCCGCCAGTACCCGCACGTCGCTGTGCAGCGTCTCCGTTCCGCCCACGCGCTGGAACGTCCCGTCCTGCATCACGCGCAGGATCTTCGTCTGCGTCGACAACGACATATCGCCGATTTCGTCCAGGAACAACGTCCCCCCCCGGGCCACCTCGAACTTGCCCGGTTTGCGCGCCACGGCGCCGCTGAAGGAGCCCTTCTCATGGCCGAACAACTCGCTCTCCAGCAGGCTCTCCGGAATCGCCGCGCAGTTCACCGCGATGAACGGTTTTCCGGCTCGTTCGCTGTGGTGATAGATCGCCTTGGCCACCAGTTCCTTGCCCGTGCCACTCTCGCCCGTGACGAGGACCGTGGCGTTGCTGGCGGCGACCTGGCCGATGCTCTTATAGACGTCGCGCATGGCGTCGCTGACGCCGATGATCGTTTCCGACGCCTGGTCCTCGGCCAGGCTCGGCTGGTACGACACCACGCTCTTCATGTCGCTGGCGACTTTGAGGGCGTCGTGGACGACTTCGCGGAGCTTGGACGCGCTGAAGGGCTTGCCGATGAAATCGTAGGCGCCGCACTTCATCGCTTCGATCACGGTGCCGGTCGTCGTGTGGGCCGTCATCAGGATGATAAGCAGCCGGTCGTCCATCTCGCGCAGGCGTTTGAGCGTCGTCAGGCCGTCCTGACCCGGCATGCGCAGGTCCATGAACACCAGGTCCGGCCGGCCCTGCTGGGCGATCCAGCGGATCGCGTCGTCGCCGCTCAGGACGCTATGCAGTTCCACATCGTCGCGGGCCAGCACGCGGCGGAAACCGGTGACGAAATCGGGTTCGTCATCCACGACAAGGATCGTCTGGCGCGTCATGACGGGTTACTCTCCGCGTCCGGATACGGCGATTGGCCGCTGTGGCCGTTATCCGTCTGGCCGCCGGTTCTTTGCAGGGGCAGGACAATGCGGAAGGTGCTGCCCTTGGCGGGCTCGCTCTTCACGCTCAGTTCGCCGCCATGGGACGTGATCATCTTGCGCGAGATGAACAGCCCCAGGCCCGTGCCTTCCTGGCGCGTCGTAAAGAATGGATCGAACAGCGAGGGGATGTTCTCTGGCGCGATCCCCACGCCCGAGTCCATTACCTCGATGGCCACCATGGGCAGCTGGTTCTCGTTTTCGAAGCGGCGCGTCGAAACGGCGAGGCGTCCGCCCTCGGGCATAGCCTGGATCGCGTTCATCATCAGGTTCAGGAGAACCTGCTGGATTTGCAGGCGGTCGGCGGGCAGGCTCGGCAAATCGCCGTCCAGTTCGGAACAGCACTCGATGCTGCCCTTGGTCAGTTTGTGGCTCAGAAAAAGGAGCAAATCGCGCACGATGGCATTGAGGCAAACGGGTTCGAAGGAGGGTTCGCGGTTGCGGGCGATGTTGAGCGTTTGCTCCACGATGCGATTGATGCGGTCGAGTTTGTCCATCACGATCCGCAGATCGCCCGCCACCTGGGCGTTGCCTTCCGTTTCTTCGCTGATGCTGTGCAGGAGCAGATTGATGATCGTCACCGGATTGCGGATTTCGTGGGCGATTTCCGCCGCCAACGTCCCCAGCAACGAGAACCGTTCCGCCCGGTTCAGCGATTCTTCCATAACCAGCAGCCGCTCCTGGCGCCGGGCGTTTTCCTGTGCCACGGCGTATTGATTGGCCAGCAATTGCAGCAGACTCGAATCCGAATCGATAAAGGTGCGCGCATGATGGAATCCCACCGCCAGAACCCCCGCCGGGGCGTCCTGATACGAAACCGGCACGGCCAGCAGGGAACGGGGAAACTTCCCCACCGGGGCGGGCGTTTCCGCCGTGTCTTGCAGCTTCTCCACCATCGTCACGATCTGGGCCCGGAAGGTCGAGTAGATCGGCCCGTGGAGCAGCGGGAAGCCCAGTTGCGACTCCCAGTGATCGGCCCCCTCCTGGGCCACGATCTCCAGCGTCTTGCCATCCTCGGCCACTTCATAGAGGGCGCAGGCGTTGCCTTCGAGAATGCGCATGCCTTCGCGGACGACGAGGGCGCGGATGCTCCAGACACTGGTGGAAATCGTGAGCTGGCGCCCGACGCCGAAGAGCGACTCCATCTGGGCGTTGTGCCGCTTGAGCTGACTGTAGAGGCGGGCCATTTCGATAACGCGGGCACTTTGCTCGGCGATGGCCGTCAGCATCTTCTCGTCGTCTTCGGTGAAGGCGCTCTCTCGGACGCTGTCGACGTTGATGACGCCGAGGACGCGGTGGCCATGAAACATGGGCACCGCGAGTTCGCTGCGCACGTCGGGCTTGACCGCGATGTAGAGCGGGTTTGTGGCGACATCGTCAATGCGCAGCGGACAGCCATGGGCGGCGACCCAGCCGGTGACGCCGTGGCCGACTTCGAGCTTGAGATCGCGCCAGGCTTCCGGGGCGATGTTGATCGCCGTTTCGATGTTGAGGATCTCGCGGCTGTGGTCCACCATGGCGATACTGGCGGAGGACGCACTGGTTACGCGGACCACTTCGCGCAGGACTTCTTCGAGCACCTGGGTCGGATCGAGCGTCGTATTGAGCAAGTTGGAAATCTTGTAGAGGACTTCCAAGCGCTCGAGGCGGCGTGGGATGGTATCTCCCTGGTCGGTCACGGCGAAAAATTCCTACGGTCCACGAAAAATGGGGTTTGCAGCGCCAGGGGTACTGGTCGTTTCCTGCCCCACCGTGGGAGCCGGACCCCGCTCCTTCAATCCCAAACCTTCATTGTGACGCAAACGGCATGAGCATCATCTACGATCCCTCCACAGACCCCGACGCCGGGCAGAAGCGGCGCCTTCTCCATCTGACGGAAGGCTGCCTGTCGCCCCGAAGCGCCAAGACCACCCGAGGCGTGCTCCTCTATTCCCACCACGACAGCGTTGGCTGTGTGGACAGCGAGGCGGTGGGGGCTTCGACCGTCGAGCGCCTCGGCGCCCGGGAAGACATTCCCGTCAAGGCCACCGTCGGCGAGTTTCTGGACGGCAGCGTCGCGCGCCCGGACACCCTGGTGGTGGGCGCCACGCCCGTCGGCGGCAAACTTCCCGCCCCCATGCGCCAGGCCGTCAAGGACGCCCTCAAGGCCGGCATGGACGTCTGGAGCGGCATGCATGAATTCCTGGTGGACGACCCGGAGATGGTCACCCTCGCCAGGGAAACGGGTGCGAAAATCTGGGATGTGCGCAAACCCGGCAAAGATTTGCCCGTCGGTTCGGGCGCCTGCCTCGAAACGAAATGCCGCCGCATCCTCGCCGTCGGCACCGACTGCGCCATCGGCAAGATGACCGCCGCCCTGGAAATCCGCGCCGCCGCCCGCAAAGAAGGCATCCACGCCGCCTTTGTCGCCACCGGCCAGACCGGCATGATGATCGAGGGCTGGGGCAGCCCCATCGACGCCATCGCCGGCGATTTCATGGCCGGATGCGTCGAACGCGATGTCCTGCGCGTCGCCGAAGACAACGACTACGTCCTCATCGAAGGCCAAGGCTCGCTGCTGCACCCCGGCTACTCGCCGGTGACACTCGGTCTGCTACACGGCTGCATGCCCACGGATTTCCTGCTGTGCCATCAACTGGGCCGCACGGCGATCAGCAAGCGCGAACACATCGCCATCCCCTCGCTGAGCAAAATGCTCGAGTTCTACATGGACTCGGTGAAGCCCTTCGGCCTCGCCCCGCGGTGCATCGGCGTGGCGATCAACACCTGGGGCCATCCGGAAGACGCCGCCCGCTCGGCCTGCGAAGCGGCGGCGCAGGAACTCGGCCTCCCGGCCACGGACCCGTCGCGCTTCGGCAGCGCCGGGATTCTGGCGAACTGGGGGTAAGGGAGGCCTTCGTTTTTGAAGAAATCACCTCAGAGTCACAGAGAACACAGAGAATATTGGAGATAGAGGGGTTAGGTCGGGGGATTCGGGAGGGCCAATCATTGTCCCGGTGACAGGGGAATAGGGAAATCCTTGATCGCCGGAGGTGCGGTCAGGACAAGACGGCAAGATGTACGATCTGTTGTTTCGCTGATTTTTCACAGCTTAGCCAGTGATCTTGTGTCAGAGTTCTGTGAACCTTTGCGAGGCCTCCGTCCTCTGGGACCTCTGCGGTTCAGAACTCGAAGGGTGCGAAAACCGCACCAGCGCGCTTGACAGCGGGGGGCGCGGTGCCCACACTCCCGCGCTGTCCCACGCCTCGGGCGCGCGCTCCGGTTCTCTCCGGCGGCGTTCTGGGGTGCGGGCGAAAAGACCACTTTGGAGAGACAGACCATGTCCGTCAAAAAAGACCGCAAAACGGAAATCATCCAGGAATACGGCTTGAAGGAAGGCGATACCGGTTCGCCCGAGGTTCAGGTGGCGGTGCTCAGCGAGCGCATCAACAACCTGACCGAGCACATGAAGATCAACAAGCACGACTACCACAGCCGGCGCGGCTTGCTGATGATGGTGGGCAAGCGCAAGCGTCTGCTGAAGTTCCTGCGCGACCGCGACATCGAGCGCTACCGCGACCTGATCAAGCGCCTGGGCATCCGCGAAGTCCGCTAAGGCCGAGCCTGCGCGTTCCTTTGATAGATTTTCGCAAGGAACCGCGCTTTCCAGTTGCAATCGCTCCGGGCTTGCTTCACAGCTTCACCCGGATATGAGAGAAACACCCCTGCGAACGCTTCCCCTACGGACACTCGAAACCGCCACCCGGCGGCTTCCGTTCGTTCGAGTCTTCCCAGGCGTTTCGAAAACATAAGCCGTCCCTCGCCGCCAAACATTGGGCTGCGGGGGCGTTTTTGTTTTCTCCGGCGTAAAGAGTCCGGAATCTCATTTTCACAAGAATCGCGCGCCTGGCCGAAACCTGCGTGAGCCGAAGTCGGGATTTCCATGCGGCGCCAAGCCAACCGCTTCCACCCCGGGAAGCCGTTTCGCTTGGCGCTGAATGCGAATCTCGATCGACCCAGTGGCTCCCCAATCGGCGGTGCGGAACCTCGCCGGAACGCATCTCAAAGCGTTCCCGCATTCCCTGTCCACCCGATTGAGGAGACACCGATCACTTATGGCTAGAAAACGTAGTAGCTCCAAGAAGGCGGCCACCGCCGCCACCCCCGAAGCGCCGGAGACGACCGAAGCGCCCGCCGCCGAGAAGCCCGCGGCGAAGAAGGCGGCCCGCAAGTCCAGCGCCCGCAAGCCTGCGGCCACGCAGTCCGCGGCTCCCGCCGCCGCTGAAGCTCCGGCGGAGGCCCCGGCCGCGAAGAAAGCCTCCTCGCGCAGTCGCAAGTCCACCGGCCGCCAGGCCGCCAAGCCCGCCGCCTCACCCAAGGCCGGCGCCGTGACGGAAACCAAGGGACTGAATTTTACCGAATACGCCATCGAAGTGCCCTATGGCGACGGCAAGACGCTGGAGCTTAGCACCGGCAAACTGGCCAAGCAGGCCGGTGGCGCCGTGATGGCCAAGGTCGGCGGCACGGTCGTTCTGGCGGCCGTCGTCATGAGCGAGACGCCCAACGACCGCGATTTCCTGCCCCTGATGGTGGATTACCGCGAGAAGTTCTACTCCTCGGGCCGCATCCCCGGCAGCTTCTTCAAGCGCGAGTCGCGCCCCAGCGACATGGAAAGCCTGCGGGCCCGTCTGACGGACCGCACGCTGCGCCCGCTGTTCCCCAAGACGCTGCGCAACGAAATCATCGTGTCCATCACGGTGCTCTCGATGGATCTGGAGAACCCGGCGGAAGTCGTGGCCATGACGGCCGCCAGCGCCGCCCTCCACATTTCCAACATTCCCTTCAAGAAGCCCATCGCCGGTGTACGCGTCGGCCGCGTGGATGGCCAGTTCGTACTGAACCCGACCTTCCAGCAGATTGAAAACTGCGACATCAACCTGATCGTGTCCGGCCACGCCGACGCGATCAACATGGTGGAAGCGGGTGCCCTGGAAGCCAGCGAGGCCGATATGGTCACGGGCCTGGAGATGGCGCACGACAATATCAAGCAGGTCACCGCGGGCATCGATTCGCTGCGCGCCGCCTGTGGCAAAGCCAAGGTGGTGCACACCGATCCGGAAGCGGACAAGGACCTGGTCAAGAAGGTCGAGAAGCTGTTCGCCCCGGCCCTGAAGGACATCCCTGGCATTCACAACAAGAAGGCCCGCGGCGTGCGTTTCAAAGAAGGCGTGGCCGCCGTGATGGAAGGCCTGGGCGAAGAGTACGCATCCCGCAAGGGCGAGGTCTCGGAAATCTGCCACGACCTCGACGAAGCGCAGATGCGCAAACTCGTCCTCACCAAGGGTCAGCGCGCCGACGGCCGCAAGCCCGACGAAATCCGCCCGATCTGGGGCGAGGTGGACGTTCTGCCGAGCGTTCACGGCTCCTCGGTCTTTACCCGTGGCGAGACGCAGGCCCTGGCCGTGACGACTCTCGGCACGCCGGAAGACAAGCAGATGGTGGACGACATCACCGGCGTCAGCCACAAGCGCTTCTTCCTGCACTATAACTTCCCCGGATTCAGCGTGGGCGAGGCCAAGCCCCCGCGCGGCCCAGGCCGGCGTGAAATCGGCCACGGCGCCCTCGCCGAGCGCGCCATCTCCGCCATTCTGCCCCCGCCCGACCAGTTCCCCTACACGATCCGCTCGGTGGTCGAGATTCTCGAGTCCAACGGCTCGTCGTCCATGGCGACGATCTGCTCGACGTCGATGGCTCTGATGGACGCCGGCGTTCCGCTGGCGCGTCCCGTGGCCGGTATCGCGATGGGCTCGATCGTCAGCGAGGACGGCAAGAAAACCGCCATCCTGAGCGACATCCAGGGCATCGAGGACCACAGCGGCGACATGGACTTCAAGGTCGCCGGGTCCGAGAAGGGCATCACGGCCCTGCAGATGGACATCAAGATCGACGGCGTGACGAGCGACATGCTGGCCGCGGCGCTGAAGCAAGCGCGTGAAGGCCGCCTGCACATCCTGGGCGAAATGGCGAAGACGATCAACAAGACCCGCGTCGACATGAAGCCCCAGACGCCCCGCATGTCGATCATCCAGGTCCCCGTCGAACGCATCCGCGAAGTCATCGGCAGCGGCGGCAAAATCGTCCGCGGCATCCAGGAAGAAACCGGCTGCAAAATCGAAATCGAGGACGATGGCAACATCTACCTCTCCGCCGCCAACGGCGAAGCGGTGGCCAAGGCCATCCAGATGGTGGACAACATCCTGCGCGTGCCCAAGGAAGGTGAAATCATCACCGGCCAGGTGGTGCGCACCATGGAGCATGGCGCCATCGTCAGCCTCTTCGGCAACACCGACGGCATGATCCACATCAGCGAACTCGAACACCATCGCGTCGATACCGTGGAAGACGTCGTGAACGTCGGCGACACGGTGACCGTGAAGGTGCTGGAGATCGACAAGGAGCGCGGCCGCATCCGCCTGAGCCGCAAGGCTCTGCTGGAGAAATCCGGTGGTGGCGGCGGACGTGGTCCCTCGAGCCGCGACAACGACGACGTCCTTGACGCCGACCCGGAAGAGCCGGGCGACGACATCGGCAATCGCTCGGACAGCGGCGGTGGCCGTGGCCGCCGCAGCGGCGGCGGTGGTGGCCGAGGAGGCCGCGACCGTGGCGACCGCGGTGACCGTGGTGGCGATCGCGGAGACCGTGGTGGTGACCGCAGTGACCGTGGCGACCGTGGTGGCGACCGTGGTGGCGATCGTGCCGAACGCGGTGAAGGTGGCGGAGGCCGCACCCGCCGTCCCCGCCCGCCGCGCCGCAAGAAGGACTAAGCCGGAAGGGGCCTGACGGCCCTGGCTAAGTCTCCTGAAAGCAAAAGCTGAAGGATGGAACACCCCGCCGAGTGCGGGGTGTTTTTTTGTGTGCGCCCTTGGCGGAGTTTATCTTTTTCGGGAGCGTTGAACCGGATCACGCGCCCCGGGTGTTGGCAGCGTTCCAGATCGAGGCCGTCGAAGCTCGGCCCTTCCATCAGGAAGCGAGGCAGCGGGCCAAAGGGAGATTCCGGTTCTGGCGTTTCGAACGTTGGTTGGGGTTCATCATTGGGATTCGCCATGTTCGTTCTCCTGAAAAACAAGATGGGCCCAAGAAGACCGATTTCGACCGACCGTCCACCGAAATGTGGCACGGGCACTCTTGCCCTTGTTCTACCACCCTTCGACTCCCCCTAAGGGAGCAAGTGACTCCAGCACCTCCTTCAGCACAACCGCGTGGCTGCGCCCCGGTTCCCGGGCGGCGGTCAGGAGCGTCAGCGTCCCCGCGCGCCCCTGCTCCGCCAGGTCCGCGAGGCGGTCGCCGTGGGCGTCCAGCTCTGCCCGGTAGCGGGCGCGGAACTCGGGCCAGCGTTCGTCGCGGCTGGCGTGAAACCATCGGCGCAGGTCGTGGCTGGGGGTGAGGTCCTTGAGCCAGCCGTCGAGCGCCGCCGCGTCGCGCTTGAGCCCGCGAGGCCAGAGGCGGTCGATGAGCAGCCGCGTGCCGTCGCGTTCGCTGGGCGGGTCGTAAACGCGTTTGATCAGGATGGGCATGAAAAAGCTCCGAAGGGGCGATTTCGAGCCACCTTCGGAGCTTGGCACTGGACTTCAACCGCTCGGATGCCGGTCCGGGCAATTGGTCACCTCATGGGGCGATGTGCAGAAAGGTCGTGTGATAGAGCAGGTCGTCGTTCGTGACGTCGGAAGACTGCGGCGGCACCCAGGTTCCGCCACGGAGTCGGACCCAGACGCGGTTTCCGGTGGTGTCCCGCCAGTAGGTTTCTCCCACCGATTCGATCACGGCCTCCAGGCTTGCGACTTCGCTATAGACGGTGAAGGCCCCGTTTCCCGGATAGCGCAGATAGACATTCGGGTCGATGGACCCATCGAATTGAACACCCACCACCACGGTGTCGTCTTCCGTCATCAGGTTCTCCACCGTCATGCGGACATTGGTGGGATGGGTGATGCCAAAGGGATCGCCGGGGAAATCGAGTTCGTAGAGACCGGTCGGATGGGCGGCGAAGTCGCGCATGTGCTGGAGGAACATGCCCGGTTGATCGCCCGCGCCGACGCGCCAAGTGGCCACTTCGTTCATGTCCAGGTCGAGCCGCCGCACCTCGATCGCCATCAGGTCGTCGAAGTCCATGTTCTGGGGCGGCGTCCCACCCTGACCGTGAAGAACGAAGCCATGGAAGCCATAGAAGGGGCCCGGCACGCTGACGCCGCCGGACTCGGCGGGCGTTGGCGCGACTTCCGTCACGGTCAGCCCATGGATCAGGAACGGCGTATTGTAAACGAACCATTGTCCCGCCGGCCCCCACTGGCCGTCCGGATCCCAGAGGGCACTGGCCAGTGTGTACCAACTGGCGAACTCCTGATAACTGAACTGATTGCTGAATCGGGCCGTCAGTTTGTATCCCGGATGGGAGTTATAAACCACGTTGCCGATATTTCGGGTGGTGCCTTTCTCCACGGCACGGGTGTAGTAATCGTCCGTTGCGAAGACGCCGCTCCGCTTGCCCGTGACCAGCGGGAAATTCAGCGCCAGGTTGTGCTGGATGTCGAAGGTGCTGTGGTACGTGGCGAAGGCTGAAATGGTCGGATCGCCAGCGTCGTTGGGGCGGAACCCGCCGCTGTCGTTCAAGCTGGTGCCGACCACGAGACAGCGCTGGATGATGCCGTCAATGCCGGAACCGGCGAAGAAGCGCTGGCAATTGTCGGCGGACACGCACTCGGTGTTGGTGGGCACGGTGGCGCGGTCCCAGATGCCGCTGTTGCCGCATTTCCAGACCTGATAGCGATTCAGGTGGAAGCGCTCGATCGCGGTAAACCCGATGCCGGATGGAGAATCGGTGGACCAGTACTGGAGCTGCTGGACCAGCCCGCCATGATCGCTGCCGGGGTCAAAGGCCACCTCCGGCCCATCGAGCATGATGCCCTCGTTTCGTGTCGTGTGGGCCGTGTTATCGTCGAACACACCAAAGGTCACGCGGTTGGGCACGACGGCGACTTCGTTGCAGAGGCCTTGGGGCGTCGGTGGAAAGGCCAGCCAATAACCAAAGGCCTGGCAATCGGCAGCGATATTGTTGGTCAGGACATTGTCCGGGTTGCTGATCCAGAACCCGCTCGACCCGGTGGCCAGGCCAAACAGGTCGTTTCGCTCGTGAATCCTCAGCGCATTGGCTGGCGTGGGGTTACGGACTTTCAGGACCACGTTGCCGTCGAAGGTGTTGCGGCGCTCGACGGCGTCCTCCGTGAACACGCCATGGCCGAGCACATCGAATACGATGTTGTCTTCGACGAGAAGCCCGTTCGTGCCGTGGATTACGAGGCCGCGGTTGGCGGATTGGTTGACGACGGAGCGGCGGATGTATTCGCCCGACAGATCCGCCAGCATGGACGGCCCGGAGCCGCTGTAGCTGCGCAGGTGCTGGTGATAGGGATATCGCCCCAGGCGCCCGGCCTGGCCGGCGCGGCGGAATTCCACGCCGTCCACCGTGGCGAAGGATGTGGGTCCCATCACCATGACGTGGACGCCGTAGCCGCTGTTCTGCCACAGGGTGTCGTCGGGGGCCTGGATGACAATGTTGCGGGTCAGGTTCGCCACCACGGCGCGCTGGTCCAGCACCATCGGGGTACCGGCCATTTCCGGGGTCAGGACGATGGACTCGTCGGGCGTCAGGCTCATGCCGGTGGCCGTGGGAT
Source organism: Sumerlaeia bacterium (assembly GCA_040219255.1). Taxonomy (GTDB): domain Bacteria; phylum Sumerlaeota; class Sumerlaeia; order SLMS01; family JAHLLQ01; genus JAVJSW01. The sequence continues at coordinate 34,769 of JAVJSW010000072.1, forward strand.
ATTGCAGAAGCCCCCAGCGGAAGGTCGCCAGCGTCTCGGCGGTCGTGATCTGCTGGCCCGCGACGGCGGTCAGGGTCAGGCGCTCGGTCTCGGAAACGCCGTAGAAGTCCGTCGGCGCGATGGCGATCTGATCGCCGCTGGACCAGTCCGGGGTCTCGATCAGGTCAAAGGTGCTGGCGCCCGCGTTGGCGTGGGCTCCGATCTTGGTCCAGAGGACCTCCGGCGGCGCACCATGCAGCGACAGCGTGCCGCCCATGACCATGATGCCGCGATTCACCGTTCCCATGCCCATGATGTTGGCGTCCGGGTTGTCGCCCGTAAGCGTCAGGACGGCGCTGTGGGTGAAGGGGTGGGCCTCCGTGCCGATTTGCAGCGTCCCGTGGAGCATGATCCAGTCGGCGGTAAGTTCGAGGTCCTGATCGTCGAAGACGAGCGAGCCCTCGATCATCAGCCCGTTGAGGTCCGGGGGCGATTCATCCAGCAGAACGTTCATCGCATGGCCGATGGTGACCACATCGCCGGCCTGCGGCTTGGTGCCGCCCCAGGTCGCCGGGTCGGACCAGAGCAGACACCCGGCGCAGGAGCCGTCGTCGGCGAGGACGCGGACCACCGCGTTCGGCAGGTGAATGCCGGGCAGGTCCTGGCTGATGTCCCAGACGATTTCCTTGCCGGTGCCGGGGGAAATGGCGGCGCCGATGTCGCCGCCGACGCTTTCCGGGATGATGGTGAAGGTGGCGCCACCATCGGCGGAGACTTCCAGCGAGACCTCGCAATCGCCCTGCGGCGAGGCAAGATCGTAGGTCACGACGACTTCGCTGCCGCCGGTTTCGGAGGGTTGCTGCGCGAATTGCACGTTGGAGACAACGGGCGCCGCCATCACCGCCGAGGCGGCGAGGGTGAGGAGGAACGCGAGAAGGGTTTTCATTCGAGGACACTCCAATCCGCGACGGAGGCCCCGGCGGCAAAGGACACGGCGCCATCGCCGGTGCCCGCCATGCCCGAAGGCTCGGCGGAGCGGTTGCCGAGCAGATCGACGGCGACCAATTCGAAGTAATACATGCCGTGGTTGGCCGGTTCCGAGCCGGGGGGCGTGAAGGCGAACTGGCCGCCGCCGCCGGTTAGGAACAGCCCGGAATAGGTCCAGGGTTGCGAGTCGGTGCGGAACCACAGCTCGACCGCGCCAAGGCCTGTCAGCGGATCCGCCGCCCCGGAATAGGGCAGCAGGATGGGCGAGGCGGGAGCCGAGGGCGGAGTAGTCAGCGTGCCGGGTTCAGGCGCGAGCGTCTCGAGCGGACCAGCCGCCGAATCGCCCGAACCCACGGCGGCCAAAGCCGCCACGGCGGACGAGGCCACCAGGCCCCAAAGCGCCAACCGCAAGAGAGGGAAAGAAGATCGAATCATAGAAGCACCTGTATTATCGACCGGCCAAACGATTATCGAGGGAGGGACCGGTCTAAGTATCGCCTGCAATCCTGAGGGCTCCCGCCGCTTTGCGCAACTGACCGAAAGGTCAGGTCGAAGCCGGGGACCTGACCTTTCGGGTAGTTGTGCGCGCATCCGGCTCGATGCAACGTGGGTGATTATTCCGTTATTCTCTTCTAACAAAGGAACGATTCGCCAATGAAGGTACCGTTTGTGCTCCCCATCCTTGCCGCCATGACCCTCGGGACGTCCGCCACACTGCTGGCGGCGGACCCGCTGCAAGCCCTGAACGATGAATTCGAGACCGATTCCCTCACCGATTGGTCGCGCGTCAAAGACGCGGAAATGTGGCCCAACGAGCAGTTGGAAGTCCTCGACATCGACGTCACGCGAGACGGTTGGATGACGATGGTGCCGTACACGAACGGCTGGTACGAAGACTATCGCGGGCCCCTCGTCTTCAAGGAAGTGACAGGTGACTTCGTCGTCACGACCCGCGTCCAGGCAACGAACCGCGCTGGCACCGGCGCTCCGGAGCGCAGCTATTCCCTGGCCGGGCTCATGATCCGCGCCCCCCGGGCCATTACGCCCGCCACCTGGACAGCGGGGGGAGAGAAGTATTCCTTCCTCTCCATCGGATCGGCAAACACGCCGGGCACTTTCCAGTACGAAGTGAAGTCGACCTCCAACGAGGACGAACTCCCTGAATACTCGCGCCTCGACATCAGCGCCAGCGATTGCTCCTGCGGCGATACGCTGCTGCAAACCGCCCGCCTCGGCCAGTATGTCATCCAGCTCGCCAAGACCGCGACCGGCGACTGGCGTATTGTGAACCGCTATCGGCGGCCCGATCTGCCGGCCGTTCTCCAGGTCGGCTTCGTCACTTATACCGATTGGCCGAACGTGGAAATCACCCCCGTCGAAACCCACAACACCACGACTCTGACCGAGGTCTTAGGTCAGCCCGGCGTACCCACCCAGCCTGACCTGCGCGCTCAGTTCGAGTACATTCGCTTCCTGACGCCCGAAGTCCCTCCCGTCTTTGCGGGCCTGGACTTGGCCAACGCGGCGGAGGTCTCCGATGCGGAGTTGCTTTCCTTCCTCGGCGAAAACGCCGTGAGCGCCTTCGCTTCCGTGGGCGATTTCTGGATGGCGTTCTAGGGGACGTTTGGGTCTTTTGGGAGAAGCTTCCCGGACAAGGACCCCGCCGCCCGATGTCTTCCCAACGCGCCTGGATCGAATCGCTTGTCCGCTGCATCCCCTCTGGCCTCGTGTTCGTCCGGCGGGACGGCTGCATCCAGTGGTCGAATGAGCACTTCGCCCTGATGGTGGGCGAACGGGGCGGGGTGAAGGGCCGGCTCTTCAGTGAGCTGGTTCCCGAATGGGAGGGGATGCCCGAGGACCTGCCCTATACCCCGAAAATCGAGATGGTGTCGCCGAGGCGAGCGACGCTGACGGATCCCGAGGGTGAACCGTTCACCGTGACGCTTTGGATCTCGGCCTGCGCGACTGGGGCCGGGGCCGACTGGGCGATTTTTGTGGAAGACCTGCGCACCGTGGATGGCCTGCGGCGCCAGCTCGAAGCCCGCGAGCAAAGCCATTCCTTCCTCAAAGCAAGCGCCTCCGACCTGATCCTGCGCACCGGCGCGGATTGGACCGTGACCTGGGGCAACGAGGCGGCGGAAGCCTACTTCAAAGCCGGCGACGCCCTGCCGGAAAGCCTCGCGCCGGCCTGTTGGGCTGAGCTGTCGGCTTGCCTGGAACGCCTGGCGGGGGGCGAGCGCCGCGCCGAAGTGGTTCTCGAAAGCGCCCCCGCCCGGACCCCGGCGTTTCTGCTGCGGGGCCTGATGCGGCGCGTGGCCGAGGACGACGGCGCGTTCGCCGGGGTCAGCCTGGTTCTGCGCGACGACTCGGAAAAGCGCCGCCTCGCCGCCCTCGCCTCCCGCCTCGGCCTCAGCCCCCGCGAGGAGGAAGTCGCCGAGTATCTGCTGCAAGGCTACTCAAACCTCAACATCGCCACGATCCTCGGTCTCAGCGAAAGTGGCGTCAAATTCCACATCCGCAACATCCTGAGCCGCGCCGGAGCGAACACACGGACGGAGTTGATGGCGATGGCGCTGAGCGAGTGAGGGGAGCGTGCGGTTCACAGCCAAAGCCACTCAACTTCAGTAAATACAATCCTCTCTGTGTCCTCAGTGCCTCGGTGGTGAATTCTTGAAATGAATGCGCTTTCAGGGTCGCCTGTCGCCCTTCAGGCCTTCCGTGAAGAAACCCTCTCCCCGATCCCAGGGAACCGCGAGCCAGGTTCGGAGCACGGCGTCCTGGCCTGCTGTGATCAACGTCCGCCCATCGGCCATCAGGGCCAGGTCCAGCACGCCATAGCGATGATCCGCGAAGGTCAGCAGTTCGACGCCGGTGTCGGCCTCGAAAACGCGCAGCAGCGAATCGGCGCAGGCGGTCAGCACCCGCGCGCCATCGGGTGTCAAGACGGCGGCGTTGACGGCCCCGGCGTGGGTGCCGCGATAGACGGTTACGCTTTCCGGGTTCGAGATGTTCCAGAGCCGGGCGGTTTCGTCGGCCGAAGCGCTGAGGAACCGGCGCTCCTTCGCGACCCAGACGAGGTCGCGGATGGGGCCGCTGTGGCCCTCGAAGAGGCGCATGGGCTCGCTGCTTTCCACGTCGAGGAGCGTGATGGTGCCGTCCTCCGCCCCCGCGAGAAGCCTTGCGCCCGAGCCATCCAGCGCCAGCGCTGTCCATCGGCCCTTGGTCCTGGCCAGTTCGTTGTAAACGTTCGGCTCGAAGGCATCACCTCGCAGCAAACGGCCATCCTCTGTGGCGAACAGGAGGGCGAGGCCATCGGCGGACAGTTCGGTGGCGGTGAAGGGCGAATCGGTGCGCCAGGTTACGACCGATTCCGTGCGCGCCGGAAAGGTCCGGCAGTGGACCGCCGCGCCATCGCGGCGCAGCACCAGGGCGGTGCGTCCGTCCGCCGAGACTTTGACATCGATGGACTTGCTCTCGACCCAGAACTGGCGCGGCTGGCCTGGAACCCCGCCCGTCATGTCCCAAAGTCCCGCGACGCCGCTCTGGTGGGCGGTAGCCAGAACGGGGGCGGCGGATGCCACATCGAGCCCGAAAATGCGATCCGGATAGCGGGGGAGCGCCACCTGATGCGCGGGCTGCCCCGGCGCCCAATAAGCCAGGCCACCGTCCGCGCCGCAGGCCAGAAAGCCCTCGCCCGCCAACGCGAACGCCGCCACGGCGCGGCTGTCCACGCCGATCGGGACGCGTTCCCAATCCATCCGCCAGTCGATGCGCTCGATCGCGTTGCGGGTTCGGGTATAGAGGAAGGCGCCGCCGGGCGAGAGTACCAGCTCGTTCACGATGCCCGCCGGGTGGGTGAAGCGCCGCGCCACTTCCCACGTGGCGGGATCGTAGAGGCGGATGGTGGTGCTGGCGGTGGTCAGAAGCAGCGTGCCGTCTTCGCGCCAGGCGGCCGCCGTGACGGCGAATTCGTCGGGCGTCAGGACGATTTCCGGCGCCGCCCCACCGGCGTGGTGGATGATCGCGCGGGGGTCGCGGGCGGCCTGCTGGATGCCCGGCTCCACGGCCCAGGTCACGAACCGAGCGCCATCGGGCGCCCAAGCGATGCCGCGCACGGGGGCGTCGTGGCGGTTGGGGCTTTCCAGGACTTCGCTGGACTCGGCGTGGCCTTGGAAAATGCGGCCGTCCTGGGTTCCGGCGGCGAAAAGATCCCCCTGCGCCCCCAGCGCCGTGATCGGCGAATCGGTCCGCAGGATTTCGCGAATGGCGGAACTGTCATGCGGGACGGCGTAAACGGCCCGTTCACTCGCCGCGAAGGGTGCCTCGCCCGACCCCGCCAGCCGCAGCAGCGGCTCCTGGGCGACGCGCACCTTCCAGGCGGGGGCCTTGGGGCCGAAGGCCGCCAGATACCCGGTGCCGCTCGCCGCGAGAACGGTTTCGCCGGGGCCGGCCATCACGGCGGTCCAGGCCCCCGCGTCCTCGGTCAGCACCTCGCCCGTCGCCGCGTCCAGGATCGCCAACCGCCCATCATCGGCCCCGATGGCGCCGATAATCCCGCCCGCTTCGGAGAGCGCGAAGGTCGCGTAGCGCTCGTCCCGCGGCCTCAGAAGCCGTTCCTCCGGCATGGCCGCGCTCGCCAGATAGCCCCACTCCCAGCCGCGCCGGGCCTGCGGCGTCTGGCGCAGGGCGTCGCGGGCGGCGGCGAAACGCTGGTTTTCGATGTGCGACTGGGCCGCTTGCAGGCTCGCGCGGGCCAGTTCCCGCTGCGCCTGATCCAGCGCCCGCTCGGTGTTGCGCCGCTCCGCCACGGCCGTTTCGAAGGCGATAAACAGTACCACCGACGCAACCGCCGCAACCGCCAGCAGCGACGCCAACGCCACCAGCGCGTAGCGCCGGGCGCGGACCCGCTCGCGTTCGCGGGCGGCGCGCTGGTCCTGGGCCTCGCGCAGGGCCGCCAGCAAGGCCTCGCGGCGTTCGTCCTGGGCGATGCGATGGGCGATCAACCCCGCCAGCTCCAGGTCCCCGGCGGCGATGGCGCGGGTACTGTGGGCCGCCAGCACGTCGTCGCGCAGCGCCATCAGGCCCTCGATCTCCGGGTCCAGGGCCCGCGCCCGATCCAGATCGCCCTCGATGGCCGCCAATTCCGCGTAGCCGCTCGCGGGCACGGCCGTGAAGCGCTCGCTGCATTCGGCCAGCAGGCGCTTCGCCTCCTGCGTCTGGCGCATCCCGCCGAGGAAGTCCTCGATGGCGAGGCGGAATTCCTCGGCCGAAGCGAACCGCGCCGGGGGAGCGGTGCTCAGCGCGCGGTCGATCAGGCGGCGCAGCGGCGCGGGGATGTCCGGCCCCAGCGGCCGGCGGCGGTTCTGGCGCGCGGCGTCCATCGATTGGGTGGGCGAGTCGCCCGGGTGCGGCGGCTGGCCCGTGGCGATGTGAAACGCCGTCGCGCCCAGCAGGTACACGTCCGTGGCGACACCGATGGCGGCGGCGTCGGCCAGCGCCTGCTCCGGCGCCATATAGCCCGGCGTGCCCAGGGGCCGGTCGATGTCGGCGACACAGCGCCCGCGCTCGCGATTGCCATCGAGCCGCGCCGCGATGCCCCAATCCATCAGGAACACCTCGCCGAAACCGCCCGCGATCACCTGTGAAGGCTTCAAATCCAGATGCACGATCCCCCGCGCGTGCGCGTAGGCCACGGCCAGGCAGACGCTTCGCAGGATGCCCAGGTGCTTGCTCCAGTAGGCTTCCGCTGGCGGGACCTCGGCCGGGCGTTCCCGCGCGATCAGCACGTCCCACCGCTCGCCCGTCACCCGCTTCATGGCCATCACGGGGCGCTCGCCGTGGGGCGACAGCCCGGACCGGTGCAGCGTCCCCAAATCCAGAACCGGCACGATGTTCGGGTGGTCCAGCTCGCCGGTCAGGATCGCTTCCTTCAGGAAGGACTCGGCGGACCCGCGGCGGTGGATTTTGACGGCCACTTCGCGCCCGAGGGACGTCTGCCACGCCTCCCAGACTTCTCCCTGACCGCCCTCGCCGATGCGGTGTTTCAGCACATAGGGCCCGGCGGAAGCTGGCGGAGGCGTCCCCATCTTGGGAATCGCGTCCGCCGACCCGCCCGCGACCACCGTCGCGTCCAGAAACCCGAGGGAAAACCCCGCCCCTTCCTCCACCCCGGAAGCCGGAGGCGGGGCGTCTTCAGGGTCCGGTGGAATCGGGGACGTCATCGGTGGGGCGGCCGCTCAGTCTTGCGAGATGCCGAAGAATGAGACTGGCGCGGCGGGGGAGGCAACTCATCTCGGCACGGAATCGGCCGCCCTAATTGGAGAAGAAGTCGGCGATATCGACCACGAAGTCCCCGTTGCGGTTGTCGGCGGGGGCGGCTGTCCGCAGGCCCAGGAGCACATCGACCACATTGGGGGTTGGGGTGGGCGTCGGTGTGGAGGTGGCCGTGGGCGATGGTGTCGGAGTTGGGGTTGCCGTCAGCGTTGGCGTGGGCGTGCCCGTAGGTGTCGCCGTTGGGGTCGTGGTGGGTGTTGCTGTCGGGGTCGCCGTTGGAGTGGGGGTGGGGGTCGCCGTCGGTGTTGGCGTGGGTGTTGGAGTCGCCGTAGCGGTCGGTGTGGCTGTGGGCGTCGGTGTCGGCGTAGGTGTCGTTGTCGCTGTCGGCGTAGGGGATGGAGTCGGAGTTGGCGAAGGAGTCGGCGTCGCCGTCACGTCCGGTATTACCTCTGTCTCGAAGCTGCCACGGTCCACGATGGTTCCGACGATCCGGGGGAATCCGGGACCGCGCTGATCGTCGAAGGGAGCGTTGATGTCATCGCTTCCGAAAGCGAAAAACTGGGCGACCAAAGCATTCGAGCCGCTGTTGATGGCCCGGCTCGTGTCGGCGAGGTTGTGGGTGGGGGTGAAGCCTCCGTTGTCGGCCAGCGGCAGGACGCCAGTGGGTTCGGGGAAAAACTCGGAGCCGACGATGTCGTTGTTCTGGCCGGAGAGAAGTCCGCTGCTGCCGCCGGTGCGAACGATGTTATGCCCCAAGCTACTGATCGCGCCGTTCACATCTCCTAAGTTGGGGATCGCTCCCGCCGTGTTGGAGGTAATGAGCGTATTGCCGATGCGCACCTGCGTGTCGGCCCCTTCGATGGAGATGCCGCCGCCGAAGGACAGCGCGGAATTGAACGCCAGGGTGCAGTTGATGACGGTGACTTGGGCGCGGGATTCGACGGCCAGCGCGCCGCCGGAGTTGCCGGCACTGCCGTTGCCCGTCAGGGTGCTATTGTTGAGGGTCAGCGAGGAATCGGGCCCGGCCCAGATGGCGCCCCCGGCGTCGTTGATGACGGAGAGGAAATCGCTGGTGTTCTCGGTGAATAAGCAGCTTTGGACAAGCGCGCTCGTGTGGTCCCGCAAGGCCAGCCCTCCGCCGAAATTGGCCACGCCGTCTCTCAGGTCACAGAGATTCAAAGCCAGCCGAGCATTGTGGGCGCCGTGTTCGATGGCGCCTCCGTGCGTGACACCCGTTGTATTCGGTCGCAGTCGGAAGCCGACGAGGCTGCAATCGCCCCCGCGCATCAGGCGGCTGGTGACGAGGCGGGGGCCGTTGATGACGAGATCCTCTCCCATGCCGATAAACGGGCTGCGCAAGACAAGGGGCCGGCTGGGATCGAGGACGTGAGTTCCGCTTATGGTGACGAGAGTGGCTTGTGGCGCGTTCTCGAGCATCGCGCGCAGATTGTAGTCGCCCGCCAGCGCGTCCGCCAGGTCATCGCCCAAGGCGGTCAGCACGGGGTCCACGGCTTGACGTTCGTAGGCGCCGATATCCACCCGCTTGGACTCCCCCGACACGCGGTGAAATCCCCGGGCGTCCCCGGCCCCGATATTGGCGAAATCGGTGACGGAGAGCAGGCCGTTGTCTCCCGCGTCGATGGCGGGACTGGCGGGTGCGCCGGGATCAAGGGCGTGGGTGAAAACCTGGCCGCCGTTCTTGGCGAGAGGGACAAGGCCAGGATCGAGGGGGGATGCCACGGTTCCCACCTGGTCGCCGAGGACGCCGTCCGTGAAGGGCCCCGCCGGGTCGCCGATGCCGATGAGGTTGTGGCCAATGCTGATAAAGCCGGCTCCGGCGTTGGCGGCCGGGGGAACATCGGGATAATCCCCTGGCGACTGATTAGCCGCGATGATCGTGTTGCCAATGCGTGCCATGGCATTACTCGTCAGCACCAGGGCCGAACCCAATTCCACGCTCGATTCGTTACCCGTCAACGTTCCGTTGATCAGATCCATCGTCGCACCGTTGGCCAAACCCAAGATGAGCGCGCTGCCAGAGGCGGCCACATTGTCGGAGAAGGTGGTATTGATGATCCGTATGGGATGCACCGGGGCGTCCTGTCCGGCTAAGATGGCGATGGCGCCCCCGGAAGAGGAGCTGCGGTTGCTATGGAACGTCGAGCTTTCGATGGCGAGGGGCGCGACAATGTTGCTGAGGTAGAGGGCGCCACCTAGCTGTTCGGACGCATTGCCGGTGAACTCGCACCAGCGGATGGTGATCGGTTGGAAGACCGACTGGGCTGAGAGGACGCTGCCGATTCCGGCGTTGTCGAAATTGCGGAAGGTCACGCCTTCGAACAAAAGCGGGGCGTCGTTGAGGGACAAGACGTCGAACAGCAGGCCGGTAAAACTGCCATCGACGATGGTCTGGCCAGCGCCGTTGCCCAGTAGAGAGATACCGTGGGGCAAGGGGATGGAGGCGGTGACGACGATGGGTTGAGCGTCGAGGTCCGGGTGGAACCGGATCGAATCGCCGGGCGAACTGGCGCCGATCGCTTCCCGCAGCGAAAAGCCGTTCTCCGCCCCGCCGTCGTCTTGGTCTTCGGTGGTGGTGACGGTGAAGGTGGCTGCGTGAGAGATAAGGGGACTGACGGCCATTAGGGCCAGCAGAAGGACGATCGTTCCCTTACGGAACGGATGGCGGTAAAATCGGGCTGTCATGGCAATCGGTCTCGTGAAGGGCTTTGACAGGACCGATTGGGGGCCGAGGCACGGGGCTGGGGCTGTCGATCTCTGCGCAGGAACGCATGCACGATCAGGCGCTTCGGCAAAAACCTCAACCCAAAACGGACCCCACTTTCCGCCCCGCCGGCCATCGCGCCAGCGCAGGCCCGCGGGTGAAGGCCCCGTTGTCTGATAAGTGTATTTTGTCTTTCTTGTTCCCGAAGCTCCACATGAGGGGACAACGGGGCGGCCCTGTGAGAGGCTCTTTTTCGACGGCCACAAGAGCCGCGGCCAAAGGAGCCCCCGCCCCATGAACGCAACGATCCCCACCCTCACGAAATCGCCTCGCCGGGAGCGCCTTCCCTGCGCTCTGCACTTGAGACCGGCCCGGTCCCCATTCACAACCATCCCTGTGAGCACAGCCATCCCTCCCCACCAGGATCTGCTGACCTTCGCCGCCGCCGCCAGGGCCGGCGACATCGGGACGCTGCGCGCCCTGATCGCGCGAGGCATCGATCCCGCATGGCCGGAGGAATGGGCCCGTAAAGCCGATGGCCAATTCCCCCTGCACGAAGCCGCCTACGCGGGACAGGGTCTCGCGGTGGAGTATCTCCTACAGGCCGGCGCCGCCATCGACCGCCTGGATTTCTCCTGGTGGACGCCCTTGATGCACGCCGTCAAGGCGGGGCAGAAGGACATGGCGCGCCTGCTCCTCTCGCGCGGCGCCGACCCCTACCTCCGGCGCGAGGGCACTCTCTCGCCGCTCGCCATCGCCGTCGGCAAACGGGCGCCCAACCTCGTCCGGTTGCTGCTCGAACTGGGCGTCGATCCCAACGATGACATCTCGCCGGGGGAAGCCGCCCTTTCCGTACCGCCGTTGATTGTGGCGGCGCGGGCATTGCCCCACGCCACCGGGGTGGAAATCGCACAGGCGCTGATTCTGGCGGGGGCTGACCCCGAGCCCAACCGCTCGCTTTCGGCGCTGACCGGCCGGCCGGACGCGGTGGCCCGGGAACCGGCCCTGATCGAAGTCTGCACGCAAGCCTCGGCGGCGCCCCGGGTCGCGTGGGAAGCCAAGATCCTGGCCGATGCGGCGGCGCTGCTGATCGAGTACGGAGCGGCCCCCGACCGCGTCGACCGCTTCGGATACAACGGGCTGTACCACGCGGCAAAGGGCGGCAACCTGGCCCTGGCTGAGGCTCTGGTCTCCGGCGGAGCGGCGCCCTATATACTCCGCCTTTCCCCCGACACCGGCCAGTCGGAACGGCTGCGGCCCGAATGGCGCACGCGCCATCAGCGCCGGGTCCAGGCCTGGCTGGATGGAGTCGCCGCCGCGTCGCGCCCCTGAAACGCACCGTTCCGGGTATTTTCGCGCAATTTCATGCCCTTACCTATTGAATGACCACCCGCCCTTCTCGACCCTTCGATCCCATCCTCGGAAGTGACTGTCCCCATGTCTTCGCCTCACGATGAAACCCTCCTCGACGAAAGCCTCGACCGCACGCTGCACACCGAGTGCGCGGGCGAGGTGGCGGCGTTCGCGCAGGCCCGAGGCCACGAGCCCCTGTCCTTTGAGGACAAAGCCGCCTGTCTCGCCCGCCGCGCTGGCTTCGAAGTCCTCGGCACGCTCGGCAAAGGCGGCATGGGCGCCGTGCTCAAAGCCCGCGACCGCGAGCTGGGGCGCACCGTGGCGCTCAAGCTGCTGATCAGCGAACGTTCCGGCGACGCGCAGGCCATGGCGCTCCTGAAACGCGAGGCGGAGCGGGCCAGCGCCCTGAACCACGAAAACATCGTCCAGGTCTATTCCTGGCACACCGTCGGCGACCTGATGTTTTTCGCCATGGAATGGGTCGATGGCGAGTCCCTAGCCCAGTACGTGAACCGCCTCGGCCCGCTGGCGCCGAGGGAAGCGCTGCGGATCCTGTCGCAGGCCGCGGACGCTCTCGCCGCCGCCCACGGCGAGGGCCTCCTGCACCGCGACATCAAACCGGCCAACATCATGATCACCCGCGCGGGCCGGGCCAAGCTCACCGACTTCGGCATCGCGTCCTCCTTGCGAGATGACCCCGGCGAAACCGAAGGCCGCATCGAGGGAACCCTGTCCTACATGGCGCCGGAGCAGGGCCGGGGCGAAGCCCTGACCTACCGCAGCGACGTTTTCGCCTTGGCCGGGACGCTGTACTTCGCGCTGACAGGGCGGTCGCCAATGAGCAACCAGGGCGGGATCCTGGAGCGTCTGGAAAAAGTGCGCCGCGGCGAGACCGTCCCGATCGAGAAAGTCCGCGAGGACCTGCCGTCGAAACTGGTTCGTTTTGTCACGCGGAACCTGGACCCCGCGCCCGCCCACCGCGCCGCCGACGCCGGGGCCTTCAAGCGGGAAGCGGAGCGTCTGCTGCTGACGATTCATGACAAGCGCGGGGGGCGGAAAGCCCTCCTGCGGGCGCCCTCGTGGCTCGAGCTGGCGCTTGTCATTGCTGTGTTTATCGGCGGTTTGCTGGCCGGCGGGGCGGGGGTTCTGGCGTGGCAGGCGCGCGAGCCCCGGCCCACCAACGAACAGATGGCCTTCGCCTTGGCCCCGGAATTGCGCTCGGCGCAGCGGTGGTTGGCCAGCCAACCGCAAACCGACATCCAAATCGGGGTTCTCGCCGGGCAACTGCACGACGCCCAGCGGGACGGAGACTGGAATCAGGTGCTGAGGGCGCTCGATGAAATCCGCAAGGTCCGCGAGTCCCAGGCGCCAGGCCGCCAGCCATAAATCAGATTGCTTGAGTCCGATCTGTCCGTCAGCCTCTGGCAGACGTCAACAGCCTCGGAATGGAACGCTTGCCAAGGAACGGCCGCCATGAAACGCAACGCCTTCACGCTCATCGAACTCCTCGTCGTGGTCGCCGTGATCACCATTCTGGCTGCCATCGCCGTCCCCAACTTCCTCGAGGCGCAGACCCGCTCGAAAGTCAGCAAGGCCCAGGAGCACCTGCGCATCGTCGCGCTGGGGCTGGCGGCGTATTCCGTGGACAACGGCCGCCTGCCCAGTCAGGGCAACGTCGTCGATCCCGCCGCGCGCCGCAACGCCCTCAACCCGCTGACCACGCCCATTGCCTACATCTCGACGATGATCATGGATCCCTTCGCGCCCAAGGACGCGCCGATCACCGGCGATGTGTACTATGTGAACCTGAAGGAGGTGACCGGCCTGGTGGATTTTGGACGGGAGTTCAACCTCTACGTCATCGGCAGCGTCGCCCCCGACGGCTCGGACAATTTCACGCAGGTGCTGACGGACCTGGCCGATCCCGCTACCCAAGGCATGATCAGCACCCGCGGCGTGTACGACCCCACCAACGGCACCGTCAGCCCCGGCGACCTCTGCCGAACGCGATGCGGGGTATACGGGGGGTATTCGCAGGCGCAGTTTTAGGGGGATGATGTTTCAAGGAAAATCACCACAGAGCCACAGAGGGCACAGAGCATATTGAATTGAGTGGAGTTGGGTTAGATTCCGGCGGCGATCCGCTCTTGTCCAGGCTCTTGAGAGGGCGCCGTAGACCCTGTCTTTTCGGACGCGCGCCGTTCGCTCTCGACACGCCGGGCTGCTCCTGATGAGAAGAGAACACGATGACCGTCTCTCTCGCTGTTTCCAGTTTCCGGCGCCGCCTGCCCACCTTTCTTGTCCTCAGCATCACCCTCCTCCTCGCCTGGCTCCAACTCGGCCCCCTCGTCCATAAGCAACCGGAGGATGGTGGCCCCTGGTTCCTCTATGGCCGCGACACCGTCAGCCACGACGCCGTGGTGCAGATCTGGGCCTGGGGCGAGGTGGTGGAGAGCGGCGGCACGTTGCCTCTCTGGATTCCAGAGCTTCAGGCCGGGCTGCCGACCCTTGGGTCGTGGTTGTGGACGCCGTTTCACCCGACGCTTTGGCTGCATGCGGTGTTGCCGTTCGCGTTGGCCCAGCGCGCGCAGTTCACGCTGGCGCTGTGGGTGGCGATGCTGGGCGGCTACTGGCTCGGGCGCGGGATGGGGCTGCGGCGGGGGAGCGCCCTGCTGCTCGGGGTCGGTTTCGGCCTCAGCGGTCATCTGGTGACGCTGATCCATGCCGGGCATTTGCAGAAGGTGCTGGCGCTGGCGTGGCTGCCGTGGGTGGCGGGCGGGGCCGAGCGGGCCTTCGCGCGGGGCGCCAGTTGGCGAGAGGCCGCCCGGGGGGCGGCGGTGGCGGCGCTGGCGTGGGGGCTGATGTTCCTGAGCGGCCACCCGCAGATCGCCTACATCGGGCTCATGCTGGTGGTCGCGCGGGCGGCGGCGCTGCTGCGCCACGATTGGCGGCGGGCTGTCGCCGGAGCCGCCTTCATCGGAGCCATCGGCGGCTGCGTCGGCGCGGTGCAGTTGCTGCCGGGGCTGGAAATGGCGCCGCTTTCGAACCGCGCCGAAGGCGTCAGCTACGACGAGGCGGTCGAGACCAGCTACCCGTCGCTGGAATTGCTGGAGTTCGCCCTGCCGCGCTTTCTCGGCGACAGCTCCGCCGCCGGCCACGGCGTGTACGCCGGGCGTTGGGGTGAGCGGCTGGTGAGCGATTACCCGGGCGTCGCGGTGGTGCTGCTGGCGACACTCGCCTTCGCCGCGCGGTCGCGGCGGCGGATGGCGGGTTTCTGGACGGCGGTGCTCCTCGCGAGCCTGCTGGTCGGCATGGGGCGTTACACGCCGCTCTACCGCCTGCTGTACGAAGCGTGGCCTGGCATGAAGAGTTTCCGCAGTCCCGGGACGTTTTTCGCGGCGGCGGCCCTGGCGTGGCCGGTGCTGGCGGCGCTGGGGATCGAGGCCTGGCGCGACCGCATCGCCGCCGCTCCCGAGGGCAAGGGCAAGCTGCTGATCGCGGCGGTGGCGGCGCTGTGCGCGTTCGGGTTCGCGCTCTTGCTGGTGCCTCTGGCGCGGCGCATGGCCGACGATGGCGTTCCGGCGGCGCTCTTCGCGGTGGAGGCGGCGGCGCGGACGCTGGCCCTGGCGGCGGCGGTGCTGGGCGGGTTGATGCTGCTGAGGACGCAGGCCGGCACGGCGCGCGAGCGCTGGATCGCCGCAGGCCTCGTGGTGCTACTGGCGGCGGATTTGGCGTGGGCCAACAGGGCGTTCCTGATCGCCGAGGACTGGCGCCGCTACGACGCCTACCTCGCGCCCCGTCCCCTCGACAATTGGGCCGCTGCGAACCTGGATGAACCGCGCCGCGTCCTCGAACTCGGCCGCGAGCAATCCCTCACCCCCATCCTCCACGACCGCGACGCGCTCCTAGGCTATCACCCCGTCAGTTTCCGCACCTTCAGCGATACCTTGGATGTCGAAGGCGGCTACCTCTCGCCCGAATGGCGGGCCGCCTGGGGCGTGCGCCACATCGCCACGACCCAGCTTCCAGAGCCGATGCCTGCGGGCTGGCGCATCGTGGCTCGGTTCCAGGACGGGGTGCATGTGCTGGAGGATCAGGGGACGCCGCTGTCGGACCGAACGCTCGTCGGCGACCAGATCGCCCGGCGGCCGGGGAGTTACCGGGTGGGGTTGTTCTTGACGGTTGTGGGTGTTGGGGTGGTGGCGCTAATCTTGTTGGGTACCTATAGACCACGAGTTAATGGAATTAGCCGCGACGAGCGGACGGAAGCATCGCTTCCCTAATACTCGTCAAACCCTGGTAAGACATCCTTTGTTCTGATGCCTTCCTTGCGCGCCACGGCATGGCAAAGGATCACTCGTTTTTCTTTGCAGTGAACGGAGAAGATCAGCCTCAGCCCTCCGCTCTTCCCGGCGCCTGGTAGCATCCACCGGACTTTCAAGAGTTTGCCACCGGACTTGGTCTTGCCCACGGGGGCAATGCTCTTGCCCAGCTTTTCCTGGCAATCGCCTGTGGAGAAGTAGGAGCAGAGAAATGTCTTAAGCGCTTTGACTTGGGTCTTGTATTGCTTGAAGCCTAGGCTCTGTCCGATAAATCCAACTGGACATTGTTCAGGAGTCCTTGGCCCACTGACGGAAGCTCTCCTGTCGAGGAACTTCCATGGCCCGTTTCGAACTCACCGATGAAGAATACGAACTGCTCAAGCCCCACCTTCCCGCTGAACGGCCCAACAAAAAAGGGCGCCCATGGATGCCCCACC
>JAVJSW010000073.1:0-74620 GCA_040219255.1 Sumerlaeia bacterium
GATGTCATTTCCGCTGGTGTAGCGTACTCCATTGGCCCACCAAGTGCGTTGGAGGTTGATGTCCGTGGCGAACTCGTCGAGTTCCACAACGCCCCAATGACCTGTCGTATCCCAAAAATTGATGCGAACCGGCGGGAACTCCCCCGGGAAACCTTTATCGCCCTCTTCACTCGCCCGTGCCACGGGCATGCCCGCTGCGCAGAAGCACAGAGCGGCCGGAAGGCAGCGCCAGAGAGTGAAGGAAGGGGTAGGCATCGGGATTGCCGCTTTCTCAGTTGTACTGAAGCCCGTGGGCTGCGGAGGCCATGTGACCGTCGGCATGGGTGGCGAAAAATTCCAGGCCTTCGACCTGGTCCATGTTTGGAAGAGTGATCTGCACGGTGACAGAATGAGAGATGGGAACGGGAGAGGGAATGGTCGTGTCATCAGCGATCTTCGTCCGTACTCGCCGCCGTTGCGAGCGCAAACTGATCTTCCTGTCGCACTTGATGTACAGGCGCGCTTAGGTCGTCGCCTGCCCGACCCCAAACTCCTGCAAACTGAACCACCGTCGCTTGTCCATCCACACCGCTTTCCGCACCAGCCCCGCCTTGCCGGCGATGGCGGCGAAGCGGTCTAGGGTGTATTTGTAGGAGCTTTCGGTCCAGATGGTTTCGCCCTCCGCGAAGGCGATGCGTTCGGCGCCGAGGCGGACGGTTTGGCGGCGTTGGCTGACGAGGTGCATTTCGATGCGGCTGGCTTCGTCGTTGAAGAGGGCGCGGTGGCTCCAACCGCCTTCGAGATCGAAGTCTGCGCCAAGTTCGGCGTTCAGGCGGCGGAGCAGGTTCAGGTTGAAGTCCGCCGTGACGCCCTGGGCGTCGTCGTAGGCGGCTTCCAGGATTGCCGGGTCTTTGCGTAAATCCACGCCGATCAGTAGTCCGCCTCCCTTGCCGATCAGGCGGGCGATGCGGCCGAGGAACTCCTCGGCCTCCTCGGGGTGGAAGTTCCCGATGGTGGACCCCGGAAAGAAGACGACCTTGCGCCGGGCGCCGTGGGCGGGGGGGACGTGGAGATCGTTGGTGTAATCGTGGCAGACGGGTTCGACGCACAGGCCGGGGTAATCGCGGCGCAGTCGGCCGGCGCTCTTGGCCAGGTGCTCGCCGGAAATGTCGGTCGGCGTGTAGGCCGCCGGGGCGTGACCGGTCTCGATCAAGGCGTCCAGCAGGATGCGCGTCTTGGTCGAGGAGCCGCTGCCGAATTCGATCAGGTGGGCGGCGGGGCCGATGGCGCGGGCCATTTCGCCGCCGCTGGCGCGCAGGATGGCGGCTTCCGTGCGCGTCGGGTAGTACTCCGGCAACTCCGTAATGGCGTCGAAGAGCGCGCTGCCCCGGGCGTCGTAGAAGTACTTGCAGGGCAGGGTTTTGCGCGGCTGGCTGAGACCATCGAGGGCTTCGGCGAGGAACAGTTCGCGCGCGCATTCGTCCGGGGTGCAGTCGGTGCCGGTGGTGGGATCGAGGGCGGTCATGTTGGGGTGTGGGCTCCTTGTCAGGCGTCTTTCGCCAGGCGCAGCCCCGTGAACTGCCACCGGGCTTCCGGTTGGAAAAAGTTGCGATAGGTGCGGCGGATATGGCTGCGGCTGGTGGCACAGGACCCGCCGCGCAGGACGAATTGGTTGCACATGAATTTGCCGTTGTATTCACCGAGGGCTCCGGGGGCGGCTTTGTATCCGGGATAGGGCGAGTACTGGCTCATGGTCCATTCCCAGACGTTGCCGAACGCCTGTCTCAATCCTGGGCCGCCGGGCGCGGCGGCGGGCTCGAAAGCGAGATTGTCGACGAAATTCCCCACGGCGGGGTCGAGGCCTTCGGTGGCGGCCTCCCATTCGAATTCCGTGGGCAGGCGGCACCCGCTCCAGCGCGCGAAGGCATCGGCCTCGAAATAACTGACGTGGCAGACGGTCCTGGCGGGGTCGATGGGGCGCAGTCCATTCATCGTCATGGCCATCCACTGGCCGTCGATTTTCTCCCAGTAATAGGGCGCGTCCCAGCCTGTCTCCTTGATCGTGGCCCACCCGGCGGAGAGCCACAGCAGCGGATCGCGATAGCCACCGCCGGCCATGAATTCCATCCACTCGCCGTTGGTGACACAGCGGTTGGCCAACTCGAAATCGCGCAGCAGGGCGTCGTGGCGGGGGCTTTCGTTGTCGTAGGCGAAGCCGCCGCCCGCGTGGCCGATTTGGCGGATGCCGCCCTCGAAACCGAGCCATCGCAGCGGGATGGCCTCGGCGGCCGGGCGTTCGGGCGCGGCCTTGTAAACGGGGCGCATGGGGTTCGCGGTGAAGACGTTTTTGATATCGGTCAGGAGGAGTTCCTGGTGCTGCTGCTCGTGATGGATGCCGAGGGTCACGATGGGCGCGAGCTGGGCGAAATCGGCATCGCTGGCGCCGAGAATCAGGCGCTCCATGGCCCGGTCCACATGGTGGCGATAGGCGAAGCACTGGGCCACCGTGGGGCGCGACAGGGTGCCCCGGCGCGGCCGGCAGTGCATCGGCCCGGCGGCGTTGTAGTAGCTATTGAACATGTAGGCGTAAAGCGGGTCGATCTCCCGATACCCGCGCAGATTGGGCTTTAGCAGAAAGGTCTCGAAAAACCAAGAGACGTGGGCGATGTGCCACTTTGCCGGCGAGACGTCGGGCATGGTCTGGACGATGTAGTCCTCGGTTTCGAGGGGCTCGCAGAGGGTTTCGGTAAAGGCGCGGACGCGGCGATAGTGTTCGAGAAGGGCTTCGCGCGCGGGGGCTTGCGGTGGGGCCGCCGCGGGCGCGGCGGGGTGGAGCAAATCGTTGGGAATGTGCGGCATCGGGGCTCCCTTTGCGAACGGAAGTGCGGCGCCGCGCATTGATGCGGAGCGGTCGCCGAAATCTGAGCATCCGTAGCCATGGGAGCGAATTTCAGACCGCCGGACCTTCGTTCGCGAAATTCAAATGCGCCGGCGGGGAGTTTTCACCGGCGGCTCAGGGGGTTGGGAGAAGCATGGAGCGGCTCTCCTGGGGGCGGGTGCGCATGGTGGGGCTTTTGGCCTCGGCGGCGGCGCGGTGCTGGGCGGCGAGGGCGGTGTCGCCGAGTTCTTCGTGGGCGATGGATGCCAGCAAATGGGCGCGGGCGCTCTCGGCGGATTGGCGGAGGGCGCGTTGGACCTCGGCGACGGCGTCGTCGCGCTGGGATCGATTGGCTATCGCCTGGCGAAGTTGGCTTGTGTTGAAGGGCGTCACATAGCGGAAGCCGAATTGTCTCAGGTATTCACGCGCTTCTTCGTCGCCCGCTTCGGTGCGGACGAAGACGGCGTAGCGATCATCGAAATACACCAGCCCCCAAGCCGGGCTGCGGGCCAGACGGATCGCCGGGTGGGTGTCGCCGCGCTGGGCGAGATCGCCCTGATAGACGATGGCCGTCTGGAAACCATAGCGGCGGGTGGCTTCGATGAAAGACATCGTGCCTTCTTCGATGGCGTTGTAGTCGGCCCAGGTCTCGGGATCGTAGATGTCGAGGCGGCCGTCGATGAAGACCTGGGCGCGGGGGCCGAGGTGATAGAGCAGGTAGCCGCCGGGGCCGTAGCTGTTGAAGAGCGTGGGCGGGGGAGGGTTTTCCCGGAGGAAGGCGGTGGCGTGGACGGGCAGCAGGTTGTCCTCGATGCCGGTGCGGAAGAACCCGCCCGGGAAGCCGAGGCGGCCAGCGTTCTGCAAGGCGATAAGGCCCGCGAAACCAAGGACCGGCAGTGCGGCCCAAGCCAGCGGAGGGAGGCCAACCGGCGCGGGGGCGGGCGAGTCTGCGTCGTCCGCCCGGGAGCCCGAGGGAATCGCCAGCAAGGCCACAATCCCTAGCGAGGCCAGACCGGCGTGGCGGCGCTGCTGGAACTCGAGATAAGCCAGGAAAAACGCGGCCGCGATGCGCCACCACGCGGGGAAGCGCCCCGGCGAAACCAGCCACGCCGCAGCCCCCGCCAGCCCCAGCGTCGCCATCGCTGCGCCGGCGATGGCTCCCGGCATGGGATGGATGCGATCCACCAGCGGGCGCCATTCGAGGATGAACCGCGAGACGTCTTCGATGGCGGCGATCTTGCCGCCCAAGGCCGCCAGCCGCCAGCCATAGGGATTCAGCATCCAGGCCACTGCGCACAGGCCGCAGGCGATCAACGCGGGCAGATGGGGCTTCCAGCCGTTGCGGTCCATCGCCGCGCGAACGAGACGCCACACGCCATAAACGCCCGCGACGGCGACGCCCAGCAGGACGCCCGCGTGCAGGTTCGCCCACAGCAGGATGATGGCGGGGGCGGCCCAGAGGAGCCTAGGCCGGACCAGTGTCTCGGCGCGGCAGAAAACCCAGACCAGCGCCGCGAGACACGGAAAGCCGAAGACTTCGGGCCGGGGCGTGAAACGCATGGAGGCCGCCATGGCGGCCACGATGAGGGCGAGAGAAGCGGCGGCGGCTCCGGCAAGGGGAACGCGGCGAACCGCCACGGCGAAGTAAACCCCGAGGAACGCCGCGGCCATGAGGAGAAAAACGGTGAAGCTAAGTCCTGTCGCGCCAGCCATTTGCCAGACGCCATGGAGTAAAACCGAGGAGCCCCAGCCGCTGCTGATCCACTCGTTGCCGGCGGCAGTGTGGCTGAAAATGTCGGCTTTGGGAAAGGAGCCGGTCTCCAGTACCGTTCGTCCATAAGCCATGTGAAACCAAAGGTCGGGGTCGGCGATGGGGCGGAACGACAGCACCGCCACGGCGGCGAGGAGCAGCAGGGGAAAAAGGCCGTAGCGGAGGGCTCCGTCGAGGGGGCTGCGGGAGGGGGCGGAGGAGGGCTGCCGCGGCGGCTCGGCGCCTTCACCCACAGCCAGCGGCTGAGCGTCGGCGGGTCGGGAACGTCGGCGGTTGCGGCGGTTGGACTTTGCGGAGGCCATGCCCTATCAGCCAAAGTGCCGCCGGGGTGGGAAAGAGGTTTTTAAGGGGAGCACGGGCGTCCCGCCCGTGACCCGCCACGATGATCCCACGGTCATCACTGGGATCGATCCGTTGCCCTCTGGAAGGCGAAGACCTGACTGGCTTGTTGGAGTGAAAGCGCAGCTGGCCATGGGCGGGACGCCCATGTTACACAGAGGGGGCCCGGCTGGGGTACAAAGGCTTACGCCACCGCCGCCACCGACTCCTTGAGGATGCGCAGGGCGTCGTCGAGGTCTTCGTCGGGGATGGTGAGGGGCATCAAGGTGCGGACGACGTTGCCGCTGGCGCGCATGATGAGGAGGCCCTTGTCGCGGGCGGCGGCGAGGATCTTGCCGCAGCGGTCCGGGTCCGGCGTCATCGTGCCGGGCAGGACGACCTCGAAGGCGCACATGGCACCGAGGCCGCGAACGTCGCCGATGAAGTCGTAGGTTTTCTCCAACTCGAAGAACAACGCCATCACCTTCTCCCCGATTTTGAGTGCGCGTTCCGGCAGGCGTTCGTCTTTCATGACGTCGAGGACCGCCAGGGCCGCCGCGCAGGCCAGCGGGTTGCCGCCGTAGGTGCCGCCGATGGCGCCGACATGCAGGCTGTCCATGATCTCGGAGCGGGCCGTGACGGCGCTGATGGGCAGGCCATCGCCCATGCTCTTGGCCATGGCGACCATGTCCGGTTCGATTTCGTAGCGCTCGATGGCGAAGTTGGCGCCGCAGCGCCCGAAGCCGCTTTGCACTTCGTCGGCGATGAAGAGAATGCCGTGCTGGGCGCAGGTCTCGCGCAGGATTTTCATGGCGACGCAGTGGGCTGGGTAGAAGCCGCCTTCGCCTAGAACCGGCTCGATCATCACACAGGCCACGTTTTCCGGCTCGATGTGATAGGCGAACAGGTTATCCAGCGCGTCCTTGGCCATGCGTTCGACTTCGGCGTCGGTGTGGCGGCGGTGGCTGGCGAAGAAGGGCTTCACCGGGAGGCGGTAAACCTCTGGCGCGAAGGGGCCCATTCCGGCGCTATAGGGCTTGGTCTTGCCGGTCAGGGTCATGCCCAGCAGCGTGCGGCCGTGAAAGGCGCGCTCGAACCCGACGACGCCGGTCCGTTTGGTGGCCATGCGGCAGATCTTGACCGCGTTCTCGCCCGCCTCGGCGCCGCTGTTGAAGAGGGCCGTTTTGCAGGGGCCATCGATCGGAACGAGGTTGTTGAGCTTCTCGGCCAGTGAAATATAGCCGTCGTACATCGCCACGTGAAAGCAGGTGTGGAGGAACTTATCGGCTTGATCCTTCACGGCTTGCACGACTTTTGGGTGGTTGTGTCCGACGTTCAGGACGCCGATGCCGCCGCAGAAGTCGTAGTAGCGATTGCCCTCGACGTCCCAGAGCAGATGGCCTTCCGCGCGTTCGCAGGCGATGGGGTGGATCAGCCCGAGGCCATCGGGGGTGGCGGCGCGGCGCCGGGCCGTCGTCTGGGCGTTGGTGGTCTGCTGTGCCGTCGCGGATGTCATGGCGGAAAACCTTCCTGGAAGCTATAAGTTTGAAGGGTTCAGTATCAGGGAACGAACATCGTGCCGCAGCCGGTGTTGGTGAACACTTCGAGCAGCAGTTGATGGGGTTCGATGGCGCTGATGATGTGGGCCTGGGGCACGCCATGGCCCAGGGCGTTGAGGGCTTCCTGGACCTTGGGGATCATGCCTTCGGTGATGATGCCGTTGTCGATGGCTTCGCGGGTTTCGCGGGCGGTCAGGGTCGCGATCAGCGAGTTCTCGTCCGCCGGGTCCGTCATGACGCCCAGGGGGCCGGTCATCAAAAGGAGCTTGTCGGCCTTCAGGGTAATGGCGATGTGCGAGGCGGCGACATCGGCGTTGATGTTGAGGGCCTGCCCGTTCTTGTCCGCGCCGAGGGGGGCGATCACCGGCAGGTAGTCCTGGTCGAGGAGACTGCGGAGCAAGCCGACATCGACCTGCTGGATATCGCCGACAAAGCCGAAGTCGATTGGGCCGTCGGCGCCATCGACTTTGCGGGGCGGGCGGCGGGTGGCTTGCAGCAGATCGGCGGACAGGCCTGTCAAGCCGACGGCCTTGACATTATGGCGCCGGAACTGGGAGACGATGTCCGTGTTGACCTGGCCAGCCAGGGCCATCTTGAGCACTTCGAGCGTTTCGCCGTCGGTGATGCGGCGCCCGCCAACCTTCTTGATTTCCAGGTTCAGGCGCTGGCTCAGGCTGTTGATCTGCGGATTGGCGCCATGCACCAGCACGAGGCGGATGCCGACGTTGTGGAGGAGGGCGACGTCGCCGACGAGGCGCTCGAGCGCCGTGGTGTTGCGGATCGCTTCGCCGCCGATTTTCACGACGAAGACGCGGCCTTTGAACTTCTGGATGTAGGGGAGAGCTTGGCGGAGGGTTGTAATATCTTCCATTTTCTAACGCACGAGTGGAGTGGAGAGCTGTTAAGGCTCAGGGCCAGGCGCCGACAGCGCCCAGTCCCAGGTCTTCTGGCCAGCCCATTGCCAGGTTGAAGCATTGAATGGCCTGGCCGGACGCGCCCTTGACCAGATTGTCGATGGCACAGGTCACGTGCAGGCGGCCGTTCTTCACGCGGGCGCGGACTTCCGTGAAGTTCGTTCCCGCGATCGGACCTGGCTCCGGTTCGCCGCCGTCCAGCACTTGAACGAACGGCGCGTCCGCATAGAAGTCCGCATAGGCGGCGGGGGCGTCAAAGCCTTCCGCCACGGGCGCCGTGGCCACCACCAGAATCCCGCGCACGATGGGGGCGGAAATGGGGGTGAATTCCAGGAAGTCGGGGGCCTTGCCCGCGTCGGCCAGGAGCTGCAAGACCTCGGGCGTGTGCTGGTGGTCGAGGACCTTGTAGGGCCGCAGCGTCATGGCGCGGGTGGGGTGGTGGGTCCCGGGTTTGGCTTCCGTGCCCGAGCCCGAGGAGCCGGTCATGGCCACGATGGAGGCCGGACCGGCGATGGCCCGGGCCGCGGCGGCGGGCAGCAGTGCGAGATTGATGGCGGTGGCGAAACATCCCGCGCAGGCGATCAGCTTGGCGCCGCGCAGGGCCTCGCGGTTCAGCTCGGGGCAGCCGTACACCGCCTTGCTCAGCAGGTCCGGGCGCGGATGCGTGTGCTTGTACCATTTCTCGTAGGTCGCCACGTCGCGCAGGCGGAAGTCGCCGCTCAGGTCCACCACCGGCACGCCTGCGTCCACAAAGGGCGCGAGGGCCTGGGCCGAAGCCGCGTGGGGCATGGCGCCAAAGACCACGTCGCAGGCGTCGATGATGGCGTCCGGGGCGGGATCGCTGAATTGAAGGTCACTGCGGCCGAGCATGCCGCGATGGACCTGGCCGACGGGCACGCCGGCCTTCGAGCGGCTTGTGGCGTAGGCGACTTCGACGCGCGGGTGGGCGCCGAGGAGGCGCAGCAATTCTCCGCCGCCGTAACCGGTGGCTCCCAGGATCGCGGCTGTGACTTTGTCGTTCGTGGAGGCGGCGGCGGTGTCCGTTTGTTCGCTTTCCAAACTCGCGGTCATCCCTTTCCGCCTTTCACTTTCGGCTTCACGTACTCGATGACGAGACCGGCGAGTTTCTCCGGGTCCACCATGGCGTTGGCGCAATGGGTTTTCAGTTCGTTTTCGATGTAGGTGGTGCCGACGGCGTTGTCGGTGACGGGACCGCTGAGGATTTCCGGAACGTGCTTCAGGTCCTCAAGGTACTTCACGCCGCCCCAGGCGCCCACGATATCGTTGGCGCAGAGGATGCGGCAGGCGGTGCGCTCGCGGATACTGTCGTCCTCCAGGACGGAACGGCCATTGTAGCCGCCGATGATGCCGTCGCCGAGTTCGAGCACGATGACGTCCGGGTCGGATTCTTCGAGGTGGGCGATGACCGAGCGAGCGACGGTTGCGAGGTCTTTCGTGAGAACCGTGCTGGGCAGGCCGTAGTTCAGGAACGAGGCGGTTTCGATGGCGCCATTGTCGCCCATGGCGAGGGTGTCGCGCAGCGCCGCGACGCCGGCCAATTTACCCGCCGCGATGCGCATCGGCGGGTGCATTTTCGAGCCGTGGGAGAGGATGCGAATCGTCTCCGTGGCGGCGTAGGTCTTGCCCGAGTTCATGCAGGTTCCCAGCACCAGGACCAGCGGCGGTCCTTCCTTGGCCAGTCCGGCGCAGGGCGGCAGCCCATAATCCTTGATGTTGAGCGGCTTGCCGTCGCGCACGATGCACCCCATGATTTCGATGGGGATGGGCGGGCCCATGGCCTTGTTGGGCTGGGGGCAAACGCCCATCACGCCCGCCATGTTCAGCATGGCCAGCACCTGGCCCACCTCGACGCGGTCCGGAATATGGCCCATGTAGCCGTGGAGCGCCATGCGGGCGCCGAGAGCCCCGGCCACCAGATTGCCCTTCACGATCTTCGCCTTGCGGCCCGTCGGCAGTTCCATCTCACCGTAGGAGCGGTGCTCGCCGAGCGCTTTGCCGACGATGACGATGCCTTCCTCGGCGGGGATGGTGGGGCTGATTTCCACGATCCCGCCAAGACGCGCGGGACTGGTGACCGAGCCGATTCGGTCCAGGCGGACTTTTCGGTTCAGCTTGGCAGCGAAGGACGGGTCCGGCTGGTTCTTGCGCGTCGAGATGGCTTCGATCATCGGATTGGGGGTGCTCCCTGGAAAAAAGAAGAACTGAAAAAGAAGACGAGCCGCGCCCTTTTGAGGCCCGGCGTCACAATCAGCAAGAATACCACACAGACCCCGCCAGGATTCAAGGCCGGACCGCGTCATGACCAAGGTTTTTTTCGGGCCATCGAAGGGGAATTCTTCGCTCCCCTCGCATAAGCGCCCTTGCCTTTGGCCCCGGATTGACCGAAATAGCCACCATGACGATCTCTGTGACCTCCCCAAGCCCTGATCCCTCTGTGGTTATCCCGTCCGCCCAACACCTCCAGCCCACCCTTGCCGCCTGGCGCCGCCACCTGCACGCCCACCCGGAAGTGAGCTATGAGGAGGCGGAGACTTCCGCTTTTCTCAAACGGCATGTCGCCGCCCTCGGCCTGGCCATCACACCGGTCCCGGATCGCCATGGTTTCTGGGTCGATCTGGGGCCGGGCGAAGGGCCGCGCCTTCTGCTGCGCGCCGACATGGACGCCTTGCCCATCGCCGAGAGAAACACCCACGACTTCGCCAGCCAACGCCCCGGCGCCGGCCACCTCTGCGGCCACGATTTCCACAGCGCCTGGCTGCTGGGCGCGGCGACGCTGCTGGCTCGCCGGGCGGGCGAGCTGCCGCGTGGGGTGCGGCTCCTCTTTCAACACAGCGAGGAAGAACCCGGCGGTGCCAAAGACTGCATCGCCGCGGGGGCGCTGGAGGGAGTCGATCGATGCTTTGCGCTCCACGTCTCGCCCGAGGTGCCGCTGGGCCAGATGGCGCTGCGGGTGGGCGGGCTCCACGCCGGTTCGACCAAGTTCACCCTGACCATCACCGGCCGCGGAGGCCACGGCGCCCGGCCCCATGAATGCGCCGACCCCATCCTGGCGCAGGCGGCGATCATCCAGGGACTTCAGCACATCGTCTCGCGCCGCACCGATCCGCTCGATTGCGCCGTCGTGACCGTCGGAATGATCCAGGGCGGCGAAGCCTATAACGCCATCCCGAGCACCGTAACCCTGATCGGCACCGCGCGCGGCCATTCCGTCGAGACCGTGGACCGGGTTTCCCGCGAGATTGAGGAGGTCGCCCGCGCCATCGCCGGGGCGCATGGGTGCTCGGTGGCGTGCGAGACAATTTTCGGTGGGCCGCCGCTGCAAAACGACCCGCAGGCCATCGCCGCGCTGACGGCTGCGGGGCGGGCCGTTCTGGGCGAGGAGAATGTCCTGGAAGCGCCGCGCCGCATGGGGGGCGAGGACTTCGCCTTTATCGCGCAGGAGCGGCCGAGCGCGTTCGGTCTGCTGGGCGGAGCACGCCCGGATCGGGAAAATCCGCCGCTCCATCATCCGCGCTTCGATCCGGACGAGGAAGCGCTCTGGCGCGGGGCGGCGATCCTCGCCACGGTGGCGCTGCGGGGTGGCGCCACCTGATCCAAAGTTCCACCGCCGCCAGCGGCACCACCCAACACCCCCACGCCGCCACGCGATAGAGCACCGTGTAATCCCAACCGGCGTACACCCCGACGTTCAGCGCCAGCCGCAGAGTGACCGCCGCGAAGGTCAGCGCGTAATTGCGCATCATCCACAGCCGGTGTTCGGCGAACCGCCGCCCGCGCGCCGACCGATACGCCCACCATCCGGTCCAGGCCCAGAGGATCGCCAGGACGCTGAGGCCCACCTGAGCCACTGGCCCGCCGAAGGCCATCGCCGCCATGTAGAGGCCGGTGGGGGCTCCGAGGGCGACGGCGAGCATGTAAGTTCTGCCGACGTAGCGATGCACGACCCGCCACCGCCCCCGAAACGTCAGGAAGGCCACCGGCCCCAGCGCCAACGCCGCAATGCCGCAGACAGCGTGCACGAGGATGACGGGCAGGTGGGCGGCGTACTTGGCGCGAAAGAGGGGGTCGAAGACTTCCGTGTCGAACGTGACGAACTGCACCGACGTCCAGGCCGTGCGAACGGCGAGGGCGGCCATGAGGGCGAAAGCGGTGGTGCGGAGGAGGTCTTTCATGAGCTTTATTTTAACGCGAAGGTGCGAAGGTGAGAAGGGGGTTACTGATCTTCTGAATGGAGTGGCCTCCGATAATGAAACATATCGCCGACGCTGGTCATGCCGTTCGTTGGATCGTAGCGATAGCGCTCTACGTCGTCATTACTTTGCATATAATTCAATAAATCCTGGGGTTTGAGTTGCCACGTGTTGTCCGGGCCGATGCTCATGATGACGAAGGATTCCTCGGACGCCGCATAAGCGAGGCGGCGGTCGTCTCCCTTCTGAAAGGCATCCGTTCCAATTCCTTCTTCAAGTCCGGCAGGGAGCCTGTGGGGCGTGGCGGAAGTGTCGGGTGGGGGAAATTGAACTTGCTTCTTGTGGTATTGGTCGAGAAATCCCGCCGTGGCTCGTAGCGAATGTGTGACGTCCTTCCGCCTGTTGTAGGCGATGTTCTCCGGAATTCGGGAGACTTGCATCAACAAAAAGACCAATGCGATAAACAAAAGGACGCCAAAGGTTGACCATCGCTCGCGCTTGCGGCTCGGCTTGGCGGGATAGCTTTTGAGGATGTCGTTCATTTCCGGGAGCTGTGGCATTTAAGGCTGTCTTTTTAAATTAACGCAAAGGTGCAAAGAGGCAAAGGTGCAAAGGGGGTGGTGATGTTTTGGCAAGGGTGGTGTAAAACAATTATTAATCCCTCCGTGTAACCTCTGTCCTCTGTGCCCTCTCTGGTTATTTATTCCAGCCGCTCCCCGCCACCCACAAACACATAGTCCCCGAGGCTGAAAAGTCCGTTCGTTGGATCGTAGCGTACATCGGCCGCCCTTGGCAGATCGCTCTCCAGCTTTTCGATGCCCAGACCAAGCCATTCGTCGGCGCGCACTTCGTATTCGCCGTTGGGGCCTTGGGCGTGGAGGACGTAGCGCTGGCCGTCGGTGAAGTAGGCGATGGGCAGGCGGTCGAGGTAGGAACTGGTGTCGATGGGCAGTTCGTCCATAACGCCTGGCGGGAGCTTATAGATGTAGGTGCCTTGCGGGGAAATGATTTCGCCGGGGGGGTAAAACCCATGGTCGGCGTGATAGTTCTCCAGGGCATTGGCCATGGCAGCCATGCCGGTTTCAATGGCGTCGCGGCTGGAGCGGGCGCCTTCGGCGGGGGAGAGGAGGACGAGGTAGCCGAAGGCCCCTGCAAAGCCGGCGAGAACGGCGGCTCCGGCAGCGATTTCGGCCCAGGCGGCGGGGGAGCGGCGGGTCATGGCTGGGGGGCCTTGGGTTGCGGACCCCAGTGGATCAGGTCGCCGGGGCTGATAATCCCATTGGTGGGGTCGTAAGATCGGTTCAGATTTTCCGGTCGCCGAAAGGGCACACGAAGACTTGAAATACCCGGCTGAAAGTCCGCTGCCGAAAGCTCATCGAGGGCGGCCGCCAGATCCATCTCATACCGCTCGTCGGGCCCGGGTGAACTGAGCACCCAGTGCGCGCCATCGGTGGCGTAGAGCATCGGGTAATCGCCGCCGGGTGAGAAGGGATCGCGCGGCACGCCGTATTGCTCGCTTCCGGGCGGCAAGACAAGGGGGCTGGCAAACTCGGCGGTCGTGGCGCCCGCGTCGGCAAGCAATTTGAGGCTCAGGCTGGTGTCCGCTGCCGCCTGGATAGGAGGATAGACGCCGTGGATCTCGCGATAGCCTTCGAGCCACGTACCCATGGCGCGGGCGTCGGCGCGAAAGCGCGAGACTTTGGAGCGCGGCACGGCATCCTGTCCTCGCAGAAGGAAGCTGGGAGCGACGACGATCGCGACCACCGCAAGCACAAGAAAGACGACAATCCCCTCGATCAAGGTCAGGGCGCGGGCGGTTTTTCGAAGACGGCGCATAATTTGTCTCCCGGGTTCTGCAAAGCATTCTGCCCTTAAGTATGCTGCCGCGTCGAGGTGGTTTCCCGGCGAAATGGACCACCGAGGTGGTTTTCTGGCGGCCGACTGATGAATGCTTTACCAGATTGGGAAAGCTTTTTCCTATCATTGGCCTTGCGAGGAAACAGGCGGCGCTCCCATTTTCCGCGCACTATTTCGCGCGGTTTCGAAACCCGCCGCGCCAGGAGTTCGCCCTTTGTCCCGATCCCCGTCCCGCAGCCTCCTCCGGACTGTGGCGTTGTTTTGCCTGTGGGCGGCGGCGATGGGGGCGAGGCCGCCGGTGGCAGGGGCGCAATCCGGTTCGGCGAGCAAGTCGCTGGCGCCTGAGGCGAGCGCTGCTCAACCGGTCGAGTACCGAAGCGGCGGCCGCGGGATCCAGGCCTACGTGGCGCTCGACCGGTACGCGGTCGAGACGACGGACGCGGACGGTTTGCGGACCTTCGAGGTGCTTTCCCCGGGCACGTCCGGGTCGCTGAAAGCGCTGGAGACGGCGGCTTCCGCACGGCGGAGCAAGCCGCTGGCGATCATCTACCCCACGGCCCGAGCGGCGCGCGATGGGAAGGGCGGCGTCCTGACGCGCCGCGTGGCGGTGAAGCCAAAGCCGGGGGTGGACGTGGGGGTGCTTGCGGCGCACCATGGCGCCCGCGTCGCCGGGCCGGTGGAGGCTGTACCAGGCGCCTGGACGCTGGAGCCCGCTTCGGGCGGATTGCTGGCGCCGCTGGATTTGGTGAATGCGCTGGCCGTGGATCGGGAAGCGGTGGAGTACGCCACGCCGCTCATCGCGCGCCAGCACGCGCCGCGCTTTGTGGCCAACGATCCGCTCTTTCCGAATCAATGGTCGCTTCTCAACACCGGCCAGGGCGACGGCGTCGCCGGGGAAGATGCCAGGGTATCGCTGGCCTGGGCCGACGCCGATGGCAACGGGGTCGTGGTGGCGATCACCGACGATGGCCTGGAATGGGATCATCCGGACTTGCGGACGCGCTACCGGCCGGATTTGAGCTACGATTTCAACAGCAACGACGCGGACCCATCGCCGAAGTCCGAAGATGCCCACGGAACGTCCTGCGCCGGCGTCGCGGCGGCCACGGGGGGCAACGGCCAAGGGATTTCAGGCGCCGCTCCCTTCGCCGATCTGGCGGGCATTCGCCTCATCGCCGCGCCCACGACAGACGAACAAGACGCCGCCGCCTTTGCCTTTGGCACCACCGATACCCTCCGCCAAATCCACATCAAATCCAACAGTTGGGGCCCCGAGGACGACGGGCAGACGCTCAACGGGCCTGAACCCCTGGCGATGGATGCCCTCCTCGGCGCCATCCGCGAAGGGCGCGGTGGCCGGGGGACGATCTTCATGTGGGCGGCTGGCAACGGGCGAGCTTTCTCCGATTCGATCAACGCCGATGGCTTCGCCTCGAGCCGCTATACGCTCGCGGTTGGGGCCTCGACGAACCGCGGGGGCGTGGCGAGCTATGGCGAAATGGGCGCCGCCATCGTGGTGAACGCGCCCAGCAGCGGCGGGTCGCTGGCGATGACGACGACCGACCTGACGGGCCGCGACGGCATCGACCGCACCGATTACCGCAGCAATTTCGGCGGCACGTCGGCGGCCTGTCCGCTGGCGGCGGGGGTGGTGGCGCTCATGCTCCAGGTCAACCCGGAGCTGACCTGGCGCGATGTGCAGCATCTCCTGATCGTGACCGCCACGCAAAACGACCCCGCCAATCCCAGCTGGTTCACCAACGGCGCCGGGCTGCATTTCAGCCACGATTTCGGCTTCGGCCGAATCGACGCCCAGGCGGCGGTGGCGATGGCGCGCGACTGGCCGGGCCTGCGGCCCGAGGCCGAGCCGCTGATCGAGGTCGAACAGTTGGCCTTCGCCATTCCCGACAACTCGGCCGAAGGGATCACCCGCCCCGCCAACGTCGAGGCCCCGCCGGGTTTTGTGATCGAGCATGTCGAGGTCGTCGGCGATATCCTCCACACTTTTCGTGGCGATCTGCGGATCGAGCTCACATCGCCCCAGGGTACGACCTCCACCCTGATGATCCCGCGCGAGGACGGCGGCAGCAACTACATGGGCTGGACCTTCACCAGCGTCGCCCATTGGGGCGAGGACCCGGCGGGCGAGTGGCGCCTGCGCATCGCCGACGAACAGGCGATGGACGTGGGAGCGTTACAACGCTGGGAACTCAGGATTTACGGCCGGCGCGAACCGGTGCCTCAGAAATCCACCTGGGCGATTCTGGGGTAGGCGGCGGGCGTCACCAGGAACCGTCGGGGCCATTCGGCGGCCTTCTTGATGCCGATGCGCGGGGTGACCTGGATGTCTTCCAGGGGAGCGCGGTGCCCCTTCAGGAGCCGAAGCGGGCTCGCTGGATCGAGCAAATCCGTGCGGTCGAGTTCCATGCCGAAGGCAAGGGCTTGCGTGAGTTTGCCGGGGCCATCGGTCAGGCCTTTGACAGGCTTGGGCTCGGGCCAGGTGCGGGTCTGCCGCATCGCTTCGATGCCCGCGATGGGCCACAGCGCCCGCAGCAGAACGCCCTGGCCGTGGCCTTCCGGGCCGGTGACCACGTTCAAGCAGCGGTGGATTCCGTAATTGATGTGGATGTACGCCAAGCCAGCGCGGCCGAACATGGCGCCGTTGCGGCGAGTTTCGCCGCGAAAGCAGTGCGACGCCGGGTCGTCTTCAGTATAGGCCTCCGTTTCCACGACGATTCCGGCGCGAACGACCCGGTCGTCCGGCGAGACCCGCAACAGAATCGCCCCCAGCAGAGCCGGAGCGGCCTCCATGGCGCCAGCCTCCAAGACTTCCCGATCGAAAGCCTCTCGCATGACCCAACCGTCTTCGTCCATGTCCGTTCCTCGGGGAAAGTGGGTCGGCGTGCCCCTTGGGGCCATCGCCATCGTGGCCGGAGCCATCCTGTGGAGCACCGGCGGCGTCAGCGTCAAATGGCTCCAGGCGGACGCACCGCACGTTTCAGGCCTCGCCGTCAGCAGCGGCCGCGCCATTTTTACGGCACTATTCTTTCTCGCTCTCGCCCGGGGGCGCATTGGCATGCCGCGCCGGGGCAGGGGCTGGTTTCTGGCGGGGGTGCTGACGTATGCTTATGTGGTGACGAGCTTCGTGCTCTCGACGCGCCTGACCACCGCCGCGAACGCGATTCTGCTGCAATACACGGCGCCGATTTGGGTCATGCTGGTGGGCTGGCCGCTGCTGGGCGAGAAGCCCTCGCCGCGCGATGGGCTGGCTCTGTTCCTTGGGGGCATCGGCGTGGTGCTTTGCTGCCAGGAGGGCCTGCGGCTGCCAGGCCAAGGCGGCTCGGGCTTCAGCCGTCAGGCTCTCGGCGATCTGATGGGCCTCAGCAGTGGCGTGGCGTTCGGACTTTTCTCCGTGGTGCTGCGGTTTCTCAGGCGCGACGAGGGCGCGGGCGTGCGCCCGGCCACATCGCTGGCGATTCTGTTCTGGGGCAATGCGCTGGCGGCTCTCATCGGCGGACCGGCCCTCGTCGCCGCGTGGGCCGAATCGCCCCTTCCGGCCGCCGCTGTGGGCGTGCTGATCTGGCTCGGCGTGGGGCAGCTGGGGCTGGGTTATTACCTGTTCCAGCGCGGCCTTCGCAGCGTCACCGCGCTCCACGCCAACATGCTTTCGCTGATCGAGCCGGTGTTGAACCCGGTCTGGGTGGCCTGGGCGGTGCATGAAATCCCCAGCCGGGGCACTCTCCTGGGCGGGGCTTTCGTGCTGGGGGCGATGGTGCTCAGCGCGTTGCCGGGTCGTTCGCGGCGACCACGATGAGACCGAAGAGTTCGGCGGTGTCTTTCGCGACATAGCCGAAGGCGGAAAGTTCCTGGCGCGAACCCGTGCCCCAGTTCACCCCGACAAACGGCACGCCGGCCCGCCTCGCCGCTTCGGCGTCGGGCAGGCTGTCGCCCACCATCACCGCGCGCTCGGTACCCGCAGCCTGGCGCAGGCGCTCGATTCCGCCGGGGTCGGGTTTCAGGGGAATTTCCTGGCTGTTCAATTCGGCCCCGGCGCCCACCACAAAATCCACCAGCGGCGTCAGGCCCGTGCCCTCCGCCACCAGGGTTGTCAGGCCGTGCGCTTTGTTGCTGAGGACGGCGAGTTGGAAGCCCCAGGACCGCAGCTTCTGGAGAACGACGTCGATGCCGTCGAAGAACCTTGCATGATCGACCGGATGGGCTTCGTAATAGGCGAAGGTGTCGGCGACGAAGGCCTCGAAGGCGGCGGCGTCACTGTGCTCTGGCGCGCTTGTTGGCAAGGCCCGTTCGCAGAGCTTTCGTAAACCGTTGCCCACCATGCCATGGATGGCGTCATGATCGTGCTCCGGATATTCGCGCCGGGCGAGCGCGTGGTTGACGGCGGCACGAATGTCGCCGAAGGCATCGACCAGCGTTCCATCGAGATCGAAAACAATCAGCGCGTTCGGCGAATCTCTCACGGAAGAACCCCTTTTCCCGCAGTGTCTCACATGCCCGCCCACCAGATTCCGGACGAAGCGACGTCACCGGAGCCGTCACCGGCGCCCGCGTCAACGGAGGTTTCCCCCGCCGAGGCGGGATGGCGCAGCCCGGTGCTGACGGCGCGTTTCGTCCTGAACCCGCTGATCGCGGCGGAAATCCGCCGCTGGCGCGCCCGGCCCTTCAGCTATGGCGGCATGCTGGTGTTCGTGTTCGTCAGCATTTGCCTTCTGCTCTATAGCCAGCAGATCGGCGGCTGGTTTTCCCGCGTCTTCGGGGCCCGGGGTGGCGGACTTTTCGGGGCCCTGCCGAGCGCCGACAATCTGCGCCAGGCCTTTGGCGGCGACCTCGGCCGCATCGTCTCCTCGCTCTGGCAACTCATCATCCGCCCCAGCACGCTTCTGCCCGTGATGATGGTCTGGCGGGCGCTGGTCAGCCTGCGCGAGCCCGGGCTCTACGAGCCCTTCCGGCTCACCTACCTTTCGCCCGCCGAATTTCTCTGGGGCATCGTGGCGGTGCCGTTCTTCATCTCCTCGCTGATCCTCATCGGCTACACTGGCATCGTCATCGGCCCGCGGATCATCGACAGCTACTACTACTCCATTCCGGGCTCGCAGGGCACGCTCTTCTACACCCAGATCGTCGCCGGAATCCTGCTCGAGGGGTCCGCCAATGGCGCCCTCATTTCCTTTGTGGCACTGTTCTACGGCATTCGGGGAAAGGCGAGGTTGTCGGCCTTGATGCCGCTCGTCGTGGCGGTCTTCGTGATTCAGTTGGCCCAGGCGCTCGCCTTCATCCACTGGGACCACATCCAGCAGTTCCTCCGGCTGCCCCGGTTGCCCTTCGCAGAAATCCCCAAGGACTTCGATCAACGCTGGCGTTATTTACTCATCGGCGCCGTCAAGCTGGTACTGGCCATCGGGCTCTACGGGATCACGCTGCAGCGCCTCTCCCATCCGCCGGAGCGATAACGGGTAATGGCTTGGCTTCACCGGTCGCGGGCGTCGCGCAGACGGTTTCTGAAGGAATTCCGCGAGAACCCCGTGCTCGCCCGCGAGGGCCGCATGCTTCGCCGGGGCTGGCTCCAATGGCTCCTGATCGTCGCCGGCGTCTGGTTGCCGGTGGCGCTGCTGACGCGGGTGTTTCTGTACACTCTCACCGGTGGCGCGATGGCCGGCTTGCCGTTGGTCCTCCTGATGGTTGTGGACACCCTGGGTCTCGTCTTCCGTCCCGATATTTTCCTCGGATTTTTCGTCGTGTACCGTATGGCGGCGAACGAGGGCTGGGAGCAAATGCGCGAACCGCTCGCCCTCACCTTCCTCGGCGAGCGCCAGATCGCCGTCAGCAAATTCGCCGTGCCCTTCGCCCTGCTGGCGGGCCTGAACCTGCTCGCGGCACCGTTCTATTACTGGCAGTTCTTCGCCACCGAGCAATACTTCGTTCCTATCGAACGGTGGGGCATCGGCGAGATTTCCACTGGCGCGCTCCTGGTGCCTTTCGCCGTGTGCGAGGACATTTTCTTCGCCGCCCTGGTGGTGCTGGTGGCGATGAACGCCTACCTGTTCCGGCATCAGCCCCTTTGGGAAACCATCAAAGGCGTCGGCGTGATGGCGCTCGTGGGGCTGGCGGCGTCGCTCGCTTCGCTGGTCACCCTCTTCATCCCGGTGCAGTGGTACCTCAGCGTCGGCCGCCACTGGGGCTGGGTCCATCTCATGGAGAACGCCGTTTTTTTCGCCGTCGTGTTCCCGGTTCAGTGGCTTCTGATTCTGTACTTTTGGCGGCGGACGGTGCGGAACCTGGGGCGGTGGCTGCACGAGGAACCGGGCGGGGGCGGGGGCTAATTCGGCGGCGCGGTCCAGACCTCGCCGAAGGGCAGCCCGCGGACGGTGCGCTCGAAGATCGACTGCCAGAGGGCGGGGGTGGCGTAGAGGAGGACGATGAAGGCGAGGTAAAGGGGCGGGGGGATGTCGTCATACTGGACTGTCAAGACCATGGGGAGCCAGCAAGCGACAGCCACACCGGAATGCACCAAGGCAACGAGGCGGCCGCGAACCGCGATATGACTCCAGATCGCGAAGGCGGCGCTGGCCCAGAGAAGACCCGCCAGGGCCATGCTCCAGCCGGTCAGTTCGCGGCGGCCAAAGAATTCCCAGATGCCCAGGTCGGCTTCCCGGAGGACCACCAGGGACAGTGCGAAGAACCCCACATAGATCAGCCCGGGAAGCCAGAGCACCGCCAGGAACGTCCCGATGGGCGCGCCGCTTACGATGAGTAATCGCTTTTCTTTTCTGGCTTTGCGGAGGAAGGTCTGCACAAACAGAAAGAAGCTGAAGGCGAACAGCATCAGCGAACTCATCGGCAGAATATCGAGGCCGCTCCAAGCGAACCCGCTGAAAAGCCAGGGCGGTAGTACGGCACACACGAGGGCGGTGTACAGGGCCCAGAATCCCGCCGGGACGGCCAGGCGCAGCCGGAAGCGGCGGGGAAAGGCCGCCCTCAGGATCTCGCTGACTTGGGTCCGCAGTTCCCTCCGATACCACCGGATGCCCTCGTGCCCCACGATCGTGTATCGGATGTAGGGCTCGAGATCGAAATTGCGCAAGAACAGCGTCGGCGCGAATCGGCCTGCCGACACCATCAGGTGGAGCACCAGAAGCCCCGTCAGGAAGTACTGGGCGAAATAGAGAGCGGTCAGGGGAGCTTCCGGCCCGACGCTGGCATGATCGAACGGCTGCCCGATAAACATCAGGTAGCACAGGAAGTAGGCCAGGAAAATCGCCGGCCCCGCCACCAGGATCAGCACCCGGTTGCTCCACAGATAGAACCACACCTTCAGCGTCACGCAGACCGCCGCCACGGCCCACAGCACCAGCAAACCGGACAGCAGCACATTCTGCGCGCCCGTGGCTTCGAGGGTCTGTGACAGGCTGCGGATCGAGTCTTGCAGCAACGATGGCGGCACGTTGGCGCCGTAAGCCTCGTAGTAATCCACCGCCACCCGTCTCGCCAGCAGATGGCCACAAAGGCCGAACAGCGCGTGCGCCAGGGCCAGACCCAGCGGCACGATCATCGAGACGCCAACCGCCGTGGCGACGGAACCGTAGGCCATCTCGCGGGGCGTCAGACGCGTCAGGATCAAGTCCTCGAGCCAGCGGCGGCTACGCCAGCGCCTGGAAAAGACCAGCAGGTTCAGCGGCGGCAGGAGCAGGATACTGGCGAACCAGGCGCCGCGCAGCATTTCCGCGACGGGATGGCTGGCGGTGAAACTGGAGGCGGGGGAGAGGTAGAGGGCGAGAACCGTCAGATTCGCCCCGCCGGCGGCGAACCATTGGAGAATGACCCAAGCGCGCACAATCCCGGACGAGCGCCAGAAGGACGTCGCCACGGCGAGCGGATTGTCGCCGCGCCCGCGGTCGAGCGCCCACACCGCGCGCAGTCTCGCGAATGCCGAAATCAATGCCGCGCACGCGCCTCCGCGAGGCGGTTGCTCAGATGCTCGAAGAACCCGCCGGCCATGCCGAGCTTGAGAAGCGTCAGCAGCGGCAGAATGATCAGGGCGCTCGCCGGCCAAGCCAGGACCCCCAGAATCAACAGTGGAATCCAGAGCAGCACGCCCAGAAACATCAGCACGACAGCGATGCGGGGAAGAGGGCTGTCGCCCCTGCCGTAGGTCATGGCGATCGCCAGAGCACCCGTACTGAGGATGCTCGCGGCCAGGTGAGGGAAATGGAGCAACGCCAGCGGAATCAAGAAGCCGGACGGCAGGACCGGGTCCTCCGGAAAGAACAGCGACCAGATCACGAGGCTTGGCCATAGGGTCAGCGACGCGCACAGGATGGGGAGCAAGGAACCGGTCAACAGGCCCCAGGCGATTTCGTCGGGCTTGAGCGGCGTGACCGCCAGTTCCTCCATCAGGCCCGGCTGAGTCGCCTTCTGGGTTGCGGAGATTCCCGCCAGCAGCGCCCAGAGCACCGCGATGAAATGACTGAAGACGATGACGCCGAGGATCAGACCGCGGCCGAGCCAGACATCCTGCTTGCCCAGGAGCAGGCCCGCGGGCGGCAGCAGCAACCCGAAGAAGAGCCCCAGAAACAACGCCCACAGCCACAGGTGCGAGGCGAAGGGACCGAGCCGGCGCCGCGTCCGGGCCCAGAGGCGGAAGAACATGGGGTTGGAGGAGGGGTCGCGCAGAAAGAGCGAGACGAAATGGCTGAACTCGCCCGAGAAAACGCTGGGGATGGCGTTGTCGCGCTCGAAGTCGCCGGGGATCGACCGGATCGGTTCGTAGACGCCGCTTTCCGAATACATGAGACCCGGCCCCGCTCCTGCCTAGAGAGTCGAATAGATGACGAAACAAGTGGGGTGCAGGTGTCGAGGGAAATGGGGGCGGAGGAGAAGCGTCCGAATTCTTCTGGTCAGCATGACTAAATTAGACCGGTCTTGTGCAGCGCTTCGAATACTTTCTGTACAAAAAAAGCCACCTTGTTTGAAAGGGCGCTTCAGGGAGATTTTTTGATTCGAGTCTGAATTAGTCTGGTTTTCCATAGAGAAGATTGAAAAACATGGCGTTGTGCTATGTCAAAAACAACAACCCGTTACAAACGGAGAATGGCACGTCTTTCGAGTAAGGGAGGGCATCAGTCAGAGCGGCTCCCCATCGAGCCCCTGCACCTTGAGAGTTTGATTGTGAAATCAGGAGATTACGACCATGTCGAAGCTTGCAAACAACGGCGGACTGACCATTCGCGACATCGCCCGCATTACGGGCTATAGCCGTTCCACGGTTTCTCTGGCCATCAACGATAGCGACAAGATCAACGTCGAGACGAAGAAGCTGATCATGGAAACGATCGGCCGTGTCGGCTACAGCCCCAACCCCGCCGCCCGCGCCCTGGGTATCCGCAGCCGCCAGGTTGTGGCCGCCCGCAAGGCCCAGACCGGTCCGTCCCTCAGCCACGTCGCCTGAGAACCGCCGCCTCCGGGAAGGCTCTTCTTCCTAAAGGCCCCATGACTGAGCCCGGGCCCGGGTCCTTTTCAGCTGTTCTTCAACACGGCCATACAGGCCCGGGTCACTGGTGAGCTTTGCGCGCGCAGCTTGCCCTTGATCCGCCCGTAACGATGGCCCACCGCCGCATGCATAACCATTCCCATCAGTAAATGCGTAGTCAGGATCGCGTCCTGTTCGGGGATTTCCCCGGACGTGATGGCGTCCCGAAGCACATCCAGGAGCACGTCGGTCGGGTTCGCCATATCCCGGCGGACGTCTTCCAGGAGTACGTGACGGACGTTCATGACGAAGAGGAAACTCTTCGGATCGCGGTCGTACTCGGTGTAGAATCCTTCGATCATGGCGCCGAGCTTGCTTTCCATTGTGCCAGCGCCCTCTGCGGCGTGACGGAGAAGTTCGGCGTAATTTTCAAAATAATGAAAAAATAGCGCCCGCACCAGATCGTTTTTGCTGGCGTGGTGCCGATAGAGAGCGCCTTCCGTGACCCCCGCGCGCCGGGCGATGTCGCGGATGCTGGTGCCGTCGATTCCCTTTTCGACGAACAGTTCAAGGGCGGAGCGCTCGATCGCGTCCTTCTTCACGGCCGGTCTTGGCACAGGCGCTTACTCCGTTCATTGCGGGAGCCGATTCCCAGATACAAGACCACAGCCTAGGGTGACGGACCCGTCCCGTCGCAAATGAAAAAACGAGCGTTCCTTTACTAATGCGTCACTGCGACGATTCTGAGGCCGTGGGCACGGGTCCCTCGTTCAGATTCACCAGGCGCATGGTCATCCAGACATTGAGGAAGAGCAGGATCGCGAGGGCAACGAAGACCGCGGCGGTCAGAGTTCGGCGCCAAGCGTTGCGGCGCCGCGTGGTGCTCTCCGCGCCTTCCACCATGGCCACCAGTTCGTCGCGGGCCGTGCCATCGGGAAGGACTTCGGCCTCGATGCGGGCAAGGGCGATGTCGCCATTGACGATGGCGTCGCGGATCAGGTTTTCGCGGGCGCGCAGCAGCAGCACGCGGGCTTCCATGTTCCCGGGCCAGAGTTGGAGCGCGTGGTTGAGGTCGTAGATCAGGCGGGCGTGGTCGCGATAGCTCATTTCGGACCCGGTTCCGACGCGGTCTTGCAGGTTCTGGACGAGGGCCATCGATTCCTGGCGCCGCGCGGTGCCACGCAGGTAGTCTTGGAGGCGGTCGACGAATTCGGCGGCGGTCAATTTGCGTTCGCTGTGCTCGGCCACCATGGCTTTCA
This sequence comes from Sumerlaeia bacterium, assembly GCA_040219255.1. GTDB lineage: Bacteria > Sumerlaeota > Sumerlaeia > SLMS01 > JAHLLQ01 > JAVJSW01. The sequence continues at coordinate 24,231 of JAVJSW010000073.1, forward strand.
GGGCCAAATCCACGAGGTCTCGCGGGCTGTCGGCGCCGAGAGTCTTGGTGATGGGCCGGATTTCGCCCAGGGCGGCCTTGTAGAAGATCGAGCGGCTGTCCTCGCCCGGGTGGGGCGGCTGCTTGCTCAGCACATAGAACAGCGTTGCCCCCAGAAGGTAAACATCCGTCCATGGCCCCAGATCGCAGGCCGTGTCGGTGGTTTGCTCAGGCGCCATAAAGGCCAGGGTGCCGGAGGGATTTTGCGATCGGCGGCAATTGGGCAGGGGATCCTCCAGAAGCGACGGCAGCTTTTCCGCCAGCAGTTCCTCGTCGAAGACCATGGCCAGACCCCAATCCATCAGGACCACTTCGCCGAATTCACCGACGGCCACCTGGTGGGGTTTGATGTCGCGGTGAATGATGCCTCGGCTGTGGGCAAAGGCCACCGCCTGGGCCACCTGGACCATGATGGGGAGGTGCTTCTCCAGGTAAGCGTCGCGCGAGAGCGTTTCGTATTCCGCCTTGATGAGTTCGTTCCACGGTTTGCCGCGGATGTACTTCATCGCGATGGCGGGGCGGTCGTCCCCGTCGCGCACCAGGTCATAGACGGGCACGATGTTGGGGTGCTCCAGCGCCGCCAGCGTCAGGGCTTCGTACTCGAAGCTTTCCTCCAGTTCCCGCAGCCGTTCCGGCGAATCGGCGACGGATGCGGTGATGTCCGGGCGGATCGCTTTGAGCGCGACGAGACGTCCCAGGCTGGCCTGCCGGGCCGCCCAGACTTCGCCAAAGCCGCCTTCGCCGATCACGTCGCGGTTCTTGAAGGTGCCCGAACCGCGGGCGATCCAGCCCGGCTCGCGCGTTGCCGCCATGGCGGGTAGCTCACTGGCCGAGGGCGGCAAGTCCAGCGAATCGCTCAGCGTCTCGGCATGCTTCGCCAGCCACGTGCGGCTCGCCCTCAGGGTCCGTCCCTCGGGGTCGGTGGGCAGATCGTCTGGCGTTTGAATGTCCGGTCGGGTCATGGACGGGGGCAACCTGTGGGCCGGGGATGTGGTGCGCAATCTGCGGAGCAGAAGAAAGGCCGGGGGCCTCGCGCGGCAAGCCCGAGTTCGTGGATCCGGGCTTGCAACGCTCCGGCCCGGCCCTTTGAAATGCGCCCCGCAAGTCAGCGGCTTGCGCTAAGCCCAATTCTTCCAACTTCCCGTTAGGACTCCGCGATCCATGGACAAACCCTCCGCGCCCGGCCCCGTCTGGGCGAAACGCGTCGCTCACGAAGAGCGCGAAACGGCCGCTCTGAACGTCGCCTACTGCGCCGGCCGCGACGTCAAGACGCGCCCCATGGCGGACGAAGCGCTGATTCCCTACGATCTGGCGACCAACACGGCCCACGCGCTGATGCTGGCCGAACGCGGCATCCTGAGTTCCACCGAAGCCGAGGCCATTCTGCGGGGCCTGGCGGAGGTCAAGCGGCGCTTCGAAGCGGGCGACCCGGTCCTCGACCCGGCCTGTGAAGACGTGCACATGAGCAGCGAGGTTATTGTCACCGAAATCGCCGGACCGGAAGCCGGCGGCAGGCTGCACACGGGGCGCAGCCGCAACGATCAGGTGGCCACTGACATGCGCCTTTGGCTGCGGGAACGGCTGGTGGCATTGGCCGGCGAGATCGCTGTCCTGACGCGGGTCCTCGCCGATCACGCCAAACGCCACGCCAACACCGTCTGCCCCGGCTTCACCCACATGCAGCCCGCGATGGTCACCACCTGGGGACATTGGGTCGCGGCCTACCTGCCGCGTTTCCTGCGCGATCTGCGCGCCATCGAGGCACTCCTCGCCGAGTGCGACGAGTGCCCCCTGGGCGCCGCCGCGTCCTATGGCACCTCCTGGCCAATCGACCGCAACCGCACGGCGGAACTGCTGGGCTTCAAGCGCCCTGCACCCTCGACTATCGATGCGATCTGGAGCCGGGGCGAGCTGGAGAGCCGATTCGCCGCCATTGTTGCCCAGGTTCTCAGCCATTTGTCTGGCATCGGGCAGGACCTCATTCTGTTTTCCACGCCGCCGCGGGAATGGCTGCGCCTTCCCGATGGCTGCGTTACCGGCAGCAGCATCATGCCTCAGAAGCGGAACCCGGATTTCGCGGAAGTCACCCGCTCGAAAGCCGCCGTCGCCGCCGGTCATGTGCAGCAACTGCTCGGCATCGCCCACGCCTTGCCGGGCGGCTACAATCGCGACACACAATGGACGAAGTACATCGCGATGGACGTGGCGGAGGAAGTGCGCAATGGCCCGTTGCTGTTCGCGGCGGCCTTTGAGGGCCTGAAGGTCAACACGGAGGAGATGCGCGAGGCGTGCCGCGAGGGCTTCCTGAACGCGACGGACGTGGCGGATTTCCTGGCTCGTAGCCGCAAGCTGCCCTTCCGCTCCTGCTATCGCGTGGTCGGCGCGGCGGTGAAGGCCTCCGAGGCAGAGGGCGAACTGACCCTGGAAGCGTTGAACGACGCGCTGGCCGAGGTGGCGCCGGACGCGCGGCCGCTGGAGCTGGAGGAGTGGCTGGGTCTGTCGGAGCCGGAGCGGCTGTTGTCGCAGCGCACCCAAACCGGCGGCCCGCATCCCGACGCGGTGGCGGGCGACGCGGTGGCGCTGGGCGAGGAATGCCAAGCGGTGACCCGGCGCATTCAACGCGCCGCCGAGCGATGGCAGGGGGCGATGACGATGCTGATGGGGCGGCTCGATTCCGCGAAATAAAACTTTATCGGATTGGCCGTGTCCAAACTGTCATGGATTCATGAGGCCACGAGGCCGGGGTTGACGCCCGGCGCAAACCGCTCTTAATCCCCGCCATTGCTTGTTTTCCGGAGGCCCCGCCCGCTCCCATGCGCATCGGCATCGTCACTTTTCACCGCGTCGTGAACGCCGGCGGGTTCCTTCAGGCCTATGCGCTTCAGCAGTTTCTGCGCAACGCCGGCCACGACGCCATGATCGCCAACCACATCGACCGCGGCGTTCTCAAGCAGGAGATGAAATCGGCCATCCATCGCGCCAAAGGCTTCAAGCGCTTCGCCGAGCTGCTGCCCATCTGGCGCTATCGCCAACTCCAGCAGAAGCACTTCCACCTCTCGCCCCCCATCAAGGACCCGGCCAGCTATGACTGGTCTTATTTCGACGTGGTGGTCTTCGGCAGCGACGAGCTGTGGAACTACGAGAACTTCTTCTATGGTCTGAAACCGTTCTTCTTCGGCCACGGCATCGAGGGGCCACGAAAAGTCTCCTACGCCCCCAGTTTCGGCGAGATCAAGCCGACGGACAAACTGCCCGAGCAGGTCGTCTCTGGAATCAAGAGCCTGGACGCGGTGGCCGTGCGCGATCACAACTCGGTCGAGGTCGTGAAGACCCAAACCGGCATCACGCCCGAGCTGGTGCTGGACCCGACGCTGATCTACGATTTCGAAGGCGATGTGGTGGCGGATAACGCCCGCGACGACGCCCTGATCGTGTACGCGACCAGCGTCAGCGAACCGCACCGCGAGCAGCTTCGGGCGTTCGCCAAGGACAAGGGACTGCGGCTGGTGTCGCTCGGCACCCGCCAGTGGTGGTGCGACGAAGGCTACGACAAGATTTCTCCCTTCGAGGTGCTCGGCTGGTTCTCGAAGGCGCCCTACGTTTTCACGAACACCTTCCACGGAACGATTTTCGCCACGAAGTTCGGTGCCACGAGCTGCATCAACATCGGCCACGGCAAGGCCAACAAGATCCTGTCGCTCTCCAGGACGCTGGGCCTTGAGAATCGCATCCTGAAACCGGGCGAGAGCTGCGCCGACATCTTCGAGCGCCCCGTCGCCAGCCAGGCGATTCAGGAGCGGCTCGCCGATTCCATCGCCGCCTCGCGCAACTATCTGCTTACCCAATGCGCCGCGGCGCGGGAGAAGTAACCATGGCGACGCGCCTGGAAAACGAACCGCTTTCCAAACATACGACGCTCAAGATCGGCGGCCCCGCCGAGGTGCTCTCCATCCCGGATGACCTCGACGATCTGTTGGCCGAGATCCGTCACTGTCAGGAAAACGGCATCACCTATCGCATCCTGGGCCGAGGTTCGAACCTGCTGGTGAACGACAAAGGTGTTAAGGGCTTCGTGATCAAGCTGTCGAAAGCTTGCTCCGAACTGACCTTCGAGGGCGACGGCCGCGTCATCTGCGGCGCCAGCGTGACCTTTCAGAAGTTCATCAAGTTCTGTATCGAGAACGATTTGTATGGGAATGAAAACCTGCAATCGGTGCCCGGAGCGATGGGCGGCGGGATTTTCATGAACGCCGGCACCTGGACGGATAAGAATCTTTACTTGTCCGACTACCTGGTGAAAGTGAAATATTTCGACGGCAAAGAAATCCGCGAGATCGCCAAGGAAGACTGCCGCTTCGGTTATCGCTCTTCGATCTTCCAGGAAAAGCCTGAGTGGGTGATTCTTTCCGCGGAGTTCAAACTGCCCCACCAGCCCAAGGAAGTGGGCGAGAAAGCCAAGCGCGACCGCGTCGAGTGGTCCAAAGGCTATCAGGACATCACCTATGCCAACGCGGGCTCGGTTTTCCGGGCGGGGCACGGCCGAGCCTACAACTGGGTCAAGGGCATGAAAATCGGCGGAGCCGGGTGGTCCGAACGGACCGGCAACTGGATCAACAACTACGGCAGCGCCAAGTGCAGTGACGTGCTTTGGCTGATCCGCATCGTCAAAGTTCTGAGCTTTCTGATGGGGCGGAAAGCCTCGATCGAGTGGATTTACTGGAAGTAGCAGGCTCAGAGCCCGCGGCGATAAGTCTTCAACAGTTCTCCGCCATACGTCCGGACGAGCCGAATGGGACGCCAGAGGTAGAGCAACGGCGCGAAGATTCTCGGCAGCGGGAACGTGGCCCGATCCTTCTCGGAAGGATGGGCGCGAGCCATCGCGTACCTGGCCAGTTCCATGCGCTTGGTCGTCTGATCGCGAAGAAGGCTGCTGGGCCCGTAGCAAATCCACTCTGGCAGGGGCGGCGCATTGCCCAGCAGGTACCGGCGGATCGCGCGCGCGTACCAGCGATCCAGCCGGCGGCACTCCACCCGGTCCGTCATGGCATCGGGCACATCGTAACCGAGGACGTCGCGAAGCAGCCGCAGGCTGATCTGGCAGATGCGCAGCAGCCCTTTGCTGCGGGCTTCCTGGGCCAGAAGGTCCCAGTCGATGGGAAATTTGCAGGTCATCAGGCCGACATCACACAACCATCCAAGGCGCGCCCAGCCGTGCTTGAAGCCATGGGCGCAGAGCGCGATGATGGTGTGTTCGGGTTTGAGGAAGAGGAACTTCCACCCCTGGAGCCGAATCTCCAGGGCCTGCGCGATCCAGTCGCGATCCAGGGGAAAATCGTAGGCTTCCGAACCGAAGGAGTGATGCAACTCGAGGTGGGCCTTCGTCCGCGAGCAGACCAGGCTGCGGTGAAAACGTGTGTCGCTCTGCGACGGCGCGATGGCGAAACCGCCTTCCGACGCCAGAACCCGGACCGCTTCCTCGAAGGCCTCGGGCAGCACGAGCAAGTCGATGTCGGCGCTGTATCGTTCGCTCAATCCGCCATAGAGCACGTGTGAAAGCAGCATGCCCTTGTAGGGCACGGCCGCGATGCCGTGGGTCTTGAGAAGTTTGACGACTTCGCCCAGCACGTGGACCTGCACCAGATTGCGGCGGGCGGTGTGCTCGGCCCATTGGCGCAGAGCCTTGGCGATTTGAGTGCTGGGGAATAGAGCTGGCCGGGCCTGGAAGTGCCGATGGGCGAGGCCCGCGAGGCCGTGCGAGCGGCACAGGTGGACGAAGGCCTCCCAGTCGAACCCTTCGGCGGCCGTAAGTCTGCGGACGCGCTCTTCCAGTTCGCCGGAGAGCATTTCCGGCGGCCGCGCGAGGCAAAACATCAGCCGCCTCTCGCGCGAAGGTTCCCGGTCCTCAGCAGCGCCCGGCATAATTCAGGTCGTAGTACTCGCGATATTCCCCGCTGCGGCAGGACGCCAGCCAGCCCTCGTGGTCGAGGTACCACTGCACGGTTTGGCGCAGGGCGCCGCGGAAGTCGTGCCGGGGGCGCCAGCCGAGTTCCCTTTCGATTTTTGAAAAGTCGATCGCGTACCGCCGGTCGTGGCCGGGGCGGTCCTTCACGTAAGTCACCAGTCCGCGGCGCGGACCGTTCGCAAGGGGCGCAACCATTTCGTCGATCAGGTCGCAGAGGGCGTGGACCAATTCGATGTTGGGGACTTCGTTGTCGCCGCCGATGCAGTAGGTTTCCCCGCCGCGGCCCTTGAGGAAAGCGGTGAGGAGCGCTTCGCAGTGGTCCTCGACGTAGAGCCAGTCGCGCACGTTCATGCCATCGCCATAGACCGGCAGCTTTTTGCCTTCGATAGCGTTGCAGATCATGACCGGGATCATTTTCTCGGGGAACTGCCAGGGGCCGAAATTGTTCGAGCAGTTCGTCGTCACCGTGTCCATGCCGTGGGTGTGGTGGCAAGCGCGGACGAGGTGGTCGCTGGCGGCTTTGCTGGCGGAGTAAGGGGAGTTGGGGGCGTAGTTCGTGGTCTCGCTGAAGGGCGGATCGGCAGGGCCGAGGGACCCGAAGACTTCGTCGGTGGAGACATGAAGGAAACGGCCCTTGATCGACTGCTCCACCCAAGCCTTGCGGGCGGCTTCGAGGAGGGCGTGGGTGCCTTCCACGTTGGTCTTGATAAAGGCTCCCGCGTCAAGGATCGAGCGGTCCACGTGGCTCTCGGCGGCCAGATGGAAAACACCGTCGATGGAGACCTCGGCGAAGAGGGAGTCGAGGAGGTCGCGGTCTGTGATGTCGCCGCGGACGAATCGGAAACGGGGGTTATCGCGGGCCTGCTCGAGATTCGCCAGATTTCCAGCGTAAGTCAAAGCGTCGAGGACAACGATGTCTTGCTCCGGCAGTTCCCGGAGGATTCGGTGGACAAGGTTCGAACCGATGAAGCCGGCCCCGCCGGTGATCAGCCATGCCATAAGAGTGCCCTTTCCTATGGGCGCGCTCGCCCCGGGTCTCAATAGACGAGGGGTTGGGGATGCCGGTCAAGGCGACTTGCGCTTTATTAGAGCCACCTATTTCGGACGGCCAACCTCTCTTGACACTTGCTCGTCAATTCCCGCAATCACACGCGTCCGCCTCATTTTCCCCGGAACGCCAGACGGTGCCGAGAGGCCCGGCCAGCGGGGGGGACGATGGGGGGCGACCGATGAATCGCCAGCCGGCGCTCTTGGGCTGTGAGCCGAACTGTGGCTCTCTCCCCCGCGCCGGCGATAAAAAAATTATTCGATTGGCCTCCGCGGTCATATCCCCGCGGCCTGGAGCCCATCCAGCGTCTAAAGGACCCCCTTCATGAAAACAGTTATTCTCGCCGGTGGCTTGGGAACGCGACTCAGCGAAGAAACCGTTTTGCGCCCCAAACCCATGGTGGAGGTCGGCGGCAAGCCCATCCTCTGGCACATTCTCAACATTTACGCCGCCCACAACTTCACGGAATTCATCATCGCACTTGGCTACAAGGCGGAGTTCGTGAAGGAGTACTTCCTGAATTTCTACGCTCTGAACAACGATCTGACGGTGGACCTCGCCGCCGGCCAGACCAAGGTCCATGACGGCAAGCAGCCCAACTGGAAGATTCACCTGAAGGACACGGGCCTGCACACCATGACTGGCGGCCGCATCAAGCGCCTGCGCGATTGGATCGGCGACGAAACCTTTATGGTCACCTATGGCGACGGCCTCGCCAACGTGGATATCGGCAAGCTGGTGGAATTCCACAAGGCCCACGGCAAGCTGGCCACCCTGACCGCCGTTCGCCCCCCGGCCCGCTTCGGCGGTCTGCGGTTCGAGGGCGACCGCATCGCCGAGTTCCTGGAGAAGCCCCAGACCGGCGAAGGCTGGATCAATGGCGGCTTCTTCGTGCTCGAGCCGGGCGTGTTCGACTACATCGCCGACGACACGATTTCCTGGGAGCGCGAACCCCTGGAAGCCATCGCCAATGCGGGCCAACTGATGGCCTTCCGCCACGAGGGCTTCTTCCAGCCGATGGACACGATCCGCGAGAAGACCATGCTCGATAAGATGTGGAACAGCGGGAACGCGCCCTGGAAGGTCTGGGGCGACCAGAGCTGAGGGCTGCTCATCCCGAACGTCCGATCGACCCAATTGACGATACGAAAGAGGTTTAGGCAGCGATGAAAGACTTCAAGACAACGTATGCGGGGCAGTCCGTCTTTCTGACGGGCCACACGGGTTTCAAAGGCTCCTGGATGGCGCTCTGGCTTTCTCAGCTGGGGGCTTCGGTGCATGGCTATTCCCTGCCGGCGCCGACGGATCCAAGCAACTTCGCCGTCTCTCGGATCGAAGACGCCATCGCCAGTCACACCGTCGGCGACATTCGCGATCTGGACAAAATGACCGCCGCGCTTCGCCAGGCCAAACCCCGCTTCGTCTTCCATCTCGCCGCCCAGCCCCTGGTGCGCCTCAGCTATCGCGAACCGCGCGAGACCTACGAAACCAACGTCATGGGCACCGTCAATCTGCTGGAAGCCGTGAGAGCCTATGCGGCGGAGACGAATGAGCCCGTGACCTGTGTGGTAATCACCAGCGACAAGTGCTACGAAAACCGCGAGCACGTCTGGGGTTACCGCGAATGCGACGCCATGGGCGGCCACGATCCCTACAGTTGCAGCAAAGGCGTCGCGGAACTTGTGACGTCGTCGTACCGCCGCAGCTTTTTCGACCCGGCCCATTTCTCCGAGCATGGCGTGAAGTTGGCTTCGGCCCGCGCCGGCAACGTGATCGGCGGGGGCGACTGGGCGCTCGACCGGATCGTGACCGACATTGTGCGCACCCTGGCCGCGGGCGACGCGGTGCCGGTTCGCAACCCCAAGGCGATCCGCCCCTGGCAGCATGTGCTCGAGCCCATCAGCGGCTACATGACATTGGCGGCCGCGATGGCGGACTCGGAGCCGAAGGCGGAAGGCGCCAAGTTCTGCGACGGCTGGAATTTCGGCCCCCGCAGCGGCGACGAACGCTGCGTCGGCGATCTTGTGGAGGAATTCATCTCGGCCTGGGGGAGCGGCTCCTGGGACGACCTGAGTGACCCGAACGCGCTGCACGAGGCGAAGATCCTGCGCCTGTCGATCGACAAGGCGGTCTCCATCCTGAATTGGCGCCCGCGCTGGGATTTTCCCGAAACGATCAGCCGCACCGCTAACTGGTATCGCCTTTATCACGAAACCCGCGCGGAAGGCGCCTCGATGCGCGAGGCCTGCCTGGAAGACATTGCCGCCTACACCGGTCAACTGACCGCCGAACCCGCCCAAGTCTAAGAAAAGGAAGCCTACATGGCCGACTCAAAAGCGATCTTAGTCACCGGAGCGGGCGGTTTCCTCGGCAAACGCGTTTGCCGCCGACTCCTGGCCGATGGCCACACCGTTCACGCGCTGGAGTTTCGCGAGGACGCGATTCGCAGCATCCCCATCCCTGAGGGTGCGCCGGGAACTCTGGTTCCCCAGATTCTCGATCTCACCAACGCCACCTCCCTCGACAATCTTTTCGAGGCCGCTCCGATCCAAAGCGTCATCCACCTGGCGGCTTACGGCGTGCGCGCCGACCGCCTCGAAGTGGACAAAATGCTCAACGTGAACGCCACCGCCACGGCGATGCTGGCGCACGCGGCCAAGAAGGCCGGCATCGAGCGCTTCCTTCTGATCGGCTCCGGCTCGGAATATCTGCCGGTGGCGCGTCCCACGACCGAAAGCGATGTGATGGGGGCGATCAACCTCTACGGCGCGTCGAAGATCAGCGCGTGGTACACGCTCGATTATCTTCGGCGCATGGAATCCTTCCCCCTCGTGACGCTGCGGCCGTTCGGATTTTACGGGATCGGGGAAGTCGTTCCGCGCCTGGTGCCCTACGTTCTGGAGCAGGCGAAGGCCGGCCAGACCATGGAGTTCACGGAAGGCACACAGATTCGCGACTGGTTGTTTGTCGACGATCTTGTCGACGCGATCGTGCGGGCGTTGCTGATGCCTCAGGCGCTGGGCGAAGTTTTCAACATCGGTTACGGTCCTTCCGGGGCCTGCACGGTGCGCGAAGCGGTGGAGACCGCGGTCCGTGTGGCCGGGGGCGATCTGTCGCTGGCGAAGTTCGGCGCCATCGTGCGCGAGCGCGCCGAACCGCCGTACTTCGTCTGCGATCCATCGAAGGCCATGACGCTGCTGAAGTGGCGGCCGAAGACGGGCCTGCGCGAAGGCCTTGAGCTGACCGCGGAGTCCCTTTGGGGAGCGAAGGACAGCTAACCCCCATGAGCGACGACGCACGGAAAAATGCCTCACGGCGGGTGAACTTCGCCGTTATGGTTTCCTTCCTGGGGCGGACGATGGGGATTCTCTCCAGTCTGTTCCTGCTACCCGTGCTGTTCCGCTTTCTCAGCGATGAAGAAATCGGCCTGTGGTTCCTGCTGCTCAGCAGCCAGACGTTCCTCGGGCTCCTGGGTTTTGGCGTGGCGCCCACAATGGCGCGCCATATCGCTTTCGCAAAAGGCCTGAGCGGCCCTGACCCGGAAGTCGAACTGACGGGCGAAAGCCGCGAGCGCATCGCGAATCTGGTCACGACGGGGCGGTACATCCTCTTTGGTGTCGCCGCGCTTGTCTTGTTGGTGGCGCTGCCTATCGGGTACTTCGCGATCAAGGGGCTCGATCTGGTCGAGGTCCCCTACAGCACGGCGAATATGGCCTGGCTCATCGTCTGCATCGGTTATTCCATTGGTGTTTATATTCAGTATCTCAGTTCGTACCTCATCGGCATCGGCTATGTGGGCTGGGACACGACGATCCGGATTCTGGTGGAGTTCGTGGCTCTGGGGGCCAAATTCCTGATCGTGATTTTCGGCGGTGGCATCGTCGGCCTCGCCATCGCCCAGGTTGCAACCGCGGTGGTCAACCGGGCCCTGGTCGTGGCGTTTATTCGCAAGCGCCGGCCCGATCTGTTCCATCTTAAGGGGCGTTGGCAGAGAAGCCTGGTGCAAGAGACCTGGCGCCCGGCGATTTCCTACTGGGTCATGATGCTGGGGGCGTTCATGCTCAGCAAGACCGACGCCTACTTCATCGCGTTCTTCAAGGGCGTCAACGAACTGCCGCTGTACCAGGCGGCCTATCGGCTTTTCGAGAACGTGATGGATATCGCCATCTTGTTCACCACCACATCGGCGACTTTCATCAGCCAAGCCTGGAAAGCGGAGGACATGCGCGGCGTGCATGCTCTGTCCTTTCGTTCCTGGCGCATCGGTGTGGTTGTGATGGCCACGGGGGCGGCTTTCCTGCTGACCGGGGGAAACGATTTCCTGCATCTTTGGCTAAAGACCGAAGACCAGTTGCCGATGCTGGTTCTGGTGATGATCGCTTGTCTGTTCGGCATGCGGGTGAATTTCAAGTTGCTCAGCATGGCCGCCCGGGCGACGGACTTCGAGCGCTGGGCCGTGACAAGTGTGATCGCTGGCATCCTCAATCTGGGTCTGACCTGGTGGCTAATCCAGGAGCTTGGCTTGTGGGGCGTTCCCTTGAGCACGTTGATTGCTGTCACGGTGACGAACGGATGGTACGTCACCTATCACTCGCTCAAGCGTCTCAAGGTCTCGTTCGGCCGGTACCTGTTGAACATGCCGCTTTTCGGGGCTGGAATTTTTCTGGTCTGCTTCCTGAGTATCGAGGGGCTCTTCGACGCGGCTTCTCATCTGACTTTCTATCAGGAGCAGACCGATTGGGCGCGGGTCGCGATTTCCAGCGGCGTTTGCGCGATAGTGGGGGGATCGGCGTTCATCGCCGTCTCCTTCAGCCGGGTCACCGGCCAACTCCGCCGTGTGTCCCGCCGGATGCACGGCATGGTTCGAAAGCAACCTTCACCCTCCGTCTAAGGCGCCCATTGCCGGCCTGGCGGGTTTATCATTCTCAAGGGAGACCTCAAGATCATGGCTCTCATGCTCAAATGCGGCGCAGTTTTCCTTCACGTCCCCAAGACCGGTGGATCGTGGGTCACGGAAGTTCTTCAGGGGTGCGATCTGGTCGCCTACGAGGTCGGCGCCAAGCACGGTTATCTCGACCAGGTGCTCGAGTACCCGAAAATCTTCTCGCAACAGAATTTCAAGCGCTGTCTCAAGCGCGGCCCTTTCTGGCATCAGGAGGTGATGCAGGCCTTCAAGTTCGGCATCGTCCGCCACCCGCTCAAGTGGTACGAGTCCTGGTTCAAGTACCTGGGCGGCCGATGGGAGATTCATACTCAGAATCGCAACAATTGTCACAAGTGGAGCATGAACCTCCTGATCGAGGAAAGCGCCGATGACGACTTCAACGCTTTCGTGCGCAAGCTCAACGAGCGGTGCCCGGGTTTCGCCACTCGCTGCTTCGATCGCTACTTCGGCCCGGAAGTGAACTTTGTCGGGCGCTGCGAGAACCTGGTGGACGATTTGATTTCCGCTCTGGATTTGTGCAACGCGAGCTATGACGAGGACCGCATCCGCAACTGGCCGCGGGTCAACGAGAGCCCGTGCCTGGCCGGCAAGCCGAAGTGGGACCCGGAACTGAAAGTCCTGGTGGAGCGTCTGGAAGCCCCTGGTTTCATCAAGTATGGGTACGAACTCGAGCGCTTCCTGCCGCCCCTGCCGGGCGCCTCCCCCGCGGCTGCCGGCGCTAACGGTAGCACTGCCGCGCAATCGCTCGCCACAACCAACTGAATGCACCAGCGGGACCCGATCCAGGAGGAGAGATGATGACCTTAGCCGAACCCAAAGCCGAAATGGAGTCCTCCGGGGACACTCCGCCAGCGGCGCTGCCTAACTTCATCATGGTCGGCGCGCCCAAGTGCGGCACCACGGCCATGTTTCGATACCTGAGCGCTCATCCCGAGGTCTTCATGTCCGATCCCAAGGAGCCGATGTACTTCAATTACATGGGCGACGGCAGCGGTTCGGACGAGGCGACCTACGTGACGAACTGGACGGAATACCGCAACCTCTTCTCCGGGGCCGCTGGCAAGGCGGCCATCGGCGAGGCGTCCACCTGGTATCTCTACAGCCCCGCCGCCGCCAAGCGCATCCACGATCGCCTGCCGGACGCGAAGATCATCGCTTTCCTGCGCCAGCCGGTGGATCGCGCATGGTCTTTGTATAACTTCAACATTCAGCGCCGCAAAGGCGAGTTGGCGACGTTTGAGGAGGAGTTGGCCCGCGAACCCGAGTTCGTGGAAAAGCGCTCGTCCTGGGAGCGGCATTACTTGGGTTTCGGGCGCTATGGCGAGCAGCTCGAGCGCTACTATACGCTCTTCCCGCGAGAAAACATTCGTGTCTACCTGATGGACGAAATCCAGGCCGACTCGGTGGCCGTGGCCCGCGATCTGCTCCAATTCATCGGGGTGGACCCTTCCTTCGCCAAAGACGCCGTGAAGGGCGCGAACGTGACCTTCGTTCCCAAGAACAAGGCGATCCACAAGTTTTTCGGAAACCAGGGTCTGCGCGCCCTGACGGCCAAAATCCTTCCGGAAGCCATCAAGCGCCGCATCCGCAAGGTGGAGCGAGACAACATGACTCGGCCGCCCAAGCTGGACCCGGCTCTGCGCGAGAAACTGACGCGGCCCTTCCACGACGATTTCCGCAAAATCGAGGAACTGACCGGCAAGGACTTGTCCGCCTGGTACGCCAAGGATTCGGCCGGAGCGGCCAAAGGATGACCTATGAGTAAGCGTCTGACCGTTGCCCTGCCCACCTACAACCGCGAGTCGATGCTGCGCCCCGCCATCGAGAGCGTCCTCAAGTGTCCCCGCCAGGACTTCGAACTCCTCATCGTGGACAACGCCAGCAAGGACAAGACCGGCGAACTGGTGGCCTCCTTCGACGATCCCCGCATCGTGTACAAGCGCTACGATGAAGTGGTCAGCATGTACGCCAACCACAACCGCTGCATTCGAGACGCGAATTCGGAGTGGGTGGCGTTCCTTCACAGCGACGACAAATTCAGCGACCTGGAAAACGCCTTCAAGCTCCTTGACGAGCACGGCGAGAGCGCTGACGTGGTCTGGACTCATTCCTACATCCCGGCGCGCCACAACCACCAGCGGCTGACCTGGCGGGAAATCCTCAAGATGCTCAACGGCTACTCGCCCTGCGGAAAGCTCTATCGGGCTTCGGCGGTCGAGAACGCCGGGTTTTTCGCCGAGGACAATATCATCTCCGACTGGGAAACCTGCCTGCATATCGCCTATGGCGGCGGGACCATCGTGGTGGATCAGGACAAGCCGTTCGTGGAGCGCGTTTTCCATGAGGGCCAATCGCAGGTTGGCATCAAGTACGACGGCACCTTCTACACGCACCGGGCCCGATGCGTGAAACGCTTCTTCGCCAGCATCCGGCCCGAAGATCGCGAGGCGCTGCTCGACGAAATCGCGTCCGATTGGGACGGGGTCAAGTCTCGAGAACTGGCGCTGCTGTTGAACCTGGCGGGTCGCCGCGGCGACGCCCGCGAAGTCATCGCCCGCTCAACCGAAAGCGGCCGCCTGAAGCTCTCCGCCAAGGCGAAGTTCAAGAACCTGATCGCTTCCGCTCTGGGCGAGCGGCATTATGAAAAAGTCTACTGGATTCTCGGCCCGATGACCCGGCCCCGCTAAGGAGAACGCTGTCGTTTTGGAAACGCTCACCGAGCCAGAAACGAATTCGACCCCGGCGTCTGACGAAATCGCCAGAGCGCCGCGCGTGGCGTTTTACCTGCCGTCGCTGGCTGGCGGGGGAGCGGAACGGACCATTCTCAAACTGGCGGCGCGATTCTCCGAAATCGGCATCCCTACCGATTTGGTTCTGGCTAAGGTCAAGGGGGCCTACACCGGCGATGTGCCGGAAGCGATACGCGTACTGGAAATCGGCTCCACGTCGGTCAAGCAGCGCCTGCCCTGGCTGATGAAGTACCTGCGGCGCGAGCGGCCCCACGCTATGATCACGGCCCTGGATCACGGAAATGTAGCGGGCATCGCCAAGAAGCTGAGCCTTTCCAGGACGCGCGTTATCTACACGATTCGCAATCAGTTGTCCTTGGAACTGGGCCCCAATCGCGTGGCCAAAGAGCAGGCCCGCAGCTTTCATATCGCCAAGCGCTTCTTTCGCTGGGCCGACGCGGTGGTGGGCGTGTCCGACGGCGTTTGCGACGATTTCGCCGACTTCGCCGATTTTCCCCGCCATCGAATCCAGACGATCTACAACCCGATCGTGACGCCGCTCCTGCTCGAGCAGGCGGAGGCGGGTGTGCCGGACCATCCGTTCTTTCATCGCGAGGACCGCCAGCCGATCATCGTCGGCGCCGGGAGGCTGTCTTCCCAGAAGAACTTCCCCTGCCTGATGAAGGCCTTCGCGAAGATGCGTCGGGAAATGCCGAGCCGGCTGCTCATTCTCGGCAAGGGAGAATTGCTCGAGAAGCTAGAGAGTCTCGGGAAGGACCTCGGCCTGGGTCCGGACGATTTCGATCTGCCGGGATTTCAGGCCAATCCCTACCGGTATTTCCGTCATGCCGATCTGTTCGTTTTGTCGTCGAACTTCGAGGGCCTCCCCGGCGCCCTGAGCGAAGCGCTGGCCTGCGGTTGCCCGGTGGTCTCGACCGATTGCCCAAGCGGTCCGAGGGAAATTCTCGAGGACGGGCGATGGGGCGAACTGGTGCCGGTCGACGATCCGGATGCCTTGGCCGCCGCGATGCTGCGAACGCTTCGCAATCCGCCGAAGCGCGAGATCTGCCGCGCCCGGGGCATGGCTTTTTCCCAGGACCGCTCGGTGGCGAATTATCTGAAGATCATCGGGCTCGGCCAGTTCGCTCCGGAGAACTCGCCGTCATGACCAAGCGCAAGATCCTCATCAGTGGCGGGCTCGCCGGGGGCGGCATCAAGACCATCGTCAAGAACGTCCTCCAACTGCTCGCGCGGGAAGACGCCGAAGTCACGGTGCTCTCTCTGCAAAGCCATTGGACGCCCGAGGATTTCCGCGACGTCGAGGGCAGCGGGGCCCGATTCGTTTATCCAAAGAGCCCGCTTCTCAAACTGCCCCACGGAGCCAAAATCGAAGCGATTCTGACCTGGCCCCTGAGGCTTCGCCGAGACTTCGATGTGCTCTACTGCATCGGCCATTCGAAAGTCCACGCCCCACTGCGCAAGTTTCTCGGGCCCGGGGGCCTCAGCATCTATCACGAGGTGGTGGAAGCGCCCCATCCGGACGTTCGCGATGGCTCGGCGAAAATCCGCGACATCATGGTACACGATGGTATTGTGGCGACATCGCGCGATATCGCCGAGCGGATGCGCCCCTTCTTTCCCGCCAAACCGATGACGGTGATTCCATCGCTTCTGGAGCACGTCCCCGCCCCCGTGAATCGCAGGCCGGGCCCCGTTTCCGCCGACGGCAAGCTCAACGTGGCCTATCTGAGCCGCATCGCGAAGCAGAAGTTTCCCCACTGGCTGGTGGCGCGATGGAAGGAATGGACCGAACGGCCCGGGCCTTTGCAGGGTGCTCGGCTGAACCTCTATGCCAGTACCAAGGCCAATGAAACCAAGGACTCGGCTCTTGTGCTCGATCAAATTCTGCGGACCATTCAGAAGGACGATCTGGCTGGCCAGGTGATCCTCCACCGCACGGAGTTCCGAGGCGAGGACCGGATGGAAAAGCTCCGCGCCGTTTTTGCCGAATCCGACCTGATCGCGTTGCCCTCGTTTTACGAGGGCCTGCCACTTAGCCTGGTGGAAGCGATGCTCCATGGCGTGCCCATCGTGGCCCTGGCTTCAGGGGGAATTGCCGAATTGGGCGATGACAATCCGGATGCGGAAATCGCCGATTTCCTCCTGTCCGACGGGCACGATCCGAACTTCGCCCGCTTCGAGGCGGCGCTGTTCCGCATCGCCGAACGCATCCAATCCGGGGAAAACGATCCCCAGCGCCTCCACAAATGGACTAACGAGCGCTACGGGTACGAGGTGGCCCGGGCGAGATGGGTCCGGGCTTTCTTCGAGACCGATGAGTTTCTGGCGGCACTGCGAAATGAGCCGGTCAGGCAAGCTTCCAAGTCCGGCGACGAGTCCTCCGCGGCGGCGGCCAGCGTTTCGTGACCCCGACCTCGCCTCCGCGGTTTCTCCTGGCAATGCTCGGCGCGCGGCGGCACTATGCGGTGCCGCAAATCCTCCACCGGGCCGGCATGCTGTCCCACTTCGTTACGGATCTGACGAGCGCCCGGGGGTTGCCTTCCCTGCTGACCCATTTGCCCCAGCGCCTCCTTCCCGCATCCCTGCGCCGCATCGCCCAGCGCCGACCCAAGTCCATCCCCTCAAGCCACATCACCGCCTTCAATGGCTTCGGGTTGGAGTATGCCCGGCGTCTCAAAGCTGCCCGGACTCCCGGCGACCGCACCGCCGCCTTCCTTTGGAGCGGCAGGAAGTTCACCTCACTCATTTTGGAAAAGGGGCTGCTCGATCGGCGGCGCGGTGGCGGCACAAACGCCGTCTATACCTTCAACAGCGCCGGCCTCGAGCTTCTCCACGCCGCCCGGCAGCGCGGCCTGCTCGCCGTGATGGACCAAACGATTGCCCCGAAAGCCTACGAATCCTATTTGCTGCACCTCGCACACGACCGTTTTCCCGAATGGGATGTGGCGTTGGCGGAGGACCCGCTGCGGGGCGAGTACGCCGAGCGCGAAAAGGCCGAGTGGGACGCGGCGGATTGGATCGTCTGCGGCTCGGAATTCGTGCGCCAGGGCATCGTCTGGTCCGGCGGGGCCGAAGGCAAGTGTCTCGTCGTTCCTTACGGCACCAGCCACGCCCATCCGGGGATCGAGCCCCGCCGGCGTCCGGAGGGCCGCAAGCTGCGGGTGCTTTTCCTGGGCCAGGTGAACCTGCGAAAAGGCATTCCGGTGGTATACGACGCCGCCCGCTCCCTGGCAGGAAAAGCGGAATTCCGCGTCGTCGGCCCTGTTCTCGTTCCTGACGGGGCCCGCGAGAAGTTGTCCCAGGTGGCCGAAGTGCTTGGATCGGTTCCCCGCTCTGATGTTCATCGGCACTACGAATGGGCCGACGTGTTTGTTTTTCCCTCGCTTTGCGAGGGCTCCGCGGGGGTGACTTACGAGGCCTTGGCCTGTGGCCTGCCGCTGATCACGACGGAGAATTCCGGCAGCATCGTCCGCGACGGAGAGGATGGGTTCATCGTTCCGGTCATGGAAAGCGAACCGGTCGTCGCGGCGCTGGAGCGCCTCCTGTCGGAGCCGGGCCTGTTGGAGACGATGAGCCGAGGTGCGCTGGAGCGAGCCGCACACGGAACGTCCGCTTCCTATCAGGGGCGGCTGGTCTGCGAATTGGCGGGATTGGCGAATCGCTGAAGGGGGCGTCAGCGCGCTCTCTCGGCTCAAGCATTACACGTTTCGAGGTCGAATAGTCGTATGAAAGTCTTACTGTCTTGCACGGGCGTCGGGATTATGACCCGGGGCATCGAAACCTTTGCCAGAGAATGCTTCGACGGCCTGCATGGGATGCAGGGTCTGAACATCAAGCTCGTTAGGGGCCGGGGCGAAGGAGGGGAGGATGAAATTCGCGTGCGCTGTATTCGGCGCGACAACCCGGTGGCGGACCGGTTGGCTAAGCTGACCGGCCGCAACGGCTATGTGGTCGAGCAGTTGAGTTCCCTTCCCGCCATTATCAAGGTCATCCGCGAGTTCCAGCCCGACGTGGTCTTCAGCAGCGAAGCCAACCTGT
The DNA here is from genome assembly GCA_040219255.1 of Sumerlaeia bacterium. Lineage (GTDB taxonomy): Bacteria > Sumerlaeota > Sumerlaeia > SLMS01 > JAHLLQ01 > JAVJSW01. The sequence continues at coordinate 43,012 of JAVJSW010000073.1, forward strand.
TGTTCCAACTCTATAAACGGCGCGCCAAGATCGGCGTGCCTTACCGGACGCTGTTTTCGAACGGCGGGCCGACGCATCCGCCCTTTGTCCGGCGCGATCACGTTCAGCAGGTGGCTCCGTTCTACCTCGAGGAGGCCCTCGAGGCGGGCGAACCGGAAGCCAAGCACACGCTCGTTCCCTACGGCATCAAGGTTCCTTCCGGCGTCCTGGAACCGGTGGGGGTGGAAGAAAAAGCCGCTCTCCGGAAACGGCTCGGATTGCCGGGGGACCGGCCCGTCGTTCTCTCGGTGGGCTGGATCAGCACCAAGTCCCACAAGCGCCCCCAGTACCTGATCCGCGAAATGGCGAAGCTGGGCCAGCCACGCCCCTTCCTGATGATGCTGGGTCATCTGGACGAAGATTCGGAAACCGTTCTGGCGGAGGCCCGCGACCTGCTGGGCGAGGAGAATTTCCTGGCGCGCTCCGTTCCCTACGAAGAAGTGAACGATTACTATCGCTGCTCCGACGTTTTTGCCCTGGCGAGTCTCTCCGAAGGCTTCGGAAGGGTTTACCTCGAGGCCATGATCAACGGCCTGCCAATCGTCTGCCACGATCACCCCGTGATGCGGTACGTGGTCGGTGACGGAGGGCACTTCGGTGACTTCAACGAGCCGGAGGGTATGGCCCCGATCCTGCGGAAGTTGATGGACGGCGGGGCTCCGATCGGCCAGGACCCGGCTCTTCGCGAGTCGGTAAGGAAGCGCTTTTCATGGGAAACTCTCCAACCGCGCTATTTGGAGATGTTTCATCGTTGCGCGGCGATGCCACTCCCCGCATAGTTATCAGAACCTCGACGAGGCACGAAATCGCATGACGACCCTCCTCCTGGCGGTGCTCTTCCTCTCCAACTTCTCTGTGCTTGCCTGGTGTTTCATCAAGCGTGAGCGGATCTATGAGTACCCCTTCTTCCTGGGTGGCATCTTCGCCGTGTTCGTGCTTCCGCAGGCGTTGGCGCTGGCTCAAAATCCCGAACCGATGTCAACGCAGGCGGTGAATCGCATCTTCGTGGTGTCGATTCTGTGTCTCTTGGGCGGCTTCGCCGGCTACTTCGTCTATCGGCCCAAACCCTCCACGCTCAGCCGTTTCGACTCTCATCTTCATCCGGTCCGGGTGTTCCACGCAGGCATTCTGTTCCTCGTTGTCGGTCTCGTCAGCTTTCGACTGATGCTCCAATCCGCCACGGCGGGCTCCTCCAGCATCGGCAATTTCACGGGTTGGTCGACCAAGTTCCACTTCTTCAGCCAGCTCGTCTATCCGGCACTTGCCATCTTGATCTTCAACGCCATTCGCAAGAAAACGCTCGGGTCCTATATCCTGGTTCTCGCCGCGGCCGCCATGCCCTTGCGAAGCGCGATCAAATGGGGGCGGCGTGAAGACATGGCGACGCTGGCGCTGACGATCGGCATCGCACTTTTCTTCGAGAAGGGCTATAAGGTCAATCGTGCCGTGGCTTTGGGCGGCTTGCTCTTTGTCGCCGTCGCCATTCCCTTCACCACGATTTATCGCCAGTACTCCCGCGATGGCCGCTACTCCGAGATGCTCCAGTACAACCCCGTGGAGATTTTCATCGAGCACGTCAACGCTGGTGAGGTGCTCGAACTCAGAAATGCCGCCTATTACGCGGACACCGCTCTCGTGACCAATACCATCGCGTACGGCACCGGCTATTGGGACACGATGGTCTTCCGTTTTGTCCCGGCCCAGTTCGTCGGCGCCGAATTCAAGAACAGCCTCCGTTTCAAAATCGGCCGCGAAATCCACCCGGATATCAAGTACGCCATTCACCCTGGCACAACCAAGACCGGCATGGGCGATACCTTCGAGCAACTCGGTTACTTCGGCTTTGTCGTCTTCCTCATCATTGGTGCAATCTTCCGGTTCGTGTGGAGCCTCGCCCGAGAACGGGAGAATGTCGCCGCCCAGGTCATGTACGTCACCCTCGTCCCATCCGCCATGACCTCCGTCACCCACGGAACGATGCGCTTCTTTCCCGACTTCGTGTTCCTCCTCGTCTTCATCGGCATCATGGTGCTCCACGCCCGCACCCGCCGAGTCATCGTCATCCCCAATTCGCGATCACGCCAACCCCAAGTCGCCGCCATGCAACCCCGATGGAACACGCCGCAATGACCCTGAGCGCTCCCGCCTCCGACCCCACCTCGTCCTACGAGCCGGCCGCCGAGACAGTCGCCGCCGGGCCTCTAGCGATCCTGTTCCACCGCTTCGGCCCTTATCACCGGGCCCGCATCGAGGGCGCCGCCCAGTTCGGTCCGGTCCTCGCCATTGAAATGTCGAGCCGCACCAGCGTCTACGCCTGGGACCCGGTCGAGTTGAGCGGCGACGTGCGCCGCGAAACGCTCTTCAAGGACTCTGACTCGCGCGAGCAGGACTTCGCCACCCTTTACGCCCGCATCGACCAGGTTCTCTCCGAGGCCAGACCCTGCGCCGTCGCTGTCAATGGCTGGTCCGACAACGGAGCGCTCGCGTCGCTCCTCTGGTGCCGCAAGAATGCCGTGCCAGCCATCGTGATGTCGGAAACGCAGGAGCGCGATTTCGCCCGCGTCGGCTGGAAAGAATGGATCAAGCGGCGCATCGTCGGCGGCTTCTCCGCCGGCTTCGGAGGCGGGCACAACCACACCGCTTACCTGGCCAAGCTCGGCCTGCCGCGGGACTCGCTCTTCATCGGTTACGACGCCGTGGACAACGCCCATTTCCGCGAGAAATCCGCCGCCGCACGCCAGGACCCCGCCGCCGCCCGCGCCACACACGGTATCCCGGAACGCCCCTTTATTCTGACCTCCAATCGCTTCATCGAGAAAAAAAACCTCGCCCGCGTGCTCGACGCCTTCGCCCTCTATCGCAAGGAAGCCCCCCAAACCTCCCGCCTCTGGGACCTCGTGTTGCTCGGTGACGGAGACTTGCGAGCCGATTTGGAAGCCCGCGTCGCCGAGCACGGCCTGCAGGACCACGTCCACTTCTGTGGCTTTCGCCAGTACGACGAACTGCCCGCCTGGTACGGACTCACGGACCTCTTTCTTCACGCCAGCACCACCGAGCAATGGGGCCTCGTCGTCAACGAAGCCATGGCGGCTGGCCTGCCGGTCGTCGTTTCGGAAGCCTGCGGGTCCTCCGAACTGGTGGCCGACGGCGAAAGCGGTTACCGCTTCGATCCCCTGGAAATGCGCCAGTTGGCGGACATTCTGCTCAAGATGGCTGCAGACCCGGAGAAGCTCTCCGCCATGGGCGAACGAGGTGCCGAGTTGATCGCCGATTACTCGCCCGCAACCTTTGGCGAGGGCATCTGGCGCGCCGTCGAAGCCGCCCGCCGCAACGGAGCCAAGCCCCTCAATTTCCTCGATGCGCTGATCGTGCGCTACTGCCACCCGCGATCATGAGATCCCCCGCCGCTCCGACCGAAGTCAACCCGGCGCCGGCTTCCCCCGCGCCGCCATCGCCGCTGACCGTGACCGTTCTGATGAGCGGTTGCTCGCGGCTCCAGGGCGGCATGTTCCATTCGATCCGGCGCCTGTGGCAAACGGCCCACGTCCGAGAAGGGATCGCCCCCCGCGTGCGCGCCGTGGCCGATCCTCACAGCGCCGAGGACAGCGCCACCTACGCCCCCATTCCCGTCGCGGTTTACCCCAGCACCTTCCCCCGCGTCGCTGCCTTCAGCAAACCGCTCGAAGCCGCCTGCCTCGCCGAGCCGCCCGCCCATGTCGTCTCCGTTCATGGCCTCTGGCAATACCACACGCGCGTCGCCCTGCGGCTCCAGCAAACCCATGGCACGCCCGTCATCGTGCATCCGCACGGCATGCTGGAGGAATGGGCGCTTCAGTTCTCCCGCTGGAAAAAGCGCCTCGTGGGCGGGCTCTGGCACGATCGATTCATGCGCGACGCCAACTGCTTCCGCGCCCTCACCCGCTCGGAGTGGCAAGACGTCCGCCGCCTTGGCCTGAAAACGCCGGTGGCTATTATTCCGAACGGCATTTTGCTCGAGGACTACGCCGACCTGCCGGACGAGGATGCCTTCGCCGCCCGCTTTCCGGAAGCCGCCGGCCGCAAGCGACTCCTTTTCCTCTCGCGCATTCACCCGAAAAAAGGCCTGCCGCACCTGATCGAGGCGTGGAAGCAGGTCGCCGACGCGCGGGGCGACGACTGGGTCCTGATGATCGCCGGACCGGACCAGTTGGGCCACGAGGCGGAGATGAGGACCCTCGCGGCGGACCTGGGAATCGCTGACGCCATTCATTTTACTGGGCCTCTTTACGACGAAGACAAGCGCATCGCCCTCAGCGGCTCCCACGCCTTCGTCCTGCCGTCCTTCAGCGAAGGCTTCCCCGTGGCCGTGCTCGAAGCCTCCGCCTGTCGTCTGCCGATCGTGATGACGCCCCGATGCAATTTCCCCGAGTTGGAAGAAGCCGGCGGCGGTATCGTCTGCCAACCCGAGGTCGAATCGACCGCCGAGGCTCTGCGGCAGGTTCTCGCCATGTCCGACTCCGAGCGCGACGCCATGGGCGCGGCGGGCCGGCGCTTGGTCGAAGAACGATATAGCTGGGCGCAGGTTGCCCACGCGATGGGCGGGGTGACGCGGTGGCTGGCGGCGGGGGCGAAAAAGGCTGAGGCGCCGGATTGCGTTGTCTTCGATTGAGTCGTAAGCGTAAAGAAACCAGCTCTGTGTAGCACTGGCGCCTCGCCCGTGACCAGCCAGCCTCCGCCTCCGGAACCCGCCCTACGCCCCTTCGTGCTTCAGCAAGCCCTGCAAGTACTGCGTATAGCTGGAGCCTTGCGGCATGCCCGCCAACAGCTCCGCGAACTCATCGCTGGAAATGAAACCCATGCGCCAGGCGACTTCCTCCGGGCAGCCGACTTTGAAGCCCTGACGCATCTCGATGGTTTCGATGAAGTTCGCCGCCGCCAGTAAGCTCTCGTGCGTGCCGGTGTCCAGCCACGCCACCCCGCGGCCCAGCTTCTGCACGCGTAACTTGCCTTCCCTCAGGTAATGGCGGTTGACGTCGGTGATTTCCAGTTCGCCCCGGGGAGAAGACTTCAGGTTGCGCGCTACTTCGACGACATCGCCATCGTAAAAATACAGCCCCGGAACGGCGTAACGGCTCTTCGGAGCCCTGGGCTTTTCCTCGATCGAGATCGCATTGCCCGCGCTGTCGAAATCCACCACGCCGTAACGCTCCGGGTCGTTGACGGCGTAGGCGTAGACGACGCCGCCCTCGGTGAATTCGGTGGCGGCGCGGAAATCGCCGAGGCGCCCATAGAACATGTTGTCGCCCAGAATCAGGCTCACCCGGTCGTTTCCGATAAAGTGCTCGCCAATCAGGAAGGCTTGGGCGATGCCCTCCGGGGCCGGTTGTTCAGCATACTGGATCGAAAGGCCCCACTGCGAACCGTCGCCCAGCAACTCGTGAAAGCGCGGCAGATCGTGGGGCGTGGAAATCAGAAGGAAGTCACGAATGCCCAAGAGCATTTGGTGGCTCAGTGGGTAGTAGATCATCGGCTTGTCGTAAACCGGCATGAGTTGTTTGCTGGCCGACAGCGTCAGCGGATAGAGCCGCGTGCCCGAGCCACCGGCGAGCAGAATGCCTTTGAGAGTCGATGCGCACATGGGCCGTCGGTTTCCTTTGGCTTCGCGAGGTCGGCGCCGCACGGGCGCGAGGCCTGGATAAAGCACCCCGCTGGCGGCTCCGCAACAGGCGACTGTGTGTTTGCGTCAGTCGCCGCAAAACCTTTTGCCCCGCAGCGCGGGAGCCCCGCTTCATCGTCCGCCCGTCTCGACCGCAAACGCTTGGAAAGGCCCCTCATGCGCATCCTGATCCAGAGAGTCCGCTGCGCCGCCGTCCGTGTGGACGGCGAAACCGTCGGCGAAATCGGACCCGGATTGCTGCTCTTCGTGGGGTTGGGTGGCGAGGACTCGGCCTCCGCTTTTCCTAAGATCATCGAGAAGGTCACAAAGCTGCGTATCTTCCCCGACGACGAAGACCGGTTCGATCGATCCGTCGAAGACATCGGCGGCGGGATTTTGACCGTCAGTCAGTTCACCCTCTATGGCGATCTGCGTCGCGGCCGGCGGCCTAGTTTTTCCGCCGCCATGCCACCCGCCCAAGCGCGCGCTCTTTACGCCGAGTGGGTCGGAGCGCTACGCTTGGCCTACACCGCCGGGCCGGTGGCGGACGGCCAATTCGCCGCCATGATGGACGTGGACTTGGTGAACGATGGGCCCGTGACGCTTTGGCTCGATACTCGCGAATTCAATCCTTCTGAATAATCTCTCGCCGATCTGGAGCACTTCATGCCGAAACGTATCGCTGTTTTGATCGCTGATATCTTTGAAGATATGGAAGCGATGTACCCCATCTTCCGCCTCCGCGAGGCGGGCTTCGAGGTCGTCACCATCGGCCTCGAAGCAGGCAAGACCTACACCAGCAAGCACCAGTATCCCCTGACCAGCGACGCGGGGCCAAAGGCCGCCAAGGCGGCGGATTTCGACGGCGTTTACATCCCCGGTGGCTACGCACCCGATAAGTTCCGCCGTGACAAGGACCTGGTGCAATTCGTCGCCGATATGGACAAAGCTGGCAAGATGATCGGCAGCATTTGCCACGGCCCCTGGATGCTGTGCGAAGCGGACGTGCTGCGCGGCAAGAACTTCACCTCTGTCGGGGCGATCCGTAGAGACTGCGAGAATGCCGGTGGCACCTATCACGATCAGGCGGTCGTTCAGGACGGCCACCTGTTCACCAGCCGAACGCCCCCGGACCTGCCGGCGCAGATGCGTGCCATCCTCAAGTGGTTTGGCGTCGACTCGCCCCAAGTCAACTAACTCCCCGTTCCTCCTCTCGAACCGATCCTCGGAAGGCATCTCATCGCCATGGCCCCAGAAAATCACTCCCGGCATCGTCCCCTCGCCGAGTTGACGCCGCTGCGCTTTACGCAATTCCGGCGCGCGTTGGCGCGGCTGACCACCTCTCCGGTTGCCGAGGACTGGTTCGAGGCGACGGAAATGGCGGCGCCCATCGCGGCCGATCTCGCCGGGGATATGACGTTACTCAAGGCCCTGCGCGGGCCGACCATTACCATCCACGAATTCCTCGTCGGCGTGGAATTCGCCATCGGGCGCCAGATCCCGTTCCACGATGGCGGGGGCGGCGTCGAAATCGGCGAGCTGCGCCACGGCCTCGAAATCATCCTGCGCGCGGCGGTTATCGCCGGGCCATCGGCCACGGCGCTTCTGGCGCAGGAAGGGCCGGAGCTTGGAGTCGGCAAGATCCTCGACCTCTTCGATCGGGGCCCCGAACGCTTCGCCTCGCGCCGCTACTACGGCCAGACGGTCCCAGCCCAGCGCCTCCGCCATCTGCTCGAAACGCCACTCGAAATGCCGGATCATGTCGATGACCTGCTGGGCGAGGCGGCCGTCGGCGCCATGCCCGTACAGTTCGCTTGGCTGCCCGGCGAGGTGCGCCTCCCGCGGACGCTGGAGGGCAACATCGCCCTGTTCTTAAGCCTGCTGCCGCCGACCTACTCACCGGATCAGGCGGTCCGCCTGCTCAATGCGCTCTGCGCGGCGAACAAGCTGCCGCAGCCCCCCAGCATCGGGCCGCTCTTCGCGGATTTGCGCGGCCTGCCCGCGGATCGCGAGTGGGCGCCGCGCCGGGTGGCCCGCCTCCTGGAGTGGTTGCAAGACAACCTGCCGCCCCAGCCGGACCTGGGCCTGTCGGCGGTCGAGCAGCTCGAGGCGGGCGCCGAACGCGAGAAAGCCCTTGTGCGGCTTTTATCGAAAGCGGAGCGAATGGCCCTTGAACTGACCCCCGCTTCTTCCTCAACCTGACGTATATCATCCCGGTGGATGACCGAAAACGTTGCTTGCCAACAGGCTTTTGAATAGCGACGATGCGGGGACGTAGAGTCCTTGGCCGCGCCGGTAGGGGCGGCGCCAAGGGCGTTCCCGGACCCGCCATGGCCCGGTAGAGGTAGAGGTTCCCATGATTGCCCCCGAACGGTGGAAACGGCTGCATCCGGTGCGAGACGTGGGGGCTTCCTTATCCGATGCTTCGGAAGGCGAATTGGTGCGTCGCGAGATGATGGAACGCAACGAACCGGACACGCGGATTCGCGACATATTGCGAGCCTGCCCTCTTTTTCTCGAGGTGCCCGTGCGGGACCTCGACCGAATCGCCGCGTCCTGCCAACTCTTTCGCACGTATCGCGGCCAGACCTTGATGGAGGAAGGCGATGAGGACAACGACGTCTTCCTGATTCTGTCGGGACGGGCGACGGTATCGGTCGAGTCCATCTCCCCCTTCATCCAGGTTTCCCTCTCGCGCCTCAATCCCGGCGAAGTGGCCGGGGAGATGTCCCTCGTCAGCGACGACGTGCGCTCCGCCACGGTGGTGGCCGAAACGCCCGGCGACGTGCTTCAGGTCAAGGGTGAGGAACTGAAGGCGATGATGAAGGACGACCCCCAATTCGGCTACCTGATGATGCGCAACGTGGCGTCGATCCTCTCTCGCCGCGTTCGCCAGATGAATCGCCGGCTGACGAATCTGGTCAAGGGCCCCTATTTTCAAACGGAAGAAGGCTGAGCGGCCGGGCGTTCTGGCCGAATTTTCGCTCTTTCCCGGACAGGCGGGTGCCGGGGGCTTGGAACGTGCCGGCGCTGGCCGCTTCGCTCCTGGATTGACAGCCTTTGCCGCCCGCGAGACGCTGATTTTCAGGAAATCACGCGCAAGGCCGGGAGGGCCACGTATCGTATGGCAGAACGCGAAGAGCGGGTTATCACCCTGAGTCAATCCGAGGCCATGGAATTGGCCGGCGCCCGGGACGAAAAACTGAGGCGATTGCAGGAGCACCTGGAGGCCAAGGTGGTCCTGCGGGGAAACCAGCTCAAAATCGTCGGCCAAAGCGATGAAGTCGAGCGCACCGCCCATGTGATCGAGGAAATTCTACACGTCGTGCGCAAAGGCGGCCGCCTCAGCGAGCAGCAGTTCCGCTCGGCCATGAGCTACGCGGCGGGCCGGGCGCGGTCGGGTCTCGATCCCAACGGTCCCGCCGACGCCCCCATCGAGGCCCCCGCCACCGAAGCGGCCCGCTCGCCAAGCGCCTCCGTCACAGCCGCGCCCGTTGTGGCACCCGGTCCCGAAGGGGTGTCCAAGCGGGAAAGCACGCTCAGCGAACTGTTCCTCGACGAAATTCCGGTGCCGCTCAAGCGCCGCCGCCTCTCGCCGCTGACAACGGCTCAGAAGCGTTACATCCAGGCGATCCGCAAGTACGACATCGTTTTCGGCGTCGGCCCCGCGGGCACCGGCAAGACATACCTGGCGATGGCGATGGCCGTGGGAGCGTTGATCGAGGGCAAGGTGAACCGCATCATCCTCTGCCGCCCCGCTGTGGAAGCGGGCGAGCGGCTGGGCTTCCTGCCGGGCGACCTGGCGCAGAAGTTCGACCCCTACGTTCGCCCCCTGTGGGACGCGCTCTACGAAATGATGGATGCCGACAAAATCAAGTCCGCCATCGAAAGCGGCGTGATCGAAATCGCCCCGTTGGCCTACATGCGCGGCCGGACGCTGAACAACGCGTTCGTGATCCTCGACGAAGGCCAGAACACCACCATCGAGCAGATGAAGATGTTCCTGACCCGCCTCGGCTTCGACGCCAAGGCCGTCATCACGGGCGATGTGACGCAGGTGGACCTGCCCCGGACCCAGCCTTCGGGACTGCTGCACGCGATGCGGGTCTTGAAGGACATCAAAGGCATCGAGCATGTGCGCTTCTCGGGCCAGGACGTGGTGCGCCATCCGCTGATCATGAAGATCATCCAGGCCTATGAGCACGACAAGAACGGCCCAATGTCGAGCGACGCGGGGGAGGAAGAGTAGAAACGCCCCCGCCCTCCGGCGGGGCCGTTTCTCCGATTGCCGATGGAAGTCACGTCGCTAGTCAAGAAGGCGCGACAGTTTTCGAAAGGGTCGGAACTCTTCGAGTCCCGCCGTCAGCGGTCCACGCGTTGGTACGCGCTGACCGGGATTTTTATCGCGACGGTTTTCATCACCTCGCCGGCGGTGTGGCGAAAACACATCGAGGTGGAGGAGGGCGAGGTCCTGACGGCGCCCATCGTGGCCGAAATGGATTTCGACTATGTGCCGCCCGACGCCGAGGAAAAGTGGGAGGCGGCGCGTGAGCAATCGCATGCCCGGATTTACGTTTTCGACCCCCGGGTCGAGCGCCAGGCCATCGCCCGCGTCGAAAAGATCCTTGCCGCGGCCCGCCAACTCAAACCCGAAGCGGTGCAGGACCCGGAAGAATTGCGCATCGCTCTCGAGGCGGCGGACCCGCAGCTGGGCATTTGGACCACCGGTGAAATCGTTGGCCTGGCGGGTTTGTCCAAGGACGAACGGTTCGGCGAGCGCGTCCGCAACCTCCTCGAGAACTTTTATTTCCAATACGTCGTCGCCGACAGCGCGGTCAAGTACCGTTACCTCAGCGACTTCCGCCGCGCCCAAGTCATTTCGGCGCAGGAGGCGGAGCAGGTCGTCGAGACCGGCGGCGAGGCTTTGCGTTCCGACGGGGTGCTGGATCGCAGCGCGATCGAACTGCACCGGGTCCTGGAATTCCCCAACGAGGTTCGGCCCCAGCTCCAGCGGCGCATCGATCAACTGATCCTCGATCTGGCCCGCGGCAATCCGAAGGCTTCGGTTCTCAGGCCGGGGCAGACGGAAGCCGCCAAGCGCCTGATCAACCTGGTGGTGAAGCCGAACCTGCGCTATGACGCCGAAGCGACGGAACTGGCCAGGGAGAACTTCGAACGGCCCGCCACCTTCGCCCAACCGGTGCCCGAGGGCACTTATCTTGCCGGCAACGAGTCCACTTCGCCGCAAACCCCGCACGTCATCTCGGCCCGCGAGTCGACGCTGCTGCACGATTACCGCCGCACGTTGCGCCAATGGACCCTGATGCAACTCGGCGCCCAGGCCATTTTCGTCCTCATCGCCTTCATTATCGTCGCCTTCTTCGTCCGCAAATCGAGCACCGATCTGAAGTTCAACTCGCGCACCATCTACCTGCTTTCCATGCCGGTGCTACTGGCTCTGGGCCTGGGGCGCGTGTTCCTGCTGCTCGGCGACGTTCCCTACATCGGCTACGCCTTCCCAGCCGGCCTGATCGGCATCCTGGCGGTCTTGCTGATGGATGTCCGGATGGCGCTTTTGCTGGTCACTTGGGGATGCTTGCTGTTCGGGCTGGAGACGCGTTTCGAATTCGACTTCGTGCTCGTCGGCCTCTTCGGCGGCTATACCGCGGTGGCTGCGTTGTATACCTTCCGCGAACGGCGCGAGGTCCTTTATGCCGGGGCCCTGATCGGTGTGGTCAACGCAGCGACGATCACGATCGTCCACCTGATCAACGGCAAGACGGGGACCATTGTGCCGGCGGCGGCGGTGGGCGCGTTTTCCGGCATGCTGAGCGCTCTGATCGCCTACGCCGTGGCGCCACTTTTCGAATCCGCCTTCCGCATCACGACGGACCTGCGGCTGCTCGAACTCTCCGGCCTCCAGCACCCGCTGCTTCGGCGCCTGGAGGAAGAAGCCCCCGGCACCTGGCAGCACACGCTCAACGTGACGAAGCTGGCCGAGCCGGCGGCCCAGGCCATCGGCGCCAACTACCTGCTGGTGCGCGCCGCGTGCCTGTACCACGACATCGGCAAACTCAGCAAACCGGGCTATTTCACGGAAAATCAAACCACGGCGGAGGAAAAACGCCGGCACGCCCAGCTCTCGCCCCACATCTCGACGCTGGTGATTCTCAACCACGTCAAGGAAGGGGTCGAAATGGCGAGGAAGGCGAGCCTGCCCAACGCCATCATCGATCACATCCAGCAGCACCACGGCTCGAGCCGCGTGAACTACTTCTACCTGAAGGCCATCAACGAATTCGAGGAAGGCAAGACCAAGGACCCGGTGCGCGAAGAAGATTACCGCTACCCCGGCCCCAAGCCCCAATCCATCGAAGCCGCTATCATCATGCTGGCGGACACTGTGGAGGCCACCGCCACGGCCAAATTGTCCAGCCGCTCTGTCCGCGAAGACGACATTCAGTTGCTGGTGCGCAACGCCATCACCGAGAAATTCAACGATGGGCAGTTCGACAGTTGCCGCCTGACGATGCAGGACTTGAACGTGATTCGCGAGTCGCTGATCCGGACGCTGAGAAGCCGCTTCCACACGCGGATCGACTATCCGCCCAAGAGCGGTGGCACGGCAAAAGCGAAAGGCGGAGCGAAGGCTCCCGGCGCGGACGGCCGGGACGGACAGAGCAAAGCGACCCCGCAGAAGGCTCGTAAGGAAATCGCCACGGCGGGCTGAGATTTCCGGCCTATCGCGGTAAATCCGATTGTCCCCCCGCTTTTTCGCCTCCAGCGTTTGCTATCCCATTTCCCGGGTGCCGGAACCCGAAATCCGAACCGCCACCAGCCGAGACGCGATTGAATACTCCTGACCCGAGCGAATCCACCCGCGAGCAGCAAGAGCCCAAGAGCCCGGGCCATGTCTCGCCCTGGACCGAAGACGACGCCCGCGCCACCGCGCCCCGCGTCAGCTCGGCCCTCGACGACCCGCCCCGCGGCGCCAGCCTCTTCGAAGTCTTCCGCAATCGCTTCATCGCCGGTCTGGTGACCATCGTCCCCATCGTCATGACTGTCTGGGCCGTGACGGTGATTCTGGGTCTGACGGAGCAGGCCTTCGGCGGCGTGATCCGCAAGCCGGTCCGCGAATTCCTCGCCAGCGTCAACCTGCCCACTCAACTGACCGACACCCTTGTCGTGTTCTTCAGCTTGTTCGTGGCCATCATCACCATCGTGGCGGTGGGCTATTTGTCGCGCTTCTTCCTGGTGCGGCGGGTGATTTCGCTCGGCGAAGCCATCGTGACCCGAGTGCCCTTCATCAAGTTTTTCTACGGCTGGCCCAAGGAAGTCATCAGCACCCTGGCCCAGAAGCGCGAAGGCACCAAACGCGTCGTGATGGTCGAGTACCCCCGAAAAGGCGTTTGGGTGTTGGCCTATGCCACCGGCGAGATTCGCATGAAGCCGGAAAACAAGACCTTGGTGACGGTGTTCCTGCCGACCACACCGAACCCGACAAGCGGTTTTCTGCTCCTGGTGCCCGCCGATGAAGTGCGCGACGTCAATGTGGCCGTGGAGGATGCGGTGCGACTGATTATTTCCGCCGGTATTTTGGCCCCGCGCAAGGTCTCCACGGCGCCCTTCACGGGGCTGGAACACGCGCCCCAGCTCCCCCCGCCGGTGTCCCTGACGCCTCCTGACAACACGGGGACATTCCCCGATTCGTCCGCGCGCTGAGGTCGGAACGCAAATCAAGGTGCCATCACCGGTTGCCCACCAGTTGGCGCCGGTTTTTGCTATCCCCAGACCGATAGCAAACCCCGAATCGATTGGCGAATCCTCTTTCATGACAGCAAATCTCCTCCTCGTTGACGATCAGCCGGAAGTTCTCGAGGGCCTGGAAATGGCCTTTAACCGCACTGATAACAACGTGATAACGGCCAGCAGCGGCGAAGAAGCGATCCACGTTCTCAACAGCCAGGAAGTCGATGTCGTCGTCACCGACCTGAAAATGGACGGCGTCGACGGCTTTGGCGTACTGCGTCACGCGTTATCGCTCAGCCCCTCGCCAGCGGTCATTATGTTGACCGCCCATGGCACGATCGAGGGCGCCGTGGATGCGCTGAAGGAGGGGGCGTTCCACTATCTGACCAAGCCGGTGAACGTCAAGGAGCTGCGCGTCCTGGTGGACAAGGCGGCGCAGCACCGCAGTCTGATCCGCGAAAACGTGCAACTGCGCCAGCAGCTCGACAAGCGCTTCGGACTCGAAGGCATGGTTGGCGACTCGTCCGACATGCACCAACTCTACGACATGATTCGTCAGGTCGGACCGACCCGCGCCACGGTTCTGATCACCGGCGAGAGCGGCACTGGCAAGGAAGTGGTCGCGAAGGCGCTGCACAAGAGCAGCCCAAGGGCCAAAAAGGACTTCGTGGCGGTGCACTGTGCCGCACTGCCGGAGACCCTTTTGGAAAGCGAACTGTTCGGTCACGAACGGGGCGCCTTCACGGGCGCGGTGAGCCGCCGGCCGGGGCGCTTCGAAATCGCCAGCGGAGGCACACTGTTCCTCGACGAAATCGGCGAAATCCCGCTGTCGATGCAGGTGAAGCTGCTGCGCGTCCTGGAAATGAGAGAGATCACCCGCGTCGGCGGGAACGAATCGCTCAAGGTGGACGTGCGGCTGGTCGCCGCGACGAACCGCGATTTGGAGGAAGAAGTCGCGGAAGGACGGTTCCGGGAGGATCTCTACTACCGCCTCAAAGTCGTCCAGATCGTGCTGCCCCCCTTGCGCAAGCGGCGGAGCGACATCCCCCTGCTGGCTCAACACTTCCTCAAAGAGTTCTCCAAAGAGAACGGCCGGCCCGTGCCGGTGCTCAGCAAAGAAGCCAACGAGAAGTTGCAGACATGGCATTGGCCAGGAAATGTGCGCGAACTGCGGAACATCATGGAGAACACCTTTGTCTTCCTCAAGGGTGACGAAGTGGGGGCGGACGACCTGCCGCAGTCGCTGCGCGGCGACCGAGAGAAGGTCGAAGACGGGATTATGATGCCGCTTGGCATGCCTCTTGAGGAGGTGGAGACCCGATATTTGAAGCGGACGCTCAATTCCGTCGATGGAAACCGTACCCGGGCCGCCGAGATTTTGGGAATCAGCCGCCGGACCTTGCAGCGCCGCATCAAAGAACTCGGGATCGACAGCGGAGGATAAAGTGCCGAAGCGTCGGCGCCATCCCCCCATTCCGATCACCACGAACGAGTCGCTTCCAGCGATTCTATAAATCTTTCTACCTAAAGGACCTTCTATGAGTCGATTTGTCTCACAATTTTCCGCCGTGGCCTTGGCAGCGGGTCTGACCGCTCCCGCCATCGCGCAAAAAGACGTTGCCGAAAAAGACGTCACCCTGACCAACGTTCCCTTGTCCCAGTGGGACATCACGCCGGAAACGAACCCTGTCACCGGCTTTGCCCGCGGCCGGGTTTCCTTCAACCAGGACCAGACCGAGATCATCTTCCAGCCCAACGCCACGACGCCCGGCAACACGTTCGCCTTCATCAGTTCGCCGGTGCTCGACGCCCCGCCCATGGTGGAGCCGGACAAGCCCGGCACGATGGCCGTGGGCATGCGTCTTCTTTATGAAGCCGACGCCGTGGCCCAAGGCCAATTCGCGCCGTTTATCCGGCTCCGCGCCGGATTGGGCGACAACTTGGGCACCGCGCCCGTCTTCGATACCTTCGCCGAATCCCAAGCCACGCAGAACCGCATCGGCGCCGGCGGCAGCGGCCAGCTCGTCGTACTCGTCGATCAGAGCCAGCTCATCAACGGCACCGACGGCGACATCCGCTACTTCATCGATTTCATCGCCTTTGGCGAACCGGTCGATCCCAACTACACCGTTCGGATCGTCGGCACCGACCTGCTGGAAATCGAAGCCGGCGACATCGTCAACTCCGACTCCTCGGTGATTCGCGCCGCTTATGTGGACGACGACCGCCTCTACGTTCACGTCAACGATCTGAGCGACAACCGCATCGAAGTGGTCAGCGGCTCCGATGTCGACGATTACGCCTACCGGGGCCGGTTCCTGGTGGTGATCAACGACGACGGCGAACTGTTCGGCTATGACGCCGCCGTGGGCTTCAACTCGGGCGACCGCTTCGACATCGAAGTGGACTCGGGCGACGAAGTCGTCGGCGCCGCCATCTCGGGCAACTTCGTCTCCTACGTTGAGGAAGGCGGCCGCACCCGCGTCTTCAACCTCGACAGCAAAACCCAGACGGCCACCATCATCGATCAGGACACGCCGGACATTTCGCCCGACGAAGTCTTCGGCATCACCGCCGGCGGCGTTCCCGGGTCCTTCATCCTGGTTCTCGAAGACAACGAGAACGATATCGGCGAACGCGATCTCTTCGCCTTCGACGCCAACAACCTCGGCGCCGGCGTTCCTCCCATCGCCTCCGATGTGGAACTCGATTACATCCGCACCCTGACCACCAACAACTCCCGCAACGCGAACGATATCGGGTTCTTGAAGGGCGCCACCCAGGACAGCACGGTCTTCGCGGCCTACGTCGCCGACGACGTCCTTTATGTCCACCTGGACGCGCCCACCAGCACCCGCAACGATATCGCCGAAGCGGACGAATTGACGGACTACGTTTACAACGGAGCCTTCATCGCCATCGTCGATAATGACGGCGCCCTAGGCTTCTACGACGCCACGGAAGGGTTCGCCGATTCGGACTTCACAGAGATCGAGCCCGACGGCGGCGTCCTCGCCGTGGCTATCGGTCAAGACTATTTGGTCTACACGGACGACGATAACCGCGCCCGCCTCGTGAATCTGGCGACCTTCCCGCAGACCCCCGCCGGTTCCAGCACCAACCGCCCGGTTCTGATCTCCTCCGACGATCTCTATGGCATCGGCGTCGGCGGCGACGGCAGCACCTTCCTCGTGTTCACCGATGAAGGCAGCGGCGATGTGGGCATCCAGGCCTACGACGCCGAGACCGGCGATCCGGCGAACCCGAGTCTTGTCACGCTGACGGACTCGGCGGACCTGAACCTAGTTCGCTACAACACCACGGGCGCCTCCTACAACGCCCGCGGGAGCTTCTTCCGCTAAGACCGAGCAAGGACATCACGGGCTCCAGCAGCCCGAAGACCGAGCCGCCTCGTACAACCGGGGCGGCTCAGTCTATTTTACCCCAACCGCCGCCGCCAGGGGTCTCGACCCGCAGGCGGTCGCCGGGGCCCAGCTCCAGCGTCGCGCAGCCCTCCACCGGCTCCTCTCGCCCCCCGGCCCGGCGCACGGTCTGGCGCCCCACGGCCCCCGGCTCGCCCCCGTCGGCGCCATAGGGCGCCTCGCCGCGGTGCTGCGTGATGAGCGAAATGGAAACCGGTTCGAGGAACTCGTACTCGCGCACGAGGCCCTCTCCGCCGCGCCAGCGCCCCGCCCCGCCCGAGCCCTCGCGCAGATGGAACGCCCGCAGCCGCACGGGAAAGCGCTGCTCCAGGACCTCTGGATCCGTGATCTTCGTGTTCGTCATGTGGACCTGAACGCCGTCGGCGCCGCGGAATCCGCCCCCCGCTCCGGCGCCGCCCCCGATGGTTTCGTAGTAGCCGAACCGTGCGTTGCCGAACAAGACGTTGTTCATCGTTCCCTGGCCACAGGCGCCCAGCCCCAGCGCTCGGATCAGCGCATCCACGAGGCGCTGGCTCACTTCCGTATTGCCACCGCCGACAGCCGGCGCGCCGGCGGGGTCCGTGAACCCGGGATTGAGCAAGCAGCCCGGTGGCAGGGCGAGCTGGACCGGGTGGAGAAAGCCCTCGTTCAGCGGCAGGTCTTCGCGCACCATCAGCCGCAGTACGTAGACCACGGCGCTGCTGACGATGGCTGGTGTGGCGTTGAGGTTGCGCGGATGGACGGCGCCGGTGCCGGCGAAGTCGAAACGCGCGGACCCATCGGCCTCAAAGGCAATGGCCACCGCGATGGGCGAGCCATCGTCCAACCGCTCGACGGCTTCGGCGCGCATTCCGGCGCGCATTCCGGCGCGCTCGGCCAGCACGGCCCGCACGCGGCGCTCCGAGAGGGCCTTCAGGTCCTCCATGCGCCGGTGGATTTCGGCGGTTCCGAACTCGCGGCAGAGGGCGCGCAGAGCCGCTTCGCCCCGCTTGTTGGCGGCAACGGCGGAGCGCAAGTCGGCGAGGTTCTGCTCTGGAGCGCGGCTGGGCCAGGGCCCGGCCCGGAGGAGGTGCTCCATTTTGTCCCACTGAGGTGCGCCGCCCTCGATCAGGCGAAAGGGCGCGATGGCGATGCCTTCCTCGCTAAGGCGGGTGGCGTCTGGGGGCATGGACCCGGGGCGAGTGCCGCCCAGCTCGGCATGATGGGCGCGGTTCGCGACGATGCCAAGGAGGGCGCCGCCCGCTTCGTCGAACACTGGCGTAATGACTGTAATATCAGGCAAATGCGATCCGCCAAAGGCGGGGTGGTTGGTGACGAAAACATCGCCCGGATGGGGCTCCAATTCGGCCAGGACCCGCCGCACACAAAGGCTCATGGCGCCGAGATGCACCGGAATATGCGGCGCGTTGGCGATCAGTTCCCCCGCCGGATCGAGCAGCGCGCAGGAATAATCCAGCCGCTCCTTGATATTCGTCGAGATGGCGGTGCGCCGCAGTTGCTCGCCCATCTCCTCGGCGATGGCGCGGAAGCGATTGGTGAACAATTCCAGCTCGACGGCTTCGATCATTTCGGTTTGAGCATCTTCCCGGCAACGTTGCGGATCCAGGGCTTGGGAAAGAACCGCAGGGAAAACGCCCGCAGGTTCGCGAAGAGCCCATCGGTGCGTACCACGCGGCCCGCCTCGTAGGCATCCAGCGCCCGCCGCACGCAGTCTTCCGCGGGCACGAGCCGGCGCTTGCGGAATTGCGTCGGGCTGTCGGCTTTCTCGTGGAATTCGCTCTCCGTGGGGCCGGGGCAGAGCGCCATGACGCGCACGTTGTAGGGCCGCATCTCGACCGCCATGGCTTCGGAAAAGCTCGTCAGATAGGCCTTCGTCGCCCCGTACACGGCCAGGTAAGGGCAGGGCTGGAATCCGGTGATCGAGGACACGTTGATGATGCCACCGGCCTGATGGCGCGCCATCATCTTGCCGATCTCGTGCGACAAAATGGTCGCCGTCTCGACGTTCAGCCGCACCATATCGACCAGCGTCATCAGGTCCTGCTCGACCACGGCGCCATACTGGCCAAAGCCCGCATTGTTCACCAGCAGCGCCGGGATCAGCCGGTGCTCCTCCAGGTAGTCCAGCAGCGTTTTCGGCCCGCCCTGGGCCACCAGGTCCGTGGCGAGGACGTGGACGGTGCGGCCCTGCTCGGCCCGCAGCCGCTCCGCCAGTTCCTCCAGCCGTTCCTTGCGCCGCGCCACGATCAGCAAATCGTAACCCCGCGCCGCCAAATCCCGCGCGAACGCGTGCCCCAGGCCCGAGGACGCCCCCGTCACGACTGCCAAGCCTTTGTCCTCATTTGCCATCTTCCGTTGTCCTTTCGCGGGTCAGCACCAGGGTGCGGCGGCCGTCAAGCCGGCCGGCCCAGCCGGGCTCGACGAGCAGCGCGCTGTGGGAATCGAAAACAAGAGCCGGGCCTGACAGTTCGCCGCCGGGCGTCATGGCGCCGCGTTCGAAAACCGGGATGTCGCTCCAGCCGGTGGCAGCGAAGTACACGGGCCGATGGCGCAGCGGCTCGGCGCGTTGGGGGCGAGTAGGTTCCTCCGGCATGGCGAGAGGCGCTTCCGCCGACTTGGCCACCACGCGGAGGGACTCGGCCTCTATGGAGGCGTCTTCCGGGCAATGGCCGAAAATCTCGGCGTAGAGCCCGCGGAATGCGGCGACGGTATCGACGCCAGGCGACCACTCGACGGCAAGCGTGGCGTCCTGGCCCAGAAAGCGGAGACTCGCGATGCGGCGGGTGATTTCCGCGCGGCCGCGGGGAATGCCTTCGCTGGCCAGGCGGTCGATGGCTTCCTCGTCGGCTTCGGCGAAGGCTCCGGCGAGGTCCAGCTCGGCGAGCAAGCGCAGAATCTGGCGCTCCGCCATGGCCGTAAAGCGTGCCAAGCCAACGCCATAGGCGCTCAGCAAGCCCGCGTCGGCGGGGGAGAGGACGGTGCGGATCGCCAGCAGCCCGGCCAACGCGCACGCATGCTGGCCCCCCGCGCCGCCAAAGGAAACCAGCGCGTGACTGGCGGGGTCGTAGCCCTTGCGCAGAGAAATGCGCCGCACCGTGTCGGCCATACGCTCGTTGGCGATGCGCAGGAACCCGGCGGCGAGGGCTTCGCGGGCTGGGGCGCTCTGGCCCGCCTCCTCCATTGCGCCGCGGATGGCATCGATGCGGGCGCTGGAGGCTTCGACGGAAACGGGGAAAGGGAAGGCTTCGGGATCGAGGCGCCCCAGCAGCAAATTCGCGTCGGTAATCGTCAGCGGCCCGCCCGCGCCATAGCACGCGGGCCCGGGAGACGCCCCGGCGCTTTCCGGCCCCACCAGGAGGCGGTCGCCATCGAAGCGGCAGATCGACCCCCCGCCCGCCGCCACCGTCTCGATAGCCAGTGCCGGGGCGGAAAGCAGCGCGTCGCCGACCCGGTGCTCGAACACATAGTCGAAGGCGTCAGCGTAGCGCGAGACGTCGGTGCTCGTCCCACCCATGTCGAAGCCGATCAGCCGCGTGAACCCGGCGGCCCGGCCCACCGCCGCCATGCCCGCCACTCCGCCCGCGGGGCCGCTGAGGAGCGAGTCCTTGGGCTGATAGCGATCGGCGTGCACCAGGCCTCCGGCGCTCGTCATCATCGCGGTCGAGGAGCCCTCGCGGCGGCCCGCGCCCGCCCCCACCCGGTCCAAGTACCCCCCGATGATCGGCGCTAGGTACGCGTTCACCACGGCCGTTTGGGCGCGCGGAAGAATCTGAATCAGCGGCGACAAGTGGCTGGAGAGCGAAACGTGATCGAAGCCTTCCTCGCGCAGCATCGCTGCCAGCGCGTCCTCGTGCGCCGGGTTGCGGTAGCTGTGGAGCAACGCCACGGCGGCCGTCTCGTGTCCCTCAGCGCGCAGTGCGCGAACGCGCGGGCGCAGGGCCTCCACGTTCAGGGGCTCGATCTCAGCGCCGGTGGCGTCCAGGCGGCCGGGGACCTCGACGACAGGACCGTGGAGCGGCTCGGGCTTCTCGATGGCCAGGGCGAAAATGTCGGGGCGCCGCTGATCGCCCACACGGAGCAGATCGCGAAAGCCCTCGGTCACGAAGAACACCGGCGGTGTGCCCTTGCGCTCCAGCAGCGCGTTTGTCCCGCGCGTGGTGGCGAGGCGTAACTCCATAATCGGCAGCGCTTCTCCCGCCGGAGTTCGAGTCACCAACCGCGCGGCGAGAAGGGGCGCTTCCTCCGGCGATTCGAGCACGCAGGGGAAGGAGGCACCGGTCGAGGCAGGCCGGTTGAGGCGGAGGAACTGCCCGGCGGAGTCCTCGACCGTTGAAGCGAAAAGTTGGTTTCCATCGCCATGGAACGCGCGAAAGGCAAAGCCGCTGAAGAAGCCATCGGGCAGCTCGGGAAAGCCTTGGAGCCGCACGGAATATCGATCCTCCGCAACCTCAGCCGTGCCGCGCAGCGCACTGTGGCTGAGGACCTTGGCGCGGTGAAACGCGCCTGCCGGGTCGATGGCGATGCAGTCGGTGAAGGTGCCGCCGGTGTCGATCCAGACGCGCCAGAGCGGAGCCGGGGCGCTATTGGCCGACATGGATGGCGACGTTGCGGGTGCCCCGGTGGTACCGGTGTTCCCACAGGTAAATGCCCTGCCAGGTGCCGAGCGCCAGCCGGCCGTCCATCACCGGAATCGACAGCGTGGTCGAGGTCAGCGCGGCCTTGATGTGGGCCGGCATATCGTCCGGCCCCTCGGCGGTGTGCGTATAGAGCGGGTCGTTTTCCTTCACCAGCCGGTTGAGCCAGTTTTCCAGATCGTGGCGAGCGGAGGGATCGGCGTTTTCCTGAATCGTCAGGCTGGCCGATGTGTGCTGGACAAAGACGGTGCAAAGCCCGTCGCGAACACCCGATTCGCGCACGGCGGCGGCGACCTGCGAAGTGAATTCATGGAGCCCCTGGCCCCGGGATTCGACTCGGATTTGTTTCACCACGGCGGCGGTTCCTCCTGGGCGGCGGGCATGAAAAAAGCCTCTCGCGGTGGAGAGGCTTTCCTCAAGGCCATGGTGGGCGATACTAGACTCGAACTAGTGACCTCTGGTATGTGAGACCAGCGCTCTAACCACCTGAGCTAATCACCCACAGGAGTCAGGGAGTGTACGGACGGGCGGGGCGATTGCAAGGGGATTCTGAGCCTCGGGAAATTTTCGCGCCTGTGCGCCCGGCCCCGCAGACCCGATCCCATTCGACTCTCTGCATCGGCGGCCAAATCCTCCGCCCCGCGATTTGTGTTGCCCTGATTGGCGCGGGGGGCGGAAACAAGGTTCGATCTCTGAGAACACGCCCGAGGAAGGAATCCGAGGCCATGGCCGAG
The DNA here is from genome assembly GCA_040219255.1 of Sumerlaeia bacterium. Classification (GTDB taxonomy): domain Bacteria; phylum Sumerlaeota; class Sumerlaeia; order SLMS01; family JAHLLQ01; genus JAVJSW01. The sequence goes on from JAVJSW010000073.1 coordinate 65,225, forward strand.
ATGAGCCGTCTGGAACTGACAAAGAAAATCCAGGAAATCGACCGAGAACTGGGCAAGGAAATCGCCACCACCCAGGGCCGATCCCGCCACATCGACCCGCGCGATTTCCACTTCCCTTGGGTCAGTGTCATCATCACCCTGGCGACCTTCGGGTTCTGGATGTTTGGCGGGGCGATCCTGCCTGGGATTCACGGACCCTACGCCTTCTACATCTTCATCGCGGCGTGCGTGTTCGCGCTCATCAGCCTCTGGCGGATCTTCCGCTGGCTCAAGAACGGCGTCTTCGGCAAGAGCAAGCCCCTGATGAGCGGCGACGAATCGGACCGCGCCCGTCAGCTCCGCATGGAGCGCGACGCCCTCCGCGCGCAGTTGGAAGAGATCAAGCGCAAGGAAGAGCACGGCGGGGTCTGACGCGACTCCCCGCCAATCCCCACTTGCCCGCTGGGGGCGTCCCGGCCTGAGATCGCGGCGCTATGTCGCTGCTCTTCGCCGTCATCCTGTTTCTCTTCGCCTACGGCTGCGGCGCCTCACTCTGGAGGCTCCTCGACCGCAGCGGCGCCGTCGCGCGCGCCATCGGGCCGCTGCCGGGCCGGTTGCTGGCGACCCTTCTCGGCGCCTCCGCCGTCGGCACAGTGACAATGCCCCTGGCGGCCCTGGGATTGGGCAAGCTCCCGCGCGCTGTCCTTATCGGTGTGGTGCTCAGTGGCGCCGCCTGGGGAGCCTGGTGCTTCTGGCGCGACCGCCGGCTCTGGCTTCCGGCCGGCCGGTGGTCGGTCTCGTGGGCCGATGGGGTGGGGGCTTGCGGGTTCCTGGCGGCCACGCTCCTGACCCTCTTCTTCGCCTGGCGGCCGACGCTGACGGTGGACGACTGGATGTACCACTACACGGTGCCGCGCCAGTGGCTGATCCAGGGCACGGTGCCCGATGTGCCCTACGAAATCCACGCCCACTTCTATCTGCTGGCCGAGAGTTGGTCTTTATGGGGACTGGTGCTGGCGCCGAGGGATTTCCTTCTGACCAAGCTGACGCAGGTGTTCGCCGCCGTGGCCGGCGGGCTCCTGATCGCGTGGCTGGGCCGGCGGCACCTGGGCATCGGCATTGGATGGTTCGCCGGGACGTGGTGGCTGCTGATGCGCAAGACCATCGAGCACAGCGCTTCGAACTATATCGACGTCGCCCACGCGGCCTTGGTGATCGGTGCCTACGCGGTCCTGAGTTCCGCCGTGCGGCTCCCGGACTGGAAAGAGCGCCGCCCGCTCCTGGTGCTCGGCGGGCTGTTTCTCGGCTTCGCGGTCAGCACCAAGGTCAGCGCCCTGACCGTCGCGGTCGCCACGACGATCGCCTATGGTATCGCGGTCCTTCATCGCCGCGAGTTCGGTCTCCGGGCAATTGGGGCGCAGGTGGCGCTGATCGCGGCTCCGGCGCTTCTCGTGACTCTGCCTTGGATGATCAAGAACAGGCTCTTCGCATGGAACCCGTTCTATCCGTTCCTGATGGACAAGTTCGGCGCCCGGCCCGAACTCAGGCAGGTCGCCCTGGATTTCATGGCGTATTACAACAACTTCGAAATTCTCGAGTGGTCCGCCGACGGCCTGGCGAATTTCTTCCCGTACTGGCATGCGTTCCTGAACAACGTCTGGCACCTGGATCAGAATCGCATTGTGATGCTGTTCGCGGCGGCCATTCCGCTGTGGCTGCTGCCAGGGAGCAGGGACACGTGGCAGGCCCGGCCCATGCCGGGCGAGATGCTGCGCCGCGATCCCGCGCTCGCGTTCCTGGCGGTTCTGTCGCTGGCGTTCTGGGTGCCGTCGTTCTTGACCCCCACGCCGCGCTTCATTCTCGGGTCCGTGGCCTTGCTCGTCTTGATCGCCTTCGGGGTCATTGCCCGCTTCGTCCTGACCCGGAGGTGGGGGCGGGAAATCCTGTGGGTTCTGGCCATTCCGCTTTTCGTCTATCAGATGATCGCCGCCTTCCATTGGAGCCATCCCGCCATCCCTGGCCGCGACGTGGTGGCGCCGGGGCTTTGGCCGACTCAGCGCCGGATGTGGGATCGCTATTACGCCGTAGCCTTTCCCCATATGGAACTGCTGCCCGATTTGAACGCGCGGGTCGAGGAATCGGGCGGGAAACTGTTGCTGACGGAAAACTGGGAAATCGCGCTCTTCCTCGACGTCCCCATTGTGCAAAACCCGCACATGCACAACAAGACCATCCTGCGCATCTGGGCCGAGGACGAAGGCCTTTCCGCGGATGTGATCGCAGAGGAGCTTCGCGCGCTTGATGTGACTTACCTGATGACTTTGCCGCCACCCTTCGATGGCCGCCACGGCGTCTCCACGGCGGAAGCCTGGAGCAAGGGCCGGACGCGGGCCGAGCTGATGGAAGACCCGGAGGCGGAGGCCTTGGGCGAGATCCGCGCCCGCTGGCTCGAGCCGGTGGTGCAGGGGCAGTACGCTTGGTTGTGGAGATTGCGCCAGGAGCCGTTGGCCCCCTAGACACCCAAACGCAGAATCGCTCCCCCCATTCCCGTGAAGGCCAATCCCCCGAAGAGCGCGATCAGCACCGCCATCTTGTAGCGCGACTCGTACTCCGCCAGCGCGTAGTACAGCGGATAGGGAAAGAAGATGCAGAACATCGGGAGGCACAGGAGCATGATGAAACCCTTGAGGTAACTCTCCTCGAAGGCATCGACGAAGAGAAAAATCCAGGCCATGATCATCGCGTTGCAGCCCAGCATGGCGAGGAGGACGCCCGAGATCTGGAGAAAATTCGACATCGTGCCGCGAGCGATCCTCCGCTGGAATTGCGTCTGGTGAGCGCGCTCTTTCCTTGGCCCGGATCCCCGTCAAAGGTCAAGAGTGGCCGGAGCCCGATGGCCACTTTTCGAGACAGCCCGCCCCGATGCCCGAATCCGAGTCCTCTGTTTCCATCCCGCGCAAGCCCGCGATTCTGGCCGGGCTGGCGATATTCGCTCTGCTTTTCGCCATCTACATGGCCTCGCCGGCGACCCAGATCGCGGACTCGCGCTATACGATTCTGCTGAGCCATAACTTGCTTTCCGGTCAGGGAACGAATCTGGCCCCCTATTTCCTGCCGCCCCTTTCCCCTGAAGACCATGAAATCTCCGTGCCGGGAGCCTTGCCCCGCCAGGTCTATCCCGATGGCATGGCCGGCATGAAGCGCCTCGGCGGCAAGAAACCCAGCCCTCCCGAGGAAGTGCGCCGGCCCGGAGCGAAGCGCGTTCTGCTCTGGTACAGCCACGGACCCTCCTGGGCGGCCCTGCCCTTTGTCGCTCTGCTGCAGTCGGCCGGTTTGCAGACGGTCGATCCACGCGGCGAGTATCGCCATGCCGGGGAGGTGTGGAGCCAACGCTGGATCGCGGCCTTCCTGATGGCTGGCCTGGGGGTCGTGTTCCTCGCGATGGGCCGGGCGGCGGGGTTGAACCTTCGCTGGGCGGTGGGCGTGGCGCTGCTTCTGGCGTTGGCGACTTCGGTTTATAGCACGGCGTCGCGGGGACTCTGGAGCCACACCTGGGGCATGGTCTTCTGCGGCTTGGCCTTGCTGCGGCTTCTCAAGTTCGAGCAGGGCCTCGCGCCGCTCCAGCCCTGGCTCGTGGCGACGCTCCTGTCCTGGGCGTTCTTCATGAGGCCGACCTACGCGGTGATGGCGGTGGCGGTGGCCGTCTACCTCCTGGTCAAGGACCGGCGCGCGTTCGGCGTGCTGGCGGCAGTGGGGGCCGGTTGGTTCGTCGTCTTCGCCGCTTATTCCAAGGCCGTGTTCGGTCAATGGGTGCCGGACTACTACCTCCTTTTACCGGGCGGAAACGACGCGTACTTCACGGCGCTGCTGGCGAACCTGCTGAGCCCGTCGCGCGGGCTGCTGGTTTATACGCCGTGGCTGGCGTTTCTTGTCTATTTGCTCGTGCGGCATTGGAGGGTCCTGCGGGCGCGGGCGCTGGCGGTGCTATGTCTGGCGGTTGCGGGGGGACAGTTCGTGCTGGTTGCGCGCTGGCAGGACTGGCACGGAGGAGGCGGTTATGGGCCCCGCCTCCTGGTTGACCTTGTGCCGTGGTTCGCGGTGCTGGCGGTGCTGGCTGCCGATGCCTGGCGCCGTGCCGGATTTCGCCGGGGCGAGCGCCCCGCCGCCGCGCTGCTGGCGGTCTGGGGCCTCGCCATCCACACGATCGGCGCCACCTCGCAAGCCACCTTCGCCTGGGACGTGGTCCCGGCTCACTCGTCCCGTTTCCAGGAGCGCTTCTGGTCCTGGCGCGATCCCCAGTTTCTCCGCTTCCTGCCCGACGAAGCCCGCCCCTACCCGATGGCGACGCTGCCTTGCGATCTGACGCTGGCCGTCGGCAGCCGCCACCCGCACTCGCGGCTTTATTTGGCGGAGGGTTGGCACATGTGGCAAGAGACCGACTGGACCTGGGCCGGGGAGCGGGCGGTCATCACGTTCCGCCCCGAACGCGGAAGCCAGCCCCGCGAGCTGGTCCTGACCGGTTGGCCCTATCAGCCCTCCGCCAACGAACGCCCCCAGCCGCTGCGCGCGACGCTCAACGGCCAGGAAATCGCCGCCTTCGACCTGACCGGCCGCCATCAGCGGCAAGTGGTGTTCGCCCTGCCGGAGGAGGCCCTGAAGCGCAATAACGTCTTCGTCCTCGAATTTCCGGGTGCCGTTTCGCCGCTGGAGGACGAGGGCCTGCCGGACGGGCGCGTCATGGGTTTCGCACTCCTGGCCATGGATCTGCGATGCAAACCATAAGCGAAGCGGCCCGCCGTTGCGCGCCGGAAGCCGCCGCATTCGCGGTCTTGCTCCTGATCTTCTGGCTCTCGCCGGTGGCGCAAATGGCGGACTCGCAGTTCACGCTGCTGCTGAGCCAGAACCTCGTCGAGGGCCGCGGGTTCGATCTCGCGCATTATTTCGCCGAGCCCCCGCCGGGCGCGCCGCCCGATCTCTCACTGATGCGCGGACTTCAGCCCGACGGAGCCTATCCGGCGCCGCGTCTGCTCCAGGATCCGGAAGCTCCCCGCCTCGAGCCCTTGCGCTACGGCGACAGCCCTGTGCGACTCTGGTACCCGCACGGCCCGGCGCTGCTGTCGTTGCCCTGGGTGGCGGCCCAGGAGCTGGCGGGCTTCCACACGGCGGCCGTGGAAGGGCGCCATGACTATCTGACGGAAGTGCGGTCGCAGCGACACCTGGCGGCGATTCTCGGCGCCGTTTTCGGGATGCTGGTGGTGCGAATGGCAAGAGCGCTGGGCTGGCGCGGCTGGGTGGCGGCGCTTTTCGCTGTCGTCTTCTGTCTCGCCACGCCGGTCTGGAGCACCGCCTCGCGGGCCGTCTGGAGTCATAGCTGGGGGATTGTGCTGGTGGGCGCGGCGCTCGCGCCGCTGCTTCGCTACGCCCGGGGCGAAGGCCCGGCGCGGCCGGTCCTGGTCGCCACGCTGTTGTCGTGGGCGGTGTTCTGCCGGCCGACTTACGCGCTGGCGGCGGCGGGGATCACGATCTGGATTCTGGCGCGGAAGGACTGGCGAAGCGCCGGTTGGCTGATTGGCACGGGGGCGGTGTGGGGCGTGGCGTTCGTGGGGTATTCTCTGGCGGTATTCGGGCAGTGGTTGCCCGATTACTACCTGATGAGGCCCGGCGGGGGAGAGGCCTTCTGGGCGAACCTGTGGGCCGTGCTGGCGAGCCCAGCGCGCGGGGCATTCGTTTACGTCCCGTTCGCCCCGGTGGTCTTGCTCGGAGTTTGCTCGCGTTGGCGGACTTTGCCACAGCGAGGATTGGCAGTCTTGGCGTTAGGCGTCATGGCGGCGCAGGTTCTCCTGATCGCGCGATGGGAATTCTGGCACGGCGGCATCGGTTTCGGCCCCCGGCTCCTGACGGATCTGGTGCCTTGGCTGGCTGTGCTGACGCTTCTGGCGGCGGAGGACTGGCGTCTTCGCGACCCCCGCCCCCGCTGGCCCGCCGCGATTCTCGCAGTCGCGCTCGCCCTTAGCGCCGCCATCCAGTCCGCCGGCGCCTTCGTGCAGGAAACCTTCGACTGGGAGTCCCTCCCGGCACCCGCCACCCTTTTTCCTCAGCGGTACACCAACTGGCGCGACATGCCGCTACTCCGGGTCCTGCCGCCGGACGCCCGGCCCGTCGCCGCCCCCGCCCCGCCCTTCGGTCGCGCGATGCCGGCGGGCGGGTGGTACGGCGAGTCGCGCCTCTACCTCGGGCCACATTGGGACTACTTCTCCGAACCGGAGCACACCTGGAGTCTGGGTGCGCGGCCTGAGATTCACTTTTCGCTCCCCGATAGCGGCCCCACATCCATGACGCTGACGATCCAGGCGTTTCCATACTTGGCGGAGGGGCGGATCGGCTCACAGACAGTGCGGCCAGTTTTGAATGGCGAAGTGCTGGCCGAGCTGAAAGTCGCGGCGCCGGGCCACTATGGAATCCACCTCCCCGCCCAGGCCCTGCGCGGCGCCAACCGGCTTGTGCTCGAGCTTCCCGGCGCCGTCTCGCCCGCGGAAAGCGAGCATGCGCCCGACCGGCGGGTGCTCGGTATCGCGCTCCAGAGCCTGCGTTTCGACCGCGAGTAGGCCCCACAGCGGATTTCCCTTGGCGTGGGGCCGCTCTGTGCTTCGGTTGGCGCGCGCGGATGCTTCCGCGGAATGGAACGATTATGACTCTTTCGGCGGCTTCACCGAAACCCCTGCTGCGGCTCCTGCCTCAGACACAATTCCACACGCTGCTGGATTCCGGCGACGGCGAGCGCCTCGAGCGCCTTGGCAGCCGCACGTTCCGCCGCGCGGAAACGCAGGCCATCTGGCCCCGCAGTCTGGGCGACAAACCCTGGGACCGGGCAGATGCGGTGTACGTTCAGCAACCGGGGAGAAACCATGGGAAATGGCACGGCGAGGGCGCTCAGGAAAGCGAAACCGTTCGCCATGGCGAACTGAGCTTTGCCGTCAACCCAATGAACTCCGGCCTGACCGGCGTTTTCCCAGAGCAGGAACCGGTCTGGCGCATGCTCGACCAGGTCCTCGCCGAAAACGGCGGCGAAGGCACGCGCGTTCTCAACCTGTTCGCCTTCACCGGCATCCCGAGCCTCATCGCCGCACGCCATGGGGCCTCGATCACCCATGTCGATGCCTCGAAGCCGATCATCGAGAACGCGAAGGAAAACCAAGCCCTCAGCGACTTGCCCGATGACTCGATCCGCTGGATTTGCGACGACGCGGTGAAGTTCGTCCAACGCGAAGCCCGGCGCAAGAATCAGTACGACATCGTGATCGTGGACCCGCCCAAGTTCGGCCGCGGCGTGAAGGGCGAAGTGTGGGACTTCTTCGCCGACATCCGGGACTTCCTGAACGATCTGGGGGCGATCATTTCCGACCGGCCCCTCATGGTGGCGCTCACCAGCTATGCGCTTCGCTTGTCGCCGTCGGCTCTGGCGCGCGTGTTCGATGGCACCCTGGGCGAACTGTTTCCCGACTACCAGCTCTGCGAACTCGGCTTCCGCGAGGACGCCTCGGGCCAGTTCCTGCCCCAGTCCCAGTGCATTCTCTGGGCCGCTCCGCCCTTCGATGTGACCCGGCTGGCGGTCAACTGAGCCGGCCGCTCACTCTTCCTGCACAATGAAGAACCCGTCCTCGCCCTGCGCCTGATACAATGGCATCAGGATCAGGCCGTCGCGGGGGCTGGTGATGGCGCCGTAGCGATTGTCCGCCAGGATCTGGCCTTCGCGCACCGGGTCGAAATTGCGGAAGCCAGGCCGCATGGCGAAACCCGCCTCCGGCTTGATGGCGTAGCGATCCGTCAGGCGCAGGCGGCGGGGGAGGTCGCCGGGCAGGCGCGACACCAGCAGCCGCGAGCGTTCGACGGCGGCGTCCTCCGCCGGCACGCAACCCGCCGCGGCCAGCGTGAGCCAAATCGCCGCGATGGCGTAGGTGAGTGCCTCGCTCGAGTCATGCTGGCCCGATTCGACCACCAGGCAGGCGCAGTTTCTCGCGGACAATTCAAAGGCCGAGTCGAAAGTCATCCCGAACACGCCCTTCAGATGCCCCTCAAACCCCGTGACGGCGGGAAAGCCGAGGGCCTCGGCGAGGCGCCGGTTGTTCGCCGTCTGGCGGGCGATCAGGAAAGGAACGCTCGGCGCGGAGGACGTGTGCAGGTCCAGCACGTAGAGCCGGCCCGGCGGCCGCTCGGCCAGAACCGTCCCCACCGCATCGGTGAACTCGTGGATTTCGCAAGTTTCCGCGCCCGCCGACTCGGGCGGCAGGACCGGTTTGTTGCGGATGATGCGGATGCTTTCCGGCAGGAACAGCCGGTTCAGGTCGGACGAGACGTAGCGCACGCCCTGGGCCGTGGCGCGACAGTTGCCGATCAGGCCGGTGACCCGGCCGCGAAAGCTCTCGGCCCGGGCCGGGAGTTGCTCGAGAACCCGCTGGATCGCCACGATGCCCGCCGGTTCGTTGCCGTGCATCCCGCCCACCAGAAGCACCGTTGGGCCCTGAGAGGAATCGGACGTGAAGGTTCCGATCGCGCGCGGAAGGTGAGTCTTAACGATGCGTGGCATAGCTGGCAAAATCCCGGGCCTCGTAAGCCGGAGAAGGTGAACCCGGCTTGACGCTTGCGGGCGGGACCGGTTGAATCGCTTCAATCTCACTCACGCGAGGAAGAAATTTCCATGCCCGTTCGGATGTCAATCACCCGTGCCCTGCTTGTCGCTTTGGCGGTTTTCTGTGGAGCCTGCTCCCAGGAATCCGGCGGCGGAGGCGAAGACGCGCCCGTGCGCTTGCGCGTCGCCATGGACGACACCGGCGCGGCGGGGCGCCTCCACAAGGAAGCCTTCGCCGAATTCACCGCGCAAACCGGCATCGAGGTGGAACTTCTGACCATCCCCAAAGACGCCACGGAAACGTTGTCGCAGTACCGCAACTACTTCAGCGCCAAGAGCGACGATATCGACGTCTATCAGATCGACGTCATCTGGCCCGGCACCCTCGGTTCGCACCTCGTCGATCTCACGGGCAAGGTGGACGCTGGCGCTTTCTTTCCGCCTCTGATCGAGAACAACACGGTCAAAGGCAAGCTGGTCGCCCTGCCTTGGTGGAGCGATGCCGGCCTGCTCTACTACCGCACCGATCTGCTGGAGAAGTACGGTTACGACGGCCCGCCCACGACCTGGGACGAGCTGGAAGAAATGAGTGCCACCATCCAGGCCGGCGAGCGCGAAGAGCGCGGCGACAACTCCTTCTGGGGCTATCTCTGGCAGGGCAAAGCCTACGAGGGCCTGACCTGCAACGGTCTCGAATGGGTCAAGAGCCACGGCGGCGGCACCATTGTGGATGGCGAAGGCAACGTGACGATCAACAACGAAGCGGCCGCCCAGGCGCTCGACCGCGCCGC
>JAVJSW010000074.1:0-15342 GCA_040219255.1 Sumerlaeia bacterium
TCGCGCCCGTAGTCATGGCGGGCGATGACGTCCCGGGCGTAGCCGGAGAGGGCGAGGGGCATGCCCGCGCGATGGGGCCGATCGGTCACCATGGCGTGCGTAGCAAAGCCCACCATGGTGACCGATCGGCCCCATCGCGCGGGCATGCCCCTCGCCCTCTCCGGCTACGCCCGGGACGTCATCGCCCGCCATGACTACGGGCGCGAGAGCGACGCCCTGCTGCAGGCAACCTGGGAGGAGTACGAGCATACCTTCGAGGGTCTGATCGCCCTGCGGCCGCTTTCCGTGCGCCGCCGAAATTTCCTCAGAGCGGAAGCGGACAATTACACCGAGCGCCTCCTCGAACCCAACACGGTGCTGGTGATGGCCGCCAACCGCATCCTCGTCGCCCGCATCGCTCAGGCGCGGCCCCGCGCCGTCGTGTTCCAGGAAGGCCCCGACTGGTATCTGATCGACCTGACCGGGCAGGACCACCCCGATCTCGTCGAGGCGCTTCTCGACCGCGAAGGCGTACGGCAGGTGCCGCGTGACGAACTAAAAGGGTAACATGGCCGTCTCGGCCATGACCCGCAAGCCTAAGCCCACGCCACATACCACTCTCGAAACGAGACTTATAACAGAGGAAGCTCACGGCTAACTCTTCGAGTCAAAACGCCGCCGGACACGGGCGAGGCCGTCTACACAGAATTCGCCAGCGCCTCCTCGGCGGGCTGAAGCCGCTTGCGCGCCGCGTGCAGGAACTCGCGCACACGCCGGATGCGCTCGATTTCGCCGCCGTCTTCCTCTTTCACCAAGCCGGTCGTGACGTAAATGGTCTGTTCGCCTTCGATCACAGCGGCAGAGATGCCCTGGGTTTCCTTCGCCGCTGCCTTGATCGCGTCCGTCCACTGTTCGGCTTCGGGCAATAGAAGATTCAGACGCGTCCGTTCGCGATGCGAACCATCGACGCTGAGCAGCTTGACCCGCGCCCCGGCGAGCCGCAGTCGCGTCAGTTCGAGGAGCGCCCGCACCGGATCGGGCAGTTCGCCGTAACGGTCCTTCAGTTCCTCCGTCAAATCGATTACGTCCGCGTCCGCCCGCATCATCGCGAGGCGCTTATAGAAGTTCACGCGCTGCGTTTCGACCAGGATGTAGCCCGCCGGGATGTAGGACGAAATGGGCCACTTCACCTCGACATCGTACTGGTCCACCACTTCGTCGCCGCGCAGGCGGGCCACGGCGTCGTGCAGCATGTCGCAGTACAATTCGAAGCCGATTTCGTTCAGGACGCCATGCTGCTCCTTGCCGAGCAGCGACCCGGTGCCGCGGATTTCCATGTCGCGCATGGCGATGCTGAAGCCACTGCCGAGTTCCGTGAATTCCTCGATGGCGGCGAGGCGCTTGACCGCCGTTTCCGTGACCGCCTGGCCCTGGGGCACGATCAGGTAGGCGTAGGCGCGGCGCTTCTGACGCCCGACACGGCCCCGCAACTGATACAACTGCGCCAGCCCGAAGGCATCCGCCCGGTTCACGATCATGGTGTTCGCGTTGGGGATGTCGATACCTGATTCCACGATGGTTGTAGAGACCAGAATGTCGTACTCTCCGCCGATGAACTTGAGCATGTGGTCTTCCAGCTCGCTCTCCTTCATCTGACCGTGGGCGATGCCGATTTTGGCGTGGGGGACGATTTTCTGGAGCCGGTTCGCCACATCGGCGATGTTGTGGACGCGGTTGTGGATGAAGAAAACCTGGCCGCCGCGGTTGAGTTCCCGCAAGATCGCCTCGGCCATTTGCTCCTCGTTCCAGTGGATGATCTTCGTGCGGATCGGCAGGCGATCCGCTGGCGGTGTCGTGATGATCGACAGATCGCGGAGCCCTGACATCGCCATGTGCAGCGTGCGCGGAATCGGCGTCGCCGACATCGTCAGGATGTCCACCTCGGCGCGCAACTCCTTGAGGCGCTCCTTGGCTTTCACACCAAATCGCTGCTCCTCATCGATCACCAACAGGCCCAGGTCTACGAACTCGATGTCCTTGCCCAGCAGCTTGTGCGTCCCGACCACCACGTGGACTTCGCCGGCTTTGATGCCCTGCTTGATTTCGCGGATTTCCTTGGCCGATTGGAAGCGCGACATGCACTCGACGCGGATCTTCGGGAATTCCGCGTAGCGCTCCTTAAAGGTGCGGAAGTGCTGCAACGCCAGCACCGTGGTCGGCACCAGAATCGCCGCCTGCTTGCCTTCCTCGACGCATTTGAAAACCGACCGGATGGCGACTTCCGTCTTGCCGTAACCGACGTCGCCGCAAAGCAGCCGGTCCATGGGGCGGTAGCTCTCCAGGTCCCGCTTCACCTCCAGGATCGCCTTCAACTGATCGGGTGTTTCCGTGTAGGGGAAGCTGGCCTCGAACTCCGTCTGATGGTGCGTGTCGGGTTTGAAGGGTTCGCGGCGAGCGACTTCGCGACGCGCGTAGAGGCGCAGAAGTTCCTCCGCCATCTTCTCGATTTCTTCCTGGTTCTTGCGCTTTTTCTTGATCCAGCGCGTCCCGCCCAGCTTGTCCAGCACCACGTTGTCCATGTCGCTGCCGGCGTACTTCTGCACCGTGCGGATTTTCTCCACCGGCACCAGGAGCTTGTCGTTGTTGGCATATTCCAACTCGAGCAAGTCCATCGTGCGGCCGTCCAGGTTCTGCTGGCGCACGCCGCGATAGATGCCGATACCGTTGTCCACATGGACCACGAAATCGCCGCGCTGGAGTTCGTTGCTGCTCGCCACGGCGCGGCCCTTGTAGAGCTTGCGGTAAACGTGGCGCCGTTTGTAGCGGCCGAAAATCTCGCGGTCCGTGATGACCGCCACGCGGGCGTCCTGGAACAGAATCCCCTCGCTCGGCCCGCCGAGCGTCAGGACCACGTCGCGATAACCCTCGACGGCCTCGCGGACGCGGTAGGCGGTGGCCTGATCGTCGGTCACGAGTTGGCGGGCGCTGATCTCCGCTTCGCGTAACACGTCGTCGAAGCGCTGTACCTGGCCTTCATTGTCGCAGGTCACGACGATCAGGTAGTCCTCATGCTGATAGCGCCGGATCGCCGCCATCCAACTTGGCAAATCGCCCGGCGTGGCGTTGAACCCGGCGGTCTTGAAGGATACGTGGCGCGTTTTCTTGTCGTCCACGTCGATGGGCAGACGCGAGTGCTCGACGCGCCGGAAGGCGCCCACGGCTTTCATCACGTCCTCGTGCGTCAGGCGCAGGTTTTCCGGAGGGCCGAGTGCGTGCTGGCCGTGATAGATTTCGTGGAACTGGCGCTCCACGGCGTTTTCGAAGTAAGTGCAGACTTCCTGGTATCGTTCCGGCCCATCCATCAGGATCAGCGTATCGGGAGGCAACAGTTCGTAGAAGCTCTCCAGCTTGCCGCCTTCCTTGATGTGGCGATCCATCAGGTGCTTCAGATGGGAGGGCGGGATGGCGATCTGGGCGTCGGCGCCGAGGTCGCCGGTGGAGCGCTGCGTCGCCACGTCGAAGGTGCGGATACTCTCGATTTCGTCGCCGAACAGATCGAGGCGAATGGGCTCGCCCACGTTGGGCGGGTAGATGTCGACGATCGAGCCGCGAATGCTGAACTCGCCGCGGCTTTCGACCACTGGCTCGCGGGTGTAGCCGGCGGCGTCCAGGTCGTTTGCCAGCTTGGCCAAATCCAGCCGGTCGCCCCAGGAAAAACGAATCGCCCGGTCCTCCAGAATGTTGGTCGGCAGGCACTTGAGCATCGTCGCATCCACCGGGGCGGCGATCACCGGCAGGCGACGGTCCTTCGCGCCCGGCTTCGCGACGCGGGCGTCTTCCAGGGCGAGGAAGACATCGAGGTGTTTCGAGGTCACTTCGAGCGACAGGTCCTCGTCGTCGTAGGGCAGGATTTCCCACTTCGGATAGTGGAGCGGTTCCTCGATGCCGAAGAACTCCAGATCGTCCGTCAGCAGTTCCGCGCGCTCCATCCCCGCCGTCAGGATCAGCATGGGACGCTTGAGCTTCGCATGCAGCGTCGCCGCGACGTATGCCAAGGCCGACGCGTCCAAGTTGTGCAGAATCAACGGCCGCTTTCCGTCGCCCTCCAGCTCCTCGAGGGCGGAGGAGTAGGCCTCGGATTTCTTGGTCAGCAGCGCGCGGAGGATTTCGGCGGCGCGGTCTTGGGCTTTGGTAGCCATAGTGGTCGGGGATCCTGAAATTCACCACGGAGGCACGGAGACTCGAAGACGTGATGGGCGAAAGCGGCGGGAAGCACTCTCAGAGGGACTCGGAATTCTTTCAAAAATCCCCCTAAGTTTCAGTAAATCAACAAGGTGTTTCCCCGCCGACTCGACCTCATCCCATTCTCTGTGCCTCCGCGCCTCCGTGGTTAAATAAATCGTCCACCGGACAGGCTCAGCCTCCGGCAGCAGCGTCTCGTTCGTATTGCAAGACCCAAGCCGCCTAAAACGCGTCCGGGCCCCGCCAAGTACTGACGGGGCCCGGGGGTTGGGTCAAGGGTTGGCGCGGGGCGCCGGTGGGATTAGTTGGCTTCGAGCGTCAGGCCGAAGCTGAAGTTGCCGCTGCCGAACAGTTCGGTCATGTGGATCATGGCCTGGTTGCGGGGGCTGTTGGCGGTGCCGTCGCTGGCGCCGGGGTTGTAGTTCGCGCCGGTGCCCAGGTCGATCTGGACCGCCGCGCCGGAGAGCGTGTTCTCCAGGCGGACGCTGCTGGCGCCTTCGGTCAGGACGAGTCCGGCCTGGCCGTTCTCGAGGATCGTCGCGAAGTCGACCACAAGGCCGTTGCGGATGTAGAGCGTCGTCACCGTCGGCGACAGGTTGTAGCTGACGTTGTAGGTGTTCGAGCCGTTGGCGAGGGTGATGGTCTTTTGGACCAGGCCGTCGCTGCTGGTGAAGACCAGGCCCTTCGTCGAGCCGTTCTGAACCGTCACGTTGTAGAGATCGTTGACGTAGCTCTTGGCTGCGCCAGCGCCCCACCAGTCGCTCAGGCCCGAGGTGCGGGCGCCGCCGTTGGCGGTGGACTCGCGCTCGTCGTCGTCGTCGGGGAAGCCCCACAGGTTACCGATCAGGCTGACCGCTTCGCCGCCGGGGCCGGTGCGGGCAAAGGCCGCGATGAGGCGTCCGCCGTCGTTCTCGAAAACCGCGAAGACGTTCTCGTTGGCGAGGATGTATTCCGGTTCTTCGTCGTGGTCGATGTCTTCCGACTGGACAAAGGCGGCGGTGGCGGATCCGGCGGCCCAGTTGGCCGCGGCATTGAGGATGCCGGTGCGGCGGGTGTTGAGGAACTGGAGCTTACGGGCGAAATCCGCGATGTTGTTGAAGGTCGTATCCGGGTTGCAGTACGTACCGTCTTCACAGCGGATGGCGCTGTCCTCGTCGTGCCAGGCGGTCTCGAAGATCGAGGTGGTCAGCGACAGGCGGGCGAGGTCCTTGATCGGGCCAGCGGGGGCCGCGAAGGTTTCGGCGCGCACGTCTTCCATGATGGTCCCGGCGCCGAAGACGCCCTGGCCCCAAGTGGTCAAGCCGCCGAAGGGCTTGCTGGTGCGGATGCCCAGATCCTCGCGGATGAAGGGCTGGAAGCCGTCGAAGTCCTCTTCGAGCGTCGAACCGAGATACCAGTTCGCGTAGCTGTTCTGCGTGGCGAAGTCGAGGAAGTCGTAGGTTTCGAAGGGCAGGCCCAGGTTGGTGCCATGGTCGATGGCCGAGAAGCCGCGGCGCGACAGCTCTTCCAGGGTCACCACTTCGATCCACGGGTGGTTGGCGATCCAGCGCAGGTTGGTATTGAAGTTGTCCGGGTTGTCCGTGCCGATGTTGAAGCTCAGGAACGAGCGGCCGGCGTAGGCTTCCCAGTCGTCGAAGACCAGCATGACCTGATCGTCGTTGGCGAGGGCGAGTTCAAGGAGTTCCTCGCGGGTCTGGAACCAGAGGCCGCCGTCCGTGTTGGCGAACTTGAAGCGGTCGGGTTCATCGTTGATCATCCAGGAGTTCACGCCGTTGATGGTGTGCCGGCGGAAGCCGTTGGTGTTGGCCTGGCCATCGCCGAACCATTCCTTGAGGTGGTTGATCTGGTCCAGAATTGTGTTCTGGTAACCGGTGGCGGTCAGGTCGGCGAAGGTGGTGCCGCGGGCGACGCGTTCCGGGATCCAGAAGACGCTGTGCTCGTCGGGAGCGGGCAGGTTGAACACGTTGCGCAGGTAGTCCTCGTTCAAGGCGATCGAGTCCTGGTTCACCTGGCCCTCGAAGAAGGGCATGATGTGTTCGCTGTAGACGCCCCAGATGATGGCGCCTTCACCGTTGGCCGGGTTGCCGTCGAGGAAGTCGCGGATATAGTGGACGAAGTCCGCGCCGTCGTTCGGCTGGCCCGGGTTCGCGGCCCAGAGCGAGGAGCTGACCAACGTGGCCGAGACGTGGATGTTCGGCGGCACGTTGAAGATCCGGGCGCTGTCCAGGGCGCGGTGATAACCGGTCGGGTTGCCGTTCGGCGTATCGACCGTGGCGTTGTACACCAGGTCCTGGATGTAGTCGGACTGGCTGATGGCCTGGTTGCCGTGGAGCACGAAGGCGTACTTCGCCACCGGGCCGTTCATGGTGCTGTTGATCGCCCCGTTGGTCACGCCATCGCCCAGGTTATCGTCGGGGATGATGTCGGTCAGGTCGCTGCCGCTCAACTCCACCGTATCGCCCATGGTGGCGACCTGGAAGTTGATGGGGCTCGAACCGTCCCAGCCCTGCGAGGTCAGCAGCGAGCGGCTGACGCCGAATTCCATGGCGTCGAGATCGCTGCGGAAGTACGCGCCGAGGAAGGACGAGGGGTTCACGGTGAGGCTCGACAGAAGGGTGAAATCCTTGTCGTAGATCTGCCAGGCGCCCACTTCGTCCACCACGATGGCGACTTCCCAAAGGTGATCGGTGGTCGTGTCGGAGAAGGCGGGCCAGAAGACCTGGCCGGTGGAAGGTGTGCCGAAGTCCAGCATGACGAGAACGTCCACGGCGGTTTCCTCGGCCTCGAAGAAGAGGTCCAGGAAGTCCACGCGCATGAAGTAGGCGTCGCGGGCCGGATCGTCGTGGCTGTAGAAGGCCACGAGGTCGCGGGCGTTGTCGGCGCCATCTTCCACGCGGCGGACGTCACCGTGGTGATCGACCGCACGCAGATCGGAGGCGGACCAATCCTGGAACTCCTCGTAGTACGTTTGCCCCGAGGTGCTGCCGATCTGCGGGCCTTGGCCAATGGTGATTTGCTTCACCGGGGTCGGCGTCGGAGTCGGAGTCGGAGTTGCCGTGGGGGTCGGAGTAGGAGTCGGCGTCGGCGTATTCGTCGGCGTCGGCGTCGGTGTGACCGTCGGTGTGGCGGTAGGCGTGGGGGTCGGGGTCGGTGTCGGGGTGACGGAGACCGTGTTGAAGGTGATGAAGTCGGATCCGCTATTGCCTTCGTTGTCGATGGCGCGGGCTTCGAGGTTGTGGGCGCCCACGGGGTAATCCGCGGCGTTCAGGACGATCGAGTACTGGCCGCCGGGGATCGGAGTCGGTGTGGGGGTCGGGGTTGCGGTCGGGGTTGCAGTCGGGGTCGGCGTGGCGGAGCCACCCAGGCCAACGACGGCGAAGGGTTCGGTGTAGGTGTCGTAGCGTTCCCATTCCACCGGCGAGTTGGAGGGTGTAACGCCCTCGTCGTTGGTGGTGGCGGGATCGTTGGGCAGAGAGTCGACGCCGGCGAAGAGCGGGCCGTCGCCATGGGCCACGAAGAGACCAATGGAGGTTGTGTCGAGGTCCGGGTTGCCGATGAGGGCGAGGGGGATCTGGACCTCGAAGAAGGTGTCGCGAGACGTATCGTGTGCGCTCAGGTCTTCACCGCTCGGCGACACCATCGGTCCGCCCGCATTGTGAAGCGAGGAAGCGCCATCCAGGCCGGGGTGATCCTGGTAGATCTGTCCCGGAGGCCCGTAGGCCGTGTTGTCCGCGTCCCAGCCACCGATATAGGGGGTGAGGAAGGGGCCCTGGAAGAAGTTCGAAGCGAAGACGACCTGGTAGTCGGGCAGGTTCGAGCCGTTGAAGCCATGGCCCTTGCCCCACATGTCGCCATTGACGAGGTCGACGCCGTAGCCGCCGGGCACCGTATCGATGAAGATGGCTTGAGGCATGTTCATCGAGGTGGGAGGCGTGCCGTGCGAGGAGCCGGCGTTGGCCGGATCCTTGATGTCGATCACGTCGACGATCTGAATGCCGACGTAGAGGTAGTCGTCATCCCACGCCGCATAGAGCGTCGTGTAGTCGAACTGGGTTTCGTGGGTCGACCAGGCGCCGTTGACCACGTTGGCGTGATCGAAGGTGTGATCGTAGGCGACGATGTTGTCCGCGGTCCATTCGCTCGCGGTGTTGACGCCGTCGATGCTGATGGTCTTGCGCGATCCCTGGTTCGGGGCCGGCAGGCCGGCCAGAGCGGGCTCGATGCTGGGCGACGCGATTGCCGCGGTGGGGGTGCTGTCCTCGCCGACCTTGACGCCGTCGACGTAGAACTCGACGCGATCGACAGCGGTTTCGTCCTGGGCGTTCGCGAAGACCGTGAACTCACCGGAGAAGCTTTGACCGTCCGCCGGGGACGTGATCTCGACGGTCGGATCGCCCGGTTCGGGAGTCGGCGTCGGGGTCGGTGTCGGAGTCGGCGTTTGCGTCGGAGTCGGCGTCGCCGTTTCCGTCGGTGTGGGGGTCGGAGTCGGGGTTGGGGTCGGCTCGCCGCTGATGGCGAAGGCCCAGTCGGCCGTCTCGTTGTTGTCCCAGACGGTGCCGCCGCTGTTGAACACGAGGTTCATTTCGGTGACGCCCTGGGGCAGTTCGATGATCGTCATCCAGATCGCACCGGGATTCGAGCCGGCCATGGCCGCCGTGGTGGCGGGCACGGACCAACCGTCGAAGCTGTAGTGGGCGTTGACACTGGTGGCGGACTCGAGCGGGCCGCCGGTCGGATCGTAGTAGATCGTGAGCGCTTCGCCCGCCACGCCCGGGTCCGGATTGATGGCCGCGCGGCCAGGAATCGGCGTCGGGGTCGGCGTCGGCGTCACGAACCCATCGGTCGTGAAGGCCCAGTCCTGATCATCGTTGTTGTCCCACAGGACGACGAAGGGAGGCATGGCCGCGTTGTTGAAGACGAGGTCGATCTGAGTGGCGTTCGCGGGCACGATGTAGCTGACTTCGAAGAAGCCGCTGCCGTTGAGCGTCATGGGACGGGACACGGCCGGTTCGGCGTAGCCGTTGATGCCGGTCCAGGCGTTGACGGTGGACTCGCCATCGAGCGGACCGCCCGAGGGATCGTAGAGAACCGTCACGGTCTGGCCCACCAGCGGCGGGTTCGGAACGACGGTCACACGGCCGGGGATCGGCGTCGGGGTCCCTGTCGGAGTCGGCGTGGGCGTCGGCGTCGGGGTAGCGGTCGGCGTGGGGGTCGGGGTGGGGGTTGCGGTGCCGGTCGGGGTTGCCGTCGGGGTCGGTGTCGGCGTGGGGGTCGGTCCGTCGGGACGGGTGATCGCAACGCTATAGTCGATGTAGTCGCCGGTTTCCTCATAGAGGCGGACCGTGATCACGTCGTCGGTGGGTCCGAGCGGCACATTCAGGCGCCACTCGCGCAGGCCCGGGTCGTTCATCTGGGAGAATTCCGCCGGTGAACGATCCACCACGAAATCCGTATCGGCGACCACGAGAGCGTTGTCTTCCGTGTTATCGGTGGTGATGACGACTTCCACACTGTCGGCGTCGACGAATTGGGCGAAAGCCGGGGCCTTGATGGTGGCCTGGGGCCGTTCGCGGTTCACGTAGACGGTCTTGCGGATGCTGCTCCAGATCGGCGCGTGGCTGCCCACGCCATAGTCCAGGATCATCACTTCGATGAAGTGGTATCCGTCACCCAGCTCGGTCCAATCCAGGGTGATGCGGTACTCACCGGTGCCACCTTGGGCGGAAACGCTCTCCATGGTGAAGCGGTCGCTGCCGCGCAGGTCGCCTTGGATGACGTCCAGGTTGCCGTCGCCATTGACGTCCTGGCCGCTATTGACGCGCAGGACGGCGAAGTCTTCCGTGCCGTCGGTTTGCAGAACCAACTCGGAGGAGTTGGCGCTGGTGGTCCAGATGTCGTTCAGGCGGCGCAGCGCACGGTCGGTGGGCGTCGGGGTGGCGGGCAGGGTGTCCGCCGGGATGACGCTCGAGTTCGAGAGGGTCAGGCTGAGGGCCTGGGGAGTTGTCGGAGCGTAAGCCACGTAGCCGAGCTGCTCGTTGTTGTTGGGGATGCGGATGGTGACCGACTGGTCGGCGCCGACGGTGAGGGTTTCCGGAATATCGGCATAGCGGGCGCCATTGCCGGTCATCTCGAACAGGGTCACGCCGGGGGCGAACTGGGTCTGAACCGTCGCCTGCGCGTAGCCGGCGTAGTTGCGGTCGTTGATGCCCCAGAGCAGGCTGGCGTCGTGCTCGAGGACCAGGAAATCGGGGTCTTCCCAGCGGCTGAACATGGTGCCGCGGGCGAAGCGGCGGCGCAGGTCCACCAGGGTGGTGATCACATCGCCGTAGTCACCGAGCGCGTCGCCGCGCGATCCGGCTTCGCGGGGGAAGGGCTGGCCGTCGCTGCCGGCGGGCTGCGGCCCGTTCTGCAACGCATTGTGGTAGAGGACCGAGTAGCCCTTGCGAAGGATCATGTAGGCTTGGGCGATATTGCTCCAACCGACAGCATCCTTGTCGTGGCTGCTGGCGAAGCGAACGCCAGCGGTGCCATCGAGGCCACTGCCATCGGTGTTGTCGTAGGTGTTCCAGATCAGTTGGCGCAAGTCGCCCGCCCCATTGGCCCCGATCACGCCTTCCGCGGCGAAGATCAATGGGAAGTCGAGGTTGTCGCGGTTGCCGAAGCCATCGCGGCGGCGGTACGCATCCAATTTTCCGTAATCTCCATCGAAGATTTCGTTGAACACGAAGGGAGTTTCCCGGGTGCCGTCGGGAAGAAGGCGGCCATTTTGATACAACAGATCGTCGAAGTAGTTGTCCCAGAACCAGGTGGGCATGTGCTTGGTGGCGTCGGTGCGGATACCGTCGAAGCCAATCACTTCATTCGAATAGGCCACCCAGCGCAGCAGAAGAGCCGTGGCGTTTTCCTCGACGGGGTCGCCGCCAAGCGGGTTGGTCAGGTTGAAGCCGCTGCGGGTCAGGACGTCACCCGGAGCCGGGTTCAAGTCCGGATAGAAGCGGCGGTGGTTCTCGGTGATGGGCTTGAGTAGAAGGCCGGCGCCGGGGATGTTGCGGCTGTCGCTGGCGTCCACCGGCTGGCGGATGAACAGGTGGTTCTTTTCCTGAGCGATGTCGATCAGGTTCGCCAGCGAGCAGGTCTGCTCGTTGCCGGCGTTGCAGTCTTCCTTGGGACGGAAATCGCCCCATTCGTCGAAGCCGTTGCCGTTCTCGCCGTTGACAGTGAAGACGAAGCCCGGGTAGCCGCCGATGTCGGCGAAGGAGTCGAACTTCGTGCCGAAGCTGTTATGGTTCAGAATGGCGTCCAGATAGACCGCCACGCCCGCCTTGTCGGCGTTGGTCAACACGTGGTCGAGACCGTCGAGGTGGCCGTAGCGGGTCGTCTGGCCCGCCGCCTGACCGAAGTCGAAGCGGTCGAAAATGTCGTAACCGATGCTGAAGCCGGAGCCGGCGCGTGACGGCGGAGGCAGCCAAAGGCCTTCGTAACCGGCGGCGAACACGTCCGCCATGCGGCGCGACACGTTGTCCCAGGTCAGTTCGTAAAGCTGAAGGATCATCGAATCGCTCAGCATGATGCCGTTCAGGTCGAAGCCCGGACCCGGAGTCGGGGTCGGCGTCGGCGTGGTGGTCGGTGTCGGAGTAGGGGTGGCTGTCGGGGTCGGCGTGGCCGTCGGCGTCGGCGTCGGATCGCCGGTCGTCGCGAAGGCCCAGTCCTGGCCGCTGTTGTTGTCCCAGACGTTGTTGTTATTGTTGAAGACCACGTTGATTTCCGTGGCTGTGCTGGGAACGGTGAACGTGTACTCGAAAATGCTCGAGGTTCCAATGCGGGTCATCGGCAGCGTCGTCACGCCGGTCCAGCCGTTATAGCCCAGGTGAACGTTCACTGTTGTAGTGCCGGCGATCGGGCCACCAGTCGTGTCGTAGGCGATGGTCGCTGTTTCATTGCGAACGGCGGGGTTCGGGGTAATCGCCGCGCGGCCCGGAATCGCCGTCGGAGTGGGCGTGGGGGTCGGGGTCGGGGTCGGTGTCGAAGTCGGCGTGGGGGTTGGGGTCGGGGTCGCCGTGTTCGTGGGAGTCGGCGTCGGAGTCGGCGTCGCCGTGCTCGTCGAGGTCGGCGTGGGGGTCGGGGTGGCTGTCGGCGTGGCTGTCGGCGTGGGCGAGGGCGTCGGAGTCGGGGTCGGCTCGGTGCCGTCACTCGTCGAGATATTCCAATCGGAACCGCCGTTGTTATCCCAGATACCGGCGCCGTTGTTGAAGACCAGGTTGAGTTCCAGGGCTTCGGCGGGAACCGCGTAAGTCACTTCGAAGAGACCGTCGCCGATGCCGGTCATGGGAAGCTGCACGGCGGGTTCGGCGAAGTCGTTGAAGCCTGTCCAGGCGTTCACCGTGGTCTGGCCGTCGAGCGGGCCGGTTTTCGAATCGAAGGTCACGGTCACGTCCTGTCCGCGCACCGGTGGAGCGGGAACGGTGGTGACGCGGCTGCCGCCGCCTTCGTCGGAGTTGGAGCCGTCGCCGATGTAAACGTGATAGATATCGGAGGTGGAGGTGTTGCCCAGGGCGTCCGTGGCTTCGACGTAGTAGTCGATGAGGACGTCGCGCAGGCCGGCGATCTCGACCGAGTGCCAATCCGCGATGTAGGTCGGCAGTTCGAAGAAATCGAGCTGCGGGTTGTTGTAAACGTTGCCTTTGGGGAATTCGCGGCGGTCCATCGGAAGCGTCAACCAGGAGCCCACTTCGGAGCCACCGGCGAACGTTTCGTTCTGGTTGCTGGAGAGCGGATTCGTGCCGTCGGCGTCGATGCGGTACTTGAGCACCGCGTTGGCCGGGCCGTTCACGTCGCTGATGAAGGTGTAGACGTGGAAGTCGCCATCGTCGACGAATTGCTTGTACTTGTACTGAACGCCGAAGTTGGTGCTGCCAGGGTTCCAGGGATGACGCTGGAGCGGCGCGATGGTCGGCGGGGTCAGATCGCCGGAGCCGTCGCCGATAATGCTGTCGGCATGCTCGACGGCTTCGTTGGCGCCGATGGTGGCTTTGATTTCCAGGTCCAGCACCGCGCCATAATAAACGTTACCCGAGTCCAGCGAGCCCAGGTGATAATGCCAGGCGCGCTCGACCGGATGGGTCGAGCCGTCGGGGTTCATCACCTTCTGCAGGTTCGGCGTGTGGCCGCTGATCTGCTGAGCCGTCAGGACGCGGTTCAATGTGGCGTGGAAAATGCC
The DNA here is from genome assembly GCA_040219255.1 of Sumerlaeia bacterium. Taxonomy (GTDB): domain Bacteria; phylum Sumerlaeota; class Sumerlaeia; order SLMS01; family JAHLLQ01; genus JAVJSW01. The sequence continues at coordinate 13,439 of JAVJSW010000074.1, forward strand.
GAGGTCACGGATTTTCTCGTTCCAGCCATTGACCGGATCGACTGTTCCGTCGGACGCGACCGGCGGGTAGTTCCAGTTAATAAAGGAGGGGGAACCGAAATCGCCGTCGGCGTTCACCCAGCCGCCGTCTTCCACATGGATGACGTTGCTGGGGTCCGGCGGGAACTCGTCCAGGTACTGCTGGATCGCCGTGACCTTGTTGCCCTGGCCGCCAGCGCCTCCCGCCAGGTTCGGCACGCACTCGTTGTAATACGAGTACCCGCCGCCGAAGGCGTTGTCGCCGTCGTGGCAGAGGACCACGAGGCTGGGCTGAGCCGGGTTGTTCTTACCGTTGAGCGCCGTCAGGAAGCCCGCGCCAAGACATCCGTAGCCGTCTTCCCAGGAATAACCCTGGTCGCTGGGCACGACAATGATCTTGGACTCCTGGCCCGTCACCGGATCGACGCGCTTGGCGTAGGCCGGCTGATAGGACAGAGGGTTGGCGTTCACCGGAGAGCATCCGCGGCTGATCGTCGTGCGAATAAAGTCCACGCCCAGCGGGTTGATCTGATCGGCTTTGTTCGGCGGGTCGCAATTGATGCCGCCGCTGCCGTAAACGACCGGGAAATCAGGGCAGGCGCGGGCGATGTGCTCGCCGCTGACGATGGCCCATTCGATTCCCAGGTCCTCATAAATCGGGATTAAGCGCGTCGAGAAGCACATTTCCGTCGGGAAGGTGCCGCTCGACAAGGCGTCCGCCCCGAACTCCTGAATCACCTTTTCCTTATGGAGACGCAGTTCCATCTCCACCGTTTCGTCGGCGTGCAGAGGGAGAAGTGCGTGATGATAACTGAACTGGACGATGTCCAGGCGGGGAGCGCCGCTGCCGGTGCTCCACTCGTTGGCCTGGTTGATCGCGCCGTTCCAGCCGGCCGAATAGCCGCCCCAGTTAGCGTCGCCGAGCGAGTTGACGTTTTCCATCAACGCGCCCGAGTAGCTGGTGCTGGCGCCGGAATCCGGGTGGCCGCCACCGATGGCTCCTAGAGAATCCCGCATGCGGTACTGGTATGCCGCGACGCGATCCTCTTTGCCGAAAATCTCATCCAGGTCGTTTTCCGGATAAGCCGCACCGCCGTATTTTTGCTGGAGCGAATCGTGAGCGTATTCGTAGCGGTCGCCGAAGCTCCCGTTACGCGCCTGATCGTTCCAGTAAATCGGTTGGTGCATGTGCCAGTGCCAAGTCACCTGCGGATTCGTGTTCTGGGCAGGGGCCGGGGCGGTGGCCGATGCCAGAAAAGCGATCGCGGCGACGGAAGCGAGGCTGTTTGCAGTTTGTTGTCTCATCACACATCTCCCTAGTGTCGTTACAAGTGGCTTTTGTAACCTTCGAAAGCACTTGCGCAAAGCTTTTATCCCTTGTCAAACGCTTTTTATTCCTGTTTTTCACTCTCACCGGTTTTTCGCAATAAAACATCCCCGCACCTTGCAGTTCCGTCTTGCTTGCACCCTCCTCAAGTCTCACTAATGGTGGTCTCTATCAAGCGTTCTCAGGAGAGTTGACCACAGACATGGCGCGTTTTCCCCGCCGCGAAGGCGAAATGATCCACTTGGCCGACCAGATGATCCGGGGCCTCGACAAGTTCGGCCATCATTTCGACGGCAACGACCTCATGGGTCTCAAACAGCTCCGCCAGCTCTATCAGGACAAGAAGGAGCGCCAGAACGAGTTGGCCGAGGCGTATAAAGCGGCGACAGAGGACAAGGATGGCGCCCTCATGGACCTGATCAACAAAATGAAGGACGAGTTGCGGCAGGCCGAACTGTCCACCGAGGAGAACCCCGCCCTCCTCGAGCGCATCGGCTGGGGCACGAAATCCCAGACGACGGTCACCCCCCCGCCCAGCGCCCCCCGCGAACTCGACCTC
>JAVJSW010000075.1:0-48248 GCA_040219255.1 Sumerlaeia bacterium
CCTGCCAGTGCATTCGCTTCGCGCCGGATGTGAAGCCGGGGGTCTTGTGTTCCATGACCTGCTCTCCGTGTATAAAATGAGGAGGCAGAATCGCACAGGACCCCGGCGATGGTCAAGATGGGGCTCGTAGGACGTTTACCGCCGTTGAGGAGCAGCGTCGTATCGAGCGTCGCGAGCAGGCCTCCGGCAGCTTCGCTGTCGCCCGTCGCCAGGAGCGTCCAATCGCTGTCGCCGGGGCAGCCCTCAAAGCGGAACTCGAGGTGCCAGCGGTCGAGAATCGGGCTCTCCACAACGCCCAGAATGTCCGTCGGTTCGGTGATCGAGGCGCCTTCCGTGGGCGAGACGATTTCCACGCGCGGAGCTTCTCCGTCGTCGAGCCCGACGACGAGGCGCGCGACGGCGCTGGCCCCAGTGAAGCCTTCGTTGTCCTCGGCGATGGCGCTGATTCGGTAAACGCCCTCGTCCAGGTTCCGCATGTCCACGCGGTAGGGGAACGTTTCGTCGACGCCCACCAGCTCGCCATTCGCGTAGAACGAAACGCGGGCGATGAAACCATCGGCGTCGAGGGCGAGAGCCCGCACGTCGGCGGTCTCGCCGGGATTGAGGAACGTGCCGTCGGCCGGTGTTTTCAGCGTCACCGTGGGCGCCACGCGCACCGTGACGAGCACCACGTCGCTCGCCGCCAAATCGCCGTCGCTGGCCATCAAACGCAGGGCGTAAATGCCGGGGGCGCTGAACTGGGCCTGGGTTTGCGGCGCGCTGGCGTCGGCGAACGTCACCGCGCCGGGGCCGGAAAGTTTCTGCCACTCAAAGGTCAATGCCGCGCCCAGCGGCAGGCCGTCGTCGCTGGCTGAACCGTCGAGCGATGCGCTCGCCGGCATGGCCACGATGGCGTCCGGCCCGGCGTCGACCACCGGCCCGACGTTGGGCCGGTGGTCGACCGTAAGCCTCATCGTCCCAGTTGTCCAGAGTTCGCCGTCGCTCGCCGCCAGGGCGACGCGATACTCGCCCGCGCCGGTCACCAGGGCGGGCGTTTCCAGATCCGCCGGTGCCTCGATGGCGAGGCTGCCCGGGCCGTCGAGAAGGCTCCAGCGCGTCGTCAGCGTCCCCGTCGCGGGCAGGCCATCGTCCGCCACCAAACCCGATAGCGTCAGCGATCCCGTCGTCTCCGTCGTCAGTTCCATCGTCCGCGACGCCGCGACGCGCACCCGCGGCGCCCGGTTCCCGGCGGCGAGAGGGCAGCGCCCGTACTCGCCCGCGCCGTGGATGGCGGCGATTTCCGCCGGCTCCAGCGCCCGCCCGTGGAACCCGATTTCATCCAGCGTTCCCTCCAGCGAGCTGCCCCAAAGGAAGTCCTCGCCCGTTGGGAACACATGACTTTGCAGACCGGTGATCTGCGCGTCCGGAACGCCGTCGATAAAGACGGCCGCCACACCGCTGGCGCGGTCGAAGGTCATCGCCACGTGGCTCCAGACGTTCTGGGGCTTCGCATAGCTCGTCAGGATCGTGCGCGAACTACCGGTTTCGGAAACGAGCGTCGCCTGCAACCGCCCGAATCCGCTCCGTCCCCCGAAAAGGTCGATCCGCGTCCCGCCGCCCCAGCTCACGTACGTTGAAACCTGCCGGTTCAGAACCCAGAACTCGACGGTGAACGCGTCGCGCAAACCGAGGTCGATGGCCGGCGCCGAGGCCACGCGGAACTTGCTTTCCACCGCCTGGTCAAAGGGCAAACCGAGCCCCACCTTGCCGGGCCCATAGGTTGTCAGACCCGAGGTCTGCTCGGCCACCAGCCCACCCACGGCGTCCACCAGCGTCCCATTGCCGGACCACCAGGCCAGCAGGCTGTCGCCGCCCGCCACGACACAGGGCGAATCGACACGGACTTCCGCGATGTCGCTCGCCCGGGCCAGTCCATCGCTCGCCGTCAATTCCAGCAGGTACAGGCCCGGCGCGGTGAAATTGGCGGTCGTCTCGAAATCGGCGGCATTGGCGAAGGCCACGACGCCGGGGCCGGCGAGCAGCCTCCAGGCGGCCGTCAGGCCGCTCTCGCCCGGCAGCCCATCGTCGAGCGCCGAGCCCGAAAGCACGGCGCCCTCGCCCACCGAAACGGCGATGTCCGGCCCCGCATCGACGAGCGGCGCCAGGTTGTCCCCGCCGGCGCACTTGCCCGACGCGCCAGCCAGATAGATCGCCACGAGGGCGGGCGATGACAGAGGCCGCGAGTAGAAACCGACCTCGTCCAACGCCCCCTGGAATTCGCTCGCCGTGCTGGAGTTGAGCCGCGACGCGCGGCCAAAGAACAGATCGCCAGCCGTCTTCACCCGGCCACCCGTGGTCAGCGACGTCGCCGCAACCAAAACACCATCGGCGAAAAGCTGAGCCACTGAATCCCCATAATCCACCCGCAACGCCACATGGGTCCAGGCGTCACCCGACAGCACATCGTTGCCCGTCATCGTCCTAACCGTAGTCGATCCAGCCAACGGCAGCCGAACCTCCACGTCCTTGCTATCGTAGCGGTACACATTGATCTCCAGACCACCGCTCCAACGCACAATCGGCCGGCTGCTGCCCCCCGCGGCAGCGGCGTCGGGCTTCATCCAGAACTCGACCGTGAACCCATCGGCCCCGGCGCCCAGGTCCAGATCGCCATCATGCTCAATCAGCGCGCCGTCGCCGTCGCCGTCGAAAGCGAACGCCGCGGCCACCGTTCCCGTCGTGTAAGACGAGTCGCCGTAGAGAAGCGCCTCGCGCCCGGCGACCGCGTCGCGGTGCGTGCCGTCGCCCGTCCACCAGGCCACGACGGAGGCATCCGCCTCCGCCAAGCACGGTGTATTGACGCGAACGGTCATCAGGTCACTGCTCGCCGCCAGGCCATCGCTGGCCGTCAGGCGCAGCACATACTGCCCATCCGCGTCGAAGGCCGCGGTCGTGCGCGCGTCCGCCGGGTTCGCGAACAACGCCATCCCCGGGCCGAAGAACTGCTCCCACTCCGCCGTCAGTTCGCCGCCAGCGGGCAAACCGTCGTCGCTGACCGCGCCTTGAAGCGCGAGCGCTTCGCCCCCTTGCCAGACCAAGTCCGGCCCGGCGCCGGCCACCGGCGGCGCGTTGCCATCGGGCGGACAGCGATCCACCGCGCCCGTCGCGACGATGGTCGCCAAATCCTGTTGGCTCAATGGCCGGCGATGAACCGCCAAGTCGTCCAAAGCGCCCTGGAAAAACTCCGCGAGCCCAATCGAAGCGCCAAACTCCAGCCGGCTGTCCGTCGACAACGGCGCCGTCGAAACCAGCGCCCGGGTGGCCACCGGCACGCCGTCGATCGCCATCGTGAACACCCCGGCCCCGCGATCCACCACCAAAGCCAGGTGCTGCCAAACGCCCGGCGCCAAGGGGCTGATCGAAGCCGACCATGTTTGCTCGGCCCCATCGGCGAACTTCAAATCCACGCGCGGCGTGTAGCCGATGAGGGTCAGCCCCATCTTGTTCGTCAGCATACCCGGCACGTCGCTCGACGGCCATTCCACCAGGCGCTGGCGCGCGCTGCCCCGCCCCGCCGACGGATAAATCCAGAACTCGACCGTGAACCCGCCCGCCGATTCGCCCAGCGTCCGCAAGTCCCCCCCATCGGCCACCGCGCTGTCATCGATCCCATCGAAAACGAGCCCCGTCAGCGCCCGACCCGGCCCAAAGTCAAGGCCTCCGCGCCGGGCCAGATCCGCTCCGCCCACCACATCGGCGCCGTCACCGTTTGCCGGCCACCACGCCACCAGCGGCGATTGCTCCGACGCGAAACAGGCCGGATCGATGCGCACCACGATGCGGTCGCGCTCCACCGCCAACCCATCGTGCGCCTCGAGTTGCAAGAGGTATTGCCCCGGCGCGTCGAACGCTGCACTGCTGCGCGACGAATAAGGCTCGGCGATGACGCCCTGACCCGGACCCTCGAGCACCGACCACGTCGCGATCAACAACTCGCTCGGCAAGCCATCGTCGAACACCGCGCCAAACAACTCCACTGGCTCGCCCACAATCCCCACTGCGTCCGCGCCAGCCGAAACCCGCGGCGCCGAGTTGCCATCGGCCGGGCAGCGCCCCAATCCCCCGGCGGAGAAGATCCCGTAAACTTCCTCGCCATCGAGCGCCCGCGCCGTCATCGCGATCTCGTCCAGCATCCCCTCGAAGTGATTCACGTTACTGATTTGACTTCGGTTGCCAAAGTACACATCGCCCGTCGTGTCGAACGCCGCGCGTTCCAGATCGTCCATCAAATCGACCGGCACGCCGTCCAGATAGAGCCACGCCTCCTCCAGCGCCGCATCGTACGTCAGCGCCACATGATGCCATTGCCCAGCGATCAGTAAGTTGTCCGTCCTCAGCCTCGCGCCATCCTCCAGCCGGACCTGCACGCCCACTGTTTGCCCCGCCGATTCATTCGTCTCGAAGCTTAACCCATAATCCAGGCCGACGTTGTCCTGACCCGCGTTCCATTCGAGCAAAACCTGGCCATCGCCCACCGTTGGCCGGACCCAGAAATCGACCGTGAAACCACGCGCCGCCTCCGCCAGATTCAGCTCCGGCGCCGCCGTCACCCGCGCGGCCGCCGACTCGCCATCGAAGGCGAACCCGCTCAGGACCACGCCCGACTCGAACGCGGCGCCGCCCACCAAAACCGCGTCGTGCCCCCCGGCCACATCCACCCCGGTGCCGTTCCCCGGCCACCACGCCACCAACGCCTCGTCGCGTGCGGCCTCGCACAGCGCATCCACCCGCATCTCGACCAGGTCGCTCGCGTAGGCCAACCCGTCATTGGCTTCCAACTTCAGCAAATACAATCCCGGAGCATCGAACGTGGCCGATGTTTCCACCGCCTCCGCGTCGCCGAAAACAACGCTTCCCGGGCCGGAAACTTTCTCCCACCGCGCGCGAATCCCGCCCCCGTCAAAGGGCAGCCCATCGTCCGTCACTTCGCCGCGCAGAGCCAGCGGCTGGCCCGCCGAACCGCTGCAGTCCATGCCCGCGAACACCACCGGCGACCGGTTGTCCGGCGGGCATTTGCCGACGTCGCCGGAGCCATATATCGCGGCGACTTTCTCGGCGCTCAGCGCTTCGTTGTAGAAGCACACCTCATCGAGCATCCCCGGCAGAAAATACTGCGTCCCGAGGCGGCTGCCAAAATACAAATCCGAATCCGTCAGCGTCGCGACATTCTGTAAACCGGCCTTGAAATCCACCGGTGCTCCATCGGCGTACAGCCACGCCTCGCCCGTGCGCCGATCCAGCGTCACCGCGTGATGCGTCCACATTCCCGGCGCCGCGCCGTTCGCCGTGCGCAGCTCGATTCCGCTGGCCAGCCGCACCCGGATTTCATTGCTGCCGCCTTCGCGCCGGATCGAAAGCCCCTCGCCGCCGGCCACCGTCGATTGGGCATCGTGCCATTCGATCACCACCGGATCGCTCGCGCTCGGCCCATCGTAACGCAGCCAGAACTCGATCGTGAATCCGTCCTCCGCCACGTCCAGATTGAACGCCCCGTGCTGATCCACCCGGGCGAAATCATCGATCCCGTCAAAGCGCAACCCGCGCGAAATCAGCCCCCGCTCGATCACCGCCCCGTTCGTCAAGTACGCGATCGTATTGCGGACGATGTCCTCGCCGCTGCCCTCGAAATCCCACCACGTGGCGATGCTCGCGGGCGTTTCCACATAGCACGGCAGCGCCACCCGAACCGCCATTTCATCCTCGAACGTTTCCTCCGAATCGTCCGCCACCAGCCGCAGCCGGTAAATCCCCGGCTCGGCGAAGATCACCGTCGGCTCGGTCGAAGCCGCGTCGCTGAACTGCACCGCCTCCGGCATCGTCATCTCGTCCCACGCCACCGTCACGCCCGTTCCAAAGGGCAACCCATCATCGGAAACCAGCGCCCGGAATGGGTATCCGGTCCCCGCTTGCGTCAGGTACGGATTCCCCTCGATCGTCGCCACCGGCCCCCGGTTCACCGGCTCCAACTGCAGCACGATGTCGTCGCTTCGCACATCGCCGTCCCGGTCCGCCGTCAACCGCAGCACCCACCGCCCCCAATCCGAAAACCGCACCTCCGAATGCAGCGCCTGCGGGTCGTCGAAAACCGCCTCCGCCTCCCCGTTCGGCCGCTCCACCACGGACCACTGTACCGGCAGGTCGTTCGTCTCGTAACCCGTATTGTGATAGAGCTTTCCGTACAACTGATGGGGCAGCGGCCACTCGTGCTCGCCGTCCGCCCCCGCATCCACCCGCCATTGCGGCGCCGCGCCGGGCGCCGCGTAGCCCTCCGTCCCCACCGTCACATCGTAAACCACCGGTGAAATCGCCCGGCTCGACGATTCGAAAACCGCCTTCATGAACAGATAACGCCCGGTCCCATCTAGCCCCACGTTGCCGAAATCCACCTCGCGCAGGTCGTCCTCGACAAAGGCCTCCGGGTCATCGGTCGCCGCCGCATAGAAAGTCACATCGCCATCGTTGCAGACCTCCGCCGTCCAGCGCATCGGCCCCCAGGACGCCCCCTCGATCTCGCCATCGTACATCACCGACCAGAACGCATCGTAATTCCCCGTCGCGTCACCCGACGACTGAAACAGAATATTCATTCCTGTCATGTCGCCAAAGTGATAAGCTCCAGCCCCATAACTCGTCGTCACCAGTTCAATCTCGCCCAGCGCCGTCTTACCATCGGCGCCGATGGGCCCCGCGTCCGGATCGATGCGAACCGCCCTCCCATCATATCCCGCCACCCAAACCTTGCCGTTCTTGTCCGTCGATACCCCGCTCGACGAAACCGGCACAGGCAAGAAGCCCAGCAGTTCACCCTGCGAATCCAGTTTCATCACCTGATCTCTTGGCGGATAAGGCGCGATATAAACATTGCCATGGAAATCGCAGGCCAAGACCTGAGGACCGTACTGGGTATAGTCCTTCTCCACCAAGACCTCGCCGTTGAGATCGTACTTATGAACGACTCTACCGCTTCGCCAAACGCCACCTCGATTGTCGAGGGCCAGACAATACCCAAAATACAATTCGTCCCAATAAACGCCTTGCGGAGAATTTAGAGGGAAATCCGTGTTCCAGCGAAGCAACCCCCGCGTCGACCAAAGATAGCCATTGAACGTCATCAGTGCATGATATCCCGATGACGTGCCGACCGTGCCAGGACGAGCCACTTCCGTTCGAAGAATTTCCCCCGTCTCTCCATCCACCAACTTCCAGGTCCCCCGGTTGAATCCCCAACCGCTTGCCCAAACGTTGTTTTCCGGCGTCACCGCCAAAGCACGCGCCTTGCCTACCCCTATATCCACGTGATGAACGATCAACTCATCCTCCGCATCCATCGCCGTCTCGCCAACCCACGGCAACAGAACGCCAGCGCGAGGCGATGTATCCAAGACCCCGTTTCCATTCTTATCGATCCACCGGCCCGATTCCGGAGTTACAATATGTGTAATCGTATTTGTTTCCCGGTTGGCCACCCACACGCCACCGAAGCGATCGACTGCCGTACGGGACGGCCCCAGAGAAGCGCTCCGGCCCTGAGGTCCCGTATAATAACTTCCCCTCCCGCGCCCATCGTGAATGTCGTAGCGATGTATCGTGCCCCGCCTGGAGTTCGCCAGCCATACATTGTTGAAGTTCGAGTCGGATGCCGTTCCATCCAACATCAGTTGATTCGGCTCGATCGGAGGCAAGCGATACCTCTGACCCTCATCGAAATCGCCCGACGTCGTAAAGACCCGGTTCCGCACATAAGGGTTGATGACAAGGCGGAACGTTTGACTCTCCGACAAATCCACACCGCCATTCTCCATCCCATCATCGTCCCGCACCGCCACCGAGAACGTCACTTCTCCATAACGCTTCGCTTCCAGCACAAACGTCAGCGTCCCAGACGTATCGATCATTGGCTCATGCACAAAAAAGGACGTGTCGCTGACATCCGCGACAATATACGAATGAACCCGCTGACCCGCTTCATTTTCAACTCCGGGATCGAACGCAGCCCAGGCCTCAAACGTATGCGTCCGCGTCGTCGCGCCCTCGTCCACTTCCACCTCCGAAGCCATGAAAGAAGGCGCGTCATTCACCGCCAGTACCTCAAACATTACAACCGCGGGAGGTGAATCGGCCAATCCGTCGTTGGCCACGTAAATCACCTGATCGAAACCATTGAAGTCCGCGTCTGGAATATATTCATAGTCCGCCCTACTTCCCACCAGTCGACCGTTCGCCGGTCCCTCGATAACATCAAATGTCAGTTCCGCTCCCTCGACGTCAAAACCCGAAAGTCGGAACGGGGCGGAATCATCTTCCAGCAGCGTAACCATGACATCATCAGCCACCGGAGGATCGTTGACCGCCATGATCTCGAACCAGACCGTACCGATATCACTCAAACCCTCCGGGTCGGTCACGCGATATGTCAACGAATCGGTTCCAAAAGCATCGCTGTAAGGCCAATAGATCAGCTCCGGCAATTCGCCCGACAGAACACCCAGGCTCGGAGAAGTCACAATTTCATAAAACAAGGAATCGCCATCGACATCTTCCCCGCGAAGCAGAAATGACGTCGATGTGTCCTCGTCCAGAGTGACGTATAAATCCTGGCTAACGGGACTGTCATTCACCGCGGTCACAAGAATTCGAATCTCAGCCTCCGGCGAAGTCAGACCAGACGGATCCCGCGCCACGAATGAAAGGGAATCCTCTCCGAAAGAGTTCGCGTTCGGAACATAAGTGGACCCAACGCCGTCGCTCGCAAGCATACCGAACCGCGGAGACTCCGTTATCAAAAAGTGGATCGAGTCCCCGTCCGGATCTTCTCCCGTCAGCGACAAAGAAAGAGACGTATCCTCCTCGGTCGACACCACTTGCGGATACGCCACAGGCGGATCGTTGACCGGCAGTACAGTGATCAGGACCACCGCCTCCTCGCTATCGGTCGTACTGTCGGAAACCAATAACACAAACGAATCCGGTCCGAAATAGTCCGGAAAAGGCGTGTACACATACACACCGGCCGAACCGCCAACTTCAGTTAATGTACCAAAGCCAGGAAATTCGATGATCGTGTAGCTCAGCACGTCCCCATCGATATCGTCAGCCAGCAGTTCCAGCAAATACGACTCGTCCTCCAATACCGTAATCTCCGCATCGTAGGCCCTGGGAGGATCGTTGACGGGAATGACCGTAATCGATACGGTCCCGGTGTTACTACTCAGCTGTCCATCATTCGCCCGGAATGTGAACGCGTCGGTACCAAAAAAATCGGGAAAACCACGATACTCATAGAACGGCGCGTCTCCCGAAAGAGTACCGCTCGTCGGCTCGGAAACCACCTCGAAAGTCAACGGATCATCGTCCGGATCGTCCGCCAGCACTTGCAGCGAAATCGTCGTGTCCTCATCTCCCGAAGCGGACCAATCATAGGCCACTGGCGGCCGATTCGGAACCGGCGTCGGTGTCGGTGTCGGCGTTGGACTGTCCGTCGGTGTCGCCGTCGGAGTTGAAGTAGGCGTCGGAGTCGCCGTACCATCGCCCCCGTTCAAACTCGGGACGCAGGCCATCGTCGGGTGATGATTGAATTGCCCATAGCCCGTGACAGAAACCGCCACCATGGTGCCGTAGATCACCCCATTGTCGAAGGTCACATCGGCGCGCGGAGAAAACACCGATCCCGGCACGCCCACCCCGTTGAGTTGTAGTTCCGTCGCGTCGGCAAAGTGAAAATCACCCGTTCGGCCACCACACCATTCGCCAGAGCAAAACCAAATTGCCGCATGCGCGCGCTAGCTTCGCCGGCGATGTTGACCAGGGCGCTCGAACCACTCGGAATGTTAATGCTAAACGTGTTCGCGTTCCACAAATCGCCACTCTGAACCACAAAAACATTCGTCTCCGCCTCCGTCCCCGCCAGTGTTATCTGACAAGTCGAACCGCCCCAGTAATGAACCGTCGTCGAACCGGTCGGCGCCAGGTCCCGCCAGGCATCCGACAGCGCCAGCAACCGGCTCTCCGCAGCCCAGAAATCGATTGGGCTCCCCTGTTCCACGGTCCCGCCAACATGGGTGTTCTGAGCGATCTGCACCGACTTGCTATAAACGATCGACCCGTTGTTCACGGAACCGTTCGAAAAATCCAGATGCCCCCCAACGATCAAATCGACCCGCTCCACACCCTCAAACGGAAGACTCGAACCCACCGAATAGCTCGCCAGCGCCGCGTCCCCGCCCACCGCCATCCGCCCCTCCGTATCCGTCCCGGTTTGCGAGATATCACCGAACAAGAACACGTTAAACCCGCTTGCCACATCCAGCCCCTGCCCCACAACACACGGACCCAAATCCCCATCCCCCGGAAGCGGCGCCGCTGTCGGAGACGCCGTGGGTGAGGGCGTCGGAGTCGGCGTCGCCGTCACCTCGCCCGAAAATGGCTCGCTGCCAAAAACTAATTGAGACCCCGCATAAACAGGTATATTGGATGTTGTCTGAAACGAAGTACTAAGTCCTTGGTACGCCGGATCGTTCGACCCATTCCACGCCTGCTGCCAACCCGATAGCCGCGGCCGCAATTGCAGTTCACAACTCTGCCCCGGACTCAGCGACTGAATCCACTCGACTTGAATATAATAAACATCATCGTGCCAATGCGCCGGCGGCCCGATCGAAACCTGGCCGCACTGACTCCAAAACACATCCGTCACCACATTCTGCGCACCCAACCCAGCCGCAAACACCTCGGATAAATCAAAGAACAACCTTGCCGAAAACGGACCCGCCGTCGGGTAAGGCGAACCGTTGACAAGACGCAGTTTATACTGCGTTTCCTGCGGGCTTTGGAGCCAACCCTGCACAGCTGCCTCCAGCCGCACTCCCTGGGCGAAACACCGGTCGCTCAGGCCGACGAATACAGCGGCCGCGATCAAAACGAACAACGCCGCCACCCACCCGCGAAATGTTCCATTGATAGGAGATAAGCATCCCCCGGCGTTCGGCTGATTGAACATGGGATCGGTCGTCCAGGAATACCGCGAATCCCCTTCATCGGTCTCGTGAAGGACTTCGCGACGTGTAATAGCGAGCCGCGCAATACTGCACGCCCCAAACCCCAAGAACTCAGACCTTTGCCGAACCCTATAGAGTCATTGATTGTGTGTCACAAAAGTCTTCTCTCAACGACCCGCACCCCAACACAAGGGGAATTTACTTGAACCTGGGAAAATGTGAGCCACCTGCCCCGGTGTCGCTCCACCCTGCACTCGGGAATCCCTCCAATGACGGGAGACTGGCAAGTTGGAGGCACAAAAAATCGGGCCGAGGAAATCCTCGGCCCGAAAGCTGATCTTTGGGATCGAATGGGTGGTGCCGTCGAATGGAGTCGAACCATCACTCCCTTGCGGGAACACGGACCTGAACCGTGCGCGTCTGCCAATTCCGCCACGACGGCACAACGTCTGCGGCATCCACTCTCGCGAGCGGGACGAAATGCTGCCGAAATCCGGCGTCCCTTGGCAAGGGGATTCGTCAGCCCTCCACGCATTTTTTCCGCCCACGCTACACCCTCAGAACGGCGTGATCGGCAAGACGCTGACCGTCTCGCCCGCCGCGATGGCATCGGGGCCCGGTTCGGCGACGATCAGGGCGTTGGCGCTGGCAGGGTTCGCCAAGTTTCCCGAACTCTGATGCGCAAGGGCCTCGACAATCTCCCGCCCGTCGCGCACGGCGCTTCGGGCGAAGACGAAGAACAGCCGAGCTTTGTCGCGCGGGCACTCGCTCACCAACGTCATCGCGCGCCGCGGCGTCTCGATGGGCTGGATCGCTAGGGCCTGTCGAAGGAACGGCTTGAGAAAAATCTCCGTGTTGGCGCACACGCTGACCGGGTTGCCGGGCAGTCCGAAGAACGGTTTGCCTCCAACCTCCGCGACGAGCATTGGCTTCCCTGGCCGAACGTTCGCTTTCCAGAAACGCACGCGCCCCCCCAGGTCGCGGATACACCCGCCGACGACGTCGTGCTCGCCCATGGAGACACCCGCCGTGGTCACCACCGCGTCGCCCCACCCCAGGGCGTCCTCGAACATCGCCCGCCACGCAGCCGGTTCATCCGGCGCGATGCCGAAAAATCGCACGTCGCACCCGAAAGCCCTCAACTCGTGCTCGAGATAGTAGACGTTCACGCCGACGATATCCGTCTCGCGCAGAGCCTCGCCAAAGGCTTTGATTTCGTCTCCGCTGGTAAAAACAGCGACACGAGGCCGCCGGAAAACTTCAATCTCCGGCACGTTGTACATCGCCAGGAACGCGAGCGCCGCGGGCGAGAGACGCTTGCCGGGGCCGAAAAGCCACGCGCCATCAGCCACATCCTCGCCCTGGCGCCGAATAAACCGGCCAGCGGTAGGTTGCTGGGCGATGGTCACTCGTGCGCCGTCCGCCGATGGCGTGGTCCATTCCACGGGCACGATCGCGTCCGCCCCAGCAGGCAACTTCGCTCCCGTACTGATGCCCATCGCGGTGCCTGGGGCGAGGGCATCCGCCGAGGGCCGCCCCGCGGCGCTTTCCCCCACGACCGGCAGCGTGATCGGCAACGCCCCCTGGAAATCGCTGGCGCGAACGCAATAACCGTCCATGGCGGACTGATCGAAGCGCGGCAACGCAAAGGCCGCCTGGAACGGAGCGGCCATAATCCTCTCGCAGGCGTCCAATAATGGGACTCGCTCCGTCTCGATTCGAAACGGCAACGACAGGATTGTCTCAAGGGCGTCAGAGTAGGAAAGCAAGAAGCGATGTCACCTCGGGGAACCAGAATGCTGGTAAGTTATTACACGCCGGGCCGAAGGACGGGAAACGAAAAACCCGTATTTTTTTGGGGTTGCCATGCAACGGAAGAAACGTACAGTAAATGATCGAAAAGATAACGAACGTTGATTCGCAAGTTCCTCAAGCGGCTCGCCTTGCGAGGCGCCAACGCAATACGTTGAGAATCGTGCAATCGCAAGCGGCGGACTGAAAACATGCCAAGACATTGCCCACCCGCACGCAATAGACGACACTGATGCATCTCTGATTTTCATCGCTTTAGAGCACAAAGGAGGGGGACGGGAAGGGATTTGGAGCGACTTTTCCCTTGGAAGCGATAAAATGCTTGCGGCGTTACATTCGCAGTCTGTAACTAGTCAACGCCGTTTCCAATTGTCCGGCACGCCCGCTCCCGAAACTGCTCTCGCTCCAAACCGTTCCCGCTCCCCCCTTCTTTGTGACTGTAGCCCGGCTTGATCAGGATTACCCCACCCTGATTCACGCCGGGCGATTTCTTTTACTCTCGCAGCATCATCTGTACCAATTCAAAAGGCCCACCCGGCGCTCATGGCTGCGGGTGGGCCTTTCGATTTTTTGGGGCGGCCTCGGCCGGATTGGCTTCGCCGCCCCCCTCAACTCATTGGCCGCGCGGCTGGAATTAGTACATTCCGCCCATTCCGCCCATGCCACCCATTCCGCCCATGCCGGCGGGGGCGGGGGCGTCGTCCTTGTCGTCTTTGCTTTCGGTGATGATGCACTCGGTGGTCAGAAGCAGCCCGGCGATGCTCGCCGCGTTCTGAAGCGCGCTGCGGGTCACCTTCTTCGGGTCGATGACGCCCGACTCCAGCAGGTCTTCATAAACCCCGGTGGCCGCGTTGAGGCCAAAGTTTCCGGTCAGGGTCTTGATCTTCTCGACCACCACACTGCCTTCCAGGCCAGCGTTGACGGCGATGGCGCGGGCGGGCGACTCGCAGGCGCGAAGCACAAGCTGCACGCCCGACCATTCGTCATCGGTGAAGTCGCTCTTCGTCATCGCGGAAGTCACCGTCGTCGACGCACGCAGCAGAGCCACGCCGCCGCCAGGGACGATGCCTTCTTCCACCGCCGCGCGGGTCGCGTGCAGGGCGTCTTCCACGCGGGCCTTCTTTTCCTTCATGGCCACTTCGGTCGCCGCACCGACGCGGATGACGGCGACGCCGCCAGCCAGCTTCGCCAGGCGCTCTTGCAGCTTCTCGCGGTCGTAATCGCTCGTGCTGCTCTCGATGGCCCCCTGAATTTCCTTCTTGCGGCCCGCGATGGCGTCCGGCTTGCCGGCGCCTTCGATGATGACCGTCTCGTCCTTGCTGATGCGGACGGACTTGGCGCGGCCAAGATCCTCCACCGTGGCGCTGTCGAGCTTACGGCCCGTCTCTTCGCTGATGACGATGCCGCCCGTCAGCGTGGCGATGTCTTGCAGCATGGACTTGCGGCGATCGCCAAAGCCCGGGGCCTTGACGGCGGCGACATTGAGCACGCCGCGCAGCTTGTTCACCACCAGGGTGGTCAGCGCTTCGCCTTCCACGTCCTCGGCGATGATCACGAGCGGGGCGCCGCTCTGGGCGACCTTCTCGAGCACCGGCAGAAGGTCGCGCATGTTGCTGACCTTCTTGTCGTGGATCAGAATGTAGGCGTCCTTCAGCTCGGCGACCATCTTCTCCGCGTCCGTCACGAAGTAAGCGGACAGGTAGCCCTTGTCGAACTGCATGCCCTCGACGAAGTCGAGTTCGGTCTGGATGCCCTTGGCTTCCTCGACGGTGATGACGCCGTCTTTGCCGACCTTGTCCATGGCTTCGGCGATCTGCTCGCCGATTTCCGTGTCGCCGTTGGCGGAGATGGTGGCGACCTGCTTGATCTTGCTGTGGTCGCGGGTATCGACCTTGACCTTATCGAGCTCGGCGACGATGGCCTCGACGGCCTTGTCGATGCCGCGCTTGACCGCCATCGGGTTCGTGCCGGCGGTCACCAGCTTCAAGCCCTGGCGGTAGATCGCCTGGGCGAGGACGGTGGCCGTGGTGGTGCCGTCGCCAGCGACATCGCTGGTCTTGCTGGCCACTTCGCGCACCATCTGGGCGCCAGTGTTCTCATAGGGATCTTTGAGTTCGATTTCCTTGGCGACGGTCACGCCGTCCTTGGTGATCGTCGGGGCGCCGAACTTCTTCTCGAGCACGACGTTGCGGCCCTTGGGACCGAGGGTCACTTTGACGGCGTCGGCGAGCTGATCGACTCCGCGAAGGATTTTAGCGCGGGCGTCCTGCCCGTAAAGCATCTGCTTAGCCATGGGGATGTAACCTCCGTGTTACGTACGAAACTTGCGTTGAAAGAGAGGAGATGGGGGGAACAGCGGGGGACGCGGCGATTAGCCGACCACGGCGAGGATTTCGTTCTCGCGCATGATCAGGTACTCGCTGCCTTCGAGCTTCACTTCGTTGCCGGCGTACTTGCCGAACAGAACCTCGTCGCCGACCTTCACGTCGAGCTTGTTGCGGTCGCCCCGGTCGTTGAAGGTGCCTTCGCCAACGGCGACGACGCGGCCGCGCTGCGGCTTCTCCTTCGCCGTGTCGGGAATGATGATCCCGCCAGAGGACTTGCTCTCCTCGGCGTCGAGGCGCTCGATGACCACGCGGTCATGCAGAGGCTTGAGCTTAATGGCTGTCGTGGACATAGCTGTGTGTCTCCTTGGTTTTCTTGCGTAACGTTCAGATGCGGCCCACGGCCCAAATGGGGAGGGACGCCTTTCGTTTTGTCGAAGCAGCAAGAAGGCAAAGCTGGTGCCAGCGCCCGAACCGATGCTTACGCCACTGTAAAAACTCGACTTACACCAATCTCCAATGGCCGCCTCCAGGCGTGGCGTGTCGCCTTGATACAAACCGGGACCCGCCCGGTTGGGATTGTGTCATGGCGAACGCGGTGGCGTCGCGCAGCGATGCAGAGGCTGATTCCCCCGGAGGCGCAAAGCGTCGTGAATACCGATCATCAGGAAAGATCGTGGGCGGAACGACTCAGCCGGCCCGCTCTCTTGTGAATCCAACTCGAAAAACACCTCAGCTTTCTCCGGCCATCCATCAAAAGTTCTAACGGCTGCCACCCATTAGTTCAGGCTTCCACGCGCTCCCGACCCTCGAGTTTTAATAGCTTCCATGCAAAACCCTTCGTTCTCTTTGCCTGAGTAACGTAGAATCGAGGGCCCGCCGCTTTTCTTGGGTTCGTCCTTGCGGTGGGACGCTTTTTGCGCCACCGTATTCCGACGATACTGTGGACGTGGCCAGGGACGCCTCCATGACCCCCTTGCACTCCGTCACTCCCCCGGCTTCGGGATGCCATCGAACTTTGTCTTCACAAGACTTGGCCCCAACCAATCACGGGAATGAACTCGCCCTGCGAATTAACGCCGAACTCGACCCCTGCGCCGTGATCGAGCGCATCGGCTATCGCGTGGACCGCATGCGTGTCCTGGGCACCATGATCCGCACCCCCTGCCCCATCCACCACGACGATACCCCCGGCACTCTCATCATCACGCCGGGCCGCAACATCTTCAAGTGTATGGCCAAGACCTGCCCGGCCCATCGCGGCGGCAACCTGGTTGACCTCTGGGGCCTTCACGTCGCCAAGAGCGGCGTGGACGCCGCCATGGACCTGGCCCGCAACCTCAAGCTCCCCTTCGCCAGCGCGGATATCAACACCCTGCCCCGCGAGGTCGAGCAGGCCCTGGCCCAGCGCAGCGTCACCGCCGCCGAGGAACTCGTGGATCACGCCCGCGTCCTGCTCCCCCAGGCCTGGCAGGTCGCCTTCTCCGAAGGCCGGGTCGCCGAAGCTCGCCAGAAACCCCTCGAAGCGGCCGCCTCCTACCGCGAAGCGGCGCGCCGGGCCGCCGAACTGCCCGACCGGCCCCAGGCCGAAAAGCTCTTGCGAGAGGAAGTTCTTCGGCTTCTGCCTGAAGACGAGGACGCGATGCTCGCCCTGGCGGACTTGCTGGCCCTTCGCGATGACCGCCAGGGCGAAACGGAAGTCCTCGACCGCCTCGTCGCCCGCAAGGCCGAGCAGGAGGAGTTCGGCACCGATCTGCTGATGCTGCTCGACCGCCTGACCGAATCCCGCCATGGCGAGGAAACGCTGCTGATGTACCGGGCCCGGGCGTTGGCGGCGTCGGGACAGACATCAAAGGCGGGCGAGTGCTTCCTCCAACTGGCGGAAATGCGCCGCGCCCACGGCGCCTATCGCGACGCCCTGGACGCCGTCGAGCAGGCCCGCGCGGTCCGCGATCAGTTTCTCGACGCCTGGCGCGCCGCCGCCGACCTCCATGAACTCATGGGGCTCGACGAGGACGCCGTGTCCGATTGGGAAATGATTGCGGAAATGGCCCGCAACCGCCAGGATCGGGAAACCCGCGAAGAAGCCCTCAAAGAATTGATTCGCCGCCAGCCCGCCCGCTGGAGCCACCATCTGGAACTGGGCGAGTTCCACGCCGAAGGCGCCAATCCTTCGCGCGCCCGCGAGGTCCTCTGCGACGCCTGGCGTTCGGCCATCGGCAAGAAAGCCCGCGACGACGCCCGCCGTCTTCTCGCCGCCCTCTGCCGCGTCGAGGGTGGACCCGCCGCCGCTCATGGCCTCATGGAAGAAGGCGATCACTCCCGCGCGGCCTTCAACGCCCTCCTCGACGTCGCCGAGGAAGCCTTCGCCGAAGGCCATGGCGCCACCGGCCTGGCGGTCTGCGAGGAAGCCTCCAAGACCCTCGATGCGCAAGCCTCGGCCCACGAACGCATCGGCACCCTGCTCCTGGAAAACGACCATGGCGCCATCGGGAAACCCCAGATGCTGCGGGCGGCGGTGCTCTATCTCGAGCACTCCCAACCGGGCGACGCCCGCCGCTGCGCCCAGGCCGTCATCGATAAGGAACCAGCCCATCGCGAAGCCCTCCGCCTGAAAATCCGCGCCCTCCTGGGTCTGGGCGAAACCGCCGACGCCATCAGTGTCCTCGAGGACCTGACCGCCACTTACCCCGCCTGGGACAAGAGCACGGCCTCCGAACGCGAAGAGCTGGAGGGCATCTGGCGCGAACTGCTCGAACTGGTGCCCGATCACCTGGAAGCGATGCGCGGCCTCGCGCGCGCCGCGGCCAAAGACCCCCAGCGAATCTCCGAAGCTCTGAGCCGATGGCGCATCGTCGCCGGCAAGCTCAGCCACCGCGAGCGGCGCGAGGAAAAAGTGCAAGCTCTCGAAGCCATCCTCCAACTCGCCCCGGACTCCAAAGACACCCTCCAGGACATGGCCCGCCTGCTGATGGAACTCGACCGCCCCATCGAGGCCGCGGCCCATTACAGCGCCCTCGGCGCTATCGCCCTGCGCGACGAGCGCCTGCGCGCCGCCCTTACCTATTACGAGGAAGCGTCGCGCCTGAACCCCGCCAACATCAAGGCGGTCCGGGCCGCCATGGGTGCCGCCACTGTCATCGGCGACCCGGATTGCATCTCGCGCCTCGCACGCCGTCTCGCCACCCTTCACCTCGAACGCGGCGAAGGCGATCGCGCGGAGATTGTCTTACGCAACGCCATCGAAGCCTGCGAGGACGACCTCAGCCTCCCCCTGCGCCTCTCCGAACTGCTCGCCAAACGGGGAGAACGCCCCGAAGCGGAGGCTCTCCGCTGGCGCCTCGCACGCAAAAAACTCGCCCTCGACCGCCCCAACGAAGCCGCCGACGACGCCCTGGCCGCTCTCGAACTGAGCGTCATGGACGGCCGCATCGATGACGGCCGCGCCGAATTCCGCCGCCTCCTCAGCGATTTCCCCGACCCCCTCGCCCTCCGCCGCCAGGCCGCCGCCCTCTTCAGCGAACAGAACCTCCCCGAACTCGCCCATCGCGAACTGATGTCCGCCACCAAAGGCTCCCTCGAATCCAACCGCCTCGACGAAGCCCTCGAATGCGCCCGCGAACTGATCGACGCTGCCCCCGGCCTCCCCGAATCCCACGGCCTCTGCGCCGAAGTCCTGCAAGCCCGCGGCGAACTGGAAGACGCCTCCGCCGAATGGATGAAGAAGGCCGACCTCATTGAGGAAATCGATTCCCTCGAGGCCGCCCGCGCCCTCGAAAACGCCATCAAGTGTCAGCCCGACGACATCTTCCTCCACGAGCGCCTCATCGCCATCCACGAAGCCGCCGGCCGCACCTCCGACATGGTCGCCGGCCTGCGCGGCCTCGCCGAAATGCAGCGCAACCGCGGCGAATTCTCCGCCGCCGCCCTCACCCTCAACCGCATCCTCTCCCTCTCTCCCGACGATACCGGCACCCGCGCCGACTACATCGCCCTGCGCCTTCAAGCCCACGAGGAAGATGTCTTGCAGGAAGACTACCTCTTCATGGCCCGCCTGCGATCCAACCAGGGCCGCCACGATGAAGCCATGAAGTTCCTGCGCAAGACCCTCGCCCTGGACCACGCCAACGAAGAAGCCCGCCGTCAGTTGGTCGGTTGCCTGACCCAACTCAACCGCCTCGAGGAAGCCCGCCGCTTCGCCTACGGCTGCGCCCGCGAAGACCTCCGCGAAGAACGCCCCAGCAGCGCCCTCAACATCCTCACCTCGGTCGCCGCCCACGCCGCCGAGGAAGCCGACTACCACCGGCTCCGCGCCCGCGCCCATGAACGCCTCAATGAAATGCACGAAGCCGCATGGCATCTGCGTGAGGGCGCCGCCCTCTGCGCCCGGTCCGGCGACGCCAAGGGCCAGGCCGACCTCCTCCTCTACGCCCTGCGCCTCGATCCCTCTCAGACCATGCTGCACCGCGAAGCCATCGACCTCCTGAGCACCCTCGAACGCTCCGACGACGCCATCCAGCAGCAAATCCAGCTCGCCTTCGCCTTTGCCGACAAAGGCCAAGTCGAACGCGCCGAGCAGGAACTTCGGGCCATGGTGGAGAAAACCCCACAGAACTTCGCCGCCTGGGAAGCCCTCTTCGACATCCACATGCGCCGCGGCACAGAGAAAGACTTGATCGCCGACTACCGCACTGTGGCCCGGCTGCGGGATCGCTCGGGCAACAAGGACAAAGCCCGCCACTACTACGGCCGCGTCCGCGACCTCGCGCCCTACGACATGGAATCCCGCCGCCGTTTCGTGGACCTGCACCTGGAAATGGGCGGCGAGGAAGTCGAACTCGTCGACGATTATCTCGCCCTCGCCGACGCCCTCATCGCCGCCGGACGCGTCGACGACGGCGTCGCTCTCTACGGCAAAGTCATGTCTCTGGACCCGCAGAACAGCCGGGCTCGCTATGGCCTCACCGAAACCAGCAGCCCCCTCTCCCCGCCCCGGAAACTTATCGCCGACGACGAAGTGGACCCCGAAGCCGCCGAAACCGACGTCCGGCCTGCCCATCGCCCCACCGCCCTCTTCGACAGCACCCAATCGGTCCCCCGTCTCTTGCCGCCTCCCGCGCCCACACCCGCACGATCGTCCCCTCCCCAATCATCCCCTCCCCCGCCGCCCCCGGGCTTTGGCGCATCCGACTTCCTGGCCAATGAGGTGGAAAGCATGGAACGCGACGAACAGTCCGATACCCTCAGAAGCGTCATCCGCAACTATCGCGACATCATCGCCATCAATCCCCAAAACGCCCAGGCCCGCGTCAAGCTCGCCGATCTCTTGGTCCAAACCGGCCAGCAGGACGACGCCAACGAGGAACTGACCTTCGCCGCCGACGCCTTCTTTCGCAAAGGCGACATGAACCAGTGCGTCGACATCTGCGAGCGCGTCCTCGACGCTTCGCCCGCCAACCAGAAGGTCCGCCTCCTCCTCAAACAAGCCCTCAACAAACGCGACGCCATGAAAGCTCTGGAATCCGCCATCCTTTTCTCCGATAAGCTCGAACACCGCGACGAAGGCGGCCCCCGTCCTCACCGCTGAGGACCCTCTCTTCCCCCTCGTGAGGTGCCCCCATGTTGGAAGCCAACACGCGCGTGTTGCTCGACCGCTCCGTTCTGCGGGTCGATGGGCATCCGTTCTTCACCCTCGCCGCCCGACTGTACCTCACACCCCTCGACGCCATCGCCTCCGCCGTCGCGGACCTCGCGCAAGCCGGCTTTACCGCCGTCATGTCGCCCCCCGCCAGCCCCGGAAACCTTCCCGTCCTCGAAACACTCTTCGACGAGGCGGAGAGCCGCGGCCTCATGGTGATCCTCGCCGGCGAAGCCCGCCTGCCCGATGCCGGGCACTTCCTCGCCGAGAACTTTCGTCATCGCCCCGGCCTTCACTCCTATTGTCTCCCCGTCACGGAAATGCCCCCCGCCGGCTCCGCCGACGAAGCCTTCGCCCGATTCCAACACGAGCGCGACCGCATCCGACGCCTCGACCTGCACCATCCCGTCTGGACTCCCTTCCGCACCGATATGGCGGCCGAGCGATGGATGGGCACCAACGACTTCCTCAGCATCCCCCACCCCGTTGGCGGCCCTATCCTCCCCGAACTCAAACCCCTCGAACTGCTCGCCCGCCTCAGAGAGACCGCCGCCTCCTCCCACGCCCCCCGGCCCCTTTTCTGCCATGCTCTCGAATGCGGCGCCTCCAACGCCGCCCGCCTCGCCGGCATCTTCAACGACGACATGGGCGTCTCCCTCGCCCCCGCCCGCGCCGAAAGCTGGTTCCCCTACATGGCCCGCCTCGGTTCCATGGCTCGCCGCGACTTCTTCCTCCCCGATCCCGATCTCCTCCTCCTCAAAGCCACCGACCTGCTCGGCGCCGGAGCCCGCGGCATCGTCCTCCACTTCTACGAATACCTCCTCGGCCAGCCACCCATCACCGGCCGCGACCGCTTCTGCGCCATGGCGGTCCTGGCCCAGAAAATCGCCGCACTGGATCGCTTTTTCTCCGAAGGCCGTCCCCCCGCCCCGGAACTCCAATTCGCCGTCGACCCCGGCCATCCCCGCGTCACCGCACAGGCCCTCCAACACGGCCAGGACATCCTCATCATCCTTCGCCGCACCGGTCCCGGCGAAGACTACTGGATCGACTCCAGCCCCCTCCCACCGCTCCATCTCCGCGTCGAGATCGCCCTGCCCCACGAAGACCTCCGGGCCTGGCGCGCCGATTTTCCCTCGGGCCGCGAATTGCAGGTCAGCAAGGCCCTCCGCGGCGCCATTGAAATCCTCCTGCCCGAGTTCCCCCTCACCGCCATGGTACTCCTCTCCTCCTCCCGCGAGCGCCCCCGCGAAACCATCCGGGCCCTCGGCGAACGCCTCCCCGCCGCCGCCCGCTACGCCGTCGAAGGAAGCCGCGTCCGCCTCGAAAAAGCTCAAGTCATTGAAAGAGAACTCGAAGAATACTTGGGCATGCTCAACACCCCGTCGGGCTTGCTCGAGCAAGCCTGGCAGGCCCAGCGCCAGGCCGAAAGCGCCCTCGAAGCCGATCGCCCCGCCGTCGCTTTCGCCTGCGCGGAAGAAGCCGCCACCGCCCTGCGACGCCTGATCGACGCCCAGATGACCACCGCACTCGGCGTCTCCGGGTCCTGGGGCGACACCTTACTCGATCTGCTCAAACGCAGCTATTGCACCCTTCCGCGCTTCTACCGCGAACTTCGCAAAGGCGCCATGGAAGCCTCGGAAGAGTACACCTAAATCCCGATTTTCGCGACGCCGCGCCCGCCCGTTCCCCACTCCGGCGGAACAGGCGGTCACGCCAACGCCCTACATGCTCCCGCCAAGGTAGCCCGATTGCTCCTTGCGCGTTCCCGTGGTGATGCCCTCCACCATCAGCCGCAGTTCCTCCGGGCTCGACGCGTAGGCCAGCGCCGTCTCGTAATCCACATACTCCTCGCGAATGAGCTGATAGAGCGACTGGTTGAAACTCTGCATCCCCCAGTGCCCGCCCTCCTCGATCACCGGGAACAGTTCGAGCGTTTTGCCTTCGTTCAGAAGCTTCTTCACCAGCGGCGTGCTGATCAGAATCTCCACCGCCGGAATGCGGCCCGTACCCTTCTTGAGCGGCAACAGCCGCTGGCTGATGACGCCCTTCAGGCCCAAGGACAACTCCATGCGGATCTGATTGTGCAGATACGCCGGGAAGAAGTTGATGATCCGCTCCACCGTCTGCACCGCGTCCGTGGTGTGCAGAGTCGACAGCACCAGGTGACCCGTTTCCGCGGCGGCCACGGCCGTGTTCACCGTTTCCACGTCGCGCATTTCACCGATCAGGATCACGTCCGGGGCCTGACGCAGGACATGCTTCAGAGCGTCGGCGAAACTGTTCGTGTCGAAGCCCACCTCGCGCTGACTGACGATGGCGTTCTTGTCGTCGTGCAGGAATTCGATCGGATCCTCCACGGTCACGATGTGGCATTTGCGCGTGTCGTTGATCTGATTGATCATGGCGGCCAGAGTCGTGCTCTTGCCGGAACCCGTCATGCCAGTGACCAGCACCAGACCCCGCCGGGCCTGGCACAGTTTCGGCACCGCTTCGGGCAAATGCAGGTCTTTGAAGCTGAAGTTGGGCCGCGTGATGTGGCGGAACACCATCGCCACCGAACCGCGCTGGCGGAAGAGATTGACGCGAAAGCGCCCCACACCGGGCAAACCGATGGCGAGGTCCATTTCCGGGATCTTCTCGAACGCCTCGATCTGCTCCTCGGTCATCATGCTGTAAGCGATCACCTGCACGTCGTCGACGGTCAGGTCGCTGTAATCGAGGTCGCGAATCTCGCCGTCCACCCGGACATGCGGGGAAACCCCCGCCTTCACGAAAAGGTCCGATGCGCCACGCTCCACCATCTCTTGGAGCATGTCATCGAGTTGAATCATCGCCATTTGGAAAAAGGCTCCTTGGTTTTCTATCGGAGAACAGGCTTATCCCCATGGTGGAGAAGGGCGGCGTGATGTCACTAGAAAAAAACGCCCTCCGCAAAGGAGAGCGTCAAATTCCCGTCCTCGCATCCCGTTCCTCCTCAACCCTCCGCGGTTCGAGCCTCTGAAGCGGGCGAAGCCGCCACCGCGTCTCCGCTGTCGTACTGGGCCGAATCGCCGCTCTCGCTCTGACGATCGTGCGAGACGTTCTCTTCCGTCCCGTCCTCGTTGAGCTTCATCACCTCCGCCCGCGAGATGTCGTCTCGGCTGCCGCCCTCGCGGCGCCACAGGTAAATATAGCCTCGAATCTTGTAACCCTTCGCGTCGGTGTGAGGCGACTGGTAAGTGTTCGGCTTCACGAATCCCTGATAATGCGAGTTGATAACCGCGTCGTAGCCCTCCAGCACCTGCTTGGCGTAGAGCTTCGGGAAGGTGTACTCGTGATACCGGCGCGTCACCGTCGAAACGAAATCGGCCACCTGCAGCCCGCAGGAATTCACCGGGCTCTGGACCATCGGCGTGGCAACCAGGGGACTGTGCCGGCCTTGGGCGCCAAACAGATTCTCCACCTGCAGGCTCGCCAGGATCGCCGCCTCGTCGCTGCGCCCCGGAGGAATGATCAACGATCCCACCTCGTCGCGCTCGCGCAGGTACTGAACCACCGGCCGCATCAGATAGTTGTACGAAAGCGGCAGCAGCCACCGCGGATGAGCCGGTTTGTCGGTCGTTTCCTTGTCGATGACGACCAGGAAAAACTTCGCCTCCAGCCCCGCCACGATACGCTCCAGACCCTTGCAGAAGGCCATCGTCCAACTTTTCTCCGCGTTGCGCGGATGAAGCAGATCGTTCGCGTCCAAAATCGTCTTATCAGGCGTATAGTTGTTTTTATGGAAGGACTTCAGCAAGCCGTTGACGCGCAACTGCATCGGCTTCCACTTGGTGTCCGGAATCGCCACGCCCGCCAGAGTCCAGAAACGGCCCGAGACGCCCGCGACGGGTTTGCCAGATTGTTGAAAATAAATAAAATGCATCGGTACACAATTGCCTCGCGAGTGGTATCCCACCTGATGGTGCATCGCGGCAAGGGTCTGGGTTTTTCACGTCTATCAAGCAAAAACTGCCTTTTAGGACAGCCACAGCTTGAATTGATGGTCTTGCCACGATAAAACCGCCCACGCAAGAGTCATTTCCGCATGGCGTTCCCTTTTCCAGCGGAACGCCTCCAAACCCGGAAAGTTTTTCCATGGAACACGGTCTCAACCCCCTCGACCGATCGCCCGGATACCCCCGCCGCCATCGCGTCACCCTCGTCCTCCTTGCCCTCGGCGCCCTCCTCCTGGCCTCCCGCCTGACCTGGTTGACCGCCATCGACGGACCAGAGTACCGCCGCGCCGCCCAGGACAACATCGCCTCCGCCCGCCGACTCCAGGCCCCCCGTGGCAACATCTTCGACCATCGCGGCCAGTCCCTCGCCCGGTCCCGCAAGGCCTACACCCTCACCTATTCCCGCTACGGCCGGTCAAAAACAGAGGTCAAAGCCACCCTCAACCGCCTCGACGCCCTCCTCGCCCAAGGCATCGCCGACCGCTACGACGAAATCATCGCCACACGTCCCTCATGGACCCGCCACGACCTCGTCGAAAACGCTCCCCAGGAATCCGTCACCGCCATCCTCGAGCGCCCCAACGACTTCCGCGGCGTCCGCATCCATGAAACCTTTCGCCGCGAATACCCCCACGGCACCGCCTTCGCCACCGTCCTCGGCCACGTCGGCCGCATTCCCGCCGAACGCGCCGAAACCTATCGGCGCCCAACTTACCTGCCCGACGCCACTGTCGGCCGCTCCGGTCTCGAAAGCCGCTGGGAGGATCGCCTCGTCGGCAAACCGGGCCGCGAAGCTCTCCAGCGCGACGCCCGCGGCCGCCTCCTCCAGCAACCCCTTGTCGAACGCCCCGCCCTCCCCGGCGACGACCTCGTCCTCACCCTCGACGCCGCCATCCAGAAAGCCGCCTACGACGCTCTCCTCGGTTTTCATGGGGCCGCCGTCATGATCGACGTCGAAACCGGCGCCCTGCGGGCCCTCGCCTCCGCACCCTCCTACGATCCCGCCGCGCCCTGGCGCCAGGAAGCGGACGGTCAGCCCGTCTCCTTCCTCAACCGCGCCTTCCAAGGCCGATACCCCCCCGCCTCGCCCTTCAAAGCGATCACCGGCGCCGCCGTCCTCAAGGACGGCCACAGCCCCGCCGAAACCCTCTATTGCTCCGGTTCCTATACCCTTCGCGGCTGGGACCGGCCTTTCCGTTGCGACGGCTTCCACGGGCCCACCGCCCTCCCCCGCGCCCTCCAGGTCTCCTGCAATTCCTACTTCTATCAGATGGCCGAAGCGATCGGCGGCGAACGCATCCAACGCGAAGCCGCCGCCTTCGGCCTCGGCCGCGCCTCCGGGCTCGACCTGCCGGGCGAACGCACAGGCTCTCTCGGCTCCGCCTCACCCAACACCGGCGAAACCCTCAACATCGCCATCGGCCAGGGCGCCCTCCTGGTCACACCTCTCCAGATGGCCCGGGCTTATTGTGCCCTCGCCAACGGAGGGCGCCTGCCCGTGCCCCACGTGGTGCAGGCCATCCGCCGCGCCGACGGCACCGTGGAGGACAAAACCCCCACCGGCGAAGAACGCGTTCTCCTGCCCGACTCGGTCCGCCGCCCCATCGTCGAAGGCCTCAGCCGCGTCGTCGAAACGGGCGGTACCGCCGCCCGGGCAGACTTCCCCCCCGAATGGGACGTCTGCGGCAAGACCGGAACCGGCGAAAACGGCCGCGGCGGAGTCGATGCCTGGTTCGCCTGCTTCTACCCCCGCTCCGCCCCCCGCTACGCCGTCGTCGTCGTCGTCGAGGACGCCCCCGGCCACGGCGGCGACATCGCCGCCCCCATCGTCCGCGCCATCATTGCGGCGGAGCGCGCCCAAACGGAACGCGCTCAAACAGAAGAGGCGGCCTTGGCGGCCGCCCCGTCTCTACCTTAACTGTCCTTGTGCACTGAGCGGCGCCGCTACTTGCGCAGCTTCTTCGCTTCCGCCAGCTTCTGCGCCACCTGGTTGTCCTGAGGCCGCAGACTCGCCGCCACGGAGAGCGACTTCACCGCCTTGCCGTAGTCCCCCGCCTTGAGAGCCGACAGGCCCTGGGACTTCGAAGACTCGAACAAATCCAGACCGCCATCGGGGATGGTTTCATCCAGCGACACGTCGTCCAGGTTGATCGTCGGCTCGTCCTCGTGGGCCTCCGCCCCGCCATAACCCACGTCCAGGCGGATCGTGTCCTCGATGGCGTTCTCCGCGGCCGCGTTCCGAGGGCTCTTGGCCGGCGGCGCTGGCTTCGAATCCTTCGCCGAAGACAACGCCACCGTGTCGTCGTCGCCGCCTCCGAACATCATCTTCTCGTAGTCGTCCACCAGTTCCGTCGGCTCGTCCGGCTGCACGCTCGAGAGGGTCTCCTCGTTGTTACCGAACATCAGCGAGTTGTAGGAGAGTTCCTCGGGGGCGTCTTCGTTCTTTTTCTTCTTCTTCTGGTCTGGCAGCGGCTTCGTTTCACCGCTGGCCAGCGAGTCCGCCATCACGTCCTGCGGCGGCTTCGAAGGCCCGCCCGTTCCCGGAGGCGCCATCGTTTCTTCGTTTCCGCCGAACATCAGCGAATTGTAAGACATCGCGTTCGCATCGTCTTCCTCCGCCGCCGGGGGCTCCTCCGCCGCCGACTTCTTGCCGCCCATCCCCGGAGGCGCCACCGTCTCCTCGTTCGAGAACATCAGTGAATTGATCGACAAAGCGTTCGGGTCGTCCTCTTCCGGCTCCGGGGCCTTCGCCTTCGGTTCCGCTTTCGGCTTCGGTTCCTCCTTCGCCGGCTCCGGACTGAACATCATCGTGTCAAAGGAAACCGGATCCGGTTCCGGCTTCTTCTCCTTCGCCGGCGCCGGTTTCGGCGCCAACCCCGGAGGCGGCAACGTTTCCTCGTTCCCGAAGAGAAGCGTGTTCACCGACTGCTCGTTCGGATCCGGCCGGTCGTCCTCGTAACCACCCATCGGCTCGGACAGTTCGATCCCATCGAAGGTCTGGCCGCCGGTTTCCTCGATGTCTTCGACCTGGCTTTCTCCCTGCCGGCGGTTCTCCATTTCTGTGGGGACATCGCGCAGAATCCCCGCCGTCTGCTCGGGAGACTGAAACGCCGTGTCGCGGTCCAGCATCGACATCACGTCGGTGAACTCCTGCTGCGTCTTCTCGTCGTACTCCGCGATCTGACCCGTCGGCAAATCTGGCATCGGCTCGGCGTTCGTGGGCATGTCCGCGATTCCCGAAGCACCCGCGAAATGCGTCTGCTCCTGAGACCGCGTCACCGCGTCGGGCCTGCCCAGCGAACCCTTCTTCGACCGCCGCGACATGAACCAGATCACCACCGTACCGAGAATCAGCAGAACGGCTACCACGGCCACCACGATGATCACGATCAGCAGCAGATTGCTCGACCGCGAGGGCTTGTAGTCATACTTCTTCGTGGGCTGTGCGGGAGCCGGCGTTGCCGCCGGAGCCGGTGTCGAAGACACTCCCGCGCCCGGTCCGTCCTCGCCGAAGGGATCGTCCTCCACGCCCGAGCCAAACGGGTCGTTCACCGCGCCCGGCTCATCGAACGGCGAATCGCCAACCCCGCCCGTATCGAAGGGACCGCTCGGGGCCGCGCGAGGCGTCGGCGTCGGATCGGAAATCCGAGGCCGCGAACCCAGATCGGGCAACGCCTGCCGCGTCTTGATGCGGTCGGCGGCCAACTCGCGCCAGAACTGAGCCGTGCTGTTTCCCGGATCGAGTTCCAACAGAAGGTCCGCGATCGCCACCACCTCGGCGTAATCGCCTTCGTTGTATAGACGCCGGATCTCCGACTTGTACTGCTCGACCTCGCGCGCGCGGGCAAAGCGTTCCGCTTCGGACTGCTGGGCCGCCGCCGGAGCCGGAGACCAGACCGCCAGCAGGACCCAAAGGCCCAACGCCAAAATCGGGAAAAAGAAACGTCCCCCGCCTTCGTCCAAACGGGGCGTCAGGGAATCGGTTGCCATCGGGTGGGTGCTTTTGGTCATGGTCTCTCGGTTGCGATCGTGTCGGGGGTATTCAAAGTCATGCTTTAGGAGGGAGGAAAAGCCGTCCCCGGTCTTTTCCGCAACGAGTTTGTGGCCTCTTTTTCGCCCTCTCCCCCTCAATCTTCCCCGCTCCAATCGTTTTGGCAAGGGTGATGCTCTATGAATTCACTTCGAAATCCACTTCTTTTAATCCTGATCTGGAGTCTCCTTCCTCCGCCCCTCACCGCGCAAGAGGAACCCGCCCCCCAGACCGTCCGCCTCGCCCTGTCCTCCGCCCAGGACGCCATCCGAACCCGCCTCGTTCTGGTGGACCCGGATGAGGATATCGTCCTCCGGGCCGAAGCCCTCGAACCCTCCGGCGCCGACCCCATCGCCGATCAGGTCCCCGTCGCAGGCCCCGCGAAAATCTTCGTCCGCAGCCAAACCGACCTCGCCTGGAACGTCAGCGCCGGCCGCGCCGCCCCCATCTCCTCCCAGGAAATCCTCTGGCGCTCCACCAAACCCGGCCAGTACGCCCTCGTTCAAGCCGAATCGCGCCGCGCCCTGCGCCTCGCCACCGAAGGCTCCAACGATTTGCTCGACGCCACCGGAGAATCCGAATCCACCCAGCGCGCTCGCGTCGCCCTCCTCGCCGGAATCCCCTTCGACCGCGACGGCCCCGGCACCATCGGCGCCTACGTCGTCGGCTTCTACCCCAACGAAGACGGCCCCCAGGCACCCGCCCCGGTCCAGCGCATGCCCGAAATCTACCGACCGCCCTCCGTATTCTACCCGGCCCACGGCGAACCCGCCGAACTCCCCCTCGCCGTCACCCCGACCGGCCAGGCCCTCACCCTCGCCTTCTTCAATCCCCCGGTCTTTCCCGCGGAAGGCGAACGCTACGTCGCCTTCGACCAGCGCCTCGTGGACTTCTGGCTCGCCCTGCGAGGCATCGCTTTCCAAAACGACAAAGACCCCGACGCCCTCCGCGTCCTGCGCGGCTACGTCTCCCCCGCCGAACGCCAACGCCTCGGCCGCCAGGACGTTCGCCTCGCCACCTTCACCCGGTACCAGTACGGCGACGCCCTGGCGGTGATCCTGGACGAAAACGGCGACTTCATTCTCGACGACCTGGACGGCGACGGCGAAACGGCCGCGGCGGACGCGGAACTGCTGGGCGACTGGGCGGAGCGCGCGCTCGGCGAAATCGGCGTCCGCGGCGGCATCGGCATCGCCGCCGCCTACGAAGGCCCCGATCACACCGCAACCCCCTATGTCCACGTGGACCTCAGAGGCGTCCGCCAGCGCTGGCGCGAATAAGGGTCACTCCCGGCGCCCCCTGTGCCAAAATCCGCAGACGCGGGTAAATATTTACCCGGAATTCACCTCCGGCATCAGAAAAAATATCATCCAACGCCAACGAAATCAACAGCCCGGCACCACGCGCTCTGTGCACGAGGGTTGCTAAATGGAAGACTAGGGGAACCTGGCGGCTGAATAAACCGTCTCATTGAACGGCTGAAGATTGGCGATCTCGTGCAACCATTTTCAGCTTGCGGGGGTAGAACACCCCGGCCATTCTCGCGCGTGAACGCTTTCTCGATGATCGGCCTGGAGACCGCCAATCGCTTGGTCACAATCCGTATGATGCGAAACCACGGGGCTGGCGCGGCCATTGCGGCAGGATGGCTCCTAGGGAGAAGTCCTCATGGCAGGCGTAAAATCCATCCCCCACGCTCTCCGCAACGGTCTTGATACCGTGGACGACCCCGATGTCCTGCGCGAGCGCATACGCGAACTCGAAGCGGAAAACCGCCGCCTTCGTCAACAGCAGGAACGCCTGCGCTACGCCTTCGACAACATGAACTACGGTGTCGTCTTCTGCGAAGCCGTTCCCAACCCCAAAACCAAAACCACCGACTTCATCATCCGCCAGGTCAACCAGGGCGCCGAACGCATCGAGCACCTCGACCGCGGCGATTTCATCGGCCGCAACCTCCTCCAGGCCCTCCCCTACCTCGTCGGCTCCGGACTCATCGAACGCATGGAAAAAGTCGTCCAGGACGGCGAACCGGCCCTCCACCAGACTCGTCTCCACGACAAGGTCGGAAACCTGATCCATTGTCACAACGACACACTCTTCCGCATGCCCAACGGCGAGGTCGCCATCGTCTATTATGACAGCACCGAGCGGGCCCAGACCGAGGAGAAACTGCGCCGCTTCGCCGAAGCCATCGAGCAATCCATCGACGGCATCGCCCTCGTCGATACCGACGGCAACCTGATGTTCGCCAACCGCGCCTTCGCCAAAATGCACGGCTGCACCGTCGATGAAATCAAAGGCAAAACCCTGCGCGATTTCCACACCCCCGAGCAAATGGCCCGCGAGGTCGAACCCTTCCTCGAACGGGCCCTGCGCGACGGCGGCTGCACCGGCGAACTCACCGAACTTCGCAAAGACGGCTCCCCCTTCCCCGTTTATATGTCGGCCACCACGCTCCTGGACAACGACGGCCACGCCATCGGGGAAATCCTTATCGCCCGCGACGTCTCGAAATCCAAGCGCACCGAACAGCAGCTACGCATCCTGCAGGCCGCCGTCAAAGACGCCATCGAAGGCATTATGATCACCGACGCCCGCCTCGAAGGCTCCGGGCCCCGCGTCGTCTTCGTCAACGAAGGCTTCACCCGCATGACCGGCTACAAGCTCGAAGAGATGATCGGCCAGTCCCCGGGCGTTCTCCTGGGAGCGAAGAGCGACCGCGAAGTCATCGGCCGGCTGCGCAGCCAGCTCCAGGGCGGCGGCTCCTTCCTCGACGAAGTCATCGTCTACCGCGCCGACGGCTCCGACTTCCTCATGGAATGGCACATCAGCCCCGTCCACGACGATGGCGGCGAAGTCAGCCATTTTGTCGCCATCCAGCGCGACATCACGCAAAAGCGCGCCGCCGAAAAAGCCCAGATCGTCAGCGAACAAATGACCGCCATCGCCAAGATGGCCTGCACCCTGAACCACGAAATCAACAACCCGCTGCAAGCCATGACCGGCTACGCCGAGTTCCTCCTCCGCGACGAGTTCGAAACC
Source organism: Sumerlaeia bacterium (assembly GCA_040219255.1). Lineage (GTDB taxonomy): Bacteria > Sumerlaeota > Sumerlaeia > SLMS01 > JAHLLQ01 > JAVJSW01. Next base: position 31,863 of record JAVJSW010000075.1, read on the forward strand.
GACAAGCGCGACTCCCTCATGGCCATCGTCCGCAACGGCGAGCGAATCGCCACCGTCATCGAGAAAATCGAATCGGTCTCTCGCCCGGTCTTCAAGAAGTACATCGGCGAGCAATTCATGCTGGACCTGGAAAAAGCCAGCCAGCCCGACACGAGCCCGTCCGACGACTGAGCCCTCCCGCTGCGGCGGCGGTTCTCCTCAAATCGAATTGACGCTTCCGGGCCGCCGATGGTGGTGTTCTCACACGAAATCCCGTGAGAAGAACTTCATGCCCTTTTCCCGATCCACCGCTCTTTTTCTGGCGTTGACCGCCCTCACGCTCGCCGCCCGCGGCGCCACCGCTCAATCCTTTGATCCGGTCACCTTCGATTTCTCGCGCGGGACTCAGGACTGGCTCCCGTTTTACGTCATCGGCGAACAGGAAGATACCAGCCATTACGTGATCGAAGACCTGGGAATCGGAATTGGACCAAACAGCTCGGGCGTGTTCGGCTTCTGGGGCACCGACGATCCCATCGATGGGGGTCGCTTCATCGGCGGAACCATCGTCGATGTCGAATGGGTCGTCACCTCCTCTGCCGAATCCCCCGAAGACGTCCCGGATTTCCGCCTCCGCCTCACCGCCAACGATGGCTCCTCCACTCAGGACTACCTGATCCAGGACGCCTTCTTCATGGACAGCCATCCTTCCGGAACCGTGCCCACAGGCCTGATGAGCAAGACCTTCCGCACCCTCCACTGGGTCCCCAATTCGGTGGTGAACAACCTGCCGCCGCTCTCGCGCCCCGGGTACTTCGCCGCCTTCGACGTTCTCGAATTCAAGGGCAACAACCCTGCCCGCTTCGCCAACGCCACGATCCTGGAATCGGTCAATTTCAGCAGCTTCGAACCCAACCCGGCGGGCGGCACGGAAACGGTTCTGGAAAACTTTCTCAACAGCTCCAGTGGCCGCGCCGGCTGGGATCAATCCGAACGCGACATCGCCGGTATTCCCGTCCGTCATCGCACCTCGGACGAATTCGGCATCGGCATCCAGACCATGGGCGTCGCCACCTCCAGCGAAATCTCTTTCGGCTGGTGGTTCCTCAACCGCGCGGTCCTCGTCGAACCCGACAGCATCTATCGCATCGAGTGGACCGTGCAGACCATCGCCGAGGACGGCCTCTCCGAATCCGCCGACGCCGTCAACACCCGCCTGCGCGTCCAGGATAGCCACCTCGATTTCGTCGCCTCGGCCATCACCGGCGCCCTCCCCGATTCGGAGGACATCACCAACAACCCCTCGCCCAACGGAACATCCTTCGTCGCCTACATGGCGTTCCCGGAAGCCCTCGTCGGCGAGCGCATGAACGTCTTCTTCGACGTCTGGCAGGATAACCGCCAGGACCGCCGCTCCGACATCACCATGTACCTGCGCGAGTTCCGCGTCATCCGCGAGAACGCGCCCGATCGCGACACCAAAACCCAATTGTCGTCCTGGACGGTGGAGGAGACAGCGCCCTGACTTTAGAGATCATCGATCTGCCCATCGAACCCGGCGAAGCCTCCGCCCTGCTCCTTTGCCGAAACGCCTCGGTCAAGGAAGCCCACGGGTGGGACAAGGCCTTCTGGGTCATCATGGACGAAGGCCCCGTCCAGCGCTGCCTCGGCCTGCTGGGCCACAAAGCCGGCAAGAAGCCCCACAAAGGCTGGAAAGTCAAGCGGCTCAAAACCGCCGGCAATGACCTGCCCAAGACCGAAGACGGCGAAGTCCTCACCCGTGACGGCGACGCCATCGTGGTCCTCGGATCGCACTACGGCAGCAAGAACGGCCCCCTCGAACCGGTTCGCCATTACGCCGCCCGCCTGCGCGAGGACGAACTCGAAGGAAAAATCCACAGCAACCGTCCGGCCATCCAGGCCGCCCGCAACGACTTCGCCTTCCATCGCGCCTTCAACGACGCCATCCGCCGCACCGATTTGGCTCTCCTCAAACCCGGCTACTGGATGGTGAAAAAGCTTCTGGCCAAAACCCAGAAGCAAGCCGTCGACAACGAAGAGCCCTGGATGAACCGGCTCCGGTCGGGCGATTATCCCCTCAACATCGAAGGCGCCGCGATCCTGCCCGGGGGCGAACTGCTGCTGGGTTTGCGCTATCCCATCACCCGCGATGGCCACCCGGTGATCGTCCGATGCCGGAGCGTCGAGGACTTCTTCTCGCCCACGCCACCCAACTTCCATATCGAGGGCTTCCATGTCCTCCCCCACGTCGGCGGCCCGCAAGCCCCCGCCGGCATCCGCGCCATGCAATGGCGGGAGGATGGCACACTCCATGTCCTCACCGGCAACCTGGACAGTAAGCAGGAGAAGAGCGTCCTGCTGCGCGATCATCCGCACGGGGGCGAAGCCCCCTGCGAGCACTGGGTCGTCGCGGCCTCGGATTTCGATCACAAGACCCGCGAATGGCCCTCGCACCGCCTCCGCGTCTTCCACGACGACGATTATGTCGAAGGCCTCGCCCCCGACGACGAGGGACGCTGGCACTACGTGTCAGACCGTGACGACCATGTGCGTTTGATTGTGGTGACCGAATAAGACGGGGGACCGCTGCCGCTACTCTTCGGCGGCGTTTCGCTCCACCATCGCCTTGCGGGCGCTCGGCACCAGGCGCAGGTACTCGTCGAGGGTTTGCTCTTCCCGCTCGGTCATGAACTTGTAGATCTTGCCGACCGGGTAGTAGGTGATTTCCGGCCAGACCAGTTCGGCCTTCAGCGGATTGTTGCCATCGGCCACGTTGTCCATGTGCCAGGCGCCCTCGTAGAGCCCGCGGCCCACTTCGCCGAGGAAAAACCCGGCCTGGATCAGCGTTTCCTCGTGCAGCGCGTAGAGGAAAAAGTGGCTGCGAAGAAAGCGGTCCACCTCGCGGACGCCTTGGAGCGACACGGGCAGATCGGCCTTGAAGCGCGATTTCCAGAACTTCTGAAACTCCTGCGTCAGCTCCACACCGGGAGCGTTCGGGTCCTGGAGGCCTGTCATCAGGATCTCCTTGCCCATCTCCTTCGGATCCAGCGCTGGCGTCTGGTGGTAATCGAGCGACTGGCTTTCCAGGTCGATGCGCTCCGGCAGGGTGGCGTAGAAACGGGAGAGCGACAGCTCCGGCCCCAGCTCCCATTTTTTCTGCACCATCGCCAGCGGCACCAGGTGGCCATTGTAGATCGAGCCGAATTCCCCGAGCACCAGCCCCATGAGGCCGTGCTCGATCCAGAGGCCGCCGTGAGCGAGGCAGGCGGCCTCGCCGAAAAAGGCGGCGGCGTCGCTGGCGAGGTTCTCCGGCAGGGCGCCGCGGAGCGCCTCCGGGTCCGGGGTTTCCAGCTTGCCTTTCGCTTCCTCGCGGGCCTGCTCCAGGGCTTTTTCCGCCAGGGCGACGCTTTCGGCGCCGACGGTGACGTTGGCTTCGCCGGTGCGCTCGGAGACCCAGGCGGCGAAGCGCTGGGCGTCGCGCGCCATCAGCGACGGCAAATCGGCCGGTTCGGCGTCCGGGCTGGGGCTTTTTCCGAAGAGGTTTTTCAGGAACTTCAGGGGCATGGGCGGGGCCTGTCCGGGGCGGAATTCGGTAGGGATCGAACCAAGCGGCCGGGGGCCGATGGCGCAAGGAGGAAGGGTGCGGGAACCGTCAGGCGGCGGCGGGAGCTTCCCGGGGAACTTGACGGCGGAGGCCTCGCCAAGCGGCGCGGACGCCCACCAGGGCGGCCCACGCCACGAAGTACAACAGCAGCCCCGCCGCCACGCCGAGATAGGTCACGGTCAGGTCCGCCAGGTTGGAGCTGCGCTGGTCGGCGAAGCGCTGGGCCCATTCGTCGAAGGCCGCCCAGAGCAGCACCGCGGCGAGCAGGCCGAGGAAGGCTTTCTTCCAGGCGTGACGGCCAAACCACCAGCGGGCCATATGGGCGCCGAGTCCGACCGCGAAGCCAAAGGGCAGGTAGAAAACGAAGTGCCCGATGCGGTCGAATTGGCTGGGGTCGCGAAGGACCCGGCGAACCGACGGAGGCATGAGTTTGTACGCCACCGGATTGTTCATCAGGCGGACTTTCAGATCGCTGACATCCTTTTTCGAGGCCTGCATCAGGTGCGTCGTCAGCGTGGCCCAGAACGCCACCGTCATCAGGAATAGGCCCGTGACGGCCCATTTCGTCCAGCGGCGGCGCGGGGTCGATGGCGGGGCGGGGGGGGAGTTCTCGTCGGTCATGGGCATCACGTTCTCAACCGGGCGTTTCCGGAGGTTGCGGTCCGGGCGGCGGTTGACTGGCTTCCTGAGCTTCCTCCTGATTCTTCGCCAACGTCTTCTTGAGACGCTTGAGGAGCGAGGGCTTCCAGGGAGCGCAGGCTTCATCGAGGATCATCGCCCGGACATCGGCGAGCGAGCTTGGGATCGCGGGAAAGAGGGTCGCTCCGCCGCCGATGTCCGGCTCGCGATGGGTGTCGCTGCCGCCGACCTCGGTCAGGGAATAGCGCTGGGCCAGTTCGCGGGAGATCTTCGCGATGCGATCGCCATAGCGGCCGTTCCAGGTTTCCGCCGCGAGGATGGGATAATGCCCGGCCCGTCCTCCCAAGCCGACGACCGGAGCGCCCAGATGGGCCCCGATGCAAAAGCCACCGGTTTCTTTGACCCTTGCGAGAATCTCGCCAACGGGCGTGCCGTCGGGCATCGGTTCGGTGGGTCCGTACACCAGGAAATCGCCCAGTACGGTCTCGGTCTCGGGGTCGAAGGCGCGCACTTCCTGGCCGGAAGCGAGGAAGAAATCGCCGGGCGCGCTGGCGGCGCGGCGTAGCTCCTCCAGCTCACCGGCGCTCCAACAGTAGCAGTGATCCGTGAAGATCACGCCGGAGAAGCCGAGTTCCATCAGGCGCGCCACGATCTCGACGGCGGGAACGGCGCCGTCGTAACTGTGATCGAGCGTGTGGCAGTGCAAGTCGATGCGGTAGGTTTTCATGGGGAGAACGCTATCCGGGAGGGAAGGTCAGGCCAAAAGGAAAAGGCGGGGCTGGCGCGGATTATGACAGGTGCGGCCCGCGTCCGGCCGCTCGCCAGAGAGTGCGGGCGGCGGCGCGAAGGGCCATGGGAGCGGTCTGTCCAGAGAGTCGACCGTTTCGGGACGGGGAAGTTTGCCGGGTCGAGGATCGGGTTCATGGGGGGATTGGCTCCATCGGGTTTGGGATCGGTTCGTCTAAAAGGAGCCTCTCACAGCCCCCTCCGTTTGTCCCCTCATGTGGAGACTCGGGGACAAGAAAGACAAAATACACTTATCAGACAAGAGGAGCTTAGCGTGGATGACTGGTGGGCGGGGAGTTGGATGAAATGGAAGCGTTGGCGGATTCTTGAAGGGCGCCATGAATCTCCCGGGGAATCACCACAGCATCAGAAATCACCACAGAGTCACAGAGAGCACAGAGAAAACTGGGATTATTGGAGTTGAGTGGAGGAAACTCGAAGAGCGAACCCTTCTTTGGATGCCTCATGAAGCCTCAGTTCGTCGTTCCGGGAACTGGCCGAGGGTCGATGGGAAGACTCGGCAAGTGGCAAGTTTTTCGGTCTTGATTGAAAGAGAAGACGGCGAAACAATAAGCGAAATAAGACTTACTCCATTGAATTCCTTTGATTTAGAAATGCCCCCCGCGCCAGAGGTTTGAGGACCGCCGTGAAGACCTCGTCCTGCGGGTTCTTTTGTGGTGGAGGATGGGGGCGATGGCGCCGGGGGCTGGCTAAAGCAGTTGCGAACCCGGCGGGAATGGGCCAAACAGATGTCAGATTCCCACGCTCGCCCCGCACCGGCCGAGATGAAATGACCAGGTCCCCCGAACCTTTCAGCGAAACGGTGGTGATTGCGGCCCATGGCAATGGAGCCGTTCCGACCTGCATGGAGACCGTCCTGGTGCTGCCCGGGGCCGCGCCGCCCCCGTCCGGCGTGGCGCCGCCAGGGGAGAAGGCGGATGACACCGTTCCGGAAGACGATGAAGCCGGGGCCACCGTCATCCAGGACAAGCCGTTCGAAAAGCCGCCTCGGAGTTCGGTCCTGTACGACGCGTTGGGCGACCGCACGACGGAGATTTTCCTGCTGAGCAAGATCGCCCAGGGTGGCCAGGGCGAGATTTGGGAAGCGTATCAAAAGAATCTGGATCGTCTGATCGCGGTGAAGCGCGCCCACGGTCACATTGGCAGCCAGGACGACTTCTTCAAGGAAGCCTTCGCCTCGGCTCGGCTGGACCATCCCAACATCGTTCCGATCTACGACCTGGGGCTGTGCTATCACGAGAACGAGAAGGTTCCGCTTCTGGTGATGAAGCGCATCGTGGGCACCAACTGGGCGGAAATGATGCGGACCGAGCGCTCGTCGCCCCATTTTTCCCTGTCGATCTTCCTGGCCAAGCACCTGCCGATTCTGGTCAGCGTCATCAACGCGGTGAGCTATGCGCACGCCAAAGGCGTGATCCATCGCGATCTGAAACCGAGCCAGGTGATGGTCGGCGACTACGGCGAAGTGTTCCTCCTGGACTGGGGCCTGGCGATTTTCCTGGGCCAGGAGGAGGACGAAGTCAGCGAAACCTCCTATCCGGTCGATCTGGACAAGGTCTGGACGCTGGACACGGCGACGAATCCGGCGGGGACCCCGGCCTACATGGCGCCCGAGCAGGCGCGCTTCTTCAAGGACCAACTCGGGTTCCACACGGACGTCTATTTGCTGGGCGCGATTCTCTACGAAATGGTCACGGGCCGGCCTCCGCACCACAGTGAGAAGGTCCAGAAGTCGCTGAGGCGGGCCATCGAGAATGAGTACGAACCGCCCGGCCCCGGTTGTCCCGCCGAGCTGACGGACCTCATCGCCTTCTGCCTGCGAACCGATCCGGCGGAGCGGCCCGCCTCGGCGCTGGCGGTGCGGGAAACGATCACGGCCTATCTGACCGGTGCCGGCCGCAAGCAGCAGTCGATCAGTCTCTGCAATCAACTCCGCAAGCGCGGCTTTGCAAACCTCGGCTACGAGGAGCTTTCGCAGGCGGCGCGCCAACTCTCGGAAATCACCCATCTGTGGCCGGACAATCCAGACATCGATGCCTGCCGCCACGACTTGCTGGTGGCCTACGCGGAGGCGGCCATCGCAAACCGGGACTTCATGCTGGCGCGCCTGCAGGCGGACCGACTGGAGGACGACGGGCAGTCGGCGGCCCTGCGCCGCAAGATCGAGGAGGAGCAGCAACGGGCTCTGAAGGAATTGCCGCGCCCGCCCCTGTTCACCGCGGCGCGCTTGGCGGTGGTGGGCCTGTGCTGCCTGGCGGTGGCGTTCACGGTTTTCGGCATCGTGCGCACGGCCGAAAAGACCCTGCTCGACGAAGTGATGAACAAGGTGCGCTCCATCGCCTCGGTGGCGGCGAGCGACGTGCGGGCCGAGGACCTGCGGGCCGTGGACGCGGAGCAGGAGATCTACGCCCCGGCTTTTCAACGCGTCTTCAACCAATTGAGCTTCTACCGCCGGGCGAACGACGATATCCGCTACATCTATAGCCATCGGCCTGAATTTTCTCAGGGCGAAGATCATTGGCGCACGCTGGTGGACATCGACCCGGTGGATTTGGACCTGAACGGCAACGGGGTAATCGAGTCTTCGGAGCGCGGCAATCCGCCGGGCCTTCTCTATCCCGACGGGACCGCCGAGATGCTCCTCGCGTTTGAGGAGAAGCGTCCCACCGCGGGGATCCTGAAGGACGACTGGGGTTCCTTCATCAGCGGATTCGCCCCCGTGACGGATCAGAAAACCGGTGAAGTCGTCGCCATCGTCGGTGTGGACGTCCTCGCCACCGACGTGGAGCGGAAGGCGCGCTTCATCCGGCGGGCGGGCGTGGTGGGCGGCGGTTTGCTGGTGCTGCTGACGGCCGCGGCATTCCTGGCTTACTTCCGCAGCCTGCAGGCTGTGAGACGTGTCGAGCTGCTGCGCCAACTGATCGAAAAGCAAAACGCCGAGGGCACGGGGCGGCAGCTCTTCCTGGGTTAAGGTGCGCCGCCGGAGGACCGGACCGCCTTGAGCGACTCGAGGATTTCCGCTTCAACGGATTGAACGGCCGACTCGGCGGACACTTCCCCCCGCAGGGCGCGATGGACTCCGGTGGCGAAGGCGGCGGAGACTTCATTGTAGCGGCTGCCCGCCACGCTCGAGGGGCGGGCCGTGGCGGAGAGGAAGGCGTCTCGGGCGACCGCCATCCAGGGCGCCCGTGCCATCAGCTCCGGCGCGTCGTAAGCGCTGATCCGGGTCGGCAGGAAGCCGCCTTTGATGGCGCGGCGGACCTGGATGTCGCGGCTCGTCATCCATCGCACCAGGGCCTTGGCTTCCTCCGGCTTCAGGGAGTGGCGCGACACCCCAAGCTGCCACCCGCCGAGCGTGCCGGCCGAACCGCCCTCGCCACCGGGCAATGGAGCCAGCGCGGTCCGGCCCGCCAAGGGGGATTTCTCCGACGCGAAGGGCGCGTAGAAGCTTGTCCAGTTGCGCATGAAGGCGGCTTTTCCCGAGGCGAAGACCTGCTGCGAGTCGGGTTCGGCCATCGCCAGGACTTCCGGTGGCGAGATGTCGCCGATCCAGCCGGCGGCCATTTCGATGGCCGCGATGGCCTGGGGGTTGTCGATGGAGACGGTGCCGTCGTCCTCAACGATGTGACCGCCATTCATGGAGACGAGCCACTCGAGCGCGTTGCAGGTGAGGGCTTCGCGGGCGACGCCCTGCCAGACGTAACCCCAGAACTTCTCGTTCCCGGCGGCCCGCTCGCCTTCCTGGATGGTGCGCGCCATGACCTCGAGTTCATCCCAGGTTTCGGGCGGCCCTCCGTAGCCGTACTTCTCCAGCAGATCGGTCCGGTAAAACAGCACACCCACGCCGCCGTACCACGGAACCGCCACCAGCTTGCCGCCGACGGTGTTGTTCTCGATCAGCGCGGGGAAGAAATCGTCGCGGTCCTGGCCGAGTTCCGCCCCCAAGTCCACGAAGGACTCCGACAGCGTGCCCGGCCAGATGATGTCGATTTGATACACATCGAAGGTCGTCGCGCCCGCGCTGAGGAACATCCGGTACTGTGTCAGGCGCTCCGTGACATCGTAGGGGCCGTGCACCGCGGCGGCGGGGATCCCTTGCGAGGCTTCGAATTCCGAGACCAGCGTTCGGATGAGCTGACCGTCCTCGCCGGTGGCGACGCTGTTGAAGCGGACCGGATCGCGTTCGCCGTCAACACCGCCTTCCCCATCCCCCGAGCAGGCGCTCAGGAGACTCAAGCACAGGAGTGCCGGGATTAATCGCCAAACCATTCGAACGCCTCGATTTGAACAGAATTCCGAGTGCAGAAAAGGCGATTTCACGTCGTGCCTCAAGCTTTTAAGGTGGCGGGTTGTTCACGAACCGTGGATTTCCCATGACCGCTAGCGGAACTTGGGCGAGGATTGGCCTGTCTCTTGTTCCACAACCCTGGCGAGGATTGGCCCTATGCTTCGTATTTGTGCGGTTCTGCTCTTCACGTTGTTCAGCCTGCCCCTCTGGGCGGCGGAGGCCACGGTGAAGCTGAGCCCAAGCCTGGAGATCGAGATGGCCGGGCGGACGCTGCGCTCGACGCTCAACGCCTGGAAAGACGCCGGCGCGTCGGCCCTCCCGGTCGAGTGGGAGCCGGTGGCGCTGCGCCAGGGCCAGAACCTGCAACTCGCCACCGGGGCCTTTCTCGTGATGCTGGAAGGCACCGCTGAGCAAGCCCGCGTCCTGGCGGTGGACGCGGACGGCGGCGACACGGTGGAGCTGAAGCTGGGCGAGGAAGCCTCCGCCGGGCCGTTACGGATGATTTACACGGGTGCGCCGTCGGCCGTGCGGCCCTACGGCGAGTTCCTGATCCGGGCCAAGGAAGAGCCGAAGCGCTTCGCCGACAACAAGAAGCGCCCCGGCGAGACGACCCGCATTGTGCCGCTGCCGGAAGAACACGGGTTCACGATCAGCGGCTCCGACCCGGACGCGGTGGCGTTCGCGGAAAATTTCCTCTGGCAACTGAACGCGGGAAAGAGCGCCCAGGACGCGGCGGAAGCCGCCTGGGCCGAGTTTCCGCCGAAGCGCGCGGCGTCGCTGGCGCGGACCGCCGGCGCGCCTCAAGCCCCGGCCCATCGCGAACCCAGCCTTTACCGCGACCCGGTGAACGCCTTCGGCACGGAAGGCCTGCCGGACGATCTGCCGTTCGCGGCGAAGGTGACGCTGACCCTCGTGCGCGGCGAAGAGCAGGCCCTCAAAGAACTGAGCAGCGCCGTGGCCTACGACAGCGCGGGCCGCGCCACCGATCGCCCCCGCGTCCGCGCCAGCGGCGGCGGCGAAGGCGCGGAAGTGGAAATCGGCGAACCGGGCGACCGGTTCCGGGGCAAGCTGCGGGCCCTGGAAGCCAACAAGCAGGTGGAAATCAACGGCGAAACCTTTGTCCACGTGCCGCTCGGCGGGGAAGCGAGCTTCCGCTTCAACGGCCCCAACGGCGGCGTGGACGGCATCCTCTTCGCCAAGCGATCCGGCGCCGAGAGCGTCGTGCTGGAGGTGGATCAGGAAGGCGGCGACTGGAGTTTCCTCGGCGCGGTTCGGACCCAGGCACGCCTGCGACAGGGTCAGACCATCCAACTGGCTAAGAATACCTCGACCCGCACCGAGCGCCAGGAAAGCCAGGCGCCGATCCTCGGGGGCATTCCCTATGTGGGGCCGCTCTTCGGCAACGAGCGCACCACCACCGACAACCGCAGTTACGTGCTCTTTGCCACCATGGAGTTCGATTCCTGACCGTGAAGCCGCCGCGCCGCCCGATCTATCTCGATTCCCACGCCACCACGCCGATGGACCCGCGGGTGCTCGAGGCGATGCTCCCCTGCTTCACCGAGCATTTCGGCAACGCCAGCAGCGACAGCCATCCCTATGGCGAAGACGCCGCCGAAGCGGTGGAGCGTGCCCGCGAGACGGTGGCGGGGGCGCTGGGCGCGCAGCCGCGGGAAATCGTCTTCACCAGCGGCGCCACGGAAGCCAACGCCCTCGCCATTCTGGGCGCCACGGCGGCCCAGCGGGACAAATCGCGCCGCAAGGTCATCACCGCCGCCACCGAGCACAAGGCGGTGCTGGACCCCGTGCGGCGGCTCGAGCGCGAGGGCTGGGACGTGGTGATCCTGCCAGTGGGCGCGGACGGGTTGCTGGATTTGGATGCTCTGGCTAAGGAACTCGACGAGCGCACCGCCCTCGTCAGCGTCATGCATGGCAACAACGAAACCGGCGTCCTCCAGGATATCGCGGCCATCGGCGCGCTCTGCGAGGCCGCAGGGGCAGTTTTCCACACCGACGCGACCCAGACGGCGGGAAAGCTGCCGCTCGACTTGGGGGCGATGCCGGTGGGTTTGCTGTCCTGCTCGGCCCACAAGGTTTATGGCCCGAAAGGGGTGGGCGCGCTGTACGTGCGCAAGTCGCGGCCCCGCGTCAGGCTGGAACCCCTCGTCACTGGCGGTGGCCAGGAGCGAGGCCTGCGCGGCGGAACGCTGAACACGCCTGGGATTGTTGGCTTTGCGAAGGCGCTGGAGTTGGCCGTGAGGGGACGAGAGGCGGAGCGGGTGCGTGTCGCGGCGCTCCGCGATCAGCTCCGGGACCGGCTCTTTGCCGAACTCGACGAGTTGCGCGAGAACGGCGCGGGGGCGCCGCGTATGGCCCATTCCCTATCGGTGACATTCCGCTATGTGGACGCCACGGCGCTGATGAATCACTTGCGCGAGGTCATCGCCGTGTCCAGCGGCAGCGCGTGCAGCAGCCGCGACCCAGAGCCGAGCCATGTGCTGCTGGCGATGGGGCTGACCGCAGAGGAGGCACGGTCGACGCTTCGGTTCGGATTGAGCCGATTCACGACGGATGACGATGTGGAAACAGCCGCCGGGGCGCTGATCGCGGCGGCGCGGGAGCTGAGAGCCCACTCGCCGCTGTACTCGATGCGGTGAGGTGCGCGGGCGCGGCCGTTACCGCGGCGATTGCACCTCGACCTCGTAAATCCAAAGCTCGCCCGATTCCATGACGCTCTGCGAGAAAAGCCGGCCCACGTCGTTGAGCTTCACGACAGTGGAATTCAAGTCCTGAAGGTCGGGCCGCGAGCGGTTGGGAAAGAGTCCGTAGGTCAGCATCACGTTCATGTCTTCGCTGGAGGAGTCGCGCCGGTCCTGATCGAAGACCTGGCCCACCTCGCCGGAGAGCTTGCCCGGCCGGGCGTCCACGAGGCCGAAGAAAATCGCCTGGCGCTTGCCGACACTGAGGGTCTTGCCGCGGCGCGAACCGTGCAACTCCGTGAACTCCACCAGTCCCACCACGGCGATCGTTTCGCCATCGCCATGGGCGGCGGCGGCTTCCATCAAGGCGTCGCTCAAGAGCACCGGCCCGTTGACGCGATAGCGGGCCGTCGGGTTCGAACGGGGCGTCAGGCCGACAATGAAGTTAGCCAGGATGGTCTGATTGACGATCTTCGCCTTGCCGATGCCATCGCCCGAGAGGGCGTAGTAATCGCCCAGGGCGAGGATCTCCGAGTTCTGCGAGTCGAAGGGCTGATCGACTTCGCCGATGCCCTGGGCGAACTGGTAATACCCCGCGGGGACCTTGGCCTGGTCACCGCCGGCGAACAAGCCGCCCTCGATTCGGTTGATATCGCCGGCCACAATGGCACGCGACACGCTGTCCGATTCTTCCGTCAGTACAATGCCCCGCCGGCTGCAACCCGCGGCGCAAACGGCCAGGGCCAACAAAATCCACGAAGCTCGAAATATCCTGTTCGACATATCCATTCCCTGCACTCTAGGGTATCTCTTCGAGGCCGAAGGATGGGAGCAGCCGCGCCCGGACCGCAACGTTTTCTTCGCGGCGAGCAGCGTTCCATCGCCCCGCCCCCGGCACGACCGACCCTTCACCGATGCCCCTTTGGAGGCACAACCGCGATGACCACGACCCTGAGAATCGAAGTGGACCGTGCGCTCCACGAACCCGTCCAACTGACCTTCGACGTCCCACCCGCCGATTTCGAGCTGACCGATGACCCCGAGTTCGAATTCCACGACCCCGTCGTCGGCGACATCACTGCCAAGAAAGTCGGCGCCGACAGTCTTCTCGTCTCCGGCACCGTTCGCACCGTCGCCTCCGCCGGATGCGTGCGATGCCTCCATGCCCTGCGCCTCCCCGTCAACCTCTCGGTGAATCTGATCTTTACCCGCGAACCGGCCGATCCCCGGGAAATGGAAGGGGACGACGAAACCAATTTCTTCACCGGTGAATATATCTATCCCGCGGAACGCCTCCGCGAGGAGCTGATCCTTGCCCTTCCCCACCTGCCAGCCTGCGAACTCGAAGACAGCAACTTCTGCCCCATCCGCCAGGAACGCATCCCGCCCATGAGCTTTGGCGCCGAGGAAGCACCCGCCCCCGAGCCCGAACCGGCCAACGCGCCCCAAGATGCAGCCAAGAGCGCGACCAAGAACGCCAGTTGGCAATCGCAACTGGCCAACGTGCGCAAGCGCCTGGAGGACGGCCAGGGCGCGTGATCGAACTCGAAGGCGTCAGCAAACGGTTCCGCCTCTACCGCAAGCCCCTCGACCGCATCAGCGACTGGATGGGCTGGCGGGCGCGGTATCAGGACTTCTGGGCGCTGAGCGGCATCGATCTGCGCGTGCCCAGCGGCCGCGCCTTTGGCATCGTCGGCCCGAACGGCGCCGGCAAATCGACATTGCTGAAAATCATCACAGGAACCCTGATCCCCACCGCCGGCGACGTCCGTGTCGAGGGCCGCGTGGCCGCCCTGCTGGAGCTGGGCACGGGCTTTCACGGCGAGTTCACGGGCCGCCAGAACATCTGGATCAACGGCCAGTTGCTCGGCCTCTCGCACGATGAAATCGCCGAGCAGGAGCGCGACATCATCGCCTTCAGCGAACTCGGCCGCTTCATCGATCAACCACTTCGCACCTACTCCAGCGGCATGGTCGTGCGGCTGGGATTCAGCGTGGCCGCCGCGACGAACCCGGACGTCCTGATTATCGACGAAGCGCTTTCCGTGGGCGATGCGCGCTTCGCCCAGAAGTGTATCCGCCGCATCCGCCAATTCCGCGAGAACGGCGCCACGATCCTTTTCGTCAGCCACGACCCCAACGCCGTGCTGGCGCTGTGCGACGAGGCGGTGCTGCTGGACCAGGGCCAGATCGCCAACCGCGGCACCCCGAGCGACGTGCTGGAGCACTACAACGCGCTGCTCGCCACCCGGGGCGCGGGCAACGTGGAGATGTCGGTACGCTGGGCCAGCTCCAGCGACGCGGACCGCTCGGCCCCGAGGCGCTCCGGCACCTTTCAGGCGCTCATCACCGGCCTTGATGTGCTCGACGACCACGGCGATCCCGCCGAGGTCTTCGCCGTCGGCGCCACGATGCGGCTGCGAATCCGAGCCGTCAGCCTGGCGCCGATCTCGAACCCGACCATCGGCTTCCTGATCCGAGACCGCCTGGGAATGGACGTTTTTGGAACCAACACGGCCCGCATGGGGCTGGAGTTGGGGGATTTTTCGCCGGGCGAGGCGGTGACGCTGACCTGCCGTGTGCCGCTCGATATCGGCGATGGCGACTATTCGATCACTGTGGCGATTCACAGTGAGGACACGCACCTGGAGGATTGCTACGACTGGACCGACAACGGTGCGGCCTTTCGCGTGGTGCCGGTGGAAGAAAAGGACTGGCACGGCGTCGCCCACCTGAAGCCTATCCTGCAAGCTATCCGTGACCCGCAGACGCCCGGCGCGCTCTCCGCCGCCCTCGCCCAGGTTTTCCCCTCCGCCCCCGACCCCCTCTCGGCGCAGCCCGAACCCGGCGCCCCGAACCCGTTTCTCAGCGGCTTCTTCTCCATCGAGGGTCACGACCCGCCCCTGCGCTGGACCGGCCCCCGCGCGACCTTTGTGATGGCGCCCCGGGCGCCCCGGCTCGCCCTCGCCCTTGGCATTCATGGCCGGGAAGCGGGAGCCGCGCTCACCGTCCGCCTCGCCGTGGCGGTCACCGGCTGGGAGCAAGAGTGGACCGCCACCGAGGAGCTAAGCGTCCTGACCGCCGAACTGCCCCCTGATTCCGTGGGGGCGCCGGTCCTGTTCGAACTCTCCATTGATCCGCCCTTCGTTCCGGGGGATGAAGGGGACGCAGGCAATCCGCCGCGAACCCTGGGCGCCGCGTTCTATGGCGCCCGGACCCTGGACGAATGGGAGACCGCCCCCGAATGGCCCGCTATGATTCAGAGCTGTTGCTCCAGAACATCGAACGCCACTTGAGCAATCGCGACGACTCCTCACCGCCGCTCGATCCGGCCACCGGCGAGCCCACGCGCGATGCCCACGCGCCATCGCCCGGTGGCGCGGGCGGCGCTTCCCCGGCCACCGATGCCAGTGCCAATCCCATGGCCCGCTCCGCCGACCCGATGCGCATGTCCGTGCTCCAGACGTTGAACGTCTCCGTGCTGCCGGATATGCGCCGCCACTTCAGCGTCTCCAAATCCCCCAAAGGTTCGCGCCTCGGTTGGTTCAAGAACCTGCTGCTGGCCATCATGCGCCCCTTCGCCGGGCGCCAGGAAAGCTACAATTATCAGGCGATTTGCGCCCTGGAAGTCATCGGCCAGCACCTCGACATGGTCCAGCGCCGCCTCCTCAACATTGAGAACCTGGTCGATCAGCGCCACGACGAGCTGGGCATCCAGCTCTCCGGCCTTTCCAGCAATGTCCAACTGGTCAACGAAATCGTCGAGAAGGGCGGCACACCGTCGGGCGGCACACCCTTCGGACCCTTGCACTCGCGCGTCGATACGATGCAGCAGCAGCTCGCCGAACTGAGCAACCGCACCCATTCGGTCCGCGAAGAAGCGATGACGCAGATCAAGTCGATCTGGGAATCGGTGGAAAAGCTCGATATCCGGTTCGATACCCTGCCCGCCGAGAGTGTGGGCGCGAAGACGCCGGAGGATGGCGGCAAGAAAGCCAAACTCACGGAAGCCCAGGCCCTTCAGCAAGCCATCGCCAATCTCGGCGAACGCATCCGCCAGGTCCGCGCCGAGTCCATGGATTCCATCAAAGCCATCTGGGAAGCCATGCCCGAGCGCGACAAGCAGCTCGCCGCCAACGTCGAAGCGGTGCAGGCGCTGCATACCAAAGCGGGTGGCCTGGAAGCGGAACTGCGCGAGGCCAAGGCCCGGCTCCTGGTCGCCATCGAGCAGCAGACCATGATGCTCGACGAAATGGAAAACGCCCCCGCCGCGCCCCGCCGTGCCGCCGCGCCCGCGCCCGCCGCCACGGCCCCTCTGGTGGTGGACATGCCCGCCGAAGAACCCCCCG
>JAVJSW010000076.1:0-39157 GCA_040219255.1 Sumerlaeia bacterium
GTATAAAATGAGGAGGCAGAATCGCACAGGACCCCGGCGATGGTCAAGATGGGGCTCGTAGGACGTTTACGACTGGAGAGTCTGTGCTACAAGAAGGTCCGTCGCTGGTGCGGCGCCTGGTTCGAGAAGCGCCGCTGGCCACGGCCGGGACGGTCGTGTTACCTTGAGGTTCGTTTCGTTCGATCCCTCACGCCTTGACAGGCACGAGCCTCGCTCTTCTGATGGAACGGTGTGACGGCACCCCGATTTGACCCCACCCCCCCGACCGGGAAGGATCGCCTCCGATGGCTCAGATGGATACGATGGAAACGACGACGGCTCGCCCCGATACAAAGGGCCGCTATGGGCCCTTTGGCGGGCGGTTCGTGCCGGAGACGTTGATGCAGACGCTCCTGGACCTGGAGAAGGAATACGCGGCGGTGGCCGGCGATCCGGATTTTCAGGCGCAATTGCACGAGCTGCTGACCGAGTACGCGGGGCGTGAGACGCCTCTGACGCGGGCCAAGCGGTTCGAGGAGTCCCTAGGCGGGCGATTCAAGGTGTACCTCAAGCGTGAGGATTTGCTGCACACCGGCGCGCACAAGTTGAACAACACGCTGGGTCAGGCGCTCCTGGCGCAACGGCTGGGCAAGCGCAAGATCATCGCGGAGACGGGCGCCGGCCAGCATGGCGTCGCCACGGCCACGGCCTGTGCGCTGATGGGTCTGGAATGCACGATCTATATGGGCGAGGAAGACATCGAGCGCCAGCGCCTCAACGTGTTCCGCATGCGGCTGATGGGCGCCCAGGTGGTGCCGGTGACGAGCGGCACGGGGACCCTGAAAGACGCGACGAACGAGGCGATGCGCACCTGGATGTCGAACTGCGACGACACGCATTATATCATCGGTTCCTGTGTGGGGCCGCACCCCTTCCCGATGATGGTGCGCGATTTCCAGAGCGTGATCGGTACGGAAGCGCGCGCGCAAATCTTGAAGAAAGAAAATCGCCTGCCGGACCACATCGTGGCCTGTGTCGGTGGCGGCAGCAACGCCATGGGCATCTTCCATCCGTTCCACGACGACACGAGCGTGAAGCTGTGGGGCGTGGAGGCGGAGGGCGAAGGCATCGCCACGGGTCTGCACGCGGCGACCATCGGCGCGGCTCAGATCGGCGTGTTCCATGGGTCGCGCAGCTATGTGCTGCAAACCGAAGACGGCCAGATCGTGCCGGCCCACAGCATCTCAGCGGGCCTGGATTATCCCGGCGTCGGGCCGGAGCACAGCTTCTACGCGTTCAGCAAGCGGGCAAAGTACGTCTCGATCACGGACGACGCGGCGCTGGCGGCGCTGCGGGCCATGAGCGAACTGGAAGGCATCATCCCGGCTCTGGAAACGGCCCACGCCATCGCCCAGATCATCCGCATGGCGCCCGAAGTGAAGGACGGCGAGATCGTGATGCTCTGCTTCTCTGGCCGCGGCGACAAGGACGTGTACAGCCTGCAAGAGCACATCGACCTGGTGTAAGGCGCCGCCCGGCTGCGTGCCGGACGGAAAGCACTTCAGGACGACCTCCGGCTCAAGACGAACCTTGGCGGGGACTTTGGCGTGTCCGCTGGCTCCAGCGATTTTCACTCTCGTCGGGAACACCTTGTGGCTGGATCGGCAGGCCGGAGGCACCCTGACGGGGGCTGGGTTTTCGTCATGGGGAGGGATGGGATGTCAGGTGCGGGAGCGCGGGGTTTCTTCCGGCCGATCCACCCCGCTCGCATACTCCTCGCGGGTCAGGCGATAAAGCACGGCGCGTTTGTCTTCGCCGGGAAAGTGCGGTTCATCGTATTCTTCGATGAACCGCAGGCCGCATTTTTCCATGACTCGGATCGAGGCGCTGTTGGCTCGCGTGGGCGGCGCTCCGCAAGAGGGAAAGAGGCGGACGCGCCCGCCTTACTTGCCGAGGATTTTTGGGGCGAGCGTCACGCTCTCGCGGCTGGAGCGGGTGGTGATGTATTTGGGGACGGCGGCGGAGGAAGCGGAACGGCGGTTGTCTTCGATTTTGGGGATGGGCGGCAGTTCGACCGCGGGCTCCTCCTGGGGGGAATTGGCCGGGGGCATGGTGGGGGCTTTCGCGGCGCGGCGGGTGGTTTCCTCCCGGCGCTTGCGCATTTCATCGGCGATGACGAAGGCCCGCAGCCGCAGTGAGCTTTCGCTCAGCAGGTCGGTGAGGTCGTCCTCGTGATTGGCGGGGGCGTTGCCAGCCTTTGGCCGATCAGGGCAAATCCCTCGCGGGGGAGGGGGAGTCTTGGATTTCAGTTCCTTGGTGGCGGAAATCCAGTCGGTCAACCAGTTGGAACTCATGGGAGCGGGATTCCTTCGCGGCGCGGAGTGTCGGGCCTGCCGCGCAACAGAGGGCTAGTCGCCTCTTGGACCGCGGGTCTTACACCGATGGACGAGAAGATCGTTGACTCGGTTAAGTTTGCCCCGTCAGGAAACATTAAATTTCGTTCATTTTCCGATTTTCCGTTGCCAATCCGATCCGTGCCGTCCCACATTATTCCATCATCATTTTGTATTTTGGGAAGTCTGCCATGAAGTCCGTTCGCCACCTGCCCCTGTTCGCCGCCGCAGCGGCCGTTGGCCTCGCGCTCCCCGCGCTGGCCCAGCTCACCATTTCCGGTTCGACCTTTGAACCGAGCGGCGTGGCGTCGGGCGGTGGCCTGACCATGTACGGCATCGTCGGCCAGCCGGACGCTCAGCAAGCGAGCGGCGGCGGCCTGACCCTGAACGGCGGTTTCTTGACGCCTGGCCTCGACACGCCGTTGCTGGTCGAACTGGCTAGGTTCGACGTGGTGCCGCAGGGCAACGGCGCCCAGCCGCTTCTGACTTGGGAGACGCTGGCGGAGATCGACAACGCCGGCTTTCACGTGTACCGCGCCGAGCCTCTGGGCGGCGGCTGGGTGCGGGGCGAGCGGCTGACGGCGGGACTCATTGCGGCGGAAGGCCTCTTCGGGTCCGGCGCCACCTACACCTTCGCCGACCCCGAGGCCTACGCCTACGGCTCGGGCGAGCGCGCCTACTTCCTGGAGGACGTGGACCTGTCGGGCCGCGTCACGCTGCACGGCCCGGTGTTCCTGAACGAAGCGGGCGAGGCGGCGTCGGTGCGCGATTGGTCGCTGTTCTAGGCAAATTCCCCGCGCGTCCGGGTGGTTGCACCCATGAAGCCCCGAGTCCCACAGACCAAGCACTTCCCGCGGGCGACCAGCTTCGACGCCTCCCCCGCATCCTACCTTCCCCCCAGCATGCACATCGTCGCCGTCGATAATCAGACGACCGACGTGCTGACAGTGGACGTGCGGATTTCCGGCTTTGCCACGGTGCCGCCGGACTTCGCCTGGATCCCGCACACGGACCAACCCACATCGGCCGGCCTCAGCGTGCTCAGCCCCCATTTCATGACCGAACCCATTGAGATCACCACGGTGAGCGGCAGCTCGGCAACGACCGAGACCTGCGTGATGACGTTGACCTTCGACCTCGAAGACGAATACGGCGATCCCTTCGGCAGCAACCTGAACACCGTCGAGATTCAGGCGCGCGACGATTCCGCCCACGATTTCGCCGCAGCCTTCTATATCGCCAAGTAGAAGAACCGCAACCCTTTGACTCCTCCCAGGATAGGTCAGCCCCCCTCCGATGCTCGCACCGCTCGCCCAACTATCCTCCGCCTTCCGCGTCCTCGCCGCCGGTGCCATTGTGCTGGCGATGGGGGCGGTGGGCTATGCCCAGGACGGCGGGGCGAAGCAGAAGCAGGAGGGGGAAGAGAAGGGAAACTCGCCGACGAGGATGTTCATTTATCTGTCGGATGTGAATGGGGTGTATGGGATGGAGGCGTTTCCAGACACGGCTCCTCCATTGCCGGGTCAAAAGGTGACGTTTTGGGTCTATGAAGGCGATGGCATCTATAGTGACCCGATCAATTATGCCACGGTTCGCGGGGTCGATTTCCTGGATTCTAGGGTGACTTTCAATACTCCGTTCTTCTTTGAGTTCTACTCGGATGTCACAGGTCCAATCGCCGGGTTATGGGCTGGAAATGTTGGATATTTAAACTCTCTCTCTTTTCCCTCTTGGACTATTCCTGTTGATGGTGAGGAGGTTGGTATGACTTTTGAGGGAATTAGTACAACAGGGGTCTACAAAGACAAGACTGTTCTGTTCAATATCGTACCTAGAATAGCAGATCGACTCTCTGAGCCGAGCATGACGGCAATTTATAGAGAAGTTCCTACTCATAGTGATCTGTCTATAGACATTGTAATTAAGTATTTAGAGGGGAATGATCTTCATGGCTCTGAAGATACAGAGCTTCATACGCGATTGGGAGTAAATCAAGCGGGTGTGGCAATTGTATGGGGTCCGGAAAACATTCCGTCAGGATCATTTTACTTGGGTCATGAATTGCCGCTGGGGCCAGTTTCTTTATCAGTGGCGGTGGAGGATCATGGTGTTTTTGTCTACAAAAATATAATATCAGTTAATAATTTGTATAACGTTAGTTACACTGCTTCTCCGGACTCTTCTCAGAATATGAAGCCTTCTGAGGTACCTCTTTTGGGCGAAGTCGCAATACCGCCAAAACCTTGGCCCGTCAGTCCAAATGCCAAGTTCTTCACGCCCTTAGCCTTCTACACAGACCTTCATGGGGTTCTAATCGAATGAAAACAAAAACAGTGAAACCCTTATTCTTCCTAACCCCACTCTTGGCAGCTCTGTCCATGACTGCCCAGAGCCAGGACGAACTGCTCCAAGAGACGCAGCGTCTTTCCGTGGGTCAGCTTTCCGGGCTGAATTTCGCGACGGATTGGGATGCCGTGTTGAGACTTCCGGCCAGCGGGGAGGAAGTATTGCCTTACAGCTATGTGCGGTCCACTTCTTCCGCCACAGACACGAGCCCCCAGATTTTTGCTCCCCTTAATACCATGGTGGTGTACGAAAATGATCCTGGCGAGCAACAACTCCAGTTTGGAGTAGGTCCTGTGTTGGTACCTGAGGTTTACGCCCACCGCTCCCTCGCGTGGGTGAAGTCGGCGTGGCTTTCCACGCTGGCGCACTTGGACAGCGACAACAACGACTCGACGGGAACGCGGGCGGCGGCCGACCGGACGACGTACGATCCGGAGACTCCGATCCGGATTCTCGGCAGCCTGCAGCAGGCCCTCCTTCGCCGCGCCGGCGATGCCTACGACAACGTCGTGGGCACGGGCGGCGCGGGGTCCTTCGTGCCGCCGCAGAACACCACCGGCAGGTCCGCGAGCGCTTCGGTGAGCCCGGCGAAATCGAGTGTGGGCAGGGCGCGCCGGGCCTGGGTGTAGGAGCACCAGGCGGCGGTTTTGTCCCAGGCGATGGAGGCGAAGCGGGGGCTCTTGCCACAGGTGAGGAGGCAGCTCATGCTTTGAAAGCGGCCGCCGGGGGGTTGGCCGGCGACGCGGGCCATGTCGCGGGGGGTGGGGGTGTCGCGCACGCGCATGGGCAAGTACACGATGCGGTCGTTGCCGATGCCGGATTGGCGCAGGCGGTCGGCGGCGGCTTCGGCGGCGGCGAGGTTGGCGCGGCTGGCGACGAGGTTCACGCCGCTGCGGATGCCGAGGCTTTGCAGGCGGTGGACCTGGGCGATGACGCGGGCGACTTCGTCGGGGCGTTCGGGAAAGTGGACGCTGACGTGGACTTTTTCCGGCGCGGCTTCGGCGAGGCGATCCCACAGCGCGGGGTCGCGGTCGAGGGGCAGGCCGTTGGTGGTGAGGCTGCGGAACAGGCGGCCGCGCAGGGCGCCGAGGACGTCGAAGAGGGGCGGGTATTGGAGCGGTTCGCCGCCGCCGAGGGAGACGGCTTTGAGGCCGTGGGCGGCGCAGTCTTCGACGAAGGCGACGAGTTCCTCCGGGGCCCAGACGGTTTCGCCGCCGGGGGCGCTGTGGTTGTAGCAGAACCAGCAGGCTTTGCCGCAGCGGTTGGTGACTTCGATGGAGAGAAGATGGGGGGCGGTCATGGCGGGTGATGCTGGCGCGGAGGGTCGGGGCCTCGCGAGAGAAAGTTGAGGGTGAAGGGGGGCGTCCGGATGCCTGGGTGTGTCTTTCGATAGCGCCTTGGCATTGTGCGCGCTTTAGTTGGGAGCCGGGTTTGGCGTTCCCAACCCGAGATGCCGATTTTTCGGCACCATGCGATTGGCTGACCCTGGACGATGTACCTTCCGAAATGGCGGCGGATGAAGCGCCGCAAGGAACTCTTCAAGCTCTTGATCAAGCACGGCCGTGCGGAGTTGTCGGCGCGGTCGGGGTTGAACTCCATTCCCCCGGCGGACGACGCGGTTCCCAACCGGTCTCAGGAGGAGCACGCGCTGGAGGTGGCGCGGGACCTGGAGCAGCTCGGGCCGACGTTCATCAAGCTGGGGCAGTTGCTTTCGACCCGCGCGGATTTGCTGCCGCCGGCCTATTTGAAGGCGATGTCGCGGCTTCAGGACGATGTGGCGCCGTTTCCGTTCAGCCAGGTCAAGGGCATCATCGAGCGCGAGTTGCAGCAGGGTCTGCATGAAGCTTACAAGTCCTTCGACCCCGAGCCGATCGCGACGGCGTCGCTGGGTCAGGTGCACCGGGCGGTGCTGCACAGCGGCCGCGATGTGGTGGTGAAGGTGCAGCGGCCCAACATCCGCGAAGGCATTATCGACGATTTCGAGATCCTGACGGGCGCGGCGGAGTTGGTGGAGAAATACACCGACTTCGGCGAGCGCTATCGGCTGCGGAGCGTGATCCGGGAATTACGCGGGTCCGTTATCAACGAACTGGATTACCAGCAGGAAGTGCATAACTTCAAGATTCTCAAGCGCAACCTGGCAGCCTTCGAGTATATCTTCGTGCCGGAAGCGATCGAGGCGCTCTGCACATCGAAGGTGCTGACGATGGATTTCGTGCCGGGCGTGAAGGTGACGGAGGCGACGCCGGAGGTTCTGGCGGCGATCGATGGGCCGCGGCTGGTGGAGGAGTTGTTCAACGCGTATTTGAAGGGTTTCCTGATCGATGGGTTTTTCCACGCCGATCCGCACCCGGGGAACATCATCCTGACGCCGGGGGGGCGGTTGGCGCTGATCGATTTGGGGATGGTGGGGTGGTTCACGCCGTCGTTCCGGTCGCTGCTGGTGAAGTTGCTGCTGGCGATCAGCGAAGGGCGCGGAGACGACGCGGCGGAGGTCTGCATCCGGATGGGCGAACCGGGTCCGGAATTCCAGCGTTCGAGTTTCGTTCGGCGTGCGGGGCACCTGGTGACGCGGCACCGCGACGCGAACGTGCGCGACATCGACGCGGGGCGGGTGGTGCTGGAGATCATGAAGATCGCCGGGGCGACGGACCTGATGCTGCCGGAGAGCCTGACGCTGATGTCAAAGGCGCTCCTGAATCTGGACAAGGCGGGGCATTTCCTGGCGCCGCAGTTCAGCCCCAACGAAGCGATCCGGAAGCAATCGACGAAGATCCTGGAGAAGCGGGCGCTGAATTACGCGTCGGTGCCTCGCATGTTCGGCAACGCGCTGGAAACGATCGATTTCCTGGAAACGCTGCCGAACCGGGCGGACGTCATCCTGGAGCGGCTGGCCAAGAACGAGTTCCGGCTGGATGTGGACGCCATCGACGAGGCGCGACTGCTGCGGGGCATGCACAAAATCGCCAACCGAATCACGGCGGGGCTGGTGCTGGCGGCGCTGATCATCGGGGCGGCGCTGATCATGAACATCGAGTCCTCGGTCACGATCATGGGCTACCCGGCCTTCGCGCTGTTTCTGTTCACGGTGGCGGTGGCCTGGGGCCTGCTGCTGGTCCACCGGATTTTGTTCTCGGACGCGGCGGACGAGAAGAAGGCGCGCCGGAAGCGGTACTGAGGCCGAAGCGCCCCAGGCGAAGGAGGGGCGGTTTCCTTTTTCCCTTTTCACGCTCGCGGCCTTCGGGCTTGGTGAGGGCCGAGCCCCGATGCATCCCGACCCGATAAGTTGGTTCCATGAGCACTTTCGATCCGAACAATCCGCCCCAGCGCCCCGAAGACGAGGAGCCGGGACCTCGCGCGCCGGAGGGCGCCGAGCCCCAACCGGCTTCCGAGGGACAGGAGAGTTTGACGTGGCAGCGGCCGGAGGATGGCTCGCCGGTGTACGGAGCCGATCCGGGGGCGGAGCCTCCGGCGGAGCGGGGCGCCCAGGAGTGGCGGCCGGAAGGGGCGCCGGAGCAGCAACCCATGGATTTCCAGGCACCCGCGGATTTCCAGGCGCCGCCTTATGGACCCCAAGCGGGAGCCGCCCCCGCCCCAAATTGGGGAGGTGAGTCGACGCCGGCTGAGATTTCCGCCGGGCCGCCGCCACCGCCGGTGCTCGGTCCGGCCATGCCGCCGGGCTATCAGCCATCGGCCTACGACCCGCCCCAGGCTCAAGCGCCACCGCAAGAGCCGGCCTGGTGGGCGCCTCCGGCCGATTCGGCGCCCCGGGAAAATCTGGCGGAAACGCCTCCGACTCCGACCGATGTGCCTCAGCAACCGGCCGCCGGTCCGACGCCGCCGCCGAACTCTTCGCCGCCGCCGCCGGCTCCGGTGGCGCCCCCTCCGAACTTGCCCCCGGCCTATCGGCCACCCGCGCCCCCGCAGTATCAAGCGCCCCATGGACCTCCGCCCCCCGGCGGCCAATACGGAGGCTATGCGCCTCCCCAGCAAGGCGGTTATCCGCCGCCCGCGAGTTTTGGTGGCGACGCCCCCTATGGGCAGCAGCCACAGCCGCAGCCCCACCAGCAGCCCGGCCAGTACGAAGGTTACGGGCAGCAGCCTCCGCAGCAGCAACCGGGGCCCTATGGCTACGATCCCTATGGCCAGCCGCCGGGCGGGCCTTATGGGCAGCCGCCTTATTATCAGCCGGTGGATATCGGCCAACTGAACCAATCGAAGCACATGGCTTCGTTGGGGCTTACGATCGCGGCGGTGCTGGCGGTGTGCTGCTGCTGGCCGATTTCGATGGGTTGCGGGGTCGGGGTGGTCGCTCTCTCTCGCAGTGCCCAGAACAAGGCCCGCGCGTACGGACAGGAAGACGGGCAAGCGAGCATTTGGCAGTGGGTCGGCTGGGCGATCATCGCCATTTCGTTGCTGATGTTCATCACCAATCTGGTCCTGACAATCTTGTATCCGGACATGATGGATCAGACCCTGCGCGATCTCGGTTTTCCGGTCGACTAGGGCGGCGCCCAAGAACTTCCCAACGAAAGAACCGGCACCGTGAGCAAGGCGAAGCTGGAGCAAGTCTTCAACGATCCCGAGGGTTTCGCGCGAACGCGCCTTCGGCGGCGGCGGGATTGGAAGATCCTGGCCGAGGTGCTGCGCTTCGCGGCGGTGCTGGTTTTTCTGTGGATCGTCATTCAGACATTGTGGTTCCTGAGGAGCAATCTGGGTCTGTGGACGGGTCATGGGCCGGGCGGATGGCTGGGGGTTTTCACCTCGATTTTCCGCGGGCCGTGGTCGTTTTCGCTGGAGAACAGCCCACCGCTGACGTTCCTGGCGGGGTTGCTGTGTTTGTTCTTCACGACCGCCATCGGGGTGTTTTTCCTGAGCGCCATCGACAGTTTCGTGCGCCCCCGGGTGAAGGTGACGCTCGGGTTCGCCGCGGGTTTCGGGGTCACGGGCATCGTGTTCGAGTGGCTGGCGATGGCGGACATGCTGACGACGTTGTGGGTGTGGCTGGCGTGGCTGGGGATGCTGGCGGTTTTCGGCGGACTGGCGGCGCTGCGCATGTTCCGGGCGCCGGCCAGATTCTGGCGCGGTCGGGGGCCGGAACATCCGGGCTGGGTGGACGCCATCGACGCCAAGGGGCGCCTGGGCCGGCTGAGGCTGGCGCCCGTGTTGCCGGCGGAGTCGGAGCTGGACAAGGAAGGTTGCATGGCGGGGATGTTCACGTTCGTGGCCATGGGGATCATCGGATTGATCACGCTGCTGACGTTCTGGCACGCGGTCTTTTTCCCGGAAACGTACTGGGATTCGATGATCCTGTACCTGGGCTACGCGAAGATGACCTTCGAGCAGGGCGGTTTCCCCTTCAAGGCGGAGGCGCAAGTAGGCATCGGTCTGGGGGCGAATTATCCGCACTTGTATTCGGTCTGGGGGGCGGCGTGCAGCGCGTCCTTCGGGTCCTGGTCGGACCTGTATCAGCGCATGGCGGCGCCCATGGCGGGGCTGGTGGCGACGATGCTGGTGTACGACACGGGGCTGCTGATTTTCTCGCGCCGCAGCATCGCCATGACGGCGGCGTTGATTTTCCGGGCGATCCCGCTGTCGGTGTTCTACACGACGGCGGCTTCCGATTACGCCTTCGTGATACTGTACTGCGCGGCGTTTATCTACACCGTGGCGTGGTTCGCGCGGACGCGGCTGCCGGGGGCTTTCGCGGCGATGACGTTTGTGTGCGCGGCGGCGCTGCATGTGAATTACCTGATGGGGATTCTGGCGCTGCCGTGGCTGGTGACGCTGGTGATGGTGATGTGGCGGTCGAAGGGCGATCTGGGCGAGACGGATGAGAGCCGATATGCCGCGAACACCTTCACGGACGATGTGGACGATATTCCCAAGAGCGGTGTGAAACCGCTGATGGAGCCCGAAGCGGCCGACCCACGGGGGTACAAGACCCTGCTGCTGTCGGGACGATTCTGGGCGATCTGCGTCGTGTGCGCGATCGTGGGCAGCACGTGGTTCGTACGCAACTGGGCGTTGACCGGCAGCCCCGTGTACGGGTTCTTCCCTAAGCTGTTCCCGGCGACCGTGAACTATAACCCGGATGTGATGGAGAGCGCGGAACTGGAATGGTTCCGAAACGGCGACGGCATCGCTCGCGTGGCGGAAATCTATCACGACATCGAACAGGAAATCAGCCCCCGCGACACCGGCCTGCCAAGCTTCGAGCGGCGGGCGACGCTGGGCGACAAGCTCGACGCGAGCTGGCTCTATTGGCAGGGCTACGACACCTATCGGATCACGGAAGATCGCGAGCGCGAGAACCTGGGCAATCCGATCCTGAGGGCGGTGTATCTGCTGTGGTTCTGGCATCCGGTGCCGCAGGGTTCGGAAGAATTCAAGCTGCCCCTGGCCGGCGATGTGGGCACGATGCGTTATGTGCATTCGTACAAGATGGCGCCGTTCTTCATGGGTTTTCTGCTGCCGGGGATCGTCTTCGGGTTCTTTATCGCGGCCTTCTGGAGAAGCCTCCTGCCGGGGGACGACGACGACAGCCTGGGGCTGGCGCCGCTGCACCGGCGGGTGTTCTCGGCGGTGTACGGGGCGAGCCTGTCGCTGCTGGTGGCGTTGCTGGCGTACAATTATCTGCTGGCGGATTTCTATCTTTATCAGATCATCGGCATCATCGTTCCCATCGCCTTGTTCAGCGCGATACCGATCATGTTCGTGACGACGCCGCGATGGACCTCCTCCTGGTCCGTCGTGTTCATTCTGCTCAGCACGATCGAATTGATTCTGCTGGGTATCATCTTCACTGGCGGGTTCGGCCTCCTGACGGCGATCCTGTTGGCTCTCAACTCCCTCCTGTGGTTGATTCTGTTCCTGATGGTCGGCTCGACCGGCGCGGAGGACGTCCTGGCGTTTTACGGGATGGTCACGGTGCTGGTGCTGGGTTTCGTGCCCGGGGTGGCGTTCGCGCTGATGGGCCAGAAAATCCCCGGCAACGCCCGGGCTTTCGGCCAGACCTACGAACCGCTGGCGCTCGATGTGTTCCGGTCGCCGGGCATGAACCCGGAACTGGCCTATCGGCTGCGCTATGGCGAGGACGTGGACATGTGGATCGCGGTGAACGGCTTCCTGGAGAACGAACCGCTCCTGACGCACGAGAACCGCCATCTGGTGTTCGACGACGGCATCACGCTGGTCCACCTGGACGATTGGGACGTGCAGCAGAACATGTGGGGCCGCTCGGTGGAAGAGCGCCTCGACTTCCTGCGCGAGCGGGGCATTCGCTGGTACCTTTTCGTGCCCAACGAACGCAACCATCCCGTCAACGCCCGCGCCGGCATGGACGAACTGATCGGCGCCGGAGCCTTCGAACTGATGGCGATCCACGGCGAGAACAAGCTCTACCGGATGGTGGAGAGCGAATGGGCGAAGCGCGGGGAATAGTGCCGGGCCGGAAGGCGAGGGCTGGAGTTACTTGATCGTCCAGCCCTCGAACTGCACCGTCAGGGTGTCGGTGATGAGGAAGTAGCCAGTCAGCTTCTGGCCCTGGCGCCCGTTTTCGTCCACGGGCACGACCTCGATGGTCCAGCGCTCGCCGACATCGAAGGTGGCGCCTTTCTCGCCGTTGCGGAGCATCGCGAGTCGATCCGTCGTCGGTTCGGAAGCGATGTAGCGGTCGTCGCCGTTGCTGCTCCAGACGTAAATGTAGCGGATGTCGCCGCCCTGGGAGGGGATGGCGTCCTCGGTCACCTCGACGGCGAGAACGATGCCGATTTCTCCGCCGGCCGGGGGCGGGACTGGGGTTGGGGTTGGCGTGGGGGTGGGGCCGATGTTGAGATAGTTGATGAGGAAGGTGAGGGTACCGGTATCGCGGGAAATGGCGACCACGTCGGTGTCGAAGTCGTTGTCGATGTCAACGGCGAGGCGGGGTTCGCCGTCGTAGATGAGATTGGGAATGTCTTGCGAAATGAACGTCCCATCGCCGTTGCCTAGGAGCGCAAGATTTTGACTTATCCCTAGTCTTGTGAAAATGTCATCGTGGAAATCAAGGTTGAGGTCCAATGTTACGACCTCGCTTTCATACCCCGAAGTATAGACAAAGTCCAGGGTGCTAAATCGATTCTCGACGATCTGATTGGCGATCCAGATACCATATGAATAAGCTGATCCACAGAGATCGGTCAGACCATCCTCATTCCAATCCCCGAAGTCAAAGTCATTGGCACCCCAATGGGTGGGATCGATAACTATCGGATCCTGAAAAGTTCCATCGCCAATCCCCTTGTAGAGCAACAAGTCGGACTCGGCCATATCGATCACAAGGTCCTTAATTGGATCGGTGTCCAAGTCGACGAATCCGCCGCTTTTAGCAGCGACCTGCAACGCGATGGGCTCCAATTGCGAAAAACCGCCCTCTTCCAGACCCAAGTGAATATAAACTTCTTTGTCTCCGTTCGAGCCTCTCACAAAATCCAGAATACCATCTGCATTGATGTCCTCTACATCAAACAGTAGATATCCTCCGTTGAATGCCAGATCAAGTTCAATTTCGAATGTTCCGTCTCCCTTGCCACGCAAAAGAGTCATCTGCACTGGCGAATCTTGGGAAACGAAGAGATCCCAATTTCCATCTCGATTGAAATCCTTAGCCACGATACGGTAGGCTTTGCCGGCCGTGCTGTAGCTGATCGGAGGCAAGAACATTCCGCCCCCCGCGCCGAGGATCACGTTGACTTGGCGTTGCTCGTTCGCCACCGCCAGATCCACGCGCCCATCCTTGTTGAAGTCCGCCGCGACAACATCGTGGGGATTGCCACCGACGGTGTAGGTCTGGACGTCGCCGAAGCCGGGCCATTGGGCGGCGGCGGCTGCTGCGGCGAGAAGAAAGGTGCCTGTGGCAAGAGCCCTTGTGCGATAATCGGACATGACCGGTGGGGCTTTCTTGGTGCGAACTGGAGACATTATTCTCCCATCGTTACTGTTTTGCCAAGAGAAAGCGCCGCACCCACCCCCTGACCCGCGCGTCCAGCACCAGCGGCCCCCGCCATCCCCTCCGCGCCCTGTCCGGCAGGCGTTCGAGGACGAAGCGGACGCCTTCGAGGAGGAGGGCTTCCCGCGCGATGCCGGGAAGGGCGCGGCTTAGGCCGAGGCGACGGGCCCAGGCGCGGTGCTCGGGCGGGAGGAAATCGCCCCAGGCGCGGACGGCCCAGGGGCCAGGGCGGAGGGCGGCGCGCAGGTCGGCGGGGCGGGCGCGGTTCAGGGTGGGAAACACCTCCGCGAGGAGGTGTTCGGCGCGGAGCGGTTCGCCCGGGCGCCATTCGATGGGATGGGCCGATCCGGCGCCGGCTTCGCGTTCGGCGGCGGTGGCCAATTCGTCCTCGCCCAGCAGCAAATGCCCCCACGGCACGGGAAAGATGTCGCGCAGGTGATGGCCAAAGGCGCTGTGGTAGAGGGGCTCTGTCGTGTGGAACATCAGGCCGCCGGGCCGCAGAACGCGTGCGGCTTCGCGGAATGCGGCGCGCAGGTCGGGGATGTGCTCGATGCAATTGACCGACCAGAGAAAGTCCACGGAGGCGTCGGGCAGGGGAATTTCGTGGGCGGAGAGGCGGACGAACCGCAGTGGCGCGCCGGACCGCACCCGCCAGCCGGTCAGGTCCTTGCCGTCGAACTCGAAATCGACGACGCGCTCGGCGAGGGGCGGGTGGGCCGCCGCCATGCGGTGCAGCGTGTGGGCGTTGTCGGGGGTGAAGGGACCCTGGCCGGGGGGCCAGAGGACTTCGCTGGCGAGGACCTGGCCGGCGCGGGGATCGCTGGCGACGTGGGCGGCGACCCAGCCGCGCCCCGAGCCCCACTCGAGGGCGCGGTAGCCATCGGGCAGGGCGTCCAGGAGACGGGGGAACTCGTTGTGAAAGAGATCGGTGTGAAAGGTGCCGGCGTGCAGCGCGGCGAAGGCCTGGGCGGGGGCGGCGGCGGCCTCGGCGCGGCGCTGGGCGAGGAGTTCGCGCGCGATGGCGAGGGCGTCCTCGCGGATGGCGCGGCTTACCGCCACAGCATCTCGACCTCGCGGCTGGGGGTTACGACGTAGCTGAGGGCTTCGATGACGGCGGCGACGCTCCAGGCCTGGGCGAAGCAGCCGCGGGGCTTGTGGGGCGCGTCGGCGTCGAAGATCTCCGAGGCGCTGCCGAGGCAGCCTTCGGTGAAGACGTGGTCGAGGAGGCCGCGCTGGATTTCAGGAACCTGATCGGTCAGCTCGGGCACGAGGCGGGCCTCGAAGGCCACGCCGCGCAGGTACGGCGCGATGAGCCACATCCACACGGTGCCGTTGTGGTAGGCGCGGTCGCGGGCGAGGCGATCGCCACGGTAAATGGGAGCGTACTTGGACGAGCCGGGGGCGAGGCTGCGCAGGCCGCGCGGCGTGAGGAGTTCCTTGGCGGTGGCGCGCAGGATCGAGGCGCGGCGCACGTTCGGGATGATGTTCCAGGGCAGACCGAAAGGCAGCGCCATGTTGGGCCGGATCGCATCGTCGCGCTGGCCGGCACCGTCGCGGTCCACCACGTCGGCGAAATGCATGCGGTCGCCGATGAAAAAGCGGGTGGAAAAGGCGGTCTGGCAGCGCTCGGCTTGCAGGCGCCAATGGGCAGATAGCACGGCGGGAGCGCCCATGTCCACTTCGTGCTCGCCCATGCGGTGCAGCGCGTTGAACCACAGGCCCTGAATTTCCACCGCTTTGCCGTGGCGCGGGGTGGGGATCTCACCGTTGACCTTCACATCCATCCAGGTGAGTTGGCTGCCGGTGGTGCCTCCGGCGATCAGGCCGTCGGCGTCGAGGTGGATGTTCTGCTTCGTTCCGACCTCGTGGTGCTTGATGATGGCGCGCAGGCGGTCCCAGTAGTGCTCCAGGAAATCGCGGTCGCCACTCTGGGCCACATACTGGAAGACGGCTTCGAAGAGCCAAAGGGTCGCGTCGATGGTATTGAATTGGGGCTCGGTGCCGGCTTCCGGGAACAGGTTCGGGATCAAGCCGTCCTGAACGTGGTTGAGGAAGTGATCGAGGATCGAGCGCGCGTCGCCCATGCGGCCGGTGGCCAGGGTCAGGCCCGGCAGGGAAATCATCGTGTCGCGGCCCCAATCGGTAAACCACGGGTAGCCGGCCATGATGGTGAAGCGGCCGTCGTGGCGGCGGACGATGAACTGATCGGCGGCGATGGCCAGGCTGTTGCGCTCGGCATCGTCGAGCAGGGGGTTTTGCCTGAGGCAAGGGATGTCGAGGTCGTCGCGGCGCGTCAACTCCTCGCGGCGGGCGGTCTCGGCCATGTGAAGCTGGGTGCGGGCGTCCTCGGCGGCGGTGAGGACCAGATCGACGACCTCGCCGGGCTGGATTTCCAGAACCGACTCGGGGGCGAAGTAGAGCTTGCCGAGGGGGTCCGCTTCGCACTCCTTCTCCGTTTCATGCTCCACCTCCAGGGGCCCGGCGCCGGCGCGGCCGCTGGGCAAGAGCGGCACCGAGCAGGCCACGCGCGCCGTCATCCCTTCGACACGCGTCACCACGCCGGACTCCGGGGCGCCGGTGGCTTCCTCGGGCAGGATCAGGCGCAGGGCCAACTGCACGGGGGCGCTGGCGTCGGTCAGCTCATAGCGCACGATCGTCGTCCCATGAAACCGGCGCATCATCAAGGACTTGGTCAGCGTGCCGCGGCCATCCGGCAACACCCACTCCCACGTGGCAAAGGGACGTGGGCGAAAGGCCACAGGCATGACATCCGGCGCGTGCCACTTTCCATCGGCATCGCAGGTGGCGGACAGCGACAGGTTCGCCTGGCCTTCCTTCCAGAGACGTTCTTCCATACCCGTCACCAGCCGGACGCGGTCGGTGGGGGGCTTGCGCGAAACCCAGAGCAACCCGTGCCAGAACCGGCGAACCTGGCCATCGACGCAGCCACAGGCGAAACCGCCGGAGCCGTCGGGCTCGAGCCATTCCTTGTCCAGAAGAGCTTTCGGTTCGAGATCGGGCAGCCGATAGGCGGGGGTCTGGGCGGCGCTGATGGTAGTCATGGGCGGGATTGAAAACCTCTCGCTGGCAAGATCATCGGATGAACAGGAAACGCGGTGGCCAGGAGGGGCGCAACGCTTACCCTCGAAAAGTGACCGTGGAAGGCTGTTTTCGCACTTTTGACCAGTTGTCTCTGACCGCCATTGCGGTTGACAGATGGCCTGCGAAAATGAATCTCTGACCCCACTACTGGTACAAGGACCTATTGCGAATGACCCCGACATTGCCTCTCCGGCCTTGGCTTCGCGCCATGGCTACCCTGCTCCTTTGCGCCTTGCTCAGCACGCCAGCCTTGGCCCAAAGAACCGTTCTGATCGATTCGGAAAACGGCACGGTGGATGGCAAATCGGGGGACTTCTTGGGGGTTCCGATGACGGTGGCCATCGATTCGGCGAACCGGACGACGACATTCTTCGTGAAGGGTGACCTCCGGTTATTCGAGGACACCACCTTCCGGGGCGCCGTCACTCGGGTGAACGCCACGACCTATCGGGGAAATTTCCTGACGCGGATTGTGATCGGCGGAAATTATTTCCCGACGGCGAACACGCGGTGGGATTACTCGGCAACGAGCAATTTCGGGACATTGGGTGTTCCCGGACCCGGTGGCGGCATCGCCCAGGAAGGCGGCAACCGGGGCACGGGAGGCACCGGGGGTGCCGGCGGTGTCGGCGGGGCGGGCGGCGCCGGCGGCGCCGGTGGCGTCTTCGCCGGATCAGGTCCGGGCAATGGCTCCAGCGGAAGCTTCACATCCACGACTCCGAACGGGGAAGCGGGCGAACCGGGAAGTAACGGGGTTTTCTCCGCTCTGGCGAATGCCGCCAACGCGCCGAACAGCGGGGGCGGGGGCGGAGTTGGCGGTGCCCAAGGCGCTGGTGGTCAGGGGCGGCAAACGGGGGGAACGGTCGGGGCCGGTGGCTCGATCTCGGGCAGCTTGGGCGGTAGCGGCGGTTCGGGTACGGCGGGTTCGTCGGGATTGAACGGGCTCGACGGCGGGAATGGTTTGTCCGGTACGGCGGGAATTCGAGGTGGGAACAATCCGAGCAATAACTTCACCCTTTCCGGCGGCGGCGGCGGCGGTGGCGGAGGCGGCGGCGGTGGTGGTGGCGGCAGCGGCGCCTCGGGCGGCAATGGCGGTGGCGGCGGCGCAGGCGGCGGCGCGTGCTGTTTCAGCGACGGTGGCTCCGGCGGTAAAGGTGGCACGGGGAACACCGGTTCGGCCGGCGGCAGCGGTGGCCCCGGCGGCCCCGGCGGCCGCGGCGGTCATGGCGGCGGAGGACTGGAGATCGTCGTCCTTGGGTCCGCTCAGTTCACGGGAACGTTCGAAGCCCGTGGCGGAGATTCGGGTTCGGGCGGCATCGGAACTTCTGGGTTCTTCGCCCCCGAGGTGATTCAGACAACCCCCACGGGAGCGGGAGGCGGCAATGGTGGCGCGGCAGGCGATGGCGGTTCCGGCGGCAGTGGCGGCCGGGCCGGTGTCATCGGCGGCGACGGCGGGTCCGGCGCCTCCGGAGGGCGCGGTGGCGGCGGAGCGGGTGGTACCATCAAGCTTTCCGCCTCGATGCCCTTCTGGATTTCCCCGAGCATCATCACCACAGCGGGCGCCGGTGGAATCAGCCAGGTGAGCAACCTGGACAAGGGCCGCTTCATCTTCGCCAGCAACGCCGCGACCATTCCGAGCTTCGGCACCGTGGACGCCCGCCAGTTCAACGCGGGCCAAGGCCCCACTCGAGCCAACCCCTTTGTCAACGGCAGCCCGCAGACACCCACTCTTCCCTTCCTGAGCTATACAAACCCCGATGGCACCCTGGGCACCGATGGCTACGGCGAGGCCTTCGGCCTGGATACGACGTCGCCGATTACCTTCAAAGCCGGCGAAAAGGGCGAGGGCGATACAACGCCGGCTCTTCTCAAACCTTTCGGCCCAGAACGCGAAGGCCAGATCCTCGGCCTTATCGTCCTGAGCGACGCGCAAGTCGAAGACATCTATCCAGCGGCCTTCCCCGGTTTCCGCCTCGTCATTTTCGTCAACCTCAGCGGCGAACCACTGCGCGATCCCGTTCTGGTCCTTGGCCGGACCACCTCGCCGGTGGGCTTGCTCGAAGGCGGCTGGAAGCATCGCATTGAGTTCGGTGGCGGCGGCGATTCGCCGATTGGCGATTTTCCCGCCGATTCGGCTTTCCTCACCCTGATTCCGAACACGACGCCGCTCAATGGCGCCTTCGGCTATTCCGGCGATTTCGGCCCCATCGTTCAGCCGGTCGCGACCCTTGCGATCGACACGCCGGTTTTCCTCGGCGGGCCTGCGGCGCTGTCCTCCCAGGCCCTCACGATGGGCCCCATCACCGGCGATGGCGATCAGCAGGCGTCCTTCCGCGTCATGTTCGACGACATGGTCACGCAGGTCGATCCCAGCGATTTCCAGGCGCAAAACTGTGACCTCAACGGTGAGAATTGCAGCGCGTTCCCCGGTGTCTCGGTCGACAACGTGCAGCCACGCCAGCGGCTCGCCTTCCCCGGCGACCGCCATTTCAACGTCACAAGAACGCTGAATCTTCCAAGCGGCAACGCTTCCGATCTGACCTTCGAGTTCTGGGCCTATCGCACCAGCACGGCCAACTCGATGATCTTCAGCGCCGAAAGCAGCACCGGCGATTTCATCGATATCTTCTGGGATAACAGCATCCTGCGCGTCGAAATGGATGTCGAAGCGGTCGATGGCGGCTTCGCGACCGTAAACCTGCCGACGACGGGCATGAGCGAAGTCAACAAGTGGGTTCATTTCCTCATTCAGTTCGATGTCTCCGCCCGCCAAATCCGCACCTTCAAGAACGGCGCTGAGCAAGCCAGCACCAACCTGCCCGGCTTCGTCGGCAATTTCCGCATCGTCGATATCGGCGGTTTCAATGGAGCCCGGCGCTTCAACGGAGTGCTCGATGAAATGCGCTGGTGGCGCGGCGTTCGCGCGCCCCAGGAAGACCGCTTCCGCGAGATCGGGGGAGACGAAACCGATCTCTTTCTCTACCATCGCTTCGATCAGGAAGGCAGCACCCTCACCGATCTTGGCCCGAACAACTACGATCTCAACGCGTCCGGCGGGGCGTTCGCGTTCTCGTCCGACAATCGCCTCTACACTGTCGATATGACGATCAGCGGCGGCACGGATGGCAATCTGGCCGCTGGCTTCGACCCGTTCCTGAATAACATCCAGAATAGCGAAGGCCTCGCGATGACCGCGAAGGCGCTCGAGGGCTTCGAAGAATTCAGCGATGTGATCTCTGTGGATCGGCCGCTCAGCGCCACCTTCGCCGGCGGTATCCTGACGGTGACGACGGACATCGCTCTGGATATCGCCATCACGGTGGTCGGCAACCGCGTCAAAGTGAACGGCGGCGACCCGAGCACCGGCGAACTCCTGCCCAACCAGGTCGTCGGCATCGACGTCACCGGGTTCCAGAGCGGCTCCGGCGCCGCGACGATCGACCTCTCCGATGTGACTCCGGCCGAGTTCACGGCCCTCGCCCCGATCACGGGACGGCCCTTCGCCGTCAACATCACCGGCGGTCCGGGCAATGAAACGCTGATCGGCTCCGGCGTGGTGGACAACATTCAGGGCGCGGGCGGTAACGACACGCTCGACGGCGGCCCCGGCGGCGATACGCTGGCGGGCGGTTCGGGCGAGACCACGTTCCGCTTCGCCAACGGCTGGGGGTCTGATTCTCTCAGCATCGACAGCGGCACGTCCCGTCTCGACTTCGCCCCGGTGGGCAACGCGGCCAACCTGACCGCCAATATCGGCACGGGGGCGGTGACGTCCAGCAACGCGGGCGACAGCGTCAACTTCGCCTCGCTCAATGTGCAGTCCATCACCGGCGGCACCGGCGCCAATCAACTGATCCGCCCGAGCATCGCCAACACGTGGGGGATCACGGGCCAGAACGCGGGCACGATCAATGGGCTGGCCTTCGCCAATTTCGCCAACATCACAGGCGGCACCTCGACCGATGCGTTCCGGTTCTCGCAGGGCGGTTCCATCACGGGAATCGTCAATGGCGGCGGCGGTGTGAACACCCTCGATTACAGCGGCACGAACGGCCCGGTGGTTGTGGACTTGAGTTCGGACAGCGCGAGCTTGACCGGCAGCGTGCTAAACATGACGAACGTCACGGGCTCGCCCGCGGGCGATACGCTGACCGGCAACGCGGGCGGCAATACGCTGTTGGGTCTGGGCGGTGACGACACACTCAATGGTCTCTCGGGCAACGATACTCTCAACGGCGGTGCCGACAACGACACCTATGTGTTTGCAGATGGGTGGGACAGCGAGACGATCCAGGATTCCGGCGGCAGCGATACGTTCGACTTCTCGCAGAGCACGATCTCGCTCACGGTCAATCTTGGAGTCAGCCCCATCTCTCTTGCCTCTCACTCGGTCCAATATACGCCTTCGGACATCGAGAACCTGATCGGTTCATCTCAGAGCGATTCGTTTCTCATGCCGGTGTCTTCGTTGTCTAATCTGAACCTCAATGGCGCGGGTGGTTCGGACACTTTGAACTATTCGTTATACAACACTCCCGTGGCGGTGAATCTTGCCGATGGAACGGCGACGAACCTCGGGAGTGTGACGGGAATCGAGGACGTTTCCGGTGGCTCGGCAGACGATATTCTGACGGGCAATGACGCGGTGAATACTTTCCGCGGCAATGGAGGCAACGATCAGATGTCGGGCGGAGCCATGGTCGATGTGTACCTCTACTTTGGCGATTTCGGCATCGACACGATCATCGATGCGGCGGGCGACTACACCGTCAACCTGATCGGAGCATCCCAGCCCGTCACGGTAACCGTCGGCCCGACCTTTACCGCAACAATGCCGGGGAACCATTCGATCACAAACTCGGCGGGGTCGCCGGCCTCTGTCATCGGCAGCCCACAGAGCGATATCTTCACGATCAATTCGACCAACATCGCGGCGGTCACCCTCGATGGCCTCGGCGGCGATGATAGCTTTACTGTCAGTCTCGACGGGGTGCAGCAAACCCTCAACATCAACGATACCGGCGGAGGCGCGAACTCGCTCGTCGCCAACGCCACCAGCGGCGACGACAACCTCAGCGTCACCGTCACCGGCGTGGTCCTCAACATGACCAACACCGTCAACGTGGACGAAAACATCGGCGACATCACGGTCAACGGCCTCGCCGGCAACGACACCTTCGACCCCGTGGCCGGTTCACCCAACGCGACGATCCTGGTCGATGGCGGCACGCAGACGCTGCTCGACTCGATGAAGTACAGCTCGCAGGCCGGCGGTCTCGATCCGGTCATCACCGAGATCACCGCCACCAGCGGCACCATCGACGAGCCCGACACGGACCGCCTCCGCGTGACCTATCGGGACATCGAATCCCTCGGCGAGGACAGCGCCCTGACGGAATTGCAAGTCGGCAACGTCTTGGTCAAGGCGGACTCGATCCTGCCGAACGGCGCCACGACCTTCGTGGCCCAGGGCACCATCAACTTCAACGACACACTGCGCACCACACAGGCGGTGCTCCTGGACGCCAACCCTTTGGCGCCTTCGATCAGCGGCGACCGGGCGTTGACCTTCCCCGGCATCACGGCGGACGCGGATGTGGATTCGGATGTCCTCTTCGCGGGCGGTTTCAGCATCGACGCGCGAGCCGCCGGTTTACCCGGTGGCGCCCGCATCACACCCAAGAACGGCCTCAACCCCGGCGCGCCTCTCGTGCTCTCCGGCGTCGGCATCGAACCGCGTTCGGTCGAATTGGTGGGAACCGATGTCCGAATCGACGGACGCTTCGGAGCTCCGAGCCTCTCGGACGTTCCGTTTCGCGACCTGATCCTCTCCAATGCCAATGGCGCCGACTTCAAAGAAGCGGTCTTTGAAATCGCCGACGGCATTGAGTTCGACGTGCCGGATTCGATCTCGGATATCTTCGACGATACCGGAATCAACTTCCGCGATATGGTGTCGAGCAACTTCCCCAGCAGCGTTTCCAATTCCTTCAAGTTCGACAAATTCGAAATCCGCAGCAACGGCGAAGTGGAAATCGAAGGCTCCATCTCGGGCGGCGGCGCGGTTCTCGAATTCTCCAATCCGTCCTTCAGCGACTCGGCGCTGACCGTCGGCTCCGCGAAGATCACCGGCCTGCCCGGAAGCGCCACCTTCGACGCGCAAGGTTTCACGGTGAATTCAACTTCGGCGACTCTCGATACCGCCAAGTTGACGATCAACGGTCTGATTTTCGACATTACCGGCGGCGACTTCTCTTCCAGCGGCATCAGCTTCGCCACCGGCGACCTCAGCTTGCCGGGGCGCTCGCTCAAGGTCAGCCTTGTCAATATCATGGCCAGTTCCGCTGGCCTGAGCTTCGACTCCGGCGAGTTCATCTCCGGGGCTGTGAAGTTCCTTCTCGAAAACCTCAACCTCGATCTCGACGCCGGGACCTTCTCCATCGCCCGGGCTTCGGCCAACGTTCCCAACACAGACGAGTTCTCGCTCGAAGGTCTCCGCGTCGGCAGCGACGGCCAGTTCGCCGTCACCGGCGGCAGCGTCAAAGCCGCGGGCTTGCTCGTCGCCGCCTCCGGTGTGGACATCCTCGACAACGGCGTGACCATCGGCAGCGGCGCCGTCAGCAAAGACCCCGCCGCCGGGTCCAATTCGTTCCCCAACGGCGTCTCCGTCACCTTCACAAACCTCTCGGTGCGCGACACGGGCCTGACCATCGGTTCGGGCGACGTGATGGCCAACAGCGTGAAGATCAATCTGCAAGACGGCTCCTTCACGGACCAGGGTGTCTCGATCGGCGAAGGCAACGCCGAAGTCCCCGGCGTGGAAGAGTTCTTCATTGCCGATTTCGCCATCGGTTCCGACGGCAGCTTCGCCCTGGGCGCGGCGACCTTTGCCAGCGGCGGCGTCCGCGGCAGCTACGCGAACGGTCAAATCCTGAGCAACGGCATCAGCATCGGTGAGGCCTCCCTCACCGGTCTGCCCGCCAACTCCAGCATCGCCGTGGAAAACCTCCTCGCCACCAACACCGGCCTCTCCATCGGCCAGGGCGACGTCACCTTTGGCGGTGTGGCCTTCAGCCTGACGCAGGGCCTCTTCGGCCAGAACCCGAACCCCGACCTGGGCAACGGCGTGTCCTTCGCCTCTGGTTCGTTCACGGCCGGCGGCAGCATGCTGACACTGACCAACTTCGCGTTCAGCACCGGCCTCGGTCAGGTGCAGTTCGAACGGGCGGAAGGCAACTTCCCAGGCGTGGACGAGTTCATCCTGACCGGCCTGCTGATCAACACGCGCGGCCAGTTCAAGCTGTCCGGCGGTTCGCTGATGACCAGCACCGGCCTCGGCGCCTCGTTCTTCGACGGCGACGTTCTGAGCAACGGCATCAAGATCGGCCGCGCGTCGGTCAATGGCCTGCCCAGCGCCAGCAGCTTCTCCATCCAGAACTTGCTGGCGACCTCTTCCGGCGTCTCCATCGGTTCCGGCGACGTCAAGGTTTCGAGTCTGTCGGTTTCCCTGCGGTCGGGCAATTTCTCGGCGGAGGGCGTCGAAATCGGTAGCGGTTCGGTGGCGCTTGGTTCGCGCTCCATGAACGTGACGGAAGTGAAAGCGACCGATTCCCAATTCATGATGGGGTCCGCCAACCTGGCCATCGCCGGTTCCATGGCGAGCCTCACCGGCCTGGAAATCCTGACCAATCCGACCCGCATCGCGGTGGATGACGTGGCGCTCTCGGTGCGCAACACGGCGGGCTTCTCGCTCGAAGGGTTCAGCATCGATGGCAACGGTAAGGTCGGCGCCACCGGCGGCTCATTTATGGCGGGTCCGCTCTCGGTCTCCTTCAAGGGCGGGGATTTCTCGGGCAACGTGATCAAGATCGGCGAGGCGGAACTGACCGTCAGCGGCGACGGCGTGATGCTCACCGGCCTGGAGGTTTCCAGCACCGGGGTGATCGTCAAGTCCTCGCGCCTTAGCGCCTTCGGCCTCGTCTTCGTGCTTAACGACGGCGCCTTCGGCAGCGACGGCTTCTCGGTGGGCAGCGCTTCGCTGAACATCCGTGGCGCGGCGGGCATGAACGTCCGCGACCTCGTTGTGAATGACCGCTCGGTTTCCATCGGCGGCGGCGGATTCATGATGGCCGGGCTGGAAGTGGACTTCCGCACCGGCCAACCGGCCGACGGCGGCGATGGCCTCGCCATCGGAGCCACCGTCAACCTGCCCGAGTTCTTCGGCAACGGCGGGGCGGACTTCAACGTCGTCGCCCGCGATTCGGGGCTCGAAGTCGTCGATGCAATGATTTGCCTGCCGGACATTCCGCCTCGCTCGATGAAGCGTTCGCCCATCGGATTCAGCGACGTCTGCTTCACCTATCAATCGGTGCCGAACGAAATCTTCGGCGGCGGCGGCACGCTGGCCATTCCGGCGGTCGTGACCATTACCGCGAGCATCGAAATCTTCGACGGCCAGCTCAACAAACTGAGCATCACCGGCGAGGACCTCAAGGTCGCCATCGACTCCACCGGCGCGTTCCTTATCAAGGTTGGCGTTTCGGCGGAGAACCTCGCCCGGTTCCCGGGTGCCAAGCCGATGCTGTTCAAGGGCACGCTGGGGATTTCCGCCGGGCCTTCGATTCGTCTCGGCGGCACGTCCTTCTCGCTGCTGCGTCTCGACCTCAGCGGCGAGTTCGATCAATCCGGCTACGTCAGCGTTCGCGGCGACCTGATCCTGATCAAGTTCGACATGTTCTCGGCGTTCCTGACGATCATTCCGTCGGGCCCGAACGCCGGCGTCAGCGTCGGCGCGCGCCTCAACGCCCTCTTCGTCCTCGTGGCCGAGGGCGGTCTGTCCATCGACCTCAACGCCAACGTCAGCGGCTTTGTCCGCGGCGCCATCGTCATCCCCGAGGACATCCCGGTCTTCGGCGGCTTCGAACTGGCCAGCGTCCGCGCCGACTTCGGCAATACCTTCGTCTCCGGCGAGGCCTGTTTCATCGGCATCTGCGGCGGCTTCATCTTCGACTCGGATGGCTTCCGCATCAAAGAAAACGACACGCGGCGCTTTGCTGAATGGGAAATTCCCTACGACCGCGCCGTCACCCTCAAGGCGCCCAGCAAAGTCAAAATGAAGGGCCACAAGGAGCAGGAAGGCACCTTCCGCATGTGGACCAACTTCGACCAGACGGAGAAGATCTACAGCACCGACGCGGGCCGCCTGAAGGGCGGCGCCGACACGGTGCAACTCGATTCCACCAACCCGGCGTTCATCCGCGTCGTGTACGAAAACCCCGACGGCGACCCGACCTTCTCGATCCGCACCCCCAGCGGCGAGCTGATCACGCCGGACGTCGGCCTCGACCTGACCCAGAACCAACCGATCTACTACCGCGAGAACGGCGCCACCCGCGAAGCGGTGTACATCCTCCAGAATCCCGAACCCGGCATCTACGAGGTCATCCTCGAAAACGAAGCCAGCCTCGGCGAACACGGCATCGAGGTCCTGGTCCAAAACACGCCCCCCGAAATCACCATCGAGAACGTGACCTTCGACGGCCGCATTCTGACGGTGGAATACACCGCCATCGATCCGGACAGCGATGCCAAGGTCCGCCTGCGACTCGACGATAATCGCGAGGGTGTGAACGGCCCGGAAATCATCGACAACCTGGACGAGGTGGACGGCACCAGCATCGTCCAGATCGACATGGCGACCTTCCCTGTCGCGGCTAGCAACTACTTCGTCTTCGCCAAGATCGACGACGGCGCCAACGCTCCGCGCTTCGCCTACTCGCGGGTCCCCGTCTTCATCCCCGACACGGACGCACCGCCCAGCGTGGATAACGTTCAGGTCGGCGTCGCTCCCGATGGCAAAGCCTACGCCTCCTGGGATCCGATCGACGACCCCGACATCTACACCTATCGCGTGATGTGGACCGATGAACTGACCGGCGACTTCTACGAAGCCCAGGCCGGCGATCTCTCCAGCATCGACGTCAACACCGGCCGCGCCTACGTGGAACTCGACGACTTCGATCCGCAGGGCGACTACCGCTTCACGGTGATCGGTCTGAAGGACGTTTCGAACAGCACCGCCGGCCGCGCCAAGGCCATGGACGATCTCGCCCACCTGGCTCGCAATCTGTCCGCCGGGTCCACCAAGGCGCTCCATCGCAGCGATTGGTCCTACTTCCGGGGGCTGGGCTATCAAGCCGGCGCCAAGTCGGAAGCCCAGGCGGTTTCCCTCGGCGAGCAGGCCATCCACCTCGCCCGGTCTTTCCGGACCCAGGAAAAGGCCTTCCGCGCCACCGACAAGATGAACGACTTCTACTACGGCAAGCTCGACGTCCCCGTCGTAGCCTCGCCGTGGGAGAAGGGCGGCGAGTCCATCCGCCACGTCGAGGGTCTCATCGTGGACTCCGACATCGTCACTCTGCTTCGCGCCCCCGGCACGAACAACGATCCCCAATTCGCCGCGATCTACAACGAAGACGACCTCTTCGACATGACCATCGGCGAGACGTTTATGTACCCCGTCATGGCCATCGACCCCGACGAAGACCCGGTCTCCATCGAACTCCTCAGCGGCCCCGCTGGCATGGTCCTCGACGGCAGCAACACCCTTCAGTGGACGCCCTCGAACAGCCAGACCGGCCCCTTCGATGTCGTGCTGCGGGCGACCGACGATGCCGACGGCTCGACCACCAAGGGCCTGTTCCTGCGCGTCGGCCAGGCGCTCCTGCCGCCCAAGCCCCTGCGCATCGTCAGCCAACCCAACTTCCAGGCTTTCGTCAACGAAGCCTACGAGTACCCCATCACCACCGTCCCCGCCAACAATGGCACGTTCACCTACGAACTGCTTGGCGCGCCGGAAGGCATGACGGTCGTGGACGGCGTGCTGACCTGGGACGGGCCGGACGAAATGTTCGACCCGACCGTGACGATCATCGTCACCGATTCCCTGGAAAACGAGGCGCAGCAATCCTTCGTTCTCGACGTGCAACTCGACCGCACCGGGGTCTTCATTCCGCAACCCGAGCCCGTACGCTCGGACCCGCCCACCATCGCGGCGGCCAACGGCGTGACGCTCGCCGAAGATCAGCTCTTCGAAGTCACCACCGCGACCCTCGAAATGATCGACGACGAATCACCACCCTATGGCCTCGTTTACACCGTCACCAAAGCGCCCACGCTGGCCGAGCTTCGCATCCGCGGCGGCGCCCGCACTGGGACGCTGGGCGTTGGCGACATCTTCTACCAAGGCGATATCAACAACGGGTTCCTCTGGCTCGCCCAGGTGGGCGAGAGCGGCGGCCCGGACGAAGCCTCGTTCATCGTCCGCGATGTCGATCTCAACGAAACGCCGGTCAGCCTGCCGATCACCGTGGTGCCGTCCAACGACCCGCCGGTGCTCCAGACCAACCTGCCCGCCAGCGTTCTGCGCAGTCAGCCACGCGTGATCACGAACACCTTCCTCGAAGTGGCCGACGCCGACTCGCCCGCCAGCAATCTCGTCCTCGACATCGTTTCGACGCCGACGCTTGGCCTGCTGACGCTCGACGATGCAGCGGTC
Organism: Sumerlaeia bacterium; assembly: GCA_040219255.1. GTDB lineage: Bacteria > Sumerlaeota > Sumerlaeia > SLMS01 > JAHLLQ01 > JAVJSW01. The sequence continues at coordinate 28,367 of JAVJSW010000076.1, forward strand.
ACGTCTTTGACAACATTGACCCAGGCGGACATCGACGCCGGCCTGCTGAGCTATGAAATCACCAGCGAGTTCTTCCTCACCGATGGCTTCACCTTCCGCTATCGCGACGAAGAATCCGGGTTCTCCGACGTCGAGACCTTTATCTTCCTCTTCCAGGAAGAAAACACCGCCCCCACCGCTGATGTGGGCGAACCGGTGCGGGTCAATTTCGGCATCTCGCCGCCGTTCACCCGTGGCAACCTGGAAGCCATCGATGCCGAGCAAGGCCCGGGCGAGTTGTTCTACATCATCGTCCAGAACCCCGCCTCCGGCATGATCGAACTCCTCGGCCAACCCTTGACCGTCGGCGATCGTTTCAGCCAGAACGACATCGACTTGGGCCGCGTCAGCTATCGCGGCAACGTCGTCAGCATCGGCGCCGACAGCTTCCACGTCGGCCTGACAGACGGCTTCACCGACCCGAACGACGACGTCGTGACGGTGTCGATCATCAACGAGGGGGTCACCGGTTGGATGGCGAATTAGGCGAACTGAAGCTCGTCATCGACACCAACGTGCTCTTTGCCGCGGCCGTCCACCCGGGCGGTTCGCGGCGCCTGCTCGACGACATTTTCGCCCGGCCCGATTGGCGTTGGATCGCCACGGAAAGCATCCTGCGCGAATACCGCAAGGTCCTCGCGCACGTGCGCTTTCGCCTCTCGCCCGAGGAACTCGCCGCCTTCAACGCCCGCATCGAAGCCGAAGTCGAACGGGTCGAGGCGGGAAGCGAAATCACCCTGCCCGCCGACCCGAGCGACGCCAAATTCCTGAACTGCGCGTCGGAGGCCGGCGCCCACTTCCTGATCACGTCGGACCACCACTTGCTCGAAGCCGAACCGCCACCCGGAACGCGGGTGCTCACCGTGGCCGATTTCTATGTGCTTTGTAATTCTTAGCACCTGCTACAAACTCAAAACGCCAAACCAGAACTCGGCGTAAGGCACCGTCCACACCACCGGGTGGCTGAGCCGATGCCCCCAGTACCCGTCCTCGCCAAAGGCCGTCCCGTGGTCCGAGCAGACGATGCAGTACCACGGCGCCCGCGACCGCCGCGTGTGCCCTTGCAGGGCCTCCGTCAGGAGCGGCAACTGCGCGTCCATCGCCGCCAGCGCCGCCCGCTGCGTCTCCACTGAATCGGTCTGCGCGCCGGGGACGTAGAAGTGCGTGGGCTGATGCATGGCGGACACATTGAGGAACAGGAACGCCCGTCGCCCGGCTTCGAGGCGCCCAAGCGATTGCGCCGCGGCGCGGAACTGGTGCTCGGGGCTGCGGGGGTCGCTGACGCCGAACTCAGGGGCCCAATGGCTTTCCGCGAACAACCCCGGCAGCACCCGCCCGAGGGCGTTCTGCTTGTTGAAAAATCCGACGCCGCCAATGCAAATCGTGTGGTGGCCGAGACGCGCGAAGCCCGTCGGCAAGTCCGGCGCGTCGAGCTGCAACGTGCCATCGGTGACCGTCGTGCTGTCGGAAAAGGCCAGCGCCAGCACCCGCCACCGATCCGCATCGGGCCGCGCAGGGGTAGGGAAAAAGCCGGCGAACATGGCGTGGTGCGAGGCGTAGGTGAAGCTGCCGGGGGCGTGGCGCTCCTCCCATTCGCCCCGGGGCAGGAGCCGCGCCAGATGCGGCGTCTGGCCCCGCGCCAGAGCCTCGCGCGCCACATCCATCCGCAACGTGTCCAGCGTCATGACCAACACGTTGGCGCGGGCGATGGGATGGTCGGGCAGGGCGGGGGAGAGAGAACTCATCGGGTGGGCGAAAGACTCCTGGCGGGGCGATTTTGCTCTGGTGCCGAACCCGCGCGGCAAGGAAGAAGACTGGCGATTCCTCTTCACCCGCGGAGATCGGCCATGGCCACGAAGGGTAAAAAGCCCGCCACCCACCTCGACCGCGTGACGGTCGAAACCCGCGAGGAGTGGCGCGCCTGGCTTGCCGCGAACCATGGCCAGGCGGAAAGCATCTGGCTTGTGACGTACAAGAAAGGCGCTTCGAAACCGTATTTGAGCTACGACGAGATTGTCGAGGAAGCGCTCTGCTTCGGTTGGGTGGACAGCCTGCCGCGCAAGCTCGATGACGAGCGCACGATGCGCCTTCTCTCACCCCGCAAACCCAAGAGCGCTTGGTCCAAAGTCAACAAGGAGCGCATCGCGAAGCTCGAACGCGAAGGTCTCATGGCACCCGCCGGGGCCGAGAAAATCGCCGCCGCCAAGCGCGACGCCTCCTGGAGTTTTCTCGACGACGTGGAGACCCTCGCGATGCCGCCGGACCTGGCCGAGGCTTTGACGCGCCATCCTCCTGCTACGGAGAACTTTAACGCCTTTCCCCGCTCCGCCAAGCGCGGCATTCTCGGATGGATCAAGTTGGCCAAACGCCCCGAAACGCGCGCCAAACGCGTTGAAGAAACGGCGCGCCTCGCCGCCCTGAACCAACGCGCCAACCACCCCCAGAAGTCCTGACCCTTCCCTATGTCCCGCAAACCCAACCGGAAAGCCAAGTCCACCGCCGCGAAATCCTCACCCGCGCCCGAGGCCCAGAAGCCGTCCGCGCCGCTGGCCCAGCCAACCCCCGCCCCGACTCCCCCGCGCCCCATCCCGCCCCTGTCTGTCCTCGTGGTCGGGGCCGTCGCCCTCGTGCTTTTCTGGACCGCCTTCTGGCCCGCCATCGGCGCGGGGCTGACGCTGATGGACGACTCGACGCTGAACCATGCCGTCTACAAATGGCAGAATGATGAGGTTGGCCTGGGCGGTTTACTCCACCCGCCCAGTGTCCAGGGCGGGGCGCGCTACACGCCTACCTACTGGGTCGTCAAGGTGATGGCCCTGGAAACCTTTGGCTATGCTCCGCGCGCTTTGCACTTTCTGCACTTGCTGATGTGCTACGTGGCCCTGGGGGTCGTTCCGTTCCTGGCCGCGTGGCGTTTTCGGACGTGGCCGGTGGCGATTTTGCCGCTCGGATTCTTCGTCCTGACCAGCGGCACAAACTGGGGCGCCACAATCTGGAACCTCTACGACATCTCGACCTACGATCCGAACGGAGGCGCCTTCGTGGCTCTCGCGGCGGTTTTCCTCGAACGCCTCCTGCGCCATGATTCCCCCCGCAAGCTCGCCCTCTGGGGCACTCTGTTCTTCCTGTCCAGCCTCGCCGCCGCCCACAGCAAAGAAACCGTCGCCCTCAGTCTCCTCCTCTGCGCGCCACTGCTTGCGTTGGCGGCGTGGAGGCTGCCCGCCCGGCGCCGGTCCCTCCTGCTGGCCTGTGGCCTCCTGGCGGGGGCCAGCGCGGTGTTTTTCCTCGGCTTCTTCGCCAGCGGGGCCTTCTCCGCGTCGCGCTCGAACGACTACACCAGCGACTACATGCTCTCGCCCAGGGTGATTCTCTCCAACGCCTGGTTCACCGCCCGGTTCGCCGTGGCTCAGATGGGGCCGGCGATTGCGCTCGTGCTGCTGGCCTTTGGGACCTGGGTGCTTTGCGATTGGCGGCGCCGCGAGGACAAGACTCCTTCCGCCCTGGAAGCCACCGCCGCCGCCGTTCTCGCCGCCGCGCTGATCTTCACCGCCGTCCAGTGGCCCACCAAGAGCCTGCCTGAACTCCCTCGCCTCCTCTACATCCCGGCCGTCCTGTGGGCCCTCTTCGTCTCGCTGGTGCTGGCCCAGATCCCCGGGTGGTCGCGGACGCTTCTGGGCGATCGGCCCTTCCGGCCCGTCGTGGCCTGGGGAATCATCGCACTGGCCTGCCTGCCGCTGCCGCTCGCGATTCCTCGCGCGACCAGCTTCGCTGCCTTCTATCGCACCGTCCTGACCGGCGAATGGAAAGCCGTCGAAATGGCCGAGGAGTACTTCCAGAAGTTCCCCAGCCGCAAACTCTACGTCCTCTCGCCGGAAACCGACAGCTACTTCTGGGGCCTGCGCCTGCACCTGGCGAATCAGGACTTGAATCCCGACGGCCGACTCAATCTCCTCCCGCCGCAGAAGCTCGGCTCCCTGCCCCGCGGCGGCGCCGCACTCGTTCTCTTTCGCGACCCGAACAATCTGGTGAAGCTTCGCGACGCCTATCGCATCGGCAAGGTTCAGAGCCTCCAACCCAGCGCCGAGGGTTTCATCGCCGACGCCTCCTTCGGCGGCGCCTTCCGATGGGTCACCGGGCGCAACCAGGAATTCCTCAAGGCTCAGCCCATCAGCTCCGGCACCGGCATCCTGTTGTCGCCCCCTTAAGGCGGCGGCGCGAAGGGCTTGCGTCCTTCCCGAGAACCCCTACCTTGACCGCTCCCGATTCTTGAGTCCCAAAGGATTCCCTGAATGAACGACGCCCTCGACGAACTCTACGCCGTCTCGCGAGACCACATCGCCGCCTTCGTCCGCGACGGCCACGTCACCACGCGGGGCATCCTCGATGCGGAAGGCATCGCAGAATGGGAGCCCGCCTTCACCACCCTCGTCGATCGCCTGAAACGCGACCACGGCCCTCTGGCCGAGCGCAAATCCACCTATCAGAAAGCTTTCCTGGCCGCCGGGAACCTGTGGCGCCAGGACGAGACCGCCCGCCGATTCGTTCTGGCGCGCCGCTTCGCCGGTATCGCCGCGGACCTGTTGGGCGTCGACCGCGTGCGGCTCTATCACGATCAGGCCCTCTTCAAGGAACCCGGCGGCGGTCCCACCCCCTGGCATCAAGACCAGCACTACTGGCCCCTGGACACCACGAAAACGGTGACGATGTGGCTCGCGCTCTCGCACGCGCCTCTCGAGGCCGGGGCCCTGGTTTTCGCCTCGGGAAGCCACCGCGAGGAAGCCCTCGCCCCCATGGGCATCGGCGACGACAGCGCGGCTCACTTCCACCGTCTGATCCGAGAACGCGATTTTCCCATGAAGACCCAGGACCTCTCCGCCGGCGACGCCACCTGGCACGCGGGCTGGACCATTCACAAGGCCCCGAGCAACGGGTGTTCATTTATCCGTAAGGCGATGACCGTCATCTACTACGCCGATGGCGCCCGCATTCCGGCAACGTTGACCGAGGCGAAAGAACTGGACCGGGCGGCGTTTCTGCCGGAATGCCTGCCTGGCGATCGGGCGGCAGGCGATTTGTGCCCCCTGATTTTCGACCGCGACGATCTGAATTGATTGGCCATCGCAACAACCCGGAAGCGGCGAAAGTTCCCCCCGGCGGCTTCCCTTAAGATTGCTTGCGGTTGACAAACGCGGGCATTGCAAAAAGTTTGCTAAGACCTTTTGCAGTCTCTCGCGAGCGCACGGGAAAGGCGATTTGGCGAACGACTCCGTCCGCCCAACTTCCGAAGCATGACAGACTCCCTCCAGCCCACCCGCCGCCGCGATGGAATCGTCGCCCCCTTGGGCTTCGCCCGCGAACTCCGCCGCGCCTCCGCCCTGCCCAACGAGATGGTCTTCGCCACCCTCGCCCACCGGCTCTCCGCCGTCAGCAGCGCCCGCGAAGCCGGCACCGCCATCCTCGACGCCGCCGACGCCCTCTTCTGGTGGGACGCCGCCCACATCAACCTCTATCCCGAAGCTCGCCCCAACGAAACCTACCCCCTCCTCAATTGCGACCGCACGGAAGACGGCCGCCGCATCGACTACCCCATTCCCAAACGCGGTCTCCCCATCACCAAGGTCTCGCGCCACGTCCTCACCCAGGGCCCCATCGTCATCTACCTCGACGAGCACGGCAACATCGAAGCCGGCAGTTCCCCCAGCAAAGGCCTCGAATTCGTCCCCTACGGCGAAGAGCGCATCTCCCGCTCCCTTATGTTCGTCCCCATTCGCAAGGGCGAAACCAACATCGGCGTCCTCTCCGTCCAGACCTATGAACCGCAGGCGTACTCGCGCGAGGATCTGGAAACGCTCCAGGTCCTCGCCGATCACTGCAGCGGCGCCCTCGCCCGCTGCTTCGTCGAAGACGAACTGCGCCTCAGCGAAGAGCGCATGCGCCTCGTTCTCGATCAAATCCCCTCGATCATCTGGACTCTCGATCGCAACCTGTGCTTCATGTCCCTGATGGGCAGCGGTATCGAGGAACTCGGCATCGCCCAGGACAACTTCATCGGCCAACCCTTCCGCACCCTCCTGAGCGACGCCACGGACCACAGCGAGGCGGAAGCCAAACACCGCCGCGCTCTCCTGGGCGCCGGCAGCACCTTCGATTTCCACTGGCACGAGAAAGTCTACAACTGCGCCGTCAGGCCCCTGCGCGACAGCGAAGGCCAGATCATCGGCTGCATGAGCGTCGGCCAGGACATCACCCTCCGCAAACACGCCGAAGAAGCCCTGCGCCGCGCCCGCGAGGAACTCGAAGAACGCGTCCGCCATCGCACCGAAGAGCTGGCCCGCAGCGAAGCCATCTACCGCGAAGCCATCGCCAACGCCGACGGCGTGCCGTACCGCATGCAGTACGGCGCTCCGGAATACGAGTTCATGGGCAACGGCATCGAGGAACTCCTCGAAATGCCCGCCGAAAACGTCAGCAAGAAGCTCTTCATCGAATGCCTGCGCGACTGGGTCATCGTCGATCCCGACGTCGACATGACCGTTCCCGAGTATACCAAGGCCTTCGCCGAGGGCAAGATCGCCAAGTACCGCATGGACTTGAAGGTCGTCCTGCCCAACGGTAAGGAAAAGTGGCTGGCCGATTTCTCCATCCCCGTCAAGGACCCACGTTCCGGCAAAGTCACCGGCTCCCTGGGCATCCTCCAGGACATCACCAAGCGCAAGGACGTCGAGGAGCAAATCCGCCAGCGCCAGGAACGGCTCTCGCACGCCGAAAAGCTCGTCGCTCTCGGCACCCTCGTCTCCGGCGTCGCCCACGAAATCAACAACCCCAACAACTTCATCATGCTCAACCTGCCGGTCTTGCAGGACGCCTGGCAGAGCATCGAGCCGATCCTCGATCACTACCACGAGGAGCACGGCGACTTCCTCGTCGGCGGTCTCAACTACTCCGACCTGCGCGAGGAAATCCCACGCCTCTTCAACGCCGTCATGGACGGCGCCCACCGCATCCGCAACATCGTCCGCGAGCTGGGCGATTTCGCACGGCCCACCGGCGACCGCGTCAACGAATCGGTCGACATGAGCGCCGTCGTCACCTCCGCCCTCGTTCTCCTGCAGAACGTCGTCAAGAACAGTACCGACGACTTCCAGGCCCAATGCGACAACCGCCTTCCCCCCATCGCCGGCAACACCCAGCGTCTCGAACAAGTCGTCATCAACCTGATCCAGAACGCCTGCCAGGCCCTCACCGGGAAAGACCAATCGGTCCGCGTCAGCACCGCTTTCGATTACGAGACGCGCATGGTCGAACTGCGGGTGTCCGATCAGGGCTGCGGCATTCCCGCCGACATCCTCAAGCAGATCGAAGTCCCCTTCTTCACCACCAAGCGCGACACCGGCGGCACCGGCCTCGGCCTGTCCATCACCAGCAACATCGTCGTCGAACACAAAGGCACCCTGGATTTCGAATCCACACCGGGCGAAGGCACCACCGTCATCGTCCGGTTCCCCACCTCCAACGATACCAGCGACTTCATCGAGAGGTTTGACCACCCATGAGCAACGAGCGCTATCCGCTGATTCCCGTCCTGATTGTGGACGACGAAGAGCAAACGCTGCAGAGTTGCCGCATCGTCCTGCGATCTTGCGGGATCAACCATGTCGATCTCGAGCCCGACAGCCGCCGCGTCCTCAACCGCCTCGAAAGCGAACCGCCGTCCCTCATCCTCATGGACCTGACCATGCCCCACGTCACGGGCCGCGAACTCCTCAAAGCCATCAACCAGGAGCACAGCAGCGTCCCCGTCATCGTCATCACCGGCAGCAGCAGCCTCGAAACCGCCGTCGATTGCATGCGCGAAGGCGCCTTCGACTACCTCGTCAAACCCCTCGACCGCAACCGCCTCGTCGCCAGCGTCCAGCGCGCCCTGCGCTTCAGCGAACTCCAGCGCGAGAACACACTTCTCAAAAAACACATCCTCTCCGACGACCTCGAACACCCCGAAGTCTTCGACACGATCATCTCGCGCAACCGCACCATGCGCTCGATTTTCAAGTACGTCGAATCCATCGCCACCACCACCCAGCCCGTCCTGATCGTCGGCGAAACCGGCGCCGGCAAGGAACTGATGGCCAACGCGATCCATACCCTGTCCGGCCGCAGCGGCAAATTCGTCCCCATCAACGTCGCCGGACTCGACGACACCGTTTTCAGCGACACCCTCTTCGGCCACAAGCGCGGCGCTTTCACCGGCGCCCAGGACGCCCGCAAGGGCCTCATCGAAACCGCCGTCGGCGGCACCCTCTTCATGGACGAAATCGGCGACCTGGAAATGCGCAGCCAGGTCAAGCTCCTCCGCCTCCTCCAGGAACGCGAGTACTATCCCCTCGGCGCCGACGTCCCGAAACGCTGCGACGCCCGCATCGTCGTCGCCACCAACCAGGACCTCAAAGGCCTCATCAAGAAAGGCGCCTTCCGCAAAGACCTCTACTTCCGCCTGCAAACCCACCAGGTCCGCCTGCCCCCCCTGCGCGAACGCAAAGAAGACCTCCCCGTCCTCATCGAACACTTCCTCGCCAAAGCCGCCAACAGCCTCGGCAAAAAACCACCCGCCGTTCCCAAGGAACTCTTCCAGGTCCTCCAGGCCTATCACTTCCCCGGCAACGTCCGCGAACTCGAAAGCATGGTCTTCGACGCCGTCAGCAAGCACGAAAGCCACATCCTCGCCCTCGAAGTTTTCAAAGACCGCATCTTCAAAGAGCAAGGCGGCGTCGTCGACGGCTTCGAATCCGAATCCGAGGACGGCGGCGAATCCGGCGACGAGCAACAACTCGCCATGCACTTCGGCGACCGCCTGCCCACCCTCAAGGAAGCCACCTGGATGCTCCTCGACGAAGCCCTGCGCCGCGCCGACGGCAACCAAACCCTCGCCGCCCGCATGCTCGGCATCAGCCAACAGGCCATGAGCAAACGCCTGAAGACGCGCGAGAAGGGGAAGTAGGAGTTGCGTGACTCCGTGCCGCGACTCTCCGTGCGAGCGCGCTGCGTTCGGGCCCTGCTTCAACGTTCGGGCCGCGACTGCTCGCTGCTGTGGGTCCTCGGACTGCTCTGCGGCGGCACATGGACCTCCAGTCCCGTCGACGATGCCGATGCAATACGGACGGTTTGGGAGAAACGCCGATGTCTCCACGTTGATTCAGACGCCGCGCTGGCCGAGACTTGTGAACGTGTGCTCCGGTATTTGGAGGCGAGCCACGGCGACCCCAATCTCTCCATGGTGACTGCTCAACTCCGGGGACGCTTATTCACATTCTTCAGCGCTGCCTGCCAAGAGTCTGTCTTTGTGGGCATGGGCGAGTCTCCTTTTTTCCAAGAAGCGCCCCCTGTATACCAGGGAGCCACCCGCCCGTGACACCACCCTATGGCGTCCCCAGGAACTCCAGCACCGCCTCCTCCACCATCGCGCGGTCGAAGTCGTGGAAAATCAGGTGGTTCGAGCGCGGCAGCGTCACGCTCGTCACATCGTCCGAAGCGAAGGCCTCCACCGTGCGGCGGGCCGTGTCGAAATCCGCCGCGTTGTCGCCCGGCGCGTGCAGCCACAGCACGGGGACGTCGACGCGCGCGGTCGTCTCTCGGGCGCTCGCTTCCGCCGCGATTTCCGGAATCATCGCCAGCGTCCGCACCGGCGCCCAATAGTACGACGTGATTTCGTCCACCGCCTCGCGGCGGTTGACCTGGACGAAAAAATCGATCTTCGGCACCCACCAGACGAAGGGCGCCAGCACCTTGGCCCACGTTTCCGGCCGCAGCCCGTACCACCACTTATGCGTCACGCCAAAGTACGGCGCCGCCAGCACCAGCCGGTCCACGTCGCCCTCCGCCGCCGCCAGCGTCGAGAGCGCCCCGCCCATCGAGTGGCCGATCAGCACCACCTCGCCATAACCCTGATCGCGCAGGGCTTGCGCCTCGGCCCGCACGCTGTCCAGGAGCTGGCCCTTCGTCGTGCGGGCATAATCGCGCGGCGACGTGCCATGCCCCGCCAACCGCATCACCCGCACGCGCCACCCGGCCGCCGCGGCCTTCTCCGGCAAATCCGCGAAATTATCCCCCGCGCCGATGTGCCCATGCACAAACAACACCGCCCCCGCCGCTTCTTCCGGCCCCAGGGTCCGCGCCTCCGCCCCGATCATCACCCCCGTCTCCGGGTCGCGCGGCGTGATGCGGTCCGTGTTCCAGACCAAAACCTCGGCCGCGCAGCCATACAGCAGCAGCAGCCCCACCACCGCGATCAGCGGCAGGACGACAAATCGGAGCAGACGGGACTTGGGCAGGCGCTTCATGCAGTGAGTGATCGTTTGTTGACTTTCGAAGAGCAAGGGGAAAGTGGCGTTGGGGAGGTGGGATTTTGCCGATGGGGCACGGGGGCCTCAGGCTCTTGCGGCCTCGCGTCATTCTTTCGGGCCCGCCAACATCGCGTTCGTCTCCTCATCTGTCACATAAACCCGCATGCCCTCGCGGCTGATCAGCGGCCAGAGCACCGTCCAGTAATCGGCGAAGAGGCGATGCCAAAGCGGTAGCAGGCGAGGGAGTACGGCCGGACCTTCCTCGCGATCAGAGCCGCCGCGTTCACCGCGATCACATGCCCGCCGGTCCACCGGCACAACGTCCCCACCACGATGCTCGGCACCGGCAACCACGTATAATCGTAGGTCGAGATATCCCCCGACTCGGCGAACGCCTTCGCGTAATGCAGCCGGG
>JAVJSW010000077.1:0-196749 GCA_040219255.1 Sumerlaeia bacterium
GCCTCGGCGGACGGGAAGTCCTTGACCGAATCAAAACTGACCCTCATCTTAGAGCCATTCCCGTCGTTATCCTCACCACGTCTCAATCACAGAAAGACATCGCGGAATGCTACGAAAGCCAAGCGTCCTGTTATCTTGTCAAACCTCTCGATTTTGATTGTTTCACCGCCATGCTCCAGCAAATCGAAGATTTCTGGTTCTCTATCGCTTGTCTCCCCCGCCAGGTCTAATTTATGTCCGCTTTTGAACCGATCGCCACTAAAAAATCCATACACGTTCTGATCGTCGAAGACAACCCGGGAGACCGCCGTCTCCTTCACATCTATCTCTCGGAAATCAGCAGCGCCAACTTCGAAATACACAGTGCCCACTCCATCGAGCAAGTCCGCCTTCTCCGCAGCCACTCCGCCTTCGACGTCATTCTTCTCGATCTCAATCTCCCCGATTCGTCCGGCCTCGGCACCGTCGCCTGGATGCGCGCCTATTTCCCCGAAACACCCATTATCGTGGTCACCGAATACGATGGTGACAAGCAAGGCATCGGAGCCATCGGCCTTGGGGCCCAGTTCTATATCAACAAATCCCAGATCTGCCCGGAAGTCCTCTACCCCGCCATCCTTTCCGTCATCGAACGGCAGCGCCTCGAACGCACTTCGCAAACTCTGGCGAACATTGTGGAAAAAGCCAGTGAGTTGATTTTTCTCATCAACCGCGACGGCATCATCACTTACGTCAATGGAGCCGCCGCGGAAGCGACCGGCTGGCTCAGAAACGAATTTCTCGAGCGCCCCCTCTCCGAATTCGAAAGCCACCGCAACGGATACTTTATCGGAGAGGACATCGGCAAATTCCTCGGGCAATCCGTTTCCTGGGCCGGCGAATTGTATTTCAAAACCAAGAAAGGTGTTGAACTCGCCCTTTTCGCCACGATCACAACGCTCGACAACACCCAGTTCGCCATGATCGCCCGCGACCTCAGCACACTCCGCCTTCTCGAAAAGCAATTGGGCGAGCAATTTCGCGTCCTGGCCATCAAGCAACTCATCGGCAGCATCGCTCACAACCTCAACAACCACCTCACCGTCATCGAGGGCCACTCCGAACTCGCCTTAATGGATTGCCCTCCCGCGCCGGAGAACGGCCACACCCTGGCCGAAGACCTCAGGACCATCTCCGAATCCACCCGTCTCGCCGGCCACCTCACCGGCATGCTGACGTCCATGACGTCCCAGGAAATCGCCCTTCCCGTGCCCCTGCACCTCGATAACCTGATTCACCAAACGCAACGCGTCTTCGCCCTTTCCGTCGGCGAATCCGTCCACATCACCTATCGCCTCAACGCGCCGGAGCAACTGATCCTGGCGGACCCGATCTTCATCCAGCACTTCCTGGTGGTGCTCGCCATCGATGCCAATTCCTACCGCATCGACAATCCCCGGCTGGTCATCGAAACCCGTCGGGCTCACGTCGGACCCGATCATCCGGCCCACGCCAAGGGCGCCGAAGCCGGCGATTATGTCGAACTCTCCGTCGGCATTTATGAAGCCTCCAACCCTCTCACCGCGAAGACCGAGCAGTTCGTCTCCATCGGCAATTCCCCCCCGGCGGGCAGCGCCATGAATTCCGCCATGCATGCCGCCCACCTGATCGCCACCCGCAGCAAGTGGCCCATCTTCTTTTTTCAGAACAGCCGCAAGGAAACCTCCTTTCGCATTCTCATCCCCGCCCACCGCAAATCCGAACGTTCCCCCTCCCCCATCGCCGCCGAACGCCGCGTCGAAGGCCACCAACTGACCATTGTCCTCCTCGAGGACAGCAAGACCGTCAAAAAAATCGCGGCCCGAGCCCTCAAGAACGCGGGCTTTCACGTGATCGAGGTGTCAGGCTTGAACCACCTCACCCAACTGCTCCCTTTTCAATCCCCCCCGACCCTTCTGCTGGCCGACATCTACCTGCCCGATGGCGACGGCGGTGAGGCCAACCGCCTTCTCCAGCGACACCATCCGGACACCCCCGTTCTCTTCACCTCTGGCCAGCGCGATTTTCATCGACACTTGAACAAGTTCGAAGGCGGCGACATCAACTTCCTCCCCAAGCCCTACCGCCCCTCGCAACTCGTCCAGCGCGTCCTGGAAATACTCTCGCCCGAGGTATGAGGCCAACGTCAGCCGGCGCTCCCCTCCTCCAGCAAACCCTCCCTCAACCCAGCCCGGCGCCAACCCGCCCACCACGACTGTCCATGCTCGTGGCTGATTAGCACCACGGTGCGCCCCTCCTCGACCGACAGCCGCGTCAGCAGTTCAGCCACCGCCTTGCCCAGCTCCGGGTCCAGTTGCGTCGTCGGCTCGTCCGCCAGCACCAGCTCCGCCCGAGAAGCCAGAGCTCGCGCCAAAGCCACACGCTGCCGCTGCCCGCCGGACAGCGACTCCACCCGCGCCTCCGCCTTTTCCTCCAGCTCCACCGCCGCCAGCGCCTCCCTGGCCCGGCCTCGAGCCTCCGCCACCGTCGCGCCCTCTCCCCAGATGACTTGGCACGCCACCGCCTCCCACGCCCGCAACCCGCGCGGCAGAAAGTTTCCCTGGAACACCATTGCCACCGACCGGCCCCGCCAGCGGGCCCGGCTTCCTTCGCCCATCGCGCCGATCTCTCGTCCCGCCGCCCAAATCCGGCCCGAATCGGGTCGATCCAATCCTCCCAGCAGGTTCAACAGTGTCGACTTTCCCGTCCCCGACGAACCAGTGATCAGCAACCGCCCTCCCCGCTCCAGTTCCAGCGAAACGCCCCGCAGCACCGCATCCGCCTCCGCACCGGGATAGCTCTTGCAAACCTCTTCAAGCCGTAAATGCGCCGTCATGCCCTTCCTTTCGCGGCCTGCTGCCTTGACGTTAAGCGCGAACGCCCCTGTCGCGCCAGGCTGTGGCGCGACAGGGGCGTTCGCTCGATTCATTCCGAGTCCGCCGGAGCGAAGTGGAATCCGTCTAGTTGGTCGTCGCCGTGTCGCTGACCCGTTCCGTGCTCAGGCCGGTGTAGCCCGAGGGGCGCGTCACCGCGGGCATGGGAGCGGCCGCCGGAGCAGGCTGTGTTTCCGGCGTCGCGGGCTCATCCATTCCCAATTCCGATTCGAGGGTCTCTTCCGCGTCGTCCGCCATTTCGTCCATCGACTCTTCGGCGTCCTCCGTCCATTCACCGGCACCCACGTCCGACTGGTCATCATCGCCCCAGGTCGCATCCCAATTGTCTTCCATTGGCTCGGGAGCTTCCGAGAACTCTGGACCATCGTCGGTGTAGCCCAGGTCCGTGGCGGGTATGCCGACTTCCAGGTACCGCTCCCGCTCTTCCGCGATGGAGGCGGTGTAGTCGCCGTGAACCCACTCGAAAAAGACGTCGTCGTCCATCAGCTTTGGCTGGTGTCCGAACAGGATGTCCAGGTCGTCCTGGCTGACCACCCAGTGAATGGGACGCATAATCCCGTACTCGAGGGCGATCCCAAGGGGATGGACCACATAGGCCACGATCCGCAAAGGATGTCCATCGGTCTGGCGATCGTAACGGTCCGCATTCACGGGCAGGACCATCGCCGCTGTCATTGTCATCGCTAGGAACGCGAGCGCGAATTGGCGCTTCATCATGCTGTCTCCCATGCATAGTTTCAAGACCAGTCGTGAAAGACTTTCCCCACCGGGTCAAGTCCTTTGGCGGCACGAACTGTGCCTCTCGTTTTCCACAGATCGACCCGAAGGAGCTTCCCCTTGTCTCAACCGTTCACCAATCCGTCCGAAAACGCCTTGCGCACCCTGCTGGCAAACGCACGCACCGTCGCGGTCGTCGGCCTCTCCGGCCGGCCCGGCCGCGCCGCCACCTACGTCTCGCGCTACCTGCACCAGGCCGGCTACCGCCTCTTTCCCATCCACCCCCAATCCGACACGGTCTTCGACCTGCCTGTCCACCGCCGCCTCGCGGACGTCCCCGAACCCATCGACGTCGTCCTCGTCTTCCGCCGTTCCGAAGACACACCCCCGATCGCCCGGGACGCCGCCGCTGCCGGCGCCAAAGTCCTTTGGCTCCAGTCCGGCATCACCCATCCCGACATTCCTCCCATCGCGGAGAATGGCGGCATGACCCTCGTCATGGACCGCTGTATCATGATGGACCACCAGGCCCTGCTGGGGTAGCCTCGCGCCCCAGCCAGTTACACTCTTTCCAGAAATCTCCAGGACTATGCCACCCCACACGAAGAAGCGCCACTCCAGCACGCTCCGATCCCTCACACGGCCGAAGACACTCAACAAACTCCTGCGCGGCCGCGCCCGCAAGCCTCCCGGGCTGCCACCCGGCACCCTGACCCGGACCGAGCGCCCGCCCGGCGACGCCGCTCCTCACTTCCCCCTGCAAATCGCCGTGATGACGTACGATGAGGCCGGGTGCCGGGAAACCCGCAACGTCTCCGCCCGCGAGGCCCTCGCCCTGCGCGAACCCGGCAAGGTCAACTGGATCGACGTCGAGGGCCACCTCGACCCCGAGACCGTCCAGTTCCTCGGTGAGGCCCTTGGTATCCATCCCCTCGTTCAGGAAGACATCCTCAACACGGACCACCGCCCAAAATTCGAGGACTACGGCACTTTCTTCTTCGCCGTCCTGAAAATGATCGAGTTCCGCCCCGAGTCCGCCAGCGTCCATATCGAGAACGTCAGCATCGTCCTCACACCCGACACGGTCCTTTTCTTCCAGGAAGAGCATGACGACGTCTTCGAACGCATCCGCGACCGCATCCGCACCGGTCTGGGCGGGCGGATTCGAAAACTCGGAGCCGACTACCTGGCTTACGCCCTGATGGACGCCATCGTGGATCATTACCTGATCACGATCGATCGCCTCAGCGCCGGCACGGAAAACCTGGAACTGGAAATCCTCGATGACCCGCACACCAGCCAGATGCAGCAGATCCTCGGCCTCAAGGGCGAGAGCATCGTTCTCCGCAAAGCCATCCTGCCGCTCCGCGAAGCCTTCACCACCCTGCAACACACCCCCGCCGATCTTATCAGCAAGAACACGCGCATCTTCATGCGCGACGTGCGCGACCACCTCGATCAGTCCCTCGAAAACATCGACACCCTGCGCGAAGTCCTCACCGTCCTCCTCGATCTCTACCTGTCGAGCGTGAGCAACCGCCAGAATCAGGTCACCTACACCCTGACCCTCGTCGCCACGATCTTCCTTCCTCTGACCTTTATCGCCGGCGTTTACGGCATGAACTTCAAGTATATGCCGCTACTGGAATACCGGTACGGTTATCCGGTCGCCTGGGCCATCATGATCGGCGTCGCTGGCGGGATGCTTCTCTGGTTCAAGAGGAAAAACTGGCTCTAGGCCCCACTCCCGTTTCTCCGCCGGCCAAGGCTCCAGCTTGCGCAACGCTCGCTTCATGACCGCGCCCGGAAGCGCTTCGCCGGAAAGCGGTCCGCTCTTCCCTGCCGGCGCGTCGAACAGCAGTCCCCCGTTGCCCAACTCATTCACATAGCCCCCTTCGCGCTCGCGAAAGACTCCGCCCCTCAGCAGCGGTGAACTCGCACCGCTGGGCCGCCTTGCAGCAAGGAACAGGATGTAGCGCTCCCCCGCCTCGAGCCGCGGCACCTCCACCGCCTGGCCGACCGGGGAGAGCGAATCGAGCAGCCGCACGCCGACTTCCGCGCCCCGCTTCAGGCCTTCACCGCGCAAGCATTCGTCGATGCGGAATCGATACTGCACAAGGTCCGCCCCGGCGAAAACACCCTCGCCCACGCCCTCCAAACCAACGACCTCGCCGGCAAGAATGACCGCCGCCTGGCTCGTCAGCGCATCCCACGTCGCCGGGGCGAACGTGGTGGCCCGAACCGCGCCCGCAAAACTCAGGCAAACTCCGGCGAAAGCGATCAACAGGTGTGGGAAACTCCTCTTACCGGTTGAAAAAACCCTACTGGGCCTCTGCCGCATCCAAAGCTCGCGCATTGATCAAGTCCGCCGATCCGATAAGTCCGTCCGTGTTGAGGTCGTACTTGAGATCCGCAGCGGTGGCAACCGTTCCCAACAACGGCCCCAAGACCTTTCGCTCGTTCCATCCGGGGCTGCCGCGGTACACCTTCACCGTCGCCACTTTCGACTCCATCCCGCTGCTATCCACCGCTGCCACCTTCAAGGTGTTGTTGCCCTTGTTCACGTTGTCCAGATGGATCGACCACAGGCCACGGCCCTCGGCGGTTCGCCAGTCGCCGCCGTTCCACTGGTACTTGATCGAGGCGATCTGCCCATCCAAGTCCCAGGCCCGGCCGGAAACCCAGACGCTTTCGCGGTGGAACTCTACATCGATCATCAGGCTCGAACCCTCTTCCCGGACCGAATCCACCGCGATCTGCGGAGGCAGTGGCGGCTGCTTGGTCATCCAGCGCTCGATCATCGCGATGTGCTCCTTGCCGAACAAGACGCCCGCGTTGTCCGTCTCGCCGCTCGAACCGTGCACCCCGATCATCACCAGCTCCCCATCGCTCACCGCCCAGATCGGACTGCCGCTGTTGCCACCGGATGTATCCACGTCGTAGCGGAGCCGTCCCTCGACGAATTCCGTGACCTGTCCTTCCGCCTCCCACATCTCGAACGAACCTTCGCCCTGCACCAGTGACGGGAAGCCCACGATCCGGACCCGCTCCGGCCGGTAGTTGAAGACGACCGGAAGGTACGTGTCGATTCCCTCGAGAGCCGCATCGAAGAAAGCCGCCCCCAAATCCGCCGACGAAGCCCCTGTCGTCACATAGTTCGGATCGACTTCCCAGTCCACGCACTTGCGAAAGCCGAAGGGGTAGATCACCTTTCCCGTGTCGCTCGCCATCTGTGCCGGAACGGCCCAGAACGTATCCACGTACTCGGCGGTCAGCGGTTCGTAAATCGTGTGACCCGACGTCAGAACGCAATACGGCGCCACCACCAGACCGGTGGCCCGGAACCAACCCAGCGATGGGAATTGAAAAACCAGATAGGAGACGGTGTTGTACGGTGACGCCGTCGGGTCCGCCACGGGGCGCCGATCGTCGGCGCCAACGATCACCTTTCGCGCCTCTTCCCCATCGAAGGAGCGGGCGCTTTGGGGATCGGCCACCTCGGCGGATTCCACGATGTCGATGTGCTGAAAGGCTTCGCGCCACTTGGCACTGCGGCGCAGAAGGTCGCGCGACTCGGTTTCCGTCAGATTCTTCGCCGCCGGCTTCACCAGACGAATCGCCCGGGGGCCATCGGTCGATTGCCGGTACTCGACCCAGCGGTGGAACTGACCGTCGATAAACTGCAATACCTCCCGCTCCTCCTGCCAGCCTTCCGCCGAAGCGGGCCAGGACGTCAGGGAGAGGGAGGAAGCGTCGAACTTGAGGTCCGACATGTCGGAGATGGAGCTAGTAGCTGTCGCGGTGGAAGAGAAAATTGAGGCAATGAGTGCCAGGAGGGTGAAGAAAGTACAATGCTGAGAGCGCATAACCTCTTGAATCACGCTTCCGGCGGCCAATATCGTGCGCGGGCGCCGGGGAAGCCGACTGGGTCAAAAGGAATCCCTTTTCCCCTGTCAGCCTCTTTTGTACAAAACCGCGCACATCGTTCCCTGGCAACCCTTTTTCGCATTCGATTTGCACTTTTTCGCACACGCATGGATTCTTCGGCAAAAATCACCCGCCAACTCCTGGCCAAAAGCGCCGAACTCGGCTTCGACAAAGCCGTCGTCGCCGAGCCCCATCACGCCCATGAAGAACAGGAAAAACTGGAGTTATGGCTTGCCGAAGGCCGCCATGGAGACATGGCCTGGCTTGCCCGCGAACCGCGCCGCCGGTGCGACCCGGCGCAGGCTCTCCCAGGATGCGCGAGCCTCATCATCGTTTGTAAGAAATATCTTACAACGGATCATAATGGAACGACTAAGCCATCGACATGTGGCCGCGTGAGCCGCTATGCCCGCGCCACCGATTACCACCGCGTTCTCGACAAACCCCTCAAGAAGCTCGCTCGCTGGCTCAATCAGGCCGGCGGCGATGGAACGCGATCCAAACCTTACGTCGACCACGGCCCGGTCCTCGAACGTTACTGGGCCGAGCGGGGAGGCCTGGGCTTTCGCGGCAAGCACACGCTCCTGATCGATCCGGACGAAGGCTCCTACTTTTTCCTCGGCGTCGTCCTCACAACCCTTAAACTCGAACCCACTCCCCCACCCGCTAAGATGCCCGGCTGCGGCGCCTGCACCCGCTGCATCGACGCCTGCCCCACCGGCGCGATCACCGAACCCTGGAAACTCGACGCCCGCCGCTGCCTGTCCTATCTGACCATCGAGCACCCCGGCGAAGTCCCCGAGGAGTTCTGGCCGCACTATGAAGGCTGGGTCTTCGGCTGCGACATCTGCCAGGACGTCTGCCCCTACAACCAGAAGCGCGCGACGCCCCGGGCGGACGAGCCTTTCGGCCCGGAAATCGTCCCGGGGGAATGGTCCCTGGTGGAGATGCTGCGGATGGAGGAGGCGGAGTTCGCCGAGCGCTTCCGCCGCTCGCCCCTGCGGCGCACGGGACGCGACGGCCTCGCCCGAAACGCCGCCATCGTGGCGAGCGAACGGGGGGGCGCGGAGGAGCGCGAAGCGCTCCTCGAGATTCTGCGCGATGAGAAGCGGCCCGATTGGCTGCACGTTACCGCCGCTCGCGCGGTGGAGAAAAGACGCCTTAAGGAAAAACAGGGCGAGTGAGCCAAAAGCCCACCCGCCCTGTTTGCCATGCATCAGGAAAATCCCGTCGCGGGCTCGCGCCCGGTTCGGGAGCCGTTCTTAGTACATGTCCCAGTTGCTGACGTTCGCGCCACCGACGGAGGTCGGGACGGTGAGGCGCAGAACTTGACCGGCATTGCGATCGGCGAAGTACACCTCGACGCTGTTGTCATCGACAATGCGGGCTTCCATGGCGCCGGGCTGGAAGAGGTCCACACCGCCGCCGGTAAGTGCCTCGTACTCCGCACGGGTCGCCAGTTCGATCAGGCCACCGCTGGCGGGAAGCACATAGATCGTGTTCGACCCGCCAATGAAGTCGGCCACGTAGATGTTGCCTTCGGCGTCGATGGCGAGGGCGTCGGGGCCAGCGGGGGCGGTGAAGGGTGCGGAGTTGGTATCATAGAGCAGCGTTTCGGCGCCGGTCCCCGCGTCCACGCTATAGAAGCCGTCCTGAACCAGACTGTTGACGGAGTCAAAAGCGTCTTCGTTGAAGATCAGGAGGTTGCCATTGGGCAGCACGTGCAGGTTCGCGGGGCCATCGATCGCGTCGGAGAACTGGGTCCAGCTTCCCTCGACGGTGTTGGACGGAATCGAGTAAATGAAGCCGTCGCCACCAAATCCAGAGACAGAAACGGTGTAGAGCGTGCTGCCGTCGGGGCTGATGCCAAGGTAAGAGTTACCAGCCAGGTTCAGGTTGATCTTGGTCACCGTTCCCGTGGTCGTGTCGAGTACGAAGGTCTCACGGTCAGATGCTTGCCGATCGAGGAAATAAAGCAGGTCACCATCGACGACGAAGCCTTCGTAGTCGAGGTCGTCGGAATCGCCACCATTGTTCAGGCTGCCGGAGGAGATCAGGTCGGACTCGGAGGCAATGATCACCGGGTTGGTGCCGTCGAGATCGAACTCGATCACGGCGCCATCGATGAGCGAGCCGCTGCTGGGGTCGTTAACGATGATCAGCGAGTCGCTGGTCGCGCGAACGAAGTAGGGAGCGGCCGCTTCCGGATCGACGCTGCTCATGGCGGCGAGGAAATCGGCGGAGGAGATGTGGGTTTCAAACACGGCGCCACCGGCGTTGAAGCTGCGCTGGGCCAGAGCGCTGGTGGCGAAGGTCAACGCCACGGCAGTCAAAAGAACTTTATTCATTGGGAATCGTCTCCAAGAGTGATCGGAATTGAGCGCGGCAACGGTCGCGCAAGACAAACTGAGTGTCCCGGGCCGTATGCCTTCGTCAATGTCAGATCGACGTCCTAACAAACGACTCACGGTCGAAATCTGTCATCGGACTTCCCTCGGAAAGTCGTACATCGTTGACGATCAAGCAGTTTTACCGCTGTAAACGCGGGTCGCCGGACCCTCTAAAAAAATTCCCGAGATCGCTTGCGAATCCGTGAATCGCACACCGACCCGCAACGTGTCATTTAAATTTGGACGCAAAATCAAGTCGGCCTCCCGCGATTGGGTCAGAAGCGCGTGGCTGATCGTGGTGGCCACGGCTCCCGTTCCACAGGCCAGCGTCTCTCCCTCGACTCCTCGTTCGTAGGTTCGCAGCCGCATCGAACCGTCATCCTGCAAGGCACAGAAGTTCACGTTCGTGCCGGCCGGCGCGAATCGCGGATGAAACCGCAGGGCCCGCCCATGGCGCGCCACGTCGATGCCCTCGATTTCGCCCCCGTCCACCGGCAGCACCAGATGGGGCACGCCAGCCGTCAGGAAATGACCGTGCCATCTTTGGCCTTCGGTCTCCAGGTCCACATTGAGGATGGCCGGTTGCATGTCGGGAAAGAAGACGCGGATGCGTTCGGGCTCGATGGCTTCCGCGCGATAGATCCCGGCGCCGGTCTCGAAGGTCATGGCGCCCGAGGCCGCCCCCATGAACTGGGCGTAGGCGCAGATGCAGCGGGCTCCGTTGCCGCACATTTCCGCTTCGCTGCCGTCGCCGTTGAAATATTCCATGCGAAAATGATGAGCGGGATCGTTCGGTGCTTGCAGAAGCATGAGGCCATCGGCTCCAATGCCTCGGCGCCGATCGCAGAGAAAGCGGATCGTCGCCGTCCTCTCGGCCCGATCGGCGGGAAAGGTGCGCCGCCGGTCGTCGATCACCACGAAGTCATTGCCAGCGCCTTGATATTTTGAGAACTCGAAACTCATGACATTCCCTTGGATGTGGAGACTCTCCGCCCGCCGAAGCGAACGCTCTCCCTAGGATTAACCGGATCGAAATGAAACACGTCTTCTGCCTCCTTCTCCTCGGTTCAGCCCTCATGATGCAGGGCTGCATCAACATTCCCTTCGACGCCTTCCTGCCGCCCAGCGTGGGTCAGGTGACCTATCGCGAAGGCAAGGACAAGAACAAGATCGCCATCGTCGACATCAGCGGCCCCATCACGATGGGCATCGGGGAAGAATCGGTCTTCAACCCGGTAACCGACTCCGTGGTGGACCTGGCGAACAAGCTGGCCGTGGCCCAGGAAGACCCGAACGTCAAAGCGCTCATCGTCCGCGTCGATTCCCCCGGCGGAGGCGTCACCGCCAGCGACGTCATGTACAAGCAACTCAAGGCGTTCCGCGAGGATAAAAAAATCCCCGTCTACGTCAGCATGGTCAACCTGGCGGCCTCGGGAGGCTATTATGTCAGCATGGCCGCTGACAAGGTTTATGCACACCCCACCACCGTCACCGGCTCTATCGGCGTGATCGCCACCTTTCCGGAGGCCAGCGGCCTGATGAACAAAATCGGTCTCGATTTCCATGCCGTCACCACCGGCCCCTATAAGGACGCCGGCGCGTTCTACCGCGAATGGACCCCGCAAGACCGCCAGTACTATCAGGTCATCGTCGACGATATGTTCGAACGGTTCCTCGCCGTGGTGCGGGAAGGCCGCCCCGGCATGGAGCAGGACGCCATCCGCAAAGCCGCCGACGGCCGTGTCTATACGGCCCAACAGGCGCTGGAGCTGGGTCTGATCGACGGCATTCTCTACCTCGACGACGTGATCGCGGAGGCCAAGAAGACCGTCGGCGGGGATCCCTCCGTGGTGCTGATCGCCCGCAGCCGCCGCAACACCGTGGAGACCGCCTATGCCCAGACCCGGGCGGGCGATACAGCCCAGCCCCGAACCCAAGTCAACCTCTTGAATGTGGACTTGCATAAAGCCTTTGTCGTTCCCCAGGAGCCCTTTCAATACATTTGGGTTCCGTAAGTGGCCCGCCTTTGGCTCACTGAACAAAGGAAACGTTGCGTTGCGATGAGGGTTTCGTTAGGTCTTGGCCGCTCCCGATCCCGCCAGCGCCGTCTTGAATACGAGGTTCGCCCATGTCCTGGTTCCGCCGTCCCACCCCCGAGTACATCCCCATCGCCCCGCCCCAGTCCCGCGAACGCATCCCCAAGGACATGTGGCACAAGTGCCCGAACCTGGATTGCGGCCACATCATGCGCCAGAAGGAATGGGTGGCCAATTGGCGCGTCTGTCCCGAATGCGGCCAGCACGGGCGTCTGACCGCCGATGAGCGCATCCAGCTCCTGGTCGATCGCAATAGCTTCACCGAGACGCACACCAACCTGGTCAGCGCCGATCCGCTGAAATTCGAAGACTCGAAAAAATACAGTGATCGCATCGAGGCCGCCCGCAAGAAGACCGGCCGCAACGACGCCGTGGTGACCGGCTCGGGATCGATCGGCGAAGTGCCCGTTTCCCTCGCCGTCATGGACTTCTTCTTCATGGGCGGTTCCATGGGCAGCGTGGTCGGTGAGAAAATCGCCCGCGCCATGGAGCAAGCCATCGCCGACGAATGTCCCTGCATCACCGTCGCCAGCACCGGAGGCGCCCGCATGCAGGAAGGTATCCTCTCACTGATGCAGCTCGCGAAGACCTCGATCCTCTGCAAGCGCATGCAGGACAAGGGCATTCCCTACATCTCTATTCTGGCCGATCCGTCGACGGCGGGCGTGATGGCCAGCTTTGCCTCGTTGGGCGATTTCATCGTGGCCGAACCGGGCGCCTACGTCGGCTTCGCTGGCCGCCGCGTCATCGAACAGACCATCCGCCAAAGCCTGCCCGCCGGGTTCCAGACCGCCGAATTCGTCCGCGATCACGGTTTCATCGACATTGTCTGCCCGCGCCTGGAAATGCGCGAGAAACTCGGAACGCTGCTGCGCCAAATCACCGGCCGGGCTGCGATAGGCGCGGAGACTGGCGGCGGACTGCTGGCTGCGGCGGCGGCGAATGGGGCGTCGGTGAAGTCTTAATATCTCCCTTGCTGGGCTCGCATTTTTTCTCTGATCTGAATACGAAAAATCGAGTCTGATAACGTGAGCAAAATGCAGTGGCGGACTTCGCCGAGAAGCACGCCTGCCACCGACCCGTCGATCATGAGCCTCGCATGCCAACTTGTCCGTTTTGCCAATCAGATGAGCTTTATGAATGCGTAGAATCGCTTGCAGCCAATGCCCACGGCGGTCTTTTCCTGCTTCCCTATGCGGAATCCGGCGTATTCAAAGGGCCCAAAATGCGGGTCACGGTATGCGGGGGTTGCCGCGCCATTTTCCTTTGTGCGGAGGAAGAAGCGCTCGAACAAATCCGGAAGAGAAAGAGCTGGCGCCGAGTCGAGTAGTCACGGGCAGTTCCGCAAATCGTTAAATTTGCTCCCAAGTTATCGATGAAGGACGCCTCTGGACGAATCCGATCTTCTGAAATCGCCAGCTGCGACCGGATCACTTCGTGCAAAGCCAAACAAGTCTTCACGTCCTGGTGATATGCCTCGCACTCCCCCGATCGCGCCATCTGCTCAGCCTGTTCCGCCGTGTCGAAGGCAGGTTCTTGGCCCTCCAACCTCAGAACAAGGTAGCAATGCATCTCCCCCACGGTGCGGAGTTCGGCCGCGTCTCCGTCTGGGATTTCGATGCGAAACCGCTCCTCGACGGCGCGAAAGACTTCGACAAGATCAGGGCCTATCAATTGCTCCTGTCCGCAAAGGGCAGCTGGCGTCGGCTATGGCTCGCCGGTCACGGGCGGGACGCTCGTGTTACCTTGGTTTCTTTACACTTAGCCTACGCCCCGGCCTCAGCCATATCCCGGTGCGCGGCGGCTTGGGCTTTGGCGTCGATCATTTCCTGCTCAAAGGCCTGGTGGATGACTTCCACGGCACGCTTGGCGTCGGCTTCTTTGATCAGGACGCTGATCTTGATTTCACTCGTTGATATCATATCGATGTTGATGTTCGCGTCCGCCAGGGCCTTGAACATCTTGGCGGCAACGCCGGCATGGCTCTTCATGCCGACGCCGACGGCGGAGACTTTCGCCACCGTGTCGTCGCCGGTGACCTGCCCGCCGCCCAACTCGGCCACGACGGCCTTGCTGATCTCGAGGGCCTTGCCATAATCCTTCTTCTCGACGGTGAAGGAGATGCTGTTGCGGCCGCCGCGGGCCTCTTCCTGGATAATCATGTCCACGCTGATGTCGGCGTCCGCCAGCCCGGTGAAAACCTTGGCGGCGGTGCCGGGCACGTCGGGCAATTCCTCGAGGGTGAGGCGGGCCTCCGTGGTTTTGGGGACAACTCCACTAACGACAACGTTTTCCATGCTCTTATCCTCGGGAATGACATAGGTGCCGGGTTCATCGTGCAGGAAACTGCGCACGTGCAGCGGCACCCCGTAGTTCTTGGCGAATTCGACGGACCGGCTGTGAAGCACGCCCGCCCCTAAGCTGGCCAGTTCCAGCATTTCGTCGTAGCTGATGCGGTCGATCTTGAGCGCCGACGGCACGATGCGCGGATCGGTGGAGAAAATCCCGTCCACGTCCTTGTAAAACTCGCAGGCGTCGGCGTGCAGCGCCGCCGCCACGGCCACCGCGCTGATGTCGCTGCCGCCACGGCCCAGGGTGGTGATGTCGCCGTTGTCGCTGACGCCCTGGAAACCCGCCACGATGGGCACCTGGCCGTTCGCGATGGCGGTGCGAAGACGGTCGCAGTTGACCTCTCGGATACGCGAGCGGCCAAAGAGTTCGTCGGTCCGGATGCCGACCTGGACACCGGTGAAGGACATCGCGGGGACGCCGACCTGATGCAGGGCGATGGCGAAGAGCGCGATGCTCTGCATCTCGCCGGTGGCCATCAGAGCGTCCAACTCGCGCGCCGGAGAGTCCGGGTTCAGGGCCCCCGCCATGCGCAGCAGGCGGTTCGTCGTATCGCCCATGGCGGACAAAACGGCGACCACGGAGTGACCTTCGTCCCGGCTGCGTTTGACGACTTGGGCGACGCGGCGGAATTTCTCGACGATCAGCGACGCGCCGGAGAGGTCGCTTTGGTCCGCCTCTCGGCCCTTGCCTTTGTCGCCGAGCGCATCGCCTCCGAATTTCTGAACGATCAATGCCATAGGCGTGTGCGGTCCGGGGAGGCCTTTCAACAGATTGAACCGCCGCTCTGAACGGCGGGGAGAAAGGGTGCGGTTTTGCCACCCAGAGTCAAGGCGAGAGGGGTGTCATAGAAGGACCGCATGACACGCGAAGCCTGGTCGCGCCCGCCATTCAAGCCACCGCGCGGCGGGCCGATTATTTCTTGCGGACGACCGATGCGACGAGCCCGGCCAAGAGCACTGCGGCGAGAATTCCCACTAGCACAAAACGGATGGGCAGGGGCGAGCGCTGCCGTTCGGTTACTTCGCCAACGGCAAGGGATGCGGGAGCCGGCGCCGCTGGCGCCGAGGCCGGGGCAAGCGCTGTCGGTTCCGAGCTAGCGCTGGCAGTCGGGGCGGCGGTTTCCGCTGGTGACAGTTCCACCTCGGTCACGATCTGCTCCTTGACCTGGGCCATGAGCTGCGTCGTGTCGGAAGTCTGAAAATTCGCCGTGGCCACGCCCCCAATCCGGTCGATCACAAAAACTCCGTCGGGAATGAGGAGGTCGAATTCCTCCTCCGGAATCGCGATGTTGAACTCCGCCTTCTGAACCCGAACTTCGAACTGCTTGTCGAAGGGAAGGTGGGAACCGGGCATCGGACCGATTCGATGCTCGATACGATGGGGAAACCAGACAGAGCCGTACCGGTGGAAATCGGAGTTCTCGATGTGCCTGATGGGATAGTTCTTTTCGAAATAGCTCGTCCTCTCGACCACCTGATAGCCCTGAGCGGGATCGACCACGACCCGGGTGGAATATTCGGAGTTCGCATGGAGAGTGGTCTGGAAAATGAGAAAACCGTCCGGCGACACTTCCACAAGTTCCGCGAGCCAGCTTCCTGCCGAATCGGGGAGTCTTCCCGATTCGAGCCACTCTTCCTGAAAGCCTTCCGTGGCGGGGCGGTCGATAGTGGCCCGCCCTTTGGGAATGTCATATTGAGTATAGACATTCCCCCGCTCCACCCAAGAACGGACGGGCATTTTCTCTTGGCTGTCCGCATCCAGCTGCCAACGATCTTTGCGATAGTTCTTTTTATCCTGATCGTAGGCCAGACGAATTACCTCGGTTCTGTGGCCGAAGGAGTCCGAATACCCGGTTCCGATCTCCCGTGTGAGTTCTTCGATTCGCGCAGTGATGGACTCGGTCAGTGAGGGGGAAAGGCTTCCCCTTTTCAACTGACGCTGATGGAGGGCAAGGCGCTCCTCGGCGTCGCTCAATTGATCCTGCGCCGACAGATACTCGACCGTTTCCAGGATCACCTCGACTTCGCCCGACCGTGCCGTGGCGAAAGAAGCGTGATTGGCCTCGACGACCTCGGGCCACGACTCGGCGGCGGCCTGCCTTGACGCGACGATGAGCAGCGCCGCGAGCAAGAGCGGGATGAGCGCGTGTCTGTGTATGCCGGTCTCTGAGAAAATCTTTCGCATGAGTTACTTCAATCCGCTGTCGGAGGTGGCGTATCGTCAAGTATTGTCATGCCATGCAACTATCCGCCCAACGAAAAATTGCCACTTCCCATGGAATCACATCCGTCCCTGTTAGAAGAAGCACCAATATCAGAACGGCCGCATCGCCTTCCCGCACGAGAAGCGTTCGGGGACGCTCCACTCGGCCCGCCAAACCATTTTCCAACAATGCAGCATCAGCCGATCCGCCGACTGCTCCGGTGCATCCGGCTTGCCGTAAAGAGAGTCGCCGCAGATAGGCGCGCCGATCCACGACAAATGGACCCGAAGCTGATGCGTCCGGCCCGTATGCGGCCTCAGCATCAGCAGCGCCCGCCCCGTTTCCGGATCGGTGCTCAGAACGCGGTAGCCCGTCTGGGCCGGAAAATCCCGCTTGTCCGAACCATCGCCCCGCGCCAGCCGCCAAAACCCGCCGCCGCCCGGCCTTGGAGCGCAGACGATGTCCTCGCGCTGGCCCGCCACACGATAGCGCCCCTTGCGCCCTGGCCTCAGCGGCAGGTCGATCACGCCGCGCGGCGGATCGGGAGCGCACGCGGTCACGGCCAGGTAGGTCTTTGAGATGGCGCGTTCGGAGAACTGGCGCGTCAGGGACTGCTGCGCCCGGCGGCTCAGAGCCACCAGGAGCACACCGCTCGTGCCCTTGTCCAGGCGGTGGACCTGGAGCGGTTTGCCCCACTTCGCTTCCGCACAGACCCGGGACAGTTCATCCCACAGGCAAGCCTCACCGGAACGGTCGGCGAGGAGCGACAGACCGGGCGGTTTGTTCAGCACCAGAAGATCGGCGTCGTGCGAGAGGATAAGGACAGAATTGACCATGAGCAGTGGCCGATTGCTCTTGTTCATTGCATGGTGTCAATCAGCAACTAACGAGTACACTCTGGAGCCAGAGCAAAGTTGAAGGCTGAAAAACGCAGATTGAGGACAAGCATTGTAACTCCCAAAACTGAAGGCTCTCCCCACCAGAACCAGATCGCATTTTGTTTTCGTTCTGCTCCGCTCCGAGCCCATTCTCGGCGGCACAATATAATAAAGGCGAAACACTCGAGACTCTTGATCAAATACAGTCAATGATGCGGACGAGGGAGGCTGTCTAGACTACAGCATTCTCGAATAGAAATGGACTGGGATTGGAACGGCAAACTCTTCCGATTCGCCAACGAGTTTGACCGTTGTGCTTGTTCGAAAATCGCCCACTTGAAGTAGCCTGTTCGGACGATATTTGAGGACAAGTGTCTCACCCGACTCCTGGACCGGAATTATCTCAAGCCAATCAACATCCGACTCGGTAGCAAGTATGCGTAGAGGACCTGATTTGGAACGAACTGTCACATCAACCGAGGGAGCCGATGTTTCGTCATAGCCTGAAGCTGTTCCATCGATCAATAAATGAACCTCGCCAGGGCTCGCTTGAACCGGCCCATCATGCGTAAGAAAAACAGGAACTTTGGACAGGATACCACCTTCAACAGAACGAATCCAAATTTCGGAGTTTTCAAAACTGCTCATACTGTAGGGCTTAGCCGAAAAATGCAGTTGAAGTCCTCCATTAACAGGACGGCCTTCCTCAAATTTTACCCACCTACCCCCAACAATTTCTACCTGTCCAAGGTCAGCCTCCGAAGAAAGCCCCTTTAGGAGGACTTCAAAATTCGAGGCCTCGCGATAATCGAGATCTTCAATTTGTATTCGACTTGGTTCGGCGGTAATTTGATAACCGACTGTAGCGTGAAGATTGAGGCTTACAAATGGAGCCCCAGGATCGCTCGTCAGAAAGAAAGCGGCAGGCTCTAAAGCGTAAGGTCCGTTCCTGTTAGGAAAATGGACGCTGAAGGTCAGATACTCCTTTTCCTGGGGGGCGATTACGGCGGGCCAGGATTCGGGCACTGTGCATTCGCAGGGAGTTTTGGGCGACCCGATTACAATAGGAAAATTGCTATCGTTCGCTATCGGAATCCGAAACTTTATTGAGGAATCAGGTAAAACCAGCCCGACGTCGATTTCCGTACTGAGCCGCAGAGCGCGAACGCTGCTGCCACCGCCCTCTTTAGTCACGGCAATTTCAGTAGACTGAACTTGCCCCTCTAGGCTCCAAGCAAACGCAATCCTCACATTTCGGGGCCCGATCAATTTAGACTCTATCGAAATCACCGCCTTGGTGGATTCGCCTGGACTCAAACTTGTTTTTTCTGGCGCGAAATGCCGATTCGGTTCCAAGACTATCGCGGAATTCATCGTGTTCGTAACAAGTACTACGGTATTGAACCAATCGTCACCGAGTCCATGGGAAACTACAATGGCTGGAGGTGTCAATTGTAGGTCCTTGGCTAGACTTACCGCTGAGGAAGCGCTAAGCAACAATAGGACTCCTATAATCCAGACATCGAGAGCTGTATTACTTCTTCCGAACAAGAAGATATCCTCCTGTGATGGCTCCTAAGCCCGCGATGGCGAAGACTAACCCCATGATAAATCCAGATGCTCCCCGAGAGGGGTTTGAACCTACGCCCGAGACAGAGTTCACTCCAGTACTTGCAGTCGTAGGACTAGTTCCGGACTCTTCATCGGCCTTGTCAGGAAGTGGAACAGTGACGACAGTCTCCTGGGCCTCCTTCTTAACATCAAAAGCCTTAAGCGCCAATTCCGAAACCGTGAGAAATCCCTGATCGCCCTCGTTTGATCCGTCTGTCAAAAGGAAGGAAGGATCAGTTTCGAGTTTGCGGAAGGACAAAAAGTCGGTGGTTTCAAAAGGATGTATGGGAACAGTGTCTTTGATACTTTCATGCAAGGTGATAATCGTTCCGGGCGGGATCTGATAATCAACATCCGAAATGGATAGACCCCCATTGATCCGGGCTTCTTCCACTTCAAAGCTCCAAGACTCCCTTAGAGAATCCGTACCCGCCCAATATTCGATGTAATCAACCCTATGGGGAAACCACCCACCTGGCACTTGGCGAAAATCCGCGTTCTCAAGCGATGAATACAACTTCAAAGTTCCATCATCCGCTCGAACAAACCGCTTCGTTTGAACGATTAGAAAATCATATTTTCTTGAGAATGTTACAGATTGCGTTTCGTCGCCAATCATGATTACTTCGTTGTTATTCTCAAGCACACTCCAATCCTTGGATACAACCTTGAAAATTTCCAAGAATTCGCTGTCATTTGCGATGGCGGGGAATGTCCCGATAGACACAACGTTCTTGAGCGTTCGATCAAATTCATCAAGCAGCCCCCGGTTGCTGGTAGCCTTCATGAAAGGCGTTTCGAACTCAAAACCTAGCTTTAGCCCTTGGACCGAAATCCAAGAATCTGGTGTTTCAAGGGACTCGCTTTCATCCAATCCGTGCCTCTTTTGCAAGACTTGCTGCTCGGTTCGAGTAATCTTATGCAGCTTGCCACACTTGATAGCTTCGATTTTGCGGGAATACTCCAGTGTGCTCTGTTGCAGATTCAACTGATGTTCAGCGACAGCATTGACATCCGCTTCGGTGAATCGAGGATGGTCTTCTTTGATCTTTTTCTTGCGCTCAGCCAACCAAACTTCCGGATCAAGACCCACGGTCTGATGAGTTGAAAGAATCTCAATACCTTTGACAGAAAAGCACTCACGGCCCCGCATGGAGAGTGCGTGAGAATCAATGACTTGCTTAACGTCAGTATCGGCGCTGCCATGGCTGGGACAGAAGATCCAAACAAGAGCACCGCCGACGTAAGCCAGAATTTCAAGAAGTTGTCTACGCATCTAGCCTAGCAAACCTGGCCAGCAACGTTCGGACCGGCGACAGTCCCGGCGGCGGTGCAAGTGCCGGCGCAGCCAAAAGTCGCCGGTGCGCAGGCCGCAGTAAAGTTCTGAGTACGAGATTGCACACGTCCGCCAGCAGCTCCCGAAGTTTCGGTACAGGAGCCCCAAAGCCCGGCGCAAGAACCTTCCAATGTTTGCGTCACGGAACCACATGACCCCGGCGCAACGAGGCAGCCCGTCATGCAATGAGATGTAGGTGACGGCCCACCCCTAACTGAATGCGCAGCACCCCCTGCCCGCCTGTGCGACGCCACCCAAGGCGAGAAGCAGGCCGAAAGTAAGTAAAAAGATGCCTAGTTCTGTTTCATTTGAAGGCACTCCATGGTACGAAATTTTCTCCATTTATCCCAACTGGCGAAGGCTCTTGGAATTTTGAGGAGAATGACGCCGAGATACAGCGCGTGGAGATCGACGTCAAGCCCTTTTTGCGCGCCATTTCTTCTTTGCAGGCCCATCTGTCTCTCATGGCGCCATGCAAATGAGACTTGCGCCTCAGTTTTGGCGATATCTGCACGTCTGTTCGCCGATGCCCAATTCGAGTCTGTCTATGTCTTCTGGCGGAACGGCCATCCTTTACGTTTTGCCGGTGATGGCTTAGGCGTCTGACGCCGTCTCGCTCGGCCGCACGTCGGCTTCGAGGAGCCTCACTGGCCGCTCGTCGAGCGGCAACGCGATTTTGAAGACGGTGCCTTCGCCGACTTCGCTGTCCAGGCCAAGGGCGCCCTGGTGGGCGCTGACGATGCGGAAGACGACCATCAGGCCAAGGCCGGTGCCGTGGGCTTTCGTGGTGTGGTAGGGCTCGAAAATCGCCAACCGGTCCTCTGGCGGAATGCCGCAGCCGTTGTCTTCGACTTCGATCTGGACGTGATCGGATTTCAGGGCGGTGCGAAGCACGATACGCCCCTCCGGTTTGTCGATGGCTTCCATCGCGTTCTTCGCGATGTTGAGGAGCGCCTGATGAATCTGCTCGGGGTCCATCTGGAGCTTGGGCACCAGCGGATCGAAATCGGTGACGACCTCGATGCGGCGCTCTTCGCATTCCGGCCGGATCAGATCGGCGACGGATTCGAGGACGCTTCGCAGGTCGCACGGCTGCATGTTGGGATTGGCAGGGCGGACGGCGCGGATGAATTGATCGACGATGCGGGTCAGGCGGCTGATCTCTTCGAGCAAGACGTCGGTGCTGTGAGTCAGGCGTTGCAGATCCGGCGTCGGCTCGGCGTCGTCCCGATGCAGTTCGGCGCGGAAATTCCGGGCGGATTTCGAGATCAACTGGGCGTGGATCGTCATGCTGTTGAGGGGGTTCTTGATCTCGTGCGCGATGCCGGCGGTCAAAGTCGCCAGGGAGCGCATGCTGTCCATCTGGTGGGCCTCGGCGGCGCGGCGGTGCGTTTCCGTCTGATCGCTGACGATCCAGACGGCGTGGCTCAGGTGGCCCTTTTCGTCCTCGATGGGAACGACGGAAACCGCGTAAATGCGGATGTGGGGCGTGCGAATACGAATCTCGCGGTGCTCGACGGGATGGCCTTCGGCCTGGAATTCGTCGAAAAGCTCCTGTAGCGCTTTGACCCGAAGCATTTCGCGGATGGGCTTGCCGGTGACTTTTTTCTTCTTTGTGAAGCCCAGAAGAGCCTTGGCCGTTTCGTTGTAGAAAACGAGCCGCCCCTGGCTGTCGACGACCATGACGCCCTCGGCCAGACTGTCGAAGACGGCGCCGAGGAAGACTTTCTCGCGGACGAGCTGGGTCAGGAAGGACTCGATCTGTGGCGTATCGATACGCCCGATGCGAGACAGGAATTTCGTGGCGAAACCGGTGCTTTTCATGGTCGAGTGGGTCGCGATGGGCCATTCTGGGATAGGGGGGGTGGTGTGCTGGCCTGATATTCGCCAACATCTTGCCAAGTATCGCCGCCCCGCCCCAAACCTTTTTCTCCGAGTTTTTCGCCATGCCACTTCTTCGAAGTTTAGTCGTGATCGCCTTTTTCGCGGTGATGATGACGCTCCTGGCAAGGGACTACCTGATCCCCGAATTCACCGACGACGGCGCCACCGCCGTCAGCACCGACATGCTGGCCGATCAATGGTTCGGCCAGGATGACTGGTATCGCATTTACCTCAACGGCAGCCCCATTGGCGCCATGCGCACAACCACCATGAATTCGCCCGAGGAGGGCTTTGGGGCGATCATGCAACTCGCGCTGCAAAACGGTCCGGTGAAAGGCAAACTGGAAACCGCCACCTTGCTAGACGATCGCCTTCAACTGCGCCAAGTCAGCGCAGCGGTGCAGATGCCATTCCTCGGCCAGGTCACGCTGGCCGGCGCCGTGACCGACAACAACAACGCCATTCGCCTGCGCCTGAAGAGCGATGAGGGTGTGCGCTACACCGAACTCGCTCTCGGCGGCCCCGTCACCGTGCCCGCCAGCATGGACCCGCTCTTTGTCGGCGACGCCATGGTGGTCGGCCAGACCTATAAAATGGACGTCTACGACCCGGTCTTCGGAAACGCCGCCGGGCGTATGACCTTCGAAGTGGCCGCCATCGAGGACATGCGCGGCGAGGACGGCAAGTATTATCGCGGCCTGAAGCGCATCGACGCCCGCATGCAGAACATCGAGACCCGATACTGGGTCACCGACGAAGGCGTCGTGGTGCAGCGTCAGATCCGCCTGGTGCCCGCCAACGGCAACAAAAAGAAGGACGAAGTGGACGACGAAACCGACACCGGCCTCGGCTCCTTCCGCATCACCATGAAGCGCCTCGACCCAGTCATGGCGGCCGTCGAGTACGCCGACCTGCGGACACTGCCGGAGCTGCCCGACTATGAACTGAGCGAACTGCAAGGCGAAGACGAAGGCGAACCGCTGGGCCGCTTCAGCTTGATCGGCCTGCTACTCAAGGGTAAGGCGGAGTCCTTTGGCGGCGCCGAACTGATCCGCGAAATTCCGTCGAGCGCCTCACCCGAGGCGCCCTAAAGAAAGTCCCATAATGCTGGAAATTCAAAACTTATCCAAGAACTACGACGGTTTCGAGGCCTTGCAGCCGCTCGACCTCCACATACCCCGGGGCGAATTCTTCTGCTTCTTGGGCCCCAACGGCGCCGGCAAAACCACCACCATCAAGTGCATCACCGGTCTCCTCAAGCCCACCACCGGCCGCGTCCTGATCGACGGCCGCGGCATCCTGGAAGACCCCATCGAAGCCAAACGCCTCATCGGTTACATCCCGGACACGCCCTACCTGTACGAGAAGCTGTCGGGCCGCGAATTCTTCCGCTTCATCGGAGACCTCTACGGCATCCCCCGCCGCGAGCAAAACGAGGCCATGGGGAAGTACCTCGAAATCTTCGGCCTGACCCACGCCACCGATCAATTGATCGAAAATTACAGCCACGGCATGCGCCAGAAACTCTGCTTCGCCGTCGCCTTCATGCACCGGCCCCGGCTGATGGTGGTGGACGAGCCGATGGTCGGTCTGGACCCCAAGAGTCAACGCATCCTGAAAAACCTCCTCAAGGAATTCTGCGCCGACGGAGGAACGATTTTCCTCTCCACCCACCTGCTTGATGTGGCCCAGGAACTGAGCGACCGCCTCGGTATCGTGACCCGCGGCCAGCTCCGGTTCCTCGGCACCACCGAGGACCTGCGCCGCCAATTGTCCCAGGAGCACGATCGGCGCCTCGAAGACCTCTTCCTCCAACTCACCGAGGAAGCGCAGGAGGACTCTAACATGAGTGCCTTCAAGACTTCCCCGCCCGGCATCGGACCCGATGACGCAAGCGAAGACCGTCGCATCGCCGTCGGCGAATAAGCCCACTCCGCCTCCCGCACCTCGACCCCCGCAAAGGCTTACTCCTCCATGGCCCACGGCTCCCTGATTCTCCGCGCGAAATGGCGCATGGCAAGAAACAGCCTCAAGGGAATCCAGAAACACATGTATGTCCACCTGATGGTGGGCATGTTCGTTCTCCTTTTCTTTGTCGGTGGAGGCACCGGATTCTTCTATTGGCTGTTCGACTTCCTCATGCGCCAGGAGGTCTTCGGGCCTCCCTTGATGGACAGCCTCGTCGGCATTGTCTTTCTGGCGTTCTTTTCGATGCTGGTCTTCTCGAACCTGATCATTACGTTGTCGACCTCCTACATTTCCCGCGAAGTCGATTTCCTGATGAATCGGCCCATTTCCTATGGAGCCATCTTTCGGCAAAAGCTCATCGAATCGATGCTGTACAGCTCATGGGCTTTCGCCTTCCTGAGCCTGCCTTTATTCGTCGCTTTCGGTGCGTCGCGCGATGTCGCCTGGTATTTCTATCCGATGGTTGTCGCGTTGATCGTTCCGTTCCTGCTGATCCCGGCCGCCCTCGGTGCGATGATTACCCTCGTCGTCACCGCCTTCCTGCCCGCGCGGCGGACCCGGACGCTCTCCCTCGTCCTCGGCATCCTCGCCGTCATCCTCGCCCTGGTGATGGCAAAGGCCCTGGGACTCGGACGGTTGCTCGCCAGCGCCGACCAGAATTTCCTCCAGATCATGGCCCTCCTCGAAGTCGGCAG
This sequence comes from Sumerlaeia bacterium, assembly GCA_040219255.1. Taxonomy (GTDB): domain Bacteria; phylum Sumerlaeota; class Sumerlaeia; order SLMS01; family JAHLLQ01; genus JAVJSW01. The sequence continues at coordinate 24,970 of JAVJSW010000077.1, forward strand.
CACCCCCGTCCTGCCCTCCGCCTGGATGACCCGCGGCGTCCTTTCCATCGGCCCCGGTGTCGGCGATCCGGACTTTGGAGAGTATTTCTATTGGCTCGCCATGCTGTCCGCCACCGCCCTTTTCCTATTGGAAGTCAGCAGTTGGCTCGCCCCGAAACTGTATTTCCGCGGCTGGTGCCTTTCCAAGGACTCCACCAATCGCCAGGAAGTCGGCACCGCCGCCTCATCGCCGTTCGTCCTCGTCGACAAGTTGCTGGACAAAGTCATGCCCCGCCAGCTCGGCTCACTCTTCAGCAAAGACCTGAAAACCTTCTGGCGCGATCCGTCGCAATGGACCCAGTTGGTCATTCTCTTTGGCCTGATGATTATCTATATCGCCAATCTCCGCACCGTCCGAAGCAATTCCGAAGCGGTCGAATTTATTCTGTCCGACGACCGCTGGCGCACCATTCTGGCCTTTTTCAATCTCGGCGCCACCTGCTTCATTTTATCCATTTTGACAACGCGATTTATTTATCCGCTGTTGAGCCTGGAAGGCCGCGGCTTTTGGAGCGTCGGCCTCGCCCCCATGAAACGCACCGCCGTCGTCTGGCAAAAGTACGGCCTATGCCTGACCCTCGCCCTGCTCTTCTCCGTCAGCCTGCAACTCTTCAGCAACGCCATCCTACAGGTCGAACCGCTCCTGCGCGTGATTTCCGTCATCACCATCGCCATCCTCGCCCTCGGCCTCACCAGCCTCTCCGTCGGCATCGGCGCCCTGATGCCCAACTTCAAGGAAGACAATCCTGCACGCATAGCCAACGGCCTCGGAGGCACCGCCAACGCGCTGCTTTCGCTCTTCTATATCGGTTTGACGGTGGCCACGCTTATTCTGCCCGTCAACATTTGGCGCACCGGCAGTTGGGAAGAATATCCGCTTTGGGCCACTTGGGGTTGGTTGTATATTCTGGTATGGATCGCCATTCAGGCCGCCGTCATTACTCTGCCAATGGCGTTTGGGTTGCGGCGGTGGAGGCGGATGGAGTTCTAACTTAGCTCCGTCAATTACCCGCCGCCGCCCCCACATCGAACGTCGCCGAAGGCGACGAAGCCCCAGTCCCTGTCGGGCTTGCGAGGCGCTGTTGCAATCCACTGACCAACTGCTGAAGCAGTTCGTTGTTGCTCATATCATCGAGCAGCACCCCAATTTTCGTTTGGCCCAATTGCTCCTCGATAAAGGTCAAAACGATATTCTCGCCAGCCGGGGTCTTGGCTTCCAGCTTACCAACCCGCGCCGTGCCGCCGTCCGCCTGCTGCTCGGTTTCAGTCGATTGATTGACCAACTGATATCCCAAGTCGGCAATCAGATCTTTGCCGGCCGCGAAGGCCTTATCGAAATTGACGCTTTCGTTCATCGTAAAGGCCGACGAAAGTTCCTGGCTCGCCGACTTGATAAAGTCACCGCCGGTGTACGGCGAATCGCCGCCTTTCGTGGCGCAGCCCGCCAGCGTCAGGCATCCGGCGGCGAATGCGCCGAACAGGAATTTACGCGTATGGAAAGATGAAAACATGGAAGAGAGGCTCCTGAAGAAAATGCTCAGCCCACCGATGCCCTACCGCCCCCCGGGAAGCAACACAATGTCGCCACCCCGCTCCGCCACCGGATAGCATCCCACCTTGCCCGCGCCGAGCGGCATGCGGCCGTCCTCCAGCCGAAACATCCACCCATGCCACGGACAAATCACCACCGGCACACCGTCCTCGATGGCCACGGCTCCGTCCTCCAGCGGCCCGTCCTGATGCGGACAGGTGGCCGAGACGGCGAAAAAATGCCCGCCTTGCCGGAAAATGGCGACCGCTTCGCCCGTCGGCAATTCGACCCGCAAGCCCCCCCGGCCTTCCTCAGGCACGTCGGCGGCCTTTGCCACGACCCGCTCTCCCCCGCCAGAGGCCGGAGCCAACGCGTCTGACTCAGCCATCACATCCCGAGCCAGGTCGTCGCGCGATCCCGTCTGACCCGGGCCCAGTTGGAACTTCGCTAACAAATCCTTAAAAAAAGACACGGCGGTCCATCCAGTCGATCATGGCGTAGCCGGACCGGCATCCGGAATCGCGTCCGTGCCGCCCACCACCGTCCGCACCGCCATGTCGGCGAAAACGGCGTGCTCAAGTCTGTTCTCCCAATCGCCCTCGCCCCATGGGTATTCGAAATCCGCCGGGTAATCGGGGGCACTGGCGCCATAGAACCCGTCCTCGGCCCCCAGGTACAGATTGCGCAGAATCCACACCTCTCCCCCGTTCACGTCGCCCGAACCCCCGAGCGCACCCCCGCTGCTCAGCGCCGCACTATTGTATGCGTACCGGAAATTGTGAAAACGAGGCCATCCCCCCCGCACCGTCTCGCCCCCCGCATAGCGCCGCAGGTACTTCGGATTGAACAACATCCGCCAGTCGCCAACGTAACCCAAATCCACCAGCAGCCACGGCACCCCATCCCATGAACCGCCCGCCGCCGGACCGTTGCCAACCGCAACGAATCCCGCCGTGTGCGACGGGAAAGGGCCCGCCTCGCGATCCGCCGGAGGGAACTTTCCGTAATCGACCGTATACGTCTGCAGCGCGATGGCGATCGTCCGCAAATTCGACGCATCCGACGACTTCAGCGCCCGCTCCGTCGCCAACCGGAAATTCACCAACCCGATCGCCGCCAGAATCGCCACGATGGCGACAACGACCAAAAGTTCGATCAGGGTGAAAGCTCGGCGCGGACACGGTCTTCTCATAGCGCCGGGAGGTTAGCGCTGCCCAGCGCCGACCGGTCAACGCCATTTCCCCGCAGGCTTGAGGCGACGCGACTTGTCGTTTTTTATTCGTTTTATCGTTGACTTCCTTTCGCTTTTCGCTACCCTTTCGCCAGCTTCATCGCCTTCGCTTCGCTCTGCCAACCAGCACTCTGCCACCCAGCCTGCCGCAAGAGGAGTTTCGCCACCCCCATGATCAACCTGCTTCGCATCCGCGACCTCGCCCTCATCGACAGCCTCGATATCGAGTTCGGCCCCGGCCTCAACGCCCTCACCGGCGAAACCGGCTCCGGAAAGTCCATCGTCCTTACCTCCATCGGCCTTCTCCTCGGCGGCCGCGCCCAACCCGCCAGCGTCCGCGGCGGCGCCAAACGCGCCACCGTCGAGGCCATCCTCGACATCGCCGGCCGCCCCGGCGTCCAGCACTGGCTCACCGAGCAAGGCCTCGAATCGCCCGAACCCAACGAACTGCTCCTGCGCCGCGAAGTCCTCTCCACCGGCCGCAGCCGCGGCTCCATCAACGGCCGCCTCGCCACCGCCGGTCAACTCGCCGACCTTGGCCGCCTGCTCGTCGAAATTCACGGCCAGAACGACCAGCAAAGCCTCCTCCAGCCCGCCCGCCAGCGCGCCCTCTTCGACGACCACTGCGTTTCCCAGACGCTCCGCCTCGCTGTCGCGGAGACCTACGACCGATACACCGAAGCCCGCGAGCGTTTCGAATCCCTCTCCGCCCAAGACAGCGCTTGGCGCCAGCGCCTCGACTTCCTCGACTATCAGATCCGAGAAATCGAAGAACTCGGCCTCTCCCCCGGCGAAAAAGACGGCCTCCTCGCCGAGCGCGAACGCCTCGCCCACGTCGACTCCCTCCAGCGCGGCGTCGGCGAAATCCTCGCCTGCCTCAGCGAAAGCCCCGCCGCCGAGCCCGTCGCCATCGACCTCGTCGGCACCGCTCACGGCACCCTGCACGACCTCTGCCGATACGACCAGGGCCTCGCCGATGTCGCCGAATCCCTCAATGAAGCCATGGCCCGCCTCCAAGACGCCTCCCGCGACCTCGAAGGTTACCTCTCCCGCCTCGAAGGCGACCCGAATCGCCTCGCCACCATCGACGACCGCCTCGAAGCCATCAAACGCCTCGAACGCAAACACGGCTGCGAAGCGGAAAACCTGCTGGCCAAAATGGAATCCATGGCCGAAGAAGCCGGCACCCTGCGAAACCGCGACTCCCACCGAGACGAACTTACCGAGTCGCTCAACCGCCTCGAGCACGATCTGCGCGACCGCGCCCAGGCCCTCACCGCCGCCCGCCAGCGCGAGTGCGACCGCTTCGCCACAGAAGTCGTCCATCTCCTCAAAGACCTCTCCATGCCCGGCGTCCGATTCCAGGTCGCCCTTCTCCCCCACAAGAGCTCCGGCCTTGAACTCTCCGGCCACGGCGACCCCATCCGCGTCTCCCGCGAAGGCGCCGAGCAGATCGAATTCCTCATCTCCACCAACGACGGCGAAGACCTCCATCCCCTGCGCAAAATCGCCAGCGGCGGCGAAGTCTCCCGCGTCATGCTCGCCCTGCGCACCCTCTCCGCCGAAAAGGAAGCTGTCCCGGTCCTTATCTTCGACGAAGTCGACGCCGGTATCAGCGGCATCGCCACCCGCAGCGTCGCCGCCCGCCTCGCCGAACTCGGTGGCCGCCATCAAATCCTCTGCGTCACCCACCAAGCCGCTATCGCCAGCCAGGCCGACATGCACCTCGTCGTCAGCAAGAGCCCCCGGGGCGGCCGAACCATCACCACCGTCATCCCCGTCAACGGCGATCAGCGACGCCAAGAGCTGGCCCGCCTGCTCGACGGGGCTGTCAGCGACAAGAGCCTGGAACTGGCGAACGAGATGCTTTCCGCCAGCGCGTAAAAAATTTAGAACAGAGGGGTTGACATCCGCCCTCCGAATCGACACCTTTCCTGACCCCGTCGGGATGTAGCGCAGCCTGGTAGCGCACTCGCTTGGGGTGCGAGAGGTCGCAGGTTCAAATCCTGTCATCCCGACCAGTCTAAAGTCAACAACTCCAGGTTTCTAGGGGCGATGGTTCAAAAGACCTTCGCCCCTTTTTTCTTGCCAAACGGGACGGTTTGAGACGCATTTGGACAGGCTTTAGTCACCAGACGGTCACGGGTTTTCAAGGGTTGTGCCAAGAGTCCACCACTGAAATTCCAAGGTTTAGCACAAGGAGAACGCCAGTGGCGGAAATCCCCGGAGTCCCGAAACGCCTTGTCCGGCGGAGCAATGAGTTCCTAGAGGCCCGGACCGCACACGTCCCGCGAACGGCGATTCTCGATACGGACACCGCTCTCCTCACGGACGCGGCGGGCCAACAAGGCGTTACGCTGCGGCAAGTTCTCGCGAGGCAGTCCCGTGCCGGTTTCTCAGTCCAGGATGTGGAGAGGGAACTCCGCGAGCGGTTTGTCTCTCCCTTTTCGTCTCTTGCGTGGGTCGCCTTTGACCTGCTTTCGAGCGTCCATAGTGACGGCTCGAAAGAGTCTCTCGAATTGAAAGAAAAGCGAGCGATGCAAGAGGCAGAACTGCGGAGATCGCTTCAAAACAAAATTGGGGAACTGGAAACGCTGCGTTTGGAAATTGGCAACCTCGCTTACTTGTTACCATCGTTTGACGATTTAGTTAGCGAAAAACACAAGGCGCTGATTCGCTTCGATAGCGCAATCGCGTCATTCAAGCGATGCGCCGAACTTATTGAACTTCGTCCGCCAAATCCAAATATGGCGCCAGCAGAGAATGTCACTGCGGCTTTCTCCCTGGCGTTCCGCGCAATCGTCCATCGCGTTTTCCCTGACTGTCCCGTGGGGAGCGTTCAAGAGATCGTGAGCAGGGCTCTCAGCATCTCGCCACCCTCCGTTGTGGCCCGCGAGTCGGAATTGCGGACGGCTCTAAGAGTGCGCGAAGCACCAAACACCAAAGCCATTTTTCAAGAATATGAAGTCGATTTCCCGGAACTTGCGGAACTTACGAAATAGGGCGTTTTTCTTTTTCGAAATAGGGCTTTTTCGTAAGCCGATTTTCTGAACCAGTCGCGTTACCTCTTTTCTCGACCCGGACAAACCGGGCGAGTTCAACACGAGGTAGCGCAATGACTGACACTTGCAACCTAAACCGATATGCCGGATGGGAGGAAGCCAACCGCCTTGTCTATGGCGGACCATCCGCGCAAGCCGCTCAAAAAGCCGCCTACCGGCTTGAGCAACGTTTCCCGGAACTTCGGATGCGCCGATTGCACGGGCGCGTTTTCCTGGCGGACTTCCGCGCCGCTCTTGATGCGGTCGCAGAGAACCGCCCCGCCGCGCGCGTCCGCCGCGCCTTGGAGAGCGACGCGCTCCGCGAAGGGGGTGCGAGCAAATGACCTGCCTAGAGAAAAGCGCCGCCCGTGCCGAGAACACGATTGGCGGCGCCTGCCAAACCCTTGATTTCCTTGAAACAGTAACGAACGAGCCGCCGCCCTGTCAACCGCGCCACGAGGCACGAGACGAGGAACCGGAACGATGGAGACCCGCCCGCCCGCCACGGATGGTTCACCCGGACGATGTGGAGGCCTTCGCGTCGTTGTTTGAGATTTCAGACCGTGGAAACGTGAGAAGACGAGACGGGGCACCCGTGGCGATTGGATTTCCGGAAGACCGACCGACGATTCTGTTTGGTTGGAGAGAACCAAGGATTGCAAATGTGGTATGGACAACCTTCAGAGGGCATATCGAGAAGGGTTTCCACCTGCATCATGTGAATGGGGAAAAGGCAGATAACCGACTCTCCAATCTAATTGTCCTTGCCGAGGCAGAGCATCTAGCACTCCACGCAAAAGAGAATGGTTTCAAAATCAAATATCCCGACGAAACCGTGATGGCGGCGAAATTGATGTGCATAGCGGGAGAGTCAACAAGTGCAATTCATGATTTTCTCGGAGTTGAATGGCGAGGAGTCCGCCACTATCGCGCGGGAGACCGGCGGCGGTCCGTCCTGCGGTCTCTGGAGGCGGCACGAGACGGCTTGTTTCCTCCGCCGCGATGGAACGCGGAGCGGCGCCGGTGGGAGGGCGAATGGGCGAATATCTGGAGGCTACCCGCGCCATGACAAAGCCGACTCGTGACCTTCCGGTGTGGCGGTTGCGTCCTTTCAGAAAGCATCTTTCAACCTCTGGCGCTCAGCTCGTTGTGACCATCATTGCCGAGCGCGCCGATGTGAATGGCTTCGTTGACCGCCGCTTTTCCGGGCATGCCTCTATCGCTAAGGAAGCGGGAAAGTCCGTTGCCAGCATCAAACGGGCAATCCGTGAGGCCCGCGCGATGGGAGTGCTTGCCGTGAATTCTGTCACCACACCGGAAAAAGCCCGGCTGAAAAACGAATACCTCTTGGTGGCAGGATGGGACGCGGCGCGCATTCAAAGGGAACTCGTGGCCCGTTTCCAGGTCGCTCGCGATGTGGCGGCGGTTCAGGCGGCGGAGATGGTTCGCCTACAAGCTTCATTTGTCGAGGCGCCCTTACCTGGGGTCGCCTATGACCCCACCCCCCGGGTCACTGATGACCCTACTCCTGGGGTCGCCCATGAGCTCAATAAAGAAGAAACCGATATAGAGAAACCCTCCTTAGAAGCCGAGGGAAAGGAGGCGGAGGTTTTTCAAGTTATCACGAACCTATCCGATCACTGCCAACGAAAGCCCGAAATCCTGGAAAGCCAGCTCGCCAGAGTCGGAAAAGTTTTTGGAAACCGCCTCGCTCTCGTTGTCCAATTCCTGGCGAGCCGAGATGACCGAGACCCCGCCCGACGCCATGCCACAGAAACCCGCGAGGTCCTTGTGGCCCTGGAGAAATACGGGCCAAGGGGCTTGACTCTGGAGCGGCTCACGAGCGTTTGGGAGTCAATGCCGCGCGAGGCGCGAGGCGAATCGCGAAGTCCGGATTTTGGCCTCTCATGAGCACGATGCAACAATCTCGGTTTTCCCATGAGCGGCAACAATGCCCCCCCTTCAAGGATTACGAAATGCACCGAAAACGCACCCATTCACCGGCGGAAAAGGCCCGCCTTGCCGTCCTGGGCAAGTATCAAAGAAACCCCCGGCGTCCACTGCGGATGGAGTTCCTGGAGAGTCGAATGTGGCTGCTTGCCCACGAAGGCGGACCGTTTGACATCATGACGCGCGGCGGACAAACGGCGCTTGCCGAGGAACTTGGCGTGGCCCGCTCCACCGTCTCGCGATGGCTGAGGCGGGGATTTGAGGAAGCATTCGAGCGCGAGCGGCTTCGGACAAAGATTCTCGCGGCGGTCCGCGAGGGAAGGATTTGACGCCATGACAACGGCAACGACACCGGCGGCGGTGGCTGAACTTTGGGAGGCGATGAAGGCGGCGGGGCTCTCCGTCCCGGCGGAGGAACGGGCGGCGGTGGTGCCGCTTTGGGAAGCCGTTCGAGAGTCGGAAAAACTTCGTATCATTTGCATTGACGTGCAACAAAGCAAATGCAACACAAGAGACACCTCACCGAAAGAGCGTCTCATGACTCCCGCCCCCTTCGTCTCCTACGTCCGCGTTTCGACCCGCAAGCAAGCCGCTAGTGGACTCGGCTTAGAGGCTCAACGCGAAGCCGTGCAACGCCACGTCGAAATCAGCGGCGGCGCGGTGGCGCGCGAGTTCACCGAAACCGAGAGCGGCAAGAAAGCCAACCGTCCGCAGTTGGAAAAGGCCCTGGCCTTCGCGAAGCGCAACGGAGCCACCGTTATCGTGGCGAAGCTGGACCGGCTCTCGCGCAATGTGGCGTTCCTCTCGACATTGATGGAGAGCGGCGTTGACTTCGTGGCGACGGACAACCCGGCGGCGAACCGCTTCACGCTTCACGTCCTGGCGGCGGTTGCGGAGCACGAGCGCGAAATGATTTCCCGGCGGACCAAGGAGGCCCTGGCGCAAGCGAAGGCGCGGGGAACGGCTCTCGGTTCGGCGAAACCGGGCCATTGGGACGGGCGAGAGGACCGCCGCCGCGAGGGCCAAGCCAAGGGCAACCGCCGCTCTGCGGAAGTCCGCGCCGCCGCCGCTCGCGAGGAATATGCGGACTTGCTTCCGACCATCCGCGCGATGCGTGGGGAAGGGCAAAGCCTTCGCGCCATTGCCGCCGCCCTGAATGAGTCGGGAGAGCGGACGCGGCGGGGGGCTCAGTTCACCGCGAGCCATATCGTGCGGATTATAAAAAGATTTGACCAGAAAGAGGAAGCCCAATGAGTATGTTGTCAGCAATTCTCGTCATCATCGTGACCGTCATTGCCATAAAAGATCGCAAGAACATTTCAGTCTTGCACCGTGTTTCCGTTCCAATTTGCACACTACTTCTCGCTTTGGCATACCTATTCATCAATAGCACACTGTCCTTGATTTACCTTCCGTACCTAGATGTAAACTGGGACAATCTCGACAGAGAACGCTCATCGGTCATGGCCTATGACCGTCCAACACGTGACGGTGATGTGAAGGTCGTGCTTAGGACATATATATTCAACAACGAGCAAGACCAGTCAAACTACTATCACAATAGAAGCATTGAGAAAAACATAAAATGGGTAACCTTGGCTTCGATAGCTCTTGTATTCCCCCTGTCTTTCATGCTATCTAATATTATTCTAGACCTGACTCGCGACGACAAAAGATTTGATAAAAAGATTGCAAAGTGGATCGCAGCAGCCTTCCTTGTGTTCATGTGCATATCTGTGTCCGAGTACATTTTGAAGCCAGTTTTACCGCCTGCTGAACACTGGACCCCCTGGTGGGCCTCGAAGATAAATAGATTAGAGCAAGACTGGGCAAGCATTCTCTGGCCTTAACAACTAATCGACTGGAGTCAGTTCATGAAGATCAGATACCGAGAAAGCAAAGCCGGGGGCTTTTGGCAAATGGACGGACGCCTCAAGGGCGAACGCATCCGCCAGAGGCTCGCGGGAGTCCAGACCCGGAAGGAAGCCGAGCAAATCGCTAGCATTATTTGGGGCGACATGGAGAAAAAGGCCCTGATGGGAGACGTTCCCGTTCCAACCCGCCGCGAGAAAACCGTCACCTTGGGCGCGTTCCTGGGGGGAGACGCAAGCCGGGCGGGGATTTCCCCGTGGACGGCGCGAAGCGAGAGGGACGCGCACAACGCGCTCTTTCGCTCCCTCGCCACTGCAAGCCGCCCCGTCATGAGCCTGAAAACCTCAGATGTGGAGGCGTACAAGTCAAAGCGTGAGAAAGACGGGTTGAAACCGCGAGGAATCAATCACCCGCTTCAAGTCTTACGCGCCGCCCTTCGTCGTGGCGTTCGCAATGGCGTTCTCTCGCGGGTGCCTTGCGAAATCCAGTTTGTGGCGGACAACGCCACGCGCCGCCGCGCCCTGAACCGCAAGGAAGCCCTCGCCCTTCTCTCCGCCGCGAAGGAAGCGGGGATTGGCGATGAAGTGACGGTTTTCCTGAATACCGGTCTGCGGCGGATGGAACTCTTTGAGTTGCAATGGTCTCAGGTGGATTTTGACTCTGGCACACTCTCGATCACAACGCAGAAGCGCGGCGGCGCGTCGGACAGAAGAACCGATGTTCTCCCACTCAACGCGGCGGTGGCGGAAGTGCTCACGCGGCGGGCGAAAGCCTACGAAGGCGAGAAACCGCCCTCAGAGGCGTTTGTCTTTGGCATCCGACCCGAGGCCCGCCGCGAGGCAACCGGCAAGCACAAACCCGCCAAGAAGGGCACCTTGGGCGGCGTGACGTGCCGGATGGACTACCGCTTTGGCGACAAGCTCAAACGCGCCGCCCGTCTGGCAGGCATCGAAAACCCGCACGAGGTCACACCGCACGTCCTTCGCCATACGTTCGCAACCTGCGTCTTGAACAGCGGCGCCACCGTGAGGGACACGCAAGCGCTTCTCCGCCACCGCTCGCCAGAACTCACCTTGCGGCTTTATTGCCACGAGGGATGGGACGGCATGAAACGCGCCACGGACGCGGCGATTTTCCAGGCGGCGGACGTTGTGGAATGGTCACCAGTTGGTCACGAGACCAGAAAGAAGGCAGTCTAAACCATTGATAGCATTTGACTTTAGACGCACTCCCAATCCGCTTGGGGTGCGAGAGGTCGCAGGTTCAAATCCTGTCATCCCGACCAGTCAGTTTCCAGGTTAGTCGATCGAAGAGGGCCTTGGTGGTTTCACCGGGGCCTTTTTTCGTTGGCCGGCGGCGGCGACCGTGAGGATTGACGAGGCGGGCTCGCTCTGTTTACTGCCATGGTATTTGGTGCAGCGGTGTTTGAGCAGTGGTGTTTAGAGCAGTGGTGTCTTCGCATCTTTGAGTTTTTCTATTCGATTCTCCATCATGGGTGAGGGTCTATGTCGCCGCAGGCCAGTCATTCGATCGCAATGCCCGCCGCTCCCTCCGAGCCGATGGCCGGGTTGAAGGACCTGCCGGCGGCGGACTGGTTTCAGAAGGCGCCGCTGCTGTGGCTGGCGTGTCTGCCTTTGATTCCGCGCGACTTGATCGTCTTCAGCCCCTCCATCTCGATCGGGCTGGGCCTGGGTTGGCTCGCGGCTGTCTTCGCGATCGTCAGTGTCTTTTATTGGCGGGGATGGCTGGCGGGGATGTCGGCGCCGGTGGTTCTCGGTACCTGCTTTTTTCTCTGGCTTTCCGTCCGAACGGGCTTCGCCGGTTCCTATGTGTCGCGGCTGGGGCTCTTTGGGCTTCTGGCGTTCTTGCTGGGGGCGAGCCTGCATCGGCGGCATTTGCTGTTTTTTCTTCGGGCGTGGATTGTGGCGCTTTGGTTCATTCTCGCGTTGGCGGCGTTGGAGTGGGCGGGCCTGCTGGGTCAGCCCGTCCTCGACCTTTGGCGCTTTCGCACCTTCACCTTTGGCGAGGCGGAACGCCTGAGCGCCTCCTTCTTCCATCCGAATCTTTTCGCATTCTATCTTCTGCTGTCGCTGGTGGTGATGGTCTGGGCGTGCTATGCGAGACGCCTGTCGGGGCGCGGTTGCTGGCACCTCTGGCTGCAAGCGTCGTTCTGCGGTCTGTTCCTGTCGTTGACGTACAGCCGGGGAGTGATCCTGGCGGCGGCGGTTCTTGCGGGCGGGATGTTGCTTCTGCCCCGGTGCCGTTTCCGCGTTCCCAGGCGGGTGCTGCTTTCCGTGGCAGCCGCTGCGGCGTTGGGTATGGCGACTGGGGTGTGGTCGGCGCGCGAAGTCTGGGTCGCCCGCGTTCTGCAAGTGGGTGCAATGGCGGATCAGGCGATGGGGGCGACCGAGCGCGTGACCGTTGGCGAGGATGTGGCCGTGCCTCTGCAGACGTTGTCCGCCGAGCAGCTCGATGTGGTGGGCCGCGTCGATATTTGGAGGGACGCGCTCGATTTCTTCGCCGAGTCGCCGATTTTCGGCCACGGGGTCGGTGAATTCTTTCGCTGGGGCCAGGGCTTCTTCCATGCGCATAATGTCTTGCTGGAATTGATCGTTTCGGGCGGTTTGGTGGCATTGATGCTCCTGGCTGGTATCATTGTTTTTTCGCGCCGCCTATTCCCTCTGAGGGTCTGGCATATCTTTCTTTTGACTTTTTTGTGTGCGGGGATTTTCGATTGCTTTCTGTTCTTTCGTTTTCCTTTTCTCTTGTTCGCGCTCGCCCTTGGGGTGATCTGCCGGACAGAGCAGGGAGACACACCGTCGTCGTGGAGTGTGCCGCGCTGGCGGCCCCTCGACGGCGCTCGGACGATACAGATCCGGCGTCACGCGCTGTGGATGGGCGGGCTGTTTTTGTTGCTGGGGGTTTCCCGTCTGACGTATCAGCTCTATCATCATGCTTATCCCATCGATTCCTTCACATTTTACGCTTCCGTGCGTTATGCCCTGACGACTCATCAATTGCCCTATGTGGCTTGGCCTTCCGGGCTTCGCCTGCCCGATTATCTGCCGATGACGGAATGGTGCCTGGAGGAGTTCAACGCGGTTCCATTCCGTTTCTTTTATCCACCTTCTGCAATTCTGGTGCTGGCGCCGTTGGGATTCTTTCCAAATCCTGTGGCCGGCACGGCGGGGTATTATGTTTTCCAGTTCGTGATGGTTCTGTCCATCATCTATGGAGCAAGTCTTCTCAGCGAAACCAAGGGGGCTTTATGGCTGGCCGCGATTTTTGTTTTCGCTTTCGCGGAAACGCAGATGGATATGCTGGTTGGCAATGTCAGTTTGTTCATGGGGGCCTTGGCGGTTTGGGCGTGGATTTGCCACGCGCGGGGATACCCGCTCGCCGCTGGCGCCCTAATCGCCATCGCGACCGGGGTGAAAGTTTTTCCGGTGATCTGGTTGCTGTACGCGGTTGCCAAACCTCGGGGGTCGCTTCGGTTGTTCAGCGGTTTCGCCGTGACTGGGGGCGTCCTTTTCGGCCTCAGCCTCGCGGTGTTTGGCTGGGATTTTTGGGTCCAGTATAAGTTCTGGGTCCTGGACGCATTGAGCCTGTATCCGCCCCGGGGGCCGAACAGCTCTCTTCTCGGCCTTCTCTGGATCGTCCGCGGCGAGGAAGTTCCCTGGCTCCGGGCGGGTCTTCTGGCGTCGCTGGCGCTCGCGATCGGCACGGCGGCTTTTCGGCTGCGAAGCGACCCGGACGCGCCGCCCCGCCTCGCGCTCAGCGTCCTCGCTTTTTCCGTCCTCGCCAGCCCGGTGGCCTGGTCCCATTATCATGTCGTTCCACTTGGACTGCTGGTGTCACAAATTGCTTGCAACGCGCCTCATCCCACCCGACGATTGGCATATGGTTTCTTGCTTGCATTCGTGTGCTTGTCGCTAGGGTTTTTCCCTTCGGCAAACTGGATCGCAACTCAGTTCGGCGCCTCGGGCCTCGTTCTCCTCACCGTGCTTCCGCTTTTCCAGAGCTTGCGCAAGGAGTCGAGTTGTAATGGTAAGCGACCTATCGGTTCGAAACCGGCTCCTCTTGCGGCGTCCATCTAGATCTCCGCTGGAAGTGTCAATGTCGTGTTTCTCCCTTTACCCTCTCCCTCGGAAAGGTCAGCTCTATGCTCACCAAAAGCACCCTGTCCCCCATGGTTGGCTACGGCTTGGCCGCTGGCCTGCTCCTGGGAACGTCCGCGATCTTTACCTATTACGGCGATGAAGGCGGCGACGAGATCGAATTCGCGCGGGTCTCGACGGCCTCGGCGACGTACCTTCCGGGCGTGGATTCGACGCCCCAACTCGAAGCGGTAGTCTTCGGTTCGACGCTGACCGTGAGCCCGGGCCCGACGGCCTCGATCTATGGCGAGTTCGTTTTCGGCGATCCCGCCCAGGATGTCGCCACCTGGAACATCACCCGCACCGCACGCTATCTGACGGATTCGGCGGGGGCGGATGTGATGTTCTGCTATCCGCCCAACCTGGCTCCCGGGACCTATGGCTACGTGGTCCGATTCTATCATGAAGCGCAGGTTGTGGTGGGCGACCTGGACGGTAGCACGAACGGCATTTCCAGCGATGAGTACGGCCTGCTGACGGTTCTGGCTCCCGCCGACCCGTCGATCTACCTGCGCGGCGAGGTGTGGCCGCCGTGGGCCGCCCGCCCCGACCGCATCGCCGGGGCCAATATCTACATCAACAACGACAGCTTCTCCACCTTACCGGCGCCGACGGTTCGGATCACCACCGATTCGGGCGACATCCTGTTCACGAACGGCGACCCGACCCGGCGATCCGTTATCGACTTCACGGCTCCTTCTTCCCTCGGACCCCAGGAAACCTACTACGATTACTTCCTCTTCGAGACGGGTACGGTGGCGCCGAACACGATCAGCTTCACGCTCTCGCTACTGGAAGGCGGCCCCGGGAGCGACGTCAAGCGCACGCTCAATACCGGCTCGACGTTCATCGGAACCTCCTTCGATCCGAACGAAAAGCTCGGCCCGACGGGCATTGGCCCGGACCGCCAGATTCTTCTGGGCACGATGAACTACCGCATCAACTTCGAGAACGTGGAAACCGCCACGGCGGACGCGCAGGTCGTCACGGTCGAGGACGAACTGACGTTCGACTTCGAGCCTGGCTCGTTCCTGTTCGAGAGTTTCGGTTGGAGCAACAACGTCTATACGGTGTCGCCCCCGGCCGAGAACTTCAGCCAGTCGATCGACATTTCGACCGATCTGCGCGTCGACGTCGTGGGCGTGCTGGACACGGCCACGACGGTTCCAAAGGCCACCGTGACCTTTACCACGATCGATAAGAACACCGACATGCTGCCGATCTTCGATGGCTTCCTGCCGCCGAACGACGACGAAGGTATCGGCGAGGGCTTTGTCACGTTCCAGGTGCTGCCGGACCTCGACACTCCCGTCGGAACGGTCATCAGCAATGAAGCGCTCATCTTCTTCGACACCAATCCCCCCATCAGCACCTCGGACGCGCCGAACAGCGGGCCCTGGACCAACCAGATCGCGGACCTGCCGCCAGGCACGCCGGACATCCCGCTGCCCGCCGACGGCAGCGTGAACGTGCCCTTCGAACTCGGACAGCTCTCCTGTTCAAACCCCGATGGCGCCTCTGAATTCAACGTCTATGTGTGGCGGGCGAGCGATCCCAAGCCGAGCCATCCGACGGTGGAGGGCTTGTCCCAACCAGTGCTGCTCCTGGGCGACGACCTCGACCCGAACACGCAGTACCGCTGGCAGGTGGAAGCCGCCAATCCCTGGGGCACGACGCCAAGCACCGAGTGGACCTTCAACACCGGCAGCACCGGCGTCGGCGGTCTGTGGCGGTCGGTGGACTGAACCGAGCGGTCTGAACCGCGACTTCCCAAGAGCGACATGCGCCCGCATCCGATCTCACGCTGAGGCCGGATGTGGACGTTTTTCTTTGGAGCCAGCTCCAGGCGCCGAGTCAAATTCCCATAGCCCCAAGGAGAAACGCTGGCCCAGCGTGCAGGCGGCTGCTACCTTTTCCCGCGCTCTTTGGAGATTGTCCCGTTGCACATCGTTGCCATCAGTTCCTCCCGCCTGCCCAATTCGCAAGCGCACCCCATTCAAATCCTTAAGACCTGGGCCGCGATGGCACGCCTGCCGGGGGTCCGGGTCACTTTGCTTTGCGTGGCGCTCGATTCGACCCCGGAGGAGCTGCTGAAATCCATGCAGCTCGAGCCCCATCCAGACCTCAAGATCGAGGCTCTCATGCCCTCCTGGGTGATGGACCGGCTCGGGCTCGATACCTACATCAGCACCAATCGGACGTGGCTCTACGGACTGGCGCGTTGGCGGCTCAAACGCCGCCTGGCCAAGAGTATCGCCCAGGAACCGACGGTCATCCACACGCGCAACGAGAGCGTGGTCTGGTGGATCTGGGAAACGTGCGAAGCGCTGAAGATTCCCCTTATCGTCGAGTTGCACTGGCTGAAGTACGTGGACCGGTTCCGGCGGTGGCGCCAGCGCCGCGACAGCAAGGGCGAAACCCCCAGCCTCACTCAATGCAAGGCTTTCCTGCGCAAACGCCGCGACAGCGAACTCGATTGCCTGCGGCATGCTTCCATGATTCTGCCGCTGACGTCCTGCATCAAGGACAGGCTCGAGGGCTGGGGACTGTCGAACATCGAGGTGGTACCGAGCGGCACATCGGTCCCTCCCCTGCCAGAGGAAAAGCCGGCGGAAACCATCGACCTCTTGTACGCGGGTCAGTTCCTGCCCTGGAAGGGCGTCGACACGGTGATCCGCGCGATGGAGCACCTGCCCGAATACCGGCTGGTGCTGCTGGGCGATCACCCTCCAGAGGACAAGCGGCGGCTGCAAAACCTCGCAGCGGAAGTGGGCGCGGCGGACCGCTGTGAGTTCCGGGGCCGCGTGCCCCATCCGGAAGTCGCCAAGGCCGCCGCCGCCGCCAAAGTCTGCGTGCTGCCTACGCCTCGCAAAGGATTCCCCGAAGCCCGCTTCTTCACCAGTCCGCTCAAGCTCTATGAGTTTTCCGCCATGGGTAAGGCCATCGTGGCGTCCGACGTGCCAAGCCTGCGCGACGTCCTCGTCCATGGCGAAAACGCCTGGATGGTGCGGCCCGACGACCCGGTGGCCTTCGCCCATGGCATTCGAAACGTGATGGAGGACGAAGAACTGCGGGCCCGATTGGGGCGCAACG
This sequence comes from Sumerlaeia bacterium, assembly GCA_040219255.1. Classification (GTDB taxonomy): domain Bacteria; phylum Sumerlaeota; class Sumerlaeia; order SLMS01; family JAHLLQ01; genus JAVJSW01. Next base: position 41,884 of record JAVJSW010000077.1, read on the forward strand.
CCCGGGCCTTTGCCGAGCGGCACAGTTACGAGGAGCGGGCGAAGCGTTTACTTCGACACATGCAAAAAGCCGCCGGAGTCGAATCCGCGGGCGGTTGACAGTGCCCGCCGGTTGGCTGACCCTTCTCGCCAGCAACCTTGCCGGAAAGCCCCTCCCTTGCCTTGAGTTCCGCCGTGACGACCACCGCCGCCAAGTTGTCCCTGCTGCCACGCGCCCGGTTCGGTGTGCGCGAGGTCTGCGCCGCGACACTCTTCGGGGCGCTTGTGCTGCTCGCCGTCATGGACAAGGAAACGCAATCGATCCGCGCGCTGGCGCTCTGGATCGCGGTGCCGCTGGCCGTGTTGCTCGAAGCCTTCCTGCCGCGCGACGACGACTTTCCGACGTGGAAACGGCGCGGCGCCATCGCGGCGGCGGGCACGTTTCTGACGGTCCTGAGCGCGGAACTGCTGCGCGATGTGATCGCGGCCGGCGGCTCGAACCGCCGCGAGGCATTGACCGCGATGGTTGCCTTCCAGGCGATTCCGCTCTGGGGCGTGACGATGTGGTTGCTGGCGCCGTTCCTCGACCGCGCCTGGCGGGCTCTCCGGGCGAGAAACCGGCCCGATTTCTGGAGCCTGAGCTGCGCGGCTCTCGCTCTGTTCGGCTTCTGGAGTTTCGCCACCGCCATGGCCTCCGACCGGCCGGACCGGGGTTTCCGCTATTTCGGATACGAGATCGGTGTGCTGCTGCCGCTGTTCCTGGTTTGGGTGCGGGCGGCGACTTCGTTCCCGGCGCTGCACCGCACGATGAAAACGATCGGGCTCGGCATCGCGGTCTTCGCGTTGGCGTACGGTGTTTCGATGGCGGGTCTTTACAAATTCGGCTCGGAGGAAACGCGAGCCGCGCTGGCGCTCGATTTACCCGAAGCTCCCGCCTCGGTCATGAAGGAATGGGTCCCGCCGCATGAACGCGCGTTGTTCGGCGAAACGATGATGTGGCGCCTTCAGGCTCCCTTTGGGCACCATAACCGGCTGGGATACTTCTCGGCGGTTTGCGTGCTGCTGTTTCTGCTGGCGATGCCATCGGCAGCCAAGTTCCAGCGCTCGATCCTGGCCGTCGGAGCGGGGTTGGCGGTCTTGGCGCTGGTCTGCACGCTTGGGCGGGCGGCGATGATCGCGCTGCTGGCGGGGTCGGCAGTCAGCGCGATCCTGCTCCTTGGCAGGCGGGCGCTCTGGGGTCTGCTGCTACTGCCGGTGCTCTGGTTCGCGATGCCCGATTCCCAGAGGGCCCGCGCGATTTCACTCGTCAACCCGGACACCTACAAACGCGATTGGAGCACCGTGGCGCTGCGGTTCCAGCACTGGGAAGCGACGCTTTCCCTGATCGCCGACCACCCGGTGGCGGGAACCGGCTATGGCTGGAAAGCCTTCCAGTACCACCACGAGCGCCGGGCCGAAGAGCTTGGCCTGGCCGTCGGCTTCAATCACGCGCACAACGTTTGGCTCCAGGTCGCGGGCGAGTCCGGCATTCCGGGATTGCTCTTCTTTGCGGCATGGACGGGACTGCGCTGGGCCATGCTTTGGCGGCTCTGGCGCGCGACACCTCGCGAGGACCGCGGACGGCGCTGGCTGCTGGCGCTATGGATCGGCGTCGAGGCGGCGATCCAGTTCTACAGCTTGACCAACCTGCCGCTTCGCCGCAGCCTCGCCGTGCTGACGTGGTTTGTGTGGGCGGCGATGACGGCGGACCTGATCCGCCTGAGCCAGCAGACCTCGAATGAGGAACCTTTGGAAGGACGGGCTGGGCCTTGAGCCGCAAGAAGAAGAAGCGAGCGAAACTGGGATTGTTCAGCGTGCTGGCGCCGAGGCTGGCTCAGCGTGTGGCGCGCTGGCGCGGCCGCAGCCAAGAGCCAGATCCGCAGGCCGAGCAACAACGCGCCATCATGCTCCGCGTCATCGGCATGCTGATGCGGTGGAAGCGCTGGATCATCGTCAGCAACACGCTCATTATTCTCAGCTCGCTCCTCAGCGTTTTCTCCCTTCTCGCGCTCTTTCCGATCCTCAAGGTCGCCTTCAATTCGCCGCTGCTGGCCGACGGCGGAGCGGCGGCCAGCAGCCAACCGGCCGCTGTTGCTGAGCAGACGCCACTCGAACCGCCTCAGGTTGTCTCGATCGGTTGGTACGACGAACTGAAGCGGGACCTGGACGCGAAGCGCGACGCGGCGATGGTCTGGGTCACGGAGCAAAGCCGGGAAAATCCGCAAACGGTAATTCTCGCGATGTGCTTGATCTTCGCCGCGGCGGCCACCATCAAGTCCGCCCTCGACGCCGGGTCGAACGCCGCGGTGGCCCGCATCCAGGTGCAATTCCAGGAAGACCTGACGCATCGGCTCTTCCGTCACGTGCTGGGCCAGGACGCGGCCTTCTTCCATTGGAACCCGCCCGGCCGCATCATGACCCGCATTTACAACGATGTGGCGAAGATGGGAATGTTGGTGCAGCTTGTCTACGGCGCCCGCATCCGCCAGCCGATCCACCTGTTCTTCCTCCTGGTGCTGCTGTTTTTCATCAATGGAACGCTGGCGTTGCTGGTGTTGCTGACGTTACCCGTGATCGCCTTTCCGGCGATTTTCATCGCGCGGCGCATCCGCGAGGTCTCGCGCAAGGAAACGGGCGCCGATGGCGACGTGATGTCCGTCCTGGAGGAACAGGCCAACGGGGCGCGCCTGATCAAGAGCCACGCCTCGGAGGACTTCGAGGCGAACCGTTTCCGCCAGGTCGCTTCCTCTATGTTCGACCGGCGCGAGAAGCGCATGGTGCTCAAAGCCCTGGGGCGCCCGTCGATGGAGCTGATCACGACGCTCGGGACTCTGGCTGCGGTGGCTCTCGGTGTGCAGATCGTGCTGTCGTGGAAGCTCATCACCGGCGAGCAATTCCTGCTGTTCCTGATCGTCATGACGCGCGTGTACAAACCGGTGAAGACCCTTTCGAGCATTCACGTGGAAATGCAGCGTTCGCTGATGAGCGCCGAAGCGGTTTTTAAAATGCTCGACGAAGCTCCCCGCGTCGTGGAATCGAGCGAAGCCAAGATGTTCCCGCCCGACTGGCGCGAGATCCGGTTCGAAAAAGTCTGGTTCCGCTACGGCAAGAAAGCGCGCTATCCAGTGGTGCTGAAGAATGTGAGCTTGACCCTCAGGCGCGGCGAATTCGTCGCCATCGCTGGTGCCAACGGCAGTGGCAAGAGCACCCTCGCCTCGCTGCTGTGCCGGCTCTACGACCCGGTCGGAGGGGAGATTCTAGTCGATGGCGAACCACTGAAGTACTACAATCTCAGTTCGCTACGCAACGCCATCGGACTGGTTCATCAGGACGCGCTGCTGTTCAACATGACCATCGCAGAGAACATTGCCTATGGCGTGCCGCTGGAGGAAGTGGACATGGGCCGTGTGCGCGAATGCGCCCAGCGCTCTGGAGCCGCCCGATTCATTGAACCGATGAAGGAGGGCTACGAGACGATGGTCGGCACAAAAGGCGGCAAGCTCTCCGGCGGTCAGCGCCAACTCATCACCCTGGCGCGGCTGCTCTATCACGCGCCTCCGATTATCATCTATGACGAGCCGACGGCCCACCTGGACGAACAGGCGGGCGAACAAACCCTGGCAGTCATGCAATCTCTCGTGCCGGAGCACACCATTCTCATGATTACCCACGACGCCGCCCACGCCGTGGCGGCGGATCGGATTCTTCGCCTGCGCAACGGAGAACTGACGGAGGAGGACTCGGCCGGCCAACCTCCTTCCGGCGAACCGGCGAGCGCTGGCTCGGCGTTGCGAGAGGCGGCGGCGCACGGATGACTACCCTGATGATCGAAACGGAAAAAAGCCGGTCGCTGGCCCCCACGCCCCTGTCCGCCGACGGCAAACGCATCCTGCCCGATCGGCCACCCGGGGGGGAGGAGTTGATCCATCATGTGTTCACCGCCGCCACCTTTCGCATCAAGAAGGGGCAGCTCGCCCAGGGTGCACGGCTCATGGAGTCGGTGCTGGAAATGCAGACCCGATATCGGTACATCTATCACGCCATGGCGGCGTTCTACTTGTCTCTCTTGTACCGGTCGGAGGATCGCCCGGACACCGACCTGCTGCGCCAGGCGCTCGAAACCAATCCGATGTTCCCGCACGCCCTGGAACTGTGCCTGGAGCACGACAGGGAATGGGGTGACGAGCTGGTGACTCGCAAGACCCGTCTCGCGGGGCTGGACCTCGAAGGTTTCGCCCTGGTGATGGGCTGTGGCGTCTGGAAAGACATCAACCTGTTCCGTCATGGAGACGATTGGTTCGCCGGCAAGACGGTCTTCGATTTCGGCGCCCGCACCGGCTTTCACGCGCTGGCTTTCCTGGCGGCGGGGGCGGCCAGCTACACCGCCGTCGACAAAGCGGAGAAGAGCTTCCGCCTCGCCCGGGTCAAGAATCACCTCAAGCTGAACCACCCGATGACGGACCTGCCGTTCCGCATGGTCGACCTGGCACGCGACAACAAGAAACTCCTGACCCTGAAGCGCAAAGAGGGAACCGAATACGCCGACCGCAAGCGCTACGATTTCGTCGGGCTCTTCGCCACCAGCGAGCACCTGCACGATCCGGCGGCGGTCTTCGCACTTCTGGAAAAGCTGCTGGCGCCAAGTGGCCGGCTCATGATGAGCCATCACAATTTCTATTCCTGGAACGGTCATCACAATTCCCCCAAGTCCGAACGCCAGCTCAAGGAAATGAGAGCCGCTGGCGAGGATCTGTCCTTTGCCGACTGGCAGTTCTTCGACAAGGAAATCACCAACGACTATCTCAATCGGCTGACCATCGCCGAGCTGCGTGCGGTCCTGGACGAGCATCTGGACGTGGTGCGTTGGGAGCGCGAGTACACCCCTATCGGCAAAGGCCTGGGCCGCTACGGCCCCGAAATCGCACGCCAGCATCGCGAGCGGGGTCTGACGCCGGAGGACTTGCTGACGCAACGGGTCCTGGCGGAGGCGACGAAGCGCGACACGGGTCTTTGCGGTCGCTTTGCGGACTGGTGGGATCGCCGCAAGTCCCGCGCACAGGGCCGTGCCAACCGGCGCAGGAAGTCAGCCTGAAGCAGCGCGCAGCAGCGGCAGCCAAATCTTTTCGATAAACTGCCCGGCCACCGGCGGCGAGGCTTCTTCCTCGATCGCAAGGCGCCGATCACGGTAGGGTTCCCAAATGCCGCCGATGCCTCGGTCACGCAGGGCTTCCACAAACGCCGTGGGGCTCTCGAAGAGCGGAAGGCGGCCGTGTCCACCGAAGTAGGACGTGCGCAGAAGCGCCGGATGGGTCTGGCACGCTTTGTCGATCAGGGCGACCGGCCGGCCCGTTCCGAGGGGGGTCAGAAGATTTCGCGAGCCATCGGTTACCAGAAGGGCCGCGCGGTCGTGGGGTTCGAGACTCACCTCGAAACCGAGGCTCAGGAGTTTCTCGCTCAACGTGAGCGCCATCAGATTTTCGCGCAAGGCGACTTCGATGAGCCGGGGGCGGGGGACGGGCGGACCTTCGGGGCCGGGCTCGCGGGGCCGCCAGCCGAGCGAATCCCACCGCAGTCGCGGCGCCAGGCCGAATGATTGCTGATGATCGAAAAAGTCCCGATGCCCCACGGCGAAGACATCCATCGCTTCGTCCTTTCGGGGCAAGAGGCGCTCGGCCTTACCCAACTCGAGCCACAATTCGGGCAGCAGAAGGGCGGGAAAAGAGCAGCGGCCGGGCATCCCGCGCTGGCGCAGCGGGGGTTCGACTTCCTGCACCAAACGCCGGGTTCGCACCAGACTGTCGCTGAATTCCGGCGTACAGATGAAGCCCAGCGGCCGGTAAATCGCGGCCACCGAGAGGATCTGGTTTCGGGCCAGCGCCAATCCCTCGCGGCCATCGGCGATGGAACCCCAAGAAACCGGTACGACCGCGTGGCCAAGGTCCCGGGCGCGATCCTTGGCGAGAGACGAATCGGTGAGTATCGCCAGCGGTTGCGTAACGGGAACCGGAGTCCCTGCCGCGGCCTCGCGCAGTTCGTCCGCCGTCGGCAGGAGATGAGCCAGGCTCTCGCCGCTCGACCCAAACAACCCAAGGATCAGCGCCCAGGACGGACGTCGTTCCAGGGGCAACAGGACTCCGCCCGACAGGCGCGAGCCCAAGCGGGCGAGCCTTAAACCCAGCGACCGGCGGAAAGCTGCCATCAGCCCGCCGCCTCCATCGCAACGGCTTCCCTTGCGCCCAACAACGCCTCGACCGCTTCGCCGATGCGGGCCGCGCGCGTTTCGAAGCGGAAGGAAGCGACCTTCTCCCAAGCCGCGCGAGCCAAGGAAAGGCGCCGCTCCTCGTCCGAGAGAATCCGCTCGATGGCCGCGGCCCACTCCCGTTCGTCGTCCGGAGCGGCGAAAAGCGCCTCTCTTTCGTCCTCTAGCATCGAACGTAGCGATGGCACTCCGGAAGCCACCAGCGCGGCGCCGGACGCCATCAGTTCGAACAGCTTGATCGGGCTGGTATAGAAACGGGCGATTCGTGGTCCCCGGGGCAGAGGGATGAGTCCGATCTTTGCCCGCCGCTGATAAGCCAGCACCTCGCTGTGGGGCAACTGACCGAGCCAGTCGATGCGCCCGGCAAGACCCCAATTGTTCGCGAACTTCTTGGCGCAATAGAGATCGGAAGGGCTGTTGCCTCCGATCACCGTCAGCCGAATCGCCGGGTCGCACAAACGCAAGGCTCTCAAGGCGATATGGAAGCCCTTCCACGGATAGAGCTGGCCGGTGTAGAGAAGATCGAGGTCGCGGTTTTCGAAATCGGGGGGTTCGGCCGATTCCAGACGGACGGCGCTTGGCAGAAGCCCCGCGCGCCCTGGTGGCAGCGAACTCTCGATCTGGCGCAGGAGCGGCTCGCTGATGCAGAAAACATAGTCGGCGAGCGCGATCCGCCCCCGCTCCCACTGGACCGCCTCGCGGACGCGGGCTTTCTTGGCGGCCAGCGAAGCTCCCGGCACCTCCTCTTCCCATTTTTTCGTGGCCTTGAGCTGATGCAGCTCGAGAAGCAGGGGCACCTTCAAGTCTCGGTTTTCCAGAACATCGCGAAAAAACCCGACGACCGGAATGTTGCGCGTGTAAATGACTGTCCCGGCCGCGCCCGCCGTCAGATCGGCGCGCCAGTTGGTGATCGCTTCCCGGCGCCGCCGCGTCGAGCGTCCGGCGCTCCGGTCCTTCAGGATGTCGTCCGATTCCTCCTCCGAGGCACCGGGAAAGAGCAGGGCGAATTCCAGGTTTGATGGCTGCTCCAAACCCATCGAGGCGAGAAGGGCTGGCGGCTCGACCGGATAGCCAGTGCAGCGCAATTCGACCTGCCAGTCCGGGAAGGTCCGGGCCATCGCCACCGCCGTGTTGACGATCATGATCGTGTTGGCGCGGTGATCGTGCAGGGGCGTCCAGACGGCGAACAGAAACCGCGGCCTGAGCGGCTTACTCATGGGCGGCGCGCTTTGTCAGGGCCTCTGTGCCGCGCATCAGTTCGAGGCGGGCGTCGCGCAACATGAAACCGCCGCGCTTGGCCGGACCGAAGTCCATCAGGTCGATGGACAAATTGAAGCGCTCGTTCCCCGTGCTTTCGAAGGGCACCGTCAGTTGGCTGGGGAAGGGCCGGGTGGCATGGTCCGGGGTGGTTGTGTAGCCCGCCATGGCGCTGCGAAGTCCATCGGAGGAAGAAACACGGACACGCAATTCCGGCCAGATTTCGCCCGATGGCACCGTGTCGCCCGCTGTTTCAAGGTCGACCGTCAACTGGTAGAGGCCGCGTTCCAGAGGGCCGAACGGCTGGCTGACCCAGGCTCCGAAGGAGCCGGGCGTGGTGTTGTCCGATTCGAGAAAAAGTGCCAAGCCTGATGGCTCGTCCATCAAGGCTGGAGCGCCGAACGCTCCAGGGAAGGCCAAGGGCTCCCAGCGCGACGCGGAAAGCGTGGTGAGCGGTTCGAGCCCGGATTGCTGCAAGGCGATCAAATCGACCCGAGGGGCGAGGCAATCGTCCGCATAGGCCAGCATCTCAAGGTCCACCTCCCGAATCAGGAAGCCGCCCCGCTTGGCCGAGGGACTGAAATCCATCAGGTCGACGGATAGGTTGAAGCGCTCGTTGCCCGCACTCGAGAACGGCACCGTCAGACGGTCCGGGAAGGGGCGTGTGATGTGATCGATGGTCGTGGTGTAACTGGCCATGGCGCTCTTGAGGCCGTCGGACGCCGAAACGCGCACGCGGATTTCCGGCCAGGACTCGCCCACGGGAACGTCCGCCCCCGCTGGCTCCAGATGGATCGTCAGCCGGTAATTCCCAGCGGCCAAGGGGCCGAAAGGATTGCTGACCCAGGCTCCGAAGGATCCCGGATTCGTGTTATCCGACTCCAGCGCCAGCGACAAACCCTCCGCCCGATCCTCCAAGTTCGGTTCGCCAAAGGCTCCTGTCAGCAGAAGCCGTTCCCAATGCGAAAGGCTCAGGTTGCGAAGAGGGTCGAGCCCCGAATCGCCTCCGCCAAGCACGTCGACACTGACCGGAATGCACGGGTCTTCCGTCGAAGCGTCGATGCGCACGCTGCCGCTCTCGGCGGAAAAGCCGCTGCCGCCGGAGTCGGTGACACGCACGCGATAGCCGTCGCCGGTCGAGACCGACGGGATGAACGGCCAGCGAAAATACCCTGTGTTCGGCACGTTGTCGGCGATGGTGCGTTGAAAGGCGCCGTTGCGTAGCAGGTCGAGCTTCATCGGGGCCGCCGCTGTCAGCGAACTCTCCCAGATCACCGTCAGCCCGCCGCCAACGAAGGCCGTTTCGCCCCCGCGCGGTTCGTTCACCACAATGCCTTCCGGTGAACTCTCGGCCACCACGTCGAAGCGGGCGCTTTCCGTCTCCGCCTGCGTTGTCAGGTTCTTGATCGCGATCGAGTAGTCGTCGCGCAGAGCCTGCTTCTTGTCCACTTCCCAGCCGAAGCTGCCGGAATTGGGAACGCCCGCCGCCAGGGTGCGGTTGAACCCGCCGGACTTGTACAGGTCGATTTGCATCAGGTCCGTCGGGCTGCCCACCACTTCCCAAACGATGGGCATGGTGCGTCGTTGCTCATAATCGTCCCCGGCGGCGGGCAGGAGGACCTCAAACGAATCGGCGGGTGCCACGCGGAAGGTCCCGTCGCTCGTGTCGGTCAGGTTGTTCTGCAATTCTGTGATGCGGATGGCGTAATCGTTCGCTTCTTCGAGGGAAGCGGGCACGCTCCATCGATACCAGCCCAAATTCGTGGCGTTGCTTCGCAGTGTCTGAATCGATGTTCCGCCCTTGAGCAGTTCGATCCTCACCGTCGCCCCCACATCACCTTCGGAGACCCAGCGCACGACTTGCTGGGTACCCGGCACGAGGCGCTCGCCGCCGTTGGGATAAGTCACCTGAAGAGTCGTTTCCGCGGGAAGCTCGAACGCGTTGGCGATCGCTTCATTCGTCGCCTTGACCTTCGCCGTGAAGTCCGGGTAGGGATTGCCGTACTGATCGATCACGCCGGAATTGCGGCCCAGGTAGTAGCTGCTGTCGATCCCCTGAAAGCTGGGCGGTGCGCTGTTGGTTTGCAGGATGTTGGCCGCCCGGAACCACTGGGCCCCGATGATGTAGGGGCTGCTGGCCCACTGGCGCACCATTTTTTCGTAGACCGTGCCGCGGTCCGCGTCCGTATCCACACTGCGGTGAAACCAGCCCACGTCGTCCGTCCGGTTGTTGCCGGTGGCGATGCCGCTCTGGCGGGCGTGAACACCGAACTCACTGATATGGACGGGGATGCCGGCACGCTGGGCCAACTGCTCCAGAAAGGCGAAGTTCTCCTGGGTACGGATTCCTTCGAAGTGCTCGTCGCCCGGGTAATTGTTCACCGCGATCACGTTGTAGAAGTAGCCGGGACGTTCCTGCGTCAGTTCGCCGAGGACATCCATCACCATCAGCATTTCCGTCATGTCGCGGTTGGGATAATCGCTGAGTTCGAATCGGTTCGTGAAGATCGGATAATGCAGATCCGCCAGGCCGTCGCCATCCGAATCGCCGGTGGCCGCGATTTCGTAGGCGCGCAGCGTTTCGCACCAGAACCGGAAGTGCGTCTTGAGCATGTGCTTGAGGAACGCCTCGATGTCCGGGCGGATGGGATCGTCCAGGTGCTTGCGCACCACATGACGCTGCACCGAGGGCGAAAGAAGGTCGTCGAACGATGTCAGATAGAGATTGCGATAGCTCACGCTCTTGCCGTTCACGGTCACGCTGGAATTCCAGGTGTTGACCATCGCTTGCAGATCGTTGTTGTAACGCGTCCGCATGAAACTCACGAATTCATGCTTCGAATAATCGCCCCACATATACAGATCGAGGTACTCGACGGCGATTTCGTTTTCCGTGAAGTAGCCGGCGAAGTCCGGATGGCCCGGTCCGTTCTCGCCCAGCGCGTTCATTTCGCCGATGATATAATTGCGCAGGAAATTCTGAAGGTTCGGGTTGAAGGGATCGGGGTGCGGTTTGTTGTCGCTGCGCGTGTTGCCCTGGTAATCCTTGAGGAGAAAATCCTCGTCGAAATCCTCCGGATCGAGCGGCAGATACTCCAGAAACGTTTCGCCCTTGGGATGCAAATCCAGATTCACCCGGGTCGGGTCCGTGATGGCGTCCGCGTTGAAGCCCAGGCTGCCCATCAATTGCCAGATATGCAGATCCCATTCGTTGTTGGTGATCTCGTTTCCCAGGAAGCGCGTCGGCAGGTTATTGTAGAGCACCGGGTTGATGCGCTGGCGGATCTTGGTGAACTGGGCGCTGCGGATCCACATGGGGCGCCCTGTCGGCGTGGTCATCCACCAGGCGCCATCCTCGCCGCGCCGCACGCTGAAGTGCCCCGTGGCGGGGAACCGCGGCGGCGCTCCACGGCGAGCGGTCAGCGGATCGGGCGTGAAGGTCTTGAAAGGCAGGTTCTCATTGTATTCGCTGTTGGAAATCTGCACCAGCGACACATCGTCGAATCGGACCGATCCCAGCGTACTGACGGCGCCGAGTTTGATGCGCAGGTTGTCCGTGTCGCATTCGCAAAACCCCCGGTCCTCGCGGCGGATCAGGCGAATGTTGGCGGTGAACTCGCGCCAGTCGCTCGACGGCGGCAGGTCGAAGATGATGGTTTCGATAAAACTCGAACCGTCGAACATATCGATTTCGATGGCCGCCTGATGGCCGGTCACGTTCTCGGTGCGGTACCAGACGGAAAAGCGATAGTACTTATCGTGCTCGACGGGAACGGCGTATCCGCTATCGAGACGATATCGGGCGTAGTTGTTCGTCCCGTACTCGATCGGCAGGAATTGACCATAGGAATGGCCGAGACGGATACCGCGGGACCCGTAGCGCCCGAGCCCCTCGCCATATTCCTGAATCAGAGCGGCCGGCTCCACTTTGTAGTCATCCACCCACTGCGACCAACCGTCTGGGCGGTTGGGCTTCGCGGCGGGCGTCTCGAAATCGCCGTTCGGCACAAGGTTTGCAAAAGCGAGAGAAGTCAGAGCCAGAGTCGTGGAGAGCAGAGTAAGCAGAAGCCGCATGATTTTAACTACAAGACAAAAATAAATGGCCTGCCAACATCAAGGCCGAGCCAAATTGCCTTAACCATCGCACTCGGGGGACTCTTCTGCAAGGAGAATTGAATACAGGACCGATACGAATATTCCGAATCGTACGAAATTATTCGTTTACATACTCTGGCTCACACCGACAACGGCTATCCCAACGTAGGTCGCGATTTCAAAAAGCACCCAGAAACGCACAAAGCCTTTTCCGGCTCCCGAGTATTGAAACGCATAGATCAACCGCGCAAGACCGCAGCAGAAAATCAGGACGGCCCACCCATACTTTTCTTCCCCGCAGGCCGCGACGATCAGCCAGATCGTCACCGCCCAGTATCCAAGGAGAAAAAGCCCGTTGATGATTTTGCCCAGCGGGGTCTCGAAAAACTGAATGATCGGCGGATCTTCGCCGAACGCGAACATGTCTTCGTCCTCATAATAGTCGTCCTCTCCGAACTCTCCGCCTCCCATATCGTCAAAGCCATCCCCCCCCGCCTCCGGGTCCGGCTCGAAACCCTCGGCAAAGGCGTCCTCGCCCAGAGACCCGCTCGCGAAGCCGTTGCTCTCGGGGTCCGGTTCGGCGAAGCCTCCGCCGCCAAAAGGATCGCTCCCCGCCCCGCCCGCCGGGGCTCCTCCAAAGGGATCGCCCCCACCAGCGGGCGCACCGCCGAAGGGATCGCCGCCACCGGCCGGCCCGGCTCCTCCGCCAAAAGGCGCGCCGCCTCCGCCGCCGAACGGATCGCCTCCGCCCATGGGGGCTCCGCCAAAGGGATCGGCCCCGCCCCCCAGAGGCGAGCCGCCGAAGGGATCGGAGCCACCCCCGCCGCCCAGCGGGGCGACGCCCGAGGAGGCCGCCTTGGGCGGTTCCGGCGGGCCGAATCCGAACACCGCGCTGACCGGCACCGGGAAACTGCCGCTGCCCCCCTTGGGACGAACGGTGAACGTTTCGCCCTCCAGGCCTAAAATCGTGACTTCCCGGTGAACGACTCGGCGCCGATTCTGGCTGATTTCCATGTCATAGCGTTCGCCCTGGCCCGAAGGCCCAAAGGTCAGCGATACAATACGCGCCGCCTCCACCGGGTAAGCCTTCTGACCGGCGGCCAGGGAAATCTGAAGGATCAGGTCCCCCGCGTCCCCATCCTCCGGCACCTCTCGCGCCGCACTCTCGACGGTCACGCCGGAGAAATCGCGCACCTGCCCGTTCATCATGTCGAGTTTCAAATTCGCCGCGGCTCCGGCGGTGCCGGCCGCCAGGAAGATGAACATTCCGATCGCCCAAATGAATCGCAAACCCATGGATGGCCCTTTGAAGAAGAGAAGCGCGCCCGCCGCGGTGAGTGGAGCACCCGGTCTCGAAAGACCGCCCCCGGCGAACGCGAGTCCCGGTGATATCAACTGCAAGCGGCGAAATCATTGCGGCCCCGGTGGAGTCGGTAAAGCGAAAATTCGCCTCAATCCGCACAACGCAGCTTGCGCTTCAGTTCCTCACGCTTCTCTGGCGTCAAGTCCGCTTCGGAATCAATCATGTCCGCGACCTTTTGCGCGTTCGGCCCCACCGACCGATAGCCGCACCCGGGCAGGAAGGGCGGTTCCGGCTCCCACAGCAGAGCCCTCGGATAATCGCGGCACATGCCGGGGCGGCTGCCGTAAGAATCGCAGCGGCGCGTTTCCTCGTCAAAGTGCGTGCAGCGAAACACAAAGGCCCGATGCTCGGGTGCCTGGCGGATCAACTCGAAGCCGTTCACGCGCCGGTGCCAGCCCAACCACAGCCGCTTGACTAACCCATTGCGAAGGACCAGAGCATTTGTCTGAATCGTGGGCGACTCGCAGCATTTCGCGCAAAGCCGGCAATCGCCCCTGAGCCGGTGGGGCCTTTCGCCCCTCGCCCGCCGGATGACCCGCGTCAGCCTCGAATCGGCGAAGAAAACGGCGCGGGCGATCGCTTTCAGGAAACGGCGGGGCAAGTTGTCTCGCATGCGGAAAGCCACCGGGGCGTGGGCTGAAGCATCGAAGCCTTGACGAAGGGGCTCACCTTCTCTCTCGACGCGCGCCCCCCCTTTGCCATAATGCCAATTCGCGTTCAACGGGCACTTTGTCCCAGGCGCGGGATATTCCGCGGCGCCCCCCCGCAGCCGCCCCCCTCACCGGATATCATGCGCATCCTCTACGTCAGCGAACAAGACCTCTGCCGGGGACCGATGGCCCGGGTCCTCTCGATGAAAATCGCCAAGGAACTCCAGGCCTTCGGCACCACCTTCGACAGCGCGGGCGTTCGCGCCGTGACGAATGAACCGCCCCCGGAAGACCTGACGATATTCATGCGGACGCAGCGGCTGAACATCGCCTCCCACGCCAGCCGGCCCCTGACCTCGACCCTCGCCCGCCAGAGCGATGTACTGCTCTGCATGACCCACGCCCTGGCCCGCGAAGCGCGCGACATGCTCTCGCCCAACGAGCAGGGCAAAGTTCTCGTCTTCCGCAAAGCCGTCGGATTGGGCAAAGGCGTTCCCGCGCAGGAAGATATCGGCGGCCTGGAAGTCTTCGACCACAAAGACATGATGCGCCTCTTCGTCGAACTCAAAGCCATCACCGGCCGCCTCGTGCGGGAAATCGTAACCCTCGACGCCACACCCGAGGACCTCGGCGTCAAAGGCGTCACCAAGCGCGTCTCCAGCCTTCTCGATCAGCCGGAAATGCGCCGCTTCCTCGCCCAGGCCATCCGCGACCACCTGGAACGCACCTTCGAACCGGCCACCACCCAGCAGCTCTGCGAGTGGCTCCAGACCCTGGGCCGGCCCCTGGTCCCCGCCGACGTGGAAGAGTTGATCGCGGAAGACTTGTCTCCCCTGATCCAGCGCGACGACTCGGGGCGCTGGGACATCGACGAACGGGTGAAGGCGGACGAGGAGCGCCGCGCCCGCGACCAACGCGCCCGCCGCGTAAAGGAACGGGAGGAAGCCCGCGAGCGCGCCAACGCCAAGGCCAATGGCGCTCGCGAAGCCCCGCCCCCGCCCGACGACGGCGCCAAGCTCACCCGCGAGGAAGCCTACGCCCTCCTGATGATCACGCCCAACACGGCAAAGCACGAGGCCTCCAAGACCTATAAGAAGCTCCTGATGCGTTATCATCCCGACAAGTTCCACGATGACGAGGGCTTTCGCCAGATGGCGGAGGCGAAGGCGAAACGCATCAACGAGGCCTGGGCATTGGTGAAAGATTCCCTCGAGTGAAGTTGACGGTGCCCTCGCTGGCACGCAATCATCACCCATCAGACGAGAGAAAGCGAACCCCCTCCGCGATGGCCCCTCGACGCCCGGCCCACCAAAGCACGGACTTCTTCGAAACCCCAGGTGCCCCCGGGCCGCCGCGGGGCTTTGAATGGAACGCCCTCGTCCGGCGGTTTCGCACGATCGGGCCCGCGGGACGTCGCCTTGGGCCTTCCTGGCTGCGCCTGATCCTGGGCGCCGCCCTCGCGCTGTCTTTCGCTGGAGCCATCTGGGTAGTCGCAACGTCCGCCACCCGCGAGCAAAACCGCGTGGAAGCCCAGGCCTCGGCCTGGCGCGATCAACTCGCCGGCCGGGCGATCCCCGCCTCGGCCCAGGCCTGGCTCACCGCCAACCCAGGCTCGAACGCCATGGACGCGATCCTGGACGAGGTCGAGGTCATCGAACGCTCCTTTTCGTCGAAAGGCGCCGGCGGAATCCGCAAGATCGAACTCGACTATCGCGAGTCCCTCAACAAAGACACCGCCTCCCTCATGCACATCGTCCGCGAGCAATTCGTCGCCGAGCAGGACCTCCTCCTTTTCGATCTGGCCCAGCCTGAATTCCTCGAGGTTCTCCGCGCGCACCGCGACGCCAACGCGAAGGTGCTCGACCGCATCGCGCACTTCGGCGAGCGACACGAGGACGCCTGGAGCACCTGGGACATCGGCACCCGCAATCGCGAGCCCCGCGATTTCCAGGGCCGCCTCGACGTCCTCCTGCCTATCCAAATGTACCTGGCGGTGGAGGAAGGCCGCCCCCAGGAAGCCCACGAAGCCCTCCTCGACTGGTGGGTCCTGCTCAAGGCCTTCCAGCGTCATCGCTCGCTCGAGAATGGCCGCACAGGCCTCTGGGGAGAATGGCACCTGTACGGCGAATTGCTCTGCCTGATGAAAGCCGCCCCGCCCTCCCGCCGGCAAACCGAACGGTACCTCGCCCTTGTGCAGCCCGAGCGCACCCTGGAGGAATTCGCCCGCCTCGTGCGCGAAGATCGGCTCAACGCCGCCGCGATCCTTTGGAAAGAGCCCTGCCCCGTCGACCTGTCCCTCCGCCCGCGGCTTCAGGCCCACCTGGCGCAATGGGAGGCCCGCGGGCGGGAACGCGCTCTGGCGGAACTGCGCGGTGGCGCCGAGGGACTCGCCTACCTTTTGACTTACGAAAAGGCTCTCTGGGAAACACACGGGGCTGAAGACTGGGACAGTTTGACGCAAGAGTGGGAGAAGACCGCCTCCCCCTCCCGCACGGCGCCCGCCCAGTTGATTAGCCTCGCCACCCAATCCAGCGTCGATCCCATGCGCGAGGCCATCCACACACGGCGCATGGCCAACAGCGGCTCGCTGGTGCGGGCCGCCCTGCTGCTGCGGCTCGCCGAATTGGACTCGCCGCCCGGCAGCCCCCCGCCCGCCAGCCTGAAC
This sequence comes from Sumerlaeia bacterium, assembly GCA_040219255.1. Lineage (GTDB taxonomy): Bacteria > Sumerlaeota > Sumerlaeia > SLMS01 > JAHLLQ01 > JAVJSW01. The sequence goes on from JAVJSW010000077.1 coordinate 58,190, forward strand.
GATTTGGCCCGCCGCCACGGCTTCCCGCCGCTCGTGGACTACTTGACCGCCGAGCCCCGCCAACCCCTGGAATACACCGCCGGGCGCCAGTCCTGGATGGTGCGCCACGCCCTCGATCCACTCGACGAGGAGGAGCCTCTGCTGGAAAACTCGGCGAGTTGGAATCCGGGGGCCTGAGGGGCGCGATTGGCAAAAAAATTGTTCAAGGGGGTTGGGAAAGAAACGCTTGATCCAGACGCGCGGAGTATTCAAGAAAGATAACCATTATCATTTTCGGGAGATTCGCCCATGGCAGGGTCCTCATCGGTCATTGAAGTTGAAAATTTGGTGGTCGAATATGGGAAAGGCAATGCGTCCCACCGCGCCGTGAACGGCATTACCTTCGACGTGAAGGAAGGCGAATGCGTCGGATTCATAGGTGCGAACGGCGCCGGCAAGTCCACCACCATGAAGTCCATTATGGGCTTCCTCTTTCCCACCTCGGGCAGCGTCCGTGTGTTCGGCGAGAAGGCGGGCACGGCCAAGAGCCGCGAACGCATCGGCTACTTGCCGGAAGTCGCCCTCTACTACCCGTTCATGAAAGCCCGCGAGCTGCTGATGCTCTACGGCGGCCTGAGCGGCATGAGCCGCGCCGACCTGAAAGCCCGCATTCCGGGCCTTCTCGAGAAGGTCGGCCTCGGCGGCAAAGACAACGTGCTGCTCAAGAATTTCTCGAAGGGCATGCAGCAGCGCCTCGGCATCGCCCAGTCTCTCATTTCCGAGCCCGACGCTCTGATTTTCGACGAACTGTCCAGCGGCCTGGACCCCCTTGGACGTCACGATCTGCGTCAGGTGCTGCTGGAACTGAAGCAGGCGGGCCGGACGATCTTCTTCAGCAGCCACGAACTCTCGGAAGTCGAGTCGCTCTGCGACCGTGTCGTGATGATCCACAAGGGCCGAATCGTCACCGAAGCTCCCGTCAGCGAGTTGATGAAACCGCTCAACGAATTCGAGGTGGTGTACTCCGCCGCCGAAGGCGACGTCTCCCCCGCCGAATCGCTCGATGGCGTCACCGTGCTGCGGGACGGGGAAGTCCACCGCGCCATCGTGCGCGATCCGTCGGTTTACGCCAAAGTGCTGGAATCGCTGTCCACCGGCGGAGTCGGCATCCGCAGCACATCCTCGCGCACGCGGTCGCTGGAAGAGTATTTCATCGAACTCGTGTCGGAAGAAAACGCCGCCGCGGGAGGTGTGCAACGATGATACGCCCGATTTGGCTGATCGCGTCGGGCGTCCTCATCGAGGCCATCCGGCGCAAAGAAATTTATGTCCTGGTGCTGACGGCGACGCTGCTGATCGGCGCGGTGCTCACCGTCGATTTCTTCGACATCGAGGGCCTCAGCAAATTCTACCGGGAAATCGCCCTCAAGGTCATGTCCTACACCACGGCCCTCGCCGTGATCGTGCTGGCGGCGCGGCAACTGCCCCGGGAATTCGAGAAGCGCACCATCTATCCGCTTCTCGCCCGCCCCATCAGCCGCTTCCAGTTCCTCCTCGGCAAGCTCTTCGGCGTCATGCTCTCCGCCATGTTCTGCTTTGCCCTCTTCATGGCGATTTACCTGCTCGGCTCGTGGTATCTCTCCCACGGCACGACGCAGGCCTACATCGGCGAGGAAACCACCGCCCTAAAAATGGCGATGCTGTTCCTCCAGTACGTTTACCTGCAAATCCTGATGCTGCTGATTCTGGCGACGATGAGTTTCTGGCTCTCGATGTTCCTGAACTTCGACGCCGCCGTGGCCATCGGCGCCATCCTCTTCATTTTCGCCTCCCTTTTCATGAGCGCCCTGTCCTACCTGTACGACTACACTTCGGCCATCGGCCAGTGGCTCCTGGTGGGCCTGACTTTTGGAATTCCCCAATTGTCTCTGTTCGACTTATCCGACAAGGCGGTCCACGCCTGGGATCCGCTGCCCTGGCAACCGGTCGCGGGCCTGACGGTTTACGCCCTGGTTTTCTCCGCCATTTTCTTCGGACTGGCGATGCTCCTGTTCCGCCGGAGGGCCATCTGACATGACACCCGCGAATCGTTCCCTTTACTGGATTGGTTACGGCGTTTTCCTGGAATTGATCCGCCGCAAGGACGCCTATGTGCTCCTGATCCTCATGAGCCTGTTCTTCCTCGGAACGGGCGTCATCGGCCTTGTCGGGATCGAGAACCAGGAGACCGGCACCTTCCTGCTCAACCTGGGTCTGACGCTGGCCTACTACATGGCGCACCTGCTGCTGCTGATCTTGATCGTGCGGCAGATCCCCGACGAAATCGAAAACCGCACGGTCTATCCACTCTTGGCCAAACCGATGAGCCGCTCGCAGATGTTCCTCGGCAAGTGGATCGCCTGCACGTTGGGGGGCATCGTCAGCCTGCTGGTGCTCGGATTCCTAGGCTGGATTCCGGTGCCGAAGGGGGGCGCCTATAGCTGGCCCCTGCTCTTCCAGGGCCTCGTCCTGCTGATCTGCTCGCTGGCGATGCTGGCGGCCCTCGCCGGAGCCCTGTCGCTGCTCGTTCCCCGGGCGGTCGCGCTGGTCGGACTGGGCCTGTGGTTCGCTTTCGGATCGCAGGCCATCGTCTTCCTGCGCGCCCGCGCCGCCGACGGCGCCCCCGAATTCCTCGCGCGCTGGCTGACGGCTTATCTGCCCGATTTCGGCAAACTGAACCTGATCACCCGCTATACCGACACGGTGGATCCCCAGGTCACCGCACTCGGCGTCGGCGAATTCGGCGGCCTGATCCTCTACGCGGCGATTTTCACCGCGCTGGCCCTGGTGGCGGGCGTCACGATTTTCAACAAGCGGCCCCTCTAAGCCTCAAACCCCGAGCGTTTCTTGAACGGGAAAGGTCGACACGACAATGAGTGGAACCAAGCGAACGACACTCCTTCTGGCGGTGGTGGCGGGGGCTTTCCTCCTGAGCCCGCTGCTGAGCCTGAATCTGAATCCGGATAACTACAAGGGCGGCGCCAGCCGCGACGAATTCGCCCGGCAGAAGCGCAACAGCAGCGCCGTATCCCAACTCCTCGGCGAATTCCGCACGAACATCAGCGACGTCCTCTTCATCAAGACCGAGCGCTACCTGCACGGCGGCATCGCCTACGAAACCCACATGAGCGACTCGGACCTGAAAGGTCTGTCGGGGGAAACGGCGAAGCTCGAACAGCATCAGGCGGAGGTAGGGGTGGCCGATCACGAACACCACGACCACGAACACGAGGAGGAGATGAGCGCAACTCTGATCCGCCCGCCAAGCGCCGACTTCCGCGGTTTCATCGGCAGTTTGCAACGCGCCGTGAAACCCTGGCAGAACCCGGACAATCCCCACATCCACACCGATGGCACGGAACTTCTCCCCTGGTACCGCGCCATGACCACGATGGACCCGCACAACGTGCGCGCCTACGCGATCGGCTCCTGGTGGCTCAAGACGCGCAACCCAGAGGAAGCCACCGCCTTCATTCGCGAAGGCGTGGAAAACAACCCGGACGAATTCCAAGTCTGGAATACGTTGGGTAATATCCTCTACTATCGGGCGACTCGGGAACTACGCAAGGACGAACCAGACCGCGAGCACTACCGCGAGTTGATTCGCGAGGCACGCTCCGCCTTCGAAACCGCCGCTGGCCTGGGCCTCGACGCCCGGCCCAAAGGCGGTCCCACCGGCGAGAACATCCTCCTCTGGAACGATTATACCGAGGAAGATTTGCGCTCCGCCCTGCGCATGGCTGTCCTTCTAGAGGAGCGACACGCGGACCCGGCCGAGGCGCACCGTATGGCCGTGGAGTACGAGCGCCGCGTGGGCGGCGACGGTATTCTCCGGCGAATCATTGCCCGCACCGCACCCGATCAGGAAGAGTAAGTATACCTCCCCGCACCCCCAACCGCCTACCATTCCAGGAGCCCCCCAAAATGAAGCCCACCCGCAACTCGATCAAGACGACCCTGACCAGTTCCAGCCTGATCCTCGCCGCCGGAATCTTCGCGGCGTGTGGAGGGGGTGACTCCGTCTCGACGACAACCTCCACGACGACCAAGAAGCCGGCCGCGGCCTCGACCGAGAAAGCCGTGGAGTGGCCGGAATTGCGGCAATTCGACACCCTGCTCCACGAAGCCACCCACATCCTGCAAGATCACGGCGATGCGCGGGCGACTCTCTCCATCGCCGGAGACCTTTACGACTCCGGGATAAAGGTCGCCACCGGGTCCGCACCCAAGGGCGCCGGCAACCCGCTGCAAATCGAAACCCTGCAAGCGGACATCGAGAGCGTCCTCGGTTCCCTCAAGGAAAACCCCACCGCCGAGGACATGGCCTCGGCGGTCCCGGCGCTGACGGCGCTGGTTCATGACCTGATGATCGCCGCCGAGCTTCCCCACACCCACGACGATCATTCGCACGAGGGCCACGATCACGGCCACGACGACCACGATCACGCTCACTCGCACGACGGCGAAACCCATAGCCACGGGCACGAGGCCGACGAGTCCTCGGAGCACAGCCACGAGGGCGAAGCCCACAGTCACGAGCACGAGCACGACGGCGAAGTCGACTCTCACGAACACAGCCACACCGAATCCGCCGACCACGACCATAGCCACGAGGACGCGGCACCCAGCACGGATCACGACCACGAGGATCACAGTGGCCACGATCATGACTGATACGATGGCGCCCTTGACCGGCGACTGGGACATCGAAATCGACGGCCTGTCGATTTCCCTGGGCCGCAGCGGTTCCGACCAAGTGGTCTTCCACCTGCCGGAACTGCGCATCGCGCGGGGCGAGCGTTTTGCCCTCACGGGCCCGAGCGGTTGTGGTAAATCCACGCTGCTCAACGCCATCTCGGGTTTGGTGGCGCCCGATACGGGGACGCTGAAAGTGGCCGGGACGGACGTGAGCCGCCTCTCGAAAGCCCAGCTCGACGCCTTTCGCGGCGCCACCATCGGCTTCGTGTTCCAAAGCTTCAATCTCCTCGATTCCTTCTCCGCCCTTGAGAACGTGCTGATCGGCATGCGCTTCGGGCGCTCGGTGAAGAAGGCGGATCGGCGAGAGCGCGCCCGCTCGCTCCTCGACGAGGTCGGCCTCTCCCACCGCGTCCATGCCAAACCCGCCACCATGAGCGTTGGCGAGCGCCAGCGCATCGCCATCGCCCGCGCGCTAGCGAATCGGCCGAGGGTGCTCCTCGCGGATGAACCGACCGGATCGCTGGACCCGCAAACGGGTCAGGAAATCTTCGCTCTGATCCAGGAAGTCTGCGAAATCGAAGGCTGCACGCTGCTCTTCGTCACCCACGATCTCGAACTCGCAGCGCGTCTCCCCCGCCAATTCGACTGCCGCGGATTGATCCGCCACGAGGCGCTCAAGGATCGCGCCGCCGCATGAACCTTTGGACCATTGCCAATCGCTATTGTCTCAGCCGCCCGCTGGTGACCCTTCTCACGGTGCTCGGCGTGGCGCTGGGGGCGGCGCTGATTTCCAGCGTCCTGACCCTGCGCCGGGAAACCGAATCGACCTTTATCGAGCAAAGCAGTGACTTCGACCTTGTCGTCGGCGCCAAGGGCAGCCCGCTTCAACTTGTCCTTAGCAGCCTCTACCACCTCGACGTCCCGACCGGCAACATCGGCTATCCGCAGCTCGAACGCCTGCGCGCCGACTCCCGAGTCACCGCCGCCGTTCCCTTCGGCCTCGGCGATAACCTGCAGGGCTTCCGCATTGTGGGGACAGACCTTTCCCTGTTCGACGTGCAGCGCCGCCTGCGCGAAGGCGATCCGGTGGCGATTTTCCACCTGGCGGAGGGCGAACTCTTTTCCGGCAATTTCGAGGCCGTTCTCGGCGCCCAGGTGGCGCGCGAGACGGGCCTCGGCATCGGCGATCAGTTCGCCGGCACACATGGTCTGATCTCCATCGCCGGCAGCGAAACGCACGACGATTTCCCCTATACCGTCACCGGCATCCTCGAACCCAGCGGCACCTCTCACGACCGGGCCATCTTCACCACCATCGAAAGCGTCTGGGGCGTGCACGATGCGGAAGCGGCGATCCATGCCGCCATGTTCGGCGGTTCGACGCGAAAGCCCGCACCCGAACCGGAACCGGAGGCCGAAGCCGGCGACGACGAGGACGTCGAAGTCCCCAGCTTCCTCATGAACATCTACGCCAATTCCGGCGACGACGAGGACGAACCGGAAAGCGATTCGCCCTACGCCGACCGCGAAGTGACGGCGGTGCTGGTGCAGCTCAAGACCCCCGGCCTGCGCCTTTTCATGTCCAGTGAAATCAACACGAAGACCGACGCCATGGCGGCGGTGCCGATCATGGAAATGCAGCGCCTGTACCTGCGCGTCCTCGGCCCCATGCAGACGACGCTCCTCGCCGTGGCCTATGTGGTGGTCGTGGTGGCGGCGCTGACGATCTTGACAACGCTGTATCAGGCCGCGGAGCGCCGCCGCCGCGACATCGCCGTGATGCGGGCGCTGGGCGCGCGGCGCTGGGAGATTTTCGTCCTGGTGCTTCTGGAAGCCGCCATCGTCACGCTCTTCGGCATCGGCATCGGCTGGCTGCTCGGGCACGGAGGCGTCGCCATCGCGGCGGATGCTTTCCAGGGCAGCACCGGCCTTGCCATCTCGGCCTGGAGTGTGGACGCTGTGGAATTGCGGGCGCTCGGGGTGGTGGCTCTTTGCGGCGTCATCGCGGGATTGGTCCCCGCTTTGCTCACTTATAGAAGGTCACCGGTGCGGGACTTGGCCGCCGTCTAGGCCGCCCCCGCCGAGAGGAGTTATGGTGAAAGAATTCAAGACAAACACGCGCGGTCACTGGATGGCGCTGCGTTGGATCGCCCTGGCGGCGATGTGTGTCGTGGTGGCGCAGGTCATCCTCGCCCCGCGCGCCCAAGCTCAAGACCCAGCCCACGGCGAAGAGCTGCGCCAGCAGTTGTCGCTCGACGAAGTGACCAGCGCCACGCTGGCGCTGAAGGCTCTCGAGAAAGAGCGCGAAGCGGCCGGCGCGGCGGAAAAAGGCATTTTGACCTTCAACCTCTTGCGCGGTACGAAGCTCAACCGCAAACCGCCGCCGATCTATCCCGAGCCGCTCGCCAACCTCGATGGCAAGAAGGCTAAGATCACGGGCTTTATGTCGCCCTACGACAGCCTTAAGGACATGCACCTGTTCATGCTCGTGCCCCAACCGACGGGCTGTTTCTTCTGCGCCCCGCCCTCGCCCCGTGAGGTCGTCTTCGTCCGCCAGAAAGACGGCGCCAAAGATCACGAGTTCATGGACGCGCCCATCGAAGTGGAAGGCACGCTCAAGCTCTGGAAAGAAGACAGCGACGAACAGGGCCACGAAATGTTCCTGTACGTCATCGATCAAGCGGTCGTGCGCGAAGCGTCGCTGGACATGGCGGGCGCTTCGTCGCGGAAGAACTAGAGCATTTCTAGATGCCCTGTAGCCGCCAGACAAAGAAAAGAAAAAAATCACCACCGAGCCACGGAGGGCACCGAAGCTGAAGATTTTGGGTTCCTTATCTCTTGTTTTTCCCCAAACACCTAAGTCGGTCTATCTCGTTGATAATAAAAAATTTAGACCAACCATATTTCCCCTATCAAGAGGCTCTGAAGTATAAAAACTCGGTGCCCTCTGTGGCTCTGTGGTGATTTCATTCCTCACTTCGCACCCGCAAGTCCTTCGCATTCGCTCTACACCTGCACCAGCGGCAACCGCCCCTCCAGCCGCCCCGTCTCCAGCCGGTCGTCCAGCAATCGCTGATCGCAGACGAAGTCCTCGTTCGGCTTCACCGTCCAGCGGTTGCCGTGGATTTCATTCAACGCGGAGACGATGTCGTAGAAGGACCATTCGTGGTTTCCGCCGATGTGATACGTTCCCGGCGCCATCCCGGCGACGGCGATCAGGCTGTCGGCGGTATCCTCAAGGAAGCTGGTGCCGGGCATCCAGCGGGTGCTGGCGTCGATAACGCCGTGCTCCTCGAACTGCTTTTCCAGGAAATCGATCATGTTGTTCGATCCGCGGACGTGTCCGATCTGCCAGCCCAGCCGTGCGATCCGTGCGACTGGATTGGCGCGGCGGGCGGTGCGTTCGCCGGTCAGCTTGAAGTACCCATAGCCCTCCGTCTCGTCCGGCTCCACATCGGGCGTCAAGGGACCCGGGTTGTCATTCGTGAAAACCATCACGGTGCTGGCGTACACGAAGGGGATCCCCCTCTCCGCCGCCAGGGCTGCCATGTCGGCGGTCCATTTTTCGTTCACCAGGTAGCCTTCATTTTCGACGCCGGTGGGTTGACTCGGCAGAGCCAGGTGGAAGATGGCGTCCGGCGCGTGGCGCTCGACAAGGGCGCGGGCAGCGGCGGTGTCTCCGGGAGCGGCGATAGCGCGATCCCAGGCGATGGCGGTGCCGCCGGTTTCTTCGATGCGTTGACAGAGAACGGACCCAACGGTCCCTCGGGCTCCGGTAATCAGGGCTTTCATGGGCGGACCTCCGCGAGTTGGGCTGCACCGCCGTGCGTCAGGCGGACAAAGCGATAGGAGAACGGTTCAAGGCTGGCAAAGGGTTGGTAGGGCTGGATTTGGCCGTCGGCCGCGACCTCGGGGACGGGAAGCGACTCACCGGTCATGGCGTCTGCGGCGGCCAGGCGCCCCTCCGGCAGTTTCCCGCCGAAGACCGAATAGGTGTCCTGCGCGGCGTCCGACGGATTGATGAGGCACAGCAGCGTTTCCCCCGGCACCGACCGCAGGAACGCGTAGATCGGTGAACCGCCGGCGGCGGGTTTGGCATTCAGGGCGCTGGCCGAGGGCTCGGCCCAGGCGTCGCCATTCACCAGCACCCGGAATTCGCGCGCTGGCAAGTCGGCCAGCGAAAGGCTCTCGCTACGCAACGTGCCATCGGCGGCGGGGCTCAGGGCGATCGGGCTCGCGTCACCGGCGCCTTCCAGAACCACAACGGCGCTCTCGATGCTCGTGGGCGTTGTGGCTTCGCCGCTGTCGCGCCGCAGGTGGGTGCGCCCGAGCGCCGGATCGAAGGAGAACGTCACGCGGCCGCCAGCGACTTCGCAGCCCTCGATACTCTGGCCCGGGGTGCGGCTCAGGACCAGGTTATAGCTCTCGAAGTCCATCCCGGCGTGCTTGCGGTTGGGCTTGTGGGCGGGTGGTTCGAGCCATTGGTCTTCATTGAGAACGAACTTGAATTCGTGGTTTTCCAGCGAGAACGCCCAGTTCTCCTTCTTCAGGCGATAGGTTCCATCGTCCGCGGCGGTCAGCATCCATGAGCCCGGCGTCCAGGCGTTGAAATCGCCCGCCACGGAAACGCTCTCGATGGCTTCCGGCGAGAAGGCGCCCTGCTCGTTCGAACCTTCCTTGGTTATGGACTCGTAGAGTGCAGGGTCGAAGACGAATTCCACGCCATCGTTCAGGACCGAATAGCCGAAGACCGCCGGGTCGTTCTTCTTGGGGATGACATAGTGAGTCAAGGTCGGGGGGTTGACCTGGAGTGCGGCGTAATCGCCCGCCCGAAGAGGCGGTTCGTCGTTGCGGAAGTGAATCAGCTCGCGGAAACCGGCCAATACAGACTCCCGGTCGCTTTCCTGCGCCTCGACGCTGAAGCGCTGCCACTCGTCCTCCAGCGGCCGGTAGGGTTCCACCGTGCTGAACCCGGCGTGCTCGCCCGTGGACCACTGCATCGGTGATCGCCCCTTGCCGTCGTGGCCGGAAATGCCCACTTCCTCGCCATAGTAAACAAACGGCACACCAGGCGCCGTCAGCAGCATCGCCGCCGCCGCGCGCATTTTGCCGGGATGGCGGTCGAGTTGCTCCATCACGCGCATCATGTCGTGGTTCGAGAGGAAGGGCGCCACCTGGAGCGGCGCGTGGGCCGCCACCACGGCAGTTTGCTTCGCCGGCAGATCGCCCCGGTGCCCGCGCCCGGCGGCGCTGATGATCGCGCCCGCCAGCTCGAACTGGAAGCACATGTCGATCTGATCGGTCTCGTACTTCGCCACCGCTTCGGTGCCCGACCAGACTTCGCCGACAATGTAACAGTCTGGCTTGATGGACTTGCAGTAAGCCTGGAACTCGCGCAGCCAGGCGTGAGTGGCTTCCGTGTGCTCGTCCACCGGGCCGTCCTCGATCAGGTGCTTGATGGCGTCGAGACGGAAGCCATCGACGTTCATGTCCTCGAGCCAGAACTTGGCGATCTGGTAGAGCTTTTCCTTCACCACCGGATTCTCCACGTTCAGGTCCGGAATGCCCCGGCCGAACTGCGTGAAGAACCACTTGCCGTTGTCGTGGCGGTTCCACTGGCGGGCATAGCGATCACCCTGATCCGTCGGCTGGCTGTCGCTCCAGACGTAGAAATCGTGGTAGTGCGAGTTCGGATCGCCCGCCGCCAGGAACCACGGGTGCTGGATCGACGAATGGTTCAGCACCAGGTCCACGATGACCCGGATGCCTCGGGCGTGGGCTTCGTCGATGAAGCGCCGGAAGTCGGCGTTGGTGCCGTAGTCGTGCTCGATCGTTTCGTAATCCACCACCGAATAGCCCGCCGGATGCACCGACTCGGACATCGGAAGCAGCCACAGCCCCCGCACGCCCAGGTCATCCGTCGTGTTCGGATCGCCATCGTTCAGGTAATCCAGGCGGTCGATCATGCCCTGGATGTCGCCGATGCCGTCGTTGGCGAGCGGGCCGGTCTGCGAGTCCTGGAAGGATCGCACGAAAATCTGATAGAACACGGCGTCGTTCCACCAGGGCAGGTCTTCGGCGGGCGCGGCGGTGGCCAGGCAGGCCGCCGCCAGCGGCGCCAGCAGTTTGGAAGTCCAAGTCATGGGGCATCTTCCCTTTCGTGATGATGACGGAGATCGTGGGGCAAACCCGCTCCAAATTCAATTGCGTGTTTCCGCAAAGGCTTTCATTTTTGCGCAAAGGAGCCGCCCATGCCCCGCCTTCGCCGCATCGCCCTCGATCTGGGTTCCATGCACTTTCTCGAAAGCACCCGTGCTAACGCCTATCGCGGCGTGTTGCGCTATGCCCAGACGCGCGGCCGGTGGCAATTGCTGCTGAACGACCACCACTTTTCGCTGCTGGGTAAGTACCGGGAACTGAGCGATCTGGCCCGCCTCGGCGCGGAGGGAATCATCCTCTCCTACGCCAACGCGGAGAAACTCGCCACCATTCGCCGCCTCGGGCTGAAGGCCATCACCGTCGCCAGCGACCTGACCGCCGAAGGCATCCCGTCCGTCTTCTCCGACGACGCGCAGGCGGGGCGCCTGGCGGCAGGGCATTTTCTCGAGCGCGGCTTTCGCTCCTTCGGCTTCATCGGTTCAAAGGAGGTTCCCTGGGACCTGACGCGGTGGCGCGGATTCGCGTCGGCGTTGGAGGCGCAAGGCCAGGAGCCCGCCCACTTCGAATCGCGCCACTCCGCGGACCCGGCTCTCGGCCGGCGCAAAGCCGCCCGCCTGGCGAAGTGGCTGCGCTCCGCCGCCAAGCCCTTCGCCGTCTATTGCTCCGACGACACCCACGCGTTCCAGGTCCTGGATTGCGCCCGCCGCGCCGGGCTCGCCGTGCCACAAGAAGTCGCCATCCTCGGCACCGACAACAACCTGCTCATTTGCGGATCCACCACGCCGACCCTTTCGAGCGTCGAACCGGACGCGGTCCAGGTGGGCTATCGGGCCGCGCAGTTGCTCGATGAAATCCTCGCCGGCGCCGACCCGCCAGCGGCCCCCATCCTGGTGCCGCCGAGGGGTATCGAAACGCGCCAGTCCACCGACGTGCTGGCCATCGCCGACCCGGTCGTCAGCCGCGCCCTGCACTTCATCGGCGAGCACCTCGCCGAGGCCCACGGAGCCACGGAAATCGGGTTGGCGCTCGGCGTTTCGCGCCGCACGGTGGAGTCACGGTTTCGCGAGCACCTGGGCCGGAGCGTCAACGAAACGGTCCGCGCCCGGCGACTCGACCGAGCGCGGGGACTGCTCCTCGATCCGTTGCTGAGTATCCAAGAAATCGCGGCGCTCTGTGGATTCCAGAGCGCCGCGTATTTCTGTACTTCGTTTCGCCGGGCGACTGGGCTCTCGCCCACGGAATGGCGGGCCCGGGAGCGCCCAGGCGATTAGTGCTCTTCCGCCGCGTGGTCGATGCGGACTTCCGCGATGACCTTGTCGACGATGTTGCCTGGGACCGGCTCATAGTGATCGAAGCGCGATTCGAAAATCGCCCGGCCCTGGGTCATGCTGCGCAGGTCGCGGCTGAAGTGACCCATCTCGGCGGCGGGGACTTCGGCTTCGACGCGGCATTTGCGGCCCAATTGCTCGCTGCCCAGAATCCGGCCCCGCTTGCCCGACACATAACCCATCACGTCACCGAGATAGGAGGCGGGAACTTCGATCGTGATGTGGTCGAAGGGTTCGAGCAGTTGCGGACCGCACTTGGGCGCGATCTCCTTGAAGGCCATGGACCCCGCCACCTGAAAGGCCATGTCGCTGCTGTCCACCGGATGGAACGACCCGTCGAAGCAGTCGGCCGCCACATCGATCACGGGATAACCCGCCAGGATGCCGCGCTTCATGGATTCGACGACGCCCTTTTCCACGCTGCTCTTGTAGTTCGTCGGGATGGCGCCGCCGCTGATGGACCAGATGAATTCGAAGCCCTCGCCGCGGGGCTGAGGCGTGAGCCGCATTGAGCAGTCGGCGAACATACCGCGGCCGCCGGTCTGCTTCTTGAAGCGTGCCTTGCCCTCGCCCGGTTTGCTGATGGTTTCGCGATACTGCACCCGGGCGGGCGCCAGATTCACCGCGATCTTCGCCTGCTCCAGCCGATGCTGCACCACCTCCAGATGGGTGTCGCCCATGCCGCTGAGCACCGTCTGACCCAACATCGAATCGCGCTCCACGTGAAGCGTCGGATCCTGCTCGATCAGCTTGTGAATCGCCATGCCGGCCTTGTCCACTTCGCCGCGATTGACGACTTCCACGGCCATACGCACCGCCCTCGGCGGCATATGGGTCGGTTCGTAGATAACTTTGTCCATCTTCGGATCGACGATCGTATCGCCGGTGTGAACGCCTTCGAGTTTGGCGAAGGCACCGATGTCGCCGGTGGAGAACCCGTCCATCGGGATCTGCTGCTTACCCCGGAAAATGTAGGCGTGACCCGTGCGCACCGTGGCGCCGTCGCTGCCGTCTTGGCCGTGGATCACGTGTGCCTGCGTGTCGCCGTGGGTTTCGCCAGTGACGACCTTGAAGAAGGACAAGCGCCCCACGAATTCGTCGTTCACGGTCTTGAAGACAAAAGCGCTGAAGGGGGCGCCGGGATCGAGCTTCTTATACTCGACATCGCTTTGCACCGAGCCGTTCTGGTAACCCAGGAATCCGACGCGCTCATTGGGCGGTGGGCATTCCTCGATCAGGAAATTGAGGAGGGCCGTCAGGCCGATTTCCTTGGCCGAGGAACCGCAGAGCACCGGGCAGAAACGTCCCGCCTCCATGTCCTCGCGCAGGCCCAGGATCACTTCCTCGTTCGTCAGGCCGTCGGTTTCCAGGAACTTCTCGGTCAACGCGTCGTCGCCCTCGGCGGCCGCTTCCACCAGGCGCTTGCGAGCCGCCTTCGCTTCCTCCGCCATGTCGTCGGGAATGGGACCTTCAGTGCGGTTGCCGCCCTCGTCGTAGATGGCCTTCATCTCCAGCAGGTCGATGACGCCCTTGAACTCGCCCTCCGCGCCGATGGGCAGCGTGACGGGAATCGTGTGGACGTCGTCGAAGGCTTCCTCGATGCTGGCGAGCGCTTCCTTGAAATTGGCCCGATCCTTGTCCATTTTGTTGATAAAGAAAGCCTTCGGGATCTTATACTCGTCGGCGAAGGCGTCGGCGAATTCGGTGCCGACCTCGACACCGGTGCTGGCGTCGACGACGAGGAGCGCCATCTCGGAGACGCGGATGGCGTTCTTGATCTCGCCCACGAAGTCGCGAAAACCGGGGCAATCGAACAGGTTGATTTTAATGTCGGAGTTATCCGAGCGCCGCTTGACCTCGAGAGGCAGGAGGGAGGCGTTGATGGAGGTCTGGCGCTTGAGTTCTTCGGTTTCGTAATCGGAGACGGTATTGCCGGCTTCGACAGTCCCCGGCTTGGGGATGGCGCCGGTCAGGTGGAGCAGGGCTTCCGAAAGGGTCGTCTTGCCCGCTCCGGAATGCCCAGCGAGGGCGCAGTTTCGGATGTGTGATGTGGGGTAGACTTTCACGGTCTAGACCCTCCTTCTTGCACGGCAGCGGGAAAATGGAGCAGCGAACTGGCAGGCGGGATAAAGCGCTTGCTTCGCAACGTCCTAACCTTCCTCTCACACCCGCCCGGGGCAAGAAGAAACGGGGTCCGTCATAAACCCCGCTTGCCCTCGGTCCCCACCTCCCTCACGCTCCAACATGGACAAGTAAGCTCCGAGGACTCTCCGATGACCACGCTCACCGTTCGCCGCGCGATCCAAGCGCCCGCCGCCGTCACCTTCGCGATTTTCAACGACCTGCAAGTCTTCGAGAAACGCAATCCAACGGTCCTCAAAGTCGAAATTCTCTCCGAGGCAACGTCCGGCGTCGGCAAGCGCTGGCGGGAAACCCGCCTGATGCACGGACGGCAAGCCACCGAAACGATGGAAATCACCGCCTTCGATCCGCCGCGGTCCTACACCGTGGAAGCGGAAAGCTGCGGGGCCCGCTATGTCACCGTGCTTTCCTTCCGCGAAGACGATGACGGGACGGAGGTGGAATTCCGGATGTCGGCCCAGCCGCTCACCCTGATGGCGAAAGCGATGAGCGCGATCCTGGCGCCGATCATGACGGAATCCGTCCGGAAAGCTATCGAGGAGGACCTGAGAATCCTGGGCGAAGCCGCGGAAGAAGCGGCCGCGGGGGGCGGCGAAGAAACGGGGATGGATCGCCCATGAGGCCGGGTCAGGAGTGGCGCGGCGCCAGCTTCTTCGAGAGCCAGAGCTTGAGCCGGCGGCAGCCTTCGATCACCGTGTCGGCCAGCATCAAAATCACATAGGGCAGCAGGAAAAACAGGCCGACGATGACGAGAAATACCAAGAGAACTTCGATCGGGGCGGGGTTCATGAGAAGGTCCTTTCCAGGGGCATAAGGAATTCAGGGGGAGGCTTAGATCATGCGGCGGCGGACCTCGCCGACGTGGCGGAAGACCAGGAACTCGAAGTCTTCGAAGCGCTCGAGGAAGTAATCGACGACAAGGCAGCGGCGGCCTTGCCGGTCGTAGAACTCAAGGGCCTGGAACCCCGGGCGGTCGGTGACGTAAGCGATCTGCTCCCAGCGCAGGAAGTCCTCCTCCTCACCGTCCGGGTCGAGAACATGGATACCGTCGTCGTCCACTTCGATGAACTCCTCGGCGGAAGCGGCCACCGGGATGGCGCGCCACGCCACGGCCAGAAGGAAGGCTCCACCAAGGAGCCAGCCTGCTGTCCGGGCCGGGTTCATAGGGGGCTCGAAGGCGAAGATGACGCATGACGTGCCAGCGACGAGGACGAGGAAGACGAAGAGCCCGAAAATTCCGCTGAAGTATTTTCCGTGGTGAAAGCAACGCATGGGATTCAATCCTCGCTCCTGGGGGGGTTTTGCCGCTCCGGCAGCTATGGGGGCTGGTTGGGCGATCCTGACACAGAAGAGGATGGGACAATCTTTTTGACTTAACTACATGTTTGAAGATTTTTTTCGCCGCCGCCGCTCCCACATTCCCGCCCGGCGCCAGCCCCGGCGGGCACGATCTTTGTCCCTGCTTGCGGCCAGCCTCACCGCCCTCATTGGATTTCGTGCATGTCCCTCTCTTTCCTCCCCTGCTCCGGCCTTGCCACCGCCGTGCCCCCAAACCGGCTGACGGCCGGGCAGACCGCCGATCACCTGGCCGCTCTCTGCGCCCGCGATGTCCGCGAAGCGGCCCGCGTCCATGCCGCGGTGCGCCTCAGCGAAGTGGACGAACGCTGCTCCGTCCTCGCCGGAGACCATGGCGAAATGGATTTCTACAGCCGCGACGCGACGCCCTCGACCGCCGCACGCATGCGGCGCTACGAGGCGGAGGCGGGGCCGCTGGCGGCGCGGGCGTGCCGGCTGGCGCTGGAGCGAGCCGCCCTGCCGGCCGAGGCCGTCACCCATCTTGTCACGGCCTCCTGCACGGGCTTCTCGGCTCCAGGATTCGATCTGGAGTTGCTGCGCAAACTCGGTCTCTCCCCCGCCGTGGCACGGACGCATTTGGGGTTCATGGGTTGTCATGGCGCGTTCAACGCGCTGAAGGTCGCACGAGCCTTCGTGCAGGCCGATTCCTCGGCGCGCGTTCTGGTCGTCTGCGCCGAACTGTGCTCCCTGCATTTGCAGCGCAGCCTCCACCGTGACGCCCTCGTGCCGAACACGCTCTTCGCCGACGGCGCGGCCGCCCTGATCGTCGGCGGCGAGCCATCGGGGCCAGACCTCTTTCTCGGACCCCTCGCCTCCCACGTCTTTCCCGACTCGGCCGGCGCCATGACCTGGACCATCACCGACACGGGATTCGCCATGACGCTGGCGCCCGAAGTGCCCGCCCTCATCGGAGCCGGCCTCCGGCCGTGGCTCGAGGGCGTCCTAGCCAGCGCCGGCATCGGGCTGCGCGACGTGGCGGGCTGGGCCATTCACCCCGGAGGCCCGAAAATTCTCGATGCGGCCGGTAAATGCCTCGGCCTCGCCACGGACGATCTCGCCGCCAGCCGTGAGATTCTCCGCACCCACGGCAACATGTCGTCGGCTACGATTCTCTTTGTGGTGGAAGAGTGGAAGCGCCGCCACCCGGGCGCGCAAGGGGTCCTGGTGGCGCTGGCTTTCGGGCCGGGGCTGACGGCCGAGATGGCGCTCATGCGCCTGGGGAGTTGAGGGCGCACTCAGCCCGTGGACCCAAGCAGCTCCCGCCCCGCCTTCACCACCGCCCGGACGGAAACGCCGGTCATGCAGCGATGGTCGATGGGGCAGTCCCTCAGGATACACGGCGCGCATTCCGTGGGGACTCGGACGATACGAGCCTTGGGAGAAAGAGGGGCTGTCGTGACCCAATCGGTGCTGCCGAAAACCGCCACCAGCGGCGCGCCCAGCGCGGCGGCGATGTGCATGGCGCCGCTGTCGTTCGTCAGGTACAGGCGGCAGCGATCCAGAAACGTCATCAAATCCCGCAGCTTCATCTCGCCCGCCGCGTTATGGAAAGCCGCGCCGCCGTGGTCGCAGACGCGCTGGGCCCACTCGCGTTCGCCAGGGAGGCCGGTCACCAGCACCCGGGCCCCCGACTCGCGCGCGAGTTGGGCGGCGCTCTCGGCGTAACGCTCGGGAAGCCAACGTTTCGCAGTGCCGAAGAAGGCCGCCGGGTTCACGCCGATGAGAGGCGTTTCCAGGCCGATCCCGCGCTCCT
Organism: Sumerlaeia bacterium; assembly: GCA_040219255.1. Classification (GTDB taxonomy): domain Bacteria; phylum Sumerlaeota; class Sumerlaeia; order SLMS01; family JAHLLQ01; genus JAVJSW01. Next base: position 75,644 of record JAVJSW010000077.1, read on the forward strand.
TCAGCCAACGGTCGAAGGCCACGCGCTCTTCCGCGGTCACTTCCAGCTTCAACGGCCCCGGGTCGCCGCCGCTGGCGCCCCAGGGCGAGAGCAGGCGCAGGTAGTACTTCACTTCATGGACGGCCAAGTCCTGCGGTCTCAGCTCAATCGCATGGGTCAGCAGCACCCCGCGCCTGTCGCGCGCGTAGCCGACGCGGACTCTCGCCCCGCCGAGCCGCAGCAGCGCGGCGCTGTTGAGCGAATTGGGCAGCGCGAAGGCCACGTCGGCTCGAAAGCGCCTCAGCCGGCCGATGGCTTCGCGATAGCCGGCGCGCGAGCGATCGTCCAGCGTCCAGACCTCGTCCACGTCCGGGTGGTGGGTGAAGAGCGAGGCCACGCTGGCCCGGCCAAGAACGGCGATCCTGGCATTGGGAAAGGTCCGCCGGGTCCGCGCCAGGAACGGCGTATTCATCACCGCGTCGCCAACCCAATTGGTCAGGCGGACAACAACTCGGCGAACGCTTTCGGGATCGGGCAAGGGCTTCACGCCAGCAGAAACTCCACACAGGAAACGAGGTCGCTCCGCATCGGGCGCTCGGTGTCGTTATGCGACGAATCGTCGGCGTCGTGGCGCAGAAGCGATTCTTTGCGATCCACCAGACAGGCACGCCATCCGGCGGCGCGGGCGCCCCGCAGATCGTCGCCGGGGGAATCGCCGATCAGGGCGAGGCGTTCCGGCGCGGGATCGCCGGCCAGGCGCCGCGCGTGGGCGAAGACGCGCGGATCCGGCTTTTCCGCGCCCGCTTCCTGAGAGATGCAGACCACATCGAAAAGCCCGCGGATCTCCAGACTCTGAAGCAGGCCGTGGAGCCGTGCGTCGAAGTTGCTCATAATGCCGGTGCGGATTCCGGCGGCGCGGGCGCGCTCGACAGCCGGAGCCACGTCCTCGTAAACGCGCCAGGCATCCCTCGTGGCGAAGACATCGAAGGCCTCGCGCAGGAGCGGCTCCTGCGGCACGGGCAAGCCCGCGCGGGGAAAGAGATCGCGCATGATGCGGCGCCAGAACGCGCGCGCATCTTCCTCCGTCGTGCCATAGGGCAAGCCCGCCTCGGCGGGCCGGGCGGCGCGAAAGGCGGCCCCGAAGTTCGCGTTCAACGCCGCCGGATCGGCCTCCAGCCCATGGTTCGCCGCGACGCGGGCATAGACCTCGCCGACGCTCGGATCCGGCGCGATCACGGTGAACGCGGCGTCGAAAAAGATCGTGTGGGGAGGCACGGAGTGAGAGGGCGGTGAAGACATGGGCTTGCGCGTGGAATCTGGATTGGTTCTTGTTGCGAGACCGTGGCCGCCGCAACGCCGGTTGCCACCGCACCACCGGGGACGGGAAGGACGCAACGATGGAAAAGCCGATCGTACGGCGCTACGAACCGAAAGAAACGGATCTGCCGTGGTTCGCGCCGATGCCTTACAACGCAAAGAACAAACCGCCCGAGCGATACCGCCAGGAAGAAATGTTCCTGATGGCGTTGCGGTTGCTTCTCCTGCTGCCAGCGGTGCTATGCGTGGTTTACGGAGTTCTGGTGATCCTCTGGGACCACGACCGGCTCATGAAATTCGCGGTAAACACGCCGCACGACGAAATCCAGTGGGGCGCGCGCATCTTCCTGATTTTCGAGCTGCCCTACTACCTCATCCTCAGCCGCACTTTCCGCGGCTGGAGGGACTGGGGCCTTTGGATTTGGGGATTCTGCCTGGCGGCCCTGATTTTCGGCTTCGCCTTCAGTATCCAGGGCACCGTGCCAATCCCGCGCTAAATCTGGAGCGCTCCCCAAAGCGTCAGCGCGACAAACACGACAATCAACGACACCGCCAGCAGGGCGACCGTTTTCCAACTAGGCCGGGCTTGTCGCGGCAACGTCGTCTCCAGGCCCAGAATATCCCGCGCGCGGACGAGATCCCGGGTGCGCACCAGAAGCCGCACACTGCCCCCGACGTTCCAGGCTCCGGGATAGAGGTTGCTTAAGGCGCTTTCCTCGACGCGGCTCGGGATACCGCGCTGATTCAGAAGAACGGCTAGAATCTCGGCCTGGTGGGGGCTCGCGTAGGAATCCACCACCGCCCAGCTTTCCTCGCGAGGCGGGGCTGGCTGGTCGCTTACGGAGGAGGTGGGCGTCATAAAGAAAGACCGGAGCGGCGGATCGCGAAACTCGATTCAGCGTGTTGCAAGAGCAAGGCCTCTGGCGAGGAAAATCGCCGCCTAATGGGAAGCCCGCCGGCGCGCCTGGTACAGCTCGGTCAGCCGATCGACCACGTCCTTGGACTTGGGATGATCGGGACCGTGCGCGCGCTCGTAGATTTCATAGGCCTTCTCCAGACACTGCTGGGCTTCGTCGTGCCGGCCTTGCCGGATGCGCAGCACCCCGAGAGCGCGCAGACAACGCGCCACCGCCGGGTGCTGATCGCCGACCGATTCGATGCCGATTTTGACGGCCCGCTCGCACAGCTTTTCCGCTTTGTCCAAATCACCGCGGGCGAAATAAAGCTGACCTAGATCGCTGAGCGCTTTGCAGATATCGGGCTGCTTGCTGTTCGTCGCGTTTTTCCAGATATCGAACTCCTTGCGGAACACTTGCTCCGCCTCGTCCAGACGGTCTTGCCTCAGCAGCAACATCGCCAGACTGTTGTACATCCGGGCCAGGTCCGGGTGTGAATCGCCCAAAACGCGCCGACCGCTCTGGATGGCGGCACGCAGATACTTCTCGCCGTCCACCAGGTTGTCCTGCGACCGGCAAACGCGAGAGAGAAAGCGCAGGCACCGCACCGTTTCCAGGTGGTGCTCACCCACCGTGGTTTTCCAGATGGACAGGGCGCGGCGCAGATAGCCCTCCGCCATGTCGTCCTGGCCTTCGGCTGTGGAGAGCGCCGCCAACTCCGCCAGCGTTTTGGCGACCGCCGGGCTGATTGGCCCAAGGGTCGCTTCGGCTCCGGCGAGGGATTCCTGATAGTAACGATCCGCCTCGCGATAACGCCCGGACTTGGCGTATAGCTTCGCTAAGTTATCCAGAATCAGAACTCGGTGCTGCGGTTCGTCATGCGAATGATCGAACGCGGCGAGCGCATCGCGCCACAGCTTCTCGGCCCGGGGCAGGTCGCCCTGCTTGGAGCACATCAGCGCTTCGTTGTTCAGCTCGCGCCAGCCCATGGCGATCTCCCGGGCGGGTGGGTTACTTGATCCAGACCGTCTTCTGATTGCAGAATTCGAGGATACCCTCTCGGCCAAGTTCCCGTCCATAGCCGGAATCTTTCACGCCGCCAAAGGGAATTCGCGGGTCGCTCTTCACCAGACCGTTCACGAACACGGCCCCCGTGTCGATCTTGGCGATCAATTCTTTCGCCCGCCCGATGTCCTTTGTCCACAGCGAACAGCCCAGTCCATAGGGCGTACCATTCGCCAGCGAGATGACTTCCTCCTCGTCCTCGACCCGGAAGACGCTGGCCACGGGTCCGAAGAGTTCTTCGGAATTGGCCGGCGCGTTGATCGGAATGTCGGTCAGCACCGTTCCCGGATAATAGAATCCTGGCCCGTCGGGCCTCTGACCGCCGACGGTGGCGCGGGCGCCGACGCCGAGCGAATCGGCGACCTGTTGAGCCAAGCCATCGCGCAGGTCGTCGCGGGCCATGGGGCCTAGTTTGGTCTCCTCGTCCATCGGATCGCCCATTTTGCGGGCGCTCATCTCGGCGTTGAAGGCTTCCAGGAAATCGTCGTACACGTCGCGGTGGATCAGGAAGCGCTTCGCCGCGATGCAGCTCTGGCCCGAGTTCAAGCAGCGCGACGCCACGCCCGTCTTCGCCGCTTCGGCGACGTCGGCGTCATCAAGGACGATGAAGGGATCGCTGCCGCCCAGCTCCAGCACGGAGGGTTTGAGGTATTTTCCCGCCAGTGCTCCCACGGCCCGGCCCGCGCCGGTGCTGCCGGTCAGGGTCACGCCCCGGACCCGGTGGTCGGCGATAACGCGGGCGGCCTGAGTGGTGGAAATCAGGAGCGTCTGGAACACGCCCTCGGGCGCGCCCGCTTCCCGCAGGATCTCGGCGATGATCAGCCCGCACTGGGGCGTGTTCGGTGAGTGCTTGAGCAACCCCGTGTTGCCCGCCATCAGGTTCGGCGCGGCAAAGCGGAAGACCTGCCAGAACGGATAATTCCAGGGCATGATGGCCAGAATCGGCCCCAGCGGATCGTAGCGGACGAAGGCTTCGGAGCCATCCGTTTCGGCGATGGACGGGGCCAGGTATTGCTCCGCCTTGTCGGCGTAGTGCCGGCAAACCCAGGCGCACTTCTTGGCTTCCGCGCGGCCTTCGTACAGCGGTTTGCCCATTTCCAGAGCCATTAACCGGGCAAGGTCCTCGGCTCGATCTTCCAGGATTGTGGCGGCATTCTGCAAGACGGCGGCGCGCTGATCGAAATTGGCCTCGCGCCACCCGTGATGCGCCGTCGTCGCCTTTTCCAGCGCGTTCTCCACGTCCGCGTCGGAGGCGCTTGGGAAGGACTTGAGCAGTTCGCCGGTGGCTGGGTTCAGGGTGCGGTATTCCATGGATTCGCTTTCGTCAGAGTCGTACGCTTGTGAAGTTAGGACAAAGCGCGATGGCGGGCAAAGTCTTTTACGCCACCGCCGCCACGCTTTCCTTCAAGATACCGAGCGCCGCGTCCAAATCTTCAAAAGGAATCGTCAGCGGCATCAGCGTGCGGATCACGTTGCCGCTGGCGGTCATCAGGAGAAGGCCGCGGTCGCGGGCGGCGGCACAGACCTGGCCGGCTTTGGCCGCGTCCGGCTTGCCTGTGGCGGGGTCCACCAGGTCCATCGCGCACATCGCGCCAAGACCCCGCACGTCGCCCACGACATCGTACGTTCCGGCCAGATCGCGGAACGCCGCCATCACCTTCTCGCCGATTTGAAGGGCCCGCTGTGGCAGTTTCTCGTCCTCCATCACATCCAGCACCGCCAGCGCCGCCGCGCAGGCCAGCGGATTGCCGCCAAAGGTGCCGCCGATACCGCCGACCTGCGGAGCCTCCATGATTTCCGCCCGCGCCGTAACGCCCGAAATCGGCATGCCGCCGCCCAAGCTCTTCGCCATCGCCACCATGTCCGGTTCGATCCGATAACGCTCGATGGCGAACATGGACCCGCAGCGTCCGAAGCCGCTCTGGACTTCGTCCGCGACGAAGACGATCCCGTGCTGGGCGCAGGTCTCGCGCAGGATCTTCATCGCCACGCAGTGCGTCGGAAAGAACCCGCCCTCGCCCAGCACCGGCTCGATCATCAGACAGGCGATGTTTTCAGGCTCGATATGATAGTTAAACAGATTGTCGAGCGCCGTTCGGCACTCGCGCTCGACTTGCGCATCGCTCATTTTGCTTGGGTTGGCGAAGAATGGCTTGTAGGGCAGGCGATAGACCTCGGGCGCGAAGGGCCCCATGCCGGCGCTGTAGGGCTTCACCTTGCCCGTCAAGGTCATGCCCAGCAGCGTGCGGCCGTGAAAGCCGCGCTCGAACCCCACGACGCCCGTGCGGCCGGTGTAGCGCCGGCTGATCTTCACCGCGTTCTCGCCCGCTTCGGCTCCGCTGTTGAAAAACGCCGTCTTCACCGGCCCCTGGATCGGCACCAGAGCGTTGAGACGCTCGGCCAGTGCGACATAGGGTTCGTACATCGCGACGTGGAAGCAGGTGTGGATGAAATTCGCGCTTTGCTGGCGGATCGCCTCCACCACCTTCGGATGGTTGTGGCCCACATTGACCACGCCGATGCCGCCGCAGAAGTCGATGTAGCGCTTGCCCTCCACATCCCAAAGCAGATGGCCCTCGGCGCGGGCCGCGAAGAGCGGCGCCACGTTGAATGGACCTCTCGGAATGGCCGCGTTGCGGCGCTCGACAAGCGCGGCGTTGGTCTTCTGGGCGGTGGCGGTGGAGGGTTCGAGAGCGGTCATGGCGGACTCCTTCGGAGGCTTCGTTGCGATTTATGACAACTAGGCGAAGGGCCCGTCCCCGATGCAATGAAGATATTTGCATGCGGTACACGCTCTGAAGCTAAAACAACTCATCCCCCTCCGGCGGCCTGACCAGCCAGTGCCTCAGCGCCGAGCGCCGGTCCGCTTCCTCCTCCGTGCCGGAGCTTTGCCGCAGCGCCAACCGGATCGCCTTCTTGCTGCCGATCAAAACCACCAGTTTCTTGCCGCGCGTCACCGCCGTGTAGAGCAGGTTGCGCTGTAGCATGATGAAGTGCTGCGTATGCAGGAGCACCACAACGGCTGGGTATTCGCTCCCCTGGCTCTTGTGGATGGTAACGGCGTAGGCCAGCTGCAACTGATCCGCCTCATCCCAGCGGTACTCGACGGAGCGCTTTCCGAACTGCACCCGCAAGGTCTTGGAGCCGGTCTCGATCGCTGTGATCCGCCCCACATCGCCGTTGAAGACGTCCAAGTCGTAGTTGTTGGAAGTCTGCATGATTTTGTCGCCAACCCGGAGGATCTGACCGCCGGATTGAAAGTGGACGCCTTTGGGGTTCAGGGCCCCCTGCATCAGGTCGTTGAGTTCCTTGATGCCGAGATCGCTGCGCCGCATCGGGCTCAGAACCTGAATGTCGTCCACCGGATGGAAGCCGAATTTCTGGGGGATGCGCGTCGTCACCATTTCCATCAGCGCTTCGCGGATTCCTTCCGGATCGTCGCGGTCGATGACGTAGAAATCGGGCTCCGGTTTGCCTTTCTCGCGCCGGCCGGGCATGGGCATTTCGCCGTGGTTGATGCGGTGGCTGTTGACGATGATCAGGGACTCTCTCGCCTGGCGGAAAATCACGTTCAGCCGCGTCACCCGGGCGCGGGCGCTCTCGATCACGTCGTGCAGGAAATTGCCCGCGCCGACGCTCGGAAGCTGATCCACGTCGCCCACAAAAACGAGCGCCGTGTCCGGCGTCAGGGCCTTGAGCAGGTGATACGCGAGCGCCACATCGAGCATCGAGGACTCGTCCACGATGACCAGATCGGCCTTCAGCGGCGCGTCGGCGTTGTGCTGAAACCCGCCCTGATGCGCGTCGAAACCCAGCAGCCGGTGGACCGTCGAGGCGGGCTGGCGGGTCGTTTCCGAGAGGCGCTGCGCCGCCCGGCCCGTCGGCGAGCACATCGCGATCTTCAAGTCCTCCGTCGCCAAGACGTGCAAGAGCGCCCGCACCAGCGTCGTCTTGCCCGTGCCGGGCCCGCCGGTGACGACCGAGACGCCGCCCTGCAGGACGCTGTGGATGGCCTGGCGCTGCTGGGGAGCGAGCTGGAAGCTGAACTTCGCCTCGAAGGCGTCGAGGCGCGGTTCGATGGACTTGGGCTCGACCAATGGCCGGCCGCCGTTCATCAGCCCGATCAGTAAGCGCGCGCAGCCCGACTCGCAGCGATAGAGGCTGGTCATGAAAACCGCCTCGACACCGTCCGGCAGGCGCTCGACGCGCAGGTGCCGCGCCTGGGCCGCTTCGCTTTCGAAAACGTTTTCCGCCAGTTCGGCGCTGACGACACTGCCGAGCATGGTGACGGCGGAGCTGAGCAGTTCCTCGCGCGGGACATAGGTGTGGCCGCGGTCGCTGGCCTGGCTGAGCAAATGGAAGAAGGCCGCGGCGATGCGCTGGGGCGCGTCGCCCGCGATGCCCAGCCCCCGCGCCATACGATCCGCGATAGCGAAGCCAATCCCGGACACGTCGATCCCGGCGCGGTAGGGATTGCTCTTCAGGATCGCGGCGGCGTCGTTGCCGTAATGGCGGTAGAGGCGCTTGGCCAGCGCCGGCGACAGGCCAAAGCGCTGCAAGACCATCATCGTTTCGTGGCTGGCCTTGTGATCGGCCCAGCACTCGCTGATGGTGGCGGCGGTTTTCTTGCCGATTTTGGGGACTTCCTTCAGCCGATCCGGTTCTTCCTCGATGATGCGCAGCGTGTCCTCGCCGAAGTGATCCACGATGCGGGCGGCATGGGTTTCGCCGATGCCTTTTAGCAAGCCGCTGCCCAAGTAGGCCTTCAACATTTCCGCGTCGTCCGGCAGGATCGGCAGATAACCCTCCACCTCGAACGTGGGGCCGTGCTGCTTGTGCATGCGCCAGGAGCCGCGGGCGTGGATCGGTTCGCCCGCCGCGACGCCCAGAAGAGTCCCGGCCAGGGTCACCTGGGACTTCTCGCCCTGGGGCACAAAACGCGCCACGGTGAAGGTGCCGTCGTCGCTGGTATAGACGATGCGCTCGATGATGCCGCGCAGCTCGGTTTCCGTGCGCAGGGGCTGGCGCAGGAGGGCGGCGGGATCGGGGCGGCGGTTCCAGGGTTGGTTGCGTTTCATCGTCGAAGGGTCCCGGCCACGGGCGAGGAGTTTCGTATTCTCTCCGCCTGCCCCGCGAGGGGTCAAGCGATAGCATGGCATCTTCGTCCGCCGCCTTTCGGCACATTCCGCGCGGGGGTTATCTCTTGCCGACTCCGCTCTCTCCGCCCTACTCAAAGCGGATAACTATCGTCGAAAGGACAACATACCCATGCGTCAATGTTTTCAAACCTTCATTTTTCTGGCAATCGCCGCCGCCCTGACGGGCTGCACGGCGGTTCAGCAGGGCAATTTCATTGGCCCGGAAGAGGCCAAGGCCGCCGCCAAGGGCGCCCCCATTTCCCAGGAGCCTTTCGAAAAGGCCGGCGAAGCGGGCGAAGTCGTCGAATCCTACAATCGATCCTGGTTCTGGCTGCTGCCGCTCAACCTTTCGATGACCAATATCAAAGCCTTGGACGCCGGGTCCGACGAGGCCACCATCGAAACGCTCGACTTCGACTACAACGGCCTCGGGCCGCTCATGCTGTTCCTTCTGCCGGTGCATGTCTCCCTGGACAAGTACATCTACGCCGAAGAAGGCATGCCCGATTCGGCGCAGACGATGACCTGGACGCCCATCTGGGCCACCAGCAACCAGTCGAACTGGCCCGCCGACCGCGATTCGATCACGGCCAAGGGCATTCCGCTTTTCTATGGCAACGTGAAGATGGACGGCAAACCGGAGGACGGCGGCATGGACGCCAGCGTCTCGAACACGCTCTGGAGCCTCGGGCCCGCCTGGTTGTCCTTCAGCTCGGAAGACACCGGACCGCGCAACGAAGACAAAGGCTACGTGGTCGCTCCCCTGCTGCTGGGCGGGCCGCTGGGCTCGATCCTTTGGACGAGCGCCAATGTCACCTCCGGCGATGGCGAGTCCCTCCGCAGCCAGAACATCCACGGGCCCCTCTTCGGCCTCCTGGGTTACACCAGTTCCTACAACGTCGCACCCGCCGGCAAGACCGTCAGCCCCGACAACCCGGAAGCGGACCAGGAAACGTTCATGCGCCTGATTACCCTCGGCATCCTCTGGACCGACATCCGGTCGGAAATCGAGGGCCAGCCAGAGAGCCGCAGCGCTGTCCACGGGCCGCTGTGGGGCATGTTCGGTTGGGGCAAGAGCGAGGGCCGGCCAGTCATCAAGCTGCTCTGGATTCCCATCCCCGTCGGTCCGGTGGCGGACGAATAAATTCACCAGCAAAGGAACGGTTGCCAATTGGCCCCCCGCTGGCTATTCTTCCTCCAACAGCAGTCCACTCCTCAGCGAGCGAACCTCCCTTGCCAAGCAGCACCCGATCCATCCGAAAGCTGAAAGCCGCACCCCGGAAAATCCTCGCGTTCGCCGCGAGCCTCATCCATAAACGCCGCTATATCAGCATTCCGATGGAAGGGATTATCTTCGTCATCGTGACCTTGCTGATCGGCTTGGCGGCGATGAACACGAGCGCTCAGCTCCTCTTTCTCGTCTTTTCGATGATGTGCAGTTTCTGGATTCTGTCCGCCCTTCTGGCCACCACCACGATGCGGGGGCTGCGCGTGTGGCGCAAATCACCCCGCCTGGCCGTGGCGGGGCAACCCACGCGCGTCCTGCTGCATGTGGAAAATCGCAAGCGCCTGGCCGGCAGTTGGTCCCTGCGGGTCAACGACCGGCTTGCCACGGGCGAGACCATCGGGGCCGCCTTCTTCCCCCATGTGCCCCGTCGCGGCGACGCAACGCAGAGCTATGAATGTATTTTCCCACGACGCGGCCTCCAGAAGTTCGCCAGCCTGGCGGTGGCGACGCGTTTTCCCTTCGGCCTGATCGAGAGGACCCTGTTCTTTCGAGACCCGGCGGAAATCCTGGTCCTGCCCGGCGCCATCGTGCTCGACGACCGTATCCTGCGCCAGGCCCAGACCGATCTCGGCGATCAGGAAGTGAACGCCAAGGGCCACGGCGCCGGGCTCTACGGTCTGCGGCGATACCGCCCCGGCGACCCGAGCCGCGACATCCACTGGAAAGTCACCGCCCGCACCGGCCGTCTGACGCTGCGCGAGTACGAAAGCGAGGAGCGCCGCCGTGGCTCCGTGCTCTTCGACAACCGCCTGCCGCACGACGCAAACCTGGACGACCGCGAGGAGTTCGAGAAAGGGCTGCTGTTGGCGTCCTCGATCCTCGGCCTCCTGAGCGAAATCGGCCACGAGTTCGAACTCCTGACCGCCACCGGAAAAGTCCCCGCGGGCCAGGGTCCAGGCCACCTGACCCGCTGCCGGCGGGCTCTGGCGCTGCTGGAGCCGGAATCCATGTCCAAGCCTAGTCCCCTCCAGAAGGGCCCCGAGAACGACAGCGTGTGGTTCTGGGTCGGCTCCGAAGCCACCCGCAGCCAAGCCCCCGGCCGCGCCTCGGTGGTGCGCATTGAGGAGTACGAGGCGGACCTGGAGCGGGCCCTCAATCGCTCCCGCGAGTCCGAGGAAATCGAAGCCATCCGGGAGGTGGCGGGATAATCCGATGGCCTTCCAGCGCTCCTTTTTCTTCCTCACCTACCTGACCGCCATCTGGTCCTTCGTGTCGCTGGCCTCCACCGGCGAGTTGCATCTCTGGGCCATCGTGGCGTTTTCGCTGATTCTCCTGGCGGCGATCGGGCGGCGCCGTTTCCGCTTCGAACTGCCCGGGTTCATCTGGCTCCTGATCACCATCGCCGTCTTCTGCGGCGCGCTGTGGGGCTGGTTCCGCCTGGGCGAGCGCATGTACTCGGTCACCTACTTCCTGATGTACCTGGAAGCCAACAAGCTCCTGACCGCGAAGTCCAACCGCGATTACATCCAGATTTACGGCCTGACATTCTTCCAGATGCTCGCCGCTTCCGTCTCCACGACGTCGGTGCTTTTCGCGCCGTTGTTGGGCGGCTACCTGCTGCTGATTATCGCGACGATGATCGCGTTCACCATCAAGCGCGACGCCGAGCGCACCTTTCAGACAGCGAAGCCCGGCAAGAAGGCGCTTCGCCGAGGTTCGCCCTGGCGTATGATGGCGTCGGACCGTCGAGCGCTCGAGGAAGTGGGCTATCTGCCGTTTCTTACGCGGCGCATGGTGAGCCGCCTGGCCCTGGCGACGGGTGTGGTGGTGCTGCTGGGGGGTGGGTTGTTCCTGGTGATTCCGCGCGCGGCGCGCCAGGACTTTCTGCCTGGCCTGGGCCGAGGTCATCAAGGCCCGCGCAAGAGCGGCTTCGCCGATCACGTGGCCTTTGGTGGCGTGGGCCGCATTCAGAACGATCCAACCATCGTGATGCGCGTCATTCCCACGCCGGAGTCGACGCTGAATCGGCCGACGTTCCTGCGGATTCGAGGCACCGCCCTCGACGAATTCACGGGCCGCCAGTGGCAGAAATCCGCCGCCATGGTCCGCGAAATCAAACCCATGCGCGCCCAAGGCGCCCAAATCCTGCCGCCGTCCCTGCTGGTGGAATATGGCGAGCCTTTCCGTGCCGACATCAACCTCGATCCCGAACGCTCCAACTATATCTTCACCGTCAACCAACCCGCCCGCGTCATTCTGGACAAGACTCGCACGGTGGAATTGGACCCGGAGGGCTTGAGCCTGAAGCTGGAAACCAGCCAGCCCCGCTATCAACCCATCACCTATCAAGTCGAAGGCCGAATCCCCCGCGCCGAGGCCCGGTCGGTCTTCGAAGCCGATCCCCTCGCCTCGACCCGCGAGGACGAAGACGTCAAGCCAATCGCCCAGGCCAGCCTCGATCTGCTGCGCGACGTCGCTTCGGCGGTGGATCGGGGGATCACGGCGCTCTCGACCCGCAGCGAACGCAACGACCGCCAGTACCTGCAAACCCCCGAGACGCCCGACATGGAGAACATCCGCGAAATGGCCATGGCTTGGACCGCTGGCATCGATTCGCCCCGCGCCCGCGCCGAAGAAGTGGAGCGGCGCTTCCGTACGGAATTCGACTATACTCTGGAAGCCGATTTCGCCGACCGGCCGAACCACCTGACCCATTTCCTGCGTGTCGCCCGCGAGGGCCACTGCGAGTATTTCGCCACCAGCATGGTTCTCATGCTGCGCTCGCTCGGCATTCCCGCCCGCATCGTGAACGGCTACCTGACCGACGAATGGAACCGGACAGGCCAGGGCTACTACGTCGTCCGCCAGGAGCACGCCCATTCATGGGTCGAAGTGCGCTTCCCCGACTCGCCCGTCTGGGTCACCTTCGATCCGACCCCCGCTTCCGGTCTTGGCAGCAACCGCATCCATCGGACCTGGTTCCATCGCTGGAGCGCCGTGGCCGACGCCATGAAACTGGTCTGGTATAACCTCGTCGTCGATTACGACGTGAACGATCAGCGCAAAGGCATTCTGGCCTCGATCCGCGCCGTGGCCCGTGGCCTGGAGGCTCTGCAGTCCGGAACCGAGAGCGCCCGCCTCTGGTGGGAATCGGGCGGCGACGACAGCGCCGGACGCGGCGGACGCTGGGTTCTGGTGGGGGCGGGGGGTGCCCTGACCATCGGAGCCCTCGGCTATTTCGTGGTGCTGTTGCGACGCCGGCGCGAGCGCGCTGGCGAAGATCCCGAGCAGCAAGTCCGGACCTCGCGAGAGGACGTCCGCCCCTACCTCGATCTCATGCGTGACCTGGGGGAAGTGTTCCCTCGCCCGCAGGGCCAGACCCCGCGCGATTTCGCTCGCATCGTCGTCGACCGCAGTGGCGGCGCCCTCGAAGAATTCGTCCCCCTGACCGACCGCTACTACACCATCCGCTACAATGGCGACCGGTGGGACCCGGAACTGGACCGGCGCATCGCGGCACTGCGGCAGCGGCTCCGCGACATGGAGCGGACGCCGGCATCCCAGCCCGCGCTAGACGCCGACTGATCCATGCGCACCGCCATCGTCACAGACATCCACGGCAGCATGCGCGGCCTGGAGAAGGTGCTCGAAGACCAGGCGAAAGAAGGCTGCGAGCGCCTCATCTGCCTCGGCGATCTCGTCAGTGGCGGCATGGAAGACGAGGAAGTGGTCGCTTACTTTCGCGATAACCAACTCCCCGTCACTCAAGGAAACCACGATCTGGACGACGCGGAATTCTACTCCGACGCGGCGCGCGATTACCTGCGGGCGCTGCCGCCGCGGATCGTCGAGGGCGACGTCGTTTACACACATATCACGCCGCGCGATGCCAGCGACCGCGGCCTCGCCTGCCCCTACGAAGCCCGCAACGCCTTCGCGGAAAGCTCGCAGCGCCTCGCCTTCGTGGGCCATCTGCACGCGCCGGTGATCTGGAGCGCCACCAACGACGACCCTCAGGCGGCGCGTTATTGCTCGTTCACACTCAACAAACCACGCCGCCTCAGCCTCGACGACCGCTTCATCATCATCGTCGGCGCCGTGGCCTACGCCCGCGACATGGTCGAAAAAATCAAGTACGCCATCCACGACGACGCGGAGAGCACTGTCGAGATGCGCGCCCTCGACGGCCCGATGATTCGCACCCGCTGGTTTTTATAGCACGAGACAGGCAAATGTTTGGCATACCAAAAAGACTATTGACCTGGCACTGCGTCCTTTGTTTGCCTCCCTGCGGCCCTGCTCCCCCGCGGCGCCCGAACCACCCAGAGGCGAACACTAGCAACGCGCATGGACACTTTTCCCCACGGTTTTCTCGCTGATCTTTACTGCCTGACGTCGCTGTCGGGCGCCGACTTCGACCGCATCGAGGGCCCGGCCGGGTTTCACGATACGGACCCGGGCGAATGGCTCGCCCCGCCCGCGTGGCTGCCCGCCCTCTCCGGCGGCGAAATCGAGAGCGCTCAATGCTTTCTCGGCCTCGACAGCTTCTCCGGCACCACCGCCGGACGCATCGCCAAGGTCAACGGCCCGGACCTGATCCTGCGGCTACAGGAAACGGCACTGGCCTTCGGCCAATCGGTCGACGTGGTCAGCGACCTCTTGCAGGCCGTTATCGATCAGTCCAACCGCCTCAAAGCCCTCGCCCAGAACGGCGTCTCAGTGGTGCGCCCGTCCGGAAGCAACGCGCGGGTGTTGATTCCGGCGTAAGCCCCCTACCGCCCCGCGTACGTCAAACAACTCACCTTGCCAGCCTGCATGCCGACTTGCACTTCGCCGGCGGTGCACATCAGGTCTTTATTGTGCTGGCAGGAGGCGGCTTTGCAGGCGCCGACGTTGGCGACGGTGGCTTGTGTGCCGCCATGGCCCGAGGTGCTGGCGGGGGTGTAGGTGCCGCAGGTGGCGGGCGAGGGATCGTCGATGGTGATCGCCAGAGCGTGGCACGCCGAGCCTTCGTTGAAGGCGCAATCGGTCACTTGGCAGGTATTCACTTTGGTCGCGGTGGGAGCAGTCATTTGATCAGTCCTCCATTGCAGGTTCTACATACTCTGCACAGGAGGAATTCGTTTGTCAAGATGTTGGCGGACGGTGAACTTTTTTGGCTATCCAAATCGGATGTTTGGTGTAGCAAAATTCCCGTGCGTCAATCGTTCGTCGTCATCCGCGGGATTTGCAGGCAGGCCGAGCACGCCTCCGGGACCTCGCCGCGGCGCCATGTCTTGCGGAATTCGACGAAGCGCGGGTCGTCGAGGATCTCCACGAAATCCTTCAGCGACAAACTGCCCATAACACCATCGTCCTGTGGACGGTCTTCTTTGGCGATATAGGGCATCACGTCCAGTTTGTTCAAATAGCAGCAGGAAGAAACATTGCCGACATAGTCGATAAAGATATTCTGACTTGGCTTCACGGCGCATTCGCCGTCGCGCAGGAACCGGCGCGGCTGCACCACCAGGTCCATGCCGGTCTCTTCGGCCACTTGGCGGGCGTCGGCGACAGCCTTCCGGTAGGTGGCTTCTTCCTCGTCCGTCAAGTCCGCCACGATGCCCGTGTTCCAGAGCGCGCCCGCCAAATCTTCCCGGTTGATGGCCGTTTCCATGTGCTTGGCGGTAAAGCGATCGAGGCCGATTTCGGAGGCCATGCGTACCGCTTTGGGCAGTTCCGTGATGTTGGCCTTCATCAGCACCATGGTCCATTCGATGCGCGTCTGGGCGCCCATTTCCTCGCGCAACGCCACCATATGGGCGAGGCGCTCCATCAAAAGCTCGAAGGTCCCCTTGCCCCGCACCGCCTCGTAGGTTTCCGGCTCGGATCCATCGCAGGAGACGTTGATCGTATCGACGCCGGTTTCCAGGATGCGGCGGCTCAGCGGTTCCTTGAGCAAAAGCCCGTTCGTCGTGAAGCAGGTCCAGGTGCCGGCGTCCTTGCAGGCCTGGAGCATTTCGACGAACTGCTTGTGCATCAGGGGTTCGCCCCAGCCCGTCAGGTGAATGTACTTGAAACGGTTGAGGACCGGGCCGACGCGCTGGTGAAAGAGGTCCATCGGGAACATGCCCTGCAAATCCGCGTCGAAATGGCGCGGACACATGATGCACTTGAGGTTACAGCGGTAGGACGTCTCGATGTTCAGTGTATCGGGGAAATCGAGCGGCAGCGAGTCCGGGTCCAGCGGCTGCAGCCGCGTGGCCAGATGTCTGTGGACAAAGGACTTGAGCTTTCCAAGCAAAACAGGAGCGGACATACGAGCGGCCTGCGATTCTCCCCGGTGGTGGGCGTGGCGAAAGCGGGCTCGCGAGCCCGCCAAGACAATGAAAAGCGTCGTGCGCGGGGGGCCTTCGTGTCAACCCTTGGGGCTTTGGCCTTCGCCGCCCCCGCGATCCTTCACCACAGAGGGCACAAAGGACAGAGGTTCCACAGAGATCATTTGAAAGGTGTGGTCAGGAAAGTGAGCTGTCTGCGCCAAGTCAACCGAACGAAGAAATCTGCGAATGAATCCCAAATCCGAATACTTGCCAGACCCAAATAAAGTCGCGGCAATTCTGGCATTTTCCTGCATCGATAATCTCTTCTTGAAAAGAACGGACCGCCGTTTTCCAGTCACCCACCCACGAACCGAGGCATGCCGGTGGTTCCGGCTAACTTCAAAAGCGCCAATCATCTCTGCGTTCTCCGTGTCTCAGCGGTGATTTCTTGAAGGATTTGGGCGCCGCCCCGGCGGGAGCGATTGTGAAAGGGCGGGGAGGATGGCGAGTCGCCACCTCGGAAGAAGGAGCCGTTTGGACCGCCTGAACCCCCTTGCACTTTTCTCCACCCTCCTGCTAACCCAGTCGCATCTCAATGGACCGGCGGTTCCGCTTCGGGATGGGCGGGCCTGCCAGGAGAGGTTTCGCAGGTGAATTCGGAAGAACTGTCCGCGACGGATGTCGTGAAATTAGTGGAGAGCTTGATCGGCCGGGTCGCCCAAATCGATGGGGAGAGGGAGACGGGCGAATTCGGCCACTATCTCCATCAGTTGCCCATCAGCCAGCGCGCCCTCGATCCATTGATCGCGGGGCTATCCCACGAGAGCCGAACCGTCCGCCACTTCTGCGCGCGGGCTTTGGGAAGGCTGGCCGATCCCTTCGAGACACCGACGCTGGGCCGGGCCGCCGTGGCGCCCGCGGTGCCTGCTCTCATGGACCGGCTGCGCCGCGAGGCCCCGCCGGTCGAGTCCAAGTTCGTCTACCTCACCGCACTCGCCACCCTCGGATCCTACGCGCGGGAAGCCATGCCGCTGCTGCGCGAATTGATGACGTGGTGGCCCCGGCCCGAGCGGTTGCTGATCGCCGTGGCGATGGCGGAAATCGCCGACAAATCCGACCCTCAGGCGCTCGATTCCATCGTCGGCGTGGCGGTCTCGGAAACCAGTTCTCACAATCAGGCCCGCCTGATCGAGGCTCTGTACCGGCTGCGATTTGGGCGCTGGCCGAAAGAAATGGAACGGGAGATGGAAAGCGGCGAGGCCGCGGAGGCTCAGGCCGGGTCCTGAATCGCGCCCTCGAGGCGCTTCATCGCTTCCTCGATCACCAGCGCATCGTCCACATAGCCCACTTCGTGATACTCGTCTTCGATATAATCGGCTTGGGCGAAGAAGTATTTCATCGCTGCCGTGGCGGTGGCGCGCTGTTCGGCGGTCAATTCCGCTCCCCCGCAAAGCGCGTTCTGCATCGCGTCGAGGCGCTTGAGCATGACCCCGAACATGCGGTGGCCGTGGTCGTTGAATCCGGCGCGCTGCTTCGCGAACTGCGAGCAGACCCAATCGGTGTCGGTCGGGCGAAGGCCAGCGATGGTCTGATCGAGAAGATCGCGGTGAACTTTCGGTGGCATGGCGGCGGGGGCCTTTCGAGGAGGTCGGCCAAAGGATTCCCCGGCCTCGCCGGGTGCGGTCAACGCCCAATGCGGGGCAATCGCGTCATCCCCGGGCGATGGCTTTTTCCAGCGTCTCGCAGACGGTGCGCAGGACTTGCACCCGGGCGTGGCGTTTGCACTCGCCCTCCACGATGGTCCAGGGCGCGTAATCCGTCGAAGTGCGCTCCACCATTTCTTCCACGGCGGCTTCGTAGAGTCCCCATTTCTCGCGGTTGCGCCAATCCTCGTCCGTCATCTTGAACTGCTTGAGAGAATCCGCCTGGCGCGCTTCAAAGCGCCGGAGCTGCTCCCCGGGCGAAATGTGGATCCAGAACTTCACGAGCGCGACTCGGCTCTCCCACCATTGGCGCTCGAACTCGTTGATTTCGTCGTAGGCGCGGCGCCATTCCGCCTCCGTGGCGAACCCTTCGATCCGCTCGACAAGAATGCGCCCGTGCCAGGAGCGGTCGAAAATCACCATGTGCCCGCGGCGGGGCCCGTGGCGCCAGAAGCGCCAGAGGTAATGGTGAGCCTTTTCCTCCGCGCTCGGGGCGGAAATCGGCACCACCTGATAGCCGCGCGGATCCAGGGTCGCCGTCAGACGCCGGATGCTGCCCCCCTTGCCCGCCGCGTCCCAACCCTCGTAGGCTACCGCCAGAGCAACGCCCGCCTGGGCGGCGCGGTGCTGCAACCGGCGCAGGCGAATCTGGTACTCGACCTTTTGCTTTTCGTAGCCGTCCTTGCTCAAACTGTGGGTCAGGTTGACCCGGCTCAGGATGGGCGTTTCCCCCGGCGGCGGAGCGTAGCGGCGTGGCGGCGGACCGGCCAGATCGGCCTCCTTGCGGCCGATGGCTTGGCGCAGTGCGCTCGCCAGCTCCTCGGCCACCTTCATCCGGCGCCAGCGCTTATCGTTCGCGTCCACTACGAGCCAGGGCGATTCCGGATTGTGCGTGCGGGTGAGCAGTTCGCGCGCCGCCCGCATCATATCGTCATAGAGATGATGGCGCTCCCATTCCAGATCGGTCACGGTAAACTGGCGATAGGGGTCCTTCTCCGCCGCCTTCAAGCGCTTGCGCTGCTGCTTCTTGGTGATGTGGAGCCAGAATTTCAGCACCACCATGCCATCCGCCGCCAGCATCCGTTCCGTCTCTCGAATAGAACGATAGGCCGATTCCAGCTCCGGCCCTGTCACCCGGCCGTCCACATGCTCGTCCAACACGCGGCGGTACCAGGACCGCTCGAAGAACGCGACGCGGCCCTTGGCGGGCATCCGCAGCCAGAAGCGCCGCAGCCAGGCGTTGCCCTGATCGCAAGGCCCCGGTTCGCCAAAGGCGCTCACTTCGAACCCGCGCGGGTCCAGGGCCTCCGTCAGGTGGCGGATCGTGTCGCCCTTGCCCGCCGTCCCGAGACCCGACAAGACCACCAGCACCGGAATCCCCAGTTCGCGGGCACGCTGCTGGAGAGCCCGCAGTTCGATTTTCAGCTCGGGAAAGCGCGCCTGATAGTCGCCCTTGCTCAACTGGGGCGTGGGATCGTCTTCGGCGGGAAGTTCGGGGACGGGGGTGGGGGTGGAAATCATTCGCTGAGGGCATCTTCCACAGTCACGTGGGGCGGGAGAATTCGCAGGATAAGAATGTCGTTTTCACGAACCTGATAGAGGAGCAACCTCTTCTCGAAGACGAAGGTCCGTAACCCTTGCGCTTCCGGGTGATCGCCCGGGCGCCCGAAGAAGGGATGATCCGCAAGATTCCGCCTCATCCGTTCGGAACTGTCATAAAACTCCTCGGCTTTGTCCGGCGAAATTCGATCGAGATAAATCGCCCACTCCGCCAAGTCGATTTCCCCTGAGTAGGTCGTCTCTATCGGCAGGCTCACGAGACCGGCTTTTGACTTTCCGGTTCCAGCCGTTCGGCGACCATTTTCTTGATGCGTTCGATGTCGAAGGGGCGCGTGCGGCCTTCGCGAAAATCGTCAATCGCCGGGCGCAACTGCTCACGGATCCACTCCGCCTCGCGCTCCTTCATCCGCCGCAGGGCCTCCAGCGCCTCGCGCATCACCGCCTCCGGCGATTCGTACTGGCCGCTGGCCAATTGCTCGCGCACGAACTTCTCGTATTCCGGATCGAGGGTCACTTGCATGGTCGTTCCGCCTTTCCGGGCGCAAAAGGAAAGCCCGGTGTCAGAATGCCAAATGCCGCGGGAAGCTGGCAAAGCAAAAAGACACCGGGCGAAGTCCCGAGGGATTCTGCGAAGGCTTGAACCTACTGGTTCATCGCCTCCAGGAAATCCTCGTTGTGATCCGTTTTGCGCAGGCGGGACAGCAGGAACTCGGCCGCCTCGATGCTGTTCAGTTCACTGAGGATCTTGCGCAGGAGCCAGATGCGTTGCAGGTGCTTCTCGCTGATGAGCAGTTCCTCTTTGCGGGTGCCAGAGCGCAGGATGTCGATGGCTGGGAAGATACGCCGGTCCGCCAGCTTGCGGTCCAGATTCACTTCCATGTTGCCGGTGCCCTTGAACTCCTCGAAAATCACATCGTCCATGCGGCTGCCGGTTTCGATCAGGGCGGTGGCGACGATGGTCAGGCTGCCGCCTTCCTCGATATTGCGGGCCGCGCCGAAGAAGCGCTTCGGCTTGTAAAGCGCGTTGGCGTCGATACCGCCAGAGAGCACCTTGCCGCTCTGAGGCGTGACGGTGTTGTAGGCGCGAGCGAGGCGGGTGATGGAGTCGAGGAGAATGACGACGTCGCGGCCGTGCTCGACGAGGCGCTTGGCCTTTTCACTCACCATTTCCGAGACCTGGCAGTGGCGCTCGGCCGGTTCGTCGAACGTCGAGGCGACCACCTCGCCCTTCACCGTGCGCTCCATATCGGTCACTTCTTCCGGCCATTCGTCGATCAGAAGGACGATCAGGTAAACTTCCGGGTGATTGGTGGCGATAGCGTTGGCGATGTCTTGCAGGATAACGGTCTTGCCGCTGCGGGGCGGGGCCACGATGAGGGCGCGCTGACCCTTGCCGAGCGGGGTGAGCAAGTCCATGAAGCGCGTCGTTAGCTTCTTCTTGTCGGTTTCCAGGTGGATGCGCTCGTCCGGGTAGAGAGGCGTGAGATTGTCGAACAGGATCTTCTGCTTGGCCACGGCGGGGTCTTCGCCGTTTACCGTTTCGACCTTCAGCAGGGCGAAGTATTTCTCGCCTTCTTTCGGGGGCCGGACCGTGCCGGTGACGGTGTCGCCCTTGCGCAGGCCGAAGCGGCGGATCTGGCTCGGCGAGACGTAGATATCGTCGGGGCTGGGCAGGTAATTGTAGGACGAGCTGCGCAGGAACCCATAGCCATCGCTGTGGATTTCCAGGGTGCCGTTGGCGAACATGCGGCCGTTGCGATGCGATTGGGCGCGCAGGATTTGAAAAATCAGGTCCTGCTTGCGCTGGGCGGCGGCGTTTTCGACGCCGAATTCGGCGGCCATTTTGCTGAGTTCGAGGCTCGACAGCTTCTTCAGATCGGCGACATCGATCGGCTCGACGCCGTCCGCCGCGGCTTCTTCTTCGAGCCGTTCGCGTTCCGCCATCTGTTCTGGCGTTTCGTCCTCCATCATGCCGCTGCTCGAGGTTTTCGGGCGGCGCCGGCGGCGCACCTTCTTATCGAGTTCGGCTCCATTGGCACTGCCATTGGCGCTGGAAGTGGAGGTTTTCCTGCGTCGCGTCGTCGTCACGGGTGATCGTTTCCTCTCGGATGGTCAGTGTTCGCGGCGCTCGCGAAGGCGGCGCGGCGGAACATCGGGTGTTGGTGATGGATGAGTTTCGGTTTTTGCGTGTGGGGGATTGGGGTTAGCGGGCCGCGGGCGGCGCGCCAGTCAGATGGTGATAGAGACGCTCGGCGGCGTCGCGGGTGCTTTGCTGCGAGTGTGAGTTGTCGATGAAGAAATCGGCCCGGCGCACCTTTTCCTCTTGGGGCATCTGCGTTTTCAGGCGGCTGGCGATGTCCTCGCGGGTCATGCCGCGGGAGGCTTCGAGGCGCCGGAAGCGCACTTCTTCATCAACGGTGACGACAAGCACCTTGTCGCACAAGTCCTCGGCTCCGGTTTCGAAAAGAAGTGGAATTTCGAGGATAATCAGTGGATGGTCCCGCCATCTCTCGACGAACTCTTCTTCGCGCTTGCGCACCCGGGGGTGGATGATGGCCTCGAGGGCTTGTCGGCGAAGGGGGTCCTGGAAAACGATTCGAGCGACGACCGCCCGGTCAAGCTCGCCTTTTGGGCCGATGACCGCGGGGCCGAATTCCGCCGCGATTTCCTGAAGAGCGGGTGATCCGGGGGCAACTACCTCTCGAGCAATCCGGTCCGCGCAAATTCGCTTCGCGCCGAACTCCTCCAGCAAGTCACCGACAAAAGTTTTCCCGCTTCCAATTGAGCCGGTCAAGCCGAGAATCACGCGTATCCTTCGTCCAGAATCAAATCACCACAGAGGCACAGAGATCACCGAGTCTTTATTATCATGTTTCTTCGCAGGATTGTCACCTGAATCTTTACCTCGGCAAGCTTGACGAAGCGTGACCCCAACTCATTGCTTCCCTTGCTCTCGGTGCCCTCTGTGACTCGGTGGTGATTTTCATCCCCGCATAACTGACAGCAATCTCCGCGCCAGCGCGATTCCCGGTTGTCCGCCAAAGCGCCTTGGCCCCATGGAGGGGCAAGCAAGCCTGCGCGCGGCCGCCGCGAGGGCGCGATTCGCTCCCGCCGCAGACCGCCGCCGCAAGCCCAAATCTCCCGCCCCCGGCCTCCGCCGCCGAGAAAGGCCTCGCCTCCCGTGCCCCTGAAAGTCGCCGACCATCCGCTCATCACCCACAAACTGACCATCATCCGCGACAAAGACACGAGCGTCAAAAAGTTCCGCGAGATCGTGGAAGAAATCACGCTCCTGCTCACCTACGAAGCTACCCGCGATCTGCCCCTCAGCGACGCGCTGATCGAAACGCCCCTGTGCCCGATGACGGGCCGGGTCGTCAAAGAACGCTTTGTCATCACGCCCATTCTGCGCGCCGGGCTCGGCATGCTGCACGGCATGATGAGCATCTTTCCCGTGGCCAAAGTCTCCCACATCGGCCTGGAGCGCGACGAAGAAACCGCCCTCCCCCGAACCTATTACTACAAGTCGCCGCCCGATCTGGCCGGCTCGCACGTCATCATCATCGACCCGATGCTGGCCACCGGAGGCAGCCTCTCCGCCGCCGTGGACCTTATCAAGAGGGGTCAACCGTCCACCATCAAGTGCATCTGCCTGCTCGCCGCCCCGGAAGGCCGCGACCGCATGAATCGCGATCACCCGGACGTGGACGTGTACGTGGGGGCACTCGACGAGCGGCTGAACGAAAAAGCCTACATCGTCCCCGGCCTCGGCGACGCTGGCGACCGAATGTACGGGACGCTGTGATTCCGCGCTGAATCCAATTCGCCCAATAACGCATCCTCCAATGTCGCTTCCACCGTGATCGCCCTCGGATGAGGCGCTTCCGCGGCGATGACGCGCCAGCCCTCGCTGCCCGCCCTCGCGTAGCGGTAAAGCAGCCGCACGTCCGGACCGACGAGTTCCCGGGCGAGAGCGTCGGGGCCTTGGCCGTTGGCGGGGACTTCCCACACCTTCCGGCCCCAGAACGCGCGGAAGTCGGCGGTCGGCCCGGACCAGAGGAGGCGGCCGCCGCTGAGCACGCCGATGGCGTCGCAACGGTCTTCCAGGTCCTCGACGATGTGGGTCGAGAAAATGACCGTGCGGGTTCGCGCCAGACGGGCGAGCAACAGGCGCACTTTGACGCGTTCGAGCGGATCGAGGCCCGCCGTCGGTTCGTCCACGATGAGGATCGGCGGCGCGGAAAGCAGCACCCGGGCGATGCCCGCGCGCTGGCGCATGCCGCCGGAGAACTGGCCGATCCGCTTGTCCAGCACATGCTCCAGGTGGACTTCTTCGGCGGCGCGGGCGATGGCGGCGGCACGGCCCGGGACGGTTTGGAGGTTGTCGAGGGCGTGGAGGCGCTGGAGCAGCACCGGGTGCGCGTAAGGATCGGCGGCGGCGCGGCGGGCGGTGCGGGCGGAAATGGTGGCGAAATATTCCAGATACTCGCGCAGCGTCATCCAGTCGTAATGCCCATGGGTTTGCGGCAGGTAGCCGATGAGCGGCGCCAGGGCCTCTCCGGCCTCGCGCTGCGCGAAGTCAAAGACACGGACAGTTCCCCGGGCCGGTTCCTGAAGCCCCGCGATGCAGCGCATCAGCGTGGTCTTGCCCGCGCCGTTCGGGCCCAGAAGCCCGAAGAGACCGGGCCGGATTTCGAGGCTGACCTGGCTGAGGGCGGCGGTGCCCTCCAGCGGCCGATGGCCCAGCGGATAGCCTCCGGTGGGCAGTAGGCGCTTGAGGTGCGCCAGCGCGCCCGGAGCGAAGGTGACGTGCAGATTCTGAACGACGATGGCGGGCGAGGCGGGGTCCTGCGGGACTGGGGCCGGGGAGGCTGAGAGCGCCGCCGCGGGCTTGGGCCGCCGCACCGCGAACAGCACATCACCGACCACGGCCCTCCCCACTCGCCATCCGAACCGCGAGCGCCAAAGGCCGAGCACCAAACCCTTGGGCAGGCCCCAGACGATGCCCTTGACGACTCCCCACCACGTCCGGCCCCGCGTCAGCGTCCGGCCGTAGGGCGCCGCCCACTCCACAAAGTCGTCGCCAATCAGGTAAAAGCACGGCAGCGCGATCAGCGTCAGGAACGTCGCCGAAGTCAACCCGCCAACGACCGTCACCGCGACGGGGCGCCAGATCGAGTCCTCGTCGCCGGTCAGCGCCATCGGCATCAGGCCGAGGAATGTCGTCAGGAACGTCATCAAAATAGGGCGCAGGCGTTGGTCGCTGGCCTGGAACACGGCCCTGATGCGGCCCCAGCCTTTATCGCGCCGATACCGCAACGCGGTATCCAACAGTACGATGCCATTGTTCACGATGACGCCAATGAGCAGCAGGACACCGAAAGCCGCCATTTCGTTGAAGGGAAGCTTGGTGATCGCCAGCGCCGCCACGATTCCCAGCATCGCCAGCGGCGTTGTCGCGACGATCACCAGCGGTACCCACCAGGACTCGAAGGTCGCCGCCATGACCACGAAAATCAGCAGGATGGAAACCTGGAGGCAGAACATGAAGTCTTTCTGCTGCTGATCGAGGGTTTGCTGGGCGCCGCCGATTTCCGTGACGACGCCGCCGGGATTGGGCAGCGCGGCGAGGAGCTTCTTCACCTGCTCCAGAATCGCCCCCTGATCCGCGCCGGGGACCCAGAAGTATTCGATGCTCAGGCTGCTTTGCCGGTCCTTGCGATAGATGCGGCCGGGCATTTGGGCGGTGCGGAACGTGGCCAGTTCGCCAAAGGAAACGGTCGAGCCATTGGGGGCGTAGATCGCCAGGTCGCGGACTTCGTCGGCGTTCTTGCCCTGGGCGTCGGCGAGGCTGATGGTCACGTCGGTGCGGTCCTCGCCATCACGCAGCGTCAGCGAGGAAATCGTTCCGGACGCGCGGGTGGCGTTGACGTAGTAGGACAAAATCTGCGGCGTCAGGTTGAACAGCCGGGCTTTCTCGCGGTCGATCAGAGCGTGGTATTCGTTGTCCGTGTCGAAGCGTTCGACTTGGGCCCGGGTAATGGCCGGGATGGTGGTCAGGGCGTCGATCAGGCGCTGGGCGTAAACTTCGATCACGTCGAAGTCCAAGCCCTTCAGCACCAGAACGCCCTTCTCTCCCCCGCCGAGAACGTCCGGCGCCTGGGGGCGGTCAGGCGATTCCAGGGCCGCCTCGCCGCCGGGCACGGGGCCAATGAAATCGACGATGTTGGCGCGGATTTCTTCCAGACCCTTTTCGCTCGGGCGCTCGTCGCGCTCCTTGAGTTCCACATCGAATCGCGCCGAATCGCCGCGGAACCACACGCTGATGTTCTCGATATCCTCGTGCTCGAGGAGCTTGTCCTCGACAAACGCCACGACGCCGCTGGCCTCCGCCGTCAGGGTCCCAGGCGGCAGAATCAGGAACACGTTGAAGACATCGCGGCCCGCGTTGCGATTGCTGGTCTCTTCGCGGATGATGCCGCTCGATTCCATGAAAACGAAAATCGTGAAGAGCACGATGCCAACGCTGACGGCACCGCGATGGCGCAGGCAGCCCTTGAGCACGAACCGGTAGGTCTCGCGCATGTAGTCGCGTTTGGGGGCGATCTTCAGCGTCGATTGGCGCCGGCCCTTGCGTTCGTAGCTCTTCAGCGCTTTGCCCGTCAGCATCGCCGACAGCGTCAGCGCCACGCCCAGCGACACGATCAGCGGGAAGATGAAAGCGAAAGCGGGCTCGCGCACGATGGCTTTGAAATCGCCCTCGATAAAGCTGAAGGGCACGAAAAAGACGATGGTGGTCAGCGTCGAAGCGAAGAGCGCCCGGCCGATTTCCGTGCCGCCCTCGGCCGCCGCGTCCTCGGCGGACATCCCCCGGCTGAAGTAAAGCCGGTAGCAGTTCTCGACCACCACGATGGAGTTGTCCACCAGCATCCCCACCGCCAGCGCCAGCCCCACGATGGAGAAGATGTTGATGCTCATGTCGGCGGCGTAGAACAGGTTGAACACCGCGATGATCGAGATGGGAACGCTGACGAAAATAATCGCCGCGATTCGCGCCGAGTGGAAGAACAGCAGCGGCACCAGCAGCGACAGCAACGCTCCGATCAGCGCCAGGTCGCGCACTTCGTTGATGCCCTTGAGAACCTGCTCGGCGGCGTCGAAGTTGACCTTGATCTGGACGCCGGTGGGCAGGGACTCGTTGATTTCATCGAGCCGTTCGCGGACTTTGCGCGACATCGCGACCAGGTTCTCGCCCTCTTCCTGGTCCACGCGGATGCCGATGGCGTAGTTGCCGTTGCGCCGGTAAACCCACGAATCGAGCGACTCCCCCTCAGCGATGCGGGCAACGTCGTCCAGGCGGATGGCGCCTTCCTTACCGACGGACAAATCCGCCAGTTCGTCCATGGTCTTCACCGCCGGCTCGAGGCGCACGTAGTGCCGTTCCTCGGGCACCTCCAGCGACCCGAGATAGGTATCTTCCGTCGCCGCCGACTGAATT
Source organism: Sumerlaeia bacterium (assembly GCA_040219255.1). Classification (GTDB taxonomy): domain Bacteria; phylum Sumerlaeota; class Sumerlaeia; order SLMS01; family JAHLLQ01; genus JAVJSW01. The sequence goes on from JAVJSW010000077.1 coordinate 102,327, forward strand.
CTGCTGAAGACCTGCTCGAATTCCAGGCCATAGCCACCCAGCAACGCCGGCACGATTTCCACGTCGGCGGCGGGATTGGTGAGTCCGCCGACTTCGACCTTGGCGACGCCACTGATGGCTTTCAGGGCCGGCTCCACCTTGTCTCGGGTCACGTCCTGGATCAGCTCGTCGCTCGGGCCTTCGACGGCGACCTCCATCAGAAGGTTGACAATTTCGTTGGTGCTGAAGGGAAAAATCTCGATGACGGTGCGGCGGTCTTCCAGTTCCTGCTGGAACGAAATCAGCCGCTCCTGCAGGTCCAGCGTCGTCATCCGCAGGTCGGCGTCCTGCTCCAGCTCGACCCGGATCCAGGTGCCCCAGCCGCCGGTCCACGACTGCATCGATTTGACCCGCGGGACTTCGGAGATGATGCCCTCCACGGGGCGCGTCAGGGCCTGCAGGACCTCGTTGGCGCTGGCATCCGGCTTGTTCATGTAGACGCCCAGGGCCGGGACGCTGATGTTGGGGACGAGTTGGAGGGGGAGTTGGCGGTAGGACACGACGCCAAGCACCACGATGGCCAGGAAGACCATGAGGGTCGTTACCGGACGGCGGACGGATGTGGCGGAGAAAGTCAAGGCGGAGAAGCTCTCGAGGACGGCGCGGAAGGCATCGGCTCGGCGGGCGAGCCGGCGCCGCCAAAGGATGGTGAAGGTAAAGAAGCGAAAGAAAGATTCGTCAAGGCCATTCGCCCGATTTCCGCCCTTGACAAGGCGGCGCCCTTTGCACAATCTCCCGTCCCTCTTGCGGGACGCCGGCTCGCCGCGTGCGGTAGAGTATGGCCCACGGCACCTTCTCCGATCCGACCCGTTACACCTGATCGAGATTGGCCGCCCACTGAGCAGACGAGCCGACGGCAAGAGACTGGCGCTGACACCGAATTTTCCGGGCCTTGGTGAGGGACCGGGGACTTCCAGCCCAATACCAATTCAACCAGTACACGGATAGACGAGCATGAAAGCCCAATCGTCAACGCTGCCGCGCATCGCGGATATGAAAGAAAAGTGGTACCTGGTGGACGCCGAAGGCGAGGTGGTCGGACGCGTGGCGTCCCGGGTCGCCAAGCTGCTCCGCGGCAAGCTCGAGCCCACCTACACTCCGCACATCAACCCCCAGGTCCACGTCGTCGTCATCAACGCCGACAAGGCAGTCTTCACCGGCCGCAAGACCCAGGACAAGGTGTACTACCATCACTCCGGTTACCGCACCGGCATCAAAGCCATCACCGCCGAAAAGCTGTTCATCAAGTGCCCGGAAGATGTGATCCGCAATGCCGTTCACGGCATGTTGCCGAAGAATGCCCTTGGCCGGGTTTTGAATAAGAACATGAGGGTCTACGCCGGTGCCGAGCATCCGCACGACGCTCAACAGCCCCAAGCCCTCAAATTCGCCACCCGCAAGCCCAAACGCAGCGACGACTAATCATCGGCCCCGCTCACAGAGAGGAACGACTCAGCACTCATGGCTCAATTGGAACAGTATCTCGGAACGGGACGCCGCAAGGAAGCGGTGGCTCGCGTTTACCTTCGCCCCGGCAAGGGCAAAATCGTCATCAATGGCGACGACTTCAAGAAGTACATCGGTAACCGCCCCCGTCTGGAAGCCGCCATTCGCGGCCCCTTGAAAGACGGCCAGGCCCTCACCAAGTACGACGTGATCGTCAACGTCAACGGCGGCGGCATCGCCGGCCAGGCAGGCGCCATACGCATGGGCATCGCCCGTGCCCTGGTCGCCGCCACCCCGACCCTGCGCCCCGCTATCAAGGAGAAGGGTCACCTGACCCGCGACCCGCGTACCGTGGAGCGCAAGAAGTACGGCCTCCACAAGGCGCGCAAGGCTTCCCAGTTCTCCAAGCGCTAATCCGCCCGCCGGCCAGCGGCCCCAACCCGGAACCCTGGCCCCTCGGTTATGACGTCCCTCCCGCGCCGCTTCGGCCCTGCGGGAGGGCGTTTTCGTTTGCCGCCCAACCCCTTTCCCGCTCTATCCATCGCGCCATGATTCGGAACCTGACCCTCCGCGACTTCTACCGCCCCGTCGATGTGGCCTCGCTGGCCTTCTGGCGCATCGCCTTCGGCCTGCTGATGGCCTGGGACATGGTCAAGGTCCTCCAGTTCGAGGAAATCCGCATCTATTACGCGGAAGCCGAGTACCACTTCAGTTACAACTTCTTCACCTGGGTGCGCCCCTTGCCCGAACCCTGGACCACGATCCTCCATATCGTCGTGGGGATTTTTGGAATCCTGGTGGCTCTCGGTCTTTTCTACCGCTTCGCCGCCGCAGGACTGTGTCTTACGTACACTTATACTTTCCTGATGGAGAAGTGCAACTACAACAATCACTACTATCTGATGTGCCTGCTGGCGGGGTTGATGATTCTGATTCCCGCGCACCGCGCCTGGAGCCTGGACCGCATCCTCTTCAAAGACAAGCGGCCAGAGACCGCGCCGGTCTGGGGCGTGTGGCTGCTGCGTTTTCAACTTGGGCTCGTGTACTTCTACGCCGCCATCGCCAAGATCAACTACGACTGGATGGTGCGGGCCGAGCCGATCAGCCGATGGCTTTCCTCACGCTCCGACCGTCCTTTCATCGGGCCTGTCATGGCATGGGAACCGATCGGACCGTTATTCGCCTACAGTGGTTTCCTCTTCGACCTGCTGATCGCGCCGGCCCTGCTGTGGAAGCCAACCCGCAAGTACGCCTTCATCGCCGCCGCCCTCTTTCACGGAACCAACAGTATCGTCTTCGACATCGGCATTTTCCCCGCGCTGGCGCTGGCGGCGACGTCGATCTTTTTCGAGCCCGATTGGCCAAGGCGGGTCTGGGGAACTTTAACCCGCCAATTCATCCCCCGCGTTCCCGAGGAGCGGCCGCCGGACCGCCTTCTGGGCCGTCAGAAAGCCCTCCTGGCCTTCCTCGCGTTCTATTGTCTGCTGCAAGCCCTCATTCCCTTCCGCCACCACCTCTACCCGGGCGATGTGGCCTGGACCGAAGAGGGGCATCAATGGTCCTGGCGCATGAAGCTTCGCAGCAAAGACGCCCTCGTGCGTTATTTCGTCACGGATCCGGCCACCGGCTTGACCTGGGTGGCCGATGTGCAGGACCATTTCACTGCCCAGCAAATCCGCAATCACTCCAAAGACCCGGACATGCTGATTCAAATGGGACACTTCATCGCTGATATCTACCGGCGCCGGGAAGGCATCGAAAACCTCGAAGTCCGCGCCGAGGCCAACCTCCGCCTGAACTATGGCACAACCGGCCTTCTCGTGGATCCGGACGTCGATCTGGCGGCCCAGCGCCTCGGCCTCCTGCCCAAGCCTTGGATCCTGGAACGGCCGCCCCGGGAACCTCCAAACCGGTAGTCTTGTCCTCTCTGACCATCTTTCTCCTCTCCGCCCGGATGACCTTTGCACGACTTTGGCATCCGGGTTCGCCATGCCTCCTCACTAAAGGTCCTCTATGCTTCGTTCCCTCTCCGCCCTCCTGATCGCCGCCGCGCTGACGCTGCCGCTGACGGCGCAAACCACGCCTTCTCGCATCGGCTTCGTGGATATCGAAATCGTCCTGGAGCAAAGCCAGGCGCTGCGCCTCGCGCTGGACGAAATGGATCGCGAGCTGGCCCTTCGCGCCCGCGAAATCGACCGCCAGGAGCGGGAATTCCGCCGCCAGCGCTTCGACCTCGACCGCCAGGAGCGCCTGCTCTCGGAGGACGAACGCGAGCGCCGCCGTGACGAATTGCTCGCGATGGAGCGGGAAATCGAGCGCGAGCAGTTTGAGTTCGAGTCGGACCTGCGATCCCGCGAGCGGCAGATCGAACCCGTCCTGGAATACATCATGGACGTGGTCGCCGACGTGGCGGAGCGGGAGGGCTATGACATGGTCCTGCGCGGCGAGGTGGTGATCTATGGCAACCGCACAGCCGACCTGACGCCCCAGGTCATCACCGCTCTCGACGCCCAGCCGGACAAGCTCTCCGAGGTGATGGGCCTGGCGGGGCTTCCCGCGTCCCAGAGCCCGGCCGGAGCCACCGCCCCGTCGACCGCCGCGTCGACTCCTGCGCCCCCGCTCCTGCCCCAGGACCGGGCCGCCTCCTCGGCGTCCACCTCGGAGTCCGAGGCGACCTCCCGCCGGCGCCCCGGCAGCCCGCCGGTCACTCCCGCGGAACGCCCCGCTATCCCCGGCTTCGGCGAACGGACCGCTTCGACCTCCACAACCAATCCCTAGGCAGTGGCTCTGCCGTTGACGCGAGGGCCCGATTGGGGTGCCCTGTTGCGCTTTGGAATTTTCTTGATGTCGAATCAAATCTCCCCATCCCCTCGCCGAACGCTCCGCGATCCCGTGACCTTCACGGGACCAGGCATTCACTATGCCGCCGAGGGCGTCCTGGAAGTTCACCCGAGCCAGAACGGTGGCCTGCACTTCATGACCGCGGAGGGGGAGCGCCTGCCGGCGCGATGGGATCACGCCGTACCCGAGGAATGCGACCGGCGCACCGTTCTGCGCTCGAAGAACGGCACCGTCATCGAACAATGCGAGCACATCCTGGCGGCCCTGGCGGCCTGCGGGATCACCGACGCCCGGCTGGTGCAGACCGGTCCCGAGCCCCCCTTCCTGGGGGGCGGCTCGAAAGAGTTCATGAAGGGCCTGATGGCCGCCGGAACGCGGGAATTGGCAGGGGCGGAGATCGAGCCCCTGGCGATCGACCGGCCCTTCGCCTTTCGCGATGGCGACGCCTATCTCATGGCGACCCCGCACGCAGGTCTGCTGCTGAGCTGTTTCGTCGAATTCCCCAACACAGTGGTCGGTTCGATGGGGGTGACGGTCGAGATCACGGCGGAGAATTTTCTGGACGAAGCGGCTCCGGCGCGGACCTTCGCCCGCGAAGCCGACATTGACGCCCTGAAAAAAATGGGGTTGGCAAGGGGCGGAAACCTTGACAACGCCGTGGTTTTCACTCAGCACGGGTATCGCAATCCGAAGTTACACTTTCCAGATGAAGTCGCCCGTCACAAGATCATTGATCTGCTGGGCGACTTGGCATTGATTGGCCGCCCTCTTCGAGGGCACTTCTGGGCCTGGCGCGCGGGACACCGCAGCCATGTCCGCTTTGCCCACGCCCTGATCAAGGAGTTTTCCCGTGAGCACTCAGCCCATGACCACCAGCCTCGATGAGCCGGCCCCCGCGCCGGACGAATCGCCCTTTCTCTTCACGCCCCCCTTCGGCGTCGAGGTCATCAAGCAGATCATCCCCCATCGCTATCCCTTCCTGCTGATCGACCGCATCACGGCGATGGGCGAGGATTGGGTTCAGGGCTACAAGAACCTCTCGGCCAACGAGGGGGTTTTCGACGGCCACTTTCCCCAGGAACCGGTCTATCCCGGCGTCATGATGATCGAAACCTTTGCCCAGGCCGGCGCCTGCTGGATCCTGTCGCACAGGGAGCACCATGGCAAACTGGCCTACCTGATGACGATCGAGTCCGCCAAGTTCCGTTCGAAGGCCGTTCCCGGCGACCGCATCGAGATCGATGGCAAGATTACCAACTTGCGCTCGCGCACGGGCCGCATTGTGGGCAAACTGACGGTGGAAGACCGCCTGATCTGCGAGGCGACACTGACCTTCGCTTTCGCGGCGGGGAAAAACTAAGGATCGCGCTTGGGAACGGTATGAGCATTGAGAACGGCTCCAAAGTGACCGACGGGAAGAAGATTCCCAAGCTGATCGGCCTGATCGCCGGTGAGGGCGATTTCCCCGTGCTGCTCGCCCACGGCGCCCGCAGTAGCGGGGTCCGCGTCATCGCTTTCGGGATCAACGGTCTGGCGAGCGACCGCCTCGCTCCCCCGCTCACCGAAGGCATGCATACGCTCAAGCTGACGGACCTGTCGCGGCTCTTCGAACTTTGCCATCAGCACGGCATCGAGCACCTGATCATGGCGGGACGCGTGCCGCACAAGGTGCTCTTGCGCCAGATCAGCCTGGACTCGCGGGTGCTCAAGCTCCTGGGCAACCTGCGTAACAAGAAGGCGGATTCTTTGCTGAAGGCTGCCGTGCAGGAAATCGAAGCGGAGGGCATCAAGGTCCTCGACTCGACCCTGTTCCTGAAGTCCTGCATGCCCGAGGAAGGGATCCTGACGCCCGGGTTCCCGCTGAGCGAAGAGATCCGCCGCGACATGATGTTCGGCTATCCCATCGCCAAGGAAATCGCCCGGCTCGACATCGGCCAGACCATCGCCGTGAAGAACCAGATCGTGGTGGCGGTGGAGGGCGTGGAAGGGACCGACGCCCTGATCCGCCGGGCGGGCGAACTGGCCGGCCCCGGCGTGGTGATCGTCAAGGTCAGCAAACCCCGCCAGGACCTGCGTTTCGATGTGCCGGTGATCGGCATCAAGACGATCCGGTCGCTGATGGAGGCGAACGCCGGTGGCATCTGCATCACGGCGGGCGAGTCGCTCTTCTTCGACCGCGAGGAGTCGGTGGCGAAAGCGGAGGCGGAAGGCATCTCCATCCTGGCCTACCGCGAGACGGGAACGGAAACGCCCTACGAAGAAGCCCTCCGGTAAAAATGAAATAACGCCCTGACTATCCTTCCCAAAATAGCCGGGGCGTTATCTCGCACCACAGAAAGCTGAACCGCTTGTTACTCGAATTCTCCGAAAGAGGGTTGGAAGTCTGGCCGCGCCTTGGCGGGTCATTCTTCCATCGGTCTTATCCCTGATGCCGAGGAGCCGGAGCGACCACGTCCCGTCGGCGGTGATCCAAAAGCCTGGTTAGGAAACGAGCGTGTTCACCGAAACCGTGGCGATAAGGTAGAGCGCGAAACAGCCGGCGGCGAACAGGGCGCCCCACTTGACGCTGCGCTCGATGCCGACCCGGTTCTGGAAGTACCAGTCGGACAGTTCCTCGCGATTGAAGGTCTTGATGGCTTTCATTGCTTCATTCTCCTGTGCGATCCGTATGAGTGCCAGCTCACATCCTTTTGTTGGCCATCATAAGAACAAGCTCCGTACCAACTCCCATCCCCCATCGCTGCCACCTCATACTTTACTGAACAATCGAGAGTTACCTTCCGATCTCGCCCTGCTCTCGTAGCGTCCGGCGCGTGGCCGCAACGTGGACCGGCGTTTGGCCCGATGCGTGATTGCAACGGGTTGCTCCGCTGTCTCGTTCCCGCATCGCGCGGGATTTTCTTCACCGCCGCTTCAGAAAAGGCTTTGAAGCGCGCCCCGGGCTGTGTTTACTCCGGGTCGCGTGCTGGATTTCGAGAGGAGCCGCGCCCATTCCTTATGACCACCAAGACCGTCGTCGCTCCGCTCTTCCCCCTGCCCGGCTTCGTGCTTTTCCCCCGCACGATGGTGCCGCTGCACATCTTCGAGCCGCGCTATCGCCAGATGGTTCAGGACGTCCTGGCGGGGGATCAGCGCATCGCGACAGCGCAGTTGCGGCCCGGCTGGGAAGACGGCTACGAAGGCCGGCCGCCGGTCTACCGCATGGTGACGCTGGCCCGGATTCTCCACGAGGAGCGCCTGCCCCAAGGCCGCTACAACATCATCGTGGAAGGCATCCAGCGCGCCCGCATCGTGGAAGAGCCCCGCACCGACAAACTCTATCGCCTGACCAAAGTGGCCCCGGTCACGGAAGCTTTCCACGAGGACGAGCGCGACAGTCTGAAGTCCGCGACGGAGGAAACGGTGCGGCTGGTGGAAACGCTCGGCGAATTGACCCCGGACCTGCCGAAGTCCCTGACGAACCTCAAGAACATTCATCTGCACCCAGGCATCATCGCCGACCAGATCGGCCAATCGCTGGTCAGCGGCGGCTACGAACGCCAAGGCCTGCTGGAAGAGGAAAACCCGCTCCGGCGTCTGCAACTCGTGAACGTTCAGTTGCGTACGCTTCTGGCCCGCCACGTTCCAAACGATGAGGGAGAATCGCCCGAGTTCTGACCCGGGCGCGCCGCCTTTCGTGAACCACCTGTCCATCACCATCCTCACGCTCTTTCCCGCGTGGTTCGAGGGCCCCTTTGGCGAGTCGATCCTGGGCCGCGCCCGCGAGCGGGGCCTCCTCGATTTCCGCACCGTGGACCTGCGTCCCTACGGTGTGGGCAAGCATCGCAAGCTGGACGACACGCCCTATGGCGGGGGCGGGGGGATGCTGCTCAAGCCCGAGCCGATCGCGGCGGCGCTGGACGAGGCGGCGGGCGCGCCGGGCTCGGAGCGCCGCGCGCATGTGCTCTATACCTCGCCGAGGGGTAGGCGATTCGTTCAGGACGAGGCAAAACGTCTCGCTGAGCTGGCTCTCGACCCGGGGCTGGTGATTCTCTGCGGACACTATGAGGGTCTGGACGAGCGCGTCATCGAAACGCGCGTGGATGAGGAAGTGAGCCTGGGCGATTTCGTGCTGACGGGCGGGGAAATCGCCGCCATGGCCATCGCCGACGCCGTGGCGCGTATGGCGCCGGGGGTGCTGGGCAACGACGCCTCGGCGCCCAACGATTCGTTCTTCGACGGCCTGCTGGAGGGCCCCCACTACACCCGGCCGGAGGTCTTCGAGGGACGCGGCATTCCACCGGTGCTGCTCTCCGGTCATCACGCGGAAATCGAGCGCTGGCGCCGCGAAGAGTCCCTGCGCGTAACGCGCGAGCGGCGACCCGACCTCTACGACGCGTGGCGGCGGCGCCAGCGATCCGAAGCCCCGCCACCGGACGATCCGCCGCCCCCGACGGATTTCGCCGAGCCACAAGCCTTGACGGGATTGCGCCGCCGGCGCCGGGGGGCGTAAAGGTGGGTGGCTGTTCTCCGGAAAAATCACCACAGAGCCACAGAGGGCACAGAGAATTTTGGTTTTATTTGACTTGCCGATAGAGCCATATGGCGCAAAGTCGCGCTATCTCAGTGGAGACAGATGTTATTTGAGGTGGGCGACACGAGGGGCCGCATCCCTATCTTTAGAGCAAACGTTCGATGGCACCTCGTGATGTCGCAGATCCTAGAGTCTTTATTGAACTTCCGAGTTCCTATCCCAACCGGCCTTCGGCGACCTCTGTGAAACCTCCGTCCGCTGTGCCTCTCTGTGGTGAATCAACACGGTGAGCACCCTGTTCCTCAGCGTCGCCCACACTGCGCTGATCGCGCTGTTCTGCGTGGCACTGGCTTGTGCCGGGATGCTGGTCTGGGTGCCGGACCGGCGCTCGGACCTGCCGGGGCGGGTGCTTGGCGCGTTGATTTGCTTTGGGTTAGGCTGGGGGTTGGTGGCGTTTCTGGCGCCGCTGCTGGGGCTGGTCGGGCTTTTTCGGCCGTGGGCGCTCCTGTCGGTGCTTGCCGTTCTGGCGGCAGTTGGCGCCTGGCGGGCTAGGAATTGGGTTCGTCACCCTCTGGAGTGGAGGAGCAAATCTCGCACGCTTTGGTCCCGGCTCGAAGGCTTTCAGCGCCCCTGCGCCGTGGTCGTGCTGGCCGTGATGGGGCTCATCAGCCTCAACGTGTGGATCGGCGGTCTGGCGCCCGATGTGAGTTGGCAGGCCCTGCAAGCGGACCTTTCCCTGCCGGGCCAGTGGTTGCTCAGCGGCCACCTGACCGTTTTTCCCTACGTTCCGGAAAGCGCCTCGCTCGCAGCGGGGCAGGCCGTGATGGCGGCGGTGCTGCCGCTGGGGGGAGCCGTCGCGGGCCCGGCGCTTTGCTCGGCCGCGGCGCTGATGGCGCTGTGGGTTTTTCCTCTCGCGGCCTGGCGCACGGGCAGGGCGGCGGGGGCGATTTTGCTGGCGGCCATCGTGCCCGCGCTGTGGATGCTGTGGGGGGCCACCGCTCCCCTCGGCGTGACCTTCGAGCCACTGGCTTCCCTCCTGATGTTCCTGGGGTTATGGGTCTTGATCGAGCCGCTGCTGGCTCCGGGCCCGGGGGCCTCTCCCACAATCGGCCGAGGCATCGCGGCGGGCCTTCTCTGGGGCACGGCGGCGGCCACGGCGCCGGTGACGTTGCTGTTTTCCAGCGCGTTCCTGCTGGTCTTCGCGATTTGGGCGGCGACCGGCAAGCATGCGGGGCTGCTCAAGGTCCTCGCCGTGGCGACGGGGACGATGGCGCTGGCTATGGCGCCGTGGCTGCTGAGAGCCGGGTTGGCGACAGGCAATCCGGTGATCTTCGCGCTGCCGCAGGCCTTCCCCGTGCACGAAGAGTTCCTGCCGATGGCCAAGGCTCTGGCCTCGCGGCCGCCGCTGTTCGGGTTTTCGCTGGCGGCGACGCTGAGCCAAAAGCTGGAAGCTTCGATCCGCACCTTCGACGCCTTTTTGGTAATGATGCCGTTGGCGGCGTTGTTCGCGCTGGCGGAGAAGCGCCCGGCCTGGCGCGCCGTTGGGGCCGGGCTGATGCTTTGCGCCGTGCTGGCGATCCTGCTGGGCAAGGGCACCGGCGGCGAATTCCGCGCCCAGGGTCTCGCCTACCTGCTCGCCGCGCCCGCGCTGGGGATCATGTTTCTGCGGATCGCTGAAGTCTTGAGGGAGCAACTCTGGGCGCTGGCCTTCGCGGTGCTGATCGCCGGGGCGGCCATGACGGCGGGCAAGCGCCAACTGGAACGCGCCGCCTATCCCGATGTTCAGTGGCCCTTCCATCCCATCGTGACGGAGTCCGCCATGGGCGAGTGGACGCGCCACCAACCTTTCGGTCAGCAGTTGACCCACGGGATCGCAGTGCAAGCCTGGATGCCGGCGGATGCGAGGCTCTTGCTGGTGGACGCTCCCGGGCCGTTTTATCTGGAGCGGCGAGCGGTGTGGACGAGCCGTGGGATGACGCTGGAGTTCGGCCGCGACTGGCCCGGCCAACCGGCCACCGCCGTCGCCGCGGACCTGCGCGCGCGTGGCATTAGCCACATTGTCGTGACGCAGCCGCAGGCGATGCCTGCGCGCGTGCTGGAGATGGAGCGGGCCGGTCTGCTGCGCCGCGCGACCGTCCCGGCGGAAGCCGCGCCCTGGGTACTCTGGGAACTGGAAGGATCCCGCCGATGACGCAATTGTTCGAGATCGCGGTCGCCCTCTTCGAGATCGCGATGGCGTTTTCCTGGGGCTACATTCTGCTCGGCAGTTGGCCTGTTGGGCTGGCTTGCTGGCTGGCGACGGGCGGGCTGGCAGGCTATCTGGCCTGGCGAAAGAACCGGGACTACTGGTTCTGGGGCGTGTTCGCGGGCTTTTTCTGGGGCCCCGGTTTTGTGGCCCTCGCATTCTTGAAGCCCCTCCCCCGCCCCGCCAAGACCGACGAAGAAACCGAACCGACGTGACCGCTCCGCCCCTCCGCATTTCCATTGTGATCGTCTGCCTGAACGGCGCGAAACGCCTCGCGTGGCCGCTGGAGAGCCTGCGCCGATGCGATCCCCCGCCCCACGAAATCATTGTCGCCGACAACGGTTCGACCGATGGCACCGCCAACTTCGTCCGCGAGAACTATCCCGAGGTCCAAGTCGTCCGCGCGGATCGCAATCTGGGCTTCGCCGGAGGCAACAACCTCGGCATTGAAGCCGCCACCGGCGACGTTATCCTGCTCTTGAACGACGACACGGAACCCGAGCCCGACTGGCTGGCGCCGCTGGCCGAGGCCTTCGACGCCCATCCGCGCCTTGGCATCGCAGGTTGCCGGTTGCTCTATCCAGACAGGACGACGGTTCAGCACCTCGGGGGCGTGGTCCACGATAATGGGCTGACCGATCACGTGGCCTGGGGCGACGAAGCCCGCGCGCAGGAAGCTGGCGGCATCGTGCCGGTGCCCTACGCGACCGGGGCGGCGCTGGCGATCCGGCGCGCCGTGATCGAGGAGGTGGGGCTGCTTGATGCGGGATTCTGGCCGATTTACTTCGAGGAAATCGACTACTGCGATCGCGCCCGGCGCGCCGGATGGGAAATCGCTGTCGTGCCCCGGAGCACCGTGATTCATCACGAGAGCCAAAGTACCGGCCGCCTGTCGCCGGGGTTCCTGGCCAAGTACCATCGCAACCGGATGCGCTATTTGCTGAAGAACCGGGACCGGCGCGGGCTGCTGCGGGCGGCGCGGGGCGAGGCGCGGTGGTGGCTGAGGCATCGCCCCTGGGACAATCTGTGGCCGTGCCTGAAAGCCTACGGCTATACGGCGGTGCACTGTCCGGGGATTTGGCGCGACCGGCGCCGGGACTGGAGTGGCCAGAAGGGCTGAAGGTTCGTTCGACAGTGTCGAACCGTCGAACCCACCGGGGCTTACCCATCCGAGTCACTCATTCTCCGCTTCGGCCCAATAGTATCCATCCTGCTTCATGACGTCCTGGGCGGTCAGTGGCGCGCTGCCCTTGAAGCGGTTGCCGTGCTCGTCTTCGCCGATGAAGTACACGACAATTTCGTCGCGGATCAATTCCTCACCGGAGAGCCAGCAGTTGGGATCGGTGTAGGATTCGCCGGGAGCGACGCGGGCTTTGGGATTGCTGTAATCTTTGGCGAAATGCCAAGCCGTGCGCGGACGATCCGGGTAGAGGTGGCGCCACTCCCCAGCGACCCAGATAAAATATCCGAATTCCAGGATCCGCAACGCTCGGTCGCCACCCGTTACGGTGATTTCGTGGGGCCAGCGGTACAACTCGTCTTCGTAGTCGTACACCGCTTTGGGCTCCGGCGGGCTGACCGCGACGGCGAGGCCCTCGGGCAACCGGCCGAATTCCTCCGGCGCGATGACCTTCACGGGCAGTTGCGGCGTCAGGACGGGGGCTTCCACATGAACCCGCTCGCCGCCATCGGGCGGCGCGGCCCAGAAGTCCCACTTGGCATGGACCGGCTGGGGCGACATGGCGCCGTGCCAATTGGCCTCGCAAGTCACCGTGTCGCCCGGCAGCAGCATCCCATCCGCCCAGCTAAACGGTCCGAAGCGCGCGGCGAACTCCGCCGGGCCCCACGTCTCCTCGCCCCTGGGCATTTCCACGACCCACTGATTGTCGCGCCAGACCGAGAGTTCGAATTTCTCGATCGCGAGCGGCGTTTCCGTCCTGTTCGTCACCTTGGTCGTGTAGCGCCATGTGTACGGATACTCACTCTCCGATTCCAGGTCCAGCGTGCCGGAAGTCGACGCCAGGACGTGCTCGACGGCGAGCGGGCCTTCTTTGGCCGAGGCGATCTTGCTGTTCAATTCCGCCTGAAAAGCTTTCTCCCTGGCGGCCCGCGCGCCGTTGACTTTGTCCCAGAGAGAGCGCAGGAACACTTTGTCGCCGCCTTCCAGCGTGCTCAAATAGAAATGGTAGCAATCGGAGGTGCCGGGCAGTTCGACACAGACATCGGTCATGCTATGCCAGTCTTCGGCGTAGGGCGTCACGTCGTCGATATCCGCCAGGGCGAGACGGATCTCCGCGTCGTCCGTCCACAACTCGGAGTAGATAACCAAGTCTTCGTCGGTAAAAAAGTAGACGCCGTCTTCGAGGCGGGGTTCATCCGCGGCAAGGTAGTGGATCGTCTCGCCGGGCCGGACCAGACCCAGGGAGACGAGCTTTTCGCGGTGGCGGGCGGAGAGTTCCTCACCGGAAACGACCTTGTCCGGCGGCGCCATCTGGAAATAGAAGCCGAGCAGCACAACGGCCAGTACGCCCGCCCCCGCCATCGGCAAAACAACCGCCAGCGTCAGGATGGCGATGACCCATTTGGTCGAGTTGGCCATGCCCTTCTTGGGCGGCGGAGCGGGCGGCCGCAATTGGGTCGGGGCGGAGGGATAGGAAGGGGGCGGATAGGCGGGGTTCGGACTCATCTTGGGACCATGGGAACGGGCGGCGCCGCTCTCAGCAAGGGCAATTCTCTAGGATGTCTGAATGGCGGCGCGAAGCGCTGCGGCGGCGGACGGGTGAAGGCTCAAAGGTTGGCTGTTGCTTGGGATCAAGCCCTGGGAAATCAGCTCGCGGCGGAAGCGCTCGATGCCTTCGAGTTCCCGCTCGCCGAGGCGGAACCTGATCGCCTCCGTCAGGTATCGAGTCAGATCGGCGGCTCCGCGCGGGTGGAGATGGGCCTCGCGGGCAGCGATTTCGGAGGCGCTGGCTTCGCCGCGTTCGCGGGCGGCGGCGAAGGCTTGAGCGTCATCCGGCGTGATCGCTGCGCCTGGGCGGACGATCCAGGCGGCGAAGACAAACGGCAGGCCGGTCAGCTCCTTCCAGGCGGCGCCGAAATCCAGTTCGTACGGCATGGTGCCTTCCCGATCCAGCGCTGCGTCGCCAATGACCACCGCCGCGTCGCAGCCCGCCTCCGCCGGGTCGAAGTCTCGGCCAAGGGGCGTTTCGGACGTGATGTACTCGGGGGCGATCCGTAAATGTTGCGCGCAAAGAAGACGCGCCAGATGCACCGATGTCAGTGAGCTGCGATCGAGCAGCAGACGCCGGATGTCCTGGAACGGGACGCGTGAGAAGAGGCGGACGCTGCGCACCGGGCCGTCGCAGGCGATGGCCGCGCCGGACAGGAGCATGGGGCCGCCGCCATTGCGCAGCGCTTCAAAGACTGGCAACGTCGCCACGTCCACCTCGCCGTTCGCCAGCAGGCCGGCCAGCTCGCGCGGCGTCGCGCGGACCCAGTTATCCGCAGGGAACCGTTGCTCCAGACCCTCGATGAGAGGCAGCACATTGAGGTACGGGACGATACCCAATCGGAGCGGGCGAGTTTCCATCATGCGTCTTGCCGGGCCTCCAAAAACCCCACTGCTGACACCAAGGAGCCAATTCCGCGCCCATGTCCGCCCTATGGCAAGCCTACTTGATCGGTTGGGGCGCCGCCGCGCCCATTGGCCCGGTCAATCTCGAGATCATCCGCCGCGCGCTTCGCCTTCGTCTGGCCGCCGGACTGGCCGTGGGCCTTGGCGCCACGATGGTCGATTTCGCCTATGTGATGCTGACGGGCTTTGGGCTGGCGGGGCTGTTGCAGAACCGCACAGTGATGCTGGGGGCCTACGTGTTCGGTGCCGCTTTTCTGGGTTGGCTGGCGTGGAGCGCGTTGCGGGAAGCAGCCCGCGAATGGCGCGGCGAGGTCCCCCAACCCTCCGCCCCACCGACGGGCGCCCCGGCGGCTTCCGCCCATCCGCTGTGGAAGTCCTGGCTCGTGGGTGTCGGCATGACCGCCGCCAACCCCTACACGATCGCATTCTGGGCCACCTTGCCGGCGCTCCTGTTTCCCAACGGTCATCCGGCGGCGTGGGAGATTTTGCGGGCGGGAGCCTGGGTTTGGCTGGGGACGATTTCCTGGGTTCTGCTCCTGATCGCGATGCTGGGCTTCGCGCGCAGGCTCGTGGGCCCGCGCCTGTTCGCCGCGGCGTCGGGCTTGGGAGGGGCGGTCATGCTGTACTTCGCCGCGCGCTTCGCCTGGCTGGCGGCGCGGATGATCGCCGGAGGTTAATAGCGCGTTTCCCGTGGAACGGGTTTCGGCATCCGTGGCTGATAGGGAGTTTCCTCGCGCGGCGTCGGCATTGGCAAAGCCCCCGAGTCGTCGCCCGGCCACCTCGGCTGAACCTTGGGGCGCTCGGCGCGGTCGTCCGAATCGTCCGAGCCGGAAGAACCGGTCGTTTCGCAGGCGGCCAGCATCGCCACCGCCGCCGCCAAAGTGCCCATCATTACCCAACGTTTCATCATTGTCTTTCCCTTTCCAAGGAAGCGGGATGTTCGCGAGAACTCACTGGAACACTCGATGCGACACCCCCGCTTGTGTCGAGACCTTCTCTGTGCAAGGAAGGTTCCCGCCCCAGCGACTTTCCTTGAAAAAGGACCATGACCTCATGAACCCCGCCCCCGTGGATGCCTGCGCGATCGAAGACTGCGCCTACAATCGAAGCAAGTCCTGCCACGCCGGCGCCATTACGATCGGGTCGGGCGACTCGCCGCCGTGCCTGACGAAGATGATTTCCCGCCGCGAAGGCGGCTTCCCACGGCACGAGGCCCGGGTCGGAGCCTGTCATCAGCTCCATTGCCGCCACAACAAAGGCCTCCAATGCCACGCCAATCACGTCATCGTTGGGCGTCACGACGGCTTCGACGCGTGCCTAACCCATACGCCTCACCGGCCACAGACGGCGGTGACAGAATAAAGGCCGCGGCTATTTAGGGCTGAAGTAAGATTCCGCCGCCTCGCAGATCGCGTGCAGGACCCAGGTGTGTATTTCCTGGATGCGTGCCGTGGAGCGATGCGGCACGACGATGGCGCAATCGGCCTGGAGCGCCGCCCGGCCGCCGCCCTTTCCGGTGACCACGATATTCGAGATGCCGCGCTCGCGCGCCCGAAGCATCGCGCGCAGCACGTTCTCCGACTCGCCCGACGTCGTGAAAGACACGAGCACATCCCCCGGCCGGCCGAGGCCCTCGACTTGGCGCGCGAAAATATCCATGAAACCGAAATCGTTGGCGATGCAGGTCAGCGCCGTGGCATCGGCATTGAGCGAGACTCCCGCGAGCGCCTGGCGGTCGCCCCGATAACGCCCGATCAGTTCCTCGGCCAGATGCAGCGCGTCCGCCGCCGATCCGCCGTTACCGCAGGTCATGACTTTGCCGCCGCGCGAGAGCGCTTCGACCACCAGGAGCGCCGCCCGGTCCACGCTCTCCATCAAGGTCCGGTCGCCACACATGCGCTCGGTCAGTTCGGAAAGTTCGACCGCCTGAGCCAAAGCGCTGGGCCCGAGGCTTGGGTCGCCGCCGCGGCCGGCGATCAGGGCCGCCGAAAGGGAGGCCACGTCGCCGAGCCGATCCTCGAGCGCCGACGACACGATGCGGCATTTGCGAGCGAGGTGCGGCAGGGCTTCCTCGCGAGCGGTGGCTTGAATCGTCTCCATCAGCAAGTCGCCCGCCTGCACCGCGATGGTGCCTAGAACGATCATGTCCGGTGCCAGGAAATCGATGAGCCGCGCGCATTGGCGGCCCACCTGGATGGCCGCGCGGTGCAGGATCGTCTTGGCCGTCTCGTTGCCCCGGCGGGCTTCGCGGGCCAAGAGCTTGACGTCCGGGTTGGGCCCGAAGGCGCCCGATTCGCGCGCCTGAAGCGCGATGCCCCCGCCGCTGGCGAGGCCCTCCAGCGAGCCCTTCTTGCCGAACATTTCCGGCCCGATCTCGGCCACCCGCCAATGCCCGACCTCGCCGGGAAAGGGCATCACCCGGCCGTCCATCACCACGCCACAGCCAAACCCCGTGGCGAACGTCAGGAACACAAGCCGCCGCGCGCCGTGCAGTGCCCCCGCGCCGTAAGAATACTCCGCGAAGGCCCCGGCCTGGG
This sequence comes from Sumerlaeia bacterium, assembly GCA_040219255.1. Classification (GTDB taxonomy): domain Bacteria; phylum Sumerlaeota; class Sumerlaeia; order SLMS01; family JAHLLQ01; genus JAVJSW01. The sequence continues at coordinate 119,582 of JAVJSW010000077.1, forward strand.
CGTCGTGCATCAAGTACACGGGGAGCTTGGGAAAGGCCCCGACGAGGCGCTTGGCCAGATCGACCCGGCCCCAGGGGGCGAGGTGCGGCGGGTTGAGAAGGATTCCCATCTCGTCGTCGAGCGGCCCGCCGACGGCGACGCTGAGGGCCTGGGGCGCGCTTTCCAGGAGCGGCTGGGCGGTGGCCACCACTTCCGCGAGCCATTCGTCGAAGCCGCGCTCGGGCCGCGTGGCGAATTCACGCCGCGAATGCGTCGAGCCATCGCGTCCGTCGCCGAGTACGAGGGCGGTCTTAGTGCCGCCGATGTCGAGTCCGAGAAGTGCCATGGAGCCGTTTCGCGTGGGGAGGGATGGGCGATCAGGAACCGGTGAGGTCCAAGCGCATGGAGAAATCCATGGCGCGGGCACTGTGTGTCAAGGCCCCGATGCTGACACGGTCCACGCCGAGCTGGGCCAGGCGAGGCATACGCTCCAAAGTCACCCCGCCGGTGACCTCGGTCTGGGCGCGGCCGGCGATCAGGGCAATGGCCTCGGCCATCGCGGCGTCGTCCATGTTGTCCAGCATGATCAGGTCGGCGCGGGCGTCGAGAGCTTCGCGGACCTCGGCGAGGTCGCGGGCTTCGGCGGCGATCTTGACGTCCGGGGCGGCCGACCGCACGCGCGCCACAGCCGCCGCGACCCCTCCCCCGCCGTCGGCGTGTGTGTCTTTCAGCATCGCCATGTCGTAAAGCCCCAGCCGGTGGTTCGTGCCGCCGCCGGTGACGACGGCGTATTTCTCCACATCGCGCCAGAGCGGCGTCGTCTTGCGCGTATCGCAGACGGCCACGGCGCCGCCGCAGGCCTCGACATAGCGCGCCGTCAGCGAGGCGATGCCGCTCGCGCGCTGCAACAGATTCAGCGCCAGCCGCTCCGCCGACAGCAGCGACCGCGTCGGCCCCGCCAGCCGCGCGATCGGATCGCCAGGCGCGACCTGCGCACCGTCCGCAAGGAGCACCTCGACCTCGACCTCCGGGTCCCGGACGGCGAAGACGCTGGCCACGATGGGCCCGCCACAGAGCACGCCCGCTTCCTTGGCCACGATGCGCGCCCGCGAACGATGCCCGGCTGGAAAGACACTGTCGCTGGTCACATCGCCCCGCTCGCCCAGGTCCTCGCGCAGCGCCATCTCCAGCCGCGGGCGCAGCTCTTCGGTCGTTGGGCAATGGGCGGGCGTCGTGGTAAAGCGGGAGGTCGTCATGACCCCGAAACCACCGCACGCCGCCGGGCCCGACGCCAAGGAGAAGATTCCCGGTTGTGGCTTTGGGCGGAGGGGGATATTTCCTGCGCCATTCAATCCCCAACGAAAGCACCGCCCGCCCGCCATGTCCCTCGAATTTTGCCTCGCTATCGGCTGCCCCCTGCAAAAGGGCATGCAAGACGCCCAAGACTTTATGCGTAAGGTCAAGCTGCGCAATGCTCTGGAAATGTGGGAGGAAGAGAAGGAGGAGCGCGAGCGCGTCACCGGCAAACCGCTCCACAAGCAGAAGATGGTCATGCCCTATCCGGTGAAGACCAGTTGGTGGTTACAACCGAGCCGCGAAGTGACCCTGAAGGGCCTGCGCAACGCCGTGAAACCCATCGCCCAGGCCGCCGCCAAGGCTTGCCCCGATTGCCCCATGAACATCGCTAGCGAAGAAGGCGGCACGATGGGGTGTTACAGCGCCATCCGCTATCCGATTTCCGAAGCGGCCGAGCAGTTCCTGATCGACCAGTTTCAGCCAAGCCAAGGCGCCAATTCCTACCTGCCGCATCACATCCTCTCGAACAACATCGATGGCCTCGGGTTCGACATGCGGCGCGGGCCGATGCCCGATCCGTCGGAAATCAAGGACCCCGCCCGCATGCCGCCCATGCCGTTGGTGCTGTCGCCCAAAGCCCCCCGCAAAGAAATCGGCGAAGGAACCTCCATCTCCACCTCCCAAATTTTGGACTTTATGATTGGCTGCCAGCCCATCGTCATGCCGATCAGTTGCCTCGGTTTCCTCAACGATTTCAAGGCTCTGGACCTCGACGACGGCGCCTATATCCACCTCAACGCCCTGGTCCTGATGTGGGAACGCATGCGCGGCGCCGAGGGCGTACCCCAGGAAAAACTCACCGAAATGCGCGCGGCCATCGACGAAATCCTCCTCCCCGCCAACTTCCTCCTCGCCCCCCAAGCCGATGACGACCCCGGCATCCACGGGTTCAAATCGTTCCTGTATTTCTGCTACGTGTCGCTGGGGTCGGGGGCGGTTTTGTTGGTGGATGGGTAAATTTCGGAACGGACGCATCTGATGCCAAGCAATCCAAGCCGAGCTGAGATCGAGTTATTTTGGAGATGGTTCATTGAAATGGCTAATCAGATGGAACAGGCATTGATTTCTTCCAACTCCGGCTTTCTTGAAAACGTGTTTGAGAATCGATTAAGAACAACCTTTGGACAGATCGGCTGGGAGGTCGGACCCGGCCTTGAGAAGGATTTCGCACTCTCCCTGACCTTCAACGGGCACGACGATCTCATTCCGTATGTAGACGCAATCATCTATCAGGCTCCCGATCTCCCAAATTGGGAATTTAACAGCGGCCGACCTCCGAAACGATGGGATGGTCGATTTGAGATACGACAACAGACTGGGGATATTATTGTGATCGACAGCTCTCAATGGACCTACATTCTGACTTCCTTCAACCAGAATGAATTCTTCGACGTCGCCTTATTTGGGCAACTGATTAATGTGGATGAAGAAACAAGAGAACGTGCTTGTCTGATCGCTGTGCAGGGTTACCTGGGGGAACGAGAAACATTGCAATGGATTGACCAAATCGTATTCCTGGAATTACCAAGTGCCGATGATGCAAAGAGAGCTACGCCACTAGAGTTTCTGCGCGAGCATATTTTTTCCTTGAAAGGCGTGAGAAGCTAATTATCCCATCCCCCCTTGCCAATCTTCCGCCCATGACCCAAAGTCTTCTCCAGTAGCCCCGGGTTTACCTCAGCGAAACCCGCCCGGGCGCCGGAAGGGCACGCCATGGCCGCACCAGCCTATGACGACGACGAGGAGTTCCGCGAGCCGGGCGATGAATTGCCCGCGCGCCGGGGCGAGGGCCCGGACGCCGTGCCCGCCACCGTGCGCGATGGCACCCGGTGGGACGATGCGTTGCGCCGCGCGGCCGACCGCGACGAGGCTGCCACCGGCGCTCCCCCGCCGCTGCGCCGCGGGCCGAGCCGGTCTGTGCAGTGGGCCCTCTGGGGGCGGCTCCTGGTGCCGCTGGCTGCCTTTGCGATTTACGGCGTAGTGAAATTCACGGACCTGGGCGAGCGCCTGCCCACTCTGACGGAAATCGAGCAGGTCGGCAGTCTGACCGGTGTGCGCGCGGAAGCTCCGGCGGAGGCGCCGCTCGACGACACGGCGATCAAATTCGTGGGCCAGTTGGAGGGCGCCTTTCAGGCCCGGCGCTGGGACCTGATCGACCGCCTGACGGCCGAGCCCCCGCCCGGCGTGGACCCGGATCACCCGGTGGTGGGGGCCTTCGGGCTGATCGCGGCGATCGAGCAGAACCGTCTGTCGCTCGATCAATTGGCGGAATTGGAGGCGCTGGAAGCGGCCTTTGAGGGCGATAAGGACCGGCGGGCACTGCTCGATTATCTGCGGCTGATGCGCGCCGAGGTGCTGCTGCACCATTCGTCGAGCCCCGGAACGCTGGCGCGGCGCAGCGGCGATTTCCGCCAAATCCTGGCCAGCCAGCGCGCCGTGACGGACCGGTCGCTGGAATTGAGGACGGAGCTGGCCTCGGCCTACGAACGCGCTGGTGACGAATTGGCCGAAGCGGCGGGCCGGTGGCGCATCGACAAGACGGTGCTGAGCGACGCCCGCTCTCATTATCAGCACGCGCTGCGCTGGCTGACGACGCCGGACGGATGGCTGCGGCTCGATCCCGTCAGCCCCGGGTTGGCCAGCTCGCTGCTCAACCGCATCAAGCTCAAGCTGCGGGAAGCCAACAAGAACTATCACGGATTGTCGCTCCCCTACAGCGGCAAGGACAGCGAAACCTGGACAGGCCTGGTGGGCGAACCGATCAACGACGCCCCCGGCGGGCGGTGGTGACGATGGCGAGCACCGATCTGGCCCCCCGCCAGCAGACCCTTCCGGCCGAAGCCCCCGAGCCCGGCGGCGCCCTGGTGCCGATGGACTGGACGCCGACGGCCGAGGACGAACTGGAACCTTATCTTAAGGAACGCGACGGCGAGTTACGGCCGCTCGAAGCGCTGTACCGGCTGGCGCTCCTCGCCGGGGCCGGGCTGTTTCTCGGCGAGGCGATGGGCGCGCCGTGGCAACATGGCTGGCTGATCGTGTCGGCGGCGGCGGTTCCGGCGATTCTGGTGGTGGCGACGATGACGCTGCAATGGCGGGTGCTGGGCGACTGGCGCCGCATGACGCAGCGCTTGGTGCTTGTGGCGGCGATGGCGGCGCTGGTGGTGCCGTTCTGCGGCGTGATGGACCCGAGCCTGGGCGCCACGGCACTGCCGAACGCGCTGGAGCAACCGCTGGCCCAGGCCCTGGCGGCGGCGCGGCGGGTGCCGCTGCTCGGCATCGGAGTGAGCACACTCACCGCGCTCGCCACGTCGGCGCTGTATCTGGTGGTTGTGGGGGCGCTGGTTTTCGGGCGCGGAGCCGGCCGGCGCGCGGCGTTTCTGCTGCTGGGCACGGCGGTGGCGGCGGCGAGCCTGTTCTTCTACCCCGCGCCCGAGACGGCGCTGGGGCTGGCGCTGCTGGCGATTTTCTTCCACGTGCAGTGGGAGCGCCCGCTCCTGGTGCCGGACCGGCTGCGGCCGCGCCTCTCGCCCCAGCAGATCGGTTTTCTGAAGGAGTTGGTGAAGGAAGGGGCGCTCTCGCCGGGCGAGGTAAAACTTTATCTGAACCACGACGCCGCCGCCTTCGCCGAGCTGGCCGAGTGCGGTCTGGTGGATTACGACCGGCTTTTGCGCGAGGTGCGGCCCGGGCAGCGGCTGGACAACGACCCGGCCACCGAAGTCTTCGACTCGACCCTGACGATCGTGCGGCGGGGGGTGTGGGTCGTTTTGGGCCTCGTTTACGTGGTCATGCCCGATTTGATCCCCGGGCCCATCGACGATGCGGTGGTGATGCTGATCGCCAGTGGTGCCAAATTGACATGGTTGGGGGATTTGCTGGGGCTTCGGCGCGAGCGGCGGGGAGGACGGGAGGCGGTCCGCTAACTAAAATTTTATCACACCGTGGCCCATTTGCGACACTTTCCGGTCAGAAAGAGCCACTTTCAGCGAAGGGCGCATCGCCGCCGCTGCCTATGACTCTTCCGCGGGAAATCCTGCAACAAGTTGCATACTCCGTCCCGGATCCTTGCCATTCCTCACTTTATCAAATATCAAAGGCTTTTTATCTCCGTTAAAAGACTGTCAGCGCTGGGTTTTAGAGCGATCTTCCCTTGCCAGCGGGAGCGCTTGGCATTCCTCTCGCTCTCGTCATCGACGACGGCGCCGCAATTTTATCCGTCATTTTATCGCCGCGGCACCGAACAGGGGAAAAGGAGGTACCATACAATGCTCTGGATGAACCCGAACCAGTATGGTGAATCGACTGAAGAGACACTGACCGCGGAACGCGCGAACCTGACGCTTTCCGCTTTGGCTGGCGGCCACTACTTTGCCGCCGGCGGATTCCACACGCTCGTCGCCCTCGATGGCCTCGGGCAACTCTGGCGCCGCGCCTTCGGTCCCGCCGAAACGCCCGCCAGCGACACCCAACACACCGAACCGGCCGCCCGGACGCCCAACACGGCAGGCGCGCTGGTCCGGCGCTGGATTCGCTACTGGCAAGCACGCCGCATCCTGGGGGCGGAGAAGAGCCTGCCCCTGCCGCTGGTGGACTCGCTGCTGGACGAAGTGGCCCGCTACCGCTGGATCGAAGCCCAGAAAGCCGGCTTCGACGTCTGGGCCGTGGGCTATCCCGAGGACCCGGAACGGGGCGCCATGGCCGAGTGGCTGCGCAAGCACTACGACGGCTGGTATCGTGCCCAGCATCGCGCCCTGACGGCGTAATCCCAAACCGCGAACGCGGCCGCCGGCGCGCTCCGCCAATGGGCCGCCATCTCTCCCGGCAGTCTCAGGAACGAACTCCTGACCGCCCATAAAAATTCCCACACCTCGTCGCTCAACGAGTTGGGATCGCCCGGCCAGCCCAAGGGTTTCGGCCGGGCATTTTTTTTACTGGCCGCCCGCCGCTCCGCCACCGCCCTGCATCATCGCCCGCGCCTGCTGGCCCATCTGCCGCACTTCCTGCACCTTGGGATGATTCTCTCCCAGGTGATGCACGCGGATGGCGTAGGCCCGCTGGCAATAGTTCAGCGCGTCCTGGTATTGCTGGGCCCGCCACGCCGCGCTCGCCTTCTCGAGGTAAACGTCCGCCTCCGCCAGGGTCCCCGGCGCCTCGCCCCCGCCGCCGCCGTCCGCCGGGGGCCGCCCGCCCCCCGGACCCGCCGCGCCGCCCGGATCGACCCGCACCACGTCGTCCGCCTCGCTGCGCCCCTCCAGCGCCGCCCGCCCGCCGGCGAAATCGCGCACTTTCCAGTACTTGCCTTCCTTGCGCAGCCGCACCTTGTAGTTCGCCGTGAACTGGCTGTCGCCGCCCCAGCTATCGGTCTGTTGCACGATCGCGACAGCGTTGTCCCCGTCCTGCTCCACGCGGACGATTTCCGCCTGCTTCTGGTTCGGCCCTTCCAGGATCATGGTCTTCAGGATCACCTGGCGCGCCAGTGCCGCCGCCTGCGTGGGATCGATGCCGCCGCTGATATTGAAGCGGTCGCCCTCCTGATAGATGCGATCGGCGTTCTCCTGAAACCAGTTCCAGTCGTCCTCCGTGACGCATTTCTTCACGTTGGGAAAGTTCAACGCGCCGGTGCGGAATTCGTGCGCCGTATCCAGATAAACCCGCGTGGCGCTTTGCGGGTCGCCCTGCATTTGCAGGATCGGGTCGTCGGGCGGGGCGATGAAGAACTTCCACCCGAACCCGACGAAAATACCGACGGCGAATAGGATGAAGATGATATTGCCGACGAGACCGGCCCCTCCGCGCTTTTCTTTTTCCGCCATGATTTGCTCCCGTGCATCGCGTCGAATTCTGGCGCTTTCGCGCGCCGCTCGATACTCTAACAATCTCGAGGTTTACTTAGTTCAACACCGGAGCCAAAGGCGTGGCAAGGGAAGCCGCAGGGGTGTGAAGCGGGTTTCCGTTGCCTGCGGACCGGCACCGGGGCAGGCGATCGGGCCCGTTCTCCTATAAAGCGGTAGGACAAGATTCTCCGCATTTTCGAGAGAAGGGGTTGCATTGGGGGCGGGAAGTCGGCTACCGAAGCGCCCCGCAATTCCTCCGCGGCTTCGCGGCGGCCCCGCTGCTTGAAGCCCGAATTAGAAACGAGGCGAAAGTCCATTATGAGCGTCCCTATTCCTCCCCACGGCGGAGTCAGTGAACTGACCACCTGTGCCGTTTCCAGCGCGGAAGCGCAGAGCTTAGCCACAGCGCACGCCAGCGCCCCGAAGATCGTCGTCACCGGCGCCGATCTGTCCACCGTGCGCCGCTTCGGCGATGGCGCCCTGACCCCCCTGACGGGTCCGATGACCAAAGCGGTCTTCGATCGCGTTCTCGACGACATGGTCATCGAGAACAATGGCAAGCTCTACGCCTGGTCCATTCCCCTCTCCCTGCCCGTGACCGAAGCGGAAAAGGCGACACTCAAGGTCGGCGCCCCGGCCCTCCTCGTCGACGAAAGCGGCAGCCCCGTCGGCGTCCTCCAGGTCGAAGATGTCTTCGATTGGAACAAGAAGCGTTACAACAGCAAGGTTTACGGCACCGAGCGCGACGATCATCCGGGCGCCAAGATCGCCAACGACGATCCCCGCGGCACGCTGGTCGGCGGCACCATCAAGGTGTTCCCCGTGACCCGCAACGAGAACGACATCGTTCAGAAGTACAGCTTCTCGCCTGCCGAGACCCGCGCCAAGCTGGCCGGATGGCAGATCCAGGGCAAGCCGATCGAAGCCGCCGTCGCCTTCCAGACACGCAACCCGCTGCACCGCGCCCACGAATACGCGATGGTGTACGCCGTTGAGAAGCTCACCAGCGATGGCCTGCGCGCCGCCGCCGTTCTCAACCCTCTCGTCGGCGAAACCAAGAGCGACGACGTCCCCGCCTCCATCCGCATGGAGACCTACGCGAACCTGAAGAACAAGAAGCTCATCGGCCAGGGCGACAGCGATCCGGAAGTCTGGCAGAAGGCCGGCTACTCGATCAGCGAAGCCTTCGACCTCTACGCCCTCGACATCAAGATGTTCTACGGTGGCCCCCGCGAAGCCGTCATGCATGGCATTTACCGCCAGAACTACGGCTTCAGCCACATCGTCATCGGCCGCAAGCACGCTGACGCGCCCTTTGCCGACGGCACGAACATCTGGGGCGATTTCGACGCCCAGGAGATCTTCAACAACCTCAAGGGTGACCTGAAGATCAAGCCGGTCAACGTCGGCTTCGCCGCCTACTACGAGGAGCTGGGCCGCGTCGGCCTGATCGAAGTGCACAAGGAAAAGGGCTGGAAGCCCGTCTCCGTCGCGGGCCGCATCCTGCGCGAGCAGCTCGAAGCCGGCCAGGTGCCCGATCCCCGCATCATCCGCCAGGAAACCAGCGAGCTTCTCATCGCCGCCTACGCCCGCAAGAAGGCCGCCGCCAACGGCACTGCCCCCAAGAGCACCCACATCACCTGGCACGACTCCTCCGTCACCCGTGACATGCGCCAGTCCCTCAACGATCACAAGGGGGCGACCCTGTGGTTCACGGGCCTCTCCGGCTCGGGCAAGAGCACCCTGGCCAATGCGGTCGCGGTCTACCTGCACGAGCACGGTGTCCGCACCTTCGTTCTCGACGGCGACAACATCCGCCAGGGCCTGAACAAGGACCTGGGCTTCAGCCCGGAAGACCGTAAGGAAAACATCCGCCGCATCGGCGAAGTGGCCAAGCTCTTCACAGACAACGGCACTATCGTCGGCACCGCCTTCATCAGCCCCTACAAGGAAGACCGCGAAATCGCCAGCAGCCTCCAGCCCGGCGATGACTTCCTGGAAATCTACGTCGCCGCCGACCTCGACATCTGCGAGCAGCGCGATCCCAAGGGCCTTTACAAGAAAGCCCGCGCCGGCGTCATCAAAGGTTTCACGGGCATCGACGCCCCCTACGAAGCGCCTGACAGCCCGGCGCTGACCGTGGACACGGGCAAGAGCACCCTGGAAGAATGCGTCCAGCAGGTCGTCCAGGCCCTGATCGACCGCAACATCGTCCCCGCGACGGTCCTCGCAGGCGAGCCCGTGGGCGCGAACTAAACCTGGCCCAATCAGCACGATAGGCATCTGAACGACCCCGGCTTTTCATCAGGCCGGGGTTTTTCTTTAGGGTTTGAGATTGCGACCGGCGAAACTTCCGGCGAGGCAGGGAACAGCCAATCCGCGCCGTACCCGCCTTCGGAGGATTCCGATGAAGCCAAGAGTCTTGGGGCTTGTTCTCGCTGGACTTATCCTGTTGCTGATGGGCCTTGCGCTCCTGACCGTGAATTCCGGCAACCCGGACGCGGCGCCCTCCGAACCGGCCGCCAAGACCTCCCTGGCATCCGGCCCCTCCCTTGCCGAGCCCGCCGCGAAGCGCTCGCAGCGCGGTCCCTCTCCACTGGAAACTCTCGCCGATTCGCCTGTTATCGAGGAGACGGCGAACTCCCCCGCCATCGTCTGGTCCGGGCGGATTCTGGACGACGAGACCGGCGCGCCCATCGCCGAATCCCGCGTGCGCGTGGTGACCGTGGGAACCCGCATCGAGCCGGGCCTGGAGTCCTTTAGGCCCCTTGCGGAAACAGCCACCGACGCCGACGGCCGGTTCCAGCTTTCCGCCAGCCCCACACTGACCCCCGCCATGGCGACGTCTATCTGGATCGCCGCGAACGGCTACACCAGCCGCGCCATCGTCCCCCGCGAGGCCGGATCGATCTGGCCCCTGCCCGGCGGCGGACGGGACGTGGAAATCCGCCTTCGCCGCGCCAATGGCGTTCTGGCGGGGCGCGTGGTGGACGAAGCCGGAAAGGGCATCGGCGGCGCCCTGCTCATCGCCCGCGAGCACCCGCCCATGGCGGCTTACGAGTCTCCGGGCCGGTTGCTGCCGGTCGAAATCACGCTCGCGGACGCGGCGCCCGACGGCCAGTTCCTGATCGAGGACGTGGCCCAGGGCTTTCCCTACTCGGTAACCGCCACGGCCCCGGGCTACGGCCAAGCCTCCCTGGCGATGCAGATCACGGACGCGCGGGGGCTTGTGCTGAAGCTGCCGCGGGCGTCCAGTTCACTGACCGTGACCGTTGAATCCGAAGGCGGGGACCCGGTGCCGGACGCCTTTGTCCTGGTACAGAAAAAACTAAACTACGAACCCCTCGCCACCTACTTCCCCGCCCAAACGGACGCGGGCGGCATCGCCCGATTCCCTGAACTGCCTGCCGATTCCTACGAAGTCAAAGCCTCTTGGAAACGCTCGGAGGCGGAAGACGGAACGCTGGTCGAGGTGGACCTGGCCGAGGACGAGCACCGGGATGTGACGCTCGTCTTGAAGCAAAGCGTTCTCTTGCACGGCCGCGCCGTGGACGAGGAGACCGGCGAGCCGGTCGCGGGCCTCGCGCTGTCGGCGCTTCCGATGGACGGCGATCCTTCGCGGGCCCAGGCCATCAGCGGGCCCGGCGGCGATTTCGCTTTTCCCGTCGAGCCCTTCTACCAACCCAGCCAGGACGTGTCTGGATCGCCCGATCCCTTTGGCGGGCCGAGCCGATCCGGCTCTTCCGTCGAAATCTTCATGGCCGCGCCCGAGGGCTACGCCTTCTCCAGGAGTTCGGGCACCGGGAACGACATGCGGCGACGGTTCGACGCAAGCGCGCTCAAGGACCCGCAAGTCATCGAGGTTCCCCGCGGCAACGTGGTCCGGGGGCGCGTGCTGCGTTCGGATCGCAGCCCCGTCGAAGGCGCCGAAGTTTCTGGCCGCTACGAGACCGACTCGCCTTTCACGAAGAACCCGCTGATCGAGAGTTCGCGGACGGCGTCGGGCCTGGACGGCCGATTCGTCCTGACTCTGCCGGCCGGCAAAGCCTTCCGGCTCCTCGCCAGCAAACCCGGCATCGGCAGCGTCACGTCGGAGGAATATCCCGCCGAGCCATTGGCCGGGGACGTCACTTTGATCCTCGAAGACTTCGCCGCCGTCGCGGGGACCGTTCGCGACTTCGAAGGCAGCGGCGTGCCCCACGTTTCGATCCGCGTTTCGCGGCCCGGCACGCGGGATCTGACGGGCAAGAACGAACTCCTGGGCCAAGGCCGCACCGGCCCCGATGGCTACTACGTCGTGGAAGACATTCCCCATGGCGAGGTCGAGATCACAGCCGAATCCCGCGACCCCGGCCTCGCCCCCGCCGATCCGGCCGAGCTGACGCTCGCCCCCGGCCAACTCGCGGAAGGCGTCGATTTCCTCCTCGACCGCGCCGACGTTATCGATGTCGTTGTCCTCGATGCGGAAACCGACGAACCGTTCCAGGGAGCCCGAGTGTCTTGGATTGTTGAGGGAAGCGAGCCGAGAATCTTCCAGAGCGGCTCGACGGACGCGGAGGGGCGCTTCACCATCCGCCAGATCCCGCCCGACGGCCACGTCTCCAACCTGACCGCGTCCCTGACGGGCTACGAGAGCCAATCCGTCTCGGCCGCCTCCGTTTACGACAGTCCCGTGAAGATCTTCCTGACGCGCCTGGGCAAGGCCACTCTCAGCGCCCGCGGCCCCGGCGGCGCCCCGGTCCGGCATTTCCGCTATCAGGTCTTCCAATACCCCGGCCACGCCATCGAGACCCTGATGCACACCGGCGATTCGGACCCGGCGTCGGGCACCGCCGATGTGACCGGGCTCCTGGGCAAGTACCTGCTGCGCTTCGAGGTCCTGGAACTCGATCCGGAAACGGGCGCGCTGACGGGCCGCATGGGCGCCAAGTCAGTGCAGCGGGGGTCACCCTCGGAAGTCATCGCCATCGAAGTTCCCATCGGCGGCGGGCACGAACTGCGGGGAACCGTCGTGCGGGTGAACGGCGCCGGCAAGATACCCATCGCGGACGCGTTCGTCAAGATGCTGCCACCGAACAACTTCCGAGGAAACGATCGAACGCGCCTGTCGCTCTCCGAACCGGTGCGGACCGATGAGCGAGGACTCTTCCGCTTCCCATCGGTCATCGCCGCGCCCCACCGGCTCCTGGCGTACGCACCCGGCGGCGAGCAGTCGCGAACGATCACGGTGCCGATGAACGAAGACGGCACCTACGAGGAGCCCGAGATCGTCTTCGGCTCGCTTGTCGAACTCTCTGGCCAGGTGACCGGCCGCGACGGGACACCGTTGGCCGGCGCCACGGTGAAAGCGACCAACTTCCTGACCGATGGTTCGAACCGGGACCTGACCACCGAAACCGGCGAGGACGGACGCTATGCGTTCAATGACCTCGCGCCGGGGCGCTTGACGGTGACGCTAGCGGGCGATCCGCCGCGAACCGTCGAGCAACGCGAACGCCTCGACGTCGAAGCCGGAGACCACCCGGTCGTCAACTTCGACCTGAGCGCCGTCGTGGAAATCCAGGGCCGGTTGCTGGTGAACGGGACACCACCCACGGGCTGGGAATTCCAGCTCGACCCCGCGGGAGAAGGCGCCACCAACCCGCTGCCTCTCGATCTTCAGCCCGATGGGTCCTTCACCGCCCTCGCCAATCCGGGCCGCTACACGGCGTGGCGGAGCGGCGGCGATTACGGCCTCGTCAGCAACTTCCCCCAGGGCGTCGTGCGAATCCCGCCCACCCCCGCGGCCCAGGTCATCGACATCGACCTGAGCACAGTTCCCGTGGACGTGGTGGTGATGCTTCCCGAGGGCACCGCCTGGGAAGACCTCCTGCGCCAGGGAGACCTCGGCATGCGCCTCCTGCAGCGCTTCTCCACCGGCGAGGTGGGGACGGTGCTGAACAGCATCGCCCCGTCGCAAAGCAAGCGACTGGTGGACGTTCCCTCGGGAGAATACCAGATCGAACTGATCAAGACCGGCCGGCCGGAAATGACCGCGAGCGGAGGCTATCGCGTCGTCGGCGAGGAAGAACTGGGTGCCTCGCCGATCACGGCGGTGGGCCCGGGGCTGGAGAATGTTCTGGTCGTGGAGTTGATGAAATCAGCGCCGTAGGCTCTTGCCAATGGATCTGGGGCAAGAATAAGAGACGAAAGTATTTTCTTTAGTACTTCCTCATTGCGCCGGAACTTTTTCCTGCCCATCGTTGTCCTTCTACGAAAAACCAAGTCCTGTCTTCCATCCCGAGGTTCTTCTATGAAAGCTCGCGCGCTTGTTACCCTCCTTGTCGGTGCCGCCATTGCGGTGGCCCTCGTGGCATTTCTGGAGGTGAGGCAAGGACCGAACCCAATCTCCGATCCCCCAGGACCAACCTCGCCACCGAGAGCCGCCATTCCCGCAGAGAAAAGTCTTCCGAGCGCACCGGCCTCCGAAGCTGAGCAGGCGGGCCTGGAACTTTCCAACCCCAGTTCCTCCGAGACAAACACCGCCGGGGCCGCCGACGGGGAATCGGCCGATCCCGAGGCAGGGCTCTGGACTGGGCGCGTGGTGGCGGATGGAACCGGCGAAGCAGTCGCCGGGGCGCGTGTGGAATTGATCGAGTACGGCCTGCGGTCTATGGCGATCGGGCAGGAAATCCGGGTGCTTGCCAGCGCGGAGACGGATGCGCAGGGGCGCTTTTCCATCCCTGACACCGGACCCGAGGACGAAACCCGGGCCATTCGAGCCTCCGCTCCGGGCTTTGCAAGTCGCATCGCCCTGCGCCGATTCGCACCCCCTGCCCTGCAAGACTTCACGGCGTTGGAGAACGTCGAAATCCGTCTGCAGGAGGCCGCCGCCGCGATATCGGGCCGCGTGGCCGACGCCGACGGCCGAGCCATCGCCGATGCCCGCGTGACCGTCACCGAGCAGGGGTCCTCCCCCCACGGCCAAACCGAGGACGTCTGGACCATGACAATGGTGCAGGTACAAACCTCGGCCGATGGCTCCTTCCAGGTGGAGGGTCTGCCGGCGAACCAGGAATTCGCGGTTAACGCCAAGGCGAAAGGCTACGGCCCGGTGACGAAGCGCGAAGTCAAATCGGGCGAAAGCGGTCTGCTCCTGACGCTGGAGGCTGCAACCGCTTCGCTGACCGTCAAGGTGATCTCGGAAACCGGCGAACCGGTTGCTGATGCGCTCGTTGCCGTCTATCGCAGGTCGGAAGAATCCGGCTTCAACTCGGTCTTTATTGGCAAAGCCGACGCCGAAGGCATCGCCGATGTGGGAGCCGTTGTGGCGGGAGAGTTCTTCGCCTCGGCCAGCATCGAAGGCGAAGGCGACGGATCGAAGCAAGTAACGCTGGCGGACGGCGAGCACCGGGACGTGACATTGACGCTTCCCTCTCCCGTGATGATTCGTGGCCGCGTCGTGATGGAAGAGACGAACGAAGGTGTTCCCGGAGTGGTGTTGGCCAGCCAGTCATTGAGGTCCCCCCGGGCAAGTGCCCGCACGACGACCGGGCCCGATGGCCAGTTCGAACTCAAGGTGGTTCCCAATGTCAGCCTGGGAGCGGATGGCGAGGAGAGCCATCGCTACGCGCCTCTCTATTTCGAAACGCCGCCGGGTCTCGTTTGCTCCTACGCCAGCGATCATGGCAACGGCCCCATGGTCACGATCGGGGGCGACAACCTGGAAAAAGAAGCCGTGATCCGGCTTAGCGCGGGGCAGGAAGTCCGCGGCGTTGTCGTCAATTCCGAGGGAACGCCCGTCGGAATGGCGAGCGTGGAGGTCTACTTCGTAGCCAACGGAGGTTCATTGGGGGGTCCGAGCAACAACAAGCGGGCCCGGACCGCGAACGACGGCACCTTCAGCATCACCTTGCCCCTGCGCTCGCAGGCGCTCTTCCTGGCGGCCGCGGAGTTCGAAGGTGCCGCGCAGTCGGGTTTGCTATCGGAGGAGGCGCTGAATAAGCCGGTTCGCCTGGAATTGAAGAAATTCGCCGCCGTCTCCGGCAGGATTTCCGGCGGCCATGGGGAGCCTCTCGAGGAAATCCGCGTCACCGCATCGCGGACGATCCGGCTGCCTCTGATGCATTACAGCAATCAAATCAACTCTGTGAAGACAGACGGAGGCGGCTACTACTTCCTTGAGAACCTCCCCAGCGGAGATTTGGAAATCAAAGTCGATGCCCCCGGCGACCTGGCCGATCCGGCGCCCGTCGAACTGACCCTCGAACCCGGCGATCTGCGCGAGAACGTCGACTTCAAGATCGTCGCTGGCGATGTGCTCGAAGTCGTCGTTCTCGATCGCGCCACCAAGGAGCCTATCGAGGGGGTCCGGCTTCACTGGCAGACAAACGGCAATTCTTCCTGGAATCCATCGGACCAGAAAACGGACGCCGAGGGCCGCTATACCATCACCGGACTTCCGCCCGACGGCACCATCCAATGGATGTCCCTGAACCGAAACGGCTACGCCTACGAGAACGTGCGCTCCGCTTCCATGTACGACAGTCCCCTGACGATCTTCATGGACAAGCTGGGCAGGGCGACGCTACTGGCCAAGAAAGAAGACGGCACCCCCGTCCGCGCCTTCCGCTACCAACTCATTCACAACCCTGACTCCGAGCACCAATTCACCGGCCAATCGGGGCGATCCGATCCTGGCGCCGGCGAAGCCGATGTCTCCGAGCACGTCCAGACAGCGGCGGTCCGATTCATCGTTGAGGAACTGGACGAGCAAACCGGCGAACCGACCGGACTGAAGGGCTCGAAAGCCTACATCCGCGACACGCCCACGGACGACGTGACCATCGAAGCAGTCCTCAGTGGCGGTCTGCCGATGATCGGCAAAGTGGTCCGGTACGAATCGGGCAAACAACCCGTTGCCCAGGCCACCGTCCGCATGGTCCAGCCACGTAACAACTCCCAAATGGGGCGGCAAGCTCCCGCTTTAAAGGACCCGGTCACTACGGATGCGACTGGGACATTCCGCTTCGAGGACGTGCTGCCGGGAACCTACTTCCTGGTTGCCAAGGCCCCGGATGGCGAAGAGTCCCCCCCAACCGCCGCGACCCTCTCGGAAGAAGACCCCGCCAAGGAAGTGGAAGTTTTGATCGGTGGAAGTGTGGTTGTCTTCGGAACCGTGACGGATGAACATGGCGACCCCATCGAAGGCGCCCGCGTCGAAGCTGAAAACCACAACCGGGATGGCATGCCTATCGGCCAGAACGACAGCACGGACGCCGAAGGCAAGTACCGCATCGAAGGTCTGAGAGAGGGCTGGACGATGGTCACAATGTCTGTCCCAGACTCCAACTATCCCGAGCAAAATCAAAACTTCAACGCGGAGGTGGGGGAAGAAAGGGAACTCAACTTTGACGTCGGCCGCACCGTCCATGTTACGGGGCGGCTCACCCTCAACGGCGAGCCGCCCCGGGGCTTTCAGTGGCGCTTCGACCCCGCGGGCGAAGACACCGAAAACGACGCTGTGCTGACCCTGAACCCCGACGGCACCTATGAAACCCACGCCGAACCAGGACGCTACACGCTCTGGCGGGAGACCAATTCGAATTCGTTGATCGGCAATTTCCCGCAAGGCGTTGTCTATGTCGAAGACACCCCCGACGTACAGCAGATCGACATCGACTTGCACACCTCGCCCCTGGACGTCGTCGTGATTACCCCGCCGGGCAAGTCTTGGGCGGACATCCAGAGCGAACACGATCCCGTCATGAGCGTCGAACAGCGCTACTCCACCGGCGACTGGGGCACGGTGATCTGGGAAGCCAGCGCCGGCGAATCGCGCCGCTTGCTGGACGTGCCATCGGGCGAGTACCGGCTTTCACTTCGCGCTGGCGATGGCAACGGCGAACCGCTCGCCCGCTCCGAACCCGTTCCCGTCGGACCGGAGGAGGAAAACATCGCCGTCCTCGAATTCCTCGATGCCGAACCCCGCACCTACACCCTCACGGTCACTCTGCCCCCCGGCGACTATGAATACAAGTTCTGGCTGGAAGAAACCGACTCCTGGTTCTCCGATCCGCTCAATCCCGAGAGCAACCCCGAAGCCAACGACAACTCCATTGTCCACGTCCCCGGCGGCGCCAAGGACCCGGAAACGGGGCGCCGCGCCGACTCGCCCCAAGTCAACGACGCCACCGGCGAAGTCACCTTCCTCTTCTCCGCCCCCGCCTCGACGGCCCGCACGGCCTACCTCCGCAACAGCAGTAACAACTGGGCTCCCGCGCCCGAATTCCAGATGACTCCGGTCGAATCCCCCGGCGGTCAGTAAGCCGCCACCGGCGGCCCCGGCAGGCGCCGCGCCACAAAACGCACCACCGTGATGGGGCGGTCGTCCGCCGGGTTGTAGCCGTCGAAATCGATCCGCAGCATCGTCAGCGGTTCGGGCTGAAAGAACCAGTCCGGGTGCTCGCTCATCGGGATCGTGGCGCGCCATTGGCCCTCGCCCCCGCCTTCGGCCAGCGGCAGCGGCTCGATGCCGCCGAGGACCGAGTTGCGCTCGATGAACGGCGAATTCGCTGTCGCCCAATAAACCTGCACCGGTTGGTTTTCGAGGTCCCGCTCGCTGCGCAGCTCCACCTCCAGCACATCGAAGGTCTGCGCCAGGATCGGCTTCGGCAGCACCACTTCGAGGCCTGGCCCGATTTGCCGCATAGCGTTCAAGACAAGACCCTCGCCCCGCTTTGGCTCGGCCTGGAAACCGAGCGCTTTGCCCGACGCGAACGGCCCGCGCGCCGCATCGGCCAGAACCGTGCGCTCCTGGTCCCCATAAACCCGCTGGCGGCCGTTGGCGATGCCGCGCAGGAACGCCGACTTCCGCCCCTCCCAGGCCGCCGCCGCGGCCTCCGGATCGGCCACGCGCGCCAGCGCCGAGCGCCCATCGGGCGAGAGCCGCACCTCCAGGCGCGGGTCGTCCACGATGGCGGCCGTTTGCTCCGGCGACGACGTCACGATCCACGGCATCGGCTCCATCGCCGCCAGCACCCCCAGCGACCGCGTCGAGGGCAGGTCGCTCAGCACCAGCATCAGCTCGTCGTAACCCAAATCGATCGGCGGGTTCGGCCAGCCGTTCACCATCGGGCGCCACCGCAGCCCCGCCCGCGACGCCAGCCCGGCATAGCAATTCTGGGGGTCCGGCAGGGCTACGAACGGCTCCGCGAAGGAGGGATCGCGCTCCGCCAACATCGTCAGCGCCGCCTGATCCTGAATCGGCGTGAAGCGCGGCACGAACTGCACGGGCCAGTGCTCCACCACCGCCAGCGCCGCCGCCCCCGCCGCCACGCCCAGCCCCACGCGCGCCCGCGCGGCGATCAGACTCGCCAGGAAAACCGCCACGGAAATGGCCGAGAAAAGCTGGAAGACGGTCGCGAAGCGCGCCGGGACTCGAAAGAACTTCAGCGGCGCCAGCAAGACCTCGTACACCACCAGGAACGGCCCCGGCCGCCAATCGCCCCAATACGGCCCCATCGAGCATAAGAACGCGAACCCCGCCATGCCCAGCGCCAGCGCCGAAAGCCGCTCCAGCGCCCTCCACCTCCGCCGCGCCGCCAGCCACCCGAGTCGCCCCGCCTCGGCCAGCAGCAGAACCAGCAAACCGTAGCCGATGAACTGGGCGTCCTCGCCGACGGTGCGTGGCGGGGCGTCCCCGGGGGCGAAGAGTTCGCTCAACGGCGACGTCAACCGCCCCGGCTGCCATGGCGGCGCGATCCAGCCGGCGAGGCTCGCCGAGTGAATGATGTTTTCGCTCAGGCCCCCGCGATACGCCCCCACCTTCTCCCCCGCCCGCGCGTACACCAGAAGCGTCGGCGCCATCAGAACCACCGCGATCCCCGCCGCCGCGGCCAGCGTCAACAGACCCTGGCGCGATGGCTTTCTCCACAGCGCCAGCGGCGCCGCCACAACCCCGGCCAGCCCGCAGAACGCCGCGAACACCAGCAGGTAGAACGAACACCACAGCGCCGCCAACCCCGCCAAGCCCGCCAGCACCGCGCTCCGCCACCCCGGCCGCGCCATCACCCGCCAGCCCGCCCAGAACGCCAGCGGCAGCACGAATGTCCAGACCTGATTGATATGGCCCGCGCTGTGCCACCACCGGTCCGTATTGATCGCCATCAGCACCGCCGCCGCCGCCGCCGCCGCCCGAGGCACCGGCGTCACATCCCGCAGCATCGCGTACATCGCCCACAGCGCCGTCCAAAGCGCCATCAACATCCCGAAATTATAGATCAACGCGAACCGATGCGTCAGCCACCACAGCGGCGTCACGAACACCGCCGGCACCACAATCGGGTCCATGTTCGTCAACGCGTCCGCCTGCGGATAGAACGCCGGCGCGTCGAAAAACGCCCACGGCGCCCTCCACCACACATCCGCCGCCCAGCCCAGCAAATACCCGTTAATCACCGCGTCGCCGTAAGGCATCTTCGACGCCATCGTCCCGATTGGCGTGATGGCCTGGAACGCGATCAGCCCCACCACCGCCAGCGCCCCCAGCCACAACCAATCCGCCCGCGACCAGGCCGCCCGCGCGAGGCCCAGCCCGCAATCCACGCGAGGCGCCGCCCCTCGCTTCTCCGCTCCCTCCGCCGAATCCCGCGGAACCTCCGGGAGTTTCGCGGGCCCGGGGGCCGAGGGCGAGGCAGCGCCCCCTTTCGCCTTCGGCTTGCTTCGGCGCGGTTTCGCCATCGGTGCGGTCAGCCTTACTCAGGAAATACTGTCCTCAGCTAGGCCCCAACGCCCCCACGGGCAAGAGGCTTGTTGTCCCCGCCTTCCCGATCCGCCCGATGTCCCTTTAGTGCAACAAGTGTATCTTGTCTTTTTTGCTCCCGAAGCTCCACATGAGGGGACAACCGGCCAGACCTGTGAGAGGGTCTTTTTCAGACGCCACCTTTCGGAACGACCATCCCATGAAATCCTCACCCCCCCCTCAATTCGTCTCCCGGATCACAAACTCCGAGCCAACCGCACGCCCTGCTCCTTTCTTGAACCCTTGCCCCGAGCAACCAGACATCAGAGCATCGGCTCGCCTGCTCGACCCACCAAACTCTCCCGAATCACTCAGGACCGGTCCTATGAAACTGCGCAGCCTTCTTCCTGCTCTTGTCTTAACTGTTTCCCTGGCACTTCCCCTCGGCGCGGAAACCGTTCTCCAAACAGACGACCCACCCACCACTCCCATTGCTGTGCAATTTGTCCTTCCGGACAATATCACCCCCGCAGGCGGAGCCCTCCTGCGGTTTGATACCACGAACCTGAGGCCGCAAGACTCCAACTATACCGACGAATCCGGCAGCATTACCCTCCTATGGGTTGGCGAATACCAGCCATGGGGCGGACTCTTGATCAGCCACGACGAATCGAACTCCTCTGCCTTCATTCCTGTCGGACTTACCAGAGACGGCGAGTGGCCCTACAAGGATCAATCCATTCCCCTGAAACAGGACGCGCAGGTTCGTGGCTCAGTCACTCCATACACGCAGCCTGAACACGGGGATCCGCGCATGGTCGCCTATCGATACATCATTCAGGACAACGAGATCAAACCCAGGTATTCCGAATCCACCTTGATCCATCCCGACGGAACGTGGGCTTTCGAGAATCTGGCACCAGGTTCGGTTTCCTTCAAACCCAACTATGCCTATCGAGACGAAATCATTACGACTCACGCTCCCGACTATGTATTTCAGAGCGGCGACTGGATCGATGTCTTGCCTCGAGATGACATCCGGGACGTCGTCATTCAAGTCACCGACGAACTGGAGGCCCCACCCACGCCCTCATTCAGAGCCCCATCGACAACCAAGACCCTGCAGCATCCGCTCGTGGAAGTCACTGGCCGCTTCACGATCAATGGGGAAAAACCCGGCGCTGGAGAATACCCGAAGTTTTGGACGATGAATCTCAGGGATATCGATATTGGCAACTCCTCGTCACCCCTTTTTGGAAGAAAATCCTACCCCACCGATTTGAATGGAGGATTTCGTGCCCTGCTGGAACCCGATACCTATGCTCTTGGGCCAATCATCGGGAGCCGAACAAGACTCGGAAAGGATGCGCTTCATCCCAAAGTCTTTCGAATCCCCGATACCTCAGCTCGGCACGACCTTGGAACCATCGACTTTCCCGTGGGTTCGCTGACTGTTGTGGTGCCTCCTGGCTCCCAAGAGATTAAAGTCGATGCCATCTCCACTCAAACCGGGCATACAGAAATGGTCGCCTACCTTTCGCCTGGGACGACAACAACTTTGTCTCCCCTGATCGCTGGGCAATACCGCCTTTCCACAATTACCCTCTCCGCGGACCGCTTCTTCACACCCTTTTTCGAAGTCGAAAAAGGCGAGCATTTGACGGTCACCGCACCCTCTGGTCCGGATTACCACCACCCCTAGCCATTCCCCCCTTGACCTCAAATCAGCATATCATGATATTCGAAAACGCCTTGTGCGGCGCGCCCCGCCGCCTCACCCTCTCCATCCATTCTCTCAGGAGCCCTCTCAATCATGACCCAACGCAACACGCGCCAGCACCTCACCGACCTGCTTCGCGAGCGCATCCTCATTCTCGATGGGGCCATGGGGACCATGATTCAGGGCTATGGCCTGGAAGAAGCCGACTTCCGGCGCGACCGCTTCCCCGATCACCCCAAGGACCTGAAGGGCAACAACGACCTGCTGGTCCTGACCCGCCCCGACGTGATCGGCGCCATCCATACCGCGTTCATGGAAGCCGGGTCGGACATCATTGAAACCAACACCTTTAGCGGCACCTCGATCGCCCAGGCCGACTACGGGCTGGAGAGCATCGTCTATGAGCTGAACAAGGAAGCGGCCGCTCTGGCCCGGCGCTGCGCCGACGAAATGACCGCCCGCACCCCGGACCGGCCCCGTTTCGTCGCAGGCTCCATCGGGCCCACCAACCGCACCGCCTCCATCAGCCCCGATGTCAACGATCCCGGCTACCGCGCCGTGACCTTCGACGATCTGGTCGAGGCCTACGCCGAGCAGGCTCGCGGCCTGATCGACGGCGGCAGCGACCTCATCCTGGTGGAAACGATTTTCGATACGCTCAACGCCAAAGCCGCCCTCTGGGCCGTCCGCGAAGTCATGGCGGAAAAGGGCGTGGACCTGCCCGTCATGGTCAGCGTCACCATCACCGACCGCAGCGGCCGAACCCTCTCGGGCCAGACCGCCGAGGCGTTCTGGTATTCCATCGAAGGCTTCGCGCCCTTCTGCGTCGGCCTGAACTGCGCCCTCGGCGCCGACGACATGCGGCCCTATGTGCAGGAGTTCTCGCGCCTGTGCGATTGCTTTACCTCGGTTTATCCCAACGCCGGCCTGCCCAACGAGTTCGGCGGCTACGACGACAGCCCGGACAAAATGGCCGAAATCCTCGCCGATTTCGCCGGCCAGGGCTGGCTGAACATCGTCGGCGGCTGCTGTGGCACGCGCCCCGAGCACATCGCCGCCATCGCCAAAGCCATGGAAACCCACGGCACCATCCGCACGCCCTCCGAACGCAGCACCCTCCCCCGCTACAGCGGCCTCGAACCGCTCGTTCTTCGCGAGAACACGAACCTCATCATGGTCGGCGAGCGCACCAACATCACCGGTTCGCCCAAATTCGCCAAGCTCATCAAAGAAGGCGACCTGGAAGGCGCCCTCGGCATCGCCCGCCAGCAGGTCGACAACGGCGCCCACATCGTCGATATCAACATGGACGAGGGCATGATCGACAGCGTCGCCATGATGATCCGCTTCCTCAATCTCCTGGCCGCCGAACCCGACATCGCCCGCGTCCCGGTGATGGTGGACAGTTCGCGCTGGCCCGTTATCGAGGAAGCTCTCAAACGCATCCAGGGCAAAGCCATCGTCAACAGCATCAGCCTGAAAGAAGGCGAGGCGAAGTTCCTCGAACAAGCCGCTGTCATCCGCAAACACGGCGCCGCCACTGTCGTCATGGCCTTCGACGAGCAGGGCCAGGCCGACACGACGCAGCGCAAAGTCGAAATCTGCAAACGCGCCTACGACCTCCTGACCCAGAAGGCTGGCTTCGCGCCCGAAGACATTGTCTTCGACCCGAACGTCCTGACCATCGGCACCGGCATGGAGGAGCACAACGACTACGCCATCGCCTTCATCGAAGCCACGCGCCAGATCAAGGACGTCTGTCCCGGCGCCCTGATCAGCGGCGGCATCAGCAACATCAGCTTCAGTTTCCGCGGCATCAATCCGATCCGCGAAGCCATGCACGGCGCCTTCATCTATCACGCCCGCAAAGCCGGTCTCGACATGGCCATCGTGAACGCCGGCATGCTGGAGGTGTACGACGAAATCGAGCCCAGGCTCCTCGAAATGGTCGAGGACGTGCTCTTCAACCGCCGCGAGGACGCCACCGAACGCCTTATCGAGTACGGCGAAACGCTGCGGGGTCAAGGTTCCACGAAGAAAGTGGAAGACGAAGCCTGGCGCCGCGAGCCGGTCGCCGACCGCCTCAGCCACGCCCTCATCAAAGGCATCCCGACCTACGTGGACGAAGACACGGAGGAAGCCCGCCAGCACTTCGACAAGCCCCTGGAGGTCATCGAGGGGCCCCTGATGGACGGCATGAACATCGTCGGCGATCTCTTCGGCGAAGGCAAAAT
The DNA here is from genome assembly GCA_040219255.1 of Sumerlaeia bacterium. Taxonomy (GTDB): domain Bacteria; phylum Sumerlaeota; class Sumerlaeia; order SLMS01; family JAHLLQ01; genus JAVJSW01. The sequence continues at coordinate 143,423 of JAVJSW010000077.1, forward strand.
TTTCCTGCCCCAGGTGGTCAAGAGCGCCCGCGTCATGAAGAAGGCGGTGGCCTACCTGCTGCCCTACATGGAGGAAGAAAAGCGCCAGGCGGAAGCCCGCGGCGAGGTGGAAACCCGAGGCAAGGGCAAGGTCCTGATGGCCACCGTGAAGGGCGACGTCCACGACATCGGCAAGAACATCGTCGGCGTGGTGCTGGGCTGTAACAATTTCGAGGTCATCGACCTCGGCGTGATGCAGACCAAGGAGGCCATCCTGGCCGCCGCCAAGGAGCACGACGTGGACGTGATTGGCCTCAGCGGGCTGATCACGCCGAGCCTCGACGAAATGGTCGAGGTGGCCAAGGAAATGACCCGGAGGGGCTTCACCTGCCCGCTGCTGATCGGCGGCGCCACGACCAGCAAAATCCACACGGCGGTCAAGATCGCCCCGGCCTATAAGGGCGGTCCCACCATCCACGTCGTGGACGCCAGTCGTGCCGTGGGCGTGGTGTCCGCTCTGATGGATGGGAAGCAGCGCCCCGAGTACGAAGCCAAAGTCGCCGACGAATACGAGCGCCTGCGCGCCCACCACGCGGCCAAACACAGCGCCCCCGAACTGGTGCCGCTGGAGCGCGCCCGCGCCAACGCCTTCCCCACCGACTGGGCCTCGGTGGACATCGCGAAGCCCGAGTGGACCGGCCTGAAGCACATCGCCGAATACCCGCTGGAGGAAATCGCCGAGTACATCGATTGGACGCCATTCTTCCACACCTGGGAGCTGAAGGGCGTTTACCCCCGCATCCTCGATCACCCCAAGTACGGCGACAAAGCCCGCGAACTCTTCGCCGACGCCAAGGAATTGCTCGCCGACCTGATCGCCAACAAGCGCCTCCAGGCGAACTGCGTCTGCGCCTTCTGGCCCGCCAACGCGGTGGGCGACGATGTGGAGCTTTACACCGACGACTCGCGCCGCGAAGTGCTCACCACACTGCGGTTCCTTCGCCAGCAGACACCCCGCCAGCCCGGCCAGCGGAACCGCTGCTTGGCCGATTACGTCGCCCCCCGCGACAGCGGCCGCGCCGACTACGTCGGGGCCTTCGCCGTCACGGCGGGCCTCGGCGCGGACCACCTCGCCAAGGGCTTCGAAGCGAAGCACGACGACTACAACAGCATCATGGTGAAAGCGCTGGCGGACCGCTTGGCGGAGGCCTTCGCCGAACTGCTCCACAAGCGCGTCCGGGACTGGTGGGGCTACGGCGCCGCCGAGAACCTGGACAACGCCTCGCTGATCGCCGAGAAGTACCGCGGCATCCGCCCTGCCCCCGGCTATCCGGCCTGCCCGGATCACACGGAGAAGCGGGAACTTTTCCGGCTCCTGGATGCCGAAAAAATGGCGGGCGTCACCCTGACGGAAAACTGCGCCATGTTCCCCGCCAGCAGCGTCAGCGGCTATTACTTCGCCCACCCGCAGGCCCAGTACTTCGACGTCGGCCCGATCGGGCGGGATCAGGTGCGGGAGTATGCCGCGCGAAAAGGCATGACTCTGGCTGAAACGGAAAAATGGCTGCGTCCGAATTTGGGGTACGACCCCGACAGGGAACCGGCGGAAGCGCCAGCACCCGCAGCCGTTTCCTGACACGAGACTGGACGGACGAAGGGGGCGGCAGAGCCTATCTGCCTCTGGATTTTCGGTTCACAAATCGAGAAGAATTTAAACCGGTCCAATTCTGAAACCGTCCCCTGGGCGGACGGGTGAATCGGGAAGGCTCACATTTTTCTCACAGAATCCTCATTTGTCTTGTAAAACCAGGGGTTTGGACAGACATGGTTTTGTTGCAGGCAACGAATGTCGAGGTCCTGACCAGATTTTTCCCCACTCCGACCACGGTCTCTCCTTGCGTTGGAGGCGTAACTCGTTTAGGTGAAGGGGTTCAGAGCCAGCCATTCGTGTGGGTCTTTTCCAGGGCGACTCGCCCGTGCTGGCGCTATTGAAGGTTGCGATTGATTTTCGCCTCGAAAAGGAGGCTGACGTGGCGCATCGTGTTGAGCTTGCACCCGTCCGGGAGGATACCCGTTTGCGGTCGTCCTACCATTTGTGGACAAGAATGAGCGATGAGGCCTTCGGAGACGTGCGCCGCATAGCTCGCGATTGGTTTCGCGACATGTGGGACGGATGGACCCCCGGAGACCTTCCCATCACCGAAGAGAGTTTCGAACGATCGCTGAATGGCAATCGGTGCGAAGGAGTCTTTCTTCCCGATCAAAAAGTTTGGACGGTGCACGTTAACCGTCTCGACCGCGACGTTCCCGGCCTCGCCCACGTCCTGGACCTGAGCGTCTTCCTCCGGGCCGGCGCCACCAACTTCGTCCTGCGCACCCGCCAGACCCGCCCTCCCGTCGGCGAGAACAGCGTGACGCCGGAATTGCCCTCCCTCGTCCAGGAGGTGGCCGACGCCGTTCCGATGGCGGAGGCCGCTCCCATCGATGGCAAACCGCTGGAACTCGAAGGCGAAGACGACCTGGATGTCTTCGACAATCTGCTGACCCACCCGCGCCGCTCCCTGGGCGTCATCCTCCTGACCGAGGCGGACACCCAGAAGGTCCGCCTTCCGGTCAACGAGCGCTTCATCCTCAATCCGCACGTTCTGGCCAAACGCATGCAGGGCGCGGCCTATGTGGCCACCATGCCCAAGCACCTGACCTATCACTGGACCGACCGCGTGGGCCGCGAGTGGTCGGCCTTTATGGGCGCCGCCCGCCTGTTCCGCCCCGGAATCCGGGACTACCATCTGGACAACGGGCGCGAGCACGGGTTCTGGATGGCCGACCGCATCATGCTGTGGGAGTACCATGGCGAACGGGGCGAGCACGCCTTCGCCAATTTCCTTCTCGATCAGGCGTTGATCTGCAACGCCCTCAGCCCCCTGACCCACGAGGAATCGGTGCCGTTCGTGGACACGGCGCAGGCTCACGCGGGAGCCGAGACGGCCAGCGACCGCGATTGGCAGGCCCCGGTCCTGGAAACCGACCCGGACACGCAACGCCAGATCGCCAACCTGCGGAGCCAATTGGAAGAAGTGCAGCGGTCGGCGGAGCAGTGGGAGGAGAGCGCCCTCGCCGCCCGGGAAAGCAACCTGATCCTGCGGGGCCGCATCGTCGAACTCGAGCATGGCTTCGCCCGCGCCACAGGCCGCCTGCCAATCTCCGACATGCCGGTTTGCCTGGCGGCGGATTCGATGCCGCGATGGGTGCGAAGCACCATGGCGGGGCGGCTGGTGCTCCACTCTCGCGCCGAAGCCGGATGGAAAGCGACCGCTTGCGAGGACGCGCTGCCGCTTTGCCTCGCCCTCCAACTCCTGGCCCGCGACTACCGCGACATGCGGCTGCGGGAAGGCGGCAACGAGGACACAGACGCCCGCGCCACGTTCAACCGCAGGCTCGCCGAGCAAGGGCTGACTCTTCAGCGCTCGAGCGTGCTGGAGTCGCTTTCCCCCTCGGCGGCCGATCTGATGTATGTGGACTGGAACGGACGCCGCGAAAAGCTGGCCTGGGTTCTCAGCCCCGTCGGCTCGGAAGCCTCGGCTGCCCATCCCGCCCCCGGCTCCATCCCTCACGTCACCTTCTTCTGGGATGGAGACAGCGAGCAGGTGGTCGTCGGCGCGCTGATCCCAAATTCGTCGCTGAAGGCTTAGGAGCTGGCAGGACGCGAACCCGTTTGGCCCCCCGCTTGCTTACACCGCCCGCACCGCTGCGGGCGGTCATTTTTATTTCTCAGGCGGGGTTTCACCCATGAAGGTCTCATTGTTTGCTTTGCTCGTTGCCGGAACCGCGATTTCCGTGCTCTCCACCGGATGCGCTCATCAGAGTTCTAAGAAAGGCGATTGGGACGATGCGGTCCCGTTGAAATCGGTTTCGCCGGAGGCGGCGCTGGAGCGGCTGAAAGCCGGAAACGCCCGCTATGTCGACGGCGAAAGTGAATGGGAAGGCCTGGAAACGGAGCAGATTGCGGCGCACAAGGCGGGGCAAAATCCCTACGCCATCGTTTTGTCCTGCGCCGATAGCCGCGTTCCCGTGGAGCACGTCTTCGACGCCGGCGTGGGCGAGGTTTTCGTCCTGCGCGTGGCCGGCAACGTGAAGACCGAGGAGAACATGGGCAGTGCGGAGTATGCGATTCTGGCGCTGGAAACTCCGCTTCTGCTGGTTATGGGTCACGAAAGCTGTGGCGCCGTAAAGGGCGCCCTGGGCGTGGAAGAAGGCCAGTATCCGCAGCCGCTCCAGAGTCTGCTGATGGGCATCGCTGAGGGCCTGCCGGAGGGAGCCAGTTTGCCGGGAGCCGTTCGGGCCAATGTGGAGCGCCAGGTGGCCCTGATCCGAAGCAACGATGTGGTGAGCAAGGCGGAAGCGGCCGGGACACTGAAGGTGGTCGGCGCCGTGTACGACTTCGACACGGGCAACGTGGAGTTCCTGTAAGGGGCGGCGGCTTACGCTTCCGGTTTGCGAAGCACGGAGATCGAGTCGTGATCGTTGCGGAAATGCTGAGCCACCACCTCCAGACCCAACTCCGCGGCGAATTCCTGCATTTTCTCGGCCGTCATGGCGGTGCGGCGGCCCGACTCGCGCACGCCTTTGCCCGAGTGATCCAGCCAGGCCAAGCCGCCGGGCCGAAGCACGCGCTTGATGTCGATGACATATTCACGGATGATTTCCGGCACCACATGCACCAAGGCATCGAAGGACGCGACCAAGTCGGCCGATTCGTCCTCGAGCATGGAGAGCGACCGGCCATCGTTGACGTGATAGGCGATGTGGTCGTAGTACTGGAACCGCTCGCGGCAGACCTTGATGCAGGCCTCCGTGTAGTCCACCAAGGCCAGCGTCTTGGCGACGCGGATCAATTCGGTCGTAAACCGGCCGGCCCCGGGAGCGATCTCGACGACGTCGTAATCGCGTCGCTCGCCCAGGTGCGGCAGCAGGTGGTTTTCAGCGATGCGGACGACGCCGGTATAGCTCTGCATGTGGCCGCCTCCCCACTGATATCCAAATTTGTCTTTTCCGCGCCAGAGCGATTCGCTGCCCCAACGCTTCTTGTTCCAGGCGAGATTGTCTTCGACAACGCCCTCGCTGAGAACGTCCTTGTTCAGGCGCTTGGAAACGGCTTTTTTCAGACCTTCGACGGTTGATCGGAGAGGGCTCATGGAAGGATGGCCTTTTTGGAGTCGATGACGAGAAAAGTGGGCGCTCATCGGGATGTCGACCGCAAATTTCCCCGCGAAGGCCAGCCGCGAGCACGACCTGCCTGGGGAAGTCCCCTCGAATCGGCGGTTTCCTTTGCGCCCCGGGGGCGCCAAGCTTTGGCCTGAGACCGCATCTTCCACGAAAGTCCCGCCATGTCCGCTCCCCCCATCGACATCGCCATCGTCGGCGCCGGAGCCGCCGGATTGACCGCCGCCATCTTTGCCGGCGAGGCCGCCGCCGGGCGCGGGCTGCGGATTGTGCTCCTGGATGGCGCGCGCAAACCGGGGGCAAAAATCCTGGTGAGCGGCGGCGGGCGATGCAACGTGACCAACGAACGCGTGACGCCTGACGATTTCTGGGGCGGAGCGCGCGGCACGATCAAGAAGGTGCTCAAGTCCTTCGACCATCGGCGCACGTTGGAGTGGATGGCGTCGCTAGGCGTTGAACTGAAACTCGAACCGACCGGTAAGTACTTTCCCGCCAGCGATTCAGCTCGCACGGTGCTGGGGGCGCTGCTGCGGCGCGCTGAGGAAGTGGGCGTCGAGCTGCGCCCCGGGCACCGGGTCGGCCACATCGGGCGGGAAGCCGGCGGCGGCTGGAGCCTCGGATTTCGCGATGGCGAGCACCCGCCCCTCAGCGCCCGGCGCCTCATCCTGGCGACTGGCGGCATGTCGCTGCCCAAGAGCGGCAGCGATGGCTGGGGCTTGGCGGCGGCGCGGCGCCTCGGGCACACAATCACGGCGACGACTCCGGCGCTGGCGCCGCTGGTGCTGGGGCCGCAGGCGGGCGCGGGCGGGCGTTTCGCGGACCTGAGCGGCCTGACGCTGGATGTGCGTCTCGGGGTCTACGAAGCAAGCGGCCGGCGCCTCGAAGAACGCGCCGGATCGCTCCTCTTCACCCACTTCGGCGTCAGCGGCCCGGCGGCCCTCGACCTCTCGCGCCATCTGCTGCAAGCCCGCGAAGCCGACCCCCGCGCGGAACTCGTGGTCGGCCTTGGCCATCCCCATTTCCCGACGCCGGAAGCCGCCGACGGCTGGCTCCGCGATCAGGCAGCGGCGCACCCTAAGCGCACGCTGGCCAACGCTCTGCGCGCGATTTACCCCGAGCGCCTGGCCTCGGCGCTGGCCGAGGGCCGCGACGGGGTGCTGGCCGAACTCTCCAAGACCACCCGCCGCGCCACCGCCACCGACATCGCCCGCCTGCCCCTGAACGTCACGGGGTCGCGGGGGTACACCTTCGCCGAGACGACCGCCGGGGGCGTGGACCTCTCGGAAATCGACCCCCGCACCATGGCCAGCCGCGTGGCCGAGGGGCTGTATCTCTGCGGCGAAATGCTGGATGTGGACGGGCGGATCGGCGGGTTCAACTTCCAGTGGGCGTGGGCGAGTGGGCATTTGGCGGGGCGGGGGGTGGTGGGGGAATCAGATTAATCAGCCGGCGATAAAAAGGTAACACGGGCATCTTGCCCGTGATCGGCGAGGCTTCGAGGACAAAGAGTTGTTATATTTCTAGAAAACGTTCCTGGTCATGGGCGGGACGCCCATGTTACACAGATTTCAAAATTCAATAATTATCCATATCAAACTTTCCCTACATCGTCGGCGTCGTCGGCGCGTCCACATCGATCGCGTTCACCGGCGTCTGATCTTGCAGGACTTCGTAGCCCCGGATGACGACTCGGTCGTTTTCTTGGACGCCGAAGGCGATTTCGATGTCGTCTTTGCCTTCCAGGCCTAAGTCCACGGCGATCATTTCCGCGACGTCGTAGTCCAAGTCCGGTTTGTCGCGCACCACGAAAACGACGTCCATGTTGTTGCGGCGGGTGATGACGCTCTTGGGGACGACGATGCGGTCGCGGCGGCGTTCGGTGACGATGTCGGCGCGGCCGAACATGCCGGGTTTCAGGCGCCGGGCGCCGTCTTCGCCCTCCGGATTGGCGAGGGCGATGTCCACCGTGAAGGCCCGGGTGTCGGGGTTGACGCTGTTGCTGATGCTGGCGACTTCGCCCTCGGCCACGATGTCTTCACGAGCGTAGAGCACGACGATGGCGGGTTGGCCGGGAAAGACGTTGCCGATGTCCTTGCTGGTCACATCGACCCGCATATAGACGTTCGCGATGTCCACGACGCCGCCGACTGTGGTGCCGCTGCCGACGTATTTGCCTTCGTTGACGGTGATGTCTTCGTCGCCGAAACCGCGCTGGAATTTGCCTTGGCCCTGGAGGGTCGAGCGGCTGACGAGGACGCCATCGAAGGGCGCGGCAATTTCCGTGCGGCGCTCGCGGGCGAGGGTCGATTCGAGCCGCTGCTCCGCTTTCTCCAGGTTGATCTGGCTCTGCTTCTGGGAATTGAGGGCCTGCTGGAGCTGCAACCGCGCTGCGTCCACTTCGCGCTGCGACGTGACGCCCTGGGCGTAGAGGTCTTGCAGGGTGCGATACTCGCGCTGGCGGGCTTCCAGGGTCTGCTTGCCGATGTTCAGGTTTTCCTTGGCGATGCGGATTTCCGCCCGGTCGATTTCGATCTGACTGATGAGTTCCATGCTGTCGAGGCGGGCGATCACGGTGCCTTCTTCGACGGCGTCGCCCTCGCGCCATTCCCGCGTAAAGCGCAGCGTGCCGCTTTCCTCGGTGGCCAGCGCCTGGCTTCGCACCGGCACGATCGAGCCGGTGGTCGAGACCGTGGCGCGGATTTCCTGGCGCTCGGCGGTCTGGATCAGGACCGGCGAGAGGAAGACGCGTTCCTTCTTGATGTCCGGGTTGGCGTTTTCGCCCGGGGCGGCTTCGCCGTCGGGGCGCTGGGGCGGACGGCAGGCGGTCGCGAGGGCGGCGGCGATCAGCAGGAAGAAAATTTGACGAGAGAGAAAGGGAAGCGCCAAGGGGCTTGGACTCCGGGGCTGGGCGGGTGAGCGGGCCGCGGACAAGGTCGGCGGCGGAGAAAAGCTTCCCGCCCGAGGGGCGGCAGCGTCAAGGCGGGTGGCGTTTCGCGGGAGGGGTTTACCTTTCCTGACGAATTGCATGGAAACTCGGGGGAAGTGGCTCATCGGATCGGGCCTCCTGTGGCGTCTGAAAAAGACCCTCTCACAGGCTTGTCAGGTTGTCCCCTCATGTGGAGCTTCGGGAGCAAAAAAGACAAAATACACTTATCGCACTTATCAGACAACGGGCGAATCGGCGGGGTGGGCAACAAGCCTCTTGCCCGTGGGGCCGGTGGGGCCTAGCTGAGGAGAGTATTCCCGCAGTAAGGCTGTCCACACCCATGGCGAAACCGCGCCGAACCAAGCCGAAGGCGAATGAGGGCGCTGGCTCGCCCTCGGCGCCCGCGCCCGCGATGACTCCCGCGCTTTCCAGACACCGCATGAGTTCCCTCTCCCCCGCCGAAGCCGAGCCCGCTCCCGCTTCCGAACCGACCGCCACGCTCGACTCCCCGCCCGTCTCCGATTCGCCGTTCCGACCGATGCCTCCCGCCGTGGCCGCGCGGCCGGTGACCGTTTGGGAATGGGTGGGCCTCGGGTTCCTCCTCTTCGTGGCGGCTGGCTTCCGGCTCTACGATCCGGACTTGTCGTTTTTCAGCGCCCATACCTCGCGCGACCTGTACCGCTCTCTTGAGATATTGCGCGGCGTGCAGTTCCACCTCCTGGGCAGCGAAATGCAATACGGCGGCCGCGTCATGGGGCCGTTCATGTACTTGCTGGTGGCGCCGATTCTGGCGATCTCGCCCCGGCCGGAAGCCATTCAGATCTTTGTCGGCCTGCTGAACACAGGCGTCGTCGCCGCCACCTGGTATCTGGTGCGGCGGTATCTGGGGCCGATGATGGCGTTCTGGACGGCGGCGATTTACGCCGTGTTTCCGCTCGAGGTGATTCAGCTCCGCTACAACTGGAACCCGTGTTTCCTGCCGCCGATGATGACGCTGGCGCTGTGGGGGTTGCTGCGGGCGGCCATCGACCGGCGGGGCTGGTGGGTGGTGCTGTGCGTCTTGGGGCTAAGTCTAGGGCTCCAGCTTCACCTCTCCGCCATCGAGGCCCTGCCGGCCGTGATCGGCGTTCTGGCGGTGGCGCGGGCGCGCATCGGGTGGAAACCCTGGGCCGCGACGGCGGCACTGGTGCTGGTGCTGTTCAGCCCACTGATCATCTCCGAAGTGTCCACCTCGGGCCACAACACCGCGGAAATGGTCGAGGCGCCCGTGAGCCTGCGCGAGGACGCCGATAAGTGGAAGTTCAACCCCAACGGGCCGCTGAATTACCTGTACCACACGCACCTGGAGATGAACGAGGAAATCACCCGGCTGGGGTTCGTTGCGCTGATGACGATGCCGATGAAGGGCGAGGAGGTGCTGGGCGACGAGCGCTTCACGGCCGCCCGGATCATCAACGGCTACGCGGACATCCAGATCGTTTTCTGGGCGGCGGGCATGGCGTGCCTGCTGTTCTGGGTGATCGATCACGCGCGGCGGCGCAAGGGGCTGGAGGGTGCCCTCTTCGAAGCGTCCCGGGCGAGGATGCTCTTCGCGCTGGCGGTGCTTCTGTGGCAGGCGGGACCAGTGGCGGTGTTGAGTTTCTTCAACTTCCACGGCGTGCCCGGGGTCGAGGAGTACTCCATCGTGCCCCTGCGCTATTACCTTGTGACTTATCCCGCGCCGTTCATCACCACGGGCGCCGGCATCGTGGCGCTGGGGGCGGGCCTGGGTTGGCTGTACCGCAAGATCGAGGGCCGCTCCGGAGCCGATGCGAAAGCTTACGGTCTGGTGTACGTCCTGGCGGCTCTGCTGTTCGTGGGCTATGGTTTCTATAGCGCCTTCCACCTGCGCCTGATCGAGAAGAGCGGTCGCATCTTCGTCTACGATCATAAGGCGGAGAACGTGGTGCCGAACCTGCGCACGATGCGCGAGGTGGCGGATATTCTGCTGGATAACGCTGGCATCGACAAGGCGGCTTGGTACGAACGCGTCCACACGCAGAACCTGCTGAATCTGCGCTATGGGGAAACGACGCTGGACTGGATTATTTCGCAGGACCCGCGCAGTGTCACCAACGATCCACCGGATCCGCGGATGCGCTGGTTGCTCCACAGCCCCATCGCGGGGCCACCGGAACCCGGCCTGCCGCCCGGCTCGGCCGAGCAGCCGGTGCTGCCCCCGGGCGCGCGCAAAGTGGCCACCTGGCGCCTGAAGGACGAAGACATCACCATCATCCAGTACCGTGTCGAGGACCCGGAGAACACACCGGTGCCAAACAACCGGGGTATGCGGAATTACTACTATCGCCATGTGCGGATGCGGTACCTGGGGCCAGACGCCGAGGTTCGCGCCGCGGATCCGGAAGCGACCCCGGAGCGCATCGAGGCCTATCGGGAGGCGATGCGGCGGTCCTGGATCGATTGGGAAGTGTACGAGTAGACGCCCAGCGGCTTTCCCGGCCGGGGGCGGGGCGACTTGTCAGCTCAAGTCCGCGAAGGGAGCCAGCCGCTCTTTCCATTCGGTGGCCGACTGGGGTCGTTCGGCGCGCTCGGAGTGAAGGCCCTGGCGCAAGAGCGCGATCAGTTCCGGGTCCAGGTCCTTGCGATAGCGGCCGAGGGGCTGGGGGCCGCGATGGCGGATGCCCTGGAGCAGATCGGTGGGGCGCTCGCCCACATAGGGCGGCACGCCCCCGGAGAGCACGATGTAGCCGAGCACGGCCAAGGCCCACAGGTCTTGGAACGGGCTGATGATGTCGTCGATCAGGGCTTCCGGCGGGGTGTAGCGTAAGGCGGTGACTTGCAGTTCCGGCTGGGTCAGCCTCAGGCCGCCTTCCTGGATGGCAGCGATGCCGAAATCGCAGAGCAGAGCGCGGTCGTCCGACTTGCGGATCAGCACGTTCGCCGGGGTGATGTCGCGGTGGATGATGCCTTTCAGGTCCGACTGGGTGAAGTCGTTGCGCCATTCGAAGGCATGGGCGGCTTCGAGGGCCTGGGCGATGTGGTGGAGAAAGCGGCAGACCCGGCGTTGCGGAATGGGGTGCTCGGCGGCGGCGAGGGAGCCAAGCGACTGGCCTTCGATGTACTCCATGATCATGTAGAGGAGGCCCGTTTCCGGATCGCCGCCTGCTTCCATCACTGGGACGATGTTGGGGGCGCCGCTGGCCACGAGGCGCTGGGTGACGTCGGCTTCGCGGTGGAAGCGCTCGATGACCGAGCGCGAGTCCATCACGTCCTGGCGCGAGCGCATCATGGCGTTGGTGTCGGTGCCGCCGCGGGGGTCCTCGCGCAGGAGCACCTTCACCGCGACGGTGGAGCCGTCGGGGCGGCAGAAAGCGCGCCAGACCTCGCCATAGGCGCCGGCGCCAATGCGCTCGAAGCGTTGAAAACGGCTCGGGAAATCGCGCCAGAGCGCCAGCGGAAAGCCCCAGGGCAGCTGGTCGCCCTCGCCGGTCGAGCCCTCGGGGCGCCAGTGAACGCGCATCTTGAGGGCGTCCAAGCGGATTTCGGCCCCCTGCTTCAGCGGAGCCGACTCCTTGATCGCTTTCTTGTTGAGCAGAACGCCCGAGGTGCTGCCGAGATCCCAGACCGTGGCCCGGCCGTCCTGAAGGACGAAACGGGCATGGTTGCGCGAAACCGCCGGATAGTGGTTCGAATCGATCACGAAGTCGTTCCCGCGCGACCGGCCGAGTGTCACCTCCGTCTGATCGTAGACGACGGTGACGGGTTCACCCTGACGATTGTGATGCGTGACGGCGAATGCCAAGGCCCCAATCCCTCCGGCCTTCCACAAGTCTTCGGAGCGGTTCCGAACACTGATGGAAAAGGGAGGAGGGGCTGAAGGTAAAGGGCAGAAATTCTTCCGAAGCCGATTAAAGGACCTGGGCGAGGTCGATGTGCGCCATCGAGAAGATATGGTGGAGCACGAGCGAGGTGGCGCCATGGGTGATGGCTTCCTCGCCAAGGCCGCAGGCCAGCACCTGGGTGCGGGCGAGTTGCTCTTCGGAGGTGAGGCTTGCCAGGGTTTCCTTGGCTTTCGGGAGAAAGTAGGGAGCGGCGGGGCTGACGCTGCCGCCGATAATCACAGCGGTCGGATCGATCGTGTGAATCAGAATGGCGACCCCGTGAGCGAGCGCTTTGCCATAGTCTTCCCAGACAGCGAGCGCCTTGGCGTTCCCCTTCTCGGCTTGCGAGATGAGACTCGCCACATCGCCCTTGGCGGCTCCGTGGGCCTTGGCGAGCGCCTTCAGGCCACCTTCGCTCAACACGTCGCCGAGCGATCCGCCATCGTAGGAAACCGGCGACAGATTGCCGGCCCGGCCGGCGCTGCCGTGCATCACACGGCCATTCTGCACGAAGGCGGCATGGAAGCTGGTTTCCGTGCTGAGATAGACGAAATTGATGAATTCCTTGCCTTCGCCCGACAGCAGGGACGCCAGGGCCATGGCCCGGGGGCGAGCCTCGACGATCACGGGAACCTGGGTCATTTCGCTGACGAGGCGCTGCACGACTCCGGAAGAGGCGGTCGGGTCGAGGGGGGAAAGGCCGATACTGCTGAGTTCGGGGGCGCTGAAGGGAACTTCCCAGGGCCAGGAAATGCCAACGCCGGCGAGCGGCGGATATTCGGCGCCTTCCTGGTGGAGAATGCCATCGAGGCACTCGGTGATCCACTGAGCGGCCTCGCGCGAGTCGGGCTTCTGGTTCGCCGGGGCCTTGCAGTTGGTGCGGGAAATTTCCTCGCCCTTCAAGTTCGTGAGCAGAATGGTGGCCTGCTTCGGGGTGAAATCCACCCCGGCAACCATGGCGGCATCAGCCTTGAGCGTACACAGGGTGGGCCGGCGGCCGATGGTGGTTTCCTTGGCCTCTTCCTCGTGAACCAGTCCGGCCTTGACCAGATCGTCCACATGAGTCGCCACGCTCTGCATGTTCAGGCCCACGGTTTTCGAGATACCCGCCCGGGAAATCGGACCGTAGTCACGAATGATCTTCAGCACGTAGTGCTTGCGAATGCGCTTCTTTTCCAGAGCACGCTCGGCGGGGGTTTCGGTTCTGGGCACAAGAACCAGATCGGGGCGGCGGGAGATTACGCTTGTCAATTTGACCTCCAGGTTTTCTAGCGGAAACGGGAGCGAATCCGGCTGAGGGAAGCCGTGTGGTGAAGCGAAAAAACTCGGGCGGATTTGATCCCAAGTTTTCCGTTGTTCATACGGTCAGCGAATTGCGAAAAAATTGCAACCGCCTTTTTCAGAAGCATTCGATTACGAGGCATCTTCTCCGCTGCCTCTCCCTTTGGACAGGCGCGGACCTCATTATGAATTCACTTCTTGGATTTGAAAGTTCCTGTCGTCAAGCCCCATTGGCCCTGGGAAGTGCAGAAAAATCAACGCTTTTACCCCGCCAACAATGCCAAAATCAATGCGGTCGATAACTTTGCGCTTGAATTATTCTGTCCGCCAGCCCATTCACCTAGCGGAACATGGGCACCTCGGAAGCCTCGCTCGACTTGCGCGCGATCATCTTCGGTGTCATCAGCGCCGGCTCCGGCGTCTTGCCGGTTCGGATGCGCTCGATCAGCATCTCCGTCGCCCGCCGGCACATCTCTTCCACCGGATAGCGGATTCCTGTGATTGGCGGATTGTGGAGGGCGTACATCGGATTTTCGTCGAAGCCCACCAGTTTGACCTGGGCGGGGATGCGAAGGCGTTCGACTTCGAGCGCCTTGGAGATGGCGAAGGGGAGAACCCCGCCCAGCGTCAGCACGCCATCCGGGTCGCCCCAGGCTCCGATGTGATTGAGGAAGGCCGCTTTGGCCTGCTCCATGTCCTCCGGCAGATTCACCACCGTGAAGCTGAGCGAGGGATCGCTGTAGGAATTGACCGCGTGGGCGATGCCTTCGACGCGGTCGACGATGGCGGCTTCGTGGGACCGCTCCTCGGGGACGGCGACGATGACCTTGCGGGCGCCGGCCACGATCAGGTGGCCCATGGCCATGCGGCCGGCCGTGAACTCGTCGACGCTGACGCTGCAAATGCGCTCGTCTTCCTTGTAGTTCATCGAGCCCACAACGGCGATCGGCAGCTCGCTGTTGCGGAGCTGCTCGGACACCGTGTCGTCGTCCTCCGGGTTCACGTAGATGATACCGTCGACGGACTCGCCGGCGTTGGCGAGCAGCTTGCCGATGGTGCGCTCTTCGCTGCGGGTCATCAGCACCAGGTCGTAACCCACTTTGCTGGCCGAGCGAATCGCGCCGTGAATCTGAAGCATCTGATCGAGTTGGAGAAGGGTGGCGGTGACGCTGGAGGTATTGATCGGCACGTCGTCGTGGCCGTGGATCGGATAGCACAAGGCGACGGCCTGGTGCTTGCCGGTGGCAAGGCGCACCGCCGCCCGGCTGGGTGTGTAGCCCAGCTTCTTGACGGCCGCGTAGACCCGTTGCTTCGTCTCCTCGCGCGCGGAGAACCCATCGTAGGAGTTGTTGAGAATGCGCGACACCGCGGCGATGCTGACGCCCGCCTCTTTGGCGACGTCCATGATCGTGACCCGGCGCTTGCTGGCGCCTTTGCCACCACCCTTGCTGGGCTTGCCACCGCGATTGCTGCTGTTGGTGTTGTTACTGTTACCGGCCATCCTGTCCTCAGTCGTAGCGGGAGAGCCTTTCTATAAAAATCCCAATCAAATCACATGAAGGGCTTAGTTGGATACGCTCGCCGCGAGCCCGTCAAGCGGTTTACTCGCTCAGTAAAGGGTTTTATTCCCGATCCCCCATCGTCAAGCCTATTTGCAATGCGTTGCAACGATAAAAAGCGACCCCTCCGCCCTGTGTCATCACTTTGGCGGCGGCGGGACCTCCCAGGGCGGCGTCACCCGCCACGCCCGCAGAAAATCCGCAGCCCCCGGCCCGACGAATACCGACTCCGGCGCGGCCTGCGGGGCCCCGTCCTTTGGCCCATAGACCAGGAATTGAATTCCGTCGACCTCGCTCTGAAGCCGATACCAGAGGGTGTAGCGATCGGATCCGGGAGGGGCCTCCACCGTGGGGCGCAAGGGCCAGACGACGGCGCGGCCTTCGTCGCCTGGTTCGATCCAGCCCTCCAACGGTTCGTCCTGCCAGGCGTAAAGCACAATAAAATCAACGCCCCGCGACAGCAGATAGTCCGCCAGCGGAGGCCCCGACAAATTGAACGTCGCCACATGCCGGTCCATCAGGCCCAGCATGTCGACGATGTGCGTTTCCCGCGGCAGGTAATATCCCAGCATTCCCATCTGATCCGCCGCAAGCATCGCCCCCGGGTGCTCTGGCAGCAGGTTCTCGCTGAGCCAGCGCCCCGCCTGCGCGTTGATCAGTATCGGATCGCTCCGATACCAGGACCAGCGCTCCTCCCAGGCTGGGTCGCGGAGCGCCTCGCCCAGCCGCACCGCCAGCCGTGTCCTCGGGTCGTCGTTCGCGATGCCCCGCAGCCATGGGCTGTGCCACCGGAACGGCAGCCAAAGGTTCAGCGCCAGCAAGCCCCCCGCCGCCAAACCCACAGCGACGCGGGCTCCCAGCCTTCCCCCCGCCCGTTGCAGCGCCCACTCGAGTCCCAACCAAAGCCCCAGCAGGCTCGGCACAACCACCGGCACGAGGTAGCGGAAACCGCTGTTGAGCTGGTCGCCGATCTTGAGCTGGAACGCCACGCCCGCCAGAATCTGCAAGCCCGCCGCCAGGGCCAGGACGTCCGACCGGCCGCGCAGCCACCGCGCCGCGCAGCCCGCCAGTCCCAACACCGGAAAGCCCCACCAGGTCGCCGTCAGGGCCCCCGCCTGGCGCCAACCCGCGGACCGCCAAAGCAGCCACAGCGGCGGATCGTCGTGCCCCTTGGCCCGCACCGTGTTCGGAATCCATGCGTCATAATACACCCGGCGCGCCAGTTCGACCGCCAGCCACACCCCTACCGGGACCGCCCACGCCGCCGCGAGCCGGGCCATTTCCCGCGACCGCCACGGCGTTCCCTCGCGACGCAGCCGCCACGCCTCGGCCCCCAGAACCGGCCAGAGCGCCAGCACGAAGCCCAAGCCCTCGGGCCGGCTCAGCCCCGCCAGCGCCCCGAAAAACGCCGCCCAGAGCCAATTCCGGCATCCCGCCGCCAACACCATTCCGCCGAGGACGGCCGCGTACTGCACCGTCTCCAGGCCCTGATCGCGGTGGTAATTGAGAAACGGCTGAAACCCCAGCGCCAGCGCCAGCCACCACGCCAGCATCGGCTCCCCCGGCGCCCGCCGCCGCGCCATGGCGAAACCCATCGCCACGAGTAGCGCCAGAAAACCGACCGACAGCGCCCGCGCCGCGAAATGCAGCTCGGCCCCGGACATCGCAAAGGGCATCAAGAGCGCCAACCAGAGTGGATTCGACGTGCCCTCGACGATTTCTCCCCGGTTGAAAACGGGCCCGTAGCCCGCCGCCCATTGCTCCGCGTAGCGGAACGTGATGAAGGCGTCCTCTCCCAGATGATTGTACGTCAAAACCGCCATCGGAAAAAGAGCCGCGCAAAGCGCGAGAAGCCAGAACCATTGGAGATCGAGACGGCGCGAGGAAGACATATGAATTACTGGTTTCACAAGAATTAGCGGCAAGAGCCGGAGCCCCCGGGAGCCATCGGAGCAGGGGCCGGGCGGGCGAGGCTACACGAATCTTTCGCATTCGCTTTCTTTTTACCTTGACCTTCACCGAAAGTTCGCCAGACATTTGGGCCATAGTCCGATAGAAAGAGACGCCCCACCATGTACCTGACCCGTCGCCAGCGCGAAGTCTTCGAGTTCATCAAAACCTTCATCGAGCAACATGGCTACTCTCCGTCGCTGGAGGAAGTAGCCAAGGGGTTGAATCTGTCGTCCCTGGCGACAGTTCACAAGCACCTGACCAATCTGTCCGAAAAGGGCCTGATCCGGCGCCATTGGAATCGCGGCCGGGGCATCGAGATCTGCAAAGACCTCGACGCCCCCCGCATGGTCCACATGGAACTCGATGCCTGCTACGCCATCCCGATCCGTGGCACCGTGGCCGCGGGAGAACCCCTCGACGTCTGCGAGGACGACCTTTCCGAGCGCCTCAGCGTCCCCAGCGACCTCGTCCGCAACGCCGACCAAACCTACGTTCTGCGCGTGCGCGGCGAGTCCATGATCGACGAAGGTATCCGCGAGGGCGACTTCATCATCTGCGAGCGCCGCGCCCATTGCCGCGACGGTCAGGTCGTCGTCGCCCTCGTCAATAACTACGAGACCACCGTGAAGTACTACTTCCGCGAAGGCGATCAGATCCGCCTCCAGCCCGCCAACCCCTACATGGGGCCGATTTACGCCAAGGCCAGCGACGTCCAGATTCAGGGCGTCGTGGTGGGTCTGATCCGCCGCTACTCGCCGTAACGCCGGCTCCCGCGGCAGCTTTCTTTTCCTACAAGTCCTCCGAACCAACCGCCCGCACAGGGCGCCATGGGCATCTTTGGCGCCGCCCCAGTGGGAGCGGGGGTATCTGTGCGCGGCGGAGGAGCGGGCCGAGGCGGGGGGTGTCCTTTGCGGACAGCGGGGACGCCCTCGCCTCACACTTTGGCCGGAGCAAAAGAAAAAGGGGAGGCGTGACGCCTCCCCCGGGTTCCACTTCGTTCTTTGTCAAACCAGGCTTTAGGCGCTGGCTTCGATTTCCGCCAGGATGCGCAGCATATCGTCGATGGTCGTATCCATGTCGTTCTCGTCACCGGTCTCGATGGCGTCACGCAAGCTGTCGGTGCGTTTGCGCAGGTCCGTCGAAAGCGGGTGATCGGAGGCGACGGAGAGGGTGGCTTCCGCCCGCTCGAGCATGTTGCGTGCTTCCTCGTGGCGCGAGTCGGCGATCCGGCTGCGGAGCAGCGAGGCCACGCGATCCTTCGCTTCCTTGATCATGCGGGTCTTGTCGTCATCGTCCAGGCGGTTGTCGGTCGCCGTCACGACCACCTGCTTGGAGACGCCGGTCGCCAGGTCCTCGGCGGTCACTTCCAAAATTCGGTCCGGATTGAGGCGGAAGGTGACTTCGATGCGCGGCACGCCGCGGGGTGCGGGCGTAACGCCTTCGATGCGGAGCAAATCCAGGAACGTGTTGTCCGAGGCCACGTCTTCTTCGCCTTCATAGATGGGGAAGGAGATGGCTTCCTGGAAGTCGCGGGTGCTGGTGAAGATGTCCTTGCCTTCCGTCGGGTAGGTGGAATTGCGAGGGATGATGACGCCCATCTGGTCGTTTTGCAGCCCCACGCCCATGCTGAAGGGAGTGGTGTGGATGATGACGGGCCTGCTGTTGACGTAGCGTGTGGCGAGGGTTTCCTGGATTTCCGGGTCCAGCGGCGCGAGCACGAGGGTCTGGACGGCGGCGCCCATGGCGACGACTTCTTCCGGGCTGATGTCGCGGGCGGCGTTGCGGCCGGTGAACTCGCGGACTGCGCGCTGCACCGAGGGAATGCGGGTACAACCGCCGACGAGGAGCACTTGCGTGAGTTCCTCTCGAGTCAGTCCGGCATCCTTGAGGGCCTTCTGCATCGGTTCGATGGTGGCCTGGACGAGGTCCTTGGTGATTTCCTCGAACTTCTCGCGGGTCAGGACCGTGTCGAGGGTCAGTGGACCCTTTTCGGTCATGGTAACCGCTTCGACGAGTACGTGGGTTTCCTTGAGTTCGGACAGTTCGATCTTGGCTTCTTCCGCCGCCTCGCGCAGGCGCTGCATGGCGATCGGGTCTTCCGAGAGGTCGACGCCGTTCTGCTTCTTGAAGGTATCGACCAGGTAGTCGGAGATGCGCTTGTCGAAGTCGTCGCCGCCGAGCTTGGAGTTGCCGGAGATAGCGAGCACTTGGAAAACGCCGCTGATGATTTCGATGATCGAGACGTCGAAGGTGCCACCGCCGAGGTCGTAAACCATGAGGCGCTGGTCTTCTTCCTTGTCGAGACCGTAGGCGAGGGCGGCGGCGGTGGGTTCGTCGATGATGCGGCGAACCTTGAGGCCGGCGATTTCGCCCGCGTCTTTGGTGGCTTGGCGCTGGGTGTCGGTGAAGTAGGCGGGAACGGTGATGACGGCGGAGGTGATTTCCTCGCCAAAGTAATCTTCCGCGTCCTGCTTGATTTTTTGCAGGATCATCGAGGAGATTTCCTGCGGCGTGTACTCGCGGCCCTCGATGCGTACGCGGTGGCTGGTGCCCATGTTGCGCTTGATCGAGAAGACCGTGCGCCCCACGTTCATGATGGCTCCGCGCTTGGCTTTCTTGCCCACCAGGACGTCGCCGCTTTTGGTGAAGCCGACGACCGAAGGGGTGATTCGCTCGCCCAGGCTGTTGGGAACGATGAAGGGCCCGTTTTTCTCCATCACAGCCATCACAGAGTTGGTCGTGCCCAAGTCGATTCCGATGATCTTGGCCATGAATGTGGTCCGCCTTTCGGGAAAAATCAGGAGGGTAGAGCAACCACCACCTTGGCGTCGCGAAGCAACCGGCCCTGAAACATGTAACCTTTTTGCCGTTCTTCGACAATCGTGCCCTCGGAATACTCCGCCGATGGCACGGTTGCAACCACATCGTGATATTCGAAGTTCACTTCTTTTCCAACCGTCTGAATCGGCTCAAGTCCAAGTTGGTCCATGATCCGGCAGAGGCGTAGATGAACGGCCTGGATGGATTTCACCCAGTTGAGAAACTCTTCTGTCGGTTCTTCCTCGGCCTGTGCCAAGTCCAAAATCCGCTCCATGCCATCGAGAACGGGGAGCATTTGCCGAGCGATGGCGCGGGATTCGCCGCTGGAGGAGGCCTGCTCGCGGCTTTGCAGCTTCTCGACGCGTTCTTCCAGGAGCCGGGTTTCGCGCTGGATCGCGGCCACCTGGGATAAGAGGTCCCCGGCACCGCTTTGCGCGCCGCTCCAGACTTCCATCGGGGTGAAATCGCTCGTTGGCCATCGCGGAAGTCCGAACCACCGGCAAATCGGAGCCGGCAACCAGGAGGGAGCCGCGACCGGCTTCATCAGCGCTTCAACCGCAAATCGTTCAGAGCTTTGCGGGCCACTTTGTTTTTCGGATCGAGGGAAAGAACCCGCTGGTAATGCTGCATGGCGCTTCGCGTGTCGCCCTTCATGTCGTAGGTCGCGGCGATTTCCATGAAGACCTCCGGGCTTTGCGGCATGTAGCGCTGCAACTTTTTCAGGTGAACCAGCGCGTGGGTAAAGAGTCCCTTCTGGCGGAAGGATTTGCCCAGGGTCAGGTGGGCGCGCACGATGCTCTCGCGGGTCGAGGCGTTTTTCGGGTCGATGCTCAGGCTGCGGTTCCAGACGTTGAAGGCGTTGTCCACGTTGCCGAGGTGAAGCTGGGCCCGGCCCATCATGTTGAGGACTTCGATGTTCTTGGGGTGGCGGTTGTGCAACTGATCGAGTTCCTGATGGGCTTCTTCGTACTGGCCGCCTTCCATCAGAAGATTGGCGATACGATAGCGGGCGTCGAAGTCCTCGGGGCGCAGTTTGAGGATTTCCCGCTGGGCCTGAATGCTGGCGGAGCGGTCGCCGCCGGGGGCCGGGGCGGGGGCGGGCGGGCCGGTGGACGGCGTGGCGACGCGGTCCGAACTGGAAGATTGCTGGGGTCGACTGGTGGCGGCTGGCCGGCGCACCTCCGTCGAGGAGGCCCGCCCCTGGGCGTGGGGCGCGTCCAGCGAGCCGTGCGAACCGTGACCCTCCGGGGCCGAGGGCAGCTCGGAATGCATGCGCATCGCTTCGATCACGCATTCCTTCAGGTACTCGTTGTCGCTTTCGTCATCGAGACGCTTTTTCCATCGGGCGATGGTTTCAGACCAATAAGCGGCGGCGCGGTCGGGGCGGTCGGCCTTTTCCGAAGCGAGCGCCAGATTATGAATCAGATCCGTGTTGTCCGGATTCAGCTTGAGAGCGTTTTCCCAGAGTTCGAGGGCTTCCTCGTCGAGACCGTGAAGGGCGTAGGACAAGCCCAGGGCGACATAGGCGTGGATGAGATTGTTGCGGGCCCGGCGGTTGGAGGGATCGATCTTCTGGACTTCGCTCCAGTCGGCGATCGCCTCGGTCCAAAGCTTCTTGGTGACGGAGACATAGGAGCGCTGCATGAGGAGGGTCAGGTAGGCGGTTTTGGCTTCCGCGTCGCCGGGATCGTTCTCGTAGTGGGCTTTGGCTTCGTCGACCCGGTGGGCTACGGGCGGTTTGCCCTCCTGGGGCTTTTCCTCTGGCAGGAAAAGGAACTCGCCGCTGGTGACGTTGTAGGTGCGCAGGTCTTCGGCGGCTCGTTTCTTGGGATCCTTGAGCTTATCGTAAGCTCCCTTGATCACCATGAAGCGGTCGGTATGCTTTTCCGGATCGTACTTCTTGACCAGCTCGAAGTAGGCCGACTTAATTTGTTGATCGGAGGCGCCTTTTTTGAGACCAAGGACCGAATAAGCGTTCTGTTCCTGCATAGTACCTTCGTTGCGGCTCCACCGAGAGGGAGAAGGGTTGGATCGGCGGACACGAAATCGCGACCGTATCCTCCATCGTGCCGGAGGACGGATGGCCGCCGCAAGTCCTTCTCTGGGAAAAGGCGGCGCGCCAACCCATTGAGCCCTTGAATGGCTTGGGGGCCGATTCGAAGCAAGGAGAAAGACCGGCCCACAGGCGGCATCCGATTTGGTTGCCTTACCGGAAAGGCTGCCCCACCCTCGTGACCGCCGGTCGGTTTTCGAGATCGCCCATTCCCCCCGCGGCCCGCACCAGACGTCCCATGCCTCCTCCCACCGACTTCAAGGAAGCCATTCGCCAGATCAAGGACCAGGCCGACATCCTGGCCATCGTGGGGCGCACTGTGGCTTTGAAGAAGGCCGGCATGAACTACAAGGGGCTGTGTCCGTTCCATCAGGAAAAGACCCCTTCCTTCACCGTCTATCCGGACAAGAACCTTTACAAGTGCTACGGTTGCAATAAGTCCGGGTCGGTCCTGGACTTCGTGATGGAGACCGAGCGCCTGGATTTCATGGAGGCGCTGCGCCAACTCTCGCGCGAGACGGGGATCGAGTTGCCGAGCGACGATGCCTCGCCAGAGGACCGCGCGGCGCGGACCGAAGCCCAGGAGAAGCGCCACGCGATTTTCTCGGCGAACGAGTTCGCGCTGCAATGGTTCCGCACGAACCTGGTGCGGGGGCGCAATCGGGTGGCGACAGAGACGTTGGAGCGGCGGGGGATTTCGCGGGAGGTGGCGGAGCGATTCGCCATCGGCGCCACCATCGACGGCTGGGACCCGCTGACGATGGCGCTCCTGCGCGAGGGCTACAGCGCGCAACTACTGCAGGAGGCCGGGCTGTCGGGCCTGTCGGAAAAGAGCGGCAAGCTGTTCGACCGATTCCGCGAACGCCTGATTTTTCCCATCCTGGATCATCGGGGCCGGCCCATCGGCTTTGGCGGCCGCCGGCTGAACGACGCGGACGAGAAAGCGCCGAAGTACCTGAACAGCGCGGAGACGGAGGTGTACAAAAAGGGCCAGTCGCTCTACGCGCTCGACGTGGCCCAGCAAGCGGTGTCGAAAGCCGGGTACGCCATCCTGACGGAAGGCTACATGGACACCATCATGGCGCATCAGCACGGCTTTCCCCAGGCCGTGGCGAGTCTCGGCACGGCTCTGACGCCGGATCAGGCGCGGCTGCTGAAGCGTTACGGCACCAAGCTTTACTTCCTCTATGACGGCGACGCCGCGGGGCAGAAGGCGATGCTGAAGGGGGGCGAGGCGATCCTGGGGGCAGGCTTCGACGCGCGAGTGATCGTCCTGCCGGACGGCATGGATCCGGACGATTTCCTGAAGGCGCAGGGGGCGGAGGCGCTGCGCGAGCGGATGAATTCGGCGGCGGAGTACTTCGAGTTCGCCCTGGACGCGCTAAGCGCGGAGGCGGACCCCTCGACGCTGGCGGGGCAGGGCCGGTTGGCCAGCCTGGCGGCGCCGATGATCCAGGCGATCCGCAACGATGTGTTGCGGGAAGGCGCCATTTCGCGTCTGATTTCGCGCCTCGGCGGCATGCCGAGGGAAGCGGTCTACCATGAACTCGGCCTCTCGCACGGCGGCAAGCCTCAGGCCAAAGCGTGGAAGGAGCCGCCGCACCGGCCGACGGACCCGCGCGGCGGCGCCGATCCCAACGTGATCCCGCCGCCGGAGCCGCGGCGCGACGATGGCTCGACGCTCGATCCGCTCGATCGTTTCACGCTGAAGCTGATGCTGGAGAGCCCGGAGGCACTCGACCGGTTCCGGGGCGATTTGAACGAGGCTTGGCTGCGTGACGAGCGGCTGCGGGGCTGGGTGATGTTTTTCCACGATGGCGAGGAAAGCGTGCAGGACATGATCGCGGAGATCGAAGCGGGCGACTGCGAGGCGCCGGGCGATCTGGGCCTGCTGCACACGGTCTGGGCCGAGGAACAGCCCATCCCCAACGCCGGGCACGCGGCGGAGCAGTTGCTGGCCCGGCTGAAAAGAAGACACCATATGTCGATTTCGAATCAGCTCATCCGCGAATTGCGGAAGGCCGACGAAAGCTCGGTCAATGGAATGCTGCGCCTTTATCAGGAAGAGAATGGTCTCGTCATCAAGACCCAGCCGCCCCGGGCACCGGAGAACTCCGGGGGTTGAGACGTGAGGGACCGCCTTCCGGGCAACCGCCGGGAGAGCCGGTGTGATGGTGAGTTGGTGGCGAAGGATGCGAGACGCCTCAAACGCCTTGCGCTCGTGAGGCGCTAGCCGGGAGGGATGCGTCGGCCAGCTAATTCGTGCCCACGGAGCCCCCGCCGATGACCCCTCACACCCCCTCCGACCACGCCGCCGAAGCGGTCCGCATCCTGGAAGCGGAAGCCTTGGCCCTGGCCCAAGTGGCGGAAGGACTCGACCGCCAGAAGTTCGCGCTGGCGGTCGAACTGCTCCTGCAGGCCCGCGCCCACGTCATCGTCAGCGGCATGGGCAAGAGCGGCCACATCGCCGCCAAAGTCGCCGCCACCCTGGCCAGCACCGGCACCCCCGCGTTCTACCTGCATCCCGGCGAGGCGGTGCATGGCGATCTGGGCATGTTGACGCGCGACAATGCCCTGGTGGCGTTTTCGCACAGTGGCGCCACGGACGAAGTGCTGAACCTGCTGCCCTACGCGCGCCAGCTCCACATTCCCGTCATCGCCATCACCGGCAATGGCGCCTCTCCCCTGGCCGAACGCGCGGCGGTGGCGCTGGTGTACCGGATCGAGGCGGAGGCGTGCCCGCTGAATCTGGCGCCAACGACTTCGACGACGGTGCAGCTCGCCATGGGCGACGCGATCGCGGGGGCTCTGATCCGTGCCCACGGGTTCCAGCCCGAGGACTTCGCCATCCGCCATCCGCTCGGTTCGCTGGGGCGGCGGCTGCAAATGCGCGTCGGCGACGTGATGGCGCGTGGGGCGGAACTGCCGGTGCTGGCGGAGACGGAGTCGCTCGAGGCGGCGCTGCATGCCATGACGCGTGGGCGGCTGGGCTGCGTGGCGTTTGTGGACGGAGCGGGCAGGCTGAGCGGAATTTTCACCGACGGCGACCTGCGGCGCCTGATCGGGCGGGAGGGCGGTCTGGACCTCGCCCGCCCCAGCCACGCCATCATGATCCGCAACCCCAAACGGGTTCGACCCGACTTGCGCGCCGTCAAGGCGGTGGACCTGATGGAAGCGTCGGGCAGCAAAATCACCGTCCTACCCGTCGTGGATGACGACGACCGGGTGGTCGGAATGATTCACCTGCACCAGTTGATCGAGGCGGGTTTGACGAGTTGAAAGTTGTCAGCTACCGACTCAATACCGGGAGCCAAAGAATTATTATACTCGCCACATCTCGACCAATTTATAAATTCCCCAGTATCGCAGAGTATAGATAAAAACAGACGAAGGAGCTTGCGCCAATCATGCCGTCAGTACGAAACATCCGAGCTACTTCACCATCTTGACCGTCACTTCACGGAAGGAGCCTTGAGTAGCGAGTTCAACTCCAGAAGCTTGAATTCGGAGGGTCGTCGTGTTTGGATCACTCACCAACAGACTACTCTTCTGAACGATGTTGCAATCAGTGGGAGCAAACATGTGCCGATGCAATTCGTTGCCCTGAGCATCCAATGCCACCATGTGATACCGGACTCCATGGTTGCCTCGGCCGCCGAATTCCACAACAAAGGTTTCTTCTGTCAGGAGCCGTCGCTCCTCACCATTAAGCGGGATATCGAAGTATGAGAATCCACTAGGCGGAGTGAAGAAGGCTCCGAACTCTCCACAACGGAAGTGGTCGGAAAACATATTGCTGCTTCCAATCCAGCCGTCTATCATTGGCAAACCTGAGCCTCGAACGGGATATGTTGGTATACCAGTGGGACTCGGGTGGACAACTAGATTGATGTTGGAATTAACGCGTCCAAGCGAGCCGTCACTGGTAAGGGTGACGACTCGTGGAGCGATGACTAAAGTATCAGTGCCATTCGCAACGCCGATGAAGCGTGCCTTCGCACGAACGTCGACGGAGTTGCAGAATCCGGCATCGCGATATTCCACGATCGTACCAATAGGGTGACTTGAGTCGCTTGATAGGTAATAAGCCTTCCCAGGTGTGAGACCTTGCATGTTGCCTACAGTTCCGGCTAACTGCAGTTGACCGTTCCCGATGTAAATTCCTAAGATGTAATCTTGGAAAGTTTCACAATCATCATAGGCAAGCCTCAGGTTTCCTGAGCCGGGGTCAAGATAAGCGACTTTGAGGTAAGCATCTTGTTCAATGAGTCCTTGTTCTAGCGACAGACCATTGAAGATAGAATGCTCGGTAAGATCAACGGTGCCATCCTCCCCCTTCGGCCCCCGGCAATCCAACGCATCCCACACCCCATCGGTGTTCACATCTTCCTCTGGGTCCATGACGCCATCGTCGTCGAGATCCCAGCAGTTCAGGCCATCGGTGCCGTCTTCGCACTCGCAGGGCTCATCGACCGGCGGCTCCCCAAAGCACAACTCCATGCCGTAGGTCCTTGTGCTGATTGAGGTTTCGCCCGTCACGGGGTTCGGACCGTCGCCCTGAAACCCGCCTCGGACCGTGCCGGGGACGCGGGTGAAGGGACGAGGGGCCTGGTTGAGGGTGTAGAAGTAGCGCACGACGTCGTTCGCTCTCCATCCGATGCCTGCTGCGTAGGTGCGGCCGGGCTGGAGGTTGAGACCGACGTCTCCGGAATCGACGAGGCCACGGGCACCGAAGGTTTCCGTGCGGGTTTGGCTCCAAAGAGGCGCCCAGGAGGCGCCGGTCGCATCACCTTCCAGGACAAAAAAGGTGAGGTCGGCGGTGTCGTCGTAGCGCGAGAGCAGGTCCATCGAGAAGCTTTCGAGGTACTCTGGGTTGTCGACGGTAAAGGCGACGCCACGGCTGAGGCCGGAGTCCTCGGCCTTGGTCGTACCGGCCACGGTTTCGCAAGCAACGGTGATGTTGGCCGTGGAGTTGACCGTGAGAAGAAGCTCGGAGGGGTCGAGGGCGGGTTCCTTGGCCGAGGCCAAGGAATGGGTGAGGCACGCGAAGAGAGCGGCGGTTCCAACCAGCATTTTCGAAGCGGTAGTAGCCATGGGGCGAGGTCTCCCGAAGAAATGACGCGACAAGCAAGCTTTTGACGACGCTTCTTCGTACCACCCCGTCCCTGGAATTGGCAAGCTTCTTTTTGTTAGAATTGCATCAATTGACTCGCGGCGTCTGAAACGAGGGGACTGAGGGAGTTCGGCCGATCATCCTGCGTGTTCAAGACAACTACTTCCCCACTGGCGAGTGGGGCCTGCGGGAGACTACCTCGGGCTTGGCGATCTCGAAGATTGTATGGGGGGTGTTGGGGTCGGTGATAGAGAGGATCGGGCAGCCACTCTCGCGGGCCACGGTTTTGACGCGCTCCACGGGAATGAGGTCGCCGTTGTAAGTGTCCGGCGCGTGGGCCGCCTGGCCGGTGCGCGGTTGAAAGCGGAAGCGGCCGCCGGGTCTGAGAACCCGGAGTGCATCGCGTTGGGCCGGGCCCGCCGGTCCCAAGCGAGCTTCATGTAGATCGAGGGAGGGATGAGTTTCTTGAGGTTCATGAGACCGGGAACCAGCCCCCCTTACCGCCGCGCTTTGAAGATCATCGTGCTGAGCGGCGGCAGGGAGAGGTTGATGCTGTGGTAGTGGCCGTGCATGGCCCAGTGGTCGGCCTGGACGCCGCCGCTGTTGCCTTGGTTGCTGCCGCCATAGTGGGCCGAGTCGGAGTTGAGGACTTCCTCGTAGTAGCAGGGCCACGGGACGCCGAGGCGGTAGTCGTGGCGCGTGACGGGGGTCATGTTGATGATGACGACGAGGTGATCGCCATCGTCTCCCCAGCGGATGAAGCTCAGCACCGAAGACATGTGGTCGTTAGCTTCGATCCAGTTGAAGCCGCGTTCTTCGTGGTCGAAGCGCCAGAGGGCGGGTTCGCTGTGGTAGAGTTTGCCGAGGTCCGCCATGAAGTTTTCGACACCCTTGCGGCTCGGGTGGCCGGCCTCGTGCCAGTCGAGGCTGAGGTCGTGCTTCCATTCGCGGCCCTGGGCGAATTCCTGGCCCATGTAGAGGAGCTTCTTGCCCGGGTGGGTCCACATGTATCCGAGGAACATTCGGTAGTTGGCGAATTTCTGCCATTCGTCGCCGGGCATTTTGCCCAGCAGCGAGCCCTTGCCGTGCACGACTTCGTCGTGGCTGATGGGCAGCATGAAGTTTTCGCTGTAGGAGTAGATCATCGAGAAGGTGAGTTCGTTATGGTGGTAGCTGCGGTGGATGGGCTCCTTGGAGAAGAAGGAGAGGGAGTCGTTCATCCAGCCCATGTTCCACTTGAAGGTGAAACCGAGGCCGCCGAGGAAGGTCGGGCGCGACACACCGCCAAAGGAAGTGGATTCTTCCGCCACAGTGAAAGCGCCGGGAAACTGGCCGTGGACTTCTTCGTTGAGGCTGCGAAGGAAATCGATGGCTTCGAGGTTTTCACGGCCGCCGAATTTGTTGGGGACCCATTCGCCTTCCTTGCGGCTGTAATCCAGATACAGCATCGAAGCCACGGCGTCGACCCGCAGCCCGTCGATGTGGTATTCCTTGAGCCAGAAGAGGGCGTTGGCGATCAGGAAGTTGCGGACTTCGTTACGCCCGTAATTGAAGATCAGCGTGCCCCAATCCTTGTGCTCGCCTTTGCGGGGATCGGCGTGTTCGTAGAGGGCGGTGCCGTCGAACTCGCGCAGGCCATGGGCGTCTTTGGGGAAGTGCGCCGGAACCCAGTCGACGATGACGCCGATGTCGTTCTGGTGCAGGAGGTCGACCATGTACTTGAATTCGTCGGGGGTGCCGAAACGGGCCGTGGGGGCGTAGTAGCCGGTGACCTGATAGCCCCAGGAGCCATCGAAGGGGTGTTCGGCCAGCGGCATGAACTCGACGAAGTTGAAGTGGTAGCGCTTGCAGTGATCGACGAGTTTCTGGGCGACGTCGCGATAGCCGAGGAATTTTTCCGGATCGTCGGGCGACCGCATCCAGGAGCCCATGTGGATTTCGTAGACGGCCATGGGTTCGTTGAGCCATTGCTTGGTGCTGCGGTTTCCCATCCAGGATTGGTCGTCCCACTTGTACTGGCCCAGGCGATGGGTCAGCGCGGCGGTCTCGGGGCGCATCTGGGTCTTGAAGGCGTAGGGGTCGAGCTTGAGCAGAATGTGCCCCTGCTGGGTCTTGATTTCGAATTTGTAGATCGCGTTTTCGCCGAGGCCGGGGATGAAGAGTTCCCAGATGCCTGTGTTGCCGAGGATCCGCATTGGGCACAGACGCCCGTCCCAATAGTTGAAGTCGCCGACGACGGAGACGCGCTTGGCATTGGGGGCCCAGACGGCGAAGGAGACGCCCTTGACGCCATCGACGGTGCGGACCTGGGCGCCCATTTTGTCGAAGATGCGCCAGTGGCGGCCCTCGCTGGCCAGGTACATGTCGAGATCGCCGAAGGTGGGGCGGAAGCGATAGGGGTCTTCGCGCTCCCAAGTGGAGCCATTCTTGAAGGTCAGCCGGTACTTATAGCGGAACGGGTGGGGGATCTTGCGCGCTTCGACGTCGATGGCGAAGACGCCACCTTGGTGCATGCGCTGCATCACCAACGGGTCCTTGACTCCCTCGACGATCAACTCGGCGGATTTGGCGTCGGGGTGATAAGTCCGGAAGGTGAGGAACTCGCCGCCCTCGTCATCGCGGTGGGGATGAATCCCGAGGATGGCGTGGGGGTCCCAGTGGTCGCCTCCGACGAGCAGATCGAGTTGTTCAGGGGACGGTGTCGGCATAGAAAGAATCTCCAACCTCGGCAAATGGGGTATAGGGCCGGTCGGCAGAGCGTGGCAATGGCCCGGTTGAGTTGCGTGGGAAAGCCCTCGCAGGGATCGCTCCAACTTGAAGGGTTGGAATAAGCGAAGGGGTGAGCGGAGGAAAGCGGGAAGTCACACCGCAAGAACCTTTTGCGCCACAAAGGCTTTAGGAAAGCGCTTATCCGGCGGATGTCAGCGGTTTTTCCGTGTATCGGACGATGCGCCATCCGTTCTGGGTTTTCTTCATGGTGATGGTGGCTTCCTTGGCGGTCTCGCGCCGGCCGACGATATCGTGGCGCTCGCCGATGACTTTCGCGATGAAGCCGCTGATGCTTTCGCTGGTGACCTTGGCGAGGCGCTGTTGGCGATAGGCGCCGTCTTCCGCCTGATAAGTCTGGAGGCGGGTGAGGACGTAATCGGATTCGGAGAGTCCGCCCGTCAGTTCCTCCGAGAGGGTGCGGAACTCGGTGACGAAATCCTGCGCATTCCAGGACTCGATGTAAGCGCGGGCGATGTCGGACGGCGAGGCGTCGCTCAGGTCGAGGTACTCGCTTTGTGTTTCGCTGGCTTTGCGCTTCAGATCTTTGACCGCCGAGAGATCGGCAGTCTCCGCCCGGGTGGAAACGTATTCGTCGCGGCGGAAGATGTACTCGACCCGCCCCAGCAAATCCAACGGATCGAAGGGTTTGGACAGGAAATCGTCGACACCCAGGCCACGAGCCCAGAATTCCGGCGGGCGTTTGTCGTCGGCGCCGAAGGCCGATAGAACCACGATCGGGATACGCCGCAGGCGCTGGTGGCGTTTGAGGCGCTTGACCACCTCCATGCCGGACACGCGGGGCATCATCAGGTCGCAGACGATCAAGTCCGGCTCCAGCTCCTCGGCTAGCTTCAGACCCGCTTCTCCGCCTTCGGCGCACTGGATCTTGTACCCCTTGGTCTTCAGGACCGTGCGGACGATTTCCAGCACTTCGCGTTCGTCATCGATGACAAGGATGGTTTTCATGCGATTCCTTCAAAGTTCAGGCGGCTTGGTTGCAAGAAAGGACGGCATCTTGCGGGGACGGAGTTCTGGGGGCAACGTCAATGAAGTATTCCACCCGCAAGGTTTCGTCCAGGTCAAGGCAAGCCCTGCGGTTGACACGCGCGCGTGCCCGCGCCGACCCTCGCGGCCCGGAGGTTGCTCTCCCCCGCCGCACAAACCGCCGCCGGGCGGATAACCCCCAAAACGCGAGAAAACCCGACCGCACGATGACGACTCCGATGACAACCCGCACGCTGACCCTGGGCCATTCGCCCGATCCCGACGACGCCTTCATGTTCTATGCCTTGGCCAAGGACAAGATCGACACCGGCGGGCTTGAATTCGAGCACATCCTCCAGGACATTCAGACCCTGAACGAGCGCGCCCTGCGCGAGGAACTCGACATCAGCGCCATCAGCATCCACGCCTACACCCGTGTCCTGGACAAGTACGCGCTGCTGCCCTGCGGCGCCTCGATGGGCGACAACTACGGCCCGATCATCGTCGCGACGAAGGCTTTTGACGCCAACGAACTGCCGAAGAAAAAGATCGCCATTCCGGGCGAAATGACGTCCGCCTTCCTGGCGCTCAAGCTCTACCTGCGCACCGCGGACTTCGACTATGTCGTCGTGCCCTTCGACGAAATCATGGAGCACGTGAAGGTCGGCAAGAGCGACTGTGGCCTTTTGATCCATGAGGGTCAGTTGACCTACGAAGCGGAAGGCTTCGTCAACATCGTGAACCTGGGCGAGTGGTGGTTCGAGCGTACCGGCGGCCTGCCGCTGCCGCTCGGCGCCAACGTGATCCGCAAATCGCTCGGCGCCGAGATGCTGAGCCACATCAACCGCGTCCTGAAGGCGAGCATCGAGTACGGCCTCGTGAATCGCAAGGAAGCGGTCGCCCACAGCCTGCAATGGGGGCGGGGTATGAGCCACGACATGGCCGACGAATTCGTGGGCATGTATGTGAACGAGCTGACGCTGGATTTCGGCGAGCGCGGCCGCGCCGGGGTCGAGCGGTTCCTGGCCGAAGCCCACGACATGGGCTTTATCGACGCCCCGGTGGAACTGGAGTTCGTGTCCTGATGGCCAACGCCGACGCCCTCGTTATTCGTCCCGCGGTGCCGGACGATGTGCCGATGATCCGCAAAATGATCCACGAGTTGGCCGTGTACGAGCGCGCCGCTGAGGAGGATCACGCGACGGAGGAAGCGCTGGCGCGGCATCTCTTCGGCCCCACGCCGCGCGCCGAGGTGCTGATCGCGGAGTACAACGGTCAGGTCGCGGCCTTCGCGCTCTTTTGTCACAACTTTTCGACCTGGGAAGCGGCGCCGGGGCTCTGGCTCGAAGACCTCTTCGTCCGCCCCGCCTATCGCCGCAGAGGCATCGGCAAAGCGATTTTCCACCGGCTAGGCCAGATCGCCGTCGAACGCGGATGCGCGCGGTTCGAGTTCACGGTGCTGGACTGGAATAAGCCGGCGTTGGATTTTTACGCCACGCTGGGGGCCGTGGGGCTGGTCGATTGGACGACGCACCGGATCACCGGCGAGGCGCTCGAGGCGTTGGCGCGCGGCGGAGAATAACCACAGAGTGCACAGAGGACAGAGGATTCACAGAGGGGGGATTGCCACGGATCGATACGGGCAAGACTCACTTAATTTAATAGGAATCGAGCTTCGGACTTTTGTGAAATTCAGTCTTTTTATCCGACTCCCTATCCGTGCCCATCCGTGGCCGTTGAATCCTCCCTCTGTGCCATCTCCATCCTCTGTGCCCTCGGTGGTAAGGTGACCCGCCCATGACTAAAGTCATCATCAATACCGATGGCGGATCGCAGCCGAACCCGGGCGTGGGGGCCTGGGCGGCGGTGCTGCGCTATGGCGAGCACACGAAGGAACTCTCCGGCGGCGAACTCTACACCACCAACAACCGCATGGAGCTGATGGCGGCGATCGAGGCGCTCTCCACACTGAAGCGCCGCAGCGAGGTGGAACTGCACACGGACAGCCAGTATGTGAAGAACGGCATCACGACCTGGATCGCTGGGTGGAAGCGCAACAACTGGAAGCGCATGGAGCGCGGCAAACCCAAGCCGGTGAAGAACGAAGACCTGTGGCGGCGGCTGGATGAATTATGCACCAAGCACGACGTCGATTGGGCTTGGGTACGCGGCCATGCGGGGCACACAGACAACGAGCGCTGCGACGAACTCTGCAACGAAGTGATCGGACGCCTGACGGCCAACTCGACCAAAGCGGAGCGCCAGGCGGCGAAGGACGCGGCGGATTTTTAGTTTTATTTTTTAGCCACAGATGAACACGGATAGGCACAGATGGTTGGAGATGGGTGTTAGGCGAGAGAGAATTGCCGTCCTTCTCCATCAGGGATATGTTCTTTTGATAATTTAAATCTTCGTCTCTCCTCCAGTTACCGTCTTCCCCCGCCAAGGCCCTCATCATCAGCGCCTATCCGCGTTCATCCGTGGCTTATCAATTTTCCGTAAATCTCCCCCCTCCGAGCCTCCGTGTCCATCCCACACCACCGCCCTTCTCCCTTGCGCGGAGGACCCCGTGTGCGCTTTGATTTCCGCCCCGCTGGAGCGCTCCGCCGGCCTCACAAGGCCATGCGCTTGCGCGCGGCGGGCTGACAATTCCTATCCGTGAAGGTTCTCTCAGCCATGAGCTACACCGTTGCCATCCTTGGCGCTTCCGGCGCCGTGGGTCAAGAAATGCGCCGAATCCTCGAGCAGCGCCAGTTCCCCGTGAAGGAGCTGCGCCTGCTGGCTTCTCCCCGCTCCGCCGGGCGAACGTTCCCGTTCCGGGGCCAGCTCTTGACGGTGCAGGCGGTGACGCCGGAGCTGTTCGATGGGGTCGATCTGGCGCTCTTCAGCGCGGGGGGCTCGATCTCTCAGGAGTGGGCCCCGGTGGCGGCCCAGCGCGGCGCCATCGTGGTGGATAACACCAGCGCTTTCCGCATGGACGCGGACATTCCGTTGGTCGTGCCGGAAGTCAACCCAGGCGCCATGACGCCGTTGCCGGACCGGCGGATCATCGCCAACCCGAACTGCTCGACGATTCAGATGGTGCAGGTTCTCAAGCCGCTGCACGAAGCCTTCGGCGGCCTCAAGCGCGTCATCGTCTCCACCTACCAGAGTGTCTCCGGCAAGGGCACGGAGGCTATGGAGGAACTGCGCGAGCAAAGCGCGGCGCTGCTCAATGGCATCACCGAATTCGCCCCGCGCGAATTCCCGCACCAGATCGCTTTCAACTGCCTGCCGCACATCGACGTGTTCACCGAAAACGGCTACACGAAGGAAGAGCTGAAGATGGTGAACGAGACGCGGAAGATCATGGGCCTGCCGGATGTGCGGGTGACGGCCACCTGTGTCCGCGTGCCGGTCATGCGCGCCCACAGCGAGTCGGTGAACTGCGAATTCGGCGGCCCGGTGGACGTAGCGAAAGCCCGCGAGGTCCTCTCCAGGCAGCACAACGTGGTCGTCGTGGACGATCCGGAAAACAACCACTACCCGTTGGCGATTTACGCCGAGGGCCGCGACGAAACCTACGTTGGCCGCATTCGCAAGGACATCTCGAACCCGGACGGCACGGGTCTGGACCTGTGGATTGTGAGCGACAACCTGCGCAAGGGCGCGGCGCTGAACGCGGTGCAGATTGGCGAGTTGCTGGCCACGAGCGGCCAACTCTCGGGCAACGCGATGGCGGGCGTGTAATCGGGTAACATGGGCGTCCCGCCCATGACCTGCGGCGATTTCTGAAAAGAGCCAGCTCTGGGCGTCAGGCGCTGAGAGTTGGCTTTTTTTTGGTGACCGGCGAGTGAGAAAGGTCGCGGGGCCGCTTGCTGGAGAGCCTGCGCGACATGGAATTGATTGGGCTCAGTACCGGTCGCTGGATTGGCCTTCGAGTTTGTAGAACTGTCCCGTTTCGAGGCGCAGGCGGGCGCGGACGGCGTCCTTGCGCGAGTAGTATTGCACGTCTTCGACCACTACGACCCACCATTGATTGTTGCCGTACACGGTGTCGCGGCGTTTTTCCTGGATCGTGAGGGCGGAGGGCGGGGTGCGGCTTCCCAAGGGGGTCACGAGCACCTGGGCCGAGTCGTCGTCGACACGGGTGGGATCGTTGTCTTTGGCTCCGAGGAACTGGATACGGGCGCCGTGGAAGGCGAGGGTTTCGCCGAGCACGAAGTCGCGGGTGAGAACCTTGGGCAGATCCGCCCCGGCGATATCCTGGGCGGCCTGCTCCTTG
Source organism: Sumerlaeia bacterium (assembly GCA_040219255.1). GTDB lineage: Bacteria > Sumerlaeota > Sumerlaeia > SLMS01 > JAHLLQ01 > JAVJSW01. The sequence goes on from JAVJSW010000077.1 coordinate 178,228, forward strand.
GCGGCGCGCCTGGCTTCGCCCTGGGTGAGCGCGTCGACCGGGAAGCGCGCGTCGTCGTAGGCGTAGAGGCGGACGATGGCGCCGACCTGCGGGTCGTAATCTTCCATCAGAGCCGCCACGGGGCCCCAACGGACGGCCTCGCCGAGGCTGAGGACCAGGTCTTTGCCGCCTTCCTCGCGGATGAAGCCGAGGACGGCGCGGCGTTCGTCGAGGGGATCGATGTAAATGTCGGTGTCGAAGGCCGTTCCGGCTCCGGCGATGGGGATTTCCAGGAGGGCTTCGTCGGAGGGCGCGTCCTTATCGGGAAAGGGCAGCGGTTCCTTGGAAACCGTCAGCGACGCTACGCCGGAGGCCCCGCGGTCGCCGCTGGGAAAGACATCGCCCGCCGCGACGTACAACGTTCCCGGGACGAGATCGCCGAGCGGGTAGGCGTGGAACTCGGTCAGGGAAAAACGGCGCGGTTCGTAGGTGGGGAGTTGCGCGTAAATCTGGACGCGATCATCATCGTTGCGCATGACTTCGTTGGACTTGATGGCTTCGACGGCGAGGAACCCGCCGCCGGGCAGGAAAACGAGGTCGTCTTCATAGGCGTCGAACTGCATCGGCAGGGGTGCCTGGCGTTTGGCTTCGGTCATTTGGCTGAGGCGCCACAGGGACAGGAGCAGTGCGGAGTCGCTCTGGCTCGAACCGGTTTCGGTGAAGCGCAGCAGGTAATCGCCTTCGGTGACGAATTCGCCGACGGCGACCATGCGTTCCTTGCGGGGGCCGATGCCCTCCAAGGTGTAAATGACGCGAGTGGCATCGGCGAAGGCGTCGGCATCGGACAAGCCGGAGCGGCGGGTGGGCGGAGGCACGGCGGGAAGGGTGGCGCTGGTGAGGTCCTGGAGGCCGCCGAGGCTGGCGACTTCGACCGCGTTTTCGGCGGCGTCTTGCAGCTTGAACTCGAAGGGTTCGACGAGGCGGTCGATGCGAATGGCGGCCTGCTGGAAGACGATTCGTTCGCCGGGCGCGACGGTGGTGGCGGCGCTGGGCAGGGCGGGGAGGACCTCGGCGCCGGCGAAGCGGTTCCGAGTCGTGCCTTGACAGCCGCAAATGGCGGCGACTAGGCAGGTCAGCGCACCGAAGGCGGCGAGCCGCCGCCACACCCGGCCGCGCGTTTTTCCAAGCACCACGTCATTTCCCATCGGAACCGTTCTCCTTATGCGTCCTCTTCACGCCCGCACGCGGGACGATTACATCCGGCTGATCGAGGAGAAAATGGTTTCTCCCGCCGATGGTTCAGCGTCTGGCGAAGGGCCCGCTGGCGTCGAGGAAGAACCGCAAGGGGGCCTGGAACTTTCCCGGCTGTTGCGGTCGGCCATCGAGGATTACCGCGCGGACGAGGACTTCTGCGCCTGGGTGGCGAGCGTCGCCTACGGCATGGAAATCCCCGAAGCGCCGGAGATTCTCAACGTTTTCCTCAAAGAGCACCCGCTCTCGATCCGGCCCGTTCAGGTGGATTGGGCGGAGTTGCTTCTGCGCGAAGGCCGCATCGATCACGGCGCCAACGAAGCCCGCGCCTACCTGCACCGGCTCAATGAGTTCGGCCTGGCGGAGCACATGGAGCTGGGCGCTCTGATCGCCGATGGCGTCCTGCGCGCGTTCTTGATGCTGTCGGCTTTGTACACGGAAACGGGGGCGCGGAGCTACAGTCTGCGGCTGCTGGATTTTGCCTTTTCGATGCCGCGCGATGCCATGGACCCGCCCCGCGCCGCGGAGTGGCAGGCGCGGCTGGAGGGGGAATTGGGGACGCTTCGCCGCGAACTGGCGGACGAACGGCTGCGGGCGGTGGACAGAGTGTGGGAGGAGTTTTTCCGGGGCGGCGTCGGCACGGCGGAGTTGGTTTGGCACTGCGGCCAGATGTATTGCCCGATCCTGGCCAAGCGCGTGGAAGTCCTGGCGGAGCAATTCCGCGACGAACCGGATTTCACCGTGGGCGACGAGGAGATCTTTCAGATGGTTTACCAGTCGGAGGCGGGGGCGTTTCTCTTGGTTTGACCGAGGGGAGCGGGCCGAAGAAATTGGGCACGGAAACGAGAAATTGGCGAGGGTCTCGGAAGGTGCGCTGCCCGGACCTGCGGATCGACTGTCTGGAAATCACTCCATCACGCCCGGCGGGCAACTGATGTAACGCCGGATTTCATCGCTCTTGAACCCGATGGCCATGGGGCGGATGGCTCCCGGGATGACGCAGACATCATACAATTCTTTCACGATTCCCTCCATCCGCAGCCAGTGGGGGGCGTCGCCGGTTGCCAGATCCACGACCATCAGGCCGCAGCGCGTTTCCGCGTCCTTGTCCTTGAGGTTGTCTTCGAGGGGCAAGTCCTGGAAGGTGCGGTTTTCGCGGCGGTCGCTGAGGCCGATGATGGCGTAGCCGTTGTGGAACGCCATGCCCCGGGCGTAACCGGGACAGAAGGCGATGGGTTCGAACGCTTTCTTCTCCAGGTCCACGGACCCGAACCATCCGGTGCCGCTGTTGAGAACGTAGAGGGTGCCATTGTGCCAGCGTGGCGAGTGGGGCATGGAGAGGCCCTCGCAGACCGCTTCGCCCGCTTCGATGTCGAAGACGATGCCGCTGCTGGCGCGCCGGTCGCGCCAGCCGTCGGCGACATCGCTGCGGCTGACGGCGGTGACGTAGCGCGGTTTGCCATCGCGCAGGGCCATGCCGTTGAGGTGGCAGCGGTCCTCGGCGGCGAGTTTGCTGATCCATGGCGGTTTCCAGATGGGGCGGAAGCTGTGATCGTCGTCGATGGTCGCCAGACAATTGAAGAGCGTATTGACAAAGACAATGGTGCCATCGGCGGTCACGGCCATGTCGTGAACGTCGATATCGCCGGTGACGCGGCTTTCGCGAGGAACATAGACGCGATCATAGCCGTTGAACGATTGGCTCGGCAAGAGGGCGTCGCGAAAGCGCCACAGTTGGTAGAGGGTGGAAAGATAGATTTCCGATTGTGAGACCGTCATGCCCATGACGCGTTCCAGGGTTCGTTCGAAGATCGACAGGCTTGGCTGGGGGTTCTGGGGCGTGGGCGGTTTCAGGCCGATGAAGAACACTTTCCCGGTTTGATAGGTGGTGAAGGCGAGGCTCGCCTGCTGACTCGCCAGCCAACCGATGAAGTTGCGCGAGGTGAAGACTTCGAGGCGCGGAGGTTGCTGCGGGGTGGCGGGTGCTTGCTGGTCGGTCAAGGCTCGGGCTCGCTTCACTGAATTGGAGTTTAATTTGCATCTACGGCCGCCGATGGGGACGCAACCGGCAACTCGGGTCGGCATTGGCGTTGCGGCCCGGCGGGCGCGGCGTGCAGGCAAGGGGCGCAACGCCACCCAAGGACCCACCGCTCCGCCGTGCCCAAGCCGCCAAAGACTTTCTCCGAACACTTGACCGCCGCGCGTGAGGCGCTGGAAAAAGGCGACTTGCAGGGGGCCTTTCAAATCCGCTTCGCCCTGGCGTGGCCGGGGCCGGCGGGAGACGGGGACTGGCGCGCGGGGATGCTGCTGCTGTCCGAGTTGGCCGGGCGCCAGGGCGAGTCCGAATTCGCCGAGGTGATCGCCGCCGCCGCCCGCGACGCGAATACGCCGGACGCCTTGGTGGAGGCGGCGTATCAGTTGACGGAGCGCGGTCTGCCGCAGATCGGGGCCAGCGCCTATCGGCGGGCCCACGCGCTGCTGCCCGATCACGAGGGGCTGCTGGCGGAATACGCCTACGCGCTGGGGGCCGCGGTCCGGCATCAGGACGCCTACGGGGTGCTGCGCGAGGCCCGGGCCGCCCGCGAGAAGAGCCGCTTCCTGGAGGCCCTGATGGGCCATTACGCGCTGCTGTGCGGCGACCTGGCGCTGTGCCGGGCGATGCCGCTGGGCGAGATGGTGCGGGACCCGCGCGAGGAAACGCGCGTCACGGCCTCCAAGCTGGTCGATGGATTGCTGCGCGCGGATTCGCTGCTGGATCGGGGTCAAGCGCTGGATTCGCGGGACTTGCGCGGGTGGCATTACGCGCTGACGGGTGGGATTTTGACGCATCTGTCGCCCTTTGGGTTCGATGAGGGGATGAACGGCCGCTATGCGTTTATCCAGGATTCGCCGGGCCGGTGCCGCGCGAGCATGGACCTGATGGTGGCGGTGCTGGAGGCTCTCTGTCAGAAACCGGAGCGCGTGTTCCACCTGCCGGGCGTACACAACGAAGCCCTGGCGCGGGCCGCCGCCGGGCGCCTGGGACTGCCGCTCGAACCCTGGCCCGCGCAGGGGCGCGCCGAGCCGGGCCTGATCGCGGTTTACGATCTCGACACGGTGCCGCTCGATTGTCTCGATGGGCTGGTGATTCACCGCCCGGGCCAGATTCTGTGGAGCCACGCCGCCTCCTGGACCACCGAACCGCCCTTCGCCGCCGATATCACGACGTTCCTCTATCAGACGCTGCGGCCCATCGCCGGAGGCGATGCGGTGGCCATGACGCGCGAGATCCTGGCCGCCGAAGCGATGGAGGAAACCGCCGCCGACCGCGGCGCGGCCGTGGCCTTTGCGGGTCGGGTGGCCGATCTCTCGGGCGAATGGGGCACGGCGGCGTTGCGGGGCAAAGGCATCCGCCGCGCCCAACCGGTGGGCAGCCCGGTTCCCAGCAGCTACTTCGCGTAGGGGGCACGCGGGCGAAGTGGAACTGGGTGGGGTGATCGCTGGGAAAGTCATGGCTCGCCGCTTTCTGCACGGGCGCCTTGGCGCGCCGTGCGGTGAATTGGGGGCGAGTGTAGGGCAGACGGGTTGGCCTGGCGCGTGGCAAACTGCGGTTAAACTTCTGGGTTTTAACGGCGTGGGGGCGGTGTGGCCTGTCTCATGGCCCGGACAATGTCGGCGGCGTCGCGGATTGTGTCGTCGTTTTGTTCGATGTACGGTTCGATTTCCGATGTGGGAATGCAGCCGCAGGTCACCACGTCGGCGATGGATTTGCGGATCAGGCCGAGGCTGGGCGCGTCGGGGAAGTTGAATTTTGAAAGTTCGGTCGGTCCGGGGCCGGGGGGCTCGGTGCCGTCGTAGTTGGGGGTGACGAGGCCGTAATACTTGTAACTATAGAGCGGCTGCACATCCATATGAATGGTCTCTGTGGTATAGCCATCCAACTTAAAGTGTAGATTCATGGGTCCTACCGGAGCGTCCGCGTCGAAGTGCACAAAGGACGGTCGTGGCGTTGGATCTGGAAAAGGCCCCCAACGGAGATAATATTCGGCAAAAGGGCCGTCTGTCGTCGCGGAAGGATAAATATGAACATCCTGGACTTTTTGAAACAGATCGTTTCCATTCAAGTATTCCGCTGTGACCGTTACAGATCGCTCTGACAAGCCAGGAATCCAAGTGATTCCGCTCTGAAGAGATGGCTGGGTTCTTGACTCCGTAACACTCATCACAAGTTCAATAAACAGGTAATCCTCGACACCAGGAATGACGTTTTCACTTTCATCCTCCCCAAACGGATTCAGCGACACCTCGCTTGCTTTCACAGGAACGAACCATTCCAAATGTGACCCGTTTGCATAGCTCTCCGCCCCCAGATACCCAGTAATGCAATCTCCGTTTGCAGCAATCTGAGGAACAATCGCCTTAAAGGAAAGTGGCGTGCCAGCTACAACTGGAAGTTCCTCTACGAAACTAAGAAAAGGGTCGAAGAAAGCAGGGCCTTCTCCTTGTACGAAAACAAATATCATGTCCGATGGAAGAGTCGTGACGCGGTGTTGCAATCCCACGCGACCTTCGACATCATAGAATGGTCCCACTAAAAAATCCGTCTCATTGAACGAGTCGCCTCGAACGAATTCGCCAAGTCCACAAAACATAAGGGCTAACCCAAGCAAAGAGGGAATGGTTCGCATTTTATCCTCCCACTGCCAAGGCAGACATCGCGTGGTTGCCGGAAACCGGATCGATCACCAGAAACTCAAGCGTCGAGCCGGAAGAGACGCCGTTGGTCGCGGCCGCCAGACCCGCCGTCGGCACATTGAAATTGTACGTTCCCGAACCCTGGTACCCCAAGTTTCCGACCCGCTTCCAAGCGGTGCATTGGTCGGACGAGTTCTTGCCCGGCGCGCCATCGGGCGGGCAGACCGGTTTGTTGGAAAATGAGCCCACGGCATTCCTCCCCTCAGGATGGGAAAGACTCTCACGGGGTGCGGCGAGGGGCTATCGGTTTCATGCCGGGGCGAGCGGCGGCGGAGCGGGGAAGTGTACGCTTTTCCGCGTGAGGAATGTTGCACCGTGCGGTTTTTCTTACGGTTGCGGCGGGGGCGCCAAGAAACGTGCCAGGAGGCTGTCACAATAATTCACAACTGAAGTTGCATGTTTTCAGCACTCTGCGCAATGATGCGGGGGATCAAGCGCTTCAGGGCACGGCGCATGCCCTAGGAAGAGGTCAGACGGCGCGGCTTCTCTTCCCCGAGAACCCGCCAGCCACCCTCCGAAAGGCCTCCCCACCATGCGCACTTCTTCTCGCAACAGCTCCCGCCACGACGATTGCAACCTTGATGACGCCCTCCGCGCGCTGGGCAACCACCGCGTTCTGACCCGCGAGGAAGAGCTGGAGCTTTTCCAGCAAATGGAAGCGGGCGCCACAAAGGCTCGCGAAGAGCTGATTCGCTGCAATCAGCGCTTTGTGATCAAGATGGCGTTCAGTTTCCGGGGCTGCGGCGTGCCGCTGGCGGATCTGGTGATGGAGGGCAACATTGGCCTTCTGCAAGTTGTGGATAAGTTCGATTGGCGCCGAGGCTTCCGGTTCTCGACCTACGCGGCCTACTACATCCGTCAGGAAATGCAGGCTGCGGTGCACCGCAGCGGTTCGATGATCCGCATCCCGGTGCGCAAGTGCCGGCTGATGGGCAAGCTGGAAGAAGCGGCGCGGAGCTTTGAGGAGAACGAAGGCCGCGAGGCGATGCCGGAAGAGTTGGCCTATCTGGTGGGCGAGGATGTGGAGAAGGTGGTGGACGTGCTGTCGCTGCGGCACCGGTTCACGTCGATGGATCAGCAGCGTGGCGACGAAAGCGACGGGCGGACGTTGCGCGAGACGCTGGCGGATGAGGAAGCGGCCCGCCCGGACGAGGCCATCACGGCGGAGCAGACGCAGGAAGCGGTGGTGCATGCGCTGGATTTCCTGAACGATCGCGAGCGCCAGGTGATCAATCTGCGCTATGGGTTCGAGCAGGAGGACGGCCAGACGTACAGCCTGCGGGGCGCCAGCGACCTGGTGGGGCTGAGCCAGGAAGGGGTGCGGCGCGTCGAGACCCGGGCGCTGGACAAGCTGCGCCGCCCGGCGATCCGCCAGCGGCTCGAGGGGCTGCTGTCGGCGTAAGACGACTTCCCAAGGCATTGATTGAGAGCCAGCCGGCGGTTCCTGGGGAGGGAGCCGCCGGTCTTGTTTGTGGAGCGGGAGCGCGATTCAGAACGGCAGCGCGTCGAAATCCCGGCCGCGAACGAGGCTTTCGGCGCCGAGGCTGCGGGCGAGGACAATGAGGAAGACCTGGCGTTCGACCTGGATGCGTTGGAAGACGAGTTCGACGCGCATGTCCTCGCCGCCTTTTTGCTGGCAGACGGAGCTGATGGTCTTGCCGAGGATAGGGTCGCGGGCGTTGGCGATGAGGCGGGCGATGCCATAGCGGACGCGGTCGCGGAGCTGGGCGGGAAAGAGCAGGTCCCAGAAAGCGGTGCCCGGGTCGGCTTCGCCGTCGAGGGCGAAGAGGCGCTGGGCGGCGTCGTTGAAGCGCGAGACAAGGCCGTTCTGATCGACGATGAAGACGCCCTCGTGGACGCTGCGCATGAGGGCTTCGCGGCCTTCGCGGGCGAGGACGAGGTCGCGGCGGGCTTCGACTTCGGGGCGCATGTCGGTGAGGGTGATGGTGTAGAAGCTCTGGCCCTGGACGGAGTGCTTGGAGGCGAAGAGCATGGTGGGGAGGCGGTGGCCTTCGGCGGTGCGGAAGATGGCGCCGCGGCGGGTTCCGGAGTGGGCGCTCTCGCGCAGGAGGAGGGCGAGGCTGTTGCCTTCGACGGGGGGATCGGCTTCTTCGAGGCGCATGATCTCGGCGAGGGGAAAGGCTTTGTAGAGTTCGCCGTCCTTGATGCCGAGCATGGCGCGGGCGGCGGGGTTGACGGCGCGGAGCTGGGTCGAGTCGCGGTCGGCGATGAGGATGCCCTCCTTTGTCGATTCGAAGAGGGCGCTGTACTGGGCCTGATTGCGTTCGAGTTGATCCATGGTGTGGTTATAGGCGCGGGCGAGGAGGCCGATTTCGGTGAACGGTTCCTCGGGGACGCGAAGGCTCAGATCGCCGGTGGAGGCTTGCTTGCGGAGGAAATCGGCGAATTCGACGGTTTCGGTGCGGGCGCCGTGCTCGGCGACGTTGAGGCCTTCGAGTTCGGCTTCGGCGGTGACGCGGAGCGGGGTGAACTTACCCAGAATGGAGAAGAAGATCCAGGCGATGGCGAAGGCCCAGGCGCCAATGGCGGCGATGCCGATGAGCTGGGCCTGGATGGTCTGGAGGCGGGTGCCGGTGACGCCCATGGCCTCGAGATCGCCGAAGATCCCGACGGCGAGGGTTCCCCAAATGCCCGCCATCAGGTGCACCGGGATGGCTCCGACGGCGTCGTCGAGGCGGAGTTTTTCGAGGAGTTGCTCGCCCCAGATGGCGATGAGTCCGCCGATGGCTCCGATGAGGGCGGCTTCGGGGAGGGAGACGGCGTTGCAACTGGCGGTGATGGCGACGGCTCCGGCGAGGCAGGAGTTGATGGCGCTGGAGACTTCGACGCGCTGGCGCAGGGTCAGGGAGTAGAGCACCATGACGACGATGCCGGCGCTGATGCCGAAGAGGGTGTTGATGATGACGCGGGGGACTTCGGGGGTGAAGGCGTAGGTGCTGCCGCCGTTGAATCCAAACCAGCCGACCATGAGGATCAGGCAGCCGAGGACGGCAAGGGGGATGTTGGAGCCGGGGATGGGGCGGGAGGAGCCATCGGCGGGAAAGCGGCCGGTGCGGGCGCCGATGTGGAGAAGCGCGGCGAGGGCGACCCATCCGCCGACGGAGTGGACCACGGTGGATCCGGCGAAGTCGCGGAAGCCGAGTTTGGCGAGCCAGCCGCCGACCTCTCCGGTGAGGGCGCCGCCCCAGGCCCAGTGGCCGGCCACGGGATAGATGAGGGCGGAGATGACGAGGGCGCTGAGGCAGTAGACACCGAAGCGCATGCGCTCGGCCACGGCGCCGGAAAGGATGGTGACGGCGGTGCTGCAGAACATGGCCTGATAGAGAAAGAAAACGCGCGTGTACTGATCGGCGGGTTCGGGATCGAGGAGAAAGCCCGAGCCGCCGATCCAGCCGGCGAGCGAGGGGCCGAACATGAAGGCGAAGCCGAGAACCCAGTAGGCCATGACGGCGATGCCCACATCGAGCAGGTTCTTGATCGCCACGTTGATGGAGTTCTTGCTCCGGGAAAGACCCGCCTCCAGGCACAAAAAGCCGGCCTGCATGGAGAAAACCAGAAAGGAACAGAGGGTCAGCCACAGGATGTCCATCAAGTTGACCTCCGACAATACTCGAATCACAATCGGCCTCTTCGAGAAAGAAGTCTGCCGCCAGCGGACGAGGGTTCGCACCCGGTCCGAGGCGAGTCATTTGCCTCGGTTGGCAAGGGACGGAGCAATCCCTGAAATGCGGGTGGGGCGCGGCGACCGGATTTTTTGTCGTCGTGTCTCCTTGATTTTTCATTCCTCCCCGTCGACATTGCCGCCTTGGGGAGCCATTGAAGCTCGCCGCGAATCCATTGCCGACCGTTTTGCCACCATGCTTTCTCCCCCACTCGAAGCCACCCGCCAGTTCCTCGACAACCTGTGCGTCGACGATGTCGCGCCGGATTCTTCCATCGATGCGAGCCGCCTTCATGCGGGCCTGACACTGTCGCGTGAGAACACGGCCACGCCCTCCGAGCTGCCGACGGAAGCGCCTCCCTCGATTTCCTCTGGCCCGGGAACGCCCATTTGGCGGGCCTCCAGCGCCACGTCCGACTCGACTGGCTATCGGTTTCAGCGCAAGCGTCACATCGGGCGCGGCGGCCAGGGCGATGTGTGGGAAGCGGTGCAGGGATCGTTGGGCCGGCGCGTCGCCCTGAAGGTGATGAACAACAACCTGCGCGAGGAACTGGCCAGCGACGATGGCCGCGCCTCCGCCATGCTGACCCGCAGCTTTCAGCAGGAAGCGTTTATCACCGCCGTTCTGGACCACCCGAATATCGTCCCGATCTACGACATCGCCGAGGCGGAGGAGGGGTCGCTGGCGCTGGCGATGAAGCTGGTCCGCGGGACGACTTGGCGCGATCTGCTGGTGGCGGACCAGATTCTGCCGTTCCACCAAAGGCTCCACCGCCATCTGACGATCATGCTCGATGTCTCGCAGGCGGTGGCTTTCGCCCACAGCCGGGGCGTGATCCATCGCGACCTGAAACCGAGTCAGGTCATGGTGGGCGAGTTCGGCGAAGTGTACCTGATGGACTGGGGATTGGCCTGTCTGTTTCGCGATCAGGATCATGCCGGCAGCGAGGCGTTCTTTATCGATTCCAAGAACCCGGTGCCGATTTCCAGCGCCTCGAACCCCGCCGGCACCCCTTGCTACATGGCGCCGGAGCAGACGCTCGCTACTCCGGAGCGATTGGGGCCCTGGACCGACGTGTATCTGTTGGGCGGGATTCTTTATCATATCCTGACCGATTCGCCGCCGCACGATGCTTCCGATGCGCGCCGGGCGATGCACAGCGCCGCCACGGGTATTGTGGAACCACCCCAGGACCGCATCGGCGACAAGCGCCAGATCCCGCCCGAGCTGGCCCGCATCGCCATGAAGGCACTCGCCGCCGATCCCTGGCAGCGCCATGGCTCGGTGAAGGAACTGATCGACGAACTGAACGGATTCCTGATCGGTTTCGGACGGCGCGCGGAGTCGCTTGCGCTGACGGAAGAAGTGACCGCCACGCTGGTGCAGGAGCGGCTGTCCTACCGCCAATTGGCTAACTGTGACATTCAGGTCGAGAAAGCGCGTCTGCTCTATCCAGAGAACCCGTTCGCCGACCCACTCCATCGGCAAGTGTTGAAGCGCCTGGCGGAAGTCGCCTTGTCCAACAGCGAACTGGTCCTGGCCCGCGAGAACGCGGAAGCGCTGCCTGCCTCCGCCGAACGCGACCGGCTCCTCGACCAGGTTCGCCACGCCGCCGCGGAAAAGTCACGCCACGAACGCCAGCGGCGCATGGGCCTCGTCATGTCGTCCCTACTCGTCGCGGCGTTGATGATCGTCCTCCTGTGGAAAGTGGACACCGCCCAGCGGCCAGGTCCGGTCGAGACTGCCGCGGGGCCCGTGGCCGGGGAGCCGTAATCGGCGGGCGCAGAACTCTAGTCAGGGAGCCGCTCAATTCCGTTATCGGACTTCTATGGCGGAAAAGATAAAGCAGTAGGAGAGTTCGAGATTCTCCCGCTCGGCAAGTCGCTCTTTTAGTTTGCCCGCGGGACGGAGCCTTGATATGCAATAAGGTCCCGCACGGAGAATGGAGCCCGCAAGGGCTGCGGGCGCCACGACCCGTTGGAAGGACACCGAAGCGATGAGTCCCTCACTGCCTGATTCGAAGAACAAGTCCGGAAACACGCCCATAAATACGATAATAACGAGCTTACTTATCTCATTATGTGCTTTGCCCCTCTGGGGCCAGAGCATCGCGGAAGATGCCGTCTGGACCTTGGCCCAAAGCCCGATCCTCACGCCGGGGGTTTCCATCTCCGATGGAGCGAGCCTGACCATCGAGGCAGGGGTGGAGGTACGGGTCGGCAACGGCGGCATCGTCGTGGTGCAGGAGGGCGGCGAGTTGATTATCGAAGGGACGGATACCGATCCGGTGGTGCTGACGCACGATTCCGAGACACCCGCGGCGGGGGGTTGGTCCGGGGTTTTTGTGCGCGAAGGCGCCACGGCATCGCTTCGCGGGGCAGTGATCGAGTATGCGGGAGCGATCGACGGCACCTACTCGACCCAGGCTCTCTTAACCACGGCGTCCTCGGATGTGGAGGTGGAAGACTGTGTTTTGCGCCACAGCGCCGGGGATGGCTTGATTCTGAAGGAAGAGCGCTATGATGCCCCTCCGGCGGTCGAACCCGAGTTCAGCGGCCTTGAAATTGGGCACTGTGTACGCAATGGCATACGGCTCGATTTTTTGAACACGCCATCCCAGCCCACGTTCGAAAACCTGAATATCCACGACTGTGGCGATGTGGCGATTCAACTGACCAGTTTTGACAATGTTCCGGCTTTTCGCACCGTCACTATTCAGAACACGGCTTTTGACGGCGTGGATGTTTCCGGTGGGAATTATGAGCGGCGGGATTACGAATTGACGTCCGATGTGCGCTGGCGAGTTCGTTATCTTCGGGCGGTGAACGATATCACCGTTCGTGTCGGACCAGGGACCGAAGTCATGCTCAAGGCATTGCCGGGCGGATATGCCCGGGATGATGGCTTCATCCAAGTCGCCGAGGGATCCGCTTTCCTGGTGGAGGGCACGGCCGAAGCGCCTGCCGTCTTCACCTCGGATCAAGAGATGCCGAAGCCGGGCGATTGGGATCAGGCCTGGTTCGACCCTGGCTCGACGGTTCGCCTGAGCCATTGCCGGTTCGAGTATTTCGACGGCATCTTATCGCAGACGGCGGATGTGGAGTTGCGATCGGTGCATGTGGATTGGTGTTCGGGAACCGGCGCGTACTTCTATGTCGCACCGAACGTGCGCTGGGGCCGTACTCTCGTGATCGATTCGACATTCACGAATTGTGTCGACTATCCAATTCAGGCTTCGTCCACACTAGGTCATTTGCCCATTTTCGAGAACTTGACATTGTCGGGCAATGGGGAAGATGTCATTTTCTTGGGCAGTGGTGTGAGTGGGGATTTCACTCCAGACGACGAGGAAATCTTTATCGGCAATCCAGGGTATCCGTACAAAGCTGGCGGACTGGTGCAATATAACGGGTATCACACAACCATAGCACCTGGAACCATCTTTCAGCTCAGTCATGTGATGGAATTGCGGAGCGGCCAGATCACGTTCTCGGGGACCGCCGAGGAACCTATTCAATTCATTCCCCACGAGGGTATGGCCGGACTCTCGGAAACTTTGCGGATCGGCTATGGCGCCCGCGTCAACATGGAGCACTGCATTGTAAACGGCGGCGTGACCGTCGATGCTCAGGGCAACGACGCGACGCGACTCGATGCGCGCGACTGCGATTTCAGCAACGCCACGGGGCGGGAAGCGCATGGCGCCCGGATCACCGGCGCGGAGGCGACCTTCAGCCGATGCAGCTTCCGAAACAACCCGCGCGGCGGCATTACGGTCTCGGGACTCTTCACCGTGCCAGTCATCATTGAGAACTGCGAGATTTCAAACAACTTGGGCTTTGGCGCCAACGCCTTCGGTTTCGCGCTTTTCGACGGCTGCGACATCGTGAACAATGGCGGCCATGGTTTCGAGGGCTACACCCAGGAGTCTATCCCACCCGAGACCTGGCCCGAAATCCGAAATTGCCGCATCACGGGCAACGGAGGCATGGCGGTGGCGAATCTGGCAAACTTCAAGCCGCTTCCCCTGGCGGCTCGCCATTGCTGGTGGGGAGACCCCAGCGGTCCCTTCCATGACGAACTCAACCCCGCGGGACTGGGAGGACCGGTCAGCGATCATGTGGCCTTCTCCCCGTGGCTGACTTCACCCGAGGACGCGGCGACCTCCGAGCCGGGGTCTCTCGAGGTGGGACAGACGCGACAGGGCTCGACCCAAGGCACGGTGACCTACGCACTGACGCTGGCGGAAGGCGATGCGGCTAACCTGCTGCTTCGCTTGAGGCCGGTCTCCGGCGCCGGAAGCTGGCGCCTGACGGAACGCGACGGCCAGCTTCCGACACCGGCTTTGTTCGACCGCGCCGGCGCGGCCCGCGATGGCGGGTGGAACATTCCGATCCCGGCCCCACAGCCGGGGGTCTACTTCATTGCCGTACAGTATAGCAGCCCCGATGGCTCGCCGGGACTCTTTGAATTGAGTGCCAGCGACGTGGTCCACTACGTCACCGGAATCGAAACGGCCAAGGCGGGCAACGCTGGGGCCTTTACCCAACAAGTGACGGGTTGCGGTTTCGTACCGGGGACGCTGGTCGAGTTGATGTCCGGCGGAGCGTCGCTCAGGGCCTTTCCAGCGACCGAGCTGACCGACTCGCGGATAGTGGTTCCGATGGACCTGACGGGTTTGCCGGTTGGGGTGGCCGATGTGGTGGTGATCTGGCCGGATACGACGGAGGTCGTTCTGGCCGGCGCGTTTGAGATCTCGGATGGCGCCGGGCCGGAATTCTGGGCCGGTTTCAGCCGCAGTTCGAACAGTTCCGCAGGCATCTTCCGCCCTGGCCGTGACCAGCTCTATGCCGTCTATTGGGGCAATCGAGGAGACGCCGACGCCCCGGCGCGCCTGCTGTCCGTGACGGCCGATTACGCGGCTGGTTTGCGGGCGACGCTGGAGGACGAAATCGACCCGGAGAACCTGCAGATTCTGGCCATCGGGCCTCCCGAACAAGTGGCGTCGATTCCGCCAGGCTACGAACAACAAGTGGACTTCTTCTATCGCGTGGACGAGGTGGCGGTTGCCTTCGCGTTCCAACTGGAAAGCAAAGCCAGCGACTCCACCGTGATCGATTGGGAGTCGCAGAAGGATACGCTGCGCCCCGGCAACATCGATCCGGCAGCCTGGCAGTCGGCGTGGCCGGCGATCGAGAGCCGCCTTGGCGCCACCACCGCCGATCACATGGCCATGCTGGTGCGCAATGCCCAACGCCTCTCGGATCGGGGGTCGGCTTCGCCGGACCCGGCCTGGTCCGTCAGCCACCTGGTGGATCTGGAAATCCAGGAAGCGGCCGGCCAACCCGTTTCGGCGGTGGCGGGGCGGCTGACGCTGATGCCTTGGGGACGCCCCCAGCCTGCGGCGGCCGTGAAACTTTACAACAACACCGATCCCTCGGCCGCGCCCCTGATCGTACGCAGCAACGGGAGCGGCGACTTCTGCTTCACGGGCGTGGAAGACGGAATCTATGACCTCGTCGTGGACACCTACTTCCTCGGACAGCAGCAGACCATTACGGTCTCGAACCCGGCCGATATAACAGGCCTGGAGGTGGCGGTCTGGAAAGACGACCCCGCGCCGCCAGGCCCGGACTTCGCCGTCAACGGCCGGTCGCCAGCGCTGACCTTCGGCCCGGCGGGGTCGGCCTATCTGGCTTGGGAGAACGGCGGCGAGCTCTGGTCGCTGGCCTGGACCAACGGCCAATGGCAAGGCGCTACATCCATCGCGGGCACCACCGGCGCCGCGCCATTCGTTACCTACCATGCCAATCTCTTCGGCGCGGGCCAGCCCGGTTTGCTGGCCATCTGGGAATCGGCCGATTCCAACCAAGTCCGCACACTCACCTGGTCGGCGGGGGAACGGACCGCCAGCGGCTTTCGCTGGACCGTTCCCCAGCAGTTCACGCAGGACCCGAACGACGACACCTTGCCCCAACTCTTCCTCGAACCTGGCGGTGCCTGGAACGCCCTGTGGCTCCAGCGCGCCAACACGACCAGCTTCGACGACACAGATCTTTACTCCAAAGCCATCGACCTCGCCAGCCGGGGCGATTGGTGGACTCCCCCGGCGACCAAGGAATTCGCGGCCAAGCAAATCTGCGACAGCCTCAATTTCGCCACCAGCGTCGAAATCCCCAAGTCGCTGCAGGAAGTCTTCGGCAAGCGCTACGCCGCCGAGGTCGGCTTCGAGTTGTGCGATGGCGACAAGACCTGCGGGCAGTTTTCCCGCTCTGGCGGGGCCACCATCGCGGTCGAATTGGGCGACGCGCTGAAAGGCAACGGCGCTGGGCAGGTCGTTTCCAGCTATCGGCTGGCCTGCAAACCCTGCCGCTATATGCCCTGGACCATGAGTGTCGCCGTCTCGGCGGGGCTGGAAGCGGAATTTTCGCGGCCTTTGCCGATCCTGATCGGCGGCGTGCCCGTCGGCACCGCCAGCGCTTCCCTGCCGGTGGCTCTCGCGGTGAAGGGTAATCTGATGTGGCGCCGCGAATTCTCCGGCGCGCCGGACACCGGGTTCCTGGGTCTCGACTGTACCGCCGGGGGCCGCGTCACGATCGAGGATAACCTCGGCGTCGGCAAAGGCCAGGGCGACCTGAACATCACCGGCAGTTATCAGTGGAACCCGAACGAGGGCTTCAAAGTCGATGGCGCCTGTGTGACGCTTTCGGGAGAGGCCGCCGTCTTTGGCGGGTTCGCCAAGCGAAAGATCCAGAAGCAGTGGGGCGATTCCTGTGGCAAGAGCGCCTTTGTGGCCGAGACGAAGACCTTCGTGTCGGACAACCGGATCGCCATGTATCGTGCCTATCTGCAAGACGGCATTCCCATCACCGAATCGATCGAGACCACCGTCAGTCCCGCCACGGGCACGGGCGGCGTGTACGAGGGTACGGCCGTTCTCGCGTCCGTAGCGGGCGACCTATACGACGATGGTCAGCCCGCCGTCTGGCGCGAACCGGCGACAGGCCACTTGACTCTCGCCTGGACGAAAGACGTCGGCGATTACGCGAGCGGATTGGGCAATCGGGTGGTCTTCTCGACCAACGACGGCTCCGGTTGGACCGCCCCCATAGCGATTCAAGCCGAGCGCCATTTCAATCGCGATGTGGCTCTGGCTCAGGAACCCGGCGGCGGCCTGATGGCCGTCTGGTCGCAAGCCAGCGCCAGCGGTCTCACCAGTTCCTCCGCCATCAGGGACGTGGAAACCGCCGCCGGGCGGTCGCGGGTTGTCTTCGCGCAGCAAGAGTCCTCCTCCGCCTGGAGCGCCCCCGCCCTCGTGGCGGACCTCCCCGGCCGCAACGATCAAGTCCGGGCCGTGGGTGCCGGAACGCGCGTCGTGGTCGCCTGGGTGAATACCCAGAGCGACATCGGGTCCCGCGTGATGGGCGCTTCATGGAATGGAGCCGAGTGGTCTTCCCCAGCCGTGCTCAGCGGTTCCACCTGGAGCGACGGTCCATCGCTCGCCACGGTGGACTCGGCGGCTCTCTTGGTCTGGAGCGAAGACGAAGACGGCGACCCGGAAACGGCGACCGATGCGCGGCTGCGCTACGCAGTCTCGACCGGCGGCGTCTGGTCCGCGGCAGCCTTCATCCCGGCCGCGCAGACGTCGCAGGCGCTCGCGGCGAAGTTCATCGCTCCGCCCGCTGCCTTGGCTGAAAAAGCGGCCACAAAGGTCCTTCCACGACCCGACGACGCGTGCTGCGGCGAAGGATGCAAACCGACCTACAAACGGCCCCGGCCCCAGGAACCGCCGGCCCCGCGCCGCCAGGAAAGCGACGCCGACATGGGCCGCGTCCAGTCCTTCGACCCCAACGAAAAGCACGGCCCGCGCGGCTGGGGCGTCACCGGCATCGTCGAGGAAAACACCGAATTCCTCTACACCATCCTCTTTGAGAATAAGGCATCCGCGTCCGCCCCGGCCCAGGAAGTCTTCATTGTGGACGATCTTTCGCCGGACCTCGACTGGAGCACCTTCAAGGTTCGCTCCGCCGGTTGGGGCGACAAGACCATCACCTTTACCGACGCCCCCTCTGCCATCGATCACTACGAAACCGTCGCCGATTATCGCCCGGAACAGGGCGGCGAATGGCTCGTCAATGTCCGTGGCTTCGTGAATCGTGAGACGGGACGCGCGTCGTTCACATTCCGCACCCTGGATCCGATCGCCGAAGAACCGCCGCTGGATCCGCTGGCGGGATTCTTGCCGCCGAACGATGACACCCATCGCGGCGAAGGCTTCGTCACCTTCAGCCTCGCCCACCGCGAGGGCCTCACGGCCGGCGCCTCGGCCAGGATCGACAACACAGCCACCATCATCTTCGACCTGGAAGACCCCATCGTCACCAACACCGTCCACAACCGCATCGATGACATCCCTCTGCTATGGCAAGGCCTCCTGCTGCAAATCCTCCTGCCTCAGGACGGCACCTCGCACCCCGACGTCAACGGCGACGGCGTCTGGGACGCCGCGGACCTGATCGCCAAGTAGCGATCGCCCGGCAGAAAAGAGCCGGGTTCTGGCACAAGAGCCGGAGGCGATGATCGTAAACTCTGTTTTCACAAGGAAGTAGAAAAAATGTAAACGTCCTACGAGCCCCATCTTGACCATCGCCGGGGCCCTGTGAGATTCTGCCTCCTCATTTTATACACGGAGAGCAGGTCATGGAACACAAGACCTGCCGAGACTCGAACTCGGGACCCCCTGCTCCCAAAGCAGGGTTTTCGCGAATTTTTAGACCTTTGACACCTCGAGATTTACGAGGCCGTACGAAAGCCAAAGTAGCAACTCTTCCAAGCGCACCTGCGATGCAGGCAGGGGCTCTGGATTTTGCGGTTA
>JAVJSW010000078.1:0-49462 GCA_040219255.1 Sumerlaeia bacterium
CGAAGGCGTGGATTGAAACGCGTATGCGCGCGGACATGACGCGGCTGGGCGAGATTCGCCTTCCTGCGAAGGCGTGGATTGAAACCAGGCCAGCACCATCCGAGTCGAGGAAAAGAACGACATTCGCCTTCCTGCGAAGGCGTGGATTGAAACACGTGCGAGGCGAAGGGGCTGAGCATGGCGCAGCATTCGCCTTCCTGCGAAGGCGTGGATTGAAACCGATTGATAAAGTTGCTCACAGTCGCAAAGCTGCGATTCGCCTTCCTGCGAAGGCGTGGATTGAAACTTGGCAAGCTCCGTTTGGCTGCCAAGTGTTGAGATATTCGCCTTCCTGCGAAGGCGTGGATTGAAACGCGGGTGGGAGATCGGTTCGCTCTGGCGATGTTATTCGCCTTCCTGCGAAGGCGTGGATTGAAACTTGCCCCGGAACGTTCGGAGCTTGGGGACGCCCCGGATTCGCCTTCCTGCGAAGGCGTGGATTGAAACTTTAGCCGCACCGCACCCAGCGGCACGAACGTCATTCGCCTTCCTGCGAAGGCGTGGATTGAAACTGTGCTTGCGAGCGCAAGCAACCCCTTCCTTCACTATTCACCTTCCTGCGAAGGCGTGGATTGAAACACGGCCCTCTCCAATCATGGTAGCTTTTACCGGGATTCGCATTCCTGCGAAGGCGTGGATTGAAACAACTACATCAAGCCGGAGTGGTGGGAGCTGTGCATTCGCCTTCCAGCGAAGGCGTGGATTGAAACTACGGCAACCCTCAGAAACTTGGCCCGACAGCGCTGATTCGCCTTCCTGCGAAGGCGTGGATTGAAACTTTCGCAGAGCGTTCATCAGCACTTGCGTCATGTAATTCGCCTTCCTGCGAAGGCGTGGATTGAAACGACGAGAACCGGAACGAGTTGTCGATGCTGGAGAAATTCGCCTTCCTGCGAAGGCGTGGATTGAAACAGGAACCGCACGTCGCCGATGTCGCCCGTCACGCCATTCGCCTTCCTGCGAAGGCGTGGATTGAAACAAGTCATCGGCCGACAGGCTGAAGCTGGGCAGGCATTCGCCTTCCTGCGAAGGCGTGGATTGAAACTCGCACGATGTCGAAGGTGTCGCCCGCGCCGCCCTATTCGCCTTCCTGCGAAGGCGGAGATTGAAACGATTCCGGGTCAGGTCCGGGGTACCGGAGCGATGCCGAGAGCGGCGAGAATCGCCTCCATACCAAGCCCAACCCGGTCCAGCCAATCGTCTTTGGCCACCGCCAGGATGGTGCCCGTCAGATTCATGGTGTCGCCCTGGGTCGCGAGCGACTCGCTCTCTTCGTAGGCCGCACGCCAAGTCTCGAAATCGAGGCGTCCCTGTATATCCAGCCCGACGATGCGGTTGCGGAGCGTCTGGACGGCTTTCTCATGCGGCGTCATCGGCGTGCTTCCTCCTCTCGCGGATCGAGCGATTGCCTCCCCCATAGGCGTTCGGGCATGTCCCCCGCAACTCAATTTCCTGACGCGAAGCACGCCTGTCACCGATCAAAATACCGTGACCCCCTGGTGGTCATAATTTTGACCCCCCTCAGTGTTCAAAAGCTTGACCCGTCTGTGATCAAAAGTGTGACCCCCCTTGGAGGCAACGGGGGCTTCTACTCCCCGTCCCGCCAGAACCGCTCGTCCACCGCCTGGAACAAAGACGACCTCCCCATCGTTTTTCGATCCGGGTCCAACTCCCGGATCGCCCGCCAGGCCGCCCGATACTCCGCTTTCGTCAACGTCCCCGCCTCGAACTTGTCCAGAATCTCGCGGACGATCACGCCCACCTTCTCTGTCAACTCGCCCTTGCTGTCGTCCATTGCCTGCCGCCAAAGAGAGAATGTCGCTTGCCATCATGTGTTACCGAAGTCTTCGGATCGTACACCGCCAATCACCCCCGGCCATGGGGAGCTTCTACCCCTCATCGTCCTCGAAATACCCGCTCACCCCCAACTGCATCAGTGCTGACTGCCCCAGCGTCGTGTTGCCCGGGTCCAGCCTCCGCACTTCCGCCAGCGCCGCGTCGAACTCTTCCCGCGTCAGCGTCCCCGCCGCACGCCTCGCTCCCACCCTCTGGGTGATCTTCTGAACCTCTTCCACCAGCTTAGGATCGCGCATAGCTCTGACTCATCGAAAGGATGTCGCTTACCATCATGTAGGCCCTCGGATACTTTTCAGCCAACAACTGCCTCCAGTACCGCCGCAACGCCAGAGATTCATAGAAGGACTCCTGTGCCGCTTCCATTGGGGGATTGAGCGTTTTTTTTCTATCGGCTCCTGATTTTTTTGCTTCACCTTCCCCGTCTAGGCCCCCTTGAGCTTAGCCTCCGAGGTGAATGAGAGATGTGGCGGGCCCATCGGGGTCGCTGAGTTCTGCGGAGTCGTTCTCACGGACCTCGAAGGTCTTCTCGCCGCGGGCGAGCGGGCTGTAGTAGGCGGGCCAGGTCTTGAGTTCGTGCACCTTCATGACGCCGCCTCGCGTTCCGCCGCGGGGCTGATGGGGAATTGATCCCAGGCCTTGAAGTCGAGCAGGCGGCCCGCGCGCTTTTTGCCGACGCGGCGGATCCCGAGCGAGTCGGGGTCAGCGATAGACCGAAGCTGTGCCTCGGTCGGCGCGGGGCCGTCCATTCCCTCCGCGAGAACGAGCTCCCCGGCATCAGACAGGTAGTGAGTCGCGTGGGTCGCGGGCGACCACTCGCCCCACTGTTTCAGGAGAAACGGCACCCCCGCCGCCACGCATTGGTCGCGGAGACTCCGCGCCCATCCCGGGTGCATCGGCCGCGCGGCGGGGCCGGACTCACCCCCGACGATGACCCAGTCGATGCCGTCGAGCCAGGGCCGCAAATCCACCGGCCCGAGCAGCGGCTCGCACGACAGAAACCGCAGCGCCGCCGGGGCTTTCAGCAGGGCCGGGACGCGCGTGTCGGCCGCAGCCTGATCCTCCACTGACGTGCCCAGCCAGACGTTGGCGGGCGGATTGGCGTCGTATTGCCAATCGACCTCCATTTCCTCCTGCGGACCAGATACCCCAGTGTCTATCAGCGAGCGGACGCACTCTGGCCGCTTGGTCAACAGCATCCAGTCCAAATGCGGCGTGCGCCGGATCAGATCAAAGAGGTCCGCCCTCCAATAATCCAACTCCCGCCGGTCCTCGAAAACGTCAGCGAGCGACGCGCAAAACACCCGCTCGCGCACGCCTTCCGCCGCGGCCCTCTTGTTCCAAGCAATCGGCTTGCGCCAGTAGGAGGCGGAGGTACGGACGCGCTCGCCCGACGGCCCCCACTTCACGCGGCCGTAGCGGTGATCCATGTCCCGCTCGGCGTAGCAGTTGGCGCAGCCGGCGGAGACTTTTTCGCACCCCATCCAAGGATTGAACGTGTGATCGGTCCATTCAATTCCGGTGTTTTCCATCAGCCCCGCCCTCCCCGTTTCCGGTTGGCCTTGCGGGCCTTGGCGGCGGCTTTGTTGCGCCGGCGGCGCTGGGCGGTTTTCCCGCTCTTGCGCTTCGCCCGCTGGGGGGCGCGGTGGTCGCGCGGGGTGTCGTAGAGAGCGGCGCTGGTGTCGAGGGCGTTGCCCCCGGCGAGCATCAGCGTCATCGCGTTGAACAGAGCTGCGTTTTTCATAGCGTGGCAACTTTCGGGCATCCCGCTTCGCGGGCGCCGGTGGTGGTGTTTCGGGTGGCTGGGCGGTTAGGGGACGGCGACGACTTTGACCTCGCCGCGGTTGATCGTGAGGCGGTCCATCTTACCGCCGCCGATGTCTTCCTCGACGGTGGCCGAGAGCTCGGCCTTGAGCACGATGCGGTGGGCGATGCCCCGTCCGAGCAGGTAGAAGGCGATGAGACGGCTGCGGTCTTTCTTCTTGGTATCCGCGGCCCAAAGGTCGCCATCACGACCCGCCTTGGCGAGGTCGTGGCCTTCGAGCGAATAGTCGGCGTCGACCTCGACGCAGGTGAAGTCGTCCGCGCCTTCCTCGATGTCCTGAATGGCAATGAGCTTGGTTTCTTTCGTGGCCATGATGGCCCCCTTTTTATCGGTCTACCGCAGCGAGCCGCGGTGTGTCCGATGTACCCGGGTGGGCCGGGGGTCTTGGGGCCTTACGAAAGGGCGGTGGTCACGAGTTCCGGGGTGAGGACCTTGTTGAGCTCCTCGCGCTCGAAGTCCGAGGCGGCCGCTTCGGCGCGGTGCCACTTGGTGCCGCTCCACCCGCAAAGGTCGCCGGCCATGCGTTCGAGCTGGGCCCCGCTTCCCGACTTCTCGTGGCGGGCGCTGCGGGTCAGCCCCTGGATCAGGCCGAAGGCGGTCTCGTCGCGGCCTTCCTCGAGCCACCCTTCGACCCAGGCGCGCCGTTCGGCCTGGGTGAGGCGCAGGCGGGCGGAGGCGACAACGCGCAGGGCGTCGATTTTCGAGGTGAGGCGGATTTCCTTCGAGCGCAGCATCACGTCGATGCAGCGGGTGGTGAGCGGGATGGAGGCCCGGATCAGGGCGTCCATAGCCGTCGCCAGCTCGTCGAGCTTGAGGTTGCCCGTGTGAAACCGGCGGATCAACTCGCCGCCCTTGGCCTCGCCCCAAATGCAGCCGTTCTGGCAGATGGCGCGGAAAACGGCCGGCTGGATCTGGATTTTCGACTCGCCGACCTCGCTGTTGGCGAAGTGAACCCCGCCGCCGTAGTCGCTGTCCTGCTCTTCGCGAATTGAGTCGGGGATCAGGATCATCCCGGAAATCGAATCGCCGTCGGCGCGCAGGTGGGAGACGCGGGAGCCGGGCATCAGCTTCCCGAGGGTTTCGACGACCCAGTCGTTGTCGACCGCCTGGAACCGGTCGGAGAAGACCGCGCGGCACTCGGCGCCGCGCAGGCGAAGGAGGAACGGCGAGGTGCGGTCCGAGGCGTGGCGGGCCAGGCCGCGGTTGAGAAGGCGGGCGAAGATTTCCCGGCTTTCCTCGTCACCCGCGAACCAGAGGTCGTGGACCGTGCCCCGGGCGACCTTGAGCCAGGTGGCGATCATGTCGAGGCCGCGCTCGGTGAATCCGATCGGTTCGTCGAAATCGGGCACGCGGAGCTTGCCGCCTTCGTGGTCAAAGGTCATCGCGGAGGGCATCGCCTGGATGTCGGTGCATTCCTCGGCGAGTTGGGCGGTGGCCTCGGCGACCTCTTGAATCGGGGTCGTGCCGTTCTCGATCCAGCGGGCGGAGACGTTGCTGAAGTCGCGGTCCATTTCCTGGGTGTTATGAACGAAGTCCCCGCTGCGGCGGGCGGTGCCGGCATCGCGGGCGGCGGCTTGCTGGGCCAGGGTGGGCGTGGTGGTCGGCGTGGTGTTTTCCATGGGAATCTCCCTTTTCGGTGGTGGTGGTGTTTCGGCCGGGCGGGTCTCCCGCCGCGGTAAAGGAAGGTTGGGCGCGCTCGCCCCGCTGAAGCAAGCCATTTATTATGAAAAAATTAGGATACTTCTTGAGTGGCGAGGCGGCGGGCAGAGGAGGCGCCGCCGCAGGGTAAATGGGGCGGGGGCATGTCCCCTTCAAACGTACCCGAAGGACGCCCGATGCTTTCTCAGACAAAACTCATCCTGCCCGACCACGACCCCTCCGAAGCCAACCACAACGAATGGCCTTACAACGGCACGGCGCGAACCGCGGAGGCCGGCGGCTCGGCCTTCCTGATCGAGGTCGACGTGCCCGGTAGCGACGGCCTGAGCCTTGGCGCCACGGCCGGCCATATCCCCGCGCGCGAGGGCGACAAGCTGCACTTTCCGGGATATGGTGCCGGGAAGGTGATCGCCTCCCTTCCTCACCCGGGCTACGCGGGGGCGGGGAAAGGCGACTTTGGCGACGACGTTCGCCTGCTCTGGATCGACTGGCTGATGCCAAACGACGCGCCCCCGCCGCTCGCGACGAAGCCGGCGGGCAAGCCCCGGCTCCTGGTGGCCGGATTTCCGGCCTACGCCCAGCGGCGGGGCGAGCCCGCCAGGGTAATGGCAACCACCGCCAAGGGGCGCGACATCGGCGAGGAGCTCGAAGCGCCCCAGCCCGATTCCCGCTTGCAGGTTTCCCATGGAAACAGCGGCTCCGCGGCGTGGCGGGTCACGGAAGACGTGCCGCGGGGGCTCGAGCTGGCTGGGTCGCTTTCCTCCATGAAGACGGACGACCGATGGTGGGCGGTCGACTTCACTGAGCCCGAGGTGCAGCGCTGGATTGCCGAGGTGAGGGCCAATCCCCCGGCCGTGGCGGACCCGAGCTTCGTGTTGGCCGACACCGTGAAATGGACCACCCCGCGCCATTGGCACCTCGTCACGCACCGCGAGGGCTACAAGGGGTGGTACAGCGAGGCGGAAGGAGGGCGGCGGCTCGTGATCGAATCGACCGGCGGCGAGGGCTGGGGGGCGTCGTGGGAAACGCGCGTGCCACAGGAGACCGGCCCGGGGGTCTACGCGCTGGGCGTTCGAGCCGTGTGCGGCCACCGGGCATGGCGGGCTCGGGTCTGGCGGGAGGATTTTTCGGAGGTCTGGTCGGTGGTCGGAGCTCCGGGCGACTCGGTCGAGCTCTATTTCCCCGGGGGCGGGCGCCGCATGATCGGCCTGGACGTCTGGACGGGCGGCGGCGGCCCGGAAAATTCGAGGGTGACGCAGTTCGAGTTGAAGCTGCTTCGGTAGCGGAGGTGCGAGGGCTACGCGAAGTTGCCCCACCGGCCGCCCCAAAGCCTGCTCCCGGCGGGCGGGCGGCGGGCCGCCGTGTAGCTCCAGGCAAGGCATCGCTCGCCCGTTGTATCGTCAAAGGCGGGGACCAGGACGCGTTCGTAGTGGTTCCGGCCGCGGCCGACCGGGTCGATGAAGCCCTCCAGCCGGTCGAGCGCCGCCATCGCCTGCTCGGGGTCGGCCAGGGTGAAGAGGTAGCCGTGGACGACTTCCCCGCGGCGCTCCGGCCGCTCGGCCTCGTCGGCGGCCCCAAGGGGCAGGCATTCCGGCAGCCAGAGGTCAACCGCGGCGTTGCCCGGCGTGCCGGTCGCCAGCCAGGTTGACGGAGGAAGGCAGGCGTAGGGAAATCCGGGGCCGTCGTAGAGCTCGCCTTGGACAACCGCCTCGCGCCAATCCGTCAGGTGCCGCCGCACGATCTGAAAATTCCAGTAGCCGGGTTTCAGGGAGCCGTAAACGAAAACGCGGATCACGTCCGGCGGCGAGCAGCCCTCGGCGATGCAAAGGCGGGCGGCGAGGTGCGCTTCGGCGACACGCTTGCAGGCGAGCAGCGCGCGCTTTTCGGCGCCTCCGTCGTGGGGCAGGCGGAAGAGGGGCTCGCCGTCGCCCGCCATTTCGACGCGCCAGCCGCTTCCGTCCCGGCCGATGCGGGCGGTCAGCCCGTCCAGAGCGAGGAGGTACTCGTCGGAGGCGACGCGGCTGATGGAGGGGGTGAGAGAGGAGATGGTCATGGGGCGGCCTTTCTGCCGGGGAATGGGTGGGGTCAGGAGGTCAGGGCGAATTCGTCGATGCCGTCGGCGAAGAGGTCGAGGCCGGCTTGCGCGAAGCGGCGCTTGCGGGCGCTGGCCGCGGCCTTGGCCGGCTTTGCCTTTGGTGCCTTGCGGATGAATGTGATGGGGAAAGCCTCGGGGTTTTCGAGGGCGTCTCTCGAGAAAACGTACCCGGTCATGCTCGGCAGCGCGAAGGGCTCCCAACCGCCACCGGTGGCGTCCGAGGCGGCGTCGATGGAGCAACTCGTCGAGGCGTAGAGAAAGGCGCCGAGGCGGCGGTTGTAGGCGGCCACGAGGGGCTTGTTGCCGTGGAGGAGAAGGAGGTGGCCGGGCGACTCCTTCGAAACGAACGCGGCGGAAAGCTGGCCGCTCATCGGCGCCAGGAGGGTCGTGAGGAGGCCGGCGTCCGGGCGTTCGCCCGTCCAGGAGCGCTCGACCACCCGGCCGAGGATCTCGCTGTCGACGTCCGCGTAGCGGCGCAAGCGGTAGAGCCTGAACAGCCGGTCGGCGTTGTAGATCGTGCCATTGTGGGTGGCGATGATCGGTCCGCAGCGGAAGGGGTGGTTGTTGCGCGGGTCTTCCGGCTTGCCTCGGGTCGCCCATCGGGCGTGTCCAAGGAGCGCGGCGGTGCGGCCCGTGATCTTGCTCAGGACCGAGGTGGCTCCCCCGTTGTGGAAAAAGAGCGAGGCGTTGGTGGCCTCCTTCGCGATCTGGTGGCGCCCGTCGGCCTGCAACCCGGCGACGCCTGTCGCGTGGGGTCCGCGAGGCTCCTGGGTAAGAACGGCCGCCGCGAAGGCCCGCATCAGGTCCTCGCGCTGCGAGGCGTTGCGCCGCTTGGGGGAAAGGAAAATTCCGGTTTGTCCGCACATCGTCGTGTTGCGCCCTTCGTTTGGTGCTGCCCTGCGCTTGGTTGGGTATCCGGCGCCGCCGCGGGGAGGCGGCAGGGTCTAAGCGCCGTCGGTGGGTGGGGCGGTAGGCCCGGCGGGGGAGGGTTAGGCGGCCTGAGCCAATTGCGCGGGCTGGGCGGCGCGGCGCTCGTCGGCGGCCTTGGCGGCGCGGGTCAGGTGGAGGCGCGCGGTCTCGAATTCCTCGCCGCGGAAGCCGATGTTCTTCAGGAAAATCCGGGTGCGCTCATAGGTGACCTCCTCCATGGCGGTCGGCGCGAAGCGGGCGTTGGTGGTGACCTTGGCGTAGGCGATCAGGCCCAGGCAGAGCTGGATGTAGCTCTTGATTTTCCCCGCGTGCAGCTCGGAGTTGAAGAGGCGGAATTCGATCGTGCCGCGGTAGAAAAGGCTGTGGAAATTGAGCGCGCGGTAGCGGCTGCTGTGGTAGCGGCTAAGGCTGCGGCCCCCTTCCCCGTACCAAAGAGAGCTCATTTCCGAGAGGGTCTTGGGGCGCTTGTTCGCGACCTTCTTGATGAAGTCCTGGCTGGTCGGCGCGCAGAAGCGGTTCGTCATGCGGTGAGTCGCCTCGGCGGCCAGGAAAATCATGTTCTCCTTGGCGGCGAACAGTTTGGCGACGCGGCCGACGGCGCCGGCGTCGAGGGTGGAAGCGTCGATGTGGATGTGCGTTCCGCAGGAAGCGTGGGCCCGGGCGCCTGCGCGGCGGATCGTCCGCACCACGTTCTGCAAGGTCTCGATGTCGTCGTAGCGGAGCTTCGGAGTGACCATTTCGCAGCCGGTGCCGCTGATGGAGGCGTCGTAAACGAAGGCCCAAACGCGGCCCTCGTTGTCGCGCACCTGGCTGTTGCCGGGAAGCTGGGTCCAGCCCATCGCCGTGGCGACCGAGCGGGCGAGGGTGGTGGCGCTGCGGCCGATGGTTTCGATTTCGACACCGAAGGCGAAGGTCTTGAGGGCGGCGGCGGCGGCGTGGGCGTTGGTGGTGGCTTGAGAGGTCATTAGGTCGATTCCTTGGGAGGGGTGGCGCTTGGTAGCTGGCCGGTCGTTTTCCTCGCGGCGTGTTTGAAACCTACGAACAAGCACCTCGCTCAGCAAGCGGTAAGAGCCGTTTTTGTTTAGAAAAAATACGGCTGCAAATACGAGGCGCGGCAGATACAAAAAGACGCCCCGTCGCGGCGGTGCGACGGGGCGTCATCAGCGGGTGCTGGCCTGGTGGAAGAGGGGTGGGTTACCCTGCCCGCTTGTATTCCCGGCAGCCGAGAACCGCGGTCTCCATCATCAGGGCCGCGTCGTCCGTCGCGACGTTTTCCGAATAGGAGAGGTTCTTCACGAAGGCGTCTTCAATGTCCCACCGCTCGGTCACCGTTTTCAGATCGGCGCCGTAGTGGACGATGGAGAGGTCGCGCAGGTGATCGGTCGGGGGCTTCTTGCGGACGTCCTGAAGCCACTCCCAGGCCCAGGGCTCCGCGCCTTCGCTCATCATGAGCATTTCGAGGGTGATGTCGCCAAAGTTGACTTTGCCGGGCACCTCCACGTTGGTGTCGCCTTCCCCGTAGGTGGCCACGGCGACGGAGACCTCTGGGATATTGACCTTCTGGACGCGGGCAACTTCGAGCCCGTCGATTTCGACGGCGAAACGGAAGGTCAGCCGGGGGTTCTGCTTTACGCGGGGCATGGGTGGTTAGCTCCTGTCATGCAAGGGTCGTGGGCGGGTGGCCATTACGCCACGAGGGCGCTGAAGTCGGCGGTTTCGGTTTCGGCGAAGTCCTGCAGGCTGACCGCGGTTTCGGTGACCACCGCCATGAAGCTGATGTACTTCATGCGGCGCACGGGCTTCTGGAACACGCGGACGCGGTATTCGCCCTCATCAATCGAAGCGCCGGTGTTGAGGACCGCATCCTCGATGCGTTTCACGTTCTGGTCGCCGAAGACGACGAAGCCCGGGTTTTCCTCGTCGCCATAGAGGGCGCCGTCGGCCTGGAGCTGGCCGTAGAACCGGGCGAGGGCCCGGCATATGGCCCGCCAGTACTGCAGGTCGTTGGGCTTGAACACGAAGCGGAGCAGGAAGGGCGGGATGGTCTTTCGCTGATAGAGCATCAGGTCCTGCACGTTGAGCTGCTGGAGCGCCGAGAAGGAGCGCTGCAGCGTCTGGTCGCCCCAAACGCACGGGGCCTGGCCGGGGAAGGCGAGGACCGGGTTGATCTGCGCCGCGTCGAGAGCGTCGGCCTCCGCCTTGCGGGCGGGGGAGCCGACGTTGTGCGTCAGGCGGAGCAGGTTGGGAACCTTGCCCAGGTCGATGCCGGCTTTCGGCGTCCAGGGGCGGCCCTTCGACTCGGCGTAGCCGTGGACGCCCAGGACGTCGGCCGTGAGCGGCAAAGTCACCTCGCCACCGTTTCGCGGATCCCGCACCACGCCGTGCCCGTAGTAAAGGGCGCCGAAGCGGGAGTCGATCGGGAGGTTGACGCCCTGATACGAGCCCGTGCCCAGGCGCCAATCGCGCGCCTCCTGGGGCATCAGGTCAGGGGTGACGGCCACAAACTCGAGGTCTCCGCGCGCGGCGCAATAGGCCACGCCGGCGGCCAAGAGCTCGTGCGAGGTCTCCGCCGGAATCGCCAGGCGTGAAGAGTCGGTCACCTCGTCGAAGGCGTAGAGGCCCGTTCCGGCGGCCTTGTCGCCCTTGTAGTCGCTCGCGACGATGGCGCCGGTGCTCGCGCCGTCAAGGAGCAGGTTCGTTGCGGCAAGCGCGCCAACCGGGAGGTCGTTCGCGTTCGCGTCGGCGCTGAGCTTGCCCAGGAACGAACGGGCGTTGACGTAGGCGGGCGCGTAGCGGCTGTCGCCGGGCTTCATCGAAAGGCCGCGATACAGCTCGTTGAGCTCGGGCTGCGCCGCGGTGGTGATCGTCAGGTCAAAACGCTTCGGGTCGTTGCCGTTCACCGTGACCGCCACCTTGAGGTTGTCTTCGCCCTCGTTGGGCCACACGCCCGAGCCGGAAGCGGTGAACTTGAGCTGCGGGTCGCCGGCCGCCACCAGAGCGGCGGCGGCCGCAACGGCCACCGCGGCGTCGGTCGCGACGGCGCCCGGAGCGATCTCGGCGTAGACCTTGCCCACGGCGGCGGCGGAGGCGTTGAAGAGAGCCACGAGGCCGTCGTAGGTCGTCAGCACGTTGCCGTCGCTATCGGTTTCGAGGGTGATCGTGAAAGTGGTCGTGCCACTCGCGGTGGCCACGGCCACCGTGGCCGGGGTATTCGGATCGGAAACCGGATCGACGATTTCGAGCTCGAAGCTGGAGGCGGGCACGAGCGAAACGAAGCGGACCTTGTTCGCAACGGTGAGCGAAGGCGCGCCGTCGAGCTCGGTCGAGGCGGCCGAGTCGACCCACTCGTCGCCGTCGGTGATGTCGCTGTGGTGGACGGCGCGGGCGACGTAGAGCGCCATTCCCGTCTCGCGTTCGAGCAGGCGGCGCACCGCGAGCGCCGCCTTCCCCGCGTCCCCGGGGAGCATCTTGCCGAAGACGCGGTCGAACTGAACGGTCGAGCCGATCAGGTAGGGTTTCCAGGGCTCGCCCCGGCGCGCCTCGATCAGCACGCAGGCCCGGTTGAAGGACGCGCGGCGAATCAGGCTCGAAAGGTCAACGACCGAAAAATCGACATTGCCGATACCAGTGGGCATTTTCATTCTCCTGTTGGGTTGATCGCCAGGCGGTCATCGCCCGGCTTGGTGGAATCCTCGAGGTCGCCTTGGTTGAAGACGGTCGTGAGGTCGATGACGCTGATGGCCTGGGCGGCCTGTCCGCCGGGCGAGTCCACCCGATGGGTCACCACGACGGTCCAGGCCTTCTCGTACTGATCGCCCTCGCCGTCGAACGCGTCCGAGACGTTGGGCGCTCCGAAGTGCCGCACCTCGACCTGTTCGCCGGCGGCGCCGATAACCCCTCGGCGAGGCAAGGCTGCGACGACCGCCTCCGTCGCTGCCCGGTCCGTTTCCCATGAGCGCGTGAACGTCGAAATTTGGTAGGTGGTCTCGAACCACCGCGGCGGGTCCTTCTTGATGTAGCCCCGCGGCCGGGTGACGGTTCCGAGGCCCGGCACCTCGATGTCGATGGTCCCCGCCTCCGGGTCGTCTTCGTAGTAGTTGCCCATCACCTCGCCGCGGTCGAAAATTTGCCGCGGGTAAAGGCGGTGAATCACGAAGCGCGCGGATAGCTCGCCCGGCGCGGGCAGGGGCGGAAGCGCCCTCGGGTCCTGGGCGTGGAAAACGTGGCGGGTCGTCCCGCCGGGCAGAACCACGGCCCCGTTCAGCGCGTCGAAGATGGCGTTGTCGATGTCCGAAAAGGTCACGGCCAGGGGGCTCCCTGGCGGATGTACCACCGCAGGCCCGCGTGCCCCGCACGGCCGCTATTTCCCCATCACCACGCGGAGCGCCTTGAGGATTTCCTGGCGGGTTTCCTCCTCCGAGGCGGCCCAGGCCGGCCGGAAAAGGGGCCGCGCCGGAATACCGGCCTTCACCGAACCAAACTCCATCAGGGCGACGACATTCACGAGGGCGCCGTTGTGCTCGGCCACTCGCTTGGCTCCCACCACCGCGGTCATACCGTCCTCGGAAACGGAGGTCGTGATCGATTGCTGGAGCGAAGAGGTCTTGATGTAGATGTCGGTCGAATAGCCCTCGCGCAGCTTGCGCTCGCGGTAGGCCTTCGAGAGGGGCTTCCAGGGAAGGTCCTGGTTCTGAATATGGAGCACGAGGCGCCGCTCGAAGCGGGCGGCGGAAATCCGGACGGCCTTTCTCATGGCGGCTGCGTAACGCTCGTCGAGCGTCGCGAGCTTGCGGGCGGCGTCCGCCCAGGGCCCCGTCAGCGTAACCCCTGACTTCCCGACGGCCATTTACGAGGGCGCCTTTCGAGCGAGGCCGGTGCCACCCCTGCCGCGCTCCAACCCGACGCGGTGAAAATGGGTGGTGTTGCGGAAGGCGGCCGACGGCCGCAGGCTGACAATCCGCCAACGCTCCCCCGGCTCGAACTCGGGCAGCTCGATCTCGTCGTCCTGGTCGATAGTGACCGAGGCCGCAGCCAACACGTCTTTGTGGATGGAGACGACGACCTCAGCCATTTCCTCCCCGCCCGCGGCCACGCCCGCTTGCCCCGCCTTTGGCCGGGCGACAAGGCCCGTCAGCTCGTGGACGGTCTCAGCGCTTGCGGCGGGGGCGGGACGACCCTTCGCCTCGGCAATGGCCTGGGCGTCGCCGGGCATGCGCTTGACGAGCCGCACCGTGAAACGGCCGAGCGTGTCGGCCAGGTCGCGCATTGCGGAAGCGAAACCCGCAATATCGTCGTCTGTGAGGTAATCCGCCATGGCGCTGCCTGCTCAAGTGATGAAGTAGATGTCGGGGTCGGGCTCGTAGACGATGCCGTCGGCGCCCGGGTCCATGGGCGGCAACCCTTCGCGTCGCAGCGCGTCCTCGAGTTGGAAGCGGAGTGTCTTTTCCGCCTCCACAAGGCCCTTGGCCCGGTCGGCGTATTCCGCGCTGGCGCCGTCGGCGTCCGCCTTTTTCAGGGCGCCCTTGAAGTGATCCAATGCGGGCACAATCAGCGCGTAGGCGGCCCGCATCGTGACGATCATTTTCTGGCGCGCGGTCCAGTCGGCCTCGGCCTCGCTGAAATCGTAAAGCCCCACCGCGTCTTCGAGGCGGGCCTGAATGGACGCCTCGATGGCCTCAACCCCGCCGGAATTCGGCAGGTAGGACTGCACGCGGGAAATGATGTCGTATGAATAAGGCACGGTGGAAGCCCCCCTTCTGAATATACCGCGGCGGCCTCCGCCTCGATGGACGCGTTGGCCTAGGCGATCAGCGCGCTCGGATTGCGGTGGTTGGCGGCGCCCAGGGCAGCCGGGCCGGTGGCCCTGAGCTTGGACGTGAGAGTCCAGCCGGAAATATCGATGGCGGCCCCGCCTTCACCGGCCTCGCGATGCCGGAACCGCTGCGAATAGGGCAGGGTGGGGCGAATCGGCTGAGGGGAGGTCATTGGGGGCCGCCAATCTGAGGGTCAGGAGCCCCGCCGCGGCGGGGCTGGTGGTTTACTTGCCGCCCGGGGACGGCTTCTTGGCGTCGCCGGAGGAGGAGCCGCCGGACTTGGCGCCGGAGGCGCTGGGGGCCGCCGAGTCGACGTAAACGAGCCCGCCCGCCTGCAGCGCCTTTTGGGTCTGGCCGCCGACCGGAGTGGTCAGGGGCTTGACTTCGCCCGGCAGGACCGTAAAGCCGGTCGCCTTGTCGCTGAAGCTCGAGGCCTTGGGGCCGAGGGAGACTTTCCGTTCGCTCATGGGTCGTTTCCTTCTTGGGAGGTCAGAGGTGGGAAATGGGATGGGCGGACCCGCCCTTCAGGCTACGGTCCGCCCATCGGATTAGAACTGGTTGAAGGTCGACTTGACCGGGGTCATGTAGGCCGGGAAGCCGTTCCCCGCGTAGGCGATGCTTCCGTCGAGGGCAACGCGGCCGTCGCGAACGAGGCTCGCAAAGCCGGCGGTCACCGAGGCGACCGACTTCTCGATCTGCTTTTCGATGATCTTCTGGCTTTCCACCTCAAGAGCGGAGGCGGTGAGCAGGGCCAGCGCGCGGGCCGGGTCGACGAAGATGGCGCGGTTGGCCGTCACGTGGGCGTCGGCGTACAGGTCCGCTTCCTCGGGCACCGGCGTCTTCACGTTGAGCGGCAGCTCGGCGGCGGCGTCGCGCGTGGTCTTGCGGCGGTGCTCGGCCAGGTTCAGGATGACGTTCGCAGCCTCCTCGGAGGCGACGATCTTGGAGAAGCGCCGGCCGATCATGGCGCCGCGGATGAAGAGGCGCAGCTCATCGGCGTAGGTGATACCCGGGGTCGTGTCGTTGACGCCGATCACCGCCGCGCTGTGCGACAGGTCGGACTGGTCGCCGTTTTCGAGCACCGAGACGGCGTAGGCGTTCAGGCGGCCAGCGAGGCGGGAGCCGAAGTCCTCGAAGAACACCGCGGCCAGGTCGAGCGACGTGTACTTGATCGCCTCGTAGCTGATGTCGAGACCGATCGTGTGCTTGTGCAGGCGGACGGTCTTGTCCTTGTACGAGACGGAGCCGACGGGCACCGACTCGCCCTCGGCGGTCGTCTTGGGCTCGGCGTCCGAGTACTCGAAGCTCGGCACCACCACGGACGGCTGGGCCACGCGCTCGTCAGCGGCCACGACCTCGCGATACCAGGCGCGGACGAAGCCCTCGCGGATGGCGGAGCGGAAGACCTCGGGCACGAGCCACTTGCGGTCGTCCGCCAGGTTGAGCACGAAATCGACCGAGTGCTTCCGGGGATTGATGCTCAGCTCGCGCAGCATTTCCTGCGGCGTCTGGTTGTACTCGTCCTCCAGGATGGAGGCGAGGGTCGCGTCGTAGCCCTGGCGGCGGAGAGCGCCGAGCTTCTCGTGCATTTCACGGATTTTTGCGAAAGCCATGTTTCGTGTCTCCTTGAGACGGGGAAGGTTGGGTTTCCAGGGCGGCGCCGTGGGGTGACTGGTTAGACGGAGAGCAGGGCGGCGATGGAGGCGTCGGCGGCGCCGGCCGACTCCAGGATCAGGCCGGCGATGGCCGCGGAGTCATGGCTCGCGCTGTCGTACTGAATCGCCTTGCCGTTGGCGTCGTAGACGAAGGCGCCGCGGGTGATCGCCGCGCCGGAGGTGACGTTCGCCTCCCGCTTGAAAGCGGTCTCGACGGTCACCTCGCCGTCACGGGGCGGGGTCAGGACGCGGCCCACGATGGTGACGGAGCCGAGGGTTGCGAGCTTCTTCACCGTGCGGTTCGCGGTGGCGTCGATCTCAACGACGTCGCCAGCGACCAGGGTGGTGGGGCCTTCGAGAGAGATGTTCAAGCCGTGGGTGGAAACACGATCTGCCATTTTCGATATTCCTCATGGGGTTCGGGTCAGGGGTAAACGCGCGCAAGCGCGCGCTGGCGCAGGAGGGGCCGGGCAGGGGCGGGGTTACTTGCCGCCGAGGACCCGCGCGCCCTTCTCGAGTTCGCGGTCCTCAATGGCCGCCTCGCTGCCGCGGGCGCCCTCGGCCGAGGGATTGGTCTCCGGATCGGGCTGCGAGGAGCGGCCGCCGCCCAAGGCGGCCTTGGCCTGCTTTTCGTAGAGCGCGGCGGTGGCGTTCGCGGTGGCGAAGTCCATGCGGCGAATGTTCTCGCGCAGGGGTTCGAGGTCCTCACCGGTGCCGTTCGCGCGGGTGAAGGCGGCCACCGCGCTCTCGCGGGCCTTGTCGAGGGCCTGGCGCCCCATCTCGGCCTCCGGCCGCAGCTTGTTGATCTTATCGTTCGCCTCTTCGAGATCCGCGGCGAGGGCGGCCTTGGCGGCCTTCTCCTCGTCCAGGTCGCCGCGCAGGCGGGTCAGGGTGGCGCTTTCGGCGCTCTTCGCGCGGGCCTCGCCGAAGGCTTCGAGCTTCGCGCCGAGGTCCTCGGCGGAGAGCTCGGCCAGGGCCTCGGCGCTCACGCCCAGCGAGGCCGCCAGTTTTTCCATGGCCTTCTTGTTCATAGTCTTAGTCCCCTCGGGGTTGATTTCCGGGGCCCCAAAGGAGGCCGCCTGTGGTTCCTGTTTCGATGTACCCGCCGGAATGCGGGGAGGGCCCAGCGGGGGGCGGGAAAGCGTCTTGTGGCCCTCGTCGCCGGAGCCCTCGAAGGCGTCCCCGGGCACACGCCTGGCGCCACGGTCCGAGCCGGCCTGGACGATAGAGGTTTCGGGCGTTTCAAGCACCTTGGTGACGAGCATTCGCACAGTCTCCCCGTTGATTTCTTCGCCGAGGTGCATCCAGAAATCGCGCTCGTCCTCGAAGTCGTGGCTTGGCACGAATTCAAAGACGATTCCCAGCGAGGTCCGGTTGACCGCGCCCATGTCGATCCCCTCGATCAGGCGCCCCTCTTCCTCCGCCTTCGCCCGGCTCAGGCGATAAATGCCGTTGATGCCGGGAATCCCGCCGCCCTCGTCGTCCCACCACGACTCCGCCACGACGCCGAGCCAATGGCGGACGTCGTGGCTGTGGTTGAAGTAAACGCCCGTCCCCTTCACCTTTTCGGCGTATTCCCGCAGGGCCGCCCCGTCGTTGTGGGAGAAGTCGATGAAGTAGTCGGTGATGTGATCGGCGGAGAGGATGCGCCACTCGCTCGCGTGTTCCGTCTCGGGCAGGGCGAGCTGGCTCAAGACCTCCTGGCCGCGTGCGGAGAATTCACCGCGGGCCGTGCGCGGCGCGCGGGGGCCCGGCCGGGAGATTGTCAATTGGGTGCTGTGGGTGAATTTCGGCATCCTGCGGCCCTTTGATGGGTAAGGCTTTCGCGCGCCCGGAGGCGGCGCTTTCGCAGGATGTACCGTAGGCGGCGCAGTGGGCGGCGCCGGGCACAAAAAAACGCCGCCTGGAACCAAATCCAGGCGGCGCCCACCGGCGTTGACCGGGCGAGTTGCCACGCTCGCCGCACGATGTACCGCTATCGCCTAGCTGTCCTGCACGAGGCCCGCCTTGCGGTGTGCCTCGATGATTTCCTCCCAGGCCTTGCGTCTTGTTTCATCGCGCTCTTCTTCCGTCATCGCCTTGCGGCGGCGCTCGCGCCCGGGAAACGCCCCGCCTCCCTCGTCATAGGCAATGAGCAGCACCTCGTCGGTGCCCGCCCCCAAAAGGGCGGTCTTGTGGTCGCGCAGGAGGGTGGCCTCCTGCTCGGTTGGGTTGAGGGCCGCCTTGTTTCGTTTTGCCATGATAGGTCCTTTCTTTCGTTTCTGAGCGTAGCCCTACCAGCCGAGGCCGGGCAAAGCCAGCTCAATCGCCCTTGAGGCAGAAGGCCTTCTTGACCCCCGAGGCGATGATTTCCATCTCTTGGTCGTAACCAACCGCATCAGAGCCGAACCAATAGGCTGCAAACGCTTCTCTTTCAATGTCGATTTCCATGGCGATCACATACCCGCCGAACCTGTAAGCGGCGAATACGTCGAACGCGGTGGAGGACGCGGAGGATAATTCAAAGGTGACCGGGTCCCCAGTCTTTGGGGCCTTGTGGGTAAGCCCTTTCTTTTCGCCGGCCTTGTTCCAGGCGTCGAAGTATGCCGGGTCCTGCCCGCGGAACACCGTCTGCTTTTTCGGAATGTCGTAGACGTCGAGGGAAGCGAGCATCCCGTTGCGATAGGTGTCGGCGATGGCAACCCACTCCTCTTCCGCCACGCCAAACTCCTTCAGGGTCTTTTCATAAAGGTCGTCGAATTTCTTGACCTCCGTCTCGTCGTAGTCGAGAAAGTAAACGCCCTCCCCGCCGTGCCAGGATGTGGGGGCCCCGCGTTTGCGCCCCCAATAGCCGCGAACCAGGGCCGCCCCCTTTTCGCTCGAGCTTCCCGTCCAGCCCTTGCGGTCGGGGTGTACGGCGCGCGCCAGGATGCCCTTCGAAAAGCCCTCTGGCCTGCCTAGCCGCTTGTCGAGCGCGGAATAAACGCGGCGCTCCATCTCCTTGTATTGGCGCGAACCCTGCAGCTCCCGCAGGCGCACCGCACTTTGGACGTTCGGGGATTGCCCCAGCGACCTTCCCTCGCGAACCGCTTTGCGGACTTCCGAGAGCGGCGGGCTGAAGGGCTTGCCGCGCATCGAGGGCTTCTCCACCCCGCCTTGGTGCATTTCCTCCAGCGCCTTGCGCCATTCCGCCCGGGTTGCCGGCTTGGCCTTTGGAGGAGGCGAGGGCTTCGTGAGCTTCTTCGCCAGCGGGTTTTCCCCCTTTGCCTTCACCTTCCCGGCGTTGCGAAGAAGGCCGAGTTGCTTCTCCAGGTAGCCGCGCCGCTCGATCAGGACCTTTCGCAGCCCGGCCCGGTCGGCGAGGTCCGACACGCCCGCCAGCGCCTCGTCAATGCGGTCGTCGGTGAGCCGCTTTGTGACGAGGTCGATCTGCCGGGCGATTTCGACGTCCGGGATGGTACCGAACACGTCGGCCGACGCGCGGTTCACCGAGCTATCGCGAAGGGAGTAGATTTCCGCCGCCTCGCCGCCGAACAGGGAGCCCTTGGGTGCGCCCTGCGCCCGATACCGAAGGGAGCCGCCCGCGTCGATACGGTACGCCCGCCCGTCCTTACCAATCAGGAGGTTGTCCCGGGACATTCCCACGACGTCCCAATTGCCGAGCAGCGCGTCCGCCACGAAATTGCCCCGCACATCCTTATTGATGGCGAGCTCGGTCGAAGGCGCGCCCGTGCGGCCGTCGATCATCAGGCTGGCGACGCCCTTCTTGCCGTTGCCCAGGTCCACGCTTCGGGTGGTGGGCACGGGCACGCCGAGCGCGGCGTACAGGCGGTTCGCCGCCATCTCCTCCGCCAGCCTGGCCGCGTCCTGCCCCGCGTTGGCGGTCTTGACGTACCAGCGCACGCCATCCTCGTCCTCATAGATGCCGCCCGGGTTCGAGCCGCCCTGGGGGCCGACCTGTTTCCATTTCGAGGCGGGCCAGCGCTCACCTGGCGCCGGAGGCTTCGGCTTGGCTTTTTTCTTCTTCGCCTCCTTCACGGCCTCCGCGTTTTCCTTGGGCGGCTCCGCCTTCTTGGGCGGGGGCGGAGGGGGAGTTTTCTTCGCGTCTTTGTCCGCGTCCATGTCGTAAACGCGCGCCCGCGTGGCGGTGGCGCCGCGGAGCTTGTCGGCCTGCAGGCGCGCCCACCCGGACTTGACGTAGTAGTGCCCATCGCGCTTCACGATGATCGGCAGGGCGCCGGTCTTTTCGATTTCGTTCTCGGTTGTCAGCCTGGGCACCACCGGCCGCGTCAGAACGATTTCCGAGTGGTCGACGGGGTGATATTCCGCCTTGGTGATGAAGTTGTCCGGCAGTCCCTCGAAGGGCGCCGAGGCCTTGCCGTCGTAGATTTGAAAGCCGTGGGAAACAAAAGCGCCGTCCGGGTCGGGCTTCCCCTTTGAATTCCGCGACGCGAGCTTGCCTAGCTCCGCCTTCGCCTCGGCCTTCGTGCGCGTGTAGTCCGTCGGCGATTTCGGCGGGGGCATTGACGGTTCGCTCGGCGGGGGAGGCGGCGGGTCGGCCGGAGGTGCGAACTCCTCGTAGGAAGAGTCGAGCTCGCCCGCAATCACCCGGTGGCGACAGTGGGGGTGGTAGGGCGGCATTTGCACGCCGAACCCTTCGAGCTCCGCGTCGCTTGCCTTTTCGAGGTTGGGGAGAGAAACCTGGCTGACGAGGAACGGCTTGAGCGCCGGAAGAGAGGCGGGCCCCGCCTCCACCAGGTCGGCGATTTTCTTCACCGCCTTGGTGACCGAGAACGTCCGGCCGACCATGTTTCGGCAGTGGGGGCAGGTCAGATTGTCGAGCGGCCCCGCGACCTCGAAGGTCACCGCGTGCATTTGCTCAAGGGAGCGGACTTGAGCGAAGTTGCGGGTGGTCGCGACCGAGGTATCGATGATCCGGCGCAGCTTCCAATCCTCGAGCCCGATGGCGCCGCCAAGCCGCTCGCGCAGCGCGGCCAGCTCCTTCGGCGACTTACCGATGGCCCGGCCGTCGCGCAGATACATTTCCTCGACGGCCGCTCGAAGCCGGGCCTTCGAGTCGTCCTCAGTGATCGACTTGCCGAAGTAAACGAGATCGGTGTCGGCGAGGAAGCCGATGGCCCGCTCGTCGGCCTGCTCGATGATGGGGGAGACGGGGAGCCCGTTCTTGAGGCCGGGGTATTTTTCAAAATGCTCTTGGTTGGTCAGGGCGAGCGGGTTTTCGAGGGCGGCCTGATAGCTCTTCGTGACCGCCGCGCCGATCTTGGCCCGCATGGCGGGTGAAAGCGTCTTCCCCTGCCACGCGGCGGAAATTCCGTTCACGACAATGCCGGACAGCTCCTCCGGTGAGACGTCGCCGCCGCCGATTTCCGCCATCAGCTTGGCCCCGACGATGGACGCCTCCAGCTTGGCCGCGT
The DNA here is from genome assembly GCA_040219255.1 of Sumerlaeia bacterium. Taxonomy (GTDB): domain Bacteria; phylum Sumerlaeota; class Sumerlaeia; order SLMS01; family JAHLLQ01; genus JAVJSW01. The sequence goes on from JAVJSW010000078.1 coordinate 21,285, forward strand.
CGAGTTCGGACCAAATGTCCGCCAGGTACGAGGATTTCAGGACGCCCAGGAGCTCGTCCGGCGTCGCCGCCAGCCCCACCGCCAGGCGCAGCGGCTTGATTTCGCGATGCGCGTGCCCGCAGGAACATTCCAGGTGACCGGTCAGCAGCATCAGCCCAGGGCCTCGAGCTCGCGCTCGGCGCTCAGTTCGCAAATCGCGTCGAGGAGCCGTGCGTTCTGCTCGCTCGTAAAGCGGGCCAGGGCGTTCTCCACCTCTTTCTCACCTGCTCCTCCCGGCGCGGCGGGGGCTTCCAAGCCCAGCGGCTGAGGTCGGGCCGCTTTCCCGTACCCCAGCCGGCGCGCCCTGGCGTCCTGGTCGATGACCCCCTGCAAGAATAGCGCGTTCGCGTTTTCGATCTCGATCTTCTCCTGCTCCGCGGCCTCCTTGCGGTCATGGATATTCGCCGGTTCCATGAGCACCTCAATGGAGTCGATGCCCTCGATGGCGCGAAGGCGGGCGATCAGCATGAAGGCCCGCTCGAGGGCCCGTGAAACCAGCTCCTGATAACTGGTCAACTGCGCGAGCTGGCGCTCCTGGACAACCCGCCCATAGGTCTCCGTCGTCGAATAGGAGCGCCCCCACATCGCCGGGTCCTGGCGAGCGCCCGACGCGACCTGCTCCTCGTTAAGGCGCCAAATGTCTTGGAAGCCCTGAAGGTTCGACGTGGTCGCCGTGCTTTTGAATTCGTAGGAGCCCTTGAAGCCGGCGACGATCCCGTCTTTCTTCATCTTGTTCAGGCTGTCGACGACCGAGCGAAGGTGGGTGCCGGCGCGCTCTTTGTAGGCACTCGCCGGTTCGCCGTTCTTCGGCTTGGGGGCGGCAACCAGGACCTCGAGGAGACCCAGGAGGCCCAGCTTCCGAACGATGAACCGGATTTGCTTCGCCATGCCGGCCTGGACCGCCAGGGGCTCGAGCGCCGCGATCAGCGGGGGAATCGCGTAGGGCGACGAATCGCTTCGCTCGGCGGCCAAGTACTGAAACGTCAGAGGGTTGAGCACGATCTCGCTATCCTTGCCAAGCGAGCCGACGACGCCCTTGCGCACCTGGACCGGATAGAACTCGCGCGTCTTTGGGTCTCGCCGAAACCGGATGCTCCGGGCCGGCACGAGCACCCCCTTGTGAAGGTCTTTCAGGTCGTCGGCCGGCACCCACTCCACCGCGATGCCGCCATAAACCGCGACCTGGCGCAGCATGTCGGAAACGAGCCCGCGCCAACCGCCACCGAAGGGATAAATGGTATCGTTGAGCTCCAGGATCGCCGCTCTCAATGCCTCGGCCCCGCGCCCCTCGACCTCGATGGAAAACTCGGTGTTCCCAAGGAGCACGATGTTTCCGACCGCATTCGCCAGGTCCGGGTTTCGGAGGGTCACGACCCGCAGGGCGTCGAGGACGTCCGGTGAGAAGTCGGGGGCAATCGGACCGATCCCCAGGATTTCCGCCCTGAAGGCCGCCCCAAGCTCGTCCTCTTCCAGGGCACTTCCGCCCGGCTCGAGCCCGTCGAATCCGGCCCTCAAATCCTCGCCCCCGGAGGAGGCCAAATTGCCCCTCCGAAAGAAGGGGCTGAGTAGCGAACTGACAAAGGACATGGGCAAGACCGGCGAGCTGGCGTTGAGGGAGCGCGCACTGCCTCCCAGCTCATGTACCGTGGCGAAGGGAACGCGTCTCGACGCGGAAGCCCTCGGGCGGTGGTCCGATCTGGGGAAGCTCGGGCTTGAACAGCGGCTGCGAGTCGAGCGAGGGCTCCCAGGTGGCGAACGCTTCGTCCTGCGGGACGGCACGGATCACCCCGGTCGCGAGTTCGTCGAGCACCTCGGCCATCAGGCGCACGCCCATCGGGAAGAGCGCCCTGCGCCAAAGTTCCGCGGCGGTCTCGCCTGGCTTGATGAAGCACCAGTCCTGGGCGGCGACAGGGCCGCCGTCGGTGCGGCGGTCGAGCCAATAGACGGTGCCGCCGGTGACCGGGTCCCCCATCTTGACGGCCCACTTCACGGCGTCCCGGCCGCGGTGACGTGGCAGGAGTGAGGGGTGATAGCCGACCGCCCCGAGGCGCGAGGCCCGCAGGGTTCTCATGCCGATGTAGTCGTGCGAGTGGGCCGCCAGGATCAAATCCGTTCCCGGTGGAAGGTTCTCGGCGCGAAGCGTCCCGGCGGGCATCCAGGGAATGCTCTTGAGAGTCGCCACGCGGCGGAGGCGGTCGAGCTTCGGCGAGCCGTCGGTATAGGTCCCGCTTCCGTGCTCGGGTGAGGAAACGCCCAGGACTTCGTGCCCCCGCTCGATGGCCATATCGAAAACGGCCGCGCCAAAGGCCTTCTGACCGGCAATGAAGAGCCTCATTTCCGGGCCGCCTTTCGCCCCTTCGGAAGCCTGCCGGCGCCGTAGTAGCGAAAGCCCTGGACCGCGCGAAAGTGGCCGCCAAAGCCCGCGGCCACGGCGCTCTTGCCGATCCGGTTATTGGACTTCTTGATCGATTTCAGGCTGCGGCGCTTGTTGTCGCCGTAGAGCTTGGCCGAAATTTGCTGCCAGCCGGGTGAGCGCCGAAGGGCGGCGCAAAGGCCGGGGTGCGACGTGTGGATCATGGAGGTGATCGGCTTACCCCAGCGGTTCTCTCCCCGGATGTTTCGCTCCGCCAACTCGGCGAGGAAGCGCAGCCCGACCCCCGCGCCCTGCCATTCCGGCATGACTACCAAGCGGCAAAACCGCGCCTCGAAACGGTGTGGCCCGAGGTTCTTGGTGCTCATGGCGACGTGACAGACGACTTGATCCTCGACCACGCCGACGTAGCAGCGCGAGCAGGGCATTCGCGGGAGCTTCAGATAGTGATGCGGCTCAAAAAGCGGCCAAAATCGCCAATCGGTTTCGTAGATTTCGAGATCGAAGCGGGGGCGCCGAACCGACCTCCTTCTGAACGTGCTGGAACTGGTGTCGAAAACCCAGTCTGGCTCCAGCCATTCGATGATGTCGTAGTGGCAAGAAAGGAGCACCGCCTTCTTGCCCGTGCGCTTCCAGGCCTTGCCGAAGGCCAGGGCGCCGAACTTCGCGATCTGCCGGTCGACGACCGACGTGAACTCGTCGACCACGACCTCGTCGGGCTTCTCGCAGATCAAGCGGGCGAGGTTCGCCCGGAACTTTTCCCCGTTCGAAAGCACCCGGTAGGGGCGCAGCCAGGCGGGCACGTCGCCGAGCCCGACGGCGCCCAACGCGGCGGTCACGTCGTCGAAGGAACCGCCCGGATTGATCGCTTCGACGATGGGCTGGTCGCCTGGCCAAAGCCCGGCCTCGTCCGGATCGTAGATCAGCCCGCCGCCGAAGAGCTGCCGGCCGATGGATGTCTTGCCCGAGCCCGACGGGCCCACGATCAGGCCGAGCGACCACTCGCCGTCGTCGATGTCGAGCTTCGCGTCGATGGCGAAGTTGCAGCCGCTCTCCGCGTTGAAGAGGGATTTCACCCTCGCCGCCCGGTAGGTGTCGAAATCCGAGCAGCGATTGCGCACCTGGATCGTCGTCATGTCGTCACCACCTTCACTTCGTAGCCCTCCTGTTTGAGGCGTTCGAACACGAGGTGCTGCTCGCTCTCGTCCTGGCACATGACGATGACGCCAAACTGCTCCCGGTAGCCGTCCTCGTCCGGTGGCTCGGGCAGCTCGTCGCCCTCTTCGCCGGGGCCGCCGCCGTAGTCTTCCGCCAACTTGTCGAGCTGCAGCGCCTCGAACGACTCCGCGTCGGCGGCCGCGATTTCGTCGAGCAGGCCGCTCAACGAGTCGGTGAATTCGCCCTGGATGCGGCTGTTGTTCGCGGTGACGTTCGCGACCTTTTCCGTGTCCTCGTCCCAATCGACAACGCGCACGTGGAACCGCTCGCCGGTGGGCGTCACCAGCGCGGCGGCCTCGCCTCCTTCAGCGACGTCCAATGTCAGGCCGTCGCCGTGGAGCTCGCGCAGCGCGCGCACGCGCTGATGCCCGGCCACGAGGTGGCCGGTGCGCCTGTTCCAGGTGATGCCGGCGATGTCGCCGAATCTGCTGATCGAGGCCTCCAGGCCGAGCAACGCCCCGTCTTTGATGCGCCGCGGGTTGTAGGGGGCGGCAAGGAGGTCGTCGACCCCTTGGAGGGTTCTTGGTTTGTCTTTCGGATTTGCTGGCATGTTGGTCTCCCGCCCGGTTTGGCTTGTCCGGCCGATGTACCCAGGGGGCGGGAAAACCTTGGCACCTACGGCTTGAAGCGCGACGCGGCGCGAGACACCAGATCCAGGGGCTGGCAGTCGCCGTCGCCGTCCAGGTAGCCGGCGACGGCCAGCGCCACCGAGAGCGAGTAACGGCCCGGCGGCCCGGCGGCGGCCTCGTGGGGGAGAACCTCAACGACGGGCTCGCGGCCCGTCATGTCGCGCCTCTCGTAGTTGTCGGCAAGAACGCTGGCCCCGTAGGCCAGAAGGATCGCCCGGCGGTCCCGGGGGCTCGCCTCAAAGCGCCGCAGCGCCCTGGAAGCCAGGACGCGGGCGAGAAAGGCGATGTCGGCCGCAACGTGGGCTGCGACCGGCTGTGGAGGGGGCACGGCCGGGAGAAGGTCGAGCTGTTCGTTCTCGGGCGCGTCAAGGGCTAGGCGGAGCATTCGTGGCGCCTCCTGCCCATCGCCTACGCCTGCGGAAGTCCCTTTACAAGGTGAAACAGAAAAAGTGGGCGAAAACTTTCGGTTTTATTCGCCCCGCTCCTCGAGCGTCCTGATTTCGTCCTCGACCTTGGCGAGCTCGGCGATGGCGCGCGCGACGTGATCGACAGGCGGGGCTTTTGTGAAGTGCCCGGGAATGGGCTGGGCGGCCGACCGGTCATAGATTGCGGCCGCCTCCGGCCAGGTGATGAGGCCCCGGCGCGCAAGGGCGGCGAGGCGCTTGCGGTGGCTCCGCGCCGCCGCGAAGGCGCACTCGTTCAGTTGAAGCAGCGCAGCGGTGGCGTCGCGGGGGTCCTCCAACTCGCCCAAGGAAAGGCCGAGAAGAACGGTGGCCGTAGCCTGGGCCCTGGAGATTTGGTTGATGACGTCGACGACGTGATCGGTGGTGATCATGAGGCCACCGCCGTTTCCGCCGCGTCGAACAGGGAGAGTTGCTCCGGGCTGAGGGGCGTGAGCGCCTCAATGGCACGCGGCACCGGTGGCGAAAGCGACAGGGCGGCATCCCGGGCGCGCAGGCGTGGCAGCCAGAAGCCAAGGTGGTGCTGCGGCGTCGCCCACTCCTCGTGGAATTCGAGGCGCAGCGAATCGCCGATGTAAACGAGCGCCGGGATCCCGTGAAGCGAGAGTTGGACATAGGCCATCAGGGCCGCGGTCCGGTCGAGGTCGATGGCCGTGACGTGTATCACCTCTTGCTCGTTCCAGCCCTGCTCGGCCACCACGCCTGCGGCGGCCAGGATCATCGACCCGGCGCCGCAGGCGGGCTCGCACAACGTCAGGAAGCCCTCGCGCTCGATGAGTTCATCGACCCCGTGGAGCTGCATCCTGGCCATCGTCCATGAGACCTCGGAGGGGGTGAAGAACTGACCGGCGTGGCGGTTGTGGAGCTCGAGCTGGTGGAAGACCTTCCCGAGGAAATCGCTGAAGCGCTTTGCCTCGATGGCCAAGGCCACGACGGACAAGAGCCGCGCCAGGTCCTCCAGCTCCTCGGCCCTGTACTTGGCGGCGGTCTTGAGATAGTCCGCCTCGCGCTCCTTGCCACGGTCGGTGGCGCCTTCGACGCGGTTCGAGAGGGTGGCGGCGGACATGAAAAGAAAATCTTGAAAAACGCTCCAGGGACTATGCCTGCGAGCGACTTCGCGGAACCGGTGGCAGAACGTGGCGGCAAGCGCCTCGTAGTCGCGAGGTGGGTTAGCCTTCGTCATGGGGTGGATCTTTCGCGTGGTGTGGTGGTGTTTCGGTCGTTGGGGGTGGGGGCTTCTTGCGCGCCGCCCGGTAGAGGGCCGCGTGCGTGGCGTCCATTTCGGCCTCGAGCCATTCCCTGGCGAGGGGGCCGAGGCGCAGGCCTGGGTAGAATTGGGGGTTTGAGACGTAGAACTTCGCGATGGTGAGGTCTGTCAGCCAGGCGGAAGGGCAGGTCGCCGCGTCGAGGCGCAGGGCGCGCAGCCCGGCGATGTCGCCCTGGTGACCGAGGCGCAGGATTTCCTCAACGCGGGAGGGAATTAGAAGGAGCCCTGGGCGGCCAGCCAGCCCTGGCGCCAGTCATGGCTTTCGAGCGACCCGCAGGGGTATTCGTTCGCGTCGGCGGAAATCCCGACGGAGCCGGAGCTGAAGCCCTCCTCAAAAGCCTCGGTTTCCTCGTCGATTGTGGCCGGGACCTCCGGGCCCGAGGCGTCACGGATACAGGCGCAAATTTCACCGATTTCTTTGCCGTAGCGGTCGAGCTCCCTCTCGGAGGCGGTGAAGACCCGGCCGCACAGCACGCCGAGGCGGCGGCGGGCAAGGAGGCTGCGTTCGCTGTCCAGTTTGCCTTCCAGTTCAAGGGTGAGGGCACGCTGGCGGCCCTCACAGGCCTCGCGCTCCATGCGCGAGCGCATGGCTTCAACGTTAGGGTTCAGGGCGGTCATCAAACTCATGGTGGTGTCCTTAGCGTGGTGTGGTGGTGTTTCGGCTCGGGCGAGCGCCCGACGTGTTTTGAGCGTGCCTTATTCGCCGCACGTCAGCAAGCTGTTTTGTTGTCAAAAAATTATGCTACTTACGGACCAGTGCCAGAGTCATCTCCCCGTGCACGATGGCCAGCGATCGCTCGCTTGGAGGCTCGGCCAACGCCTCGCGCGCGCGGCGCCGGTGGCTGTGAGATTTGAGCCGCGCAATGACCTGCTGCGCCGCCTTGACCGGTGTACCGATGGGATAAGGCGAGTTGAGGGCGGCGGAGACCGCGGCCACGTCGCCGCCGGCCGGCCGCCTTTCCGGCGAGCGCCAGATTTCGAGCAGCTCCCCGGGCCCTTCCGCCGTGGCCGTGGCGCTTTCGATCCAGGGCCGCACGCGGGCGTCGATTACCCAGTCCGGGTCGATTTCCGCGCGAATGACCTCCAGCGCGTTCGGGTCGCAAAGCGCGAGGCGAAGGGCAGCCAGGGAAAGGGGCTCGAAGGGCACCTGCGGCTGGCGCTGCGGCGGCCGCTCGCGGCCCCGAGGCCGCCGCTCGGCGGGCGCCACAGCCCCTTGGCGAACGACGTCAAGGGGCAGGCCTGTCCGGATTGCCAGGAGGCGCAACGCGGCCTCCTTGCCCACGGGGGAGGGGACAGCGAGCACCAGACCACCCGCTGCGGAGACGAATCCTGACTGCCCTGCAATTGACGAGAGGTCGAAGCCGGCGGCGATTTCGTCGAGAGCGAAGGCGAAAAAATCCCGCGGGGCCTCAACAAGTCCAGCAAGGGCGCCGGGACCATCGGCGGCGACGAGGTCGTCCGGGTCCTTCCCCGGGGGAAGGGTCGCCACCCGGGCGTCGAGCCCCTCGGCCAGGAGAGCCTCGCCAGCGCCCAGGACCGCCTTCTGCCCCGCCGCGTCTCCGTCGTAGAGCATGACAACGCGCTCGGTGTATCGCCGAAGGAGGCGCCCGTGTGGCCTCCCCAGCGCGGTGCCGAGAGTCGCGACGACGTTGGCGTGGCCGGCGGCGTGGCAGGCGATGGCGTCGAAGTAGCCCTCGACAACGACCGCCTGCCCGCGGCGGCCGATTTCCTGATAGGCGAGGTCGAGGCCGTAGAGCGTGGCGCTCTTGTCGAAGAGCTCTGTTTGCGGCGAGTTGACGTACTTCGGCGAGCGCGTGTCTGAGTCGTCCAACCGGCGGCCGCCAAAAGCGATGACCCGCCCCCGCTGGTCGCGAATGGGGATCATCAGCCGGCCGCGGAAGAGGTCGATCAGGCGCCCGTTGCTGGCCTCCTTGGCCAGGCCCGCCTCGATCAAGAGCCCGGCGCCGAACCCCTTTGCCTTGGCCGCGTCGAGGAGCGGCGTCCAGCCCTCGGGCGTGACGCCCAGGGCGAACCGGTCGACGTTCGCGGCGGCAAGGCCCCGGCGGCGCAGGTAGCTCTCGGCGGCCGAGCCGGGCAGGGCCGAGCGGTAGAAGCCGAGGGCGAATTCGTGCACCGCCAGCAGGGCCTCGCGTTTTTCCGCTTTCGCGTGGTCCGCCTCGTCACGCCCGCAGCTCCGCTCGGGCATCGAAAGCCCGGCGTCCGTGGCGAGCCGCTCGAGGGCCTCCAGGAAGTCGAGCCCCTCGTGCTGCTCCAGGAAAGAAATGGCGTCGCCACCAACCCCGCAGCCGAAGCAATGGAAGGTGCCGCGCGCCGGTGTGACGTAGAACGACGGCGTCTTCTCCTCGTGAAACGGGCACAGCCCCTTGAGGCTTTGCCCCGTTCGGCTCAGCGCAACGTGCTCGCCGATCACGTCGGCGATGTCGGTGCGCTCTTTGACTTCGCGGATCAGGCGAGCAATGGCCTCGCTCATTGCCGCGCCTCTTTCCTCCTGCACTTGGGGCAGGGCTCGGCGAGCTTGCGAGGGCGGAAATTCTCGGAGCAGGCGGGGCAACAGCCCAGAGCGACGCCCGCGCACTCGTCAAAGCCGAGGGCGGCCTCGAAGGTTTGCAGGTCGCCGACCTGGTTGCGGCGCAGGGCGGCGAGGAGTTCCGAATTTCCGCCGCGGTTGGCTTCGTTGACAAGGTTTCCGAGCCAGGCGTTGGCTTGGTAGAGGGCGTCCCGCAATTTGTCTTCCGTGGACACGTCGGGGGCCGGGTTGGTTTTCAGGTCGCTCATGGTGCGCGCCCTTTCTCTTAGCGTGGTGTGGTGGTGTTTCGGGTGCCGCGGTTACCGCCGCGGCTCGGCTTTTTCGTGGCCTAAAGGGTGGCGGGAGCCAAAGGGCTTGAAGCAGCAAACGCAAAGCGCGATGCCGGTCTCGGCCTGGAGGCGAAGGGTGGCGGCGGCGCGCGACGCGCGACGCGGTTTCATGCTGCGCCGCGGCGACCTTGCGAGAGCCCGAGACGAGCAGGGTGCGCCGGTATTGGCTTTCGGCGTACTCCTCCCATTCCCGGGCGCTCTCAAGGCAGCGGGCGCGGTCCTCTTCGGTGATGGGGCGGCGCCCGTAGCGGCGTGCGATTTCTTCGGCCGTCGGGTAGCTCATCAGAAGCTCCTCCCGCAGCGCAGACAGCAGCCTGAGAAGATGGGGCCTCGGGCGTGATCCCAAAGGGCGGCGGGTTTCATAGTCTTGTCCTTGCGATGGTGGCGTTTCGGTCTTGCGAGGGGGGCTGCGAAAGGCGGCCTCGCCCCACTCGCAAGGGCACTTTGCCCAGCGGCGCGAACAAGAAGCAATGATTTTTATGAAACAAATAGAATACTATCGGCGGCCCTGGGCGCCCTCCCGCCCCACGATCACGCGCCCGCCGCACTTGCACTTGGCCACGTCGCTCGCCTGGCCGTCGCGCAAGAAGGCGACGTGCCCGGTGTTGCAGAAGGGGCAGACGACCGACACCTCTTCGCCGCGAAGGGCACGGCGCACCAGCGCCTTTGTCGCGAGGAAGGAAATCAGGGAGAGCGGTATGGCGGCGGGAAGCAGGACGATGGTGAAGGCCATCACCAGGAAAACGGGCTGGAGGAAGGCAAGGGCGACAACGCCCGTCCAACACAACGCCACCGTCGCGGCGCTTGGATCCTGCCGGCGCCTGGCTACCACCGTGGCTTGGACGTAACCAGCGGTCTCCGGGGGCGTCGGGTGATTTGCGATAGGGGTAGTCATGGGGCTGCGTCCTTTGCCTGAACTTCTTACAGGGGAGCAGGCCGCTTATTCGGGTGGATAGCCGTTCTTCGTCGATCATTTCAGGTCAGGCCGCAAAAAGTGGAATATCGTCTGGGATAGCGTCGGAGGTGCCGAGGGCCTCCATGCAAATCGCGTCCGCCATCACGAGGTCGTCGGAATACCCTTGGCGCGCCGCGATCCGGGCGCCGTGGTAAACGGTCGTCCACATCTCCGAGAGCTGGCGAAGGCAGCGGATCCCTGTCCGCCGGCGCAGCACCGCGTCCTGCATTTTCGAGAGGATACGGGTCTTGCTCCCCGCGGTTGTATTCCAGCCGGGCTCGGCCTTGATTCGCTGCGAGATGGGATCGACCTCGTGGTAGAGGTTCGGGTAGCCGTTGCCGTTGCGAACGTTGAGCACGAGGTGCTCCATCACCGCGAGGCCGGTGTTGTTTAGCTCGACGGCCACCAGGGCGTCGTTGAAGTAGCCGCCGACCTGGGAGATGAGGCGGGCGTATTCGCCCACCAGCGGTTTTCCGCGATAAGAAGCGACCTGCCTGCCGGTGGCGCGGTCGCGCACGGTGAACGCGTTGTAGCTCTTCCCCGTGCCCTTGGCCGTATCGGCGCCGAGTACGTAACTGCCCGACGAGGTAGGCAGTTCGAAAATGTAGAGTTCGCCGCCGCGCTGAACGTCGGCCGGACGCAAGGCGACCGGGTCCTCATGGATGGTTTCGTCGAGGGAGCGAAGGGCGGCCACGTCGAAGGCGGGGCGGCCGGAGGAGAGGAACTTGGCCTCGTGCTCCTGGGCGAAAGCGTCCTCGCCGAGAGCAAGCCGCTCGCGGGCCGCCCATTCCTCCCCGCGGCCGGGATGATCGCGCCAGTCGAGAAGGAGCAGATTCCAAATGCTCTCGCCGCTGATGGCGGCGGTCACCTGCTCGTGGGTCCAGTCGCCCAGGCCGTGAGGCGTCGTCAGCACAATGGCGGTGCCGCCGCTCGAAAGGGTCGGCCTCGCCGCCTCCCAGATTTCGTCGACCCAGCGAACGAAGGCCGCCTCGTCGATCACCAGGACGGTCAACGTTTCGGAGCGGCCAGCTTCGCGCGACGTGGGAATCGACTCGATGCGCGAGCCGTTCTCGAATTCGATAACGGTCACCGTGCCGACGTCTCCAGGCACGCCGTTGGAAACCCGCATCCTGAGGAAATCGGGCAGGTGGCGGTAGATGAATTTCACACGGTCCAGGAAGCGCTTGGCCCGAGCCTGATTGATCGAAATCACCTGGATGTTCGAGAAGGGGCGGAAAATGGCGGCCCACAAAGTGTAGCCCGCGACAAGCCAGCTCATACCGAGCTGGCGGCCTTTGAGGATGAAAGTGAAGGGGTGAGCGATAAACTCGCGCAGGCAGTCGCGCTGGGACGGATAGGGGCGAAACGGTTTCACCGGGCGCCTCGCACCCGGATCGATCAACCAGCCGTAGTTCAGAATGAAGTAGTACGGGTCGGCGGCGCACCGTCGCACCTCCTCCGCCTCGGCCACCGTTCGGATGAAGCCGTGGTCGTACTCACCGCCGGATTGGGCGAAACGCTCGCGCTCCCGGCGCGTGGGGGGGATAATCACCGCGTCACAGCCCTCGTCAAATCGTCACGTCGCTGAGGTCGTATTCGCCGCCACCGTCTTCCTCGCCCTCGACTTCCTCGAAGCTCGGAGGGGGCTTGCCTTCGGGATCCCTGTTCTCCCCGTCGGCCGCCTTGAGTTCCTCGTCGCTCACCTTGACGACGTCGCCGGAAGCACCGAGCGCGGCGCGGCGCGCGGCGAAGTCGACCCGTTCCCCCTCGTATCCTTCCCGTCTGACGATCGCTTCGTTTTCCGGGTCGGTGACATCCTCGAATTCGGCGTCGACGACATCGTCGCCCGCCTGCGTGAGCGGCAGTTGGGCCGCCTCGCCACGTTTGTCCAGGGCCTCGAGGAGGTGGGTCAGGGAGACGCGTCCGCCGCCGGAGCCGGAGTCGTCGCCCGAGCCCCCCGCCAGCGCCGCGAAAATGACCTGGGTCGCCGGGCCGCTTCGGTCGACGCCCAGGGTGCGCAGGATTTGCCGGCTGGCATTGGCGGCGATAGCCAGGCCGGCCGGGTCATCCTCGAGCGCCTTGTTTGGGTCGTTGGGACGAATGCGCCGGAGCCGCAGCGCCCGCTTTTGCACCTCGAAGAGCATGAGGATTTGGTTCATGGCGACCGCCTTGAGGTCATCAGGCGAGTCGACTAGCTTCGAGTTTTGCAGCCTTGCCTCGGCAATCCACTTGTCGACGGTTCGCGAGGTCACTTCGAAGGGCTGGCCGGCCATCTGCGTCAGCAGGTCATTGACGTGCCGGCGCAGGCCGTTGCGGTCGATGGAGATGTGGGGCTGGTGGATGAGCGCTTTCTGCAGAAATCGAATGGCCTCACCGCGGATTTCCTGCGTGACCTTGGGGCCGCGGGTCTTTGGCTTGCGCGGTCTCTTGGCGCCCTTTTTGGGGGAGGGCGCCGGGCGTGCTGTGCTCGTTTCCATCTCCTCCCCCTTTCGGCCGGCGTTCACTCAAAAAGGCTGGTTTGGGTGCCGACGGTGCCGCCAAGGGGCTCCTCATCGTTGGCCCCGGCTTCCGCTTCCGTTGGGCCTTCCCCGGCCAGAATGGCCTCGCAGCGGGCCGCCGTTTGCAGGCCGTCGTCAAACGTCCTGCCCTGGCGCGAGCACTCCAACGCCAACTCGTCCTCCGTGATTTCGCCGTGTTGCCACTCGCGAACCGCGAGCGTGATGTCGAGGTCGCGCCGCGCCGTCTCGACGGCCTGCCGCGAGGGCACCCGGATGGTCAGCCCTCCGAAGGCGACGAGGAATTTCTCCAGGAAGCCCGGCGGGCAGCCGCATTTGTCCGCCAACGCAGCGACCTGGGGCACCAGCGAGGCGTCGAAAAACAAGTCCACCGTTACCCGGGCGTCCGGCATTTGCTCCCTTTCCTCAATGAGCTGGAGGCGCCAGGTTGCGGTCACAACCGCGGCCGCGTTTCGAACCTGCCGCTCCGTGAGATTGTACCGCTCGCGAAGCGCCTTGTTGACGCCCGCGTCGAGGCGCCCGCCTTCCATGAGGTGGGGGCGCTGGGCGAGCCATTCGCAGGCCGCCCGGATCGAACCGTTCTGGACGTTTGGGAATTTCACCGCCAGGAGGGACGCGAACTCCTCCTCCGCGGCGACCGAATCGAACGCGCTCGCCTGCGAGGCCAGCATTGGTGTCGCGCCATCGGCGGAGGCCAATGCGTCGAGGGTCTCCATGTCGTCGACCCCGTCGAAATTCCGCCGCGCGTCGCTCTCGATCACGTTGACCATCGCGTTGCGGGCGACGGTGTAGAAGAAATTTCCCGGGCGGCGGCAGCGCGAGCTGTCGAAGGCGCCGTTGCGAATGGCGCTCAGGAGCTTCACCCGGGCGGCCTGCTTGCAATCGTCTTCGTGCCGTTGCCATCGGCAGCGCCGGACGATGGAGTCAAGGAGGGGCTCCAGGCGGCGAATAAGCTGGTCCTCCGTCTCTCCGCGCTCAACCGCCTCCAAAAAACTGGCGGCTCGGAAGGGCTGATGATGGCGGGGTGCGGCGGTAGCCGCGACTGCTGCTTGCATGGCTAACTGGTCCTTTCGTGGCAGGGGTCGTCGGTCAAGGTGGTGAGGCATGGAGTGGCGCTTAGCCGCAGCCGCCGGCGTGGCCGCAGGCCTCGCAGGTCTGGCAAGTGCCCGAGCGCCGCATGGCAAAGCCGCCGCAGGCGGGGCAGGCATCACCGGTGTAGCCAGCGGATCGGGCGAGGGCGGAGGGCGAGGGCGACGTCGCGTGGGCGTCCGAGGCAAAGCCCCAGGCGCCCTGCTCGCCCAGGTCGATCTTGTCGGCGGCAGGGGTGCGCCAGGGGGCGCCGTCGCACGGCGCCTCGACGTCGGCCAGGTCCTCCCGCCCGAGGTAGGAGATGCCAAGCTCGCGGAAAATGTAGTCGATGATCGAAGAGGCCCGCTTGACGCGGTCGTGGCCGCTGACTGGACCGGCCGGTTCAAAGCGCTGCCCGGCGAACGAGTGGACGAACTTCTCAAGCGGCACGCCGTGCTGGAGCCCCATACTCACCGCCACGGCGAAGCAATTCATCAGGCTGCGGAAGGCGGCGCCTTCCTTGTGCATGTCGATGAAGATTTCGCCCAGGCTCCCGTCCTCGTATTCGCCGGTCGAGAGGTAGACCGTTTGTCCGCCGACGCGCGCCTTCGTGCGGACGCCGTGGCGCCGGGTCGGAAGGGCGACGCGGGATCCCCACGCCAGGCCGTTCTGATCGACGGGGAAGCCGGCCGGCTCCTGGGGGAAACTGGCGGGAGCGGGGTCTTCCTCGCCCTCGGAGTCCGCCGCGGGAATGCGGCCGGTAATCGCCTTGACGGGCGCGCTTGCCGAGAGCGGCTGGGAGAGCTTTGAGCCGTCGCGGTAGATGGCGACGCATTTCACGCCCGACGCCCAGGCATGGGAGTAGGCCTTGGAGATGTCTTTCATCGTCGCCGTGGCCGGCAGGTTGACCGTTTTGCTGATGGCCCCGCTGATGAAGGACTGGACTGCGGCCATCATGTCCACGTGGGCGCGCCACGACAGCGAGCGCTTGCCTTCGCCGCAGGGGCTCGCGCAGTCGAAGACCGGCAGGTGCTCCGGCTTCAGGTGGGGGGCGCCTTCGATCGTTCCGTGGCCGCAGACGTAGGCGTTCAGCGCTTGCCACTGGGCGTCGGTTGTCCAGAGGCGCTCGCGGTCAAGGCCGGGCAGGAAGTCGATGTGGTAGGCGGACTTGGCGGCCGTTTCGAGCGCGACCAGCCCCATACCGCTCAGTCCGAGAGCGCTCCTCAGCCCCTCTAGGCCCATACCCGTCGGCGCCTCCTCGAAAGTGCCATGGCCGGAGATGTAAGCGGTGATGTCGGCGATCTGTTCCTCGGTGTATCCGAGATGCCGCAACGCGGAGGGCACCGTCTCATTGACGATGCGGAGGCTGCCGCCGCCTGCGAGCGATTTGAATTTGACCAGGGAAAAGTCGGGCTCGATACCGGTCGTGTCGCACCCCATCACGAGAGAAATCGTGCCGGTCGGCGCCAGAACCGAGACCTGGGCGTTGCGATAGCCGTGACTTTCACCGGACCTATACGCTTGGTCCCAGGCCTCGATAGCCGCCTCGCGCAGATAGGCGGGCGTAAACCTCTTGTTCAGGCGAACGGGCGGCGGCCCCTTCACGTCAACCGTGCCATCGGAGCCCAGCGCCGCGCCAAAGTGGTTGTTGATCACCCGCAGCATCGCCTCTCGGTTTTTGGCGAAAAGCTCAAAGGGGCCGAGCTCGGCCGCCAATTGGGCGCTCGTCCGATAGGCAAGGCCTGTCATGACTGCGGTCACGCCCGCCGCGATGGCGCGCCCCCGAGGCGAGTCGTAGGCAATGCCGGCCGCCATGAGGAACGCCCCCAGGTTCGCGTAGCCAAGCCCCAAGGTGCGCGTCTGGTGGGTAAGCTCAGCCACCCGCCGGCTCGGGAGCTGGGCCATGGCCACGCTGATTTCGAGCGTGATCGTCCAAAGAGCCACCGCGTGCTCGAAAGCGGGCAAGTCGAGCTCGCCCGTTTCCGTCTGGAACTTCCGCAGGTTGAGCGAGGCGAGATTGCAGGCGGTGTCGTCGAGGAAGAGGAACTCCGAGCAGGGGTTGCTGGCCCGGATACGGCCGCTGTTGGGACAGGTGTGCCACTCGTTGATCGTGGTGTCGAATTGGACGCCGGGGTCGGCCGATTCCCACGCGGCCCGGACGATGGCGGTCCAGATTTCTTTGGCCGGGATGGTCGCCGCGACTTCCCCGGTGGTTCGCTCGATCAACTCCCAATCCAGACCGTGATCGAGCGCCTGCATGAAGGCGTCGGGGATGCGAACCGAATTGTTCGCGTTCTGCCCCGCCACCGTCAGGTAGGCCTCGCCCTGCCAGTCGGTGTCGAACTCGGGAAAGGCCACCTCCAGAACGCCCTCACGCCCGTATTCGAGGGCTCGATTCACGAGCTGCTCGGGCAGCCCCGTGGACAGCGCGTCCGTGATGGCCGCCGCCACGACCGGGTCACTGGTGGGGGACGTCTTGTTTGGGCTCGCGGCAATGACGCGGAGGAGATCGCTCAGGCAATCGCGCACGAGCTTGCTGCCCGCCACCAGCGCGGCCACCTTCTTCTCCTCGTCCGATTTCCAGCGAATGAAGTCCATCACGTCGGGGTGATCGACGTCGACCACCACCATCTTGGCCGCGCGGCGGGTTGTGCCGCCGCTCTTGATGGCCCCTGCCGACCGGTCGCCGACGCGCAGGAAGCTCATCATGCCGCTCGACTTGCCCCCGCCCGAGAGGGCCTCGCCCTCGCCGCGAAGGGCGGAGAAGTTGGAGCCCACCCCCGAGCCGAACTTGAAACAGCGGACCTCCCGGGCCCAGAGGTCCATGATGCCGCCCTCGTTGACGAGATCGTCTTCGAGACCCAGGATGAAGCAGGCGTGCGGCTGGGGGTGCTCGTAGGCGTTTTCGCTGCGGCGCGTTTCGCCCGTTTCAATGTCGGTGTAGTAGTGGCCCTGGGCCGGGCCCGTGATTCCGTAGGCCCAATGCAGGCCGGTGTTGAACCATTGCGGCGAATTCGGCGCGGCCATTTGATGAGCCAGCATCCAGGTCATCTCGTCGCGGAAGGCCAGCGCGTCCTCCTCGAATTCAAAGACGCCGGCTTTCCAGCCCCAATAGGTCCAGCAGCCAGCCAGGCGGTCGAACACCTCGCGGGCGTCCGTTTCCCCTCGAAACGATGCGCCCGGGTCAGGGCGCCAGCGGGAGAGGCTATCGGGGACGCCAGACTCGCTGACGCGCACCCGGGTCGTGGGGACGCCCGCCCGCCTGAGATACTTGTCGGCGAGGATGTCGACGGACAACTGCGGCCAGGCGGCCGGGGCGACGACGTCGACGGAGCGGGCGGGCGAGCCGTCGAAGTTGCGAATGGTCGCGGTGCGGGTCTCGAAGGGCACGTCCGAAAGGCGCCTTTCGAGCGTGAAGAAACGAGCGATTTTCATGGGGTGACTTCCTGCGTGGTGGTGTGGTGTTTCGGTGTAGAATGTTTTCAGCAAGGGACGCCGCCGGGGTTTGGCACCGGCGGCGGGGGATGGGCGGTCTGCGACAGGGAGGATTTCTCCCGCATGGGCTCCTGCGTTTCCTCCGCGGCGTCTTCGAGTTCTTCGCAGGCGCCCTGATAGGCCGCCAGGTAGGCGGCGAGGTCGCGGAAGGTGTCGGCTTTCCAGCAGCCGGAGGCGATGCGGGCGTGCTTCACGTCGCACAGATCGGCGAGTGAGAGGGCGCGCATTTCCGCGTCGCTGCTGCTCGAGGAGATGGGGCCAAAGCGTGTCAGGTGGGCCCGCTTGTACTCGTGCCGGCTTTCACCCCAGCCGTTGGAGTATTCGCCGGCGCGGCGGGCCGTCACTTCGCGGACGAGGCAAAGCCCCCTCAGCAGCAGCCGCTGGAAAAGCGGCGGGGCGGGGGGCTGACCTTGATCGGTCGGTTGGTTCATGGGTTGGATTCCTGATAGGATTGGCGTGGTCAAGTGGCCTACACTTTTGTATCGCCTAGGCGCTATCAGAAAATCAACCCACTAATGTAATTCGCCGTCTTGTCCGTCGGGCATGCCTCCGGTCGCGTTGTTTGCCTCAAGGCGCGCCTCCGCGATGGAGGACTGGTGATCGGCGAAAACGCCCGTATTCGGCGAGAAGGCCGCTTCGACCGAACCGATAGGGCCGTTGCGGTTCTTGCCAACGATCACTTCCGTGAGGACCACGCGCGGCGTGATGATGCGGCCCTCAGGCGTCTTCCGAAAGCGCTCGCGGTGAAGGAAAATCACCTGATCGGCCTCTTGCTCGATTTCGCCGCTTTCGCGCAGGTCAGCGAGCTGCGGCCGCGCGTCTTTGTCTTTGCCGCTGCGCGCCTCGATCTGGCGAGAGAGCTGGGAGAGAGCGATGATCGGGGTCTCCAGCTCGCGCCCCAGGGCCTTGAGGCCGCGAGCGATCGATCCGACCTCGATCTGCCGCGATCCCATCCTGGCGACCGAGGGATCGTTCATGAGCTGCAGGTAATCGATCACGATGGCGCCGAGGTTGGGGACGCGCTGCTTGATGCGGCGCGCCGCGGCTCTCACCTTGGCCAGGGAAAGGCCGGAGCGGTCATCGATGTAGACCGGCCACCCGTCGGTCTCGCGCGCCTTCGCCTCGAACTGCAAGAGGGCGCCTTCATCGGGGGAGGAGCGAAACGAGTGGATGTTCATGGCGTTCGGCCCGGTCAGCCCCACCATGCGTTGAGTGATCGTGAGCCGGTCCATCTCCAGGGAGAAGAACGCGACGGGCACGGCCGCCGCGGGGTTGGCCACGCCCGTAGGGCGCGTGACCCCCCTGGCCATCCGGGAAATGACGTTGAGGGCGAAGGTGGTCTTTCCGATGGAAGGGCGAGCCGCCAGGATCGTCAGCCACCCCAGGCCGCCCAGCAGCCGGTCGAGGGAGTGATAGCCCGTCTGGATACCGCTCGACCGGCCGTCAGCTCCATCCTCCAGGACGCGACGCATCGACTGAATCGTGTCGGTCAGGTTCGAGCGCCAATCCTTCCAGGAGGCGAGCGAAGACTCGCGTTCGAGGCCGAACAGAAGGGCCATCGACTCATCCAGCGCCTCGGTGGCGTCGTCGTTGTGGGCCGCGATTTGGGCGATTTCCTGGGCCGCCTTGATGAGGCCGCGGCGCAGGCTGTGCTGCCAGACGATTTGCGCGAGCTCGGGGGCGGCGTCTGAACCGACGACTCCCATTTCCAGGGAGGCGAGGTAGAGCGGCCCGCCGGTTTGTTCGCTTTGGCCGACCTGCTTGAGCGCGTTGTCGAGCATGGCCAGATTGACGATGCCCCGGGCATCGAAGACGCGGGTCAAGGCGGTGAAGATCACCGCGTTTCGCGGGTCGTAGAAGTCGGTCGCGGTGACGATGTTGAGGACGTCGGCGATGACCTCGTTGTCGAGCAGACAGCAGCCGAGAAGCAGGCGCTCGACTTCGATGTTGTTTGGCGGGTTGAGGAGGCCCGGGGGCGCGGTGTGGGCGCCTCTGGTTTGCGTGGTTGTCATTGAATCTCTTGGCCTTTCGCGGTGTGGTGTTTCGGTTTCGATTTCAGACCCGGGTGGTGGTGGTGGCCTGCCGCCCGAGGGCGGAGCGGAAAATATCCTGATGGCACGGGGTGCCGAGGCGTTTCACGTGGTCAATGAGTTGGCTGTTTGAGGCAATCGAAGCAAGCGCGATGGCGACGTCCCGGTCGCTCCAGCCTGACCGCTCAAGGGCGTCGATCTGGATGACCCAGCGCTCGTCGAGCTGTTCGCGGCCGATGGCCTCGCTGATGGTTACAAGGTGGTCGCTGTGGGTGCGCAGGATGCGTCGGTAGGCCTCAAGCCGGGCGGAGCGGTCGGCATCCGATGTCGACGAGGTCGCGGCGGCGTTGTGCTCGGCAAACAGGCGCAGGGCGTAGCTGAGGCGGTCACGGTGCCCGTTGGCGATCACCCCGTCGGCAAAGCTAGCCAATCCCCTCCGCAGGGCATCCGCACGTGACCCGGGGGCGGTCTCCAGCCATCGCAGCGCCGCGGCGAGCTTCGAGTCGCCGACGTTGGTTTGGCGCAGGCGCTCGACGAGGGCGGCGCGCCGCTCGGGCGAGCCTTGGGTCATGCAACCGGGGAAGCGCTCGATGATGGCCGCCAACGCCTCGGCCTTTTGCGCAAGCTCAGGAGTCGGCGGAAAATCGCCCCCAGGCGAAAAATGGTTGGCTGGTTGGCCCTCGGGCTCGCGCGCGGGGAGCTTTGTACTACCAACCACCATTGTTTTGTTACCTTCTTTTGAATGTGCGTCCCGGGGTGTGCCCTCCCCCTCCACGGCCTCGACCGTAATCGCCGCGTTTTCAATAGTTGAGGTCCCCTCCGGGGTCTGCCCGGGGCTGTGCCCCGTTTTCGCCTCGGCGGGCGGGGTCTTCGGTCCTAAGTCTTGATAGGCCAATGCTTCGCGAGGCGCTTCGGGAGTGCCCTGGGGGGTGTGCCCTTTGGAGGCGCCGGGGGCGGCCGCGTGCTGGTAGTTCTGCCAATTCGGGAATTGCACGATGGTCCCCGCGTGCTTGCCGAAGGGGTAGCGGAGGACGATGCGCCCGGCGCGTGTCATGCGCGAAATCCACCCCCGGATTTTCTTCACGCCGAAGTTCGTGATTTCGGCAAGCCGGCGCAGGGAGATAAACGCCTCGCCCGGCTGCAGATTCATCGGGCCGTGCGGCGTCATCACCGTGCGGTGGTGCCAGCAGGCCTCGGTCAAGACCTCGAGGAAAATAGATCGATCGTCAAAAGATGTGATTTTTTCCTTGATCTCACGGTAAACGAGCAAGTAGCCTCTCGTCGTCATTAGGATTTCGATCCTTTCTTGTCGGCGGCGGGTGTTGGTAGCCCTGCCGCCGGCTTCTTTTTTATCGGTGGTCTATCGTGCGGCGGTGCGGGGCGTCGGGCGCGATTGGCTTAGAACGGCAGGTCGTCTTCCTCGCCGCCGCCCTCGCCTTGGTCGTAGCCCCCCTGCGGCGGGGCTTCGGCGTAGCCTTGGCGGCTGTAGCCGCTGTGCTGCTGCGGCGGCGGGCCCTGCGCGTAGCTCTGAGGATAGCCTCCCTGCTGCTGTGGAGGCGCCTGGCCGTAGCCCCCCTGGCCATGGCCGCCTTGCTGCGGCGGGGCTTGACCGTATCCCCCCTGTTGAGGGGGCGCCCCGTACCCCTGTTGCCCGTATCCGCCCCGGCCCCCTTGCCCGCCGTCGCCCTTCTTCTGCCCAAAGGCGAAGTTGTCGGCGTTGATCGTGTGCTTGGTCACCTCGCGGCCGTCCTGCGTCGTGAAGGTCTCCTGGCGCAGCCGCCCCTCGACCAGGATTTCGTCCCCCTTCGCGAAGTACTGCGCAACCGGACCGGCCCGGTTGCCCCAAAAGGTGACGTCGATGTAGCAGGTCTCCTCCTTCTCGCGGCTCAGTTTGGTGGTGCTGGCGATTCGGATTTTCGTGAGCTCGGTTCCCGACTGGATCGTGCGGCGCTCCGGGTCAGCGGTCAGGCGTCCGACGATGATGATCTTGTTGAATTGCATGAGCGTGGTTCTCTTGTGGTGTGGTGTTTCGGGTGCCGCCCGGGAGGGCGCGACTCGTTGTTTACAAAAGTGAGCCCCTTTGTGCCCAGCGGTATTTTGATGCTTTTTTGCATCGATCTAGCGGAGCTCCAGCTCCGCCTCGATGGCGAGGCGGTCGAGTTCCATTCCCTCGGCTACGAAGGAGGCGATGAGAAATCCCTCCAGGTCCCCCGTCCGCCTGCATTGCTCGGCCATTCTTCGCAGCTCCTTTCCCTGCCTCTTCTTGTGCTCAATCGCCCCCAGCAGCGGGTGCCCCGTCACGTCCTCCCCCTCGGCGTTCCGTTTCATCGATTGCGGCTCCTTCGGTGTTTTCCTTGTCGATGTACGGGGGGAGGATGAGCGACACCTCGAAATCGACCACCCACAGGTCGACGGGGGTGTTCACCCATCGCCGCCAATGCGCCGCCGCGTCGAATTCGGAACGGGCTCCTCGCTCGGTGAGGAAGTCAAATCCCTCGGCGGACCAGTCCTCCTCCGTCAGCAGCGCCGTGGATTCGAGGCGCAGTGGCGCGGAGATGACGATCTCGCCGAATTTGCGGCCTCCGGCGCGGGGCAGGCGGTCGTAGGCGTCGACCGTCATTCCGAGGCGAAACCTGGCCGCGTGAGAGGCCTTCCACGCCCTCCGGGTGCGTCGTTTGCGCCGCGCGATCACTGCCGGCGTCGTCCAAGCGAAGGAAATATACATCCTGGTCCTTTCGATGTGGCCGCGGGGCACTACCTTTCATCACCCTTTCCGCGAAGGGTGCCGCGGGAGGCCCGGCCAGCCAGCTTCGTCAGGTTGGCGTATAGCACGGAGGCCGGGTCGAGGCCAGCAATAGACGCGAGCATCACCCAATACCAGGCGACGTCGCCGAGTTCCTTCTCCAGGGCGTCGGCCAGCGCGTGGCGGTCGATCTCGCCGTCCCGCAGGTAATCGCCCCGCAACAGGCGCTTGAGGACACCGGCCGTTTCCCCGGCTTCCTCCGCCAATCCAAACCCGCGGTGGAGCATTGCCTCGATGGCCTGGGCAGGGGTCGCATCCTCGGGCAGGTCGATGGCCGTCGCCGAGGCGCCGCCCAGGTAGGTGATCGATCCGATTGCGAGGGCCGCCTTGTCGATCACCTCCGCGACGTCGGTCGTCTGCTCGGTAGCCCCGCCATGCAAGTAAAGGCGCCCGGCCAGCGAGGCGTGGATTTCCCGGCCGTGCGGCGTGATCTGGTAGAGGCCGTAGCCGTAGGCGTTATCCGCCTCGCTTTCGATTTCGCCGGCCTTCCCGTCCTGCAGGAGGTAGAGGGCTTCCTCGGTGGCGAGGCGAACGAAGGCGTCGCGTTCGGCGTCCATGCCAAAGACCAGCCGGGAGTCGCCGTCCGACGACGAGATGGCGAGGGTGGCCCCGGCATCGAGGGCCGCCAGGACAATGAAGTCCCGGCAGTCGATGATGCGGGTGGAGAGGACAACGATGTCGGTGGTTCGCCCGATCACCGAGGCCACGGCTTGGCGGTCCTGAGGGGAAAGGGCGCACTCGGGCGCTACCTTGTCGACCTCCATGCGGGCGGGATCGATGGGTTTGTATTGGGGGGCTGAGTCAGGGCTCATTCGGTTTCTCCGTGGTAGTGGCGTGGTGGTGATCGGACCAATTGTGGGCGTCACGCCAAAGGCGCGACCCGGCCGGCCGGCGTCCTTGGTCGAGGTAGTTGCCCCGATAGGGACGCTCGGGCGGCGAGGAAAGCTCCTCGAAGTAAGCCTGGCAAATCGGCAC
The DNA here is from genome assembly GCA_040219255.1 of Sumerlaeia bacterium. Classification (GTDB taxonomy): domain Bacteria; phylum Sumerlaeota; class Sumerlaeia; order SLMS01; family JAHLLQ01; genus JAVJSW01. The sequence continues at coordinate 43,989 of JAVJSW010000078.1, forward strand.
CATCGGGTAGATGACGAGCGGCTCGACGACCCACATCTCGAGGGTGAAGGACGCAAAAAAGTCGCCTGCGTCGCCGCGGCCGGCGGTCACATGGACGCCCAGGCCGAGGCGACCGGTGGATGACCGGCCGTCGATAGATGGAACGTACCGCTTCGAGCCGACGCGCTCGTAGGTCGCGCCAAGATAAAGGCGGCCCGGCATGAGGCGGTATCCGGAGCGGGGGATCTCGACCTCTGCCAGGTTCTGCGGCCGGGCCATATCGAAGCCTCCCGGCCGCAGGTTGCAGAGAAGGGTTGGCGCGAGGCGCAGGTTGATCGAGTTGGGGTTCAGAGCGCCAGGATCGAAGGGGTCGATTTCGATGTCACCCGCTTCGAGCGCCCGCCTGATGTCGCGGTCGGAAAGCATGCGTTGCGGTTCTCCAGAAAAAAGGCGCCGGTGGCCGTACCACCCGCGCCTCCGATTTAGCGTGGTTCGTTCGGGCGGCGTTTAGGCAAGGCGGGCGTGATAGTGGCGGACTTTGTCCTGCGCCAGGATGGGGGCGACGACATCGAGCAGCGCGTCGTGGCAAGCCTGCTCCAGGTCGGCCTCGACGGCCGTCAGCTCGATCAGCGCGCGGCCGTCGTCATTCGTCGAGGACTCCACGACGAGGCGCACCGGGTAGGTCTTCTCCCGCACCTCGGGCAGGTTGTAGACGCTGAGGTTGACGACGATTTCCTCGGGCAGAGCGCCCCCGCTCTCACCCGCGTGAACCTGGGAGGTAGCCCGCCGGCCGAAGCCCTTCGTGTCGATCTTGTAGAGCTCTTCTCCTTCGGCGCTGCGGCTGCTCTTCACGTGGCGCAGGTTCTCCACGACCGTTTCGTCGACGGCGCCGCGGAGCTTGGTGCGAAGGAAGTGCACCAGGGCGCTCGGATAGAACGTCGCCGGGTCGTCTTTCATCCGGCTGACGAGGCCAAACATCGTCGTCTTCGGGAACTTCATGGCGTGGCGCTCTTCGCGCTGGGCGCCGCTCGTGCCGTCGACCACGGCCACCGCCGTCAAACCGTCCTTGTGGTAGTAGATTTCCAGCGGGGCGCCATCGCTGTCGCCAAGCCGCCGCAGGATGTCTTCGACGGAGAAGGCCTCCACCTTTTGAGGCGGCATTTCGGCCTGCTTGCGCTCGACGGAGCCGTCGTCCTTCACCAGGTAGTAAACGTCGGCCGGCTCGCTGGCCACGGTGAAGGTGCGGTTGCGAAGCATCTGGTGTTTTGCGGCGAGATCGGCGATTTGGGAAACGGCGTCGCCGTTGAGTTGGGCTGTCATGACTGGGTTCCTCTTGGATGGGTCAGGGGTCAGGGGTTGCGCGTGGCGGTTTCGGGGGTCGTGTTACTCAGCCGTTTGCTCAAACATATCGGGGGTGTCGGCCGTATCCGGGGGCATGAAGGCCTCGACGGTCTCCTGGCCTCCGGGGCCGGAGAGGCAGATCGTCTTGGCGAAGTGTTTGCGGCTTTCGAGCGGCGGGCGCTTCGAGGTGAGCTTGACCTGCAGATCGACGCCCCCGGCGCCGCCGGCATCGTCGGCGACGGGGGTCAGGATGACCTCCATGCCAACCTTGCGGGCGCCGGAATTGGTGGGGCGGTCGTCGCAATCGCGCAGGGCGTCGCGAATGAGGGCGTTGAATTCGTGACCGACGACACCCTTTTGCAGGCGTCCGATGTTTTCGATGGTGACTTTGGGCCGTTCGGGCATGGGAGTTATCCTTTAGCGTGGTGGTTGGGGTCAGAGGGTTGGCGGTTGTCCAGGGATCCGGCGATGAAGCGGGCGAGCGCCCAGGCCGCGTCCGGGCCCAGGTCGCGAATGATGGCCTCGGCCGCGGCAGCGGCGCGGCGCGGCTTGTCCAGGCGGGAGAGAATGACGCGCGGCGCGAGCAACGCGGCGGTGGAAATCGGGAAGGCGTGGATGCAAATGGCGGCGAGGCCTTCGGCGTAGGGCCGCCACTCCTTTTGCGCGTCCTTGGCGAGGCGCTGGCGCAGCTGGTGAACGATGCCGGCCAACGAGGAACGCGTGCGCCAGGTGGTCATGAGCGCGTAGCCCAGCAGCATGAAGCGGGCTTGCTCGGGGCAAATGCCTCGCTCGAGGGCCTCGTCGTAGGCGGCGAGGGTTTCGGCGCCAAGGCGGGCGTAGGTCTCGTCGGCCCATCGCTGGGTTTCCGCGTCCGCCGCGCCTCCAGAGCCCTGCTTGCGGTTTGCCGGTGCGACGCGCCACGCCTCGACTCGCGCATAGGCGGGCGGCAGCGTGACGTAGCGGCGGGAGGCCTCGTTCCACCCGGTGGCGTCTTCGACGTTTGCCGCCCCGACGCAGTAGCGCCAGGCCTGCCGGGCAATCAGCAAGGACTCGTGCGACTCGTAGCAAATCCCGACCTGGCGAAACGGCGAGTCGTGGTTTTCGACGGCGAGGAAATCGATCAGGCCGCGGTCGCCGTCGCCCATCTCAAACACTTCCTTCTCGAAGCTCGCTCGCGCGGCGTTGACGACGTCGAGGTCGGTGCCGTCGGTCCGGGTGTGCCGAATGTACCCGCCGCTCGGCAGGTGGATCATGGGGTGAAGGGTGCTCATCGTTCGCCGCCCTCGCGTTCCTGGCGGCGGAAGAAGAACGCGTGCAGGCTTTGGGGCGTCCAGTCCTCCCCGTCCCCGCGGAAGAGCCCCGCCTCATTGAGGTGGGCGGCCGTTTCCCGCCAGGTGGCCTTTGGGTTTTCGGCGCGGTAAGTGCGCACCTCGGCGAGCGCGTCGCTCGCCATCTCCTCGCGCGACTTCGGCTCCGGGAGGTCGTCCGTCGCGGTGGCCTTGGCCGCCTCGTCGAACTTCCCGGCCAGGTAGAGAGCGCGTTCCACCGGGCAAAGGCCCAGCTCCACAATCTCTGCGCCGCCCTTGCCCCGCCGCCTGCTTCGCACGACGCCTGGGATGTCGGGGGCCCCCCGCCGGTTCTCGATGAAGGGGAAGAAGGCCAGCAGTTCGTTGCCGCCGCGGCGCAAGACCTCCTCCTCCGCCTTGGCGAGGCTCAGCGGGCCGCCCGCTTCGGCGAGGATGCCAATGAGGACACTCTCCGCCCACTTGCGCTTTCGCTCGGCGGCGACGTAGCGCTTGAGCTCGGCCAATCCGCCGGGCTCGGGGTGAGCCGTCTCGGCCTGGAAATCGAAGCGAACGAAGCCCTTGAGGTGGAAGTGCTGCGACTCCGCCAGGTCTCCCTCGGGGGCCTGGAGCTGCCCGCGATAATACGAGCGAAAGAGCGCCTCGTAGTCGGCCAGGGAAATGCCGGGACGCTTGGCCGTGATCGAGACGGCCAGGAGGCTGATGTGGTCGGCGACGGCCATCAGGCGGCCTCCTCCCCCGACGACACGTCCGCGGCGCCCTTCGCCTCGGCCAGCTTGATCGGCATGATGATGCGCTCGACCCGCTCGTCGCTCTCAACGAGCAGGATCGGCGAGGTGTTGCTCTGGATCCTCATGGTGAGCGCCTCGGAACCGTTCGCGCGGACGCGGCGAAGGCTTTCCAGGAGGAACTTGACGTTCATCGCGACCTCGAGCGCCTCGACAGGATCGTTGCTCTGGAAATCGCAGGAGCCCTCGAAGGCGCCGACGTCGGCGGACATGGAGGTGATTGAAACCGCCGTGGCCCCGGGCTCGAAATTCATGATCACCGACTGGTTGGTGTCATTGGCGAGCGTGACCGCCTGTTTGACCACCGATTCAAGGCCCCCCGCGTCAAAGGTGATGGAGGCGGAGAACTCCCTCGGAATGACCTGGTCGCAATCCGGGTATTTCCCTTCGAGCAGGGAGCCCGTGAGGCTCCACGCCCCATAGGAAATGACGGCGCGGCGCTCGTAGAGCTCAAGCGTGACATTTTCGGTATTCGCCATCCTGGCGATTTTTGCCACATTGTCAGAAAACGCCGGCGGCAGCGTGGCTTTGCGGTGCACGTCGGCGGGCACGTTTAGCTGATCCTTTTGCCGATAAGAGCGGGCGAGCCGCTTTCCGTCCGTGGCCGTCAACATGACCCGCCGGCCGTCGCCGAGGCCGGTGTCCAAGTTGACCCCCAGTAGAACGCGTCGGTGATCGGACGCGGGGCGGGCGTAGAGCACGTCCGAGAGCCAGTCGTCGAGCTGATTGCCCGGCAGAGTGAAACCCAGCACCCGATTGCCGAGCGGTGCCTGGCTCGGCATGTCCTCGGCGGGCATTCCGAGCAGCTTGAAGCGCGAGCGGCCGCTCACGATCTTGGCGTTGGCGGGCGTGGTGGCGTCGCTTTCGATCACGACGTCGCGGCCATCGGGAAGGCTGGCCAGGATCGACCGGAGCTTGGCGGCCGGCAGGGCGGCGGAACCCTTCGGCGGGCTCTGCGCCTTGATCCGGCAGGAAAAGCTGTCGTCCATCGTGGAGGCCTTGATCAGGACCTCGCCGGTGTCGGGGATGGACTCGAGAATAACGCACTTGAGAATGGGCAGGGTTTGACTTACCTTCGCCACAAGCGACTCCGCAAATCCGATGGCGTGTCGGAGTTCGGGGAGCGCAAAGGCGAAGGAGAATCCTTGAGGCGATAAGGCCATGTTCGTTCTCCATCGGGGGTAGTGGTGGTGTTCGGGTGGCGCGGCGCCGCGTCTGTGATTGTATGGAGTGGCGCCAACGGAGAAACCGTTGCAAAAGTGTATCGACCGCTCAACCAAAAACCGGCATTTCTTGGCCGTTCTTTTTCTCGTTGAAAAGTCTAGGCTTACGAGGCCCCCCGCGCACCAACCTCCGCGGCGAGGAGGCGCGCAAGCCGGGTGAAGCGGTCACGCTCCTGCAAGCCCTGCGACTGCGGCTGCCCAATCGGGCAAAACGCTTCCAGAATATAGTGGTGACTCCGACGGTCTAAATCACGTAAGTCGAAGCATACCAATGAGTGTGCGCGCGTTACTGCGGAGGTTGGGTTAGCTCTCAGACTACGCAGCTCCGGTAGAAGGGTATCTGTGGCGAGGCCTGCCTGATCAACCGCTCCCTAGGCACTGCCGGGCCCCGGCTGGCTGAGAAAGTGGTCACGGCGAGGGCATAGCCGATGCAGATACCCTACCTGGAAGACGAGCTCGAGCTTTGGCACCGGATCGGACCTGAACAATCTGGGCCGCTGCGTCCGCGATATTGAAACCTGGGCCGTGGCTCAGCGCCTTCGGGCGGGCCGGAACCGCTCCTGAAGCTCCCAAACACGATCAGGAGCGTTCCTGGCCTTCGCGCTTTACCCCCAAGATGGAATCGGAAGCCTTTTGCGCCTGGCTGGCGGCGAAGACGGCGACCTTGGCGTCGGCCCGCAGGACCTGGATCCAGTTGGCCAGGTAGGCGGCCGAATTCTCCATGAGCGGGGGCACATCGATGCCGGCGCGGCCGCAAAGAAAAGCCGATCCCATCTCGGCCACCAGCTCCTCGCGGGCGTAGGAGGGGCTTCCGAAGGGGGCCGCTTCGGTCACGCCCG
>JAVJSW010000079.1:0-17105 GCA_040219255.1 Sumerlaeia bacterium
GACGAAGTTGGGGCCATCGAACGTGGTGGTCACGTCCTGGGGAGCCAGGAAAGGCAGGGGGCGGGCCATGGCCGACGAAGCCGCCAGGCAGCCCGCCACCAGGAAGCTCCCCGTCAAAATCGCCCCGCGGCGCCGCGGGGAAGTGAGAGAAAATACAGAGGTGAGTTTCGAAAGAGGCTTCTCAGCCATAGCAGGTCATACTCCTTGGGATGGACCCGTTCGTTCGCGGCAGGTTCGCGTCAGCAGAAAATGTTGACAACAGCCAGCTGCGGCCGAAACGAGTCGGGGGTTGAGCAATACAGCGCTATGACCGAGTCCCTACATAGCGCTGTCAACTCGAAACGGCCCGTCTTCCCACCTCTTGCCCTCTGGTTGGCCATGCGGACAATTGATATCGAACACCTTCCGCCCTTTATCAGGGAGGGGCGAAAAGCGTCATACTCCCCTCCGACTGGAGCGAACCAAGGCGTGTCTGACAGAGACCGCCGGCACACCGTCGAAACCCACGAGTTTAACCGTCGTTAGGCCGTGGCGGCCTATCCCGTTTCCTGGCAGGTTGGCTCCGCATTCTTTCGAGACGGAGCCTTTTCTCAAGATTATGGCCAAGAAACGAACGACTTCATCGGCGGCGGCCCCGCTCCGGCGGACGCCGGACGAACACTTTTCGCAACTCGATCTGTCGGATTTGCCGGTCCTGGTGCCAGTGGCGGTGGCGGCGCAGCGCCTCGGCACCTCGCGCCACGCGATCTATCAGTTGCTGAGCGAGGGGGAAATCAGCGCGGTGCGGATCAGCCCGCGCACCACGCGGATCTTCCGCGATTCGCTGCTCGATTATCTGCGAAGACAGCTTGTGTGAATGGAAAGGATTCGCGCTCGGTGGGCAATAAGGTGAAAGTGTTAGAAATTCGCAATGGCCTTCGCGGACGGGGAATCCGCTTGCCAAGGCCTGGCTGGCCGGTGAGCGTCCCGAGCGGTTCCGGCCGTGGCGGGGTCCGTCTCGGCGGGCAACGGTCGCCGTGCCCGGCACCGATCGATTTTCACCGGAGAGGAAAGGCCGAGCGCCCTCCCCCCTCGCGCTGTTCGCGGCGCGTGCCGGTTTCTGCGCCGCCCTTATTTCCTATGAGCTCTCATGACATCCTGGTTGTGGATGACGAGAAGGATATCCGCGACCTCCTCGACTATAACCTCACCAAGAACGGCTGCCGCGTGCGTACCGTCGCCACCGGCGAAGACGCCCTGCGGGAAGCCAGAGACAATCCGCCGGACCTGATCGTGCTCGACCTGATGCTGCCGGGGATCGACGGCCTCGAGGTCTGCAAGCGCCTGAAGGCCAACGAACGCACCGCCTCCATCCCGATCGTGATGCTGACGGCGCGGGGAGAGGAAGCTGACGTGGTGGTGGGCCTGGAGTTGGGCGCGGACGATTACGTGACGAAGTCGGCCTTCAGTCCGCGCGTGCTGCTGGCCCGTATCAAGGCGGTGCTGCGGCGGCGGGAACTGGAAGCGAGCGTACCGGCGGAGGAAGTGCTCCAGCACGGGCCGATCAGCCTGAATCTGGCGCGCCATGAAGCGGCCGTCGATGGCCGGCCGATGCAATTGACCGCCCTGGAAATGCGCATCCTGGCGACGCTGCTGCGTTCGCCGGGCCGCGTCTTCACGCGATTCCAGATCGTGGAAGCGACCCAAGGCGTCGGCGTCGGTGTCACCGACCGCAGCGTGGACGTCCATATCGTGTCGCTGCGCAAGAAGCTGGGCGAGCACGCGGACCTGATCGAGACGGTGCGCGGCGTGGGCTACCGCTGCTCGGAGAGCGTTCGGGAACCGGCGGGAGACGCCGCCGAGTGATTCCGATCCGGCGGAGACTTCTCTGGCGGGTATTCTTTTCTCACTTTGCGCTCATCGCGTTAGGCGCCATCGCGGTTGCTCTGCTGGGCTGGTCCACCTTTAAAGGATTCTACATCGAAAATCAGGTCGCGCGGCTGGAAAATCTGGTTTCCACCGTGCAGCCGTATGCCTCCACGGTCCTCGCGGAGGAGGACCAGGAGACGGCGCAACTCTACGTTTCTCAGATGACGGCGTCGCAGGATTGGCGCGTGAGCCTGATCCGGCCAGACGGAATGGCGTTGGCCGATTCGGACCCCGACGCGGCGGAGCAGCCGCACCGGTTCCTGGACCGGCCGGAGATCGAGGCGGCGCTGCGGGGCCGGGCCGTGTCCGGCCATCGGCTCAGCAATCGCTACGACGAAGAAATCATCTTTGTCGCCTACCCGGCGACGCAAGACGGCCGTATCGTCGGGGTGGTTCATGCCAGCCGGCGCTACAGCAGCCTGACGGGGGATCTGGTTGCGGCGCGTAACCGACTGATGCTGGGGACGGGGGCGGTGCTGCTGATCGTGGGAGCGGCGGCGCTGACCATGAGCGAACGGTTCATCCGGCCTTTGGAGGAGATGCGGCGCGGCGCGAAGCGCTTTGGCGGCGGCGAGCTGACGCGCAAGCTGCCGGTGCCCCACAGCTACGAACTGAAGAGCTTGGCGGAAACGCTCAACACGATGGCGGAGCAGTTGCACAACCGCATCCGCGAGATCACCGCGGAAGGCAACCTGCGCGACGCGATTCTGGAGTCCCTGCAGGAAGGCGTGCTGGCCGTGGACGCGCACGAACGGCTGCTGGGGATGAACGGGGCGGCGGCGGCGATGCTGCGCAGCAATCAGGCGTGGGCCAAGGGCCGGCTGATTCAGGAAGCGGTTCGCAGTACGGATCTGCAGCGCTTGATCAAGCGGGCGCTGGCGACCCATCCCTCCGCGGACGCGGTGCCGCTTCATGGCGGCGGCGCCCAGGGAGGCATCGGGCACCAGATCCGCATCGGCGAGGAGACCCTGGTGCAGGTGAGCTGGGCGCCGCTGCGCGACACCGCCGGTTCGGTGGTCGGCGTGGTGGTGATTCTGGCGAATGTGACGCGGCTGATGCGGCTGGAAAACATCCGGCGGGAATTCGTCGGCAATGTCAGTCACGAGCTGCGCACCCCCATCGCCAGCGTTCGGGGTTATGCCGAGACGCTGCTCGATGGGGCGCTGGATGACCCGGAGGACGCGCGGCGCTTCACCGAGCGGATTCTCAATCAGTCCGAGCGGCTGGGCGAAATCATCGAGGACCTGCTTTGCCTTAGCGGTCTGGAGTCGCAAAGCCAGATCGAACTGGCGGAGCGGCCCTTGGACGACATTGTCGAGAGCGCGGTGCAGTCTTGTCAGTTCATGGCGCAGGAGCGCTCGGCGCTGCTGGAAACGCGCTACGAGGCCCCTGTGATGGTCAAGCTCAATGGCCGGTTGCTGGAGCGGGCGTTCAGCAACCTGATCGAGAACGGTCTGAAGTACGGGGGCAAGAGGGTGGAAGTGCGCACGACGGTGGCGGAGGACCGGGGGACGTTCTGGGCCGAGGTTCACGTGCGGGATTTCGGCCCGGGCATCGCGCGCGAGCACCTGCCGCGGATCTTCGAGCGCTTCTACCGGGTGGACAAAGCCCGCAGCCGCGACCAGGGCGGCACCGGCCTGGGGCTGTCCATCGTCAAGCACGTGGTCAACGCCCACGGCGGCACCGTGTGGGTGGAGAGCCAGCTGGGTCACGGTGCGAACTTCGTCTGCCGGCTGCCCGCCACGGGCCAGAGCAGACCGGCTTCGGCGGTTCTCGATGCGCCGGAATGTCTAGTGAACGATCTGGACACGGCGGGGCTCCCCGGTCCTTCATAAGAAATCACCACGGAGACACAGAGACACGAAGATGTTTGTCGCCAGAGAGTTTAGGTGATACGGAGAGGGCGCGCAATTTTTTGCTTGTGCGACCAGGAAAGCCGACTCTCTTTTGTCAAAGAGTCTCCAAACCCATGTCTTCCTTCCAACCGTTCTCTGTGAAACCTCTGCCCTCTGTGACCTCCGTGGTGAATCATTGCGGGCGGGGCTGCCGGCCTCCCCCAGAAATTCGTGGGACGACGACGACGATAAGGCCGCTTCGGTTTGCCCTTGCCCGGCTTTGGCGATGCCCGTTGCTTTGTGTCATCAACCGGCTGAAGTGAACTCACTGCACGCCCGAGGAGACTCCACGCCATGGCTCCCAAGCTGGAAACGCTGCTCTCGAAAGCCGCCCTTGGGGGCGATCTCGCCGAAGTCGAGCGCCTTCTGGACGCGGGCGCGGACCCGACAAAGCCCCTGCGCAAAGGCGAAGCCCCCATCGCCGTCAAGGTGGCGGAGCGGGGACAAACGATCGTGCTGGATCGCATGATCGAGCGGGGCCTGGACCTGATGGCCATGTGCGAAGGGGATGAGGACAGCTATCGGCTTGGCGGCCGGATTCGGCTGCTGGATGCGATGCTGCTGACGTACAAGAACGCGGCGTCGGAGTATGTCCTGGATTGGTTTATCAAGCGTGACGGTCCGGAAAAGGGAGCGGCGAATTTCTTCCGTCTGGCGATCCACACGGGGACTTACTGGGGTCCGAACAAGGCGATGCGCGAGTCCCGGCCACCGGACAGCTACACTTATGAGGACGGGAGGACGGTGGCCGAGTTGATCGACGAGGTCCAGCCCCCTTCGTTCCGGGAGGCGCTGCGAAAGTTGAAGCCCGCCAAGCCCCGGGGCGAAAGTGCCCCTATGACAGCATCGCAGCGGAAGTCGGCGATGCTGTCGGCGGTCAAGACCGGGGACATCGGGGCTATCCGGGCACTGGTGGCCCAGGGGTTCGACATCGAGACCTCGATCCAGCGGGGCGGGGCTGCGTTGCTCCACGCGGCGGGCAATGGCCAACCTCTGGTGGTGGAGTACCTGATTTCGCGAGGCGCGAACCTGGAAGCGCGGGACGCCGATGGGTCGCGGGCGCTGGAGAAGGCGATCTACCACGCGAACAAGATGGCGTTGGCGGAGGGCAAAATCGAATGCGCCCGGCTCCTGGTCGCGGCGGGCACCTCACTCGAGGGCGACCTGGGTCAGCAATGCCTGGACATCGCCTGCCGCCACGATCCCAGCGGCCGCATCGCCCAGATGCTGCTGGACGCGGGCGTGGGCGAGGGGGCCGTGCTCGACGAGCAGCTCCTCGCGGCCTGCCACAAGGGAATGACCGGTTCCGTCGAGGTCATCCTGAAGTCCGGCCGGGCCGACGTGAACTGCCAGGGCACGGACCGGATGACGCCGCTGCACCTGGTCTGTTTCGGCGAGTACAACCATTACTCCGATCCGTTTCGCCACCGGGCGCCTTTCCAGCGCGGGGCGACCTATAAGCAGCCCAAGAGCGGCGACAAGAAGATCGCCAAGCTCCTCCTGGAGCACGGCGCCGACCCCTGGATTGAGGACGGTTGGGGGCGGTCGGTGGCGGGATGCGAGGAACCCGGCCACCAGACGGTGCAAGTGGTGCGTGATTGGGCGGAGAAGCACGGCGGGAAACCCAAAGCGAAGTAACTCAGAAGTCTGGAGCGCCAAGCGGGCCGATAAAATTTTTCACCAACACTTCGTTAGAGGAGTGTTAGAATCCCTAACACGGGTTTTCTTCACCTTGCATCGCGGGCCGGGGTGGCCCTTATTCCCGCCGCCCATTCCTGATCGAGAGGCGTTTCAACAGCCCCCATGCGTAACGTGTTTTATAGTGCAGTAACTCTTCTGGCCGCCCTAGGTGTGGCTGGCTGCGGCTCCGGCGGCTCGGACTCCGGCGCGTCGTCCAACGGCACCGCCGCAGACGGCGAGCAGCTCTCTGGCGACATCCGGATCGACGGATCGAGCACCGTGTTCCCCATCACCGCCGCCGTGGCGGAAGAATTCCAGGCCGTCCACCCGCGCGTCCGCGTCGCCGTCAGCTACTCGGGCACGGGCGGTGGTTTCAAGAAGTTCGACCTCGGCGAGACGGACATCAACAACGCCTCGCGGCCGATCAAGCAGTCGGAAATCGACACCGCCACGGAGAACGAAGTGGAGTTCATCGAACTGCCGGTGGCCTACGACGGGCTGACGGTGATCGTGAGCCCGAGCAACGAGTTCGTGGATTACCTGACGGTGGACGAGCTGCGCAAGATCTGGCAGCCTTCGAGCATCGTGGATACCTGGGACGATGTGCGCCCCGAATGGCCGGAGGAAGAAATCAAGCTGTTCGGCCCGGGCACGGATTCGGGAACGTTCGATTACTTCACCGAAGCCATCATGGGCGAGTCCGGCGCGTCGCGCTCGGATTACACCGCCACGGAAGACGACAACCTGATCGTGACCGGTGTGGCGCGGGACCCCTACGCGCTCGGCTACCTGGGTTACGCGTACTATATCGAGAACGAAGGGTCGCTGCGCCCGGTGCCGATCAAGGACGGGGACAAAGAGCCGGTGGCGCCGACGCAAGAGTCGATCGACCAGGGGACGTACACGCCGCTGTCGCGCCCGCTGTTCGTTTATGTCCGCGCGGATGCGGCGAAACGGCCCGAAGTGGACGCCTTCATGGATTTCTATCTGGACGAGGGGCGCGATTTGGTTTCTGAAATCGGTTACGTTGCGTTGCCCGACGCGGTCTTCGAGATGGTGCAGGAGCGTTTCGACGACCGCGTGACCGGTTCGCTCTTCGGCGGTGCCGGCGCGGAAGTGGGCGTCAGCGTGAAAGATGTGCTGGCGCGGGAGCGAGCGAGCCAAAGCAGCGAGTAAGGTAAGCCACTCGAGAAAGCGTGAGCATGTCGATCCTCGACCCGGACAAGGAGCCCGCCGCGGCCGGTCCATCCAACCCGATTCCGCCCGATCCCGGGCCCTCGCGCCGCGAGGGCGCCCGCCGCACGACGCCCAAGCCGCGCCGGGGCGAGAAAGTGATCGAGTGGTGGATGTTCTTCTGCGCCGCCATCTCGGTCCTCACCACGGTGGGCATCGTCACGGTTCTGTTGGGCAATTCGCTCCGCTTTTTCGATGAGGTCAGCGTGTTCGAGTTCCTGACGGGGACGCGCTGGGCGCCGCTGTTCGAACCGCGCGGTTTCGGGGTGCTGCCGTTGATCGCGGGCACGGCCATGATCGTGGTGATTTCCGGCGTCATCGCCTTGCCGATGGGCCTGGCTATCGGACTCTACCTGTCGGAGTACGCTTCGCCGCTGCAGCGCAAGATCATCAAGCCGTTCATGGAAATCCTGGCCGGCATTCCCACCATCGTTTATGGCTATTTCGCCCTGACATTCATCACGCCGCTCCTACAGAAGATCTATGCGCCCACGGAGATCTTCAACGGCCTGAGCGGCGGCATCGTTGTCGGGATCATGATTCTGCCGATGGTGGCCTCGCTCTCCGAGGACGCGCTGCGGGCCGTGCCCGACACCCTGCGCCAGGGCGGCTACGCTCTCGGCGCGTCGTCCTTCCATGTGTCCTTGACCATCGTGACGCCGGCGGCCCTTTCGGGTATTTCGTCGGCCTTCATCCTGGCGCTGTCGCGGGCCATCGGTGAAACCATGGCGGTGACGATCGCCGCGGGCGCGACGCCGAACCTGACGGCGAACCCCTTCGAAGGCATCCAGACCATGACCGCCTTCATCGTGCAGATCAGCAAGGGCGACACGCCGGCGGGAACGGTGGAGTATTACACGCTGTTCGCCGTGGCGCTGCTGCTGTTCCTGATCACGTTCGCGATGAACGTGGTGGCCAACCGGATTCAACGCCGCTATCGCGAGGTCTACGACTCCTAAGATGATGTCTTTGTCTCCCGCTGGCGATGCCGCGCGCAACAAGCTGCGCAAGCGTCAGGCCCTTCTCGACCGCTCCTTTCGGACCGTGTGCGCGATCTGCACCTGGGCCGGCATTCTCATTCTGTTCGTGCTGATCGGCAAGATTCTTTACGAGGGGCTGCCGAACCTGTCGTGGGATTTCCTGTCCAATTTCCCCTCGCGCAAAGCCGAGAAGGCCGGCCTCAAGGCCGCTATCGCCGGAACCGCATGGGTCATCTCACTTACCGCGCTGGTCTCCATCCCCGTCGGAATCAGCGCCGCCATCTACCTGGAAGAGTACGGCACGAAGAACAAACTGAGCACCTTTCTCGAGACGAACATCTCGAACCTGGCGGGCGTGCCTTCGATCGTGTACGGCATCCTCGGCCTGGCGATTTTGGTGCGTATGTTCCAGTTAGGGGTCAGTGTGTTGGCCGGCGCCTTGACGCTGTCACTGCTGATCTTGCCGATCATTATCGTCTCCTCGCGCGAGGCGTTGCGGGCCGTGCCTCCGGGACTGCGCCAGGCCTCCTACGCGCTGGGCGCTTCAAAGTGGTACACGGTCTCGCGCATCGTGCTGCCGTCGGCGCTGCCGGGCATCCTGACAGGGGTGATTCTGTCGCTGTCGCGCGCTATCGGAGAGACCGCCCCGCTGATCATCGTGGGCGCCGCCAGCTACATCGCCTACACCCCCACGGGCCCGATGGATCAGTACACCGTTCTGCCGATGCAGATTTTCGAATGGGCCGGCCGTCCCCAGGACGACTTCCGCGATCTGGCCGCCTCGGGTATCATCGTCTTGCTGGTGGCGCTCTTCACCATGAACGCGCTGGCGATCTGGTTGCGCCAGCACTACAGCACGCGCCTGCGCGGAAAATAACCGATTCCTGACCACCCTCTCAAGCCGCTCCGGCAAGTTTTCCCTTCCGTACCGAGGCCCCACCTGCCATGAACATGACCCCAACCGCCCGGACGATCGACGTTCCAAAAAGCAATCCGCGAGGACACGCCAAAATGGCCGCCGCCCCATCGAAAACGAAAATCGCCGCCCGGAGCGTGAACTTCTTCTACGGCGAGAAGCAGGCCATCCACGACGTGACGCTCGACATGCCGGCCAACGAAGTGACCGCTTTCATCGGGCCCTCGGGCTGCGGCAAGTCCACCTTCCTGCGCCTCATCAACCGCATGAACGACCTGATCGAAGGCACCCGCCTGGACGGCACGATCCTGGTCGAGGACCACGACATCTACGAACCCCACACCGACGTGGTGGAACTCCGCAAGCGGGTCGGCATGGTCTTCCAGAAATCCAACCCCTTCCCCAAATCCATCTTCGACAACGTGGCCTATGGGCCGCGGCTTCATGGCGTGAAGGACAAGGGCAAGCTGGCGGAAATCGTGGAGTCGAGCCTCGAGCGGGCCGCGCTCTGGGACGAAGTGAAGGACCGGCTGAGCGACAGCGCCCTGGGCCTCTCCGGTGGTCAGCAGCAGCGCCTGTGCATCGCGCGCGCCCTGGCGGTGGACCCCGACATTCTCCTCATGGACGAACCGGCCTCGGCCCTCGATCCCCGGTCCACCGCGAAAATCGAAGACCTGATCGGTCAACTGCGCGGCAGCTACACCATCATCATCGTGACCCACAACATGCAGCAGGCCGCCCGCGTCAGCGACCGCACCGCTTTCTTCTACGAGGGGCGGCTGATCGAGTTCGGCGCCACCGAGCAGATTTTCACGAAACCCGCCGAAAAGCAGACGGAAGATTACATCACCGGCCGTTTCGGCTGAGTTCTGTCCCGAAAATTGCGTCTGATTAAAAAGCCGCGCTCGATTCGCGGCCTCGGCTTGACGACCGCCGGGGACCAGCGTCCGATGGCGCACTCTTGCTCACTTAATCCAGATTGTTTGATTTTCGCTTATCTCTAAGAAAATCCCCGCGAGATAAAGATTGACGGAAAACGGTCCAGTACCGAACCATGGAGAGTTAGATGAGTTTCCCCAATCTGAACGAGTTACCCATGTCCACCCACCTCTTTCGAGAAATGCAGTACCTGCGTAAGCAAATCCTCTCCCAGGGAACCCTGGTTGAGGAAGCGATCCGCAAGTCCATCCGGTCGTTCCACGACACGAACGCCGAGCTGGGCCGCGAGGTGATCGAAGGCGATAACGACATCGACCGCGCGGAAATCGAAATCGAGGAAGAGTGCCTGAAAATCCTCGCTCTCCATCAGCCTGTTGCGAGCGATCTGCGCTTCATCGTCTGCTGCCTGAAGATGAACAACGACATGGAGCGCATGGGCGACCTCGCCGTCAGCATCGCCCGCCGCGCCGTCTATCTCAGCAAGCGCCCCCCCGTCGCCCGCCCCGAAGAGTTCCACGCCATGGGCGAAGCCGTCATGAACATGGTGAAACACAGCATGGACGCCCTCATCAACGCCGACGATCACCTGGCCGAGGAGATCTGCCGCGCCGACGACGAAGTGGACGCCATGAAGCGCCGCATCCAAAACGAGGTGCGCGCCACCATCGAACTCGATCCCGTGCAAACACGCGTTTATCTCAAGATCCTCAGCGTCCCCCGCCACCTCGAGCGCATCGCCGATCTGGCCACCAACATCGCCGAAGACGTCATTTACCTGACCCGAGGCGACATCGCCCGCCACCGCAATCTGGTGGAGGCGGCGATCACCGACGCCACGGAAGAATCCCACCACTAGGCCCTGGGGCGGCACGCGCCCATCCTCCTTCGAATCAGAACGGCCGGTTTCCTTTTGCGAGGCCGGCCGTTCGCGTTTTCACCCGTGGTCTCAAGTCACCGGAGGCGGCGGCGGAGGTGGCGTTTTCCACGGTTCACCGTCCCCCTCCTCGACGTCGTTCCGGTTTTCGGGCGGACTTCCGCCTGGAGCGGGAAGCCGATTCTCGTAGGGCAGCGGCTCAGGCGGAGCCGGCGGCGGGGGCGGCCCATAGGGCGCGGCGAAACCGCCTTCGGGAGGGGCCGGCGGCGCTTGTGACGGAGTCTGCGGGGGCTGGCTCAGCGGATCGAGATAATCCCATCGCGATTCGCGATAGGGCGCCGGCGTCGGCGGAGCCTGGCCATAGGGCGCCGCGTCGTAGCCGCTCTCGCCCGGCTGCGGATAGATGTAGGTCCCGGGGCCCCAGACCGGCGCCGCCACCGCCACCGACCGCGCGTACGCCTCGGCCTCCTGCGGGGCCATGCCGCCGAACTCCTGGGCGAACCGGGCCAGATGATAGCCCTCCGCCTCGGCCCGCAGGGACAGGTAGAAAACCACCCCCATGCAAAGCCCGAAGGCCTGAGCGACCAGGGCCAGAAGGCTCTGCACCACCTGATTCAAGATCGGCAGCGGACAGAAACACGACACGATACCGGTGGCGAAGCCGACGGCGATGCTGATCAGGAACAGGAGGAACGCATTGACGGTTTGATTGGGCATGCCGGTCAGTTCCCAACTCTCCGACATCGCATCGACCGGTTCGCGGTTGTTGAGCACGAGCGCCGGGCTCGCCACGAACCAGCGAAGCATCAGATAAATCCCCGGAATCAGGCACGCCAAAGCCCCGAAAAACAGCGCCAATCCCATCACCAGGCTCAGGATGAAAAAGGGAAAGAGCAGGCGGAAGCCCACGCCAAGCAGTTCGCCCATGGGTACTTTGCGCTGTAAGTAACAACACCCGACGGTATGCGTGGCACCCAACGTCGCCACCATACTGAGCAGTGTGAACACGATCAGGTAAACGATCAGGGCCCCCACCGCCAACCATGCCCACGGGTTCTGGATCAGGGCGAAGAACCAGCGCTCCGCCTCCTCCGGCGGCATGCGGTTCAGGTCCTGTATCCACTGCTGGGCTTGCGGGCTGATCTGGAACCACAGGCTGAGACCGCCCCAAAGCACCGCGTTGAAGACGTGCAGCGGGACGACGGCGATCAGATAGGGCTTCATGATCGCCAGGAAATTGCCCCGGAAAATCTCGAAGGCGTTCTCCATAATCTCGCCGACCGTCATGGGGCGGATTTCGTAAGTCATCATCGGCGGCAACTTCCAGGACATGCGAGAGATGAGCGAAACTCTCTGGCGGATCGGCTGAGGGTCAAGGCTGTCTCTTTGAGCCAACAGCCCGGATCAGCCGCCGCGGCTGATGTTCGGCTCTCCCCCTACGCCTTCGCGCGGGGTTTTGTTCAACGCGTTTTGAAAGGAAATCCGATGGGGACTGCTGATTTTTTTTTCAACACCAAGGGGACGCGGTTGCGACAGGAGGCATTGGGAGCTTGCGAATGGAGACGTAAACCAAACATTGAGAATGTGAGATGCGGAGAATACTGGAGATGTAAGCGTTTTCGCCGAGCCAACGACCGACTCGAACGGGCAAAATTTTGCACAGTCGTTCGCATCAAAAATGAGAGCGTCACGGTCTAAGTTGTGCGACTTCAATGACAAGGATTCGAAGCGGTTTCGGTTGACGGGGGAAGACGGGACGGGGAGTGCTAGTGGTGTGTCAAATAAGGGCGGTGGGCTCGGCAGGGCAGAAACGAGAACACTCTCTCATCTTCTTTCCTGTGCGGGAGAGGTTGACGAATCGAACCGCCGCACAAGACATTGTGTGGGCTTTGGAGTGATCGCCCCGAGACGATTTTTTGCGTGAGGAGTTACGCAGTCATGGTTACGCGAGACGTGCCCGAGGAGGGTTCGACCTCTTCTTCATTTTGGCGGCGGAGTGGTGCGGCGGTTTTGCCCGCGGTGCTGCTGGCCGTAACGACATCAGGGGCCGTGTGGGCCCAGAACGCGCCGCAGGCTTTCCCCGCGGCGCGGGGGCCGGTGCCGCTGGCGCTGGCGAAGCCGGAGGCTCAGCATCAGGTGATCGCGGCGCGGATGGCGTCGGCGGCGGCGATGCTGGAGAGCAGCCGCCCCGAGGCGATTTTCGCCGAGGGCGTCAGCGCGGTTCTGCCGCCGGAGGAAGTGGCCGCCATCTATAACCAGGAAGAGTGCGCGACGTGCCAGAGCGCGGGCGGCTCGAGCGGAACCAAGGCGCTGAAGGTCGGCGGCTCGGTCGAAACGAACCTGACGGTCGATTTCTCCCTCTTGCCGGGCGATCTTTCAAGCCCGGTTCCGTTCGCTTCCGGCGTGGCGCAGACCATGACCGATGGGTCCTTTGCGTGGACGCTGCCGGTGGTGAGCGAGGGCGTCGAGGCGGTTCGCCTCCACCTGACCGGTGTGGCGCTGCCCGGCGGTGTGGAACTCTACATCGCCTCGGATTTCGGCGAGGTTCATGGTCCCTACACCGGCAAAGGTCCGGTTGGAACGGGAGAGATCTGGACCAATTCGGTCATGGGTTCGGAGGGCTATCTGGAGCTGCGCGCCGATGCGGGCGCCTACGAGAACCTGCTTCAGGACGTTTCCTTTACCATCGAAAGCGTCGGCCTCGTTGTGGATTTCACGCCACTTGACGGCGTGACGTCGCAGCCCACCGGTGTGCCGCCGACGACCGCCTGCGGGCTCGAGAGCTGCTTCCGCGATGCAAACTGCTACTCGACGGCCGATTGGGCCGAGATCGACGACGCGAAGCTGGGCATGGCGCACATGCTGTTCTCCGTCGATGGCGGCTTCTTCGTCTGCTCCGGCGGTTTGTTGACAACGACTAACGGTCCAACGAGCGATTATTTTCTGACGGCCAATCACTGCCTCAGCACGCAGGCCAGCGCGACGTCGCTGGAGTGCTATTTCCAATACTACACGAGCGCCTGCGGCGGTACCTGTCCCAACCGGTCGACGGCGCCCCGGACGATCGGTTCGACCCTGCTGGCGACGAACGCCAGCTCGGACTTCACGTTCGTGGAGCTTTCCCAGGCTCCGCCGGTCAACGCGGTTTTCCTGGGCTGGAACTCGAACAATATCACCAACACCAACGGCATCGATCTGTACCGCCTGAGCCATCCGTCGGGCAATCCGATGTTCTACTCGACGTCGACGACGTCGGGCAGTTTCGTGTGCGGCGGGCTGCCGCGCGCCGACTTCCTGTACAGCACAGCCACCGAGGGTGCGATCCGCGGCGGCTCGAGCGGCTCGCCGGTGCTGAACGTGGCGGGTCAGGTCGTCGGTCAGCTCTTTGGCGTTTGTGGAACCGACATCAGCGACTTCTGCAACAGCAGCACGCAAGAGCAGGTGGACGGGGCGTTTTCGACCACGTTCGCGAGCATCGGCGTTTACGTCAACCCGACCGGTCCGGTGCTGACCTTGAGCACGAGCGAGATCGAGCTGAACACGACCACCTGTGGCGGCTCGGCGCCCGCCTCGACCTTCTCGGTTGAGAACTCCGGCGCGGGGACGCTGAACTATACGATTAGCGATAACGCCGCGTGGCTGACGACGAACCCGTCCTCGGGGTCTTTGGCCTCGGCGGCGTCCGACCTGATCGACGTGACGACGGATCTGACCGGTCTGGCGCCGGGTCTGCACACGGCGACGATCACGGTCACCGATCCGGCGGCCGCCAATTCGCCGGCGAATATCACGGTGAACCTGTTGATCATTGCGCCCGCGAGCCTGCCCTTCTCGGACGGCTTCGAGTCCGGCAGCTTCGGAACGATGTGGTCCGCCACCGGCACGAACACGCACTTCACGGAGGTTGTGAACAATACCCTCGGGACGCCGAACTCCGGCTCCTTCCATGTGTTGATGGACAGCGACGAGAGCGGTGTGTTCGCGCGCAACGAACTGACGCTGCACATCGATGCGGCGGGCTACACGAACCTTAGCCTCTCCTTCCACATGGCCGAGTCCAACGACGAAGATCACCCGCTGGCGGCGAACCCGTTCGTGAACGGCGCGGACTTCGACGGCGTGGCCATCAGCACGGACGGTGTAAACTGGCACCTGATCCAAAGCCTGCTGAGCGGCAATGGCATTTCAAACACCTATCAGCAATTCATCGTCGACCTGGATCAGGCGCTGGCCAACGCTGGCCTGTCCGCTACCGATTGCCTGCGGATCCGGTTCAACCACTACGATAACTTCCCGTACAACTCGGACGGGTTCTTCTTCGACGACATCAACGTGACAGGCACGGCGGTGACGCCGACGCCTTCGCCCACTCCGACAGATACCCCGACCCCGACCCCCACGCCCACCGCAACTCCGACGCCGACGCCGACCCCGACGCCGACGCCTGGACCCACGGTCTGCGAGCCGGTGGCGGGCGCGACGAAGACCAACGATGTGAACCTGTCGCGCGGCGGCATTTTCACAGTCAGCAGCGCAACCACCCTGGCGAACTTCTCCATGGACCTGGTGCCGCTCTTTGGCGACCTGTCTGCCAACGTCGAGTTCTTCGTGCTCAGCGGTCCGTCCACGAGCGGCCCCTGGACGCAGGTCTTCTCGGCCCCGGTGACCATCAACTCTGGCCGCCAGTTCTACAACTCGGGCGCCGCCAATGTGGCGGTGAACCCGGGAACGTTCTACGCGGCGGGTGTCTCCTGGCCGGGTACGGAAAACGTGCGTTACTTCTTCACCAGCGGCAACGCGCCCTTCGCCTTTGGCACGGTTGCGGGTACGCTCCAGGGTGGCTTCCAGTCGGCCAGCAGCAATCCGCTGCTGGGTGCTGGTACGACCACGACCTACGGCATGGAGCTGTGCTTCGGCAGCGGCGGCGGTACGCCGACACCCACCCCGACGGCGACCCCGACAGCCACGCCTACGCCTACACCCACATCCACTCCCACTCCGACCCCGACTCCGGGTCCGGAGGTTTGCGAGACGGTGCCGGGCGCGACGAAAGCGAACGATTTCGATTTGGCTCGTGGCGCGATCTTCACGGTGAGCAGCGCCACCACCTTGGCGAATTTCTCCATGGACCTGGTTCCGCTCTTCGGCGACCTGTCGGCTAACGTCGAGTTCTTCGTCCTCAGCGGTCCTTCGTCGAGCGGCCCGTGGTCATCGGCGTTCTCGGCCCCGGTGACGATCGATGCCGGCCGCCAATTGTACAATTCTGGCCCGGTGAGCCTGGCGGTCAACCCGGGGACGTTCTACGCCGCCGGCGTGTCCTGGACCGGCTCGGAAAACGTGCGGTATTTCTACACGTCCGGCGGCGCGCCCGCGGCATTCGCGACGGTGCCGGGCACACTCGAGGGCGGCTTCCAATCCGCCTCGAGCAATGAGCTGCTCGGTGTGGGAACGACCACGACCTATGGCATGGAGCTGTGCTTCGGCAGCGGCGGTGCAACCCCGACGCCCACGCCCACTGCAACCCCGACGGCGACGCCCACGGCAACTCCGACGGCGACCCCGACCCCGACGCCGACGCCGGGACCCACGGTCTGCGAGCCGGTGGCGGGCGCGACGAAGGCGAACGATTTCGACTTGTCGCGCGGCGCGATCTTCACCGTCGGCAGCGCCACCACGCTGGCGAACTTCTCCATGGATCTGGTTCCGCTGTTCGATGACTTGTCGGCCAACGTCGAGTTCTTCGTGCTCAGCGGTCCGACCTCCAGCGGCCCCTGGAGCCAGGTCTTCTCGGTCCCGGTGACCATCAACTCTGGCCGCCAGTTCTACAACTCGGGCGCCGCCAACGTGGCGGTGAACCCAGGAACGTTCTACGCGGCGGGCGCGTCCTGGCCGGGGACGGAAAACGTGCGGTTCTTCTACACCAGCGGCAACGCGCCGTTCGCCTTTGGCACGGTGGCTGGCACGCTCGAGGACGGTTTCCAGTCGGCCAGCAGCAATCCGCTGCTGGGTGCTGGTACGACCACGACCTACGGCATGGAGTTGTGCTTCGGTAGCGGCGGCGCCACGCCCACACCCACGCCGACTCCGACGCCGACTCCGGTGCCGGGCGTTTGCGAACCGGTGGCGGGCGCGACGAAGGCCAACGATGTGGACCTGGCTCGCGGCGCGATCTTCACCGTCAGCAGCGGACAGACCCTGTCGAGCTTCTCGATGGACCTGGTGCCGCTCTTCGACGACCTGTCGGCCAACGTCGAGTTCTTCGTGCTTAGCGGTCCCTCCACGAGCGGCCCCTGGTCGACGGCGTTCTCGGCTCCCGTGACCATCAATGCCGGGCGCCAGTTCTACAGCTCGGGCGCCGCCAACGTGGCGGTGACTCCGGGGACGTTCTATGCCGCGGGCGTTTCGTGGCCTGGGACGGAGAACGTGCGCTACTTCTTCACGACGAGCAGCGCTCCCTCGGCCTTCGGCACGGTGCCGGGCACGATCGAGGGCGGCTTCCAGTCGGCCAGCAGCAATGCGTTGCTCGGCAGCGGAACCACCACGACCTACGGCATGGAGCTGTGCTTCAACTAAACCGGGCGCCAGCGCGGGCCCGCAGAGGGCTCGCGTGAACCGCTCACGACTCGACCGATGACAGCCCCGCCCCCGGAAAGCGTCCCGCTTTCCGGGGGCGTTTTCGT
>JAVJSW010000080.1:0-9631 GCA_040219255.1 Sumerlaeia bacterium
GAAGCCGCGGACGGGGACAGCCTGCTGCTGGACGTGAACGCCTTCACCGGCGACCCGTTCGAGCTTTAATCGCCTCCAGCCCAGCCGGTGACCACGGTCGCCGGTCGAGCTTATGAGCAAGATAGCCTCCCGGTTTCCTTCGCGGAGCCCTGCCGCCCACCTAAGTCTATAGGTCTCAGAGACTAGAGGCCAGACCGGGGGGGCATTAGGAATCGAAGCCGCCTCATGTCCGTTTGGACATGCTGGCGGCTTCGCAGTTTAAAGCTTTGCAGGAAGTAGATTTGCGTGAAGCAAGACGGTGTTTTGCGGGACTGACTTAATCTGGCGTTGCAATAGATTCCGATTCTGTGTCACAAGTGTGGATGTAGAAAAAAAGTCGGCGAAAGAGTTTCTACGCTTTTGCGATTTTTTTTACTCTATGCGTGGTGCCAGAAAGAAGGCAAAAAATGTCAAAGAATTCACTCTCCCACACTCTGTTGCGTCGAGGGGCTTTGCTTGGTTTGTCCTCATTGCTGGCACCGGTTGCGGTCGATGCAGTCCCGTCCTTTTGCGATCCGATCCCACCACTCGCAACGAATTACGACAGTTCGAGCAGCGCGGATTTCGCAGCGAACGAAGGCTGGGGCCAAGTCTTCACCGTCAACGGCGTTTATGATCTGGAAGAGATGATAGCGCCGGTCTATCCCCGTTCAAGCGAGGCAAGCAATCCATTCGCTCTTGATCTCTATGTCCTGGAGGGACCGAGCGCGTCGGGACCGTGGACGGTGCTTTGGCACAAGACAACGGTCAGTGAATTCGACCGATCGGATTTTGACTATACGACAGACCCGCTGCGCGTGTCGGGCGGTGACCCTGATGTGACGCTCTACCCTGGGCGCTACTACGCGGCCCTCTACGACGAAGGAAACAATCAGATCGCGCGGCACACGCGCTCGTCAGTGGGCCCCCTCGCGATGGCGGAGGGCACGATCGTTTCGGGCATTCGATACGAGGGTCTGCATTACAGTGAAGCTGCCTATCGGCAGGACTTTTACGTGAGTCCGGCTCAGCACCTTGAACTGTGCATGACGTTGTTGCCCGGTGCGACACCGACGCCAGTACCGTCTCCGACGCCGACGGTGCTCTTCGACGTGGAGACGGACGGCACGGATGTTCGGACGATTTCGTCCTGGGCGCCTTACGGGACCGCCTTTACTGTGGACGAGGATGTGAGCCTGGAAACTCTATCGGTGACGGCTTGCGCGGTCGATGATGCACAGCCGCCGACGGTGTATTTTGAACTGAGCGAGCAGCCGGAGGCATGTCACGACTGGCAGAGGGTGTGGCAGAGCGGACATGTCCAGATCCCCAGCGAGAGTTTTGGCGAGATCTCCCCTCCTGGCAATGTGGTGAACATCGATTTGGATCGCGGCACGACCTACTTGGTGACGGTCTGGCTGGCTCCGGGGTCTTCGGGGGCGTTCAAGCTTCTGGAAAAAGAGGACGTCCGCCCCTATCCGTTCGACGTCGGTCTTACGGGGACGATTCCCGGAGGATACATCTATCGGCCAAACATCACAGGCCAGCAACCCTTCGGGAGTGTGATGTCGACGCTTCACGCTTTTGAATTCGAGTTCCGCAAGCGTTGGCAGTTTGTGGCGCCGAAGCCTGGGGAGCTCCTCCCGGCGGTGACCGAAGAATCTGTTCCAGTCGATGAATACTCGTCAGTTGCGGGTGTTTCTCGTGGGATGGTTTTCGAGGTAGATCAGCCGGAAACACTGAGTCATTTCTCCTTCGCGGCCGATCTCCCAACCAATTACTACAACACGATTCTGAGTTTTTATTTGTTGGAAAGAACGCCTGGAGGTAATTGGCAACTGCTGCATGAGGATTCGAGACGGGTTCTCCCATCTTTTCCAACTAGCACCGTCGATGGAGCTTCTCTCTATCATATTCCGTCCGATCCCATTCATTCTCTGCTTCAACCCGGAATGGAATACGCGGTTGCCGTGGGCTGGAATGGCTCCCAGAGCATTGGCTATTCGTACAAGACCAGCGCGGGCGTCCAAAGTTTCCAAGGTTCTATTGCTGGAGCGTTCCTTGGAGGATTTCAAGGTAGCTTCATCAATCCGCACCTGAACAGTTCAAATGTCACAACCAATCACTATGGGCTGACGCTGTCATTCGAAAAGCCGGTATCTCCGACTCCGACTCCGAGCCCTACGCCGACCCCGATGCCGACAGTCGCGCGGACTCCGGTTCCGGATTATGGCGGATCATGTGTCACATTCCTCGATCCGACCTGCGACACCAGTTTCCGTCAACCGGATCACACGTCCATCGGTTTTGACGATGTACTTACCGGACATGTCTTCCGGGTAACGTCACAACGCATGCTTACGGCTATTGCGGCTCCTGTCAACTTTTCCTCAACTGTCACACCGTTCAAGTTTGTGTTGATGGAGGGTAGCAGTTCAACCGGACCTTGGTCCGAGGTTTGGCAGGAGAGCACGACACTATACGGCGAAGAGCCTCGGTGGGCTTATTCCAGTTCCCCAAACTATGCCTTGGTTCCTGGAAAGTACTATGTGGCCGCCTACGGCTCGGAATTAAGTTATTGCGCGGCCGGCTTTTGGCATAATAGTTGTTTTCCCATCGATCCTCCCGGAAGCGTAATCGATCTCAAATCATCTTTCGCCTCGGTTGCTTCGGCGGATTACGAAAATCAATACTCCGCCGATTATCCTTATTGGGTTCAGTTGGAGTTGTGCATGGAACCGGTTGCGACGCCGACGCCCACTCCAACTCCCACCCCGACCGTCACTCCAACCCCCACCCCCACCTCCGGCGACCCTTCCACCCGCGAACCCGTCCCCGGCGCCACCAAGGCCAACGACCCGGGGCTGACCCGCGGGGCGCTGTTTTCTGTGGATCAGGACGTGACGCTGGCGAGTTTCTCGATGGATTTGGTGCCGCTCTTCAACGCGGTGCCGACGGCGACGTTCCGGGTGTACAGTGCGCCGGGCGTCTCGGGGCCGTGGACCGAGGTGGCTTCCGCCGATGTGGTACTGGATCAGGCGCGGACGTTCTACAGCTCGGGCGATTTGCACGTCCCGTTGACCGCCGGGACGACCTACGCGGCGACGGTTTCCTGGCCCGAGGTGGCGAACGTGCGGTATTTCTATACGTCGAACAGCGCGCCGTTCGCTTTCACCAACCTGGGCGGCACGCTCCTTGGCGGCTTCCAAAGCGCGAGCCCGGACCCGACCGCGGGATCGGGGACGACGACGACCTATGGGATGGAGTTGTGTTTTGCGGAGGCCGCGACGCCCACGCCAACCCCGACTCTCACGCCAACCCCAACCCCGACAGTTACGCCGACACCAACCCCCACTCCCACGCCGACACCCTCGGGGTGCGAGGTGGTGGCGACGAACGAGAGCGCGATCTCTTCAAACATCGCCCGCGGCGCGGTTTTCTCGGTTGATACGCCTCAGACGCTGACGGGGATCACGGCCCCCGTGGCGCCTGAGTCGGCGCCGGTGGACTTTGGGTTCTATGTGCTTGAGGGCGCTTCAGCGTCCGGGCCGTGGACTCAGGTCTGGAGCGAGACGGTGATGGCTTCCGCGGCTGGAACGCAGTCGGTGCTGTCTTCCGACCCGGGCGTAACGCTCGATCCGGGCGGCTTCTATGTCGCCGGATATCAATGGGGTGCGGCCTCTGTCGGCTATGATTTCATTCGCAGCGCAGCGCCGGTGGCATTTGCCTCCGTCCCTGGCACAATCCATGGCGGGTTCCAGGGTTCCTATCCCGACCCGGCCTCCGGATCCACGTTTACATCGCAGAACCTGTACGGCTTAGAGCTTTGCATGGAGCCGGCGGCGGTCTGCGAGGGAGTGTCGACGAGCGAGGTGGCGTCGAACCTGAATCTGGCGCGCGGCCTGGTCTTTGACGTGGCGGCGGAGCAAACTCTGGAATCCTTCTCGGTGCCGCTCGATTTGCAGGGCTCGACCGCTGACGTGACGCACTTTGTCCTCTCCGGTCCGTCAAGCACCGGCCCGTGGACGAGCGTCTGGTCGCAGACCTCGGCGCTTTCCGGCAGCGGCCTTCTCGATTACGACAGCGGCCCGGTCGGCATAACCCTCGTGCCGGGAACGTATTACGCGGCGGGCGCGGCCTGGGGGGCGAACACGATCGGCTACGGCTTCGAGCGCAGCGTGCTCCCGCAGGCCTTTTCCTCGGCCCCTGGCACATTCCACGGCGGGTTCCAGGGCGCGGGCCCGGACCCGGCGGCGGGCAGTATGTTCCTCAGCGCGAACGCTTATGGGCTAACGATTTGCATGCAGGGTTCGGGTGTGGTGCCGCCGCTGATCGAAACCTCGACGGACCTGATCGCCCTGAACGTGACAGAGGGCACGGACCCGCCGGCCCAGACATTCACCATCGCCAACGGGCGCAGCGGCGCGATGGCGTGGACGGTCAACTCGCCGGACGCCTGGATCGGCCTCTCGCCCACAAGCGGCGAGTCCTCGGGCGAGGAGGACACGGTGACGGTGACTCTGGACACCGACGCCTTCGCCGCCGGTTTCCAAACCGGCCAGATCGTGGTTGAGGCAGCCGGCGCTTCGAATTCTCCGAGCAGCGTGGTCATCGATGTCCAGGTGGTGGCCGACGCGGCGATCCTCTGCGACTCGGTGACGGGCGTGACAAAGGCCAATGGAAACAACATGGCGCGCGGCGCGGTCATCGAACCCGGCGCGGCCATGACGCTTTCCTCCTTCGCGATGGACATGGTGGCAAACGATGGCTCGGCCGACGTGACGTACTTCGTCCTGCGCCAGGAGCCGGGCGGCGGCTGGACGCCGCTCTGGTCCTCGGCACGCACCGTGTATGGCGCCAACCGCCAACTGGCCAGCTCTGGCCCCGTCGGCCTCGGCCTCGCCCCCGGCGAGACCTACGCCCTCGGGATGCACTGGGACGCGGACCAGAACGTGCGCTATTTCTACGACGACGGCGCGAATCCGCCTTCGGCGCTGACCAACATCGGCGCGACGCTGCTGGGCAGCTACCTGGCCAACGGATCCGACTACGCGACCGGCATGATCGGGCAAGTGCTCTACGGGTTGGAGGTTTGCGTTTTGGAGGAAACGCCGACACCGACGCCGACGGCATCCCCGACGCCGACGCCGACACCGACGCCCTCTGCTCCGCAAATCGGGACAACTCCAACGTCCTTCACTTTGGCAATCGACGAAGGCGTCGATGCGCCGACCCAGTCCTTTGCGCTCAGCAATAACGGCGGCGGCGTTTTGCACTGGTCAGTCTCTGAGTCAGTGGCGTGGATGGATATCGTTCATCCCTACGGACTGGAGCATGGAAGTCTGGCGGCTGGCGACAGCGATTCGATGGACATCATCTTCTACACCTCCGGCTTGGCTGCCGGAACTTATACCGAAAACATCATCGTTTCCGGTGAAATGGCGGGTGCTTTCACCACGGCCCTTGACGATCCCAATGTCCCGGCTCAGTGGTGGGATCAGTTGGACGGCTATCCCTCCGGCAGCACCCTGTCGAACGTCTATGATGCGGTCCTGGATCGCGTGGTCGCGAAGATCTACGGACCCCTCGAGGGAAGCGACACGGTCAGTTGGCACCTGGGCGAATGGCAGACTTCAGCCAATCATCCTTATGCCACCCCATGGAACCAAACGGGTGACATTCTCGCCTTCGAATTCAAGAACAAGGCTCACTTCTTTGTGGATGTCACCACGTCGCTGGCCAGTCACATGGTGATGGCCTACTATTCCCTCACAAATCCCTACTCCGGAACGCCGGGAACAACCAGCCGCTTTTATATGGGAGCCGACGTTGGAACGAGCGGCGACTGGGAATACTTCGAACGGCACATCGCCCGCGACCTCTTCGAGATCAACGGCGGAGAGGTCCTGACCGACTCGGACGGCCTGACCGTGCGCCCCTATGGGCCTCTTGGCAGCGAACTCTACATCGCTAATATCAAATTCGCCGATGCCGTCGCCATACCCGGCGGCAACGTCAGCGTCCCGGTCACCCTCACCGTCGGCGCGGGTTCTCCGACGCCCACGCCCACGCCCACGCCCACACCCACCGCGACACCGACTCCCACACCAACCCCCGGCCCCACGATCTGCGAGCCCGTCCCAGGCGCCACCAAAGCCAACGACTCGGGCCTGACCCGCGGCGTGATTTTCACCGTCGATGCGGACCGCACCCTCGAGAAGTTCTCGATGGATCTGGTGCCTCTCTTTGATGCCATCCCGACGGCGACCTTCCGGCTTTACAGTGCCACCAGCTCATCGGGTCCCTGGACGGAACTCGCGTCCGCCAATGTGCTGCTGGACGCCTCGAGAACCTTGTACAGCTCGGGAGCCTTGAATGCCTCGCTCACCGCCGGCACCACCTACGCGGCAACAGTGTCCTGGCCCACAACGGCCAATGTCCGCTACTTCTACACCACCAACGCCGCTCCCATCGCCTTCGCGGGCGAAGGCGGCACCATCGTCGGCGGCTTCCAAAGCCCATCCCCCAATCCCCTGGATGGCGCGGGCACGACGACGACCTATGGGATGGAGTTGTGTTTTGCGGAGGCGGTGACGCCGACGCCAACGCCGACGCCGACAGCGACGCCAACGCCGACGTCGACAGCGACTCCGACGCCAACATCCGATATTTTTGACAATGGCACCACTTTGCTCAATAACATCGGTACTGTAGCTCCCAGCTCAATTACCGTTGTTGACATGGATAATGATGGGGATCTAGACTTACTCATTTCTACTTCCCATATGTTTGATTTTTCCTACCCCCCTCATTCTTCAATGCTGGGCCGCGTATCGTGGCTTGAGAATGTCGACGGACAAGGCAACTTTAGTTCTCAGCACAATGTTGCCGCAGGCTATGGTTTGTATAGGTGTGTGGTGGCGGACTTCGATGGCGATAATGACCAAGACGTCATATTCGCTTCTTATTTTAATGAATATGTCCAAATGTATAAGAGTTCGAATAACGGATTGGACTTTGACTATTTTAGACAATTGATTGACTCTGATGTCTTCTCTTTGAATGTTGCAGATATAGACGGAGATAAAAACATAGACCTTCTGTTTGGTCTACGGCATGGAAACGATGCTTGGTTGGGAAACACATCAGGAACCGGTTACATGGACGAAGTAAATATTTTTCCATACACCGGTGAAGACGTACGTGTCTTCATCCCTTCCGATATCGATGGAGATGGCGATGTTGATATTGTACACAACGGAATAGGTTGGTACGAGAATACAGATGGGCACGGGGCGTTTAGTTCTTCAAAAATCATTGATTCATCCTCTGCCTCCGCGATTCATGCCGCAGATATTGACGGAGACGGTGACGCCGATCTTTTGGCAGGGATTGACGGACAAGTTTATTGGTATGAAAACTTGTCCGGAACGGGTTTATTTGGAACTGGAGTAAGCGTGGGGTCGCCAGTCCATTACATCTCACAATTATTCACAGCTGACTTTGACAACGACGGTGACTTGGATTTTGTCTCGGATGGCATTAAGATACGGTACGGTAGTGTGCATGATCATGAAGTCATTTGGTATGAAAACACTGATGGAGAGGGGACTTTTGTTGGTCGTGAGATGATAAATTCATCAGGGTGGTACACTAGTGACTCCGCAGCCGGCGATATCGACGGAGATGGTGATCAAGACATTGTCGCTTCGTCAGCTGGAGCTTTGACACTCTTCAGAAACATTCACTCAATATCGACTCCGACACCGACAAATACTCCTACACCAATCCCCTCTCCTACTCCCACACCCACCCCCACACCGACCCCCGTCCCCGCCACCTGCGAACCCATCCCCGGCGCCACCAAAGCCGACGCGCCGGGCCTAACCCGCGGGGCGCTGTTCTCTGTGGATCAGGACCGGACGCTGGCGAGTTTCTCGATGGATTTGGTGCCGCTCTTCAACGCGGTGCCGACGGCGACGTTCCGGGTGTACAGTGCGCCGGGCGTCTCAGGGCCCTGGACCGAGGTGGCTTCCGTCGATGTGGTGTTGGATCAGGCCCGGACGTTCTACAGTTCGGGCGAATTGCATGTGCCGCTGACCGCGGGAACGACCTACGCGGCGACAGTGTCCTGGCCCGAGGTGGCGAACGTGCGGTATTTCTACACCTCCAACAGCGCGCCGTTCGCTTTCACCAATCTGGGCGGCACGCTCCTCGGCGGCTTCCAGAGCGCGAGCCCGGACCCGACGGCCGGGGCGGGGACAACAACGACCTATGGGATGGAACTGTGCTTTGGTGAGGCTGCGGCGCCGACACCAACGCCGACGCCAACTCCAACGCCGACAGAAACACCCACCCCCAGTCCCAGCCCGACACCAACGCCAACCCCCTCGGCCACGCCGACACCGGCCCCGCCCTTCGGCCCCCAGCGGACCATCACGACTTCCGCCGACGGAGCCTTTTCTGTGTTCGCGGCGGACCTGGACGGCGATGGGGACCTGGATGTGCTCTCCGCTGCAGCGTATGACGACCGGATCGCGTGGTACGAGAACACCGATGGCCTGGGCACCTTCGGCCCCCAGTTGACCATCACGACGTCCGCCAACGGAGCGCTATCCGTGTTCGCGGCGGACCTGGACGGCGATGGGGACCTGGATGTGCTCTCCGCTTCAGCGTATGACGACCGGATCGCGTGGTACGAGAACACCGATGGCCTGGGCACCTTCGGCCCCCAGCGGACCATCACGACGTCCGCCGACGGAGCGCGATCCGTGTTCGCGGCGGACCTGGATGGCGATGGGGATCAGGATGTGCTCTCCGCTTCATTGGATGACGACCGGATCGCGTGGTACGAGAACACCGATGGCCTGGGCACCTTTGGCCCCCAGCGGACCATCACGACGTCCGCCGACGTAGCGCCATCTGTGTTCGCGGCGGACCTGGACGGCGATGGGGACCTGGACGTGCTCTCCGCTTCAGCGTATGACGACCGGATCGCGTGGTACGAGAACACCGATAGCCTGGGCACCTTCGGCCCCCAGCGGACCATCACGACGTCCGCCGACTACGCGCGATCCGTGTTCGCGGCGGACCTGGACGGCGATGGGGACCTGGATGTGCTCTCCGCTTCATTGAATGACGGCCGGATCGCGTGGTACGAGAACCTTTCCGATGTTGCCACCCCGACACCAACCCCCACACCAACACCCACCCCCACACCGACCCCCGTCCCCGCCACCTGCGAACCCATCCCCGGCGCCACCAAAGCCGACGCGCCGGGCCTAACCCGCGGGGCGATTTTCACGGTGGATCAGGACGTGACGCTGGCGAGTTTCTCGATGGATCTGGTGCCGCTCTTCGAGTCGGTGCCGACGGCGACCTTCCGCGTTTACAGCGCTCCGGGCGTCTCAGGGCCCTGGACCGAGGTGGCTTCCAGCGGCGTGGTGCTGGATCAGGAGCGGACGTTCTATGACTCCGGCGATCTGCACGTGCCGCTGACTGCGGGGACGACCTACGCGGCGACGGTTTCCTGGCCCGAGGTGGCGAACGTGCGGTATTTCTATACGTCGAACAGCGCGCCGTTCGCTTTCACCAACCTGGGCGGCACGCTCCT
>JAVJSW010000081.1:0-13076 GCA_040219255.1 Sumerlaeia bacterium
CGATGACCGGGTGTCTCAATGGGTATAGGCAGGTAGGGCCCCACCCCAACCTTCACGACGCAACTGCTCTTCAACGAGTACGGTGCGCCGATTTTGACCTCGAATGATGAACTCGACGAAGCCCCGAAGGCGGCGTCAAACGGAGCGGACATCCTCGTTGTGTGGTCCTCCACATGGGAAGGGACGTCTCCGACGCTTGGCCTTGATTGGGATATTCTCTTCAAGCGGAGTGAGGATGGAGGCAACACCTGGACGTCTTCCGTCTGCCTCTACAACAATGACGAGGATGATCTGCAGCCAGAGATTGCGCATGTCACAGGAGATACGTATGTCGTAGGGTGGTTCTCCATGGATGATCTGGGAGGACGTCTGGGCTCAGACGCGGACCTTCTCTACATGAGGACCGAGGACAAGGGGATGACATGGTCCGATCCAGCGGCGCTGAATTCGAATGCCAATCTAGATTCTGCTCCGAACGAAGGGGGGCCAGAGCTTGTCGCCGACCAAATGGGCGACATTGGCTGCCTTCTCACTGAAGGGACCAATGCCCCCGCGTTCGCTTGGTCCACGAATTCCGGGATGGGCTGGTTGAATCCAGAACCGCTGGCTGGGGTTTCGGGGATAGGAAGGGGCATCGTCACCGACGGTGTCGGGAACTGGATGATCCTTACCGGTGGCAATGGATACCTCATCTCAACGAGCGGGGACAATGGCGTCACTTGGTCTGGGCCAGTTGTCTTACCGGTCGCGAATGCAGTCGGCCGGGCGACGCTTGGGTATGGCGATGGGGTGTGGGGGTTGCTTGGGACAGACCCGCCCGGGGTCTTTTTCCGGCGAAGCAGCGATCAAGGAAGCACTTGGTCGGCTCCGGTCATTCTGGACAGTGGCTCTGCAAGCGCGGAGCAGCTTTATTACGATCAAGCAAATGAATGTTGGATTGCCCTTTGGAATTCCCAGAACGACCTAGGAGGCCCCTTAGGGGCAGACACGGACATCTTGATCGCATCGTCCTCGGATGGCGGCCAGACATGGTCAGCGCCGATCCATGCCAACGAAATGGCTCCCTTTGACGAGCACAATCGGGGAGACGGAAGCGTTTCGATTGTCCCGAACGGTTACGGGGGGCTCCTACTTTTCTGGCGACGGGGTGGAGCAGACGAAGACAGCGACATTTACTACTCGAAGTTTGGCCCGCAAGGACCCGGGAGCGTCTGCGAGCTGGCGGTCGCCACGACCAAAGCCAACAGTAAGAACCTATGCCGGGGCGGGCTGTTTGAGGTGGCTTCGAGTCAAACGCTCAGCGAATTCCGCATGGAACTTGTTCCAATATTCGATGGGACCGCGGATGTCACCTTTTTCCTCCAAAGTGCCCCATCCCAGGCTGGGCCGTGGACGATGTTGTATTCCCAGCCGATGACCATTGACCAAGGCCGCCAGTTCTACTCGCCGGGTCTTATCAGCCAGTCCTTGATCACGGGCGAGTACTACGCAGCCGGTGTATGCTGGGCCGCGACAGAGGATGCGCGCTATTTCTACAATCCGGGCGGAGCCCCGAGCCTCTTTTCCACCATCGCCGGCCAATTCATCGGAGGTTTCCAGGGATCGATGGATGATCCGCTGATGGGAAACGGGACCACGACGCTCTACTCCATGGAACTCCGCTTTGAGTGAGGCGCAGACTACCACCGGCGCGCGCGCGGGAATAAAGGAGGTTTAGCGAAGGGGGCTTTTTTTACCCAACCCCGCCAGCGCCCCCGCGGCCAACACCAGCAGCCAGGGCATGACCGGAAGGCGAAAGCGGGCGGTGGCTTCTGGTCCCCAGGAGAGGGCGAGGTGGTAGGCGATGGGGAGAAGGAACAGGAGGAGTGGAAGGCGCCGATCACGGTTCCAAAGGAAGCGGAGTATGGAAAGGGCCGCAAGTAGGTACGTCCCGAGCAACGCCGCGATTTCTCCCCAGACGAGAAGGATGTGGAAGGGATCTTCCATGGCCCGCAGGTGCCCCATGACGCCCCGGTCGGCCGGCTTGGCGTAGAGTTCGTTGAGGGGGCTGGTGGCCCGGCCGAGCAGAACGTGGTAGAAACCGGGCACGATGAAGGTGGCGATGGTTTCCGGGTGGGATTTGATGACGGGCAGGGCTTCGCTCATCATGAACTCTTGGCGCAGTTGGGCGTTTTCGACATCGACATCGGTGACGGCGGCCTGGAAGCGGACGTCGTATTCGGCCTGGACCTCGAGGAATGGCCGGTTTTCACGGGCGGCTTCGATGCCGGGTGCCCAGTAGCGGTAGAGGTTGACCTTGGAGATTTCGCTGAGGAACGGCTGGCCGTGGACGGCCTGGTTCCTGATCAGCCAGGCTCCGATGGGTAGGAGGAAGGCCATCAGGAAACAGGCTGGGGCGAGGAGGCGGCGGAGGCTTTTTTCGGGCGACCGCCACAGCAGAAGCACCAGTGCCGGAAGGAAGAAGAACTGGGCGATGGGTCGAGTGATGACGACCAGGCCGAGGAGCAATCCGGCGACCGCGGCGCGTTTCCAGGCCTGCGGACGATCCAGGGCGGACACCAGAACAGCATATGACAGGGTGAAGAGCAGGACGTAGATGGCTTCGGACAAAAAGCGCACCCCGAACACGAATGAGATCATGTCGAAAGCCGCGAGAATCCCGAACAACCACGGCGAAATCGCAAATCCCAGCCGCAAAGCCGCCCAGGCCGCGATGGCAAGCGCGGACGCGAGGCAGGCTTGCTGGAACAGCGTCCACAAGAACCAGAAGACGCGGCCTTGCCCGAATAGCTTCGCCACCGGAGCCGCCAGAACCGGCACGACGGGCGGGCGCCTCTGATCGACGCTGTCGCCGGGAATGCGATAAGAGGTGAAGTTGGATTGGGCGAGGTGCTGGGTCAGGGCGAGGTAGCCGATTTCGTCGCCTTTGGGTTCGGGGATCGTTCGCAGGGGGCTCTCGGGTGCCAGGAGGAGCAGCGCGGCGCGGACGGCGAAGATCGCCCCGGCAAGGATCAGTAGATGCCTGCGAACGTGCGCAGCGTTTTCATCGGTGAGTTCGAGGGGCGTCGTGAGCATGGCCCAAATCTTCGCGAGGTGTGCTGAGGCCATGGGAAAATCGTCCTGCGGAACGGAAAAGTCGGCAACAGGGTTGGATAGCTGTTTCATATGGCGCAACGGCAAGAAGAGAGAGCGCGCCGCTGAGCTTCCCTGTCTTGACCCGGCGCCGTCGGCTGGGGAGCGTTCTGCGCAGCTCATCGTCAGGATAGACCCCCAATGGACAGACCCGAAGCCAAGCCCCTCGCGAAAACGGGAATCTTCCCAAGGTCTACTCTTTCGTGGTTGCTTTGGGTCGTCTTGCCGCTTTTCGTCTTCGGCGCGATGGCCTTTATCACCCGGGGTGATTTCCTCGACGACGCCTACATCAGCTTCCGCTACGCGCGCCATATTCAGGAAGGGCACGGCATCGTCTGGAGTATCGGCGAGGCGCCCATCGAGGGCTTCACGAACTTTCTGACGACGATTGGCAGTTCGGTTCTGTTCCGGCTTGGTTTTTCGCCGGTGGGGGCGGGGTACTTCTTCGCCGCCGTGGGAACGCTTCTGCTGTTTGTGTTTTTTGGGGGCTTGGCCCGACTGCTGAACCTGGGCTTGCTCGGTGGCCTTGCGGGAATCCTGGTTTGCGCCGCCAATCCCCACCTGGCGGGGAACTTCTCGAACGGCCTGGAGACGCTGCTGGCGGCCGGACTGAGCGCGGGCATTCTCGCAATCGCTGTCGCCATCGTGCTCCAGGGGGCCAGCCTGGGGCGGATCGCGGCGTTTTGCGCTCTCGGTTTCGTTGGCGGGCTGACGCGGCCGGACATGTTGATCCTCGCGTCGATGACCTTCTTGCCGGTTTTCTTCTCGTCCTGGCAAGAGAGTTGGAAACGCTGGCTCGCGGTGATCGGCGCGTTCTCCCTTCTCGGCATCACCTTCCTCGGCTGGAAACTGGCGACTTTCGGGTCCGTGCTGCCCCTGCCGTTCCACGTCAAGCAAGGTGGCCTTGGGATCAACGCCGACACGGCCCTGTCCGTTGTGATGCTGGTCCTGCGGTTCTTCCCCCTGGCGGCTTTGAGTCTTTTCTTCGTCGATTGGAAGGAACCCGCTCAGCGGCTCGCCTACCTCACCGTTGCCATCCCGGCCGCTATCTTCGCCGCCTACCATTCGACTGTCGCCGACCCGGTGATGGGCGAGAACTATCGTTTCTTCGCGCCGATTTTCCCGCACCTGACGGTTCTCGGGCTATTCTTCATCCGCGCCCTGCCCTTCGGACCGGCATGGCGCGGGCGGGTGTTCGTGGCACTTCTGATCCCGGCCTTTATCATCCCCGCGTCCTACTTTCGCGACGCGCGCGCCACCCGCCAGACGCGCGAAAACACCCGCTATTTCGACATCGCCCGCGCCATTGCCGGCCACTCGACTCGCCCGGGAGTGCTGGCCACCGGCGAGGCCGGGGTCATTCCCTATGTCACCGATTGGCCCCACATCGACCTCAACCGCCTGAACCACCCGATTCTGGCCCGCGAACCCGAGCGCGACATCGAAGTCATCTTCGGAGATGGCGAGCCGGACCTTGTCTTTCCCATGACGGACCGGCGGCATTTCGAGAAACACTACCTGAAAGAGGAGCTGACGCAACGCGGCTACCTCTATCTTGGAACCGTAACGGTCGGGACGGGCCAGATGCTGCTGCTCTATGTCCATCCCAAGAAGGCGGAGCGGACGGTTGTGGAGGCATTGCGGGGGGTTGTGGATGGAGCGCGCGATTGATTTCCTGATTGACACTGGCCGGAAAACATTACATCTAAACCATACCCTCACTTCGAAACAGTAAGGTTGAATTCAAGAAAACTCTCTCGCGCCTGCTTTCGGCGTGCTGTTTGATTTTCCGTTCCTTGGAGAGAGCAACATGGCTGCTCTACGATGGAGAGTTTGGGCTCTCGTTTTTTCGATTCTCTTCGGCACCCAAACCGTGGCGACGGCGGCTGAATATGACGCCGGGGAAACCGAGCGTATCAGGGCGAATGCGTACCAGGAGGCGGCTTCAAAGGGGATGTCGAATCCCGGGCTCGAGGCCAAGGCTGTGGTTGCCAGGGAGCTGTTGGAGAAAGGCCGTTCGGATTTGGTCCTACTCGAGATCGATCCACTCCTCGATCTGTCGCCTAGTGAGCCCCTTCATGCCAAAGCGCTGCTCTTGCAGGCCCCAATCCTGGTGGGTATCGGTAAGGTCGAGGAAGCGGAAGCATCCTGGAAGCAAGTCGCCTCGACGAAGGAGTTGCCGGAACTCAGCTCACAAGCACGTATCGATCTCCTGCGCCATTACTGGAGACGGGGAGAGTTCGCGAAGTACGTAGAAGCGGCAGAATCAATTCCCGAAGGCATCGCCGGTTTTGATGAGGGCGAGTCCGCTCTCAATTCCGGTTATGTTTATGTCAGCGAGATGGCAGACTTGGAGGAAGCCCGACGGTCATTCCAGGAAGTGGCTTGGATAGGCGGCAAGCGCGCGGCAGAGGCAAGGGCGGCGCTGAAGTGGGTTGAGGCAGTGGGAAACGCAGCCTCACAAACGTCTGTGGCGGACGACTTCGAGCAGCTTCTTCGGGATACGCAAGGGGGCGTTACGAAAGAAATCAGCGCAGAGCTGATCGGAAGGCGCACCCTCGACTATTTGGAAGCGATTCAAGACCGGGATATGCCGGCGGCGACACGTCTTGCCGAAGCCATATCGAGCGATCCAGTTTACGGAATCTATGGCGCCCGGGCCAAGGCTTTCCAGGCCAGAGCCAGAGGGAGAGAAGCGGCCTTGGCGGCGCAAGAACAGTTGGTGGTTGAAGAGGCTGCGGCACAGCAGAAGGAGGCCGCACTTAAGGCCATCAAGAACGGCGAGAACGAAGTGGGAATCGCTTTGCTCGATGAACTGATTGCCGAAGGGGCCAGCGAGTTTGTTCTGCCGGATGTTCGTTTGAGGAAGGGATACGCGCTCATTCGGACCAAGAAACGCGAAGAAGCGGCCGAAGCATTTG
Source organism: Sumerlaeia bacterium (assembly GCA_040219255.1). GTDB lineage: Bacteria > Sumerlaeota > Sumerlaeia > SLMS01 > JAHLLQ01 > JAVJSW01. The sequence goes on from JAVJSW010000081.1 coordinate 6,054, forward strand.
AGACCGCTCTGGTCGCAAATGCCGCTCTCGGCGCCGATCACCCCTACAATCTCGAAGCGCTGGCTCGTCTGAGATCCCTCAAGCATGGCAAGGTCTGGAAGCTACAGCGCCAGGAGCAAATGGGAGAAATCGCGAGCGGAAGCAGTAGCGAGCCTCTCGAAGACGTCCTGAAACTGACCCAGCAATGGATCGACGCCCTACCCCAGGATAGTCCGGATGTTCCACGCGCTTACCTGGAACAGGGTGGAATTCTTTTCGAGCAGGCGGTCGCGCTCAAGTCACCTCAGACCTGGGATGATGTTCGCAACTATTTGCGATCCGTTCTAATCGAGAACTCAGACTATCCGCAACAAATTCGCGCTGTGGCGGCGCTGATGCATCTGGAATCCTACTACTACGAAGATCGGTGCGCCGAACTGATTGAGGCAGTCCCCGCCTTTGTGGATGACTATCCGGGTTCCTGGCGGGAAATTGGAACCGCCAAGCTCTTTGAATGGACGTGCCACATCCGGCAGGGCGAATGGGAAAAGGCGCATGATGTAATGGCCTGGGTAAGGCAGGAAGTTCCAGAGGACGCGCCAATCTTTGCCACCGCAGACTTCCATATGGCGGCGCTCTGTGATGAGGCCTTAGCGGCGAGCCATGCGAAGAACGATGCGCTCGCCACCTCGATCATTGACAAAATGATGAGGAAAGACGCTCAAAATCGCTACACTCTTTTTGCCCAATCTCAAACGAAGAAGTAACTTCTGCCGGACTCATTGAGGTCAACATGCAAATTTTTCGCTATTCCTACGCCGGAATTCTATTCGGGTGCATTTTCTTCACTGGCTTGTCGCCCAGCAACCTTTGGCCATCATGCGGGAATCCAGATTACCCGAATGGCGGAGGCCCCTGTGGTGACCCGGGACCCGCTCCAGATCCGCGGCCATGTGAATATCCAGCGAACTGCCACTACGCTCAGCCAATCTGTCCTGGCCCAGGTGCGAATTCTGGTAGTGGCGGCGATGAAAAATCCGAGGATTGCTCAAACGGGGACTGCGGTAATTCAGGTCTAGGTAGTTCCGACCCGGTCTCACCGTGGACGGGAGAATTTACGCATACGGTAGCAGATATGAAGCTTCGCGGACGCGGCTTCGACTTCGTCTTCTCAAGAAAGTACAGCTCGATTGTAAAGGACCATCTCACCGGGATCAACTCTGACGGAACGCCGAAATCCCGAATGGGCAACGGATGGGATCATAACTACAATATACACTACAAGTTTGTGCGGAACTATGACATCGCGTTGACGGGAGGTACATACCTATGTCCCGAAGAATTTCCTGCGACCTGTGAGAATTGTTATGCAACAGGTGGGCGCCTGCACATACCTAGCGGACAGGGCGGAGGGGGGCCGAGTTACAGCTGTGAAGAAGAGGTCCCGAACCCAAAGGGTGGTACTCTAATTAGACCTTATTCCTGCACTCCTTGCGAGGAAGGGGATGTCACACCGTGTCCTTCGGCAAATTGCACTGTTAATACGCCCGGAGATGATGTGTGCGATTGCGAAGGAATCGTCTGCTACGATCCTAACCTCAACATTATTCACACATACTGGGGCGACATGGAGTATCAAGAAAGAGAATGGGTTGAAGTCGATGATTACATAGTCATATACGAAGGAAACAACCGGCATGTGGTGTACAAAAAGTCCACCACAAACGTATATTACGCCAATGGCACAACACAGTATGTGACATTGGACTCGAATAATAACAAGTTATACCTGCATTTTGAGGACTTAACTGTGTGGGAGTTTGAGTTTCCTGGATTCCCAGCTTTGTGTGCGGATTTGAACGAATGTGGTAATGATTGCTATGAAAATAGTCATCATACCCTGACCGGGCAAATTGTGGCGAAGGAAGATCGCAATGGGAATCGGATGGAGTTTCACTGGGTGGGGTCCCGCCTGGAATCGGTAACGGATACTCTTGGTCGAGTTATCGACTATGTGTATGACTATAACAATAAGTACCTCAATAAAATTGTAGATTTTACAGGTCGGGAGGTTGTTTATGGAATAGGTACAGACGGCGATCTCTTGACTGTGCGTTCGCCTATAGTGTCAGGAACTTCGACAAGTAACGATTTCAGCACGGGCAAAACAACGAGCTACAGCTATGTCGGAAATCATCTGTTGCAGACCATAACAGACCCTCGTTCAAATGACAGCAGTGACCCGATGACGGGCAGCCGGATTACAAATTACTACGACGCGACTGGCCGAGTCCTAATGCAAGAGTGGGGAGATGGTGATGTCAGTTTCAGCTACGAGCAGCCTGTGGCTGCTCCCTTTGATGATGCAAATGACGCGAAACGCACTATCATAAATGACCGAATGGGAAATGTGCGCGAGTACTACTTTGATAGCTGGAACCGGGTGACCAGGGAAGTGGTCTATACAGGACGGGCGCCCGACGCAGCCGCAATGACAACAGCCACAAGCAATAGGCCAACGGGAAAACTTCGGTCCGGATATCCTGGAGACCCGAGTGTTTTTCAGAAGGTATACTATCGAGACTGGCACACGGGAAAAATCAGAAAAGTTGTTCATCCGAATGGCAATATTGAAGAATTTGAATATGAGAACGATCAGGGTTTCTCGGGAGCGGGAAATCTTTTAAAGGTCAAGCTCACGCCCGGCAGTCATACCCCGGCAGGTGATCAAACTCAACTCGTCACAACCTTCACATACGATGGCCCCGGCGGTTGCGGAGGCTGTGGAACCTCTTTTCCGAGCACGACGACAGACGCTGACGGGAACGTTACGTCCTTCACGTACGATGCGAATTACAATTTGCTAACGAAGACGTATCCTAGCGCCTCTCTATTCTCCAAGGGCAATATGAAAGCCTTCTCATCAAATGAGAGTCAAGTCGCTGTGGAGACTTATGAGTACAACCAGTTTGGGCTTGTGAAGAAGAGTATGGATCCAGAGGGAAACGTCACGATTTACGAATACTATTCGGAAGCGGACCCGAATGGAGATGGAGTTGTTGATAATGCAACGGGTGACACAACGATTGGTCAGGAGGGCGGTGGCTACCTGAAACAGGTGTTCACGGACAGCACCAGAGATGTTGCCTTGGCACCTGCCAGCAATAATCGGATGAATCCCACGCCGGCAAATATTTCAACCTACTATGAGTACGACGAGCGAGGCAACGTCACGCGAGTTGTCGATGGACGAGGTGTGGCCACGGATTTCGAGGTGAATCAGCTCGATCAAGTCGTGCAGGTCACACGTGCGGCAGCGACAGGGCTGCTCGCGACCAACCCGGCGGAAAACATTTCACTCACAGCGTTCGCATATGTGGAACGCATCTATTACGACGCGAATGACAACGTGGTTCTCAGGCAGGTCGAAGACCGAGGGAACACGTCCGATGTGGACGGCGATCTTCCCAGCAGCGATTTGGCTGCCGTGGGCCTCAGTGCTATCTCTCCCGACTTCATTGGAGGGACCGCATTCGCCGACTCCCTTTATAAGTATGATTTACTAAACAACCGGATTGAAACAGTGGAGGAAGTCGCGGCAGGCGAGTTCATTCGAACGAAGTATCGCTACGACAATAATGAGCACCGGGTCTTGACGATCTATCCAGAGGGTAACGCCGACGCATGGGTTTACGACGAACGCGACAAGCTGTTTCAGTCGATTTCGGGAGCCTCCACAGCGCCAGCCGACGGTAATTACTACACCGGCGATCCGACAACATTCAACCGGCCGGGGGGATCGGGGACCCAGACGAGTACGATCACGTACTCGTACGATGGGAATGGGAATCTGGTCGAGGCGATCGATTCTTTCAACAATGGCGGAAATCAGAGCAGCAGCTTCATCGCCAGTTCCAGCGGCGATGTGACAAAGTACATTTACGATGCCTACAACCGGCGTAGGCAAGTCACCGACCCTATGGGTAACACGACCCACTACACGTACGATCCGGAAGGCAAAGTGATCCGGGTGGTGAAGCGGGGTCAGCCCGACTATGATTTGGCATCTGGCGGCGCAAGCGAAGTGACACTCTCCGCCACCGAAATGATCTATGACGAACGAGATCGCTTAGTGGCGAACCACGATGTCCTCTTCAAGACCCCAACCATCGGCACCACGCGCACGCCGACATTGACTGACTCTCCATTTATGGACAGCTTCGTCAGCGGCTTCTACCTGTCCGATGCGGCGAGCGACACCGCGGCTATCCCTGGGTTCTCGGACGCGACGGTGATTGGGCGCCTGAGCACGATCTACGAATACGATCGCAATGGCCGCGTGGTCTTCCAGATGACCGATGACTTGAACCTGATGCGCACGGATTACGACGGCGCGGGGCGAGTCATCCGCAAAATCGATAGCGCTTTGTGGAACGGGACGTTCTCACCCATCCTCAAGGAAAATGGCATCAACGCCGACGAATGGGGCATCTATGATGCGACGCCGGCGGGGGCGACGATCAGCGCCGAGTACGATCCGGACCGCAACTCGGACGTGATTTTCCTGAACAGCCCCAACGAAAACGGCAACGGCTATGTGATCGGCGATCAGCAGAACATGAACCGCAACCCGAACGGGACCCCCTGGAACGCCACGGAAGAGCGAGTTTCTTTGTGGTACAAAGGCGGCTTCACGCCAGTCTACGTCATGGTCTCAACCTCGGTCGGCGAAAAGTTCGTCATGTACTACACCCGAAATGGCACCGACCACCTCAACGTCGACGGCCATGTGGTGATCCACCTCGGTAATGGCACCGGCGACGACACTTGGCGCCATTTCGACCGCAATGTGAAGGAAGACTTCGAAGCGTTCTCCACGGGCACCTGGCAGAACACCGACGGCATTCTGTTCCGCGCCAGCGATGCTTGGAACTGGGACCTTTACATCGATGACATCAAGCTCTCCGACACAACCGTCCTCGACGAAGGCGACGGCAACGAACACCACTTCGCCTATGACGACAACGGCAACCTGATCGAAGAAAAGAATATCGAGGTTTCGACCGTCCCGGAATTGGCCAGCCAGACCTTCCGCCAGACCCACTACTACGACGCCCTCAACCGCCCGATCATCGACATCGACAGCATCGGACGTGCCATCTATACGCGCTACGACTCGCGCGGGAACATCCGCGCCACAGCCGACGCGGTGGCCCCTTCATCCACCGGCACACAAACCCTACCGCGCCGCGGGCTGGGTTCGACTAGCAACGTCACCGTCAATGGCGCCGGAAACGTCATCCTCAACTTCTACGATGGCTTGGGCCGATTGGTCGAGTCAGAGACGCTGCTCAGCGCAACCGGCATGGGCAACGGCACGAACTATGGCGCCGACGTCTATGGTGTTCTCACCACGCTCGACTCCGGCATGGCCGACACGGCCCAGGGCGGGGGAGACGGCAAGATCACGATCTCCCAGGCCTTCGACGACAACAGCCAGATGATCGCCAAGCGCGATGACAACGGCAACGTGACCGCCTACATCTACGACAACCAGGAACGCCTCCTGACCGAACGCCAGGGCCTGACCATCACCGGCACCTCGTTCAGCATCACCGGCGGCGACTCCGGCTCGTTCCACAGCTCCACAGTGGGGGCCACTCCCGTGGACACGGAGACGGCCGGCACGGATGTTTCCTTGCAATACGACCTCGACAGCAATATCACTCAGAAGACCGACGAAGCTGGCAACGTCTTCACCTACACTTACGACGGCCTCTCGCGGCGCACTGGCATGACGACCACCACAGCCGCCAGCGGCTTCCACGCCTATGTCGATCAAACCTACCGCTACGACGGTCTGGGCCGCACCACGCGCTTCGATAACCTGGACACCCTCACCGGGGGTAGCGCCACGACCTTCGATTCCGTGGTGACGAGGGTTTACGACTCGCTCTCGCGCCTGCTCGAGGAAACTCAGAAAATCGATTCTCTGACGGCAAAGGTCATCTCCTACAACTACGACGTGACCGCCAGCACCGCCCACAACGTCAGCAGTCTCGTCTATCCCGACGGACGTCAGACGAACAACAGCTACGACCGCTTGGGCCGTCTCATCGCCCGGCGCGACAATGGCCAGTCCAGCGACATCGGTCGCTACGACTACATCGGGGGCCGCGTGGCCGCCCTCACCTATCAGAACGACACGCGCCTGACCCACTTCTCGGTCAGCAGTGGCGCCGGTACCTCCTGGTTCGATGACGCCGGCCGCGTTCTGCGCCATCGCTGGGAGTCCTACACCCCGCCCACCGATCCGGGCCAGGGCACCCTCCTCGCGGGCTATGAATATCAGGACGCCTCGGGCAATCCGCTCTACGATGGCGCCGACAACCGGCTGATCGAATACGCGATGCACGACCCGGATCGCAGTGAACGCTTCACCTACGACTCCGCCTATCGCCTCACCTCGCCCGACTCGGGCACCCAATCGGCGGGCGACCGCGCCTATGAACGCGGCACCTTCACCGATGGCACCCGCAGCTCCATGGCGGGCGGTATCGCGATTTTCAAGGACTGGGACCTCGACGGCGCCAACAACTGGTCCACTTTCTGGAAAGACGGCACCGCTCAGACCCGCACCCACTCCGACTTCAACGAAATCGTCGGCCTCGGTTCCACGACCCTCGTTTACGATGCCAACGGCAACCTCCTTGATGACGCCACCCTCGCCCTCTCCTGGGACGTGCTCAACCGCCTGCGCGCCGTCCATCGCAAGAGCGACGGCCTCCTGATCGCCGATTACCAATACGACGCCACCGGCCGGCGCGTCCGCAAAGTCATCACCAACGGCGGCAAGGACGCCGACTCGTCGCTCGACGGCACGACGGATTTCTACTACGACGGCTGGCAATTGATCGAAGAACGCGACGCCGCCGACACCCCCGGCGCCCAATACGCCTATGGCAATTACCTCGACGAAATCTGGGTGCGCGACGACCGCGATGGGGGCTCGGCCACCATCGGCTCGCTCAACGACGGCTCGGG
>JAVJSW010000082.1:0-20379 GCA_040219255.1 Sumerlaeia bacterium
GAACGAGCACCTGGCCCGCTGGCTGGGACGGTGGAGCGCCCGCCGAGAGGTCGCCGCGATCGATGGCAAGGCGTTGCGCGGCCAGGGCGGCTACGTCCTCTCGGTTTACTCGCCCGCCAGCGGCCACGTCCTCTGGCAGGAGAATGTCGGCGAAAAAGAAAACGAACTCAGCGCCTTGCTGCGCGCCCTGCCCGCCCTGTGCGAGCGCCTCGGAAAAGTGCGGGTTTTCACTGGCGACGCGGGCTTTTGCCATAAGGAGGTGGCCCGCCTTCTGACCGAGCGGCGCCGCGATTACCTGCTGCAGCTGAGGAGAAAACCGGGGAGATTACTTTGAGAAAGTCCTGGCTTGAGAGGGGATGGCGTCCGATCCTCCTTGCGTCAGGCCTGAATTAATGCGTTGCTTCCCCAGACTCCGGAAATCGATTTCCCGGGGGAATCTCGCAATTGACGGTTGCGGTCGTGGCCTGTATTCTCCTTACAAGAGGGTGAATGGCGCCGAAGATTCGCCGCCGTGCCAAGGAGAGCCGCAATGATTCGAAGCATGATTCGTCCCCTGTCCGGTCTCGCGATCGCCGCTGTGTTGGCGGCGGGCGCGGTGTCGGAGGTGAGGGCCCAAGGTGGATTCGCTGCGGGGGGGCTGGCTCCGCCGAGCGCGATGGACACGCTGAACGAGGGCGGCACGGGGCCGTCCGGAGGATTTGGTATCGACCGGGCGCGTGGCGCGGTGGATCAGGCGAACGCGCGCGATCCTTTTGGCGGAGGCGGCGGTGCCGCTGCTGACCCGTTTGGTGTCGGTGGCGGGGCGGCGGCCGATCCCTTTGGCGGTGGCGGGGGGGCGGATCCCTTCGGCGGCGGCGGGGGAGATTTCGCGGCGTCCGGTCCGGCGTTCGTGGATCCGGGTCAGGTGCCCGGGGCGGCGACGCCGGGGGTGAATGTGCCGCGGATTCAGGTGATCTGGGGCGAGCGCATCATCGACGCGAACACGGGAGAGATCCTGCAGGACGCGCGTAAGCTGCGCGTGCCGTCGCTGGTGCAGAACGAGTATTACAACGACGGCGAGCAGGGGATGGATTTCGAGGCGGACGACCGGGTCTGGACGAACGTGACGTTGCGCGACGATGTGGTGTCGCCGGAGACGCACTTTATCAAGACGAAGCTGCTGCGGGCGCTGGAAGTGGCGGAGAACACGGACCCGATGCGGTTCGCCGGGGTGCGGGTGGCGACGTCGGAGCAGCTTTCGACGGTGCCGAAGATTCTGGATTTGGAAGCGGAGCGCGACGAGAAGCTGAAGCAGTGGGCGCAGCGGTTCCTGCGCGATTTCCGCACCGATCCGGACAACGACGATCCGGCGAGTTTTTCGTTCGTGGAGACTTACATGCCGGCGCCTCCGCGGGTGCCGGACGTGAATATCCCAGCGAGTTTCGCTCCGCCGCAGGCGAGTGCGGGCGGCGCGGGAGCGGGCGGCCTGGGGCCGACGGGCGGTAATATCGGCGCGGGGACCCGCGGCGGTGTGCGGAACGCTTTCAGTGTGGATACGATTCAGGACAGCCCGGGAGCTTCGAGTTCGTACTTCGGTGGCGGCAACGCGAGCGGGGTCTCGGTGGTCGACAGCCAGGTCGGCGGGTTTTGATCGCGGGATATGAACTTGAGAAAAGGCGATTTGACGTTGCGCCCGCGGGCGGGGCGGGTCCAAGTGGCGACTGAACCCCCGGAAGCAAGGCGGAACGCATCCTGACCATGAAGACGCAGCAGGTGGACGAAGCCCTGGCGGTAGCTCAGCAGACACTGGAGCAGTGGCTGAGTTTCCGAAAGTTCATGCTCAAGGCTTTCTCCGACGATCCTCTGGCGGCGGAGGAGGAGACGAATTTCCTGGACGTGAAGAGCGCGATGACGCGCAACACGCGGGCGCTGGACGAGTGTACCCGGGCAGCCGGCAAGCTCGATTACGGCAGCAAGGAAATCCAGGAGTTGCGCAACAAGTGCGTGTCGATGCAGCACCTGCGGGGTCTGCCTCAGAACGACCGGCTAGGTTTGTATCAGGAATGGCACAAGGTGTTCGTGCGGCTGAGCCGTACGGTGGGTGCCTTTAAGTTTATGTCCGAGGGTTTTGTGCCCGCGGATCCGAAGAAGAAGAAAAAGGGAGGCAAAGGCGGTGGTGGCGGCAAAGGCGCCATGATCGGTGTGGTGGTTGCCGTCGTCGTGTTGGGCGGGGCGGCCGCCGTGTACTTCCTTTTCCTTGCCTGACGTCATTTTTTATGGCGGCGGGGGGTTGACGATTCCGCTTGTCTTTGCTTGCGCCTCTCTGCGCGGCATTCGTGAATGCGGTGAATCGACTCTCTGTCCGCAGCCCTGACCTGTCCCTGGAGGCTCTCATCCATGAAGTTCCGCCGGAGCGCGCCCCTTCGCAAGACATTGCTTATCGCACTGGTGATCTCGACCGGCATCGGTTTGAGCGGCTGTCAGGGTGTGCGCGCGAATAACGCCATCAAACGCACGCAGACCTTGCTCGAGGAGATGGCCAGTCTGGACGGCGAAGAGCACGCGCCCGATCAGATCACGCAAATCCGAGAGCTGGTCAACAACGCGACCCAGCAGCTGTCCGCCGATAACGCGGGTCAGGCTCTTCAGCAGGCTCAGCAGGCGAAAGACCTGGCCGAGCGGACTCTGATCGAAGTGGAAGCGGCGGAAGCCCGCGACCTCTGGGAAGAATCCCAGCGCGAGATCGAAGTCGCCGACATCAACCAGCTCAACCGCCTCGACACGAATCTCTACCAGCAGATCATCCTTCTGCAGGAAGAGGGCCGCGAAGCCCGCAACAATAACGAATACGCCACGATGATCAACGTCTCGCGCGAGATCATCGACAAAGTGACGACTGGTCTGGCGGATGTGAAGGCCAGCGCCGAGAAGGCGCAGGACGAGGCGCAGGCCCAGTTGCAGCGCCTGCGCACGGAAGGCGGCCAGGAATACACACCGGAAACGGTGATCTCGGTGACCGACTCGCTCGAGCGCGGGACACAGACGCTCGAAGAGAAGCGCGACTACATTTTGGCCGAGAACATCTTCAACGACGCCGCGTCCGACGCCACCCAGGGCATCGAGAACGTGCGGCGCCTGAAGGCGAGCGAGGAAATCGAGCGCATCGAAAACCTGCTGGCCGTGGCCAGCCAGGAAGGCGCGCGGGAGTTCCTGCCGAACGAATTCGAGAGCGTGGTCAAGACCCTCGAGTCGCTGCTGGCGAACTTCGCCGACAACCGCTACAATTCGGTCATGGTCGGTGCCCGCGAGCTTCGTCCCCGCGTGGAGGCGTTGGTGATCGACACCAAACGCGCCGCCGCGGATTCCCGCATCGAAACGATCCGCCGCGACATCTCCGACCTGGTCGAGGGCGGCGCCCGCGAGTACCTGCCGGAGCAGTTGGCGGAATTGGAAGAGTACCTGGTGGCGGCGCAGGAAGTGCGCCGCAGGGACACGGAAGAAGCGTTCGACGAAATCAAAGAGATCGCCCGCGAAGCCGCCGACGAAGCGGACAAGATCAACCGTGCCTTCGACGATCTGGCGGCGGAAGCGATCCGGTTGGCCAATAATCGTCTGGATACGGTGCAGGAAGTTTATCGCCAGGTGCCTCAGATTTTCGAGCCCATCGAAGGCATCGAAGGCATGTCGTCCTTCGATCAGGCGAAGGAAGCCCGCACGGTGCAGTTGGGCGAAGAGATCGAGCAGTCCCGCCAGAACCTGCGCGTGGCGGCTCAGCGCCAGCGCAGCGGGCGGTTCAAGAGCGCGATCGAACTGAGCGAGCAGCAGGCCCGCATCGCCGACCGGCTGCTGGGCGAGGTTTACCGCCTTGTGGCTCAGAACGCCGCGATGGAGTTGGCGAACCTGATCAGCCGCTACGAGCGTGATGGCGCCCGCCAGTACGCCGAGGAAGAATTGGAGCGCAGCAAGCGGGACTTGCAGCGTGTGAAAGACGCGATCAACCGCGGCGATTTCCTGCTGGCGACAGAGTTGGCTTCAGCCGCCCGCGCCAATGTGGAATTGACGGCTCAGCGCATTTCCGGCCGCGCCGTGGAAAGCATTCAGCAGGCCCGCGCCGCGGCGCAGGGCGCACGCAACGCCAAGACCGAGCGCTTCAGCCAGTCGCAGCTCAACCAGGTCGCCGACCTGATCGCCCAGGCGGAGCGCGACTTGAAGGACAATCGTCTCAAGAGCGCGGTGGAAACCGCCAATCAGGCCACCCAGTTGGCCCGCCAGGCCGAGGCGACTGCCAACCGGCTGGCGGCGGAAGAAGCCATCGAGGAAGCCGGATCGAAGATCGCCCGGGCGGAAGCCGCCGGAGCGGCCCTCTACGCCGGTCCGCAGATCGAAGCCGCCCGTAACCTGCTGAGTTCGGCCCAGCGCCTGAGTTCGGCGGGTGAATTCCTCCAGGCGGAAGAGCAGGCCAGCGCCAGCGCCGAACGCGCCGACCAGGGCTTCTACCGTCTCGTGGACGAAGCGGACGCCTTTATCGCCGACGCGAAAGCGGTCGGTGGCTGGGACTACAAGACCGATCAGTTGGCCCAGGCCAGCGCTCTGACGCGCCAATCGCGCGAGCAGTTGCAGGCCGGGCAGTTCGAGGAAGCCATCTCCAAAGCGCGCAAGGCCCAATCGCTGGCCCGCGATGTGGCTGGGAGCACGAAGAACTACAACTTCGAAGAGGCCGTGGAGCGCATCCGCAAGAACCTCGACGAGGGCGAGGATCAAGGCATCAATTACTTCCAGGTGGGCGAGTCGATCGACGTGCGTCAGCGCCTGGTGGAATTGCAGAACCGCTACGACCTTGAGGTTTACGAGGAAGTGATGGCGGCGATGCAGGAACTGGAAGCGGATCTGCGGCGCACTCTCGACTCGACCGACCAAGTGGTGGAGACGGTGGCGACGCAGCAGGGTCAGCGGCTGGACTTCCTGATCGAGCGGGGAGCCCGCAATTTCGCCGACGATCTGGCCCGCGCGGCGCGCCGGAACCTGCGCCTCGCGCGTGAAGATTACGCCAAGGGTCTCTACAAGCCGGCCCACAGCGCCCTGGACCTGGCCATCGATCAGATCAACGAAATCGAAGCGCGATTCCTGCAGGAAATGTATTCCCGCCGGATGAACGAGCTTTACCGCGAGTACGCCCAGGCCCAGGCCGGTTTCAAGAACGTCTTGCAACTCGGTCCGACGGAAATGAAGGAACTGGCCTTTGGCAGCTACGCCCGGGGCAACGCGGTGGCCATCGCCAGCCAACTGACGCCGAACGAGTTCCGCGCCCAGGTGGAGTTGATCTACTCGAAGGCGGCACAGATCGAGCCGCCGGCCGGGCTGGAGACCTTCCACGAGGAGTCGGTGCGCGCCCTGAACCTCGGCCGTATCGCCGCCATTCACTTCGAGAAGCTGATTATTCTCGATGTGGCCTCCGGACGCGAGGCGGAGCGCTTGATCGATGTGGCGTACGCCCGCATCAACGAGTCGAACGCGATTATCGCCGACCTGAAGCGCGACTTCTTCGACGACGAAGTGCGCTTCCGGCTGGTGACGGCGGATCTCGGCGGCGTGTCACGCTAACCCGAAACCCCCGCGGAGAGTTTTTTCGAGCAGGACCGGACACCGATGGATTTCTTCAACAAGATCAACTACGTCTACAAAGTCGAGATGTTGGCGATCCTCGGGATTGTCCTGCTGTTGCTGTACGTCTTCTGGGCGTTGAAAATCTTCGAGAAGAAGGAATAGCGCGGCGCAAGCGCGGCTGAGAGGGATCACCGATGGCAGCAAAAGCGAAGGACATCTTGTCGACGGAGAACCGCATCCTGGTGGTGCGGGAGTACGCGAACCTGTGGCAGCAGTTTTTCACGTTTTTCTCGGAAGATCTGCGCGACCGCCAGATCACCCAGCAGGAAGAGCAGGAATTCCAGCAGATCGTGTCCGTTCTGGCTCTGAACCACTACAAGTTCGAAGTGCTGTCGGCCGATGTGTTCAAGGACGCCGGCAAAATCACGGATGTCCTCAGCCAAACGGTGAACCTCAATCATATCAAGAATCTGCCGGACGCCACCTTCAGCAAAATCCAGGTCGATTGGCACACGCTCTTTCTCGGCATGCACAAAGCACTCGGCAAACTGCTCAACGAATTGCCGCCAAAGCGACTGGCGGAGTTGCAACAGCAGGGCGTCGTCGGATAAGCTCCTTTTCAGCTTCGGCCCAACGGGGAGCACACCACCGCTCTTGACCTCCTTTGCGGATATTGACCCACAAGACATCAAGCTCGACTGCCGGTTTTACTCGGGTTACAAGCCGTGCCATCGCCACGATGGATGCCCCGGCTGCCCGGTCTACGAACCGCGCGGCACGGAGATTCTCATCGTCAAGCTCGGCGCCATGGGCGATGTGCTGCGTACGAAATCGCTGCTGCCCGGGCTCAAGGCGCTCCACCCCCAGTCCTGGATCACTTGGATCACGGCACCGGGCAGCGAGCCGATCGTGCGCGACCCGCGGGTGTCTGAAATTCGGACCTTTACGCCCGCCGGTCTGGCGGCCCTGGAGGGGCGCCGCTTCGATCTCATGCTGTGCCTGGACAAAGACGCCCACGCCGTTGCCCTCGCCCGCGGGGTGGATGCCACGCGCAAGCTTGGCTTCGCGCCAACGCCCTTCAATACGATCACGGTGTGGAACGAAGCGAGCGCCTACGCGCTGCGCCTGGGCCTGAGCGACGATCTGAAGTACCGCATCAACCGCAAGACGGTGCCGGAAATCCTCTACGAAATGGCGGAACTGCCTTACGGGGGACAGGCTTACGAGCTGACTCTTTCGCAGGAAGCGCGCGACCGGGCCGGCGAGCGACTCGCCGGGGTCGGCCTTCCACAAGGCCGGCCGATCGTCGGGCTCAATACTGGGTGCGGACCGGTGTTCGCGACGAAGGCGTGGACGGCGGCCGGTTTCGCGGACTTGATCGCGCGCCTCGCGAGCGACCCGGAGGGCCCCAGCGTGCTTCTCCTCGGCGGGCCGAGGGAGCGGGAGCTGAACGCGGAAATCGCCCAGGCGGTGTCCGGGAAGGCCGGCGTGGGCGGCCGGCTTTTCGATGCCGGAACCGACAATGACCTGGAAACTTTCTTCGCGCTGATCGAGCGGTGCGCCGCCGTGGTCTCCGCCGACTCGCTGGCGATGCACGTGGCGGTGGCGCTGCGGGTGCCGGTGGTGGCGTTTTTCGGTCCGACCTCGGCCCAGGAAATCGACCTGTTCGGGCGGGGTGAGAAAATCGTCACGGACTATGCCTGCGCGCCCTGCTATTTGAAGAGCTGTAATGTCAAGCCTCGCTGCCTGACGGTGATGGAGGCGGCGGAGGTCGAGGCGGCGTTGCGGCGCGTGATGGCGGGGGTCGGCTGATGGAGTCCCCCGCAATGGCGACCGGCACGGAAAGCCGCCCTTCCCAGCCCGCTGCGCGTCGCGGCGTTCCGCTTTGGCGGCGCCCATCGTTTTGGCTCCAGGTGGCTCTGCTTCCGGCGTTGATTCTCTGCGTTCTGCTGGCGTTCCGCACGATCGGACGCTCGTCATCGAGCCTGGAGTACCCCTTCCAACTCGATCGCGAGGAAGCGTTCTTGCTGGATCAGGCGCTGCATCTGTCGCGCGGCGAGACGATTTACCCCTCGCTGGACGATTACCCATACACCGTGGGCAACTACCCGCCGGTGTATCCGATGATCTACGGGGCGGCGATTCGATGGCTTCCGGCGCTTCAACCCTCGCTTCCGGCGGGGCGTTTGCTGGTACTGGTGGCGGGCCTGATCGCGATTTCGGTGATCGTGAACGCGATCTTGCGCGACGCGCGGTCGATCGCTCCGGCGCTCCTGGCCGGAGCTCTGGTGTTCATGACCTGGGATGCGTGGAACTGGATCGCCTTTGCGCGGGTCGATTGGCCGGCTCTGGCGTTGGGGTTGTTGGGCTTGGCCGTCTCCACCAGCCAACGGCGGCGGCCGGCGGCGATCTTTGGCAGCCTGCTTTTCGCCCTCGCGTTCTTCACGAAGCAGACACAGATTTTGGCGCCCATGGCGGTTTTCGGGGCGTACCTTTGGCGCCGCGAATTCCGCGTCGCGGCAGAGTTCGCCTTCCTCATGACGGTGTGGGTCGGCGGCGGCCTGGCGTTTCTGACGATCCTGACGGGGGGGCAATTTTTTCGCCACACCGTCCTCTATAATGTGAACGCGTTCGATCCCGGTCAGATCGTGTTTTACCTGAAGCACCTCTGGCTATTCGAGCGCTGGCGCCTCGTGGCGACTCTTCTGGCGTTTCTGTTCGTTCCGCTGGCGGTTTGGCTGTGGCCGGAGCGCGGCGGCGCATCGGAAGAGACCCCCGAGGACAGCGCCCGCAAGAGTCCCGAGCCAACAGTTCTCTTTCCCGCCGCGGGGATTTACCTGGTGCTGGCGGTGGCCTCCATCGCCAGCACGGGCAAGGCCGGAGCGGCGGTCAATTATCTGCTCGAATTCCACGCGGCGGCGGCGCTGTTCCTGGGGCTTTGGCTGGCGCGGTGGACGCGTGAAGCGGACGCGGCGGACCCCGCCGTGCGCGCGTCCCGCCTGACGATGGTGGGCCTTCTGATCCTCTTTCTCAGCGCCCACGCCGTCTGGCACGGCTACGGCCGCGTGCGTCAGGCTTTCCAGGCGGGGGACCTGGACGCCCTGATGCTGGTGTACGACGGTGTGCTGCGGCGCGTGGTGATGACGGATGGGCCGGTGCTGTCGGAGGAGCCGATTTTCGTTTTGCTCGCCGAAAAGGACGTCCTGTTCCAGCCCTTTATCATGAGCCGGCTGGCCGCGGAAGGGGCCTGGGACCAGGCTCCCTTCCTCGAGGACTTAGAATCGGCGAAGTTCGGCCTGATCGTGACAACGCAGGACCTTCGCGTGGAAGATCAGTTCTTTCAGGGATTCACGCCGGAGATGCGGCAAGCCATCGTGGACGCCTACGAGTTCGACCGGCAGATCGGCAGCTACTATTTGTATGTGCCGAAGACGCTGGAGGACACGCCGGACGGCCTGCCGCGCGACCGCTTCATCGTGGGCTGGGGTCCGGTGCCGCCGGGTCGCGGCCTGCCCGCGGCCTAACCCCGTCCGCCGACCATCGACATTCCGCCGTCCACCGGCAAACGCACGCCGGTGATGAAGTTCGACTCGATCAGGAAACGGGCGGCATGGGCGATGTCTTCGCCGCTGCCCCAGTGCTTGACCAATGTGTTCTCAGCGACTTTGGCCTTTTCCTCGTCACTCGTGCCGGGGGGCGGGATCATGGGGCCGGGGGCGATGGAATTGACCATGATGTGCGGGGCCAGCTCCTTGGCCAGGGCGCGGGTCAGCGTGTCCAAACCGCCCTTGGCGGCGTGATAGGCGCTGTGGAAACGATAGGGCCGAATCACCGCCCAGTCCACGATGTTCACGATGTGGGCGGGGCCGGGGCTGGATCTCCGCAGGAGCGGCAGGGCGAGCTGGGCGCAAAGGAACGGACCGTGGAGATTGACTGAGAGGGCCTGGAAGAACGCCTCGTCGGCGATGTCTTCGAAATGGCCTTTGTCAAAGGTGGAAGCGCTGTTGACCAGCGCGTCCAGGCGGCCGAACTCGGCGTCGATTTCCGAGACGATTCGTGTCACGTCGGTGCGGCGGGTGTGATCGCCCTGAACGACGAGGGCTCGGCGCCCAAGCCGGTGGATTTCCCCGGCGGTGGCGTCCGCTTCCTCGCGCGAGCTACGGCAGTGGACGACGATGTGGGCGCCGTGGCGGGCGAGTTCGAGAGCGATGGCGCGCCCGACGCGCTTGGCGCTGCCGGTGATCCAGACGACTTTATCTTCGACGGTGTAGTGTTCGCTCATAATCGTTTCGCAATATGATGGTATGGTGATACGGCCATGGGCTGCTGCTTTCTGGGCGGCCCGGGCACGGTCTATCGCCAGGGCAGCAAGGATCGTCCCGCCGAGGGCAGGGTCACGCCGGCGGTTTGATCTTCCACGCCTTCGGGAATCTTGCCGGAGGCCAGGGCGTTGAGAACGGCCTGAGGGCCGCCGCCCTGGGCTTCGATCTGAGCGACGACGCGATAGGCGACGCCGTAGAAATCGGAGCGGCGGCGGAGTCGGTCGAGGCCCGAGCGTCGGCCGTGGCGATAGCAAAGCTCCTCGGCCATCCATTGGGCGAAGCCTTCGGAGAGGAAGGGATCGGAGAGGCGGGGGTAGTGCTGATGCTGCCAGGCGTGGGCCATTTCGTGAGCGATCGTTTCCCAGGCGCTGTCTTCCGTCAAGCGATCGACGATCAGGATTTCGCGCTGGCCAAAGGTGCGGACCCGGAAGAGGCCCATATTGTGGACGGTGCGATCGGGGTCGTCGTTGGCGAGGCCGGTCATGGAGGGATCGGCGCCGGCCATGGCGGCGTCCAGTTCCTGCTGGCTGACGGCGCGGATTTGGGGGAGGCTGAGGGGTTTGCCGAGGAGGGACTGGAAGTCCTGGGCGAGGGACTTGGCGATTTCGCCGTACATGGTCTCGCCGGCGAGGGCGTTGCCGCTGCATCGGGCGCAGTGAAGGCGGCCGTCCGGCAGGGTGGTGGCGGCTGTGCTGTCCATCGGAACCAAGCAGGAGTCGCAGCGGGGCATGGCGGTGAAACAGGTTTCGCACCATTCGCCGGGGATGTTCTGGAAGCCGTGGATCGAGCCGCTGATGGGTTGAGTGCAGAGATCGCAGAAATGGGTCAGGGCGAGGCACTGGCCGCAGAAGGCTTTGCCGGAGCGCAGGGTCAGGTCATCGGCATTGTGTGGTATTCCACAGGAAGCACAGGCCGGTTTCGACGTTTTGCAATCGGAGCAAACTTGCGTCTCCTGGCCGGTGGCCGAGCGATAGTTGGTGTACTTGCCCGAGATGACGTTGCGGCAGAGGTCGCACCATTGAGCGTCGCGGCGGCATTGATGGCAAAGGACGGCGCCGTTACGGGGGGCGGTGCCTCGGACGGGGATGGTGCAGAGCGCGCATCGGGCCGAACGCTGGGCGCAAGTTTGACACACATCGACGCCGGGCGCGCCTTGGCGATCGAAGTGTAGGTAGTTGCCGGAAATCCTGGCGCGGCACATGTCGCAGTCCAGGGCCAGCGCCGGGAAGGAGGGCAAGACGAGGAGGATGGAGAAGAGGGCGGTGAGGAGAAAGGGAAAGCGACGGTGTGGAATGGCCGGGGCTCCGGAGAGGGATTCTACGGGGCGCAGGCTATGCGAAGAGGACGCCAAAGCTCAACGGAACTCTATTGGGCTTCGTCGATGCGGAAGAGAGCCCACTGGGCGACCCATTGAACCCAGCCGGCTTTGTCGTTTTCCATGCCGGAGAGGGTGGCGACGGCGTCGCGGGCCATGGGGCCGATTTCGCCGAGGGCGCGGGCGGCGCCCCACCGGACGTTGTCCTCGGGATCGGAGAGGGCGTCGATGAGGCGGGGGACGACGCGGCCGGGGGAGGCGCGGCCGAGGTCGCGGAGGGCGTGGGCGGCGGCCCACTGGATTGGCTGGTAGGGATCGCGCAGGAGCGCCTTGAGTTGATCGTAGGCGGGAATGGCGGCGTCGCCGGCCATGCCGAGGGCGCGGGCGGCTGCCCAGCGAATGTTGCGTTCTTTGTCTTCGAGGGCCTCGCGGAGGAACTGCAATCCCCCGGGGGATTGGGCGTGCTCCGCCAGATCCCGCAGGGCACGATAACTGCGGGCGGGGTTCGGCCCCGAGGCCAAGCGCAGAAGGTCGTTCAGTGTAGTCTGATCGGACACGGAAGTCGGCCAGCTCTCATGCAGGAGTCCAGGAATGCTCAGGAATTGGATACGTAGAGGCCAGCGAGGCGTCAACAGGCTGCTGAGGGTTTGGCTGCCGGTTATGGCGTTGAGCCTGGCGGGCGCGCCGGCGGTCTTTGGCGAGGACTTTGAGCGGCTGGTGATTCTGGGCGACAGCCTGAGCGATTACGGCAACGCCACGGCGGCGGTGGACGCGGCGGGTATCCGGACGGAGTTTCCCCCTTCGCCGCCCTACGCGGAGGGCCGGCTCAGCAACGGGCCGTTGTGGATCGAGCAGTTCGCCGATCAGTGGCCTTTCGCCTCCGGCGAGCGGGTCAGCTATGCGTTCATCGGCGCCGCGACGGGCCGGGACAACGTGCTCGACAGCACCGGTCAGGTGGACCTGCCGGGCCTGAGGGACGAGTTGGAGCTTCTGGTGGCGGACTTCCCGGCGAGCGACTCGTTGCGCGGGGCTCTCGTCTCGCTGTGGATCGGGGCCAACGATTACGATTTCACGGAGGAGGCTCTGGAACTGGTGCCGGGGGTTATCGCCGAGACGCGGGCCGGACTCGAGCTGCTGATCGCCCACGGGGCCGAAACCATCGTGGTGCCGAACTTGCCAAACCTGGGGCTGACGCCAAGGGGCGCGATGGCGGCGGACGTGGCGACGGCTATCGCGGTGTCGCACAACCTCGCGCTGGAGATGATGCTGGACGATTTGGCGCGGACGACGGGAGCGCTCTTGATTTCGGTGGATGTCTTTGATCTGACGCAGCGCATCGCCGCGGACCCCGGCGCCTACGGCTTCACCGATGTCAGCGTGCCGTGCGTGATCTTCGTGCCGCTCTCGATCTGCGGCGACGCCAGCGGCAAGGTCTTCTTCGATGACCTGCATCCCACAACGAAGGCTCACGGCTTCATCGCCGAGGAAGCGCTGCGGACGGTGCGCGAGGCGCTGGGCGGTCCGCGAAGCCCGTCGGGGTGGATGCTTTACGGCGTGGCCGTGGGATCGGTGGCGGGGAAAGCTTCTTCGTAGGGACGGGGCTCGGCGCCCTGGATCTCGCCGCCGATGCTGGCGGAGGGGTGGACGAAGAGTTCCACGGGGCGTTCGAATTTCAGGCCGCCTTCGATCTCGACGTCCGGGCCGATCAGGATGCGGGGCGGGCCGGGGGGACTCTGGGGCAGGCGGTCATTGCGGTAGATCGACACGCCCTCCTCGACCTTTGCGCCATCGGCCAGGGTGATGTCGCCAAAGGCGGACTTCACGCCGCCCTTGACCTTGCCGCCACGGATCGTGATGGCGCCGCTGACGGTGTCGACTTTGTCCGAGACGCGAACGCCATCCAGGGTCACGGTGCCGGAGATGGATTCGACGCGGCCGCCGACCTTGCTCTCCGGACCAAAGGCGATGTTGCCGGAAAGGACCTCGACATTGCGGCTGACGGAAACGTTTTCGCCGCCGGTCACGTTGCCGGAAACGCTTTCGATGGAGCCTTCGACGAAGTTCGATCCGGCGAGGGTCACATTGCCGCTGGTCATTTCGATGGGGCCGGTGGAGCCGCCTTCGCCGATTGTCAGATTGCCGCTGACGATGCCGATGCGCCCGACGACGGCGAAGTTGCCGACTTCCACATTGCCGCTGCCGCTGTCGATGCTGGCGAGGATGGCTCCGTCGGCGATCACGAGGTTGCCCGAGCGGGAGGTGACGCGCTGCTGGGGGTCGCCTCCGGCGGGAATGAGGAAGGCCTCGGTGGTGACTTGTGTCAGGCCGGGGGGCTGGGAAGGACCGTGGTTGCAGCCGACCACGGCGAGTAGGGCGCACGCGGCGAGGAGGGTGGGGGCGGAGATGGAAAAAGGCGGCTTCATAGCGCCCGAATGAGAAGCGAGACCCGGGCCGCCGTCAATGCCACTGCTCGTCGCCGATGATGAGGCCGACGACGGCGGGGCGGCCGTATTCTTCGGCGTACTGTTTGGCAAGGCGGACGGCGCTTTCCTGGTCGGGACAGAGGGCGACGAGGTCGCTGGTGGGATGCTCGCGGTGGGGCTCCTGGAGAACCATGTGGACGCGGTGGAGCCAATTGCCGCGGGAGGGGACGCCGGGCAGTTCGCGGGCTTTGAGGTCCTGGGCGCTGCGCTCCCGGTTGTGGGAGGGATGGGCGCAATGGATCATCTGGAAGGTCCAGAGTTGAGCGTAGCCCATGGGGATGATGCTGGTGAGTTCATATCCGTGGTCGATGCGGCTGAGGAGCAGGGACCAGCGGTGGACGGTGCGATTGGTCAAGTAGAAGAAATAGAGGGTTTGGCTGCAATCGCCCTGGATTTCAAAGGGAGTGCGTCCCGGGAAGGCTTCTCCGGGGATGCCTTCGAAGAAGAAGCGGCTGAGTTGCACCATGGTCCGTGTGTCAGTTGCCGTGGCTGGCGGCGGCGGCGGTTTCGATCAGTTCCTCTGGGTCGACGCTTTCGCCGTAGCGGGCGTAGAGGAGCCACTGGTTGTAGAGGTCGAATTCCTGGTCCGAGGAGAATTTCTGGGGCTTGTAGGTGCGGCCGGTGAAGAAATTTTCGACGGTGTGGGAAATATGGGCTTCGGGGCAGCGGTCTCGCAGGCAGATGAGGAGGCGCTTCCAGGCTTCGAGCGGATCGGCTTTCACGCCGTCGCGGTTCATTTCGATTTCCTGCTCGACGCTGCGGAAGCTGAACTGGCCGGCGCGCAGGCGGTAGTGCTTGCTGGGCAGGTTGCAGTACAGATCGATGACCGGTTGGCGGTCGAGGCGGCCGGTGGAGAGCAGGCGGACGTGCTCCCAGCGGGCTTTCTTGACGCCGCGCAGAGTGCTGAGCTTCATGCCCGGTTCGAGGAAATCGAGCTTCAGGACGTCGAAGCGTTTGTGGGGGCGCAGGGCGCGATCGACGGCCACGAAGTAGAGGGGCTGGGGGATGTCGCGGATTTTGGGGAACATCTCCAGCACGTCGTCGAGGCTGAGGCGGTCGAGAAGAAGTCCCTTACGTTCGACGACGGCAGTCTTGGCTTCGCCTTCGGTCATGCCGCGGACGCGCTTGAGGGCCTCGGCGACATCGTCGAGGCGTATGCGCTGGCCCGGGGGCAGGAGCAGGGCGAAGCGGGCGCCCTGAAGGCGGTAGAAGCGCTCCATGGGGGTTTCGTCCTCGCCCCAGCCCTGGTCTTCCACATGGTGGAAGTCTTCGTCGTCGCCCTCGTTGGAGATGACTTCCGACGGGGGGACGGGGGGGCGCGGGGCGGCGGGCGGCCGGGCGGGGGGATTGGCGCGGCGGTTCGGGGGCGAGGCCATGGTTTCCGCTTCCGAGCCGGGCTGGCTGAGCATGGCGCCGGGAGTTGGGCCGCCGA
Source organism: Sumerlaeia bacterium (assembly GCA_040219255.1). GTDB lineage: Bacteria > Sumerlaeota > Sumerlaeia > SLMS01 > JAHLLQ01 > JAVJSW01. The sequence continues at coordinate 15,136 of JAVJSW010000082.1, forward strand.
AGAGGTCGGGAGGAGGGGGGGCGCCTTGGTCGATGGGGGCGGAAAAATCCCCGGGGCTGGGGGCGATGGTGTGCTCGTGGACGTCTTCGATGACGAGGGGGCTGCTGGCGGCGCCGGGGACGTCGCTGGGCGAGAGGGTTTCTTCGGCTCCCAGGATGTAGAGGTTGTCGGAGTCGAGGGCCTCCATTTCCGGATCGTCTTCTTCGACGTCGGTATCGAGGAGGCTGCGGGGGCCCATGGAGACGGATTGGGGGTTGAGACCGCCGCGGCGGGGGTCGCGCAAGCCATGGCCATCGGGGAGGGCCTTGAGGATTTCTTCGGCGTCGCGGCGGTCGTTGGCGTTGGGGTCGGTCTTGAGGAATTCCTCGAGGAAGCGGCGGCAGTCGTGGTTGCGCTTGAGGCGCTGGCAGAGGTGGCCGGCGCTGCGAAGGGCGACATTCCAGGAGGGATGATCGTTCATGTGAACGATGAGCTTCTCGTAGGCGTTGAGGGCGAGATCGGGTTCGTTGCCAAGCTCGAGGAGGCGTGCGAGGTCGAATTGCAGGGAAGGCTTGAGGAGTTCGCCGGGCGCGATGTCCAGCAACTCCTGATAGGCGCGGGCGGCGCCCTGGCTCTCGCGCATAAAGACCGAACGGCTCAGGCGGGCGAGGATGTCATCGCGGCGCGGATCGTCGCTCATGGTGCGGCTTCGTCCCTCCAACTTGGCGGTTTCCCATCGGTGGGTGGTGACTCCGGGGGAAAAGCGTCTCGACTTCCACAGGGGAAGAATAAGAGGAATTTTCCGGTTCCTGGAGTGAAATCAAGGGAAAGGCGGAGCCGATGGTCCGATTTTTCCCCTCACCAGTTCTTCCTCAGGTGTACAGGAAGAGATGGGAATCCTTCAATATGAATCGAAATTTCTAGGGCGCGAAAGCGGGCGGGTCAATCCCACACCACGGCGGCGGCGGCAGGTTTCTTTGTGGCCGGGGAGGGAGCGGGCTTGGCGGCGGCGAGTTCGATGGTGAAGCGGGCGCCGCCCTCGGGCCGGGTGGCGGCGTGGATCGTGCCGCCGTGGTCTTCGATCATGCGGCGGGCGATGGCGAGCCCGAAGCCCGATCCGCCTTTGCGGTGCGAGACGAAGACCTGGAAGATTTCTTCTTCCTTGCCTGAGGGCAGGCCCGGGCCGGTGTCTTCAATGTGGATGCGCCATCGCCGGCCGCCGTGGGCCGATTCGGCGCGCACCGTCAGATCGCGCTGGTGGCACTCGGCGCAGGCTTCCATGGCCTGGGCGCCATTGAGAAGAATGTTGAGGAGGATCTGGCGAATGGCGGTGGGGTCGGCCTCGATCCAGGTGTCGGGGGGAATGTCGCGCTTGAGGGCCACGCCGCGGGATTCGAACTCGGGTTCGAGGAAGGCGGCGACGTCGGACAGCATGGCGCAGAGGCGCAGGGGTTCTTTCTCGATTCTGCCCGGCAAGGCATAGTTCATGAAGTTCGAGACGATGGCGTTGAGGTTGAGAATCTGCTTCTGAACGCGGCCCACGATCAGGGCGGTTTCCTTCTGAGTGCCGGAGCCGCAGGGCATTTCCAGTTCCTCGCGGGCGGCGTCGAGGTGCAGGTTCATGGCGTGGAGCGGGTTGCGGATTTCGTGGGCGAGGCTGCTGGCCAGGGTGCCGATTTCCGCCATGCGCTCGGCTTCCTGATGGCGCTCTTGCAGGCGCAGATGGCGGCAGTTGGCCCGCAGCAGCAGGAGCACCGCAGCGCCGAGGCAGAGGAGCACAAGGGTAACCATGAGGAACAGGCTGTGGCTGATGGCGCTGCTGATGGGGTCGAGGCGGCCGAGGGCGAGGCGGGGGCTGTGGCCGTATTCCAGGTAACCGGCGATTTCTCCGCCGTGGCGAATGGGGACCTTGATGGATTCGGTGCCTTCGGGCATGTCGCGCACTTCCAGCTCCCACCGGAAGCCTTCCGTGCCGTGGACGTTGCCTTCCGCTTCCTGGCCGGGGCGGACGGGGCACATCTCCATCATCTGGCGGTCGCTGAATTGCTGATAAAGGACGTCGCCATTGGCGTTGAGGACCGCGGCGAGGACGACGCCTCCCTCGCGCGAGAGGATTTTCAGGTGGGCCACCACTTCCGGGTCCCTCACCACATCGGGCAGGCCCTGGGCGTGGCGGGTTTCCATGACGCGCTGGACGTCGCGGGCGACCTCTTCGCTGAGAAGTTTGGCTTCTTCGCGGGCCACTTCGACCAGGTGGTTTTTCATCTGCTGCACCAGAATCGCCCCCACCACGACGACGACGAGGCCGGTGACGATAAAGGTCACGGCGCCGATCATCATGGTCTTGATGCGGAAATTCATCCGTTGCGTCGCCTCGCGGGCCTTGCGAAACGGATTGAGGGACTTGGATTTGGGCGGCGTATCCTGGGTCAAAGGGGTTCGGTCTCCGTCGAGGGTCCTTTCCGGTATGTCGCTCCGTCAGGCTACAATCTTTATGCCCGCTGAAGTTCAAGTCAATTCTGGCCTCGGGGTTGGCCGAGAATGAGCCGTGGCGTGGTTTTCGGCCGGTGGATGGCGCTGCACGGGGCGCTGGTGCGTCAGGTTGTCCGGGGCCTTGCGCCGGATGGAGTCATCGAGTCTTGGCGCGGGGCGGCGGCGGAAAGCGCCCGGCGCGGCACGCTGCCGCTGGTTCTATACTCTCAAGTCGCATGGGACGATGTGTGGCAGCGGCCCCAGGAACTGGCGCGGGGTCTGGCGGCGCGGCGGCCGGTGCTGTATGTGTCTCCGGTGCAGGTGCACCGGGCGGCGGGGCCTCAGCGCGGGCGGTGGACGCCGGTGCGGGCCGAGGCGCAGGGACGGCTGCTGGTGCTGGCGCCGCTGCGGCTCTCGGGCGAGTACAAGGCGGGTGCGGCGCGGCGGCTGAACCGGGCGATCGTCGAGCGAGCACTCGGGCCGGTGGTCGCTGGCATCCCGCACTTGTTCCTGACCAATTCTCCGTTCAGCGGCCATCTAGCCCGAGCCGCCCAGCCCGAGGTCACGGGCTACGATTTGATCGATGACTTCTGCGCGTTCGACTGGGCCCATCCGGACGGTCGCGCGCAGGAGCGGTGGCTGCTGGAAAATTGCCGGTTCGCTTTTGCCGGGACGGAGTCGTTGCGCGAGGCTTACGCTGACAAGTTCGCTCGCTTGACGGCGCCGCTGGAATACCTGCCGAGCGGCGTCGCCTTCGAGCGGCTGACGGCCCCACAGCCGGAACCGCCGGAGCTGCGAGGCCTGCCCCGGCCCCGGCTGCTGTACGTCGGCAGCCTGAACGACCGCATGGACGGCGCCCTGATCGCCCGGGTGGCGGAGGCTTTTCCCGAGGGGAGCCTGATCCTGGTGGGGCCGAAGGGCCGCACGTTTTCCGCCCCGCCGTTTCCGGGAAATGTGCGCGAGCTGGGTCTGAGGCCTCATGCGGATTTGCCGGGGTTTTATCAGCACTGCGACGCCGGGCTGATGCCCTTTGCCGACAACGAAGCGGCCCGCGCCATCAATCCGATCAAAACGCTGGAGTACCTGGCTTGCGGGTTGCCGACGCTCTCGACGCCGATCCCGGACGTCGAGCGCTTCTATCGCCCCCACGTGGATATCGCCCGGCCCGCGGACTGGCCCGAGCGGCTGCGACGGATGCTGGCGGAGGAGTCGGAGAAGAAACGCTCGGCGCGCCGCGAGTTCGCCCGCGGCCGAAGCTGGGAGGCGCTTTGCGAACGGGTCGAGGCGATGCTGCGGGAGGTGGAGCGGTGAAGTTCCTCTTCGTTTGTCACCGCTGGGGAGGCGATCTCGTCGGCGGGGCCGAGATTCATCACCGGCGGCTTGTCCGTGACCTGATGGATTTGGGGCACGAGGTGGAGGTCTGGACGACGACGGGCCGCGAGATCGAACCGGTGGCGCATTGGGCGGTGCAGTGGCACGAGGGCTACGCGCGGGGCGAGGCCGTGGAGGATGGTGTGCGGGTGCGGCGGTGGCCGCTGAAGCCAGTGCGGCGCGAACTGTTGGGGCTGGGGGCGAAGTGGCTCCAGCGGCGGATGGAGGAGAGCTTTGTCTCCCTGATGTCGGCGGAAGCACAGGATTTCGTGGCGCGGGCAAAGGCATCGCTGGAGCCGTGCCTGCTGTCGGGCTGGCATCTGCCGGAGTTGGAAAATGGGCGGGCGGTGCGATGGACGGGAAGGCGGTCGAGCTTGGTGCTGCCGGCGCTACGGGATCGGCGGGTGGAGCTGACGGTGAGCGGATTCGCGCCCAAGCGCACGCGGCTGATCGCGCACACGGGGGCGGGCAAGCGGGTGGCGAGCGGGCCGTTGAAGGGCTGGTTCACGGCGCGGCTGGCGCTCGAACCCTGGCAGCCCTTGGTGGAACTGGAGACGACGCGCTGCTTTCGGCCGCTGAAGGATCACCGGACGCTGGGGGTGCGGGTGACGGAGGTGTGCTGGCGGTTGGAGGTGGGGCCGGAAGAGCGGTTGGATTTGTGGGACGACATGCGGGCGCTGGGGCGGCGGCATTTTCGGGAGTGGTCGGCGGTGCTATGGCGCCATGGTCAGGACTGTCCCGAGCGGGCGGGGCGGGTGTTCGATTGGCTGCGGGGGCCGCGATGCCCGGGTTTGGCGAGGGCGCTGCGGAACCCGCCGGCGGATTGCGACGCGGTCATCGCGGGGAATTTACCGTGGTCGATTTTGCCCATGGTGGCGCGCAATCTGCCGAGGGAGGCGAAGCTGCTGGCGATGCCGCTGTGGCATGTGGAGGACGACTACTACTATTGGCCGCAGTACGCGGAGGCGCTGCGGCGGGCGGACCTGATATTGGCGAACACGCAGTTCAGCGCGCGCGAGTTTTTCGGCCGGTTCCTGCCCGGGAACCCGGCGGCTTTTGTAGGACCGGGGGTGCCGGAACCGCCGCGCGAGACTCCGGCGGGGCTGGAGGCGGCGGCCTGGAAGGAAGCGCACGGCATCGGGCGGGGGGAGTTCCTGGTGCTGTCCGTGTCGCGAAAGAGTCCGGAAAAGCGCTACGAAGTGATCGGCGACGCGGTGGCGATGTTGCGCGTGAAGGGGAAAGCGGCGCGGTTCGCGCTCGTGGGGCCGGACGCCGATGGGCGGCCGGTGGACGACGGGGTGCGGTTGCTGGGCAGGCTGGACGATGCGGAGTTGGATGCGGCTTACCGGGTTTGCGACGCGTTCGCCCTGATGAGCGACAGCGAGTCCTTCGGGATGGTGCTGGCGGAGGCGATGATGCGCG
>JAVJSW010000083.1:0-43746 GCA_040219255.1 Sumerlaeia bacterium
GGTGTCGGCGAGATCGAGCCAGATGGTATCTTGGGAGCCTTGGGAAGGAGCGGTGGTCATGGGGGGCAGCAGCGAGAAGGGGATGCCGGAACTCACGGCCTGATGGCCCACAATGTCAAGTGGTACCTTGAGAAGGTCCTGGGCACCGTTCCGCACCGCTCAAAATGCTATTGACCGGGAGGGGGCGGAAAAGAATTGTGTAACCGTTTCCATCTGCATCCACAACACTCGTTTGAAAGGCCGGCCCGTAATGTCTCGACTCAGGCCCCTAGTCTTTGCCAGCGCCCTCCTTGCGGCGTCCCTCTGCTCCCAAGCCCCCGCCCAGGGCACCGCCAGCCTGACCCCTTCGGCGCCCGACCGGGGGACCCTGGCGACGGTGACCTTCGATGCCACCGGCGGCCCCCTCGCCGCCGCCTCCCCCGTCGTGATGACGGTGGGGTTCAATGGCTTCCAGAACGCGTTCGATGTGACCCTGACAGGCACGGCGCCCAACTGGAGCGGCACCTTCAACGTACCGAGCGACGCCACCGGCATCGACATCGTGTTCAAGAACGTCGCCGGGTCGATCTTCGACAACAACGGAGGCGCCGGCGTGGACTGGCACTTCGTCGTGTCGGACGTCCTGGCCGAGGCGCTGGGCGTCACGAAGGTCCCGCCGTCGGAGGGTGGCGGCTACCTGTTCCGTCTCTGGGCGCCCGATGTGACCGAGGCCTCCGTGGTGGGCGATTTCAACAGTTTTGCGGGTGACGCGGACCTGATGGCGTTCGACAGCGCCAGCGGCGTCTGGTCCGTCCACGTTCACGACGCCGCCGTGGACGACGAGTACAAGTTCCTGCTGAAAGGCAGCGAGTTCCGCCGCGACCCGCGCGGGCGGATGGTGCGAGGCGCCTTCGACAATTCCGTCATCGTCGATCCCACCACCTACACCTTCACCGAGAGCCGGCCCGGCACCGCCGCGGACTTCCGCGATTGGGTCGTTTACGAGATGCACATCGGGACCCTCGATCCGGCCGGCGGAATCGCCCCCGGCACCTTCGGCGACCTGATCCCGGCGCGGCTGGATTACATCGCCGACATGGGCTTCAACGCGGTGCTGGTGATGCCGGTGAACGAATTTCCGGGCACCTATTCTGGCGGCTACAACCTGACCGAGCCCTTCGCCATCGAGCGCGATTACGGTTCGCCCGACGACTTCCGCGCCTTCGTCGATGCCTGCCACGCCCGCGGCATCGCCGTCATCGTCGATGTGGTGCATAACCATTACGGCCCGGGCGGCTTGGATCTCTACGACTTCCAGGACCTGAACACCAACGCCACCCGCGACGAACCGGGCATCTATTTCTACGACGGGCCGCCGGCCGAGCTGGCCGACAGCGGATTCGGACCCCGCCCGGATTACTCCGAACCGCAGGTCCGCGACTTCATCACCGACAACATCGCCATGTTCCTCGACGAATACAACGTCGATGGTTTCCGCTGGGATTTCGTCAAGGCCATGCGCGGCCTGGTGGATGGCTCGTTCGCCGTGACCTCGGATTTGCCCGATGGCATTTCGCTGCTCCAGGACATCAACTCCACCCTGCTCAATTCCAACCCGGACCTGCTGACGATGGCCGAGGACCTGGGCGGCGACGCCCGCCTGACGGACCCGGTTTCATCCGTCAGTGGCGACCCGAACGACGGCTATGGCTTCGACCGCCAATGGGAAGTCGATTTCCACGGCATCATGGCGACGCAGCTCGCCACGACCGATTCACTCATCAACATGGTCGATATCGAGGCCGCCATCGATGGCAGCCCAGCCCGCGTCCATTACCTGGAATCGCACGATGAAGTCTGGGAGCTGAACACCAAAGACCGCCTGCCGCCCCGCATCGACGGCGCGGACCCGGAAAGCCTGAAGGCGCGCAAGTTGTCCGGCCTCGGTGCCGGAATTCTGATGACCGCCGCTGGCATGCCGATGGTGTTCCAGGGCGGCGAGCTGCTCGATATCGGCGGGCCCGATGCCGACAACTCCTGGGGCGAGGATGAAGCCATCGACTTCTCCCGCCTCGCGGACCCGGACATCGCCGGATTCAATCAGCTCTACAAGGACCTCATCGGGCTTCGGCGCAACCTCGGCGGAGCCACCGCCGGCCTGCTCGGCGACACCACCAACGTCTTCCACGTCAACAGCGGCGCCAAGGCCATCGCCTACTCCCGGTCCAACGGCGGCTCGGGCTTTGGCGATACGGTGGTGGTCCTGGCGAATTTCTCGACCGGGTCCTTTGCCGGAGGCTACGACATCGGCCTGCCCCAGGCCGGAACATGGTTCGAGGTCTTCAACAGCGACGACACCGCCTACGGCACCGACTTCGGCGGCGTCGGCGCGGGCCAGACCGTCGCCACGACGGCCAGCGCCCTCCATGGTTTCCCGCAGCGCGGCACCGTCGCGATCGGGCCCCGCAGCCTGATCGTGCTCTCGCAGACCACGCCCTTCAGTTCGGTCGCCGATTGGTCCATCATGGAATAAGGGCGCGGCGGTTTACTCGCTGAAGAGCCCCTGCGCCCAGACGCGCTCGGCGGGTGCCATCGCGTAAAGCAGGCGCCCGCCTCCGTCCCGCCGGTTCAGACACCGCACCGCCGACGTCACCAGCCAGGTGCCGTCGAGCTGGCGCTGGTATTTCACTTCGAGCCACTGCAACTCCGCCGGAGCGCCATTGAGGCTGGTCTGGAGGAAAAACTTCGCTGTCGCCGTGTTCGGATCCTCCAACGAGTGCTCGTGCCCCGTCAGGCGCGAAACCACCGTGTGGGTCAGGCCGTCGGCGGTGCCGAGCGTGCGCGGCTGGGCCACGCGGGGGGCGATGCGTCGCGCGTCGGTGGCCACGGCGGCGGCAAGGGTTTCCTCCGGCGTGAAGAGCCCTCCGCCGGCTGACTGCGCCGATCGATTTTCCGCGCCGGGGGCGGGCCGCTCGAAGGGATTGGGCAGGCCCGGGGGCGGCGTGCGCGCGGGCGTGGGCGCGGGCGTGGGTTCCGGTGTGGGCCCGGGGGCGGCTTCCACCACGGCGATCTCTCGGTCTTCCTGCCGGGACTTTTCGCGCTCGCGATGCGCTTCGTTTTTTTCGTACCAATCGCTGAGCGAATCCTGCCCGACGTGGCTCGTGTCCATCATCCAGTCAAAGGCCCAGCCCACAAAACCGAGGCAGCACAAAATCATCGCCACGATGCCGGCGGGACCGGTCATCAGTGCGGCCAACTGACCCCGGCTCCTCGGCTTGCGCTTCTCCTTGCCGGTTCTCACCGTCCCGCCCAATGAGGAGGGTCCGGGCCCCATGGGGATGTTGGGCTGGGGAACGCTGGGGGCGCCCGGCGCGGGCAGCGCGGCCAGCCCTCGCGGGCTGTCTCCCCGCCCGGCGGGCGGAGGCAACGGCGGCGGCGGCGCGACTCCGGTGCGGGCGAAGATCGCGTCGTGGGAGCCGCTCGGCGGTGCGGGAGACTGGCGGGGGGCGGCCGCGCCGCCCAATGCGGACACCGGCACGGCGACCGAGGAGCGCGAGGGCGGGGGCGGGGCATTCGCGGCGAGAGGCGGCGCGATGGGCGGACCGCTGACGTGGGGCGCGATTTCCGCCCGGGCCTCGGCGGCGTCCGCCTGCGTCGATCGCGAGGCGTCGATCAAGCCCAGGAGCCGCGCCCGCTCCTGCTCCGGCGCGTCCGGCATGGTCAGCAGCGCGGCGAGAATCGCCGCCGACGCCGCGCCCATTTCGCCCTGGATTTCCACCGGGGCGAGCGATTCCAGCAACCGGGCGCGGGCCCGGACAAAGGCTTCGCGGTCGCGCAATTCCCCCGCCTGACTCAGCCAAACCTCCGACAAAACCAGCGCGAAATCGTCGCCCGCACGGGTTGGCAAGTTCCCCAGCGTCTTGCCCAATTCCAGCAGACAGGTCGGCCACCCGCGCCGCAGCCCATCGGCGAAAGAGGCGGGAACCATGTGGGTGTATTCGGCGAGAACCTGGCAGGCGACATGACACCTGGCCGCCCAGTAAAGCGGCGACAAGGACCCGATGCCCTCCACGTGGCGCAGGTGGCGGTCGGCCGCTTCCGGCCGGCCCTGGGCCAGAGCGGCGAGCGCTTCCTGGGTGGCGGGGCCGAGAGGGCGATCGCTCGGCGGGGCGAACTGCACCGCCAGCAGCAGGCGCGACGCACACCACGACAGCATCGCCCGCGACGCGCCGTTCGAAGGTGGCGCGAACAGTTGAGAGCGCAACTCTCGACCGTATTCCAATGGCGACAATGGCGGCACGACTTCACCCGGCGTTAGGATTAAAAGCGCGGCATGCGTGCCCGGAGGTTGCCCCTTGCCGTCGATCGAACGCAAGTCGAAGGGAGCAGGCACCACGCATTCCCCCAGGCCCATTACCCCGTCGCCGTGACTCGGGGAGGATTGGGAAGGCGCCGCCGGGCGTGGCATCGGACGCCCCTTGGCTTGACCGCTCGGCTGGGTTGGCGCATACGCTTATGCTTCGCTCGGGCGCATGCTTCCGCGCCCGGGAATCTCGCTCCGGCCGTTCCCTCATGTCCCCCCCTTCCGCTCGCTCCAAACGCCACGTTCTCAAGCGCTGGACCCTCCAAACGATTTGCGAAGCCCGTTCGCGGGAACTCGCCCGGGCGCTGCGCCTTCATCCCGCGGTGGCGCGCTTGCTCGTCGGGCGGGGCTGGACCGATCCCTCCCTCTGCCAGGAATTTATCGGTCCCCGCCTCGGTGCCATGCGCGATCCCTTCGACATGCACGACATGGACCGCGCTGTGGAACGCATCCTGAGCGCCATCCAGAAGGGCGAAAAAATCTGTGTCTTCGGCGATTACGACGTCGATGGTGTGACCTCCACGGCGCTGATGGTGCTGACGCTGCGTTTCCTCGGCGCCGACCCCGCCTTCTTCATTCCGCACCGCGTCGAGGACGGTTACGGCTTTGGCGTCAACCACGCCGAAGATCTCGCCCGCGATGGCGTTCAACTCCTGATCACCGTGGATTGCGGCATCGGAGCCATCGCGCCCGTGACCCGCGCCAACGAACTCGGCATGGATGTCGTCGTCACCGACCACCACCTGGTGGGCGAGGAACTGCCCCCCGCCCGAGCCGTCCTGAACCCTAACCGGCCCGACGCCCCCTATCCCGGCGGCATGCTCTGCGGCGCCGGCACCGCGTACAAACTGGCCCACGGGCTCCTGAAAAGCAGCGGCCGCCCGCCGGAAGACTGCAAGCCGTTCCTCCTCGACCTCCTCGACCTCGTCGCCCTCGGGACCATCGCCGACATGGTGCCGCTGGAAAACGAAAACCGCGTCTTCGCCGCCCATGGGCTCAAGGCCCTGCACCGCACCCAACGCCCGGGCCTGCGCGCCCTGATGCACGTCACCAATTGCCAGGGCGACCGCCTTTGCAGCGAAGACGTCGGTTTTCGCCTCGGCCCCCGCATCAACGCCGCCGGCCGCACCGATCACGCGGCAACGGCGCTCGAACTGCTCCTGACCGGAGACGAAAAGCGCGCCAGCGAAATCGCCGTCCACCTGGACGAACTCAACAACGTGCGCCGCGCCGAAGAGCGCGCCATCCTCAAAAGCGCCATGGAGCAGGCGGACGCCCAGATGGAGTCCAAACTCGACAACTTCCTCGTGGTCTCCGGCGCCGATTATCACATTGGCGTCGTAGGCATCGTGGCCTCGCGGCTGGTCGAGCAATTCCACCGCCCCGCCGTGGTCCTGCGGGAAGACCCGGACGGCGCCCGGGGCAGTGCCCGCTCCATCCCCGGCTACGACGTCCACGCCACCCTGAGCCATTGCGGCGCCCACCTGATCAAGTTTGGCGGACACGCGGCGGCGGCGGGGCTCGAGGTCGCCCCCCGAAACCTCGACGCCTTTCGCGAAGCCGCCAACGAACACGCCCGCGCCATTTTCGAGGAACGGGACCTCTCACCGGAAATCGCCGTCGACGCAGAACTGGCCCCGGACGACATGTGCTGGGACTTCTACAACGACGTCCAGCGCCTCCAGCCCTACGGACAGGACAACCCTTCCCCCGTCTTCCTCCTCCGCGGCGTCTCCTGCCCCTCCCCTCCGACCGTCGTCGGCCAAACCCAGAAACACCTCAAAATGCGCGTGCGTTCGGGCAACCACACCTGGGGCGCCATCGGCTTCAACCTCGCCCACCTGCGCGACATCGCCGACAGCTCCAGCCGCCCCTTCGACATCGTCTTCCGCCCCCAGGAAAACACCTTCCGCGGCACGACGAATCTGGAAATGGAAGTGGTGGATTTGAAACCAAGCGTTTGAACCACAGAGGTCCCAGAGGACAGAGGTTTCACAGGGAACCTATTGACTGGGAACATGCGACACACTCGGCCTGAATAAATGGCTATCCGAGCCAAGGATAACGAAAAGTAAGGGAATTCTTGGTGTCTGGTCTCCTTGTTGGCTCATCCTTAGAAAGAACTGGCCGCCCAGCCCCATCACCCAGTCAGGAACCGGGAGATGCCAATGCTTCCGGTTAACTTCAAAAGCGCCGATCGTCTCTACGTTCTCCGCGCCATTTCTGCGGTGAAATCTTGAAGGATCAAGGCGCTTCACAGTCCTGAAAACAAATCCCCCTGATCCGCCGCGCGCCACTCGGGGTGGAGGGCCCACGCGATTTCCGTCAGGGCGAGGGCCTGGGGCACGTTGCCGGTGGCGAGGGCCCGAATGGCTTCGCGGCGCAGGCGATGAAGCCCGCCAGGGTCGGCGCCGAGCGAGGATTCGACCGGCCACAGCCGCGCGGCGGGCCCCGCATAACCCGCGCCGCCGCCCAGGCCAGCGGTTTTCTCGAAGGTATTGCCCCAGACCATGGCGGTGACGAGGACCTCGCGCCCGGAGGCGACTTGCGCGACGAACCACGCGCGGGCCTCTGCGGACCGCGCGTTGCCGGGGGTCAGGAGCAGGCGCTCGCTCTGGGCGAAGGCCACGCTGTCGCCGTCCACCTCCAGAAATTCCCAGAAGAAAGCCTCGTCGGCGGGCGACTCGCAGAGCGGAAAAGCGGGTCCGATGGGCATCAGGCGCCATCCCTCGCCATGCCGCACGACGCGGCAGTCGAACCCGGCGAGATCCGCCTGGCGCCGCCAGAAGTAGGCGGCGCGGCGCATCTCGTAGCCGATTTCGGCCAGTTGGCCGGATAACTCGGGCCGGGCGCCGTGGGGCCAGTCGGGCAGCAGCAGCGCTTCCGCGCGCCCGTCGTCCACGCCCAGGAGGCGACGCGCCGCATCCGCATCGCGAGCGAAAACCGCGACGGCGGCGGGGCTGCCGGCGGGCACGGCGCGCAGCAGCGCCATCCGCAGCCCGTTGGCCAGGGCGCCCTCCACGGCGTACTCCCAGCGCTCGGCGGGATCGGCTAGGTCAGGCGTCATCAAAGCCGGAGCCGCCGGAACGATCACCTGCCAGGGCCGGTCGGTGGGTGCCGCCTGAAGGCGGTCGCGGGCGTTTTCCACATCGGCGGGGGTGGCGGAGAAGGCGGAGGACCAATAGGGCTGGCGCGCCAGCAGGTCTTCGAGCCGCGCGGGCGGGGCGGCTTCCGGCCCTTCGGCCTCCGGCGGGGGAGCGGCGGGGCGGTCGGCGGGCAGTACGAACTCGTCCGCTTCCACCTCGATGGCCAGGTCCGCTTCGTCCTCCGGCGTGATGTGCCAGACGGCTTCGAAACCCTCGCAGGGCAGGGCGAGTTTGGCGATTTCCAACTCGCGGAATTGCTTCTCCAGGATCCGGGCGCCCACTTGGCGGTCTCGCTCCTGATCCCAGGCGAGGCAGCGTTCCAGCGGCGGATCGAGCACGAGGGCGTAGGCGGGGACATCGTGGCGGCGGGCGAGAGCGAGAAGCTCCGCGCGGCCTTTGCGGATCAGGCCGGTGCTGTCGGCCACCGTCAGGCGCCCCAGCCGCAGCCGTTCCTCGATCAGCAGGTAGAACAGCCGGAACGCGGGGGCGGAGCGCGCCGGATGGAAGTCGTCCGTGTCGGCCACCAGACGGCGGCATTCGTCGCTGCTGACTACCTGGGTTTCCTCAAAGTGGCGCCGGGCGAAGGTGGTCTTGCCGGCGCCCGAGGGGCCGGCAAGAACGACAAGGGCGGGATAGGGAAGTCGAATGCGCACAGGTGAAAAATATGTCTTGAAGATGAATTTCGGAGACGCGAAAGCGAAGAAGGACAATCGGGACTTGCCCATGTGCGGACCGGGGCGCCACTCTATGGCCCGGCAAGCTCAGACCGCAATCGCAGAGAAAGGACCCGGCGCCATGGCCAAGAAGGCGACCTCGAAGAAGGCTTCCCCCAACAGAACGACCACCAAGAACTCGACGAAGGGCGCGAAGTCTTCGAAGAAAGTGGCGCAAGCCGCCAAGGCCAAGGTCAAGAAAACCGCCGCCGGCGGCACGACCCAGAAACAGGCCGCCGCCACCGAGACCACCGCCCTGGTCAAGTGGGCCCGCAAGCCCGTGCGCAGCATCGCCATCCTGACCGGTGGCGGCGATTGCCCGGGCCTGAACGCCGTGATCCGCGCCGCCGCCAAGAGCGCCATGTATGAGTACGACCTCAAGGTCTACGGCATCCACGATGGCTTCCACGGCTTGATCTATCGCAACTGCGAGGAGTTGAAACCCCACCACGTCTCGGGCATTCTGACCCTCGGCGGCACGATCTTGGGCAGCAGCAACAAGGACAATCCCTTTGCCCACACCATGAAGATCGACGGCGAGACCAAGCGCGTCGATGTGTCCGACGAGTGCATCGATTACATGAAGGTCATGGGTTTCGACGCCCTGATCGCCATCGGGGGCGACGGCACCCAGAACATGGCCTACCAGTTCTACAAGAAAGGCGTCCCCGTCGTCGGCGTGCCGAAGACCATCGACAACGACCTGATGGCGACGGACCGGACCTTTGGGTTTTCGACGGCGGTGGAAACCGCCACGGAAGCCATCGACCGCCTGCACACCACCGCCATGGCCCACCATCGCGTCCAGATCGTCGAGATCATGGGGCGTTACGCCGGATGGCTGACGCTGCACGCGGGGGTAGCCGGCGGGGCCGACGTGATTCTGATTCCGGAAATCGAGTACGACCTCGACGTCGTGAGCGAGTACTGCCTGTCGCGCTCGCGCCATGGGAAGCGCTTCACGATCATCGCCGTTAGCGAGGGCGCCAAACCGCAAGGCGGCCAGATGACGATTTCGAAAGTCGTCGCGGACAGCCCGGACCCGATCCGGCTCGGCGGCATCGGCGGCGTCCTGGCCGAGCTGATCCAGAGCAAAACCGGCCTGGAAGCCCGCGCCACGACCCTCGGCCACCTGCAACGCGGGGGGTCGCCGGACGCTAATGATCGCGTTCTGGCGACGCGGTTCGGCCATCACGCGGTCGAGATGATTATGCGCGGCGAGTTCGGCCACATGGCCGCGCTCCATGGCAGCGACATCAGTTCGGTGCCGCTGGCCGATGCCATCAGCAAACTCAAAGTGGTCCAGCCCGGCATCGACCCGGTGGTCAAGGCCGCCCGGGCCGTCGGCACCTGCTTCGGAGACGAAATGCCGTGAGCCAGGCCTTCGCCTCCGCCGCCGCCGAGGAAAGCCGCCAGCAATGGCTCGAAGCGCACGAGCGCTTTGGCGAGGATTTGCGCCGGCGCCTCGGCCGCGCGGCCACACCGGAGTGGGCCGAAGCCGTGGCGGAGGAAGAACCGCTGCCCCTCGACGAGCGCCTCGTCCAGGCCATCTGGAACGATCAGCTCCTCAGGGCCGACGAACTGCGCACCGCCAGCGGCAAGCGCCTGGAAGTCATCGAGCCGGGGCGCTGGAACACCTCGCGCGGGCCGGATTTCCTGGGCGGGCGCGTGCGCATCCTGGGCCAGGACGAACCGGGCGACGTGGAAATCCACATCCGCTCGGCCGACTGGCGCAACCACGGCCACCATCAGGACTTCGAATACAACAACGTCGTGCTCCACGTTTCGCTGCACGCCAGCGACGACCGGCCTTTCGACGAGAAGCAGAACGGCGCCCGGCTCGAACGCCTGATCCTTGAGCCCTTCCTCGAACCCGACCTGGATACGATCCGGCGGACGCTGAACCCGGACGATTACCCCTACGGCCGCCCCGCCGAGGAGGGGCTCTGCGCGCGGCAGTTCCTGGCGCTGAAGGAAACGGACGCGCGGGCCTTCCTGCGCTCCGCCGGGCGCGCCCGCATCGAAGACAAAATCGCCCGCTTCCACGCCCAGCTCGCCTCCTCCGACCCGCTCCAACTCCTCTACCAGAGCCTCATGGTCGGCCAAGGCTTCAAATCCAATAAGACTCTCTACTTCCTGCTCAGCAAACGGGCGCCGCTGCGCGAGATGATGGACTACGCCCAGGACGTCGCGCCCCACGAACGCCCGGACCTCTACCTGAGTATCCTCCTCAACGTCGCCCAACTGATCCCGCCGGGCGCCGATTTGCTGCCGGAAACGGACCCGGAGACGGCGGCTCTGCGCGAGCGCCTCGGGCGCCATTGGCGCCTCGTGCGCGGGTACTACGCCGACCGGCTCCTGCCCCCGACGAAGCGCTGGTACGCCGGCATGCGGCCACCCGGGTTCCCGGGCCGGCGCCTCGCGGCCATGAGCATCCTCCTGGGCCGCCTGGCGGACCCCGATGCGCCCCTCTTCGAGGTCTTCGCCAACCGCCTCGAACGCCTCCCCCTCGACCTCGACGCCAAGGGCTGGAAGGCGTTCTTCGCCGAATGGACCGAGCAGTTGACCGTCGATGCGCCCGATCACTATTTCGCCACCCACTTCACGATCGGCGGCAAGCCCGCCAAGCCCCAGGCGCTGCTCGGCGAACCGGCGGCCAAGTCGAACTTCTTCAACGTGCTGCTGCCGCTCGCCGTCCTCAAGGCCCGCGTCGAACGGCGCCGCGATCTGGAAAAACGCGCCTGGATGGCGATCCAGACCTACCCGGCGCTGACGGCGAATTCGGTGACGAAGTTCATGAAGAAGCGGCTCTTCGCCGAATCGGGCCGGGACCAAGCTTTCTTCCGCACCGAGCTGATGCAGCAGGCGCTTTTCAAAGTCTTCCAGGACTGCTGCGCCCATAACGAGCGCACCTGCGAGGACTGCACCTTCCTCTGCCCGCCGTACCGGCCGCCGGGGTAAAGGGGGCTACCCCTCGCCCCGAATCGCCCGCCGGTCCACGCCGCCGGGTTCCGGCTCGCCCGCCGAGGTGCGTTGAACCTTCTCGCGGTACATGCGATGGTCCGCTTCGCGTAGCAGTACGTCCAACCCTTGCGGGTTCTCCGGATTGTAAAGCGCCGAGCCGATACTGAGCGACGCCATGTGCGTGGCGTCGCCATGGAGCTGATACTCCCGCAAATCTGCGTGGAGGCGCGCGATCAGTTCGTCGCCGTCTTCCGTCCCGTGAACCAGAGCGGCGGCGCCGAACTCGTCGCCGCCCAGGCGCGCCACCACATCGCGATAGCGCAGCGCCGACGTCAAGAAGCGGGCGGCGGCTTGAAGAGAGCGGTCCCCCGCCTCGTGGCCGAAGAGATCGTTCGTGGACTTCAACCCGTCCAGATCGGCGAAGAGCACCAGCACCCGCTGGCCCTCGGCGTCGGCGCGCGCCTTCAACAGCTCATAGGCCCGGACGAATCCGCGGCGGTTGAACAGCCCGGTCAGTTCATCGCGAAAGGATTGATGGGTCAGCCGCGCCACCGTGCGTTGGCGCCGCAGTGCGAAACGCAGACTGCGCGCCAGGCGTCTGGGAGTCAGTTCCTCCCAGATCAGCAATTCGTCGATGCCGGTCTCGATGGCCAGTTCCTCGAGCGCGGCGTCCTCCTCGCGGCAGACCAGCAGAAATCCGCAGGCGTGCGAACGAGTCGAGACTTCCTGGATCGCGATCAGGAAATCGCGCGCCAACGCCGGATGCGTGCACCCATTATAGATGCAAAGGTCCCAGTGGCTTTGCTGCAAAGACTCCACCGCTTTTTTGATGCTCCAGACTTCTTGAAACACCATTTGGAGCCTGCCCGCCAGAGCCGAGAGCGGGTGCGCCATGCGATACAGATCGGAGGGAACCGGTTCCACCAGGAGCACCCTGGCGGCGGAGATCGGCCTCGCGTGCTCCATCGAACCGATTTCTGTGACAGCCGAAGCACCGTCCCCGAGAGGAACCCTCATCGCATCTCGAAGTCCTTTGGGCGAACTGGAGGTTGATTGCGGACGAGTTAAAAAAAGCAGCCGCGGCTGAGCCACGGCAAGGCAATTATTTATTGGAACGGTGGAAACTAAAGTTAAGAACGCCCGGCAATGTGGGATAACACCGAGGCGAATTGATGTTTATTCATTCGACCTCGACGCGCGTCGGATATTCTTCTTCCACATCGACGCCCAGGCGCTCGAGCGCCAGCCGCGCCGTCATCCCCAGGGTCAACTGGTTCGCCGCGTCGTTGAGCTGCGCCTTGAAAATTTCCGACTGCCGCGTCTCATCCGTCGGCATCTTCACCGGCACCAGACGGCTCTCCACGACTTCGCGGTAGAGCGCCCGGGCCTGATCAAGGCGGCCCTGGAATTCCGCGTTCCGCGCCATCGCCAGCTTCGCCTCCGCCGCGATGAAGCTGTCGCCCGCCACATCCTGCACTCGCTGGTAGGTATTCATCGCCTCGTTCAGGTAATCCACGTCGTTCGTCAGGAAGTAGGCGTTCTCGTTCGCATAGCCCAGCGCCAGCAGCCCCTTGGCCTCGCTGAAGTCGTCGTCCACCTCCGCCAGGTATTGGGTGTAGGCGCGGATGGCCGCTTCGGTGTTCGGGATGCCGCCGCCCTGAACGCCCGTCACCAGATCGTCGCCCTTGGCGTAATGCGCGTCGCCGATCAGGAACAACGCTTCGTCGCTCAAAGGATGATCGGGGTACTGGGCGCGAAGGTCCTCCGCCAGGGTGACGACCTGATTCATCGCGGTGGCGCGCTCGGCGCTGCCCCATTCGGTCGTGGCGATACCGTTCTGGTAATCGCTCAGCGCCGCCGCGTAAATATCGTTCACCGCGACGATTTCGTTCTGCTTGCTTTGATGAAAGAAAGACCAGGCGGACCACACCAGCGCCGCGACGGCCGCCGCCACCAGGATCGGCGTCATCAGCGCCTTGATACGCTCCATGCCTTCGTCTTGCATCGTGTGGCGCTGGAGAGAGTCTTTTTCGAGTCGAATGTCAGCCATGGTGATCGTGTCTTTGAGAGGCCGGTTGAACCGCGCATCGAAGCGGCAGGCGGCGGGATTGAAAGCAGTCCGGTACAAGGAGGCTTCGCGAGCCCTTCGGTACAAGGGCGCGAACGTTACGTCCGCCCCCTCCGCATCGGCAAGCCGAAAGCGGACGCGGACCCCGGCTTCTTTTGTTTCGCGTAATTTTCTCCTTGCCTCCCGGCGCACCCTGGGCGACACTCCTTGCGAACGGTCGGGCGATGTGATCGCTCGGGGAGCCGCGTGCCTTAACCAGCCGTGGCCATCCCCGGGAGGAAAGTCCGAACTCCACAGGACAGGGTGCTTGTTAACGGCAAGGCGGGGTAACCCGACGGAAAGTGGCACAGAAAACACACCGCCGATGGCTGGCCTTCGGGCCTTCACAGGTAAGGTTGAAAAGGTGCGGTAAGAGCGCACCAGCGTCCTGGCGACAGGGCGGCTAGCCAAACCCCACCCGGAGCAAGGCCAAATAGAGGGGCAGAGCCGGTCCGGCTCGCTAAGACCCCCGGGTAGGCTGCTCGAGATCCCCGGCAACGCGGATCCTAGAGGAATGATCACAGGCGCTGACGGTGCTCCACCACCCAGGCGTCACAAAATTCGGCTTATGAGGCCGGCCGTTCGTTTTTTTTCTGTTTCAAAAGAAGGGTGTATGCCTCAAACGCCTGTATTTCTCTACCGTGACGAGGATGGGACGGTGCCGTTGCTGGATTGGTTGCTTAGCCTTAAGCCAAAAGCCCAAATCAAGTGCCTCAACCAAATCGCCTCTCTCGCGCACTTCGGTCATGAATTGCGAAGACCGGCGGCCGACATCCTGCGTGATCGGATCTACGAACTCCGTGTGAAGCATGAGAGCGTCAACTTGCGCATGCTGTACTTTTTTGATGGCCGCGAGGCGGTACTGGTTTCTCACGGCTTGACGAAAGAAAAGCAGATTCCGCCGAAGGAGATTGACCGGGCGATACAGAACCGGGAAAATTACCTTGAGGATCGTGAGGGGCGAAGAGTCGGCAGGTCGTTCCTTGAGACTCTCGGTGCAGATTTCGCGAAGGAGCAAGCCGATGAGACCGAATAGCTTTTCCCTTCACAGATTGCTGGCACTCGCGATCGAAGACGCCACCGATACGGACGAACCCGGTTCCCAAGAACTCAGGCAAGAGTTCGAGAAGGGACGGCTGGCGATGGAACTCGACAAGGCCAGGGAAGCCAACCGCCTGACTTGGGAGCAAATCGCTGCAGGTGCCGCCCTTTCGGTGGAAGCCCTGCACGACCTGGATGACGGCGACTACGACGGCCTGTCGCGGCAGGAACTGGAGCGCGCCATCGAATTCTGTCAGAAAGCGGATCGTCAGGGCACTGAGCCAAGCAGCTTGTGGAGCGGCGAACTGCCCGGATTATCCGCTCGCTTCGTCTGTGGACTGCTGGTTTCGGAAGGGCGTCGAGCATGAAAGTTATCAAGAAGGGACGCGATGAGGTTCTTGGCGAATTGGAGGAGCAAACGCGCCGCATCACCAACAGCAAACCGGGCGAGTATCTCCTCCTGCAAGATGACGAAGGTCAGGTTCTCCTCGTCGCGGCGGGCCGCATTTACACTCCTTTTACCGGGAAGTCTCGGTGGCAGGGCAATCGGCTTCAGGTTCAAGCGGGCTCTGTCGTGGAAGTAGCGCCCGCAGAATAGTTCCGCTCCCCCTACCCTACCCCTTCACCTCCACCTTCACCCGCTTCACAGAAATCCCCCGCGGCAGCCGCACGCGCAGGATTCCGAATTCATACTCCGCGCTCACCTGATCCTCGTCGATCTGCACCGGCAGGTCCACCGTCCGCAGGAACGGGCCGTCGGCGTACTCGCGCTTGTGCAACTTCGCCTTGTGGGTGCTCGGGCGGTCGCCCGAGATCGTGACCCGGCTCTTGGCCACGGAAATGTCGACCGACGCGGGATCGGCGCCGGGAATCGCCGCCTCGATCCAGAACGCCTCGTCGTCCTCGCTCACGTTCACCAGAGGCATCATCGAATTCGCCCGGTGACCCGCCGGCGGCGTGTGCACCTCCGGTGGTTCGGCGGCGTGGGGAGCCTCCGCCGTGCCGTTTCCGCGAGGCGAAGCCCGGTATTCCGGCGCCGGCGGAGCCCCCGCCCGGCCGCCCGTCTGCTCGCGCACCGACTCCTTGATCTCATCCGCCACCGAACGCACGTTCTGATAAATGGCGTTCAGTTCCCGCAGGAAATCTTTCGTGTTCTTGTCCATAGGTTCGGTCCCTCCGTTGCCGCGGCCTGACGCGGCGCAATCTCTACGCCAGAAACCGTCGCCTATTCACGGCACTTTGACAATTCCGAAAGATTGCCGGGAGCCGCTCGAAATCCCACACCGTTAAAACCCACAGGTTTAACCGCCGTTTGTCACGCGCCAACGATCCAGACTTCGCCTAGGCTGCCATCGAATTCCGACCCGGAAAGGGCAGCCACCCTCATGGACCCCCACGCTTTCAGGTCCGACTGTTCGCCTTCAGAATCGCCAGCAGCAACCCATCCGATACCAACCAGCCCCGCGGCGTCAGGCGGGCGACCTCGCCTTCCCGGACCACGAAGCCCTCGCGCACGGCGGCCTTTCCGGCGGGGGAGTCCAGCCACGAGAAAAAGCGCTCCGCCGCCGGGGACTCGCCCTCGCGGAACCCTTCCTCGCGCCGCAGGCCACAGAACAGCGCCTCCTCCATCGCCACCTCCGGCGAGAGTTCCTCGGGCGCCGTGCGGTAAAGCGCATCCGCGGCCAGCGCCTGCTGCCATCCCGTCAGGTCCTCGGGCACCGACCAGCGCCGCGCGCCCAGCGACGAATGCGCCCCCGGCCCGCACCCCACCACGTCGGCCCGGGTCCAGTAGCGTTGGTTGTGGCGCGACCGAAAACCGGGGCGAGCGAAGTTGCTGATTTCGTAGTGCTCGAACCCGGCGCCGCGCAGGAACTCGCTGCCCCACAGGTACATCTCGGCCTGTTCGTCGTCCTTCGGCAGGGTCAGCACCCCCGCCTCCGCCTCGCGGTGGAACGGCGTGCCTTCGTGCAGCGTCAGGCCATAGAAGCTGACGTGCTCGGGCGCGAGAGCGACGGCGGCACGCAGGTTCTCCCGCCACGCCGCCATGTCCTGACCCGGCAGCGCGAACATCAAGTCGAGCGACAGGTTCCCGAACCCGGCCGCCCGGGCGTTGGCCACGGCGCGGTGGATGGTTTCCGGCGCGTGAAGGCGTTCGAGGCGGGCGAGATCGCGCTCGGCGAAGGACTGGACGCCGATCGAAAGCCGATCAATCCCCGCGGCGCGCCACTTCGCCGCCCGCTCCGGCGTCAAATTCTCCGGGTTCGCCTCCAGCGTCACCTCCGGCTCGGCGGGCGAGGCGGGATGGCGGCTGCGGAGGAGCGCGATCAACTCCGCCACATCGGCGGGGCGGAGCGTGCTCGGCGTTCCGCCGCCGAAATAGATGGTCTCCAGCGGCCGCGCCGCCAACCCTGCCTCGGCATCGAGCAGCAGCAAGTGCTCACGAGCCAGCAGGCCCGGGTACTCGAGCCGCTCGCGCGAGGAACGGTCCCGCAACTCCAGCACGTAGAAGTCGCAGTAGGGGCAATGGTGTTTGCAGAAGGGAACGTGGAGGTAAAGGCCGAGTGTCATGGTGTTTTGCATTCAACCTAAAGTGTAAAGGTGCGAAGGGACTGGGGCGAGAGGTGATGGGTGGGGAGAAAAACGTTTTGTGAGGATTCAGATTGTATTCTTATGGAAGAGTTCTTTTGATTCATGTAACTTCTCTCGCATCAATCGTCTCTGTGTTCTCTGTGGCTCCGTGGAGAGCTTTCTTGCGGGATCGGCCGACCGGCGCCGCTCCGTAAGTCTGTTTTGTCTGACAAGTGTATTATGTCCTTTTTGTTCCCGAAGCTCCACATGAGGGGACAAACCGACAGCCCTGTGTAACCCTTCCTCCATCACGCGTGACCCACTAGGAACCACCCGCCATGAAACGCACGTCTCCCCTGAAAACTCAGCGTCCTCTGCGACCCGGCGGGCAACACCCCAGCCGGCCCCCAAAGAACCACTCAAACCCGGCCCTCCCCGCCGTGTCATCCCCCGCTTCCCCTTGCCCCGGCCCGGACCTTGCAGACCAAGGTGGACCGCATACACTCCCACTCCAAATGTGGAAAGAGGGATCACCACCCATGAGCAAAAAACTTTCGGTTCGCGACATCGACGTGAAGGGCAAGCGCGTGCTTTGCCGCTGCGATTTCAACGTCCCGCTCGACGACAATCTCAACATCACCGACGACTCGCGCATCACCGGCGCGCTGCCGACGATCAAGCACATCCTCGACAACGGAGGCCGCCTCATCCTCGCCAGCCACCTCGGCCGCCCCAAGGGCGAAGCGAAACCCGACATGAGCCTCGCCCCCGTCGCCAAACGCCTCGCCGAACTCCTCGGCAAAGACGTCCCCTTGGCCCCCGATTGCGTCGGCCCGGAAGTCGAAGCCATGGCCGCCAAACTGCAAGACGGCGACGTCATGCTGCTGGAAAACGTGCGCTTCCACAAGGAAGAGGACGAAAAACCCAAAGATGGCTCCTTCAGCCCCGCCCGCCAGGAATTCGCCAAGAAAATGGCCGGCCTCGCCGATCTCTACGTCAACGACGCCTTCGGCACCGCCCACCGCGACCACGTCTCCACCTGCGGCGTGACTCAATTTCTGTCGCCCAACGCCTGCGGCTTCCTCATCGAAAAAGAACTCAAGTACCTCAAAGAAGCCCTCGACGAACCCCAACGCCCCGTCCTCGCCATCCTCGGCGGCGCCAAGGTCGGCAGCAAAATCGACGTCATCCGCGCCCTGCTCCAGAAATGCGATTACCTCTTCATCGGCGGCGGCATGACCTACACCTTTTTCAAGCAGATGGGCAAAGAAATCGGCAAGTCCCTCTACGACGCCGAAACCGCCGAGACAGCCAAGGAACTGCTGCAAGAAATGAAGTCCGCCCCGGCCCAGGTCGTTCTGCCGGTGGACGTGCTGGTGACAAAGGATTTCGTGGCCGAGTCCCCCACCAAGGTCGTCGGCGTGGACGACATCCCCGCCGATTGGGAAGGCGTCGACATCGGCCCCGAAACCATCTCGAAGGTCGCGCACCTGATCGAAGAAGCCAACACCGTGGTGTGGAACGGCCCTCCCGGAGTCTTCGAGCGCGTGGCCTACGAAAAAGGCACCCGCTCCATCGCCGACAAACTGGCCGCGGCCCATCATGCCACCACCATCATCGGTGGCGGCGACACGGCGGCGGCGGTGATGAAGTACGGTCTTTCCGAAAAGATGAGCCACGTCTCCACCGGCGGCGGCGCCAGCCTCGAATTCCTCGAAGGCAAGGCCCTTCCCGGCATCGAAGCCCTCGACCGCGCGTAAACGAACAACGGTGACACGGTGCGTCCCGCCCGTGGCCAGCGGCTCAAAGCCGGCGCCCGGACGTTTGGCGACAGCCGACTTGCAAGAGTCGAAACGCCGCCGATCATGGCCGGGACGGCCATGTTTTTAGCCGATCAAGTTCGGCAACCCCTGCATCCGCCTCAGCAGCGCCACCTGGCCGACGTGATAGACGTTGTGCAGGATCATGAAGTTCACGACGTCGTTCTTGGTCTTCATGAACTCCGGCACGGGGCCGGCGGGCGGTTCGTCGATCAGGGCCTCGTCGCTGTGGGCGGCGATGGCGGCTTTGGCGGCTTCGCCGATTTCTTCCAATTGATGCATCAGGATGTCTGGCGCGGGATAGGCCGCTGCCGCGTCGTGGCCGGTGCCCCGGCCGAACAGCTTGAGCTGCCCGTCCGAGAGCTTGCCGTGGCCCGTCAGACCGATCAGGATGCGGTTTGTCGAGCCCACGATGTGGCCCAGGGACCAGTGGATCGAGGTCGTGCTGTGGGGCGGGGTGAAGGCCAGATGCCCGGGTTGCCAGGGTTCGGTCTGGAGGCGCCGCAGCATCATCAGGCTCGTCTCCAGGCTCTTGATGTAGGCGGCGGCCATGGGGGAAATGGCGTGGGGATCACTCATCGGGGGTGGACCTCTCGGGTTGGGGATGGGCGTATGGCGCCAGGGCTCGCTGCACAACCGAGGCCAACCGCTCCTCCATTTCCGGGGTGGCGAAGCGCATCGCGATGGAGAGGCTGGCGAGGGATTCGGGAAGGTCTCCGGCGGCGCCGCCAGTCAGTTTCACGGCGTCCTTTTCCGTGACCAGCACGGCGTCGGCGGCGAGGCGCAGGCGCTCCTCTTCCCAGAATGCCAGGTCCTCGGTGGTGTACTTCGCATGGTCTCCGCAGGCCTTGAGTGCGACAACTTGCGCCCCGGTTGATTCCAGGGTGCGGCGGAACCCCTCGGGATGGCCGACGCCGCAGGCCGCAATGACGCGCCGCCCGGCGAGGGCCGACGCCACCGGTTCGCGTCGGTCGGCCGCCAGCCAACGCACTTCGACGGGGTCGAAGCGGCATGCCAGCAGCGGAGTCTCCGGGTGGCGCTGGCTCAGGAAGGCGGCATTCTCTTGGGCCGAGGACAGGTTGTCGCTCCAGCGTGTCTGGAGAAAGACGTGGGCTCGGGAGAGGGCGGCGAGGGGTTCGCGCAGGGTTCCGCGGGGGAACACGCGCATGCGGGGGAGAGGCTTCGTGGCGTCGATCAGAACGACGTTGAGGTCGCGGGCGAGGCGGTGGTGCTGGAAGCCGTCGTCGAGGAGCAGCACGTTCGCGCCGTAGCGGGCGATGGCTTCGGCGCCGGAGCGGGCGCGTTCGCTGCATGCGAGGACCGGCACATCGGCCAGTTCCCGGGCCATCAGCACCGGTTCGTCGCCGCCTTCCTGCGGGCCGGCGAGGAGGCGCTCGCCGTCGTGAACGACGGTGAGGGCATTTTCCTTTTGACGGCGATAACCGCGCGACAGGATCGCGGGGCGGAGTCCTTGCTGTCTGAGCCAGCGCGCCATCCAGATCGTGACGGGTGTCTTGCCGGTGCCGCCGAGGCTGATGTTGCCGATGGCGATGACGGGGGCGGTCAGGCGGAGGGGGATTTTCGCGCCGGATTCATAGCGGCGCCGATTGCGCAGCGCGCCCCAGCCGTAGGCCGAAGAGAGGCCGGATAAACCGTGTTGGATCAAGCGTTCGGCGGAAGAATCAGGGGCGCCATCGTCCGCAAGCTGGTGAAAGAACCGTTCGAGAGACACGGGAGGGGGGAAGTGCTCCGGTAAAAAAAGAAACACCCGACGTCATAATCGGGAGTCGAGAGGCCATTAGCTTTGTGAGGGACGAGGGGTAACTTGTATCGTCGTTCCCGAGACTGACACCGGCTTTGTGGGAAACCCGCCGTCGTGTTGCTCAAGTCATGGTGGGCGCTGCCCGGTGAAACATATCGTTCGGGAATGAGCATGCGGGATGGAATGATCCATACGCAAGGACAAAAAGGCGCGCGGTGTCATTTTGTCTGTGCGGGATGCTTCACAATTCCAGCAATAGGGTTGCCCGCTGTCACCGTAACCGCTGAATTTGCATGGATTTGACCTCCCTGCGACGGTTTTCCCTGCCGAGGGATTTGAGCCTAGACAAGAAAGATGCCGAATTCCTGAGCGGCGTGTGCGTCTCGGCGTTGACGCCCGGATTTCCGGGCGCCAGCGTTGTGTCATGATTGGCTTTTTCTTCAGACGGCTCCTGTTGGCGATCCCGCTGGTTCTGGCGGCGTCGCTGATTATTTTTCTGATTTTTGAACTGAGTAACGTCGACCCCGCTCAGCGTTATCTGGGCGAACGGTCGCAAAACGAGGAGGTGGTGCAGCAGCTCCGTGAGGAGTGGGGGCTGAACGATCCGGCTCCGGAGCGCTACGTCCGTTTTGTCTGGAACGCGATGCGGGGCGATTTCGGCAAGAGCATCCGCACCGGCCGCCCGGTGGCCGACGAAATCCGCGAGCGTCTGCCGGCGACCATCGAGCTGGCGGGGGCGGCGCTGCTGCTGAGTACGATTTTTGGCCTCGTCAGCGGCATTGTCGCCGGGTTAAAACGCAACAGCATCTACGATTACACGGCGATGAGCATCGCGCTGCTGGGCGTGTCACTGCCGGTGTTCTGGCTGGCGCTGCTGCTGGCGTGGCTGTTCGGCCAGAAGCTCGGGTGGCTGCCGCTGGATCAGCGCTACAATCTGATTTACAGCGGCACGGTGCCGACGCGCACCGGCCTTTGGGTGGTGGATGCGGCGCTGTCTGGGAATTGGGACGCGTTCAAGGATGGGCTGGCGCATCTGGTGCTGCCGGCGGTGACGCTGGCGGCGGTCAGCAGCGCCCTGGTGGCGCGGATGACCCGCTCGTCGATTCTGGAAGTGGTTCGCGCCGACTTCATCCGCACCGCCGAGGCTAAAGGCGTGAGCCGCGCCCGCTGGCTGTGGCACGTGCTGCGGAACGCTCTGATCCCGGTGGTGACGATTATCGGCCTGGAAATCCCGGCGCTGCTGGGCGGGGCGGTGATTACGGAAACGATTTTCACTTGGCCGGGCATGGGGAGTCTGCTGATTGAGAGCATCCTCTTCGGCGATATCCCGGCGGTTCAGGGGCTGGTGATGTTTCTGACGGTGCTGTTCGTGGTGGCGAATATCCTGGTGGATATCACGTACGCGGTGCTGGATCCGAGGATTCGGGTGGGGAAGAAGGCGTGAATGGGGGACTTTTTAAATTCACCGCGGAGGCGCGGAGGGCGCGGAGATTTTTGAATTCACCACAGAGACACCGAGGGCACAGAGAGATTTGGTTTTGTTGAGTTTATCTTGTTTGCGGGAAGTAGTCGAGCAGCTATAAACCGGCGAATGCGGATGGTGTTAGGGTCCGATGAAGGCCTCCCAGATCATCCGAAAGATACCCTCTGTGAAGCCTCTGTCCTCTGTGCATCTCTGTGGTTGATCCATTCCTCGGCGGAATAGCGCTGGAACGCGGCGGCTTCGCGCGTTAGGTTGCGGCCCATGGACACGTTGCGCGATCATTTGAACCAGCTTTCTTTTTGGCACCTGGACGTTGGTCCGGGGGATTTGCCCGTGGATGGGGATCCTCCGGCGCGGGTGAAGTGGCTGATCGTGGGGGCGGGGATGACGGGGGCGGCGGCGGCTTATCAGTTGGTGGCCGGTGGCGAGGACCCGGACGCCATCGCGGTGATCGATGGGGCGCGGCCGGGGCTGGGGGCTTCGGGGCGCAATGGCGGGTTCGCCTGGCGCATTCCCTGTTGGGAGGAAATCGGTCCTTGGCGCGCGGCGCTGGGCGAGGCGGGCGTGCGGGATTTGCTGGAGGCGGGCGCCGAAAGCCAGGCCGCCGTGAGCGCCTTCTGCGAACGAGAGAATGTGCCGATGCAACGCGGCGGCGGATTCGACATCGCCGAAAGGCCAGAGGACCTCGGGGTGATGGAGCGCCACGCGGCGTTCCTGCGCGATGCGGGATGGCAGAGCATCGAGGTCCGCCCGCAGTGCCCCGGCCCGGACCCGGAGCTGGGGCCGGTGACCCACGACGCGGAGGCCTTTGGGGTGCAGCCGGCCATCTACACAGGGCGGCTGCTGCGCGCGTCCGGCGTGCGGGTTAGCGCGGATTGTCCGGCGCAGGCCAAGAACCTGTTCGTCACCGGTGGCGCGGTGCTGGTGAACACGCCCCGGGGTGGGATCGAGGCGGAGCGGGTGATCCTGGCGACGAATGCGTTTCTGTGGCTCGGCTTCCGCACCTGGGTCGGGGACTATCCGGTGATTCCCGGGCGGAATCAGGTCCTTCTGGCGGCCATCGCGGGCGAGGCGGACAACCGGCTCTGGGGCGACGGGACTTACAACCATGGCTTCGATTACTGGCGCCAATTGCCCGATGGAAACCTGCTGCTGGGTGGTGGCCGCGACCGCGACATGGACGGCGAGACGACATTCGCCCTGGGTCCGAACGATGCGGTGCTGGCGTATCTGGAAAACGAGAAGCTGCCGCGCCTGACGGGCGGGCGTCCGGCCGAGGTGCTCGCGCGTTGGTCCGGGATTCTGGGCTTCTCGCCGGACCGGCTGCCGCTGATGGGCGTGCTGCCGTGGAGCGAAGGGCGCATCGGCCTGGCCGCCGGGTTCTCGGGCCATGGGTTCCGCTACCACTGGAGCGCCACCCGCCGCCTGATCGCGGCGATGCGGGATGGGGACGCGGGGGCGCTGGGGGTGTTTCACGGGCGGCGGTTGGGGGAGCAAAACTCGCACGGCTCCCTTGACATTTCCTAGCCCCCCGCTGGCTCGACCTTCCTTGATGAGGTCCTTCCATTTTCCCTGAGAGCCCGACTCGCTATGGAAACTCAAGACAACGTTCAGGCGACGAGTCGGCCTTCGACAGGTCACCCCGACCGCCTCTTCCACGCCCTCCTGGCCCTGCTGCTGCTCGGCGCCGGGGCGTGGTACCTGTGGGTTCAGGTGACGCAGTTCCGGGCGTTGGAGGTTTACCTCGCCGATGTCGGATCGTTTGTGTCGGTGATTGCAGGGCCGGTGCATGGGGCGGGGTTGCAGACGCCGGTGGCGTGGCGGGTGGAGGGCGCGAACTATTTTGGCATTCATTTCCAGCCCGCGTTGCTGGCGCTGACGCCGCTGTTTCTGGTGGCGAACCATAGCCTGACGTTCCTGGTGGCGCTGACGTTGGCGGCGGTGGGGGCGGCGTGGCCGCTGGCGATCTGGGCGCGGCGGGAAACCGGCAGCCGGGCGCTCGGGCTGGGGTTCGCGGCGCTGTATTTGGGGAACCACTTCGCGTTGTCGATGCAGTTGGCGAACCACCCGGAGAGCCTGGCGATGCCGGGGTTTTTCTGCGCGTTCCTGGCGCTGCGGGCCCGCCGCCCGGTGCTCTATGGGTTGGCGGTGCTGTGGGTGTTGATGGTCAAGGAAGACTTCGCGCTGGCGATGTTCCTGTTCGGCGGGGCGCTGCTGGCGCAGCGGGACCGGCGCGAGCTGTGGCCCTGGGCCGCCGCCACCATGGGCGGGACGGTGATCTGGGGCGCGTTCGCGGTGGCGATGATGGCGGCATGCGGCCATGCCGAGATGGCCGCCGCGGGGGCGACGGCTTCGGCGCGGTTCGCGAGCATGGGCGATTCGGTGCCGGAAATCGCGCTGTACGCGCTGACGCATCCGGGGGTTGTCGCCGCGCGGTTTTTCTCGTGGCCGTTGGTGCTGCTGTATTTGTCGGTGCTGGCGCTGCCGCTGGTGGATTGGCGGACGGCGTGGTTGCCGGCGCTGGGGGCGGCACCGGTGTTGATTTGCGACGACGCGCTGCTGCGGACGTTGCCGTATTATTACAGCTACCTGGCGCTGCCGTTCCTGTTCTACGGAGCCGTTCGCGGAGCCGCCGTCCTGAAGGCCCGTTTTCCCGGCCGCCCCGCGCTCGTGGCCAAGGGCTTCGCCGCTGCGCTCCTTGCCGCTGGCGCGGTGCAGAGCGCCCTCCCGACCCGCACCGACGGCCGCCGCCATGTGCCCTTTGAGGTGACGGAGCGCGACCGCCTCGTGCCCGAGATCGTGACGCTGATTCCGGCGGACGCGACGGTGGCGGTGCAGTACGACCTGTTCCCCCAGGTCCCGCCGCGCGAGGTCCTCCTGCCCATGCGTCTCGCCTACGTGGATCAGGTCGAGTACATCCTGATGAACCAGCGCCGTTTTCCATCCGACCTGGCAGACAAAGGCGACGAATTCCAGCAGATGGTCGCCCGCATCAACGCGCTGGATTTCGAGGTGGCGTTCGAGGCGGAGGGGTTTGTGCTGTTGCAGCGGGGGGATTGGGATGGGGTTTCGAAGTAGCCCATCTCGCCCTTTCTTACCTGTATCCTGCTGAAAAAGGATGGCTCGATGAATTTTGCCTTTTCCAGAATCATCCTTGAATACCGCTGTCCCTACTGCGTACCATTTTCGATCTGCCTCCAGAAGGGAAACTTTGCATGAATACCAGACTTCTAAGCTCTCTGATTGGCGTGGCCCTGCTGCTTTGCGTCGGCGTTCTGCCCCGTACTGCTCTCGCCCAGGATGGTCCCCAGCCCTTCGCTCTCATGCCCGCGGAATCAAATATGATCGTCCGTGTCGACCTGGCCGGCTTGCTGGAAATGAAGGTCGTGCAGCAAGTGGCCGCATCCATGGGCATCAGTGACAGCGGAGGGATACGCCAAGCATTGCTCAATAAGTTGACGGCGGACCCTGAAACCGAAGAGCCCGAGCTGCTTCAGTTTCTGATCGGTCAGGTGCAGGTTCTTGAAGTCGGCGACCTGCGGACTCTCACCACTGTTCAAGAGGATGCCGACGACGAGTCCATGGTGATCGTCCAGGGCCGGTACGACGCTCAGAAGTTTGCCGCCCTACTGAAACAATACAACTATGAAGTGTCTTCAAAGCACCACGGCGTGTCGATCTTCCGTTCGCAGCCAAACGAATACGGCACCATCAGTTACACGACGATGCTGAACAACTACTCCATCGCCGGTAGCGAGAGCGAAGCGGCTATCAAGCAACTGATCGATCAAGCCAAGTCGCCGGACGCCAAGTCGATTCCGGAAGCTCAAACACGCGTCACTCAGTTTCTTTTTGGTGCGAAAAATCCCATCTTCTTCGCGGCCCGTATCTCGCCAGAGGAACGGACAGAGATGGCGAAAGAAATGGCGGCAATGGCGCAGCAGCTCGGCCAGGCGAACTTCGATCCGCAACTGATGGCCGAACTGCATGCCTTTTCCATCGTGGTGAAGGAAGATGCCACAAATCTCAATCTGTCCATGTACGGTGACTTCGGCAGTCCGGAAGCCGCCGCCAAAGTCCTGCAGCAGGCGCAAACCTCTCTAAAGACCCAATTGGCACAACTGGAGCAGATGCTGGCCCAAGTCGGCAATTCTCCCCAGGGCGCTCAGTTCCAGATGATGTACAGTATCATGAAGGGCATCGACCTTCAGGCCAAAGGTTCGCTGGTGATGGTGAACCTGCCGGTGCCTCAGATGGTCCTTTCAATGGCCGCTCCCATGCTGCTCTCCGCCTTTCAAAACAACCAGCAACAGCCCGCTGGAAATTACTAGACGCGGTACAGTCCGATCCTGAGCATCATCGAAAGGCGTCTTGGAGCGCTCCCCGCTGCCGCCCGGACCCTTGCCCCTTGACAGGACCCGCGCCAGCCCCTGCTATCGAGGCATGCAACTGGTTTCACAGCCACGGTGCCGGCGCCCCCATTTCCCCTCGCTCAGGAGTTCCCGCCCCATGACCCGACCCCTTCTCTGGCTCAATGGCGAACTGATGGATCTGGCCGATGGCCGCATCCCCATCGAAGACCGCGGGTACCAGTTTGCCGACGGGCTCTACGAGGTCATCCGCTTCGAGAACGGCCGGCCCCTCATGCTGCGCGAACACCTCGAGCGGTGGAAAGCCAGCGCCGAAGAACTGCTCATCGACATGCCCGGCACTCTCGACAGCCGCGAAGCCCTCGTCCGCGAACTGGTCGACCGCTCCGGCTTCTCCTTCGCCACCGTGTACGGTCAACTCACCCGGGGCGTCGCCCCCCGCAACCACGTCTTCCCCTCCGCGTCCACGCCTCCGACGGAGATCTGGATCGTGAAGCCTTGGAAGCCTTGGGCCGAGGAGCTTTACGAGACCGGCGTGTCCCTCTTCAGCCAGCCCGACGAGCGCTGGACCCGGTGCAACATCAAGAGCATTTCGCTCCTGCCCAACGTGCTGGCCAAGGAGAAGGCCAAGCGCGCCGGGGGGTTCGAGGCCCTGCTCTATCGCGAGGACGGCACCGTGACCGAATGCTCGGCGGCCAACGCTTACTGCGTGTGCGGCGGAGTGGTGCGCACCCATCCGCTCAGCAACCGCATTCTGCCCGGCATCGCCCGCATGATGATCCTGGATGTCGCCCGCCAGATCGGTGTCCCGGTGCAGGAAGAAGCCGCCACGCTGGACGAATTCCGCGCCGCCGACGAAGTCTTCATCTCCTCGACCACGATGGACCTGATGCCCGTGACCCAGATCGACGGCCAGGACATCGGCACCGGAGAGGTCGGCCCCGTCAGCCAACGCCTCCTCGCAGCCGCCCGCGACCGCGTGGCGGAGTTGACCGGCACGGCCGAGGCGGTGCGGGATTACGCGTGAGAAGCTGGGCTATGCCCTTCCAACGTAACCGAGTTGCCCCGGTCTGACCAACCACGCGCCGAACGCCTCCGGCTGGCCGTGAACGGCGATAAACCTTGATCCATGAACGATCTGCCCGCTTCCTAAGGGAGGCGCCGCGGAGCCTTGTGCCGGTGTCCGGCTTCCGGCTGCGATGAAGGAGTTGAATCGGGACATGAAGTTCACACGCGTCGAGCTAAGAAACTGGAAGAATTTTCCAAAGGCGGATGTGAAGCTCGCATCGCGCGTCTTTATTATCGGGCCCAACGCGAGCGGAAAATCGAACTTCCTGGAAGCGTTCAAGTTCCTGAGGGACCTCGCTTTGCCCGGCGGAGGGCTTGCCGAAGCGTGTCGTGTTCGTGGGGGAGTTAAGCGGATCCGCAGTGTGTTCGCCCGCCGCAATCCCGAGGTTCAAATCAAAGTCGAGGTCGCCATGAAGAACGGAGAGCGTTGGAGTTACGATCTGGCGTTCACCAATCAGCCGAAGACGGAGACACCGGTCATCGTCCATGAGATTGTCAGGAACTTGAGTGCTGAGGAGCGTGGAGAGATCGAAGGCCCGATCCTGAATCGGCCCTCCGAGGAGGACGGGAACGACCCCGAACAACTGACGCAGACGGCGATCGAACAAACCACCGCGAACAAGGATTTCCGCGAAGTGGCCGAATTCTTCCGCACGATTCGCTATCTCCACCTCGTCCCCCAGGTCGTTCGCGAGGGTGCGAGCAAGCCGGACTCCGTCATCAGCGAAGACAGTATGGGGCGCGATCTGCTGGATCGCATGTGGGAAACACCGAAGAAGACGCGCGACGCTCGCTTGAAGCAGCTCCAAGAGGCGCTGGAAGTCGCCGTGCCCTCCTTTGAATCCCTTGAACTGATCAAGGACGACAGGGGGCGGCCCCATCTCCGGGTCCGATTCGCGCACTGGCGTCCGGCCGGAGCATTTCAGGACGAGACTCAGTTTTCCGATGGAACTCTTCGCCTCATCGGCTTGCTGTGGTCTTTGATGGAGCGATCGGGGCCGCTGCTGTTGGAGGAGCCGGAACTCTCCCTCCACTCCGCCTTGCTGACAAAGCTGGGTCCGCTCATTCACCGGGCGCAGAAATCGGCCAAAGGGCGCCAGATCATCCTTTCGACTCACAGCGAGCATATGCTGCGGGACGAGGGTATCGGCCCCGAGGAAATCCTCTTCATCGAGGTCAAGGGCGAAGGAAGCACTATTGTGGAAGCGGCCAGCGTGCCCGACATCGTCGCCATGATGAATACCGCCGGGCTTACGGTGAGCGAGGCGGTGTTGCCGAGGACCAAGGCGCTTCAGGCGGACCTCTTCGACAAGGTGGGCCTGTAATGGCGCGGTTCCACCTTGCGCTGGTCGAGGGGCTCCTCGAGGAGCCCATGGCGCGGCGCCTGATGGCCGAGGCTGAGATCGAGACCGATGGACTCGGCTTGATCGTAGCCGGCGGCTGCGATCCATTCTGGCAGCGCGCGCCGAATTACAACAAGGCCGCCGAGCACGTCGGCTACGTCTTTGGCCTGAGCGACTTGGAACAGCATTCATGCCCGTCGGGCTTAATTGCCGAGAAGATGCCTGGTAAGCTCCATCCCCGGTTTGTATTGCGCATCCAGGTTCGTGAACTGGAAAGCTGGCTCCTGGCCGATCCCGAGGCTTGGGCTGCCTATTTGAAGGTCTCCGCCGGCTTGGTCCCCAAAGACCCGGACACCCTCCCCGATCCCAAGCGGGCGCTCGTCAACCTGGTTCGGCGATGCAGGAAGAAGAGTCTTCGGGAAGACATCGTCCCCGAAGAAGGAAAACCCCGAGTCGTTGGACCGGGCTACACGACCAGGATCGGCGATTTCATCACGGAGCACTGGAACCCCAGTAGAGCGGCACAGCGAAGCCCGAGTCTGAAGCGAGCCCTGC
Source organism: Sumerlaeia bacterium (assembly GCA_040219255.1). Classification (GTDB taxonomy): domain Bacteria; phylum Sumerlaeota; class Sumerlaeia; order SLMS01; family JAHLLQ01; genus JAVJSW01. The sequence goes on from JAVJSW010000083.1 coordinate 29,283, forward strand.
TCGCCCTCGAGCGAGTGGCCTCGGCCGTGGATTGCGGCGGCGAGAGCGGTTGAGCGCGGAACGACGGACAGGCCTCGGCCACGCACCCAATCCGCGTACCTCCGCAGTTTTAAACTCTTCCCTTTACTCGACTTACGGGCGCCCTTGTTGTTTTTGTCTGTTTAGTGTGACAAGTGTATCTTGTCTTTCTTGTTCCCGAAGCTCCACATGAGGGGACAAACGGCTGGGGCTGTGGGACCCTCTCTCCTGTTCGAACTCGAATCCCAGGAGAACCCCCGCCATGACTGCCCTTCCCATCACTGAACGAGTCCTACGCGACCCGGATCACCACCTTGCCGACGTGCTTCTGGCTCGCGAAGTAATCGTACGCCGCGCGCGTTTCATCGAACCCGAAGACGCGGTCGATCACCGGTTTCAGGCCGTTGACGCCGATGGCGCGGTTCATGGCGGCGTGCTTTTCCACGCTGCCGACGTAAATGCCCCGCACCGTCTGGGCGTTCAGCAGCACCGGCAGGATCGAGGGCTGCTGCTCGGGCATGTCCAGCAGCCCGATCAGCGCGATGGTCCCGCCGACGCGGGTCGATTGGATGCTGCGCTCGAAGGTGCCCGGCCCCCCGACTTCGACCACGATATCGACGCCTTCGCCGCCGGTGATCTGGCGCACGGCCTCGTGCCATTCGGAGTTCGCGCGATAGTTCACCGTGTGGTCCGCGCCCAGGTCCCGCGCCTGCGCCAGCTTGTCGTCGCTGCTACTGGTGACGATCGCCTCGGCGCCGAACATCTTGGCGAACTGGAGCCCGAACACGCTGACGCCCCCCGTGCCCAGCAACAGCACACGGTCGCCGGCCTTGATGCCGCTCGCCGTCAACGCGTTCCACGCCGTCAACGCCGCGCAGGGCAGTGTCGCCGCTTCCTCGAAACTCAGGTGCGCTGGGATGCGGACCCAGCTCTGCGCCGGCAGGGCCACGTACTCCGCCAGAACGCCGTCGATGCTGCCGCCGAGGCCGGTGTGCAGGGCGGCTTCGGAAATCGGCCCGGTGATCCAGTCGCGCAGAAAATTCGCCGCCACCCGGTCGCCGGGCTGAAAGGCCGTGACGCCCTCGCCGACGGCGGCCACTTCGCCGGCCATGTCGGACAGCGCGATCACCGGCAGTGTCTGGTTGCGCGGATAGCCTCCGTTGGGAATGATCGTGTCGCGGTAATTGAGCGATGTCGCCCGTACCCGCACCAGCACCTCGCCGGCCTTGGGCTCGGGCGTGGGGATGTCGATCAACTTGATGCCGTCGAAACCGGCGTGCGATGTGACCTGATATGCTTTCATCGAAATGATCCTTTGCGGAAGAGGTGGAATGAGACAGTTCGACAGTTATCGAACAGTGTGCCAATCCGAGCGACAGCCTTCAAATTCCTTCTCCGTCCCCCCGAAAGGAGCCCGCCCGTGCGCCAGCTCAAGCACCCCGACATCGACGACGTTCCTCTGACGGCGGTTCTTCACGCGCTGAGCGACCCGGTGCGTCTGGCCATCGTGCGCATGGCGGCGCGCCAACCTGACCAGCCCTGCTCGGCGTTTCTCAGCCAGATTCCGAAGAGCACCCTTTCGCACCACTGGCGGGTCCTGCGTGACGCCGGTCTGATCCGCCAGGTCAGCGCCGGGCGGGAAAAGCTCAACACGCTGCGCAAAGACGAACTCGACGCCCGATTCCCCGGGTTGCTGGATGCGGTCCTGGCCTCCGCAGAGCATTAACAGTAATTCATTTGACCTGCCAAGACTCTTAGTGCAGTTCTCGACAAAATTATCGGACTTAAGTCAGTCTATCTTCCTTTCGCAAAGGACGTCTTGCCCATGACTTCTCGTCACCCCCTCCCCATTTTTGTGGCTCTCGCCCTGGGCTGCGCTGTTTCCGCGGCCGCCCAGATCGGCACCGAATTCACCTACCAAGGCTACCTCGAAGACGGCGGCACGCCCGTCGAAACCGCCGTGGACCTGCGCTTCACGCTCAAGGACGCCACCGACGCCACCATCGGTTCGCCGATCACGGTCAATAACGAAACCTACCCCGGCGGCCTCGTGAACGAAGACCTCGATTTCGGCGATGTCTTCCATGGCGACCCCCGCTTCCTCCAGGTCGAAGTCGCCGATCCCTCCGGCGGCCCCTTCGTCGCCCTCACCCCCGACACGGAAGTCCAACCCGTTCCCTATGCCATGTACGCGACCGAGGCCGGGATGCTGACCTCCGAAGGTACCGTAATCACCGACCTGCCCACGACCATCACCGTCCCCGGCGCCTACTTTATCACCCAGGACCTGACCGGCCAGTCGGGCTTCGACGGCATCGTCATCGACACAGACAATGTGACGCTCAATCTGAATGGCTACACCCTTGTCGGCGTCGCGGGCTCCGACGATGGGATCAATATTCTGACCGGATACACCTCCATCCGGATTTTCAATGGCACATTGACGAGTTGGGGCGATGATGGCGTCGACGCCGATGGCACGGCGGGTGGTATTATCCTTGTCGATATCCACAGTTTCAGCAACGGCGACTGCGGGTTCGACGGCAGCACGGAAATGACGCTGATTCGCTGCCAGGCCATCGACAACAGCGGCGACGGGTTCTTCAGCTTCGTCGACTCTCAATTTGTCGATTGTATTGCCGATTCCAATGGCGACGATGGATTCGACGATGTCGGCTCTTCGTCTCTCGAACGCTGTATTGCCACTGACAACGATGAAGACGGTTTTGTCGATGTTCGCGACAGTTCTCTGCGCGGTTGCGTCGCCGACGGCAATACCTTCAGCGGCTTCTACGACTTCGAGGCCTGCACCCTCGAAAACTGCACCGCAAGCTTCAATGACGAAAACGGATTCGACAACTTTGTAGACTGCGCGATCCGAGGATGTGTTTCTACCTCCAATTTTGTGTGGGGATATCTCGCTATTACTCACAGCATTCTTGAGTCGGTCACCGCCGGCAACAACGGCTCGGGCGGATTTAGCGTGACCACTTGCACCATCAACGCATGCACTGCCACATTCAACGGCGGCCCCGGATTTTCAGGCTTGGCCATGACCCTCAACAACTGCTCTGCACTCGACAATGGCTCCGACGGGCTCATCTCCCTCTATTCCGTCATCACCAACTTCAGCAGCTCCAACAATGAAGGTGCAGGACTCAATGTTATTTCCTCGAAAATCCACAATAGCATAGCCACCGGGAATGTCGGATTCGGTTACCAGCTCACCGGATCCTCCGCCTTCGAATGCCTCGCAGCGGATAACGATTTCGGCGGCTTTAGCCTATCGAATTCTGAAGCCAATCAATGCAAATCTTCTAGTAATGGGCGCATCCAAACGGACTTCAACGAAGCCTTCGAAGACCATGGTTTTCTACTGCAAAACGGCGCCATCGTCCGCAACTGCACCGCGCTGGACCACGATCATGGCTCCGGATTCGTCGACAACGGCGGCAGCCCCCTGATCGAAGGATGCTTCGCCTACAACAACAGCGGGAGTGGCTTCTCCGCCGATTCCGGCGCCATCGTCATCGGCAACCGTGCCCGCGACAACGGCACCGATTTCCTTATCTCCCTCGGAGCCACCTTAGGCGAAATCCTCGACTTCTCCACCGGTGGCATCATCACCTCGGGCAATCCGCACGCCAATATCCGCTACTGATCCGGTCGGGAGGTGCATCGCCAAGGGACGACGGCAACCCGGATACGGATTCTCTTTGACCTATCGCTCGGCGCTTTGAGACAGTGGGGACATTCGACATCCGGAGAGTGAACCCATGGCCCGTCTTCCTGTCCTCCTCCTGTTCGTGTGCCTGCTCTTGGCCAGTGGCTGCGGCACCCGTTACACCCCGCTCGATGTGGACGCCTCCCTTCGCCACGCGGAGTCCGTGGCCGATTATCATCTGGAAGAAGGCAACGATTACGAGGCGGCCATGGTGGCCGACATGATCATGGGCATCGATCCGGATTCGTTCCTCGCGCAGGACATTTCCGACGACCTGCGGGATGTGGCCCGTCAACGCAACGCGCTCGGCTACAACAAGGGCATCCGTCCCGATTTCGCGCGGCCCTGGTGGGCGCACGTGCTGCTCTACCTGCCGGACCGGTTCCTGGATGGCGTCGATCTTGTCACCTTCGACCTCCACTTTGGGTTTGGCGCTTACGTGGACGCGCACGTCACCCACATGCTGCAGGCGATGCTCGGCGCCCGGGCCATTTCGGGCATCGGCTTGCATCAGGGCCGGTCCCTCGGCGTCGAGACCGCGGCCGAGTCGGGCATCGGGATTCTGCCCTTTGGCGCCCACACCATGGTCGGCTCGCGCGCCGGCACGTCGGGCGTCGCCACCGGGCAATACGGCGTTGCCGGCTTCATCAGTCCCTATGCGGAACGCTTTCAGTATTACGAGGATTACTACGCCATCGGCGCGTCCGTCACGGCGGGCATTCTCGGCGTCAGCGTCGACGTCCACCCGGTGCAACTCGGCGATTTCCTGCTCGGGATTTTCACGTTCGACTTTTTGAACGACGACCTGGCCCGCACGAGGGGCACGCGCTTCAGCTCGCTGGAGAAACGGTTGCTGCTCGACCTGACCCGCATGTCACGCTCGCGCAAAAGCATCAGCAAGTACCGCGAGTGGAAAGTCACGAACACTTCGCGCAGCGCGCGCAAAGCCTTCCAGGACCGCCCCATGCCGGGCTATGGGGGCCAACCGGCCTACGATCCCTATCGCGACCGACAATACGACAATCGCTATGGCGGCCCCGATTACGGGGGCCAAGGCTACAACAGTGGTGGGTACGGCCAGCAGGGCTACGAAGGATACGCGCCTGGGGGGAATTACCAGGGTGGGTCCTATGGCTACGAATCGGCGCCGCCTCCCGCCCAAGTCGATCCGAATACCGGACGGCGAGGCGCCTACCAGCCGGAAAGTTATTAAGGCGACGGATCGGGAAGTTCGGGCTACGCTCCGGCGGACCCGGCCTACTGAAGCCTAAACCGCCCCAGCGCCGGCGAGAACGCCGCTCTTCTCGTTGAATTCCGTGATGAGGCGGTCCAGCTCGGTGCGCTGGCGGGGGATGCCGGTCCAGTAATCGGCATCGTACCACTGCGCGTTCAGCTCCTCCGCCGTCTTGCCCTGCTGCTCGATCCAGGTGTAATACTTCAGGTTATGGACGCGCTTGCGTTCCGGGTAGGTCAGTTCCAGGCAGCCGCTCGTGTTCTCGCCCATCAGGTATCGGGCATAGGTCGCGGCCGCGGCGGCGTGGTCGAAGGCGCCGCGCTTGGCCGTTTCTTCCTCGAGGCGCGAGCCATAGAGGGCCATCGAGTCTGTGAACACCGTGGCCACGACGTCGTTTTCGCCGAGTTCGTACCACTTGGCGAGCTTGATGGCGCCGAGCATGTTGGCGATGCAGGACAGGGCGATTTCGTCGAGGCGCTCGACGATCTCCGGGTCGGCGCCGCACTTGTCCACCAGGTAGGCGCGGCCTTCCGGTTCGTTGAACAGGCGCATGATCTGCACGGTCGCTTCGTCGTCGATGGCGGTTACGAAGTCGGTGTTCCGGACGTTGTGGATCCAGGGCACGTGCTTGTCGCCGATGCCCTCGATGCGGTGGCCGCCAAAGCCATTGAGGAGCAGCGTGGGGCATTGAATGGCCTCGCCCGCCGCGATCTTCAGGGTGGGTTCGAGGCCCTTCAGGTAATCGCCCGCCGCCAGGGCGCCGCCGCTGCCGGTGCAGGCCACATAGGCCGCCAGCCGGTCGCCGGGCCGGGCGAGAGCGTTGAAGGCTTCCTCGAGGGCGCGGCCCGTGACCTCGTGATGCCAGAGGTAATTGCCGAATTCCTTGAACTGATTGAAGATCTGGATGTCGTCGCCGCGGGTCGCTTCCAACTCGTGGCATTTGTCGTAGATTTCCTTCACGTTGCTTTCGCAGCCGGGGGTGGCGATGACCTCGCCGGCGATGTTGCGGAGCCATTCGAAGCGCTCGCGGCTCATTTCCTCCGGCAGGATGCCGATGGCGTCGCAGGCCAGGAGGGCGCTGACGAACGCCCCGCCGCGGCAGAAATTGCCTGTGCTGGGCCAGACGGCCTTTTGCTTCGCGGGGTCGAACTCGCCCGTCACCAATCGCGGCGCCAGACACCCGTAGGCGCTGCCGACCTTGTGGGCGCCGGTGGGGAACCACTTGCCGACGAGACCGAAGATGCGGGCTTTGACGCCGGTGATTTCGCGCGGAATCTCGATGAAGTTCACGGGGCCAAACCCGCCCCCGTGCTCCTTCATTTCATTGTGCCAGGTAATCCGGAACAGGTTCACCGGATCGATGTCCCACAGGCCCACCTGGGCCAGCCGCTGCGTGATGCTTTCGGGCACCGTGCCGCGCGGATCCATCATCTGCTCGAAGGTCGGCAGGACGATCTGGCGCCGGGCCGCGTGCTCCGAATTGGCACCGGACCGGGCGGGGTCCTTCGGCAGCGGTAGGGGTTCGTAACGGCGGGAAGACATGTGGGGAGGCTGCTCCTTAGGCAATTCGTGAATCAACCAGGGAGTAGAGCGAGCCGCGATGGGATTGTCAACGGGCGTGTCGATGGAAGGGCGCTCCAAAGAAAAACCCCCGCTCTCTCCGGCGCCAGCGGCCGAGGGAGGGGGAGGCCGGGCGCGGGAAGTGGAGAGAGCGGGGGAGCAGGCACCGGTCCCGGTCGCTCGGCGGGGCCGGTGGGAAGGCCTGCTAAGCCTTTAGCCGAGGCGGGCGAACAGGGGCGCCAGCACCAGCGAGACCACCGCCATCAGTTTGATGAGGATGTTGATGCTGGGGCCGACGGTGTCCTTGAGGGGGTCGCCGACGGTGTCGCCGATGACGCCGGCTTTGTGGGCGTCCGAGCCCTTGCCGTGGACGACGCCGTCGCTGTCGACGACCTTGCCTTCCTCGATGTACTTCTTGGCGTTGTCCATGGCGCCGCCGCTGTTGGCGCACATGATGCCGAGCATGAGGCCGCTGCTGAGGGATCCGATCAGCAGGCCGGCGAGGGCCGCGGAGCCGAAGACGACGCCGACGACCACGGGGACGACGAGGGCGAGGCTGCCGGGCACCAACATGCCGCGGATGGCGCCGTCGGTCGAGATGGCGACGCATTTGGCGTAGTCGGGTTTGGTCTCGCCGGTCATGATGCCGGGCATTTCTTTGAATTGGCGGCGGACCTCGGCGATCATGGCGAAGGCCGCGCGGCGGACCGCGCCGAAGAGGAGGGAGCTGAAGAAGAAGGGGATCATGGCGCCGAGCAGGAGACCGAAGATGACGGTGGGGCGGGCGAGGCTGAGGTCGGCGACCTTCACGTTGGCGCTCAACATGAAGGCCACCAGCAGGCCGAGGGCCGCGAAGGCGGCCGAGCCGATGGCGAAGCCTTTGCCGATGGCGGCGGTGGTGTTGCCGACGCTGTCGAGGTTGTCGGTGATTTTGCGCACGCCGGGGTCGAGGCCGGCCATTTCGGCGCAGCCGCCAGCGTTATCGGCGATGGGGCCATAGGCATCCACCGCCACGATCATTCCGGTGGTGGCGAGCATGCCGATGGCGGCCAGCGCGATGCCGTAGAAATGGGCGGCCCAGTAGGCGACCAGCAGCGCGAGGCCGAGGGTGATGACGGGCAGGGCGCAGCTCTTCATGCCGATGGCCAAGCCGTCGGTGACGGTGATGGCGGGGCCCATGCGGCAGCCGTCGGCCATGTGGCGGGTGGGCTGGAATTTGGAGGAGGTGTAGTATTCCGAGAAGAAGCCGACGGCTCCGCCGGCGACGATGCCGGCCACGGTGGACCAGAAGATGCCGAGCCAGGTGAAGGTCTTGCCGTTGATGAGGAATTCCTTGGGCGCGATCGTCGCGCACAGGATCAAGGTGCCGGCGATGGTCAGGCCGGCGGCGACGTAGGTGCCGTTCATCAGGGAGGCTTGGGGGTCCTGGCTCTTGGAGAGGCGGACACTGAGGATGCCGAGGATGGAGGCCACGATGCCCACGGAGGCGATCATCAGCGGCAGGAGTTGCAGTTGGACGATGGTTTCGGCGGAGACGCCGGTTTCGGCGGCGCCTGAGAGGAAGCTGCCGAGGGTTCCCATGGCCGCGGCCAGGGCCATGGCGGCAATGATGCTTTCGACGTAGGATTCCATGAGATCGGCCCCCAGGCCGGCCACATCGCCCACGTTATCCCCCACGTTGTCGGCGATGGTGGCCGGGTTCCGGGGATCGTCTTCGGGAATGCCGGCTTCCACTTTCCCCACCAGGTCGGCGCCCATATCGGCGCCCTTGGTGAAGATGCCGCCGCCGCTGCGCGCGAAGAGCGCGACGAGCGAGGCGCCGAGGGCATACCCGTTGATTTGGGCCATTTGATCCAGACCCAAAATCCAGATGGTGATGACCAGGCCCAGCAAGGCGATGCCGACCACGCTCATCCCCATGACGGCCCCGCCGGAGATCGCCACGCGGAGCGCCCCGTGCAGGCCCTTCTTGGGGTCCTTTTCGTCTTCCACGCCGATGCGGGCGGCCTCCGCCGTGCGGCTGTTGGCCCGCGTGGCGATCTGCATGCCGATCACTCCGGCGAGGGCCGAAGCCCCCGCGCCCAGGAGGAAGGCGACACCGGTCATGACGCCGAGCATGGGCACGACGCTGAGGGCGATGAAGATGAGAACGACGAAGCCGCCGACATAGGCGAATTCGCGCTTCAGGAAAGCGGAGGCTCCGAGTTGAACGGCGTCGCTGATTTCCTTCATCTTGTCGTTGCCACGCGGCTTCGATATCACATCCCGAACCAAATACCCCACGAATGCCATCGCTAGGATCGCGGCCAGTGCTGGCCAAACCAATTCCGCGTTCATGTACAGAGCGCCTCCGGTGAAAATCTGAAAACGCCTGAGGGGAGGATGAGGATTGAGAGAGCGAGATCCCGGGCCTCGTCAGGTGCTATGAGTGATATATGTTATCTGATTTATCAGGATCAAGCCTGATTTTCAATCCTTTCGATTTCCCGCTGAAGCTTCTCATTTCTTGATTTTGAAGGGTTTGACCTAATTCCTAGCGGTCCAATAGGCGATCAGGAGCCACTGAGGGCATGGCGCTTCAAGTCCGCCAGGGAGACGAATTCGAGGGTGGCGGCGTGGGTTGCTTCGAGAATCACCGGCGGGGCCATCCCGGCCTCCAAGGCTTCGGCCCAGCGGGAGACGCAGAGGCACCAGCGGTCTCCGGCGTGGAGGCCTGGGAAGTAGGGGCGTATGGGGGTGGAGAGGTCGTTGCCTCGGCTGGCGCTGAATTCCAGGAAGTCATCGGTCATGATCGCGCAGACCACATGGGTGCCCACGTCGTCGCGGCCGGTATGACAGCAGCCGTCGCGATAGAACCCGGTCGTGGGGTCGGTGCCGCAGGTTTGGAGTGGTCCGCCGAGGACGTTTCTGGCTTGTGACATGGGTGGGTTGGTTCTTTCTGGAGGGGATGGGGGCAGTTTTTGTGATGACGCGGAAATCGGGCCCAGCCTTCCGGTTGACCCTCCCAATGCGGGCCTTTATTGCCAAGGACAAGGAATCTTTCGCCGTCATACGAAAGACCGACTCTCACTGTCTCGTTGTTTTTTCCATGCCTGTTTTTTCTTCCCTGGTCCGTGTCAGCGCGTTGCTCGCCGGACTTGCAGCCGTTCTACTTCCTGTGGGCCTGAGCGCCCAATCCGAGGTTTCCATGCCGCTCCTGCCGCAGCCCGCCACTGTGACGCCTGGCGAAGGCACCTTCGCCCTCGCCGGGGACAGCCGACTGTTCCTGCCGCCCGATATCGAGGACCCGGAATTCATGGCGGCGCGCCGCGTGCAGGAGGCGTTTCGAGAGACGTTCGGTGCGGCGCCGCAGCTCGATCGCCTGGGTCAGCGGGGCACGCCGAAGCCGGGGGATATTCTGCTGTCCATCGCGGACGAACCGACCACGGAGCCGGGGGCGCGGGATGCGTATACGCTGGAGGTCACGGCGGAGCGAATCGCCATCCGGGGGGCGTCGAAGTTCGGGCTGCTGAACGGTTTGCGGACGCTGGAGCAATGGGTGCGGGCGCATCCGGAGGGCGTTCCCGCCGTTTCCATCGACGACCAGCCGGCGTTTCCGTATCGGGGGCTTCACCTGGATGTGTCGCGGGGGCGGGTGCCGAAGGTATCGAGCCTGAAGTGGTTGATCGATTATTTGGCCCAGTACAAGGCCAACATGTTCCAGCTCTATGTGGAGCATCCGTTCGAGTTCCGTTTCGATCCGGAGATCGCGCAGAACGACGACGGCCTGACGAGTGAGGACATTCTGGAGCTGGCGCAGTATTGCGCGGACCGGCGCATCGATTTCGTGCCGAGCATTCAGAGTTTCGGCCACATGGGCGGGGTGCTGAGCCTGCCGCAGTACCGGCATCTGGCGGATGTGGAGCTGGAAGGCACATGGGAGGAGTTGACGTGGTATCAGCGGATGACGGGGGCGACGATCAATATGCGCGACCGGCGGGCCCTGGCGCTGCTGGGGCGGATGCACGATGAGTATATTCCGCTGTTCGACAGCGAGTTCGTGAACTTCAGCGCGGACGAGACGTACGCGCTGGGTAAGGGCAAGAACGCGGAGGAGGCGGAGCGCATCGGGGTCGGCAATCTGTATCTGGAGCACATCGACTGGCTGAACGAGCAGGCGAAGCGCTATGGCCGGCGGATGATGTTCTGGGGCGATATCGTGCTGAAGCATCCGGAGAACATCCCGGACATTCCGAAGGATACGATTCTGCTGCACTGGGGCTATTCGCCGAACACGCATTATGAGCGATCGAAGGAGTTCGCCGAGGCGGGGCTGGATTTCTTTGTGTGCCCGGGAACGAACGGGTGGAATCGGCTGCTGAACAATGTGGAATGGGGCGATGTGAACATCCGGCGGTTCGCGGCGGCGGGCGAGAAGTATGGGGCGCTGGGCGTGTTGAACACCGATTGGGGCGATCATGGGCATATCAATCCGATGGCGAGTTCGCTGCATGGGTTCGCGCTGGGCGCGGCGATGGCGTGGAATGTGGGCGAGCCGGGGCCGGAGGCCTTCGATCGGATCTGGACCACGCATGTGTTCGATACCTCGACGACGGAGGTGATTCAAAGCCTGCGCGATCAGTCGGTGGGGCTGAGCAATTGGGTGGCGTTCTACTGGCCTTTTCAGGTGGAGCCGCGCTATTCGTTCCACAGCATGGACGGCAAGACGGGTGCGCGCCTGATGGAGGAGGGTGAGAAGGGCGTCGAGCTTTTCAGCCGCTATGTGCGGGAGGGGATCGGGCCGAACTGGATCGCGGAGGAGCTGCTGCTGGGGTCGAAGCTGAATGTGCTGGCGGGGCGCAAGGCGCTGCTGCTCGAACGCTGGAACGCTGCGGAGGGTGCGGCGGACGAGGCTCTGGCGGCGGATCTGCGGACGTTCGCGGACGATCTGGAGGCGGCGCTGCAGGAGATCAAGCGGGTGTGGTTGATCCGCAATCGCCCAAGCGCGGTGCAGGATATCCTGGATGTGCTGGAGGACCTGGTGACCGAGGCGCGGGCTATGGCCGACGGTCCCGCCGGGCCGGAGACGCAGCCGGTCGAGAAAGGATCGGGCGAGGGCGAGGGCTAGGCCGAGTTGCTCCCGCGGGTCCATATCCCAGTCGGGGATGTGGTCGAAGTTGTGATGCTGGGCGATCATGGGCGGGGGCCTCCGCGCTGTTGACTGTGGAGGCAGTGTAGGGGAGGGGGCGGGCGCTGGCGCGTGACAAAGTGCGGTTAAACTTATGGGTTTTAACGGTGTGGGGAATAGGCGGATCCGGCGTGGGGCGCGCAGAGGCGGGGGATGTTCGTCGTTTCCGCCTGCATCGGTTTCGCCTACGTTGATGCTTGGAGGGTGTAGTCTTGCCTGGCATCCTTCGCGGACTTTAGCCGCCCTGGCTCCGATGACCGGCCACGAAAAAAGACATTGGGCCCCGCTTGGGGCCCAATGTCATATCAGCGTAGAGTGCTGATTTTCCTGAACGAAAATGGAGCGGGACACCGGGCTCGAACCGGCGACCTCCACCTTGGCAATCGGCTCAGCCCCTTCCCGGCTTTTCCCTACATTACTCAAAATGCTTAGCTTACGCTTTTTCTTCGACGGCTGATTTCCCGCCATTTCACCCCGTTTCCCGGGCTCCGTGGGGCATATGTGGGGCAGGGTTTTGAATGTCAAATAATGGAGGGCCGCTGCGCATTCTTCCCCAGGGAGCGGAGCCTCTTGTCGAGGTCAAGACGCCTGCCGACCGTGACCAGGTCCAGCCACTGATGTTTGGGAACTTGTCTCATTGCACTTAGCCTCCAATGCCGGTAACGTTCTCGACTATCTACGCGGGAAAGGACCGATTCTCGACAGAGCCCCCAGAGGGGACAAGTTCTTCATCCATGCAGACTCACAAAAAATTCTTTGCGAAGCCTCTTGACAAGCCGGGTGGCCTTGATGAACAGTCGCGCCGATCTAATGATCGAACTAATTATTCGGTGAGTTTGCATGGACGCCCAAAAACAAATCGCAATACAGGTCTCCCCAAGCCAGATCGGCTCCGCTGATTCCTGGCTGCCCGCGCTCCATTGTGGGCTGTCGGGCCGGGTGTCTGGGATTTCTGATGCGGCCTGGAAGTTGGGTGAGCGGGCGAATGTTTTTGAGGGATTCCGGAATCCAGCAGATCCGAAGTCCGAGTGGCGCGACGTCGAGCATGCAAAGTCACCGCTGTACCGACAGGGAAACGTCTCAGCGTTCAGGATCGAGGTAGACGGCGATCATTGGCAGCGTCCGATCGTCTCCGGCGACTACTGCGTTCACCCTGACGACGTGCTGGTCTCGCGAATCCCGCCTGTGCGGGCGAGCATCGTCACGACCCGCCATCATCGCCATCCCATCGATCCACAACTCTTTTGCGTGCGTGGGCTCTCGCTTGCTGAGGGGGTGTGGGCCACCACCCTGCTGAACAGCGCCGAGTACGAGGCCTACCTGGTTGCCAGTTCCGCCAGCCAAGCCCTCCCACGCGTATCCCTTAGGGCATTGCGAAAAGCTCCAGTCCCACAGGTTCCCGAAGTGGCGACGCGTTGGGCATCCAGCGTCCTCCTCGTTCTGGGGGAAATGGTGGCGAATCAGGAGCGCCTGTTCCGTCTCCAGGAGGAAGTGGAGAATGCTGTCGACGGTCTTGCCGCTGGAGTGGAATCAAAGGCCGGGACGCGGCTCTGGAGCCGCGTCCCGGCGCCAGCCCTCACCGCAGATTCCTGGGTGCCTGCTCACGTCGAGAGCAATGCCGCCCTAATGGCGTTGGCCGATGCGGGCTGGTGCCCTCTTGTTGATCTTGTCCGCCAATCGCCCACCATTCGCCTGAAGTCATGGCCGCAAGAGGCACAGGGACTATCGCTGGCCGATGTCTCCAGATACTTCATTCCTGAAGAGGAACAGTCGGCCCCAGGGACGCGACCTGGTCGGTACTACGCCACTCCGGTGAAACCGGGAGACGTGCTGATGTCCACATTGGTCAGCTCTCCCAAGGTCGCCTACGCCGACATTTCAACCCCCGCATATATCCATGCGGTGGACCTTTGGGCTCGATTGCAATTCCGGGAAACCTCCGGCGCCTACGCGCTGATGCTTGGGTGCTCGTCTGTCCGCGATGAACTGCGTCACCTGGCTGTGGGGACAGCCCAGCAGTTCGCCACCGCTTCTTCCCTTCTGAGACTTTGCCTCCCGCCTGTTGATCGTGAAACCCGTGAACGTTGGCACCGACGCCTCGAAGACGTGCTGCTCGAACGCCGCCGTTTGGAGAAACAGTTCCGCGATTTGCGGCTCGAAGGCCGCCGCATGGTAGCCGAAGCCCTGAACATCCCATGGTCGGAGATGAAAGCGAGGCCGATGAAATGAACCGAGAACTGATCTCCGAAGCCCGCGCCGCGTTGGCTGCGGGACCCACCGACCTCAGCAAGGTCCACGATCGTCTGAAAAGGGCTGGCAGCTCCTGGAGCGCCGCCCAGCACCACCTGTTCTTCCTGGCGCATCCGACATTTTCGGTCGTAGGCGATCAGGTCACCATCCAAAGCCAAGGGGGAAGCGGCGACGATCACCTGCTTTCCGAAATCATCAAGATCGTCGAGGCCTCCAGTCAGCCCCTGCCGCCCAGGGAAATCCGCAACCGGCTGCCGTCCGGCATGACCACAACCGACGAGCAAGTCAAAGCGCTCGCCAAGAAATCACCCGCCCTCGACGTTTTTGGGCCGGGGCTTATTCGACCTGGGAGGTAAGCATGACCACGAAGACACTCAATATTTCCGAAGCAACACTTAGCTCCTGGGCAAAGGGGCCGGGACAGACCGAATCTGACAAGTGCGAGAACGCCGTACGGGCCATTCGTAAGGCCATCAACGCGAGTGCTGATCTTGCCAAGCTCGACATCACC